>PVUG01000014.1 GCA_003001975.1 Martelella mediterranea
GCGGCGTCGGCTTCCTGAGCGCGGCAAGCCTTCTGGCTCAAATTCCCGAACTGGGCTCAATGGGGCGCCGACAGGCGGCGGCTCTGGCAGGGACAGCGCCCCACCCCAGCGAAAGCGGCAACGCAAACGGACGCCGACGACAACGGGGCGGAAGGCCCCAGGTCAAGACAACCCTGTTCATGCCCGCCATGTGCGCCGCACAGGGAAAGGGACAATTCGCACCCTTCTACAAACGCCTCATCCAAAATGGAAAACCACCCATCGTCGCAATCGCCGCGACAATGCGAAAAATCATCATAACCATCAACGCAAGGATAAGGGACAATCAACAACAACAGAGTTGATGACCCGACATGGGGTGGGTGGGTGTTTTTCGGCCAAAGCCGCGGAGAGAAAAGCGAGTCCTGAAATCGGGGAAGTTACAAAATTCAGCGATTTCAAACCGGACAGTAATGGCGCAAGGCCGGCATGGCGAATGTGAAAGGTGAGGACCTTTTCCAACAAACTGACCCACATACGTCAAATGACGTATGTGGGGTTTTCTTTGCCTCAACGATAGTTGGCGCAGGCGTTCGTTTTCGGGCGCCGCGATTTCCAGACGCCATTCAGGCGATAATCCGTTGAGGGGAAATAACATGAAATTCAAAAAGGGACTGACCGGCGCGGCGCTTCTGGCGGCGCTGACGGTATCGACCGCAACCGCTGCTCTCGCGCAGGAAGACACGATCAAGGTCGGCATCCTGCATTCGCTGTCCGGCACGATGGCGATTTCGGAGACGACGCTGAAAGACGCCATGCTGATGCTCATCGAAGAGCAGAACGAAAAGGGCGGACTTCTGGGCAAGCAGCTTGAGCCTGTCGTCGTCGACCCGGCCTCCGACTGGCCGCTTTTTGCGGAAAAGGCGCGTGAGCTGATCGAAGGTGACGGCGTTTCGGCTGTCTTCGGCTGCTGGACCTCCGTTTCGCGCAAATCGGTTCTGCCGGTGTTCGAGGAACTCGACAACATCCTGTTCTATCCCGTCCAGTATGAGGGCGAGGAAAGCCAGCGCAACGTGTTCTACACCGGTGCCGCACCGAACCAGCAGGCCATTCCCGCCGTCGATTACCTGATGGAGAACGAAGGCGTCGAGCGCTGGGTTCTGGCCGGTACCGACTATGTCTATCCGCGCACGACCAACAAGATCCTCGAAGCCTATCTGAAGGATCACGGCGTTGCCGATGAAGACATCATGATCAACTATACGCCGTTCGGCTTCTCCGACTGGCAGACGATCGTTTCCGACATCAAGAATTTCGGCTCCGAAGGCAAGAAGACCGCCGTCGTTTCCACCATCAACGGTGATGCCAACGTGCCGTTCTACAAGGAACTGGCCAACCAGGGCATTTCGGCTTCCGATACTCCGGTCGTTGCCTTCTCCGTTGGTGAGGAAGAGCTTGCCGGTCTTGATACCGGTCCGCTTGTCGGCCATCTGGCTGCCTGGAACTACTTCGAATCGGTCGATACCGATGCGAACTATGACTTCATCGACGCATGGCATGCCTATACCGGCGACGATGCCCGGGTGACCAACGACCCGATGGAAGCCCATTACATCGGCTTCAACATGTGGGTGAAGGCCGTTGAAAAGGCCGGCACCACCGATCCGGATGCCGTGATCGACGCCATGGTCGGCATTTCCGTTCCCAACCTTTCGGGCGGCTACTCCGCGATGATGCCGAACCACCACATCACCAAGCCGGTTCTGATCGGTGAAATCCAGGACGACGGTCAGTTCGACATCGTCTACGAAACGCCCGGCCTGGTCGCAGGTGATGCGTGGTCCGATTACCTGCCCGACTCCAAGAACCTGATTGCCGACTGGCGCGCTCCGATGTCGTGCGGCAACTTCAACACCGAGACCGGTCAGTGCGGCGGCATGGCTGCCGAGTAATCCGACGACGTCATTGTCAGGCGCGGTTCTGCCGCGCCTGATGAACAGGGGGGTGGCCGTTACGGGCCACCAAAATCGGGGGCGCACATGTCATCTCTTTCTCGCATGCGCTATTTAAGAGCCTTTATTCTTTCACTTATTGTTTTTCTGACATGTGCGCCGCTTTCCCTGAAGGCCGCCGACGACCTGCAGGGCATGATTGACGGCTTTGCAACGGCGCGGAATTTTTCCGAAACGGAAGAGCAGGTCAACAAACTCGCAGCCACCGGGGATGTTGCCGTGGTGCCGGCGCTGAAATCGCTTGCCGCCGGCGATCTCTATTACCGCGAGGATGATGGCAAGGTCTTCATGACGGCCGATGCCAGTTCGCGGCGCAATCTTCTGCTGATCGACCCGCTGACCGGTGAACAGGTGGGGGAAGCCTCCAAGCGCGAACTGGAAAAGGTTGGGGTCAACAATAATCTCCGACGCGCAATCGATGCCGCCCTTGCCGGCCTGACGCTTGGAAGCCCCGACCGCAATGTCCGGCTTTCGGCTGCACACGAACTCATGAGCGCCCCGAGCGAGGACAATCTCGCCCTCATCGAGCAGGCGCTGGAACGGGAGGAAGACGGCGAGGTCAAATCGGCGCTTTCCCAGGCGCGTGCCGTCTCCATTCTCAATTCCAATGCCGGGATAGAGGCGAAAACCGAGGCGATTGACGATATCGCCGCAATCGGCGGACGCGAGGCAATTTCCATTCTGCTTTCCGCGCGCGGCAGTCTGGAGCCCGAACTTCAGGCCGATATCGACGCCGCGCAGGCAAAAATCGAAAAGCGGCTTGCCTTCTGGGATGCCGGCCAGAATGTCTGGTATGGCCTGTCGCTCGGCTCCGTCCTGCTGCTTGCCGCCATCGGCCTTGCCATCACCTTCGGGGTGATGGGGGTCATCAACATGGCCCATGGCGAGATGGTGATGATCGGCGCCTACTGCACCTTCATGGTGCAGGAGGTAATCCGCAATTCCTGGCCGGATCTCTTCGGCTGGTCGCTGGCCATCGCCCTTCCGGTCGCCTTTGTCGTCACCGGTGCCGTCGGTCTTGTCATCGAACGCGGCGTCATCCGCTTTCTCTATGGCCGTCCGCTGGAAACGCTGCTGGCCACCTGGGGCGTGTCGCTGATCCTTCAACAGACGATCCGCACCATTTTCGGCCCCACCAACCGCGAGGTCGGCAATCCGGCGTGGATGTCGGGGTCGTTCGACCTCGGCGGGCTGGTGATCACGTGGTCGCGTCTGTGGATCATCGTCTTTGCGCTTGCGGTTTTCGCCGGGCTTCTTGTTTTGATGAAACGTTCCGCCTTCGGCCTGCAGATGCGCGCCGTCACGCAGAACCGGCGCATGGCCGCGTCCATGGGTATCCGTACGCCATGGGTTGATGCCTTCACCTTTGCGCTCGGTTCGGGCGTTGCCGGTCTGGCGGGTGTCGCGCTCTCGCAGATCGACAATGTCTCGCCCAATCTCGGCCAGTCCTACATTATCGACAGTTTCATGGTCGTGGTCTTCGGCGGTGTCGGCAATCTGTGGGGCACCTTTGTCGGCGCGTTTTCGCTCGGCATCCTCAACAAGTTTCTCGAGCCCTATGCCGGCGCCGTTCTCGGCAAGATCCTGGTGCTCGTCTTCATCATCCTGTTCATCCAGAAACGGCCGCGCGGTCTGTTCGCACTCAAGGGAAGGGCGGTTGAATCATGATTACGGCCTATCTCCTGCGCTCTCTCGACCGCAAGGTTCTCATCGCCATCGCCGTGCTGTTCGCAGCAGCACTTCTGGTGCCCTTTCTCAATCTTTTCGTGCCGGCAGGAAGCCCGTTTCACCTGCCGACCTATATGGTCTCGCTGTTCGGCAAATATCTCTGCTATGCGCTGCTGGCGCTCTCGCTCGATCTCGTCTGGGGCTTTTGCGGCATTCTCTCGCTCGGTCACGGCGCGTTCTTCGCGCTCGGCGGCTATGCGATGGGCATGTATCTGATGCGCCAGATCGGTTCACGCGGCGTCTATGGCGACCCGGTTCTGCCGGACTTCATGGTGTTCCTGAACTATCAGCACCTGCCGTGGTTCTGGCATGGCTTCGACATGTTCTGGTTTGCCATGCTGATGGTGCTGGTCGTGCCGGGCCTGCTGGCCTTCGTCTTCGGCTGGTTTGCCTTCCGCTCGCGCGTCAACGGCGTTTATCTTTCGATCATCACCCAAGCGATGACCTATGCGCTACTGCTCGCCTTCTTCCGCAACGATATGGGGTTTGGCGGCAATAACGGCCTGACCGATTTCAAGGATATTCTCGGCTTTTCCGTGCAGGCGGGGACAACCCGCGCTGCCCTGTTTGCGGCTTCCGCACTGTTTCTCGCTCTCGGGCTTTTCATCGCCTCGGCCATTGTCTGCTCCAAGGCCGGCAAGGTGCTGGTCGGCGTACGCGATGCCGAAAGCCGGGTGCGCTTTCTCGGCTACCGGGTGGAAAACTACAAGCTCTTCACCTTCGTGGTTTCCGCGATGATGGCGGGCGTGGCCGGTGCGCTCTACGTGCCGCAGGTCGGCATCATCAATCCGGGTGAATTCGCCCCGGCAAACTCCATCGAAGTCGTCATCTGGACGGCGGTCGGCGGGCGCGCGACGCTGGTCGGCCCGATCATCGGCGCCATTCTTGTGAACGGCGGCAAGACGATCTTCACCGGGCTTTTCCCCGCCTTCTGGCTGTTCGCGCTCGGCGGCCTGTTCGTCGCCGTCACCCTGTTCCTGCCGAAGGGCATCGTCGGAACGCTGGCCGGACGGTTCTCGCGGAAAAACACATCCGGCGGCGATGATGCGCTGTCGCGCAATGAACGCGCTGAGGAGGCCGAAGCCGGTATCGACACGGCGGCAACAGAAGGGGAGGCGGCACGATGAGCCCTCAGGAAAAACGCGCCAAGAGCCTTCTCTATCTCGACAACGTTTCGGTATCGTTTGACGGGTTCAAGGCGCTCAACAGCCTGTCCTTCGTCATTGAGCCGGGAGAACTGCGCGCCGTCATCGGCCCGAACGGCGCGGGCAAGACCACGATGATGGACATCATCACCGGCAAGACGCGGCCGGACGAAGGCGAGGTGTTCTTCTCCGACACGATCGATCTCACCCGCCGCGACGAGGCCGATATTGCCCAGCTCGGCATCGGTCGAAAATTCCAGAAACCGACCGTGTTCGAAAGCCATACGGTCTGGGACAATCTGGAACTGGCGCTCAACCGCAGGCGCGGGGTGTTTTCGACGCTGTTTTATCATCTGACCGGCGAAGACCGGGCCCGCATCGAGGAAATCCTCGAAACCATCCGCATGACCGCCCGCAGGGACGAGCTTGCCGCCAACCTGTCGCATGGCCAGAAGCAGTGGCTGGAAATCGGCATGCTGCTGGCGCAGGAACCGAAACTGCTTCTGGTCGATGAGCCCGTTGCCGGCATGACCGACGCCGAAACCGTCGAGACCGCAAGGCTTTTGCGCGAAATCGCCAAAACCCGCGCCGTCGTCGTGGTCGAACACGATATGGGCTTCGTCCGCGACCTCGGCGTCAAGGTTACCTGCCTCGCCGAAGGCTCCGTGCTTGCCGAAGGCTCGATCGATTTTGTGTCGAATGACCCCAAGGTCATCGAGAATTATCTGGGACGGTGAGGGGATGGCGGCGAGCGAGTTGAGATGCTGGATGGATCCTCGGGTCAAGCCCGAGGATGACGCAAACGGGGAAGGCTGGGTGCAGCGTGCGACCTCAGAAAATGCTGAAAAATCGCTGGAATTTTTCTCAGAGCTTTCCCCGGAGAAAGCCTTTGTTAACGAAGCGCAGACCTTTCCCCACGGGTCATCCTCGGGCTTGACCCGAGGATCCAGGCCGGATTGCTCAGAGAAACGTCTCGTAGAGATCGTCCCAGCCGGGATTGACGCGCTCGATCAGCGCGACCTTCCACGCGCGGCTCCAGTGTTTGAGAGCCTTTTCCCGGGTGATCGCACTGCCGATTTCGAAATGTTCCTCGTACCAGACAAGCCGGCTGCAGCCGTAGCGGCTGGTGAAGCCTTTCGTCAGTCCTTCCCTATGTTCGAAGATGCGTCGCTCGAGGTCAGACGTGACGCCGATGTAAAGCGTTCCGTGTGGCTTGTTGGTGACGATATAGACATAGCCGGTCATCGCGTTTTGCCGGTCTGTATGGATCCTCGGGTCAAGCCCGAGGATGACACAAATGCAAGGGCACGGAAAGCAAAAGACGGATCGGGGCAGACGAGCACATTTTTCGTGTCTGCCGACGCTGCCGGTCAGCTTTTCCCGTCACCCTCTCTTAACGCGTCATCCTCGGGCTTGACCCGAGGATCCAGGCTACAGACAGAAAGCCAATTTGACACACTGACCATTTCTACCTTTAAAACAAAGGCCCACGACCATGCTGACCATTGAAAACGTCAATCTGCATTATGGCGCGGCGCAGGCATTGCGGGATGTCTCGCTTGAGGCTGAAATGAGCAAGATCACCTGTGTGCTGGGGCGTAACGGCGTCGGCAAGTCGTCGCTGCTCAGGGCGGTGACCGGGCAGCATCCGATTTCCGGCGGCACCATTGCCTTTCAGGGCGAGAAGCTTGACGGGCTGGCGCCCTATGCCCGGGCAAAACGCGGTGTTGGCTATGTGCCGCAGGGGCGCGAAATCTTTCCGCTTTTGACGGTGAAGGAAAATCTGGAGACCGGTTTTGCGCCGCTGAAGGCCGGCGATCGCAGTATTCCCGACGATATTTTCAGCCTGTTTCCGGTGTTGCAGACCATGCTGTCGCGCCGTGGCGGCGACTTGTCCGGCGGCCAGCAGCAGCAACTGGCCATCGGCCGGGCCATGGTGACGCGCCCGCAAATTCTGGTGCTGGACGAACCGACCGAGGGCATCCAGCCGTCGATTATCAAGGATATCGGCCGCGCCATCCGTTATCTGCGCGATTCCACCGGCATGGCCATTCTTCTGGTCGAGCAGTATCTCGATTTCTGCCGCGAGCTGGCCGACAAGGTCTATATCATGGACCGTGGCGTCATCGTTCATGAAGGTCCGGCCGAAACGCTCGATACCGAGGACGCGCGCCGGCATCTGACGGTGTGATGCTTCCGCACGCAGACTGCGAAGTTTTTGTGCGTCGGGCAGCACTACTCTTCACGCCTGGCATTCCTGTGAATGCCGTCTTGCCTTTCGGCGTCGCAGAACGGGCATTAAAACGAACCGGCATTGTCCGTGCGGCATGAAACTTGCTTTGACCCTTTTGACAGAATGATTAAAGAAAAAGGGAACGCCATGAGCGGCGCAGAAAAAGACGGCAGGGTCAAAGCCGGAGCGAGGGCGGAGTGGTGCTGTTAATGCCAGGCAAAACCGCGCGGCCACAGCGTACATTCGGACGGGGACAGGTGACAGCCAAGGCACTGGCCGGCCGGACCCGTCTCGATGAATTCTATCAGGAGGGCGCGGCCAAGATCCGCATTCCCGAGAGCTTCGACGGCGCGATGGAAGCCGTTCTGATCAACACATCCGGCGGGCTGACCGGCGGCGACCGGCTGCAATGGGTGATGGATGCCGAGGCCGGAACGGCGCTGACCGTGACCACGCAGGCCTGCGAGAAAATCTACAAGTCGGATGAAGGTCCGGCGATGATCGATACCGAATTGCGGGTTGGTGACAATGCCCGGCTCGACTGGCTGCCGCAGGAAACCATTCTGTTCGACAATGCCTCGCTCAATCGCAGGCTGGATGTCGATCTGGCGGAAAATGCCGAATTTCTGGCCATCGAGGCGGTGCTTCTGGGCCGCAAGGCGATGGGCGAGGCGGTGCAATACGGCCAGTTCCGCGACCGCTGGCGGGTGCGCCGGGAAGGCACGCTGATCCATGCCGAAGATGTGCGCATGACCGGCGATATCGAAAACCTTGTGGCGCAGACGGCGGTGCTCGGCGGCGATGTTGCGTTTGCGACCCTGCTTTACTGCGGCCCGCGCGCAGAAGCGCTGATGCCAAAGGTGCGGGCCGCACTTGGCGAGGCCGCGGGCGGCGCCAGCGAGTGGAGCGGCAAGCTGGTCGCCCGGATTGTCGCGCCCGACGGCTATCATTTGCGAAAAAGCCTGATTCCGGCACTAAAGGTCTTGCGGGACAGCCAAAATCTGCCGAAAGTCTGGCATCTTTGAAATACCGAGCGATAAGCAAGAAACGAGAGTGACGCATGAACCTGACGCCGCGTGAAAAGGACAAACTCATGGTTTCCATGGCCGCCATGGTGGCGCGCCGCAGGCTGGAGCGGGGCGTCAAGCTCAACTGGCCGGAAGCCATCGCGCTGATTACCGATTATGTGGTGGAAGGCGCACGCGACGGCCGCCCCGTGGCCGAACTCATGGAAGCCGGCGCCCATGTGCTGACCCGCGATCAGGTGATGGAAGGCGTGCCGGAAATGATCCACGACGTGCAGGTGGAAGCAACCTTCCCCGACGGCACCAAACTGGTGACCGTACACGAGCCGATCAGGTGAGGAGAGCGAAGATGATACCCGGTGAAATGATCCCCGCCGAAGGCGAAATCGAAATCAATGCCGGTCTTGAGACCGTGACGCTGACCGTTTCCAATACCGGTGACCGTCCGGTGCAGGTGGGCAGTCACTACCATTTCTTCGAGACCAATCCCGGCCTGTCCTTCGAGCGTGAAAAGGCGCGCGGCATGCGGCTTGATATTCCCGCCGGCACGGCGGTGCGTTTCGAGCCCGGCCAGACCCGCGATGTCACGCTGGTGCCGTTTGCCGGCAACCGCAATGTCTACGGCTTCCGCCAGGAAGTCATGGGCAAGCTCTAGAGCCTGAAATTGCCGGTCCCGCGCGGCTTTCGGCGCGGATCAAGTCAAATTGTGTTCATGGGGAGTGATCCATGCCCTTTAAAATGTCCCGCCAGTCCTATGCCTCGATGTTCGGCCCGACCACCGGCGACAAGATGCGTCTTGCCGATACCGAACTGTTTGTCGAGGTGGAAAAGGACTTCACCCATTACGGTGACGAGATCAAGTTCGGCGGCGGCAAGGTGATCCGCGACGGCATGGGCCAGAGCCAGGCAACGCGTGCCGAAGGCGCGGTCGACACGGTGATCACCAATGCGCTGATCATCGACCACTGGGGCATCGTCAAGGCCGATATCGGGCTGAAGGACGGGCGCATCGCCGGCATCGGCAAGGCCGGTAACCCGGATACGCAGGCCGGCGTCGATATCATCGTCGGTCCCGGAACCGAGTCGATTTCCGCCGAAGGCAAGATCGTCACCGCCGGCGGCATGGATGCCCATATCCACTTCATCTGCCCGCAGCAGATCGAGGAAGCGCTGATGGCGGGGCTGACCTGCATGCTCGGCGGCGGCACGGGGCCGGCCTATGGCACCTTTGCCACCACCTGCACGCCCGGTCCCTGGCATATCGGCCGGATGATCGAGGCTGCCGATGCCTTCCCGATGAACCTGGCCTTTGCCGGCAAGGGCAATGCCTCGCTGCCCGGGGCGCTGGAAGAACAGGTACTCGGCGGCGCTTGTGCGCTGAAACTGCATGAGGACTGGGGCACGACGCCGGCTGCCATCGACAACTGCCTGTCGGTTGCCGATAAATACGACGTTCAGGTGATGATCCACACAGATACGCTGAACGAAAGCGGTTTCGTGGAAGATACGGTCGACGCCTTCAAGGGCCGCACCATTCACGCCTTCCACACCGAAGGGGCTGGCGGTGGCCATGCGCCGGACATCATCAAGATCTGCGGCCAGTCGAACGTCATTCCGTCATCGACCAATCCGACCCGGCCCTATACCGTCAACACCATTGCCGAACATCTCGACATGCTGATGGTCTGCCATCACCTGTCGCCGTCCATTCCCGAGGACATCGCCTTCGCCGAAAGCCGCATCCGCAAGGAGACGATTGCTGCGGAAGACATTCTGCATGACATCGGCGCGTTCTCGATCATTTCCTCGGACAGCCAGGCCATGGGTCGCGTCGGTGAGGTGATCATCCGCACATGGCAGACCGCCGACAAGATGAAGCGTCAGCGCGGCCGCCTGCCGGAAGAAAGCGGCGAAAACGATAATTACCGGGTGAAGCGCTATATCGCCAAATACACGATCAACCCGGCCATTGCCCACGGTCTCAGCCATGAGATCGGCTCGGTCGAGGTCGGCAAACGCGCCGATCTGGTGATGTGGGATCCCGCACTCTTCGGCGTCAAACCGGAAATGATCATCATGGGCGGCACCATCGCGGCGGCCCAGATGGGCGACCCGAACGCCTCCATCCCGACGCCGCAGCCGATGCATTACCGTCCGATGTTCGGCTCATTTGGCAAATCGCGCACCAACTCGTCCGTCACCTTCGTCTCCGAAGCCTCGCTGGATACCGGCATTGCCCACAAGCTCGGCGTTGCCAAGCAGCTTTTGCCGGTGAAGAACACGCGCGGCGGCATTTCCAAGGCCTCAATGGTGCACAACAGCGCCACGCCGGAAATCTCTGTCGATCCGGAAACCTATGAAGTGCGCGCCGATGGCGAGGTACTGACCTGCGAACCGGCAGAGGTGTTGCCGATGGCGCAGCGGTATTTCCTGTTCTGACCACAAATTCCGGTGAAGTCGGGATAACAAGCTTTCATGAATCGGAAGGCTTTTCCGGCTTCACCTTTTGGTGGGCCCTGGCCACTATGGCGCCTGGTTTTGATAGCTGGGTCGACGGTCATGACAGTGAGAGCCTTGCGGGCGGAGGATGCGCCCGCGCTCGTTTCCTTCCTTTCCGACTATGCCGAAAGCAGCATGTTTCTGCTTTCCAACATGGCGCGTGCCGGGATTGGCAATCCGGATGTGCCCTATGGCGGTGAATACTGGGCTGCATTTGATGACGGGGAGAAAATCGCCGGTGTCGCTGCCCATTATTGGAACGGCAATATTATGGTGCAGGCGCCGCAAGCCGATTATTGTCAGCGTCTCGCCGGCCACCTGCGCATGAATATCAAGCGACCGGTTGCCGGCGTTCTCGGGCCTGACGAACAGGTTCTGGCGCTGCTTGAGGCGTTTCGGCTCGAGGCGGCGGAATATACGCTCAATGTTGCCGAAAACCTGTTTTCTCTGTCACGCGAAACCTATCTGCCTGCTGGCCCCTCCGACCCGCATCTGACAATGGTGCATTGGGCCGATGTCGATGCCGAAATTCTGCGGTCGTGGCTGCTGGCCTATCGCAAGGAGGCGCTCGGTCAGGAGCCGACAGAGGCGGTGGAAGCCGCCGTTTCCGGTGAACTTGCCAATGCCCGCGACTTCGACCGGTTCGTTCTTCTTCTGGATGGCGTTCCCGTCTGTCTGGCCGGGTTCAATGCGCGCTATGAGGATATGGTCCAGGTCGGGCCGGTGTGGACGCCGCCGGAGGGCCGCCGGCGCGGGTATGCCCGTTATCTTCTTGGCCGGATGCTTGAACGGGCTTTTGAAGAGGGCATGCGCAGGTCTATCCTGTTCACGGGAACCTTTCATGCCGCGCGTGCCTATCGGGCGCTGGGTTTTGCGCTGGTGGGCGACTATCGGCTGGCCATTTTGAGCGCGCCTGTGGCTGTTGGCTAAACATATTCATTCCGCTGTGCCGTCTATCGCCTTTGGTGCGCTCGTTTGCCGCAAACCTCTACCTTGAAATCGCTATTCGTAATCGCGACATGCCGTTCGAACGGGAGATAGGGTGAGTTATGCACTGAGCGCATAAGAGCTATTACATTAGAATTATTCTAGTGTTTTCACTTTATTCTTGATTGAAAATTGTTAGAATTCGCCAACAGTTTTTCGAAGAAATCCTCCCGGATTTGAACCAAGGAGATGTAGAGATGAACGGTCGCACAGTTCCGAACGTTACCTTTCACACGCGTGTTCGCGATGAAAGCATTGAAGGCCCGAACCCCTTCCGTTGGGAAGACAAGACCTCGGATGATTATTTCAAGGGCAAACGCGTTGTTCTGTTCTCGCTGCCGGGCGCTTTCACGCCGACCTGCTCGACCTATCAGCTTCCCGATTTTGAAAAACTGTTCCCCGAGTTTCAGGCTCAGGGCATTGACGACATCTACTGCATGTCGGTCAATGATGCGTTTGTCATGAACGCGTGGGCCAAGGGCCAGAACCTGCAGCACGTCAAGGTCATTCCGGACGGCTCGGGTGAGTTCACCCGCAAGATGGGCATGCTGGTCAACAAGGATAATCTCGGCTTCGGCATGCGCTCCTGGCGCTATGCCGCCATCATCAACGATGGCGTTGTCGAAAAGTGGTTCGAGGAAGAAGGCTTCTCCGACCTGTGCGAAACGGACCCCTACGGTGTTTCCGCGCCGCAGAACATCCTGGAAAGCCTCAAGGGCGAAGCCAAGGCTGCCTGAGGTTCCTGCCTGCAATTGATCGGACTACTGCCGGTGGCGATGACTTTTGAGTTGTCGCCACTTTTTTGTATCGGCAAAAAAATACCGGATATTTTCTATCCGGTGATGTTTTCTGGAAAAAGCATGTTGTTTCCCCGAGGGGGAATAGCGCCCGCACGCAGTAATTTCTAAAGCCTGGACGGGGGCGTATCGTGCCAGTTGTGACGGATACCGGCGCGCCAGGGCTCGCCGTAAAAATCGTCAAGCGTCTGTAGTATCTGATTTACCAGATCGGACCGTATGCTGTAGTAGATAGTCTGTGCTTCGCGCCTTGTGTTCACGATCTTTTCTTGACGGAGCCTTGAAAGATGCTGTGAAATAGCGGACTGACTCAATCCGATCTTCCGAACGAGTAGCCCGACAGGCATTTCATGCTCTGCCAGAAGACACAGGATCTGAAGTCTTTTCGGATTGGCCATGGCAGAAAGCAGATTGGCCGGGGCGGGTAGGGGTTCCAAAACAGTTTCCATTTTTCACCCTCATCGGCTATGTCGTGACGGAGACGATTGCTTACAGCCTGCCGTGGAGTTCAGGAGGGCCCTATCTGAGGAAAATACAAGTAGTTTCATCGATCGGTGTGCTGCCGTGAGGGGTAGGGCAAAATCCAGAACGATATTTCGCAAAGCGTTCTTCATAGAAGATTTTCTCCCGAAATCATCTATATTTTCTACCTTTGAAGTCCGGGTAGAGATAATTGATATTGTCCAAATTCAGGTAAGCTGGAACCATCATTTACTTAAGGCAAACAGGAGAAAATCGCTCCGGATGCCATGGATGTACTGATCTATTGATCAGAATAACTGTGGTTATCGCTGTGAGCAGAATGACTCTGTATGCGATAAACACCGCGCTCAAAACCAGTGCGTTGAGCACCAGGAGAGCGCCAATACATATAAACACCGGCACCCAGTCGTTTTGACAATAACGTGACCGGATCGCCAAATGTGAGCCCTGATCGAGGGAAAGTCGCGGTTAGGGCAGATTGTGTTCTGGCCTGATACTGTTCTTTTCGGCCGACTTTTTGGAGAATGACACCTCTGATTGTGTTTCGCATTTTGTTGCTCGAACCATAGCAAAAAAATTCCAAATGTAAAGATGTATATTTCAACAAGGTAGTGATTTTCGCCCAATGGATACGCGAAGCTTTCACAAGCGTCTAAAAGAAGCTGCTGACGAGATTGGTGGGCTGAACCGTCTCTCAACTGAAATCGGCGTTTCCCGCCGGACAGTCGGCGGCTGGGTCAGCGGAGAGACGGAGCCGAAGGTAAGCGCATGTATTGCGATATCGGATCTGACCGGCGTTTCTGTCGAGTGGCTTTTACGCGGCAAGGGGCAGAAATTTGAACATGAGAACGACAAGAAGTCCTATAAAATAAACAAGCCAGTTCAGTGGCTTATAGATGAAACGGCGTTTGTTTTGTTGAGTATGCGTCTGCTTGGGGTCGTCGATCACGAGATCGATTCCAACACCAGGATTGTGTTGGAGGAGATATTCAGAGGCTATGGATTTTTGGCCGAAAATTGTGATCTGGGAGATCTCGATGAAGTCGAGCTGCATATCCGCATCGTTGAGCATCGACTGAAGAAGCGGCTGCGCAACGGGCTTTAGTGCGAAAGCGGTTTTCAGATGCTTGGGACGGGCTCTGCCGGGGGTGATTCAGGTATGGTTATATAATGCCATATCTGGCAACAAAATGAAACACAACACTCTTTAAGGTTGCTTTCATCGCGGGTGGTGTGCTGAAAAATATCGGTTAAGTTGCTGAAATATTTGTGTTAAAAGTAAGTATGTACTATCACTGTTAATGCTGACCTTTCATGGTTGCATGACAAAGTCAACAATTGTTGTTGGCTGATTGGTGAAAATTGAAGGGACTGTCAGCGTTGATCCCTTTACGGGCGCCGATAACAGGAGAGCGGGGATGGTGCCTCGTGGCTTTCCGCGCTATTCAAAAACAATCCGCGGAAAATAGAACGACACCACCCAGTTTGGGGCGTCGACGATCTCGCTGATCTTCAGGTCGCCGCAGACCGAGCACAGCATGTAGGCGTCGGCGGGGTTAAGGTTGCGGGTTTTTGCCAGAAGCTCGATCATGTTGGACACGGCAGCGCGAGCTGCTTCTATCAGGTCAGGGCCGATGCCGGTCGTCACCTCGTAGCCCGCACCGTCGAGGTGGCGCGCGATCGGGCCGGGCGTGGTGAAATACGGCGTCTTCGGTGCAGCTTCACGCACCACCTCGACCGTGACGGAGACATCCATAGCGCTTTCGATTGCGGTGCCGCAGACCTCGCCATCGCCCTGGGCGGCGTGTGTGTCGCCGATGGACAGCAGCGCCCCCTCGACCTCGACCGGAAGATAGAGCGTGGTGCCGGCGGCGATGTCGCGGATATCCATATTGCCGCCGACCCGGCGCGGCGGGATGACCGAATGATGGCCGGGGTCGGCCATGGCCACACCGATGGTCCCGATGAAGGGGCGCAGCGGAATGCGCGCCAGAGGGCTGAAAACGGCGGGTGTGGCAATGTCGGTTTCATAGTCCCAGAGCTTCAGCCTCGGCTCGGAAAACTGGTCGGCAAGCAGACCAAAGCCGGGAATGATCGCCGTCCAGCCGAAACCGGAGGGGGCGAATTCGTTAATGGTCACCTTCAGCGCATCGCCGGGCTTTGCGCCTTCCACATAAAGCGGCCCTGTCAGCGGGTTGGCCTTGCCGGGTTCGGCTGTCAGGATGTCGGCTGCCGTGCTCGCCGGACCATAATGCCCGTTGCCGGCATCCCGGCAGGAAAATGCGATGGTTTCGCCGGAGCGGGCGACGAGAACAGGTTCGATAGACCGGTCCCAGCCGAGATGGCCCTGGTGGTCATGGATCGTATGTGCGCATTTCATGCTTGTTCCCCTTTCGGGACGGTTTATGGCTCGATACCGGAGCGCACCGCATTGAGGCGTGCGCGCTCAAGCATGTAAGCCTCAGCCTCCACCATATGTTCCGCCATGATGGTACGAGCCGCTTCGCTGTCTTTCGCACGGATCGCCTTGATCAGCTCGATCTGATAGAAAATGCCGGTTTCGCGCAGGCCCGGATTGGGTTCCTCATAGATCGCGCGGCAGGCGGGCAGATCGCGCAGGAGGTTCAGGAGCAGGCCGCAGGTAAAGCCCAGAACCGGGTTTTGCGCGTGGCGGGCCAGTTCGGCGTGAAAGTCCAGTTCGGCAAGCCGCTGGACATATTCTTCCTCGGCCGTCTCGGCCTGTCCTTCGTAAAGCCTGATCTTGTCCTGTAGGGTCTTGATGGCGGTGGCGGGAAAATGACGTGCTGCGTCGGCGGCAAGCTGCGGTTCCAGCGTCTTGCGCAAGGCATAGATATCGGCAATCGAGGGCGGCGCCTGCAAAAACAGGCTGGTCACCGTCTGGATCGCTTCGGCCGGCTGCACGGCGCGGATGAAGATGCCGCCGCCCGGTCCTGTCTTTGAGGCGATCAGTCCCTGGAATTCGAGGATTTTCAGGGCCTCACGCACCGTGCCGCGGGAAGCGCGCAAGGCATCCGGCCCGAGCCATTCGGCCGGCATGCGATCGCCGGGTTTCAGGTCCGCATCGATCATGCGTTCGCGCAGCATGTCGGCGATCATGTCGGGGCGTTTGCGCTTCTTCTCCGCAAAGGGCGGACCGAAGGCCTGCCGGCTTTCAAGACTTGTGTTGCTCATGCCGTTCTTTTCGTCATCGGGTGGAAACAGGCGGCTTTGTGGCCTGCTTTCCCCATCGCCTCGTCAATCGGCGGAACGGAGCGCTGACATTGCTCCGTTCCGTTCTGACATCGGGCGAAAAACGCGCAGCCCGGCGGCGGATTATAGGGATCGGGCAGTTCTGCCTCCCGATCCCCGCCGGAAACGGCCTTTCTGCCGGGGGCAGGGGCGGAATTCAACAACAGATGGGTATAGGGATGGAGCGCGCCGGAAAACACCTGATCGCGTGTGCCGAGCTCGACAATGCGCCCGAAATACATCACCGCCACCCGGTCGGAAATCGACTCGACCACCGAAAGATCGTGGGAGATGAACAGATAGGTGAGGCCGAAACGGGCCTTGAGATCGTCGAGAATATTCAGCACCTGCGCCTGCACCGAGACATCGAGCGCGGAAACCGGCTCGTCGAGCACGATCACTTCCGGGTTCGCGGCAAGCGCCCGGGCAATGCCGATGCGCTGCGCCTGACCGCCGGAGAATTCGTGCGGGTAGCGGTCGAGAAATTCCGGCGCCAGATTGACCGCGTTCATCAGTTCTTCAAGCCGTTTTGCCCGCTCGGCCTTGTTCAGTTTCAGCAGGTGGATGAGCGGCGCTTCCAGAATGGTGCGGATTTTTTTCCTGGGATTGAGCGAGGAGACCGGATCCTGAAACACATATTGCACCTGGCGGGCCAGTTGCCGCGGGTTCTTGCGCGCTTCTTCCGCAAGGTCTCTGCCCTCGAATGTGATCGTGCCGCCCGTCGGCACATCAAGGCCGGAGAGGATGCGGGCGAGCGTCGACTTGCCGCAGCCCGATTCGCCGACAATGCCGAGCGTTTCGCCCTTCTTAACATCGATGGTGACGTCCTGCACCGCATGGACGGCGGGAAGTTGCCTGCCGAACAGCGTCTTGCCGCCGCCAAATGTCCGCTCTGCGCGATCGACGGCGATCAATACATCCTCAGCCATCGGCATTCTCCCTGTTCAGCGGATGCAGACAGCGCACGCCGCGTTCCTCGCCAAGTTCGGTCATGGCGATATCGCCGCTGCGACAGTCGTCCTGAACGAAGGGACAGCGGTCGGCAAAGGCGCAGCCTTCCGGCAAATTGTTGACCACCGGCGGTCGGCCCTCGATGGCGTCAAGCCGGCGGTCCGGTTCGCCGAGCACGGGCACGCACTCGATCAGCTTGGCCGTATAGGGATGGGCGGGGCGTTCGAGGATTTCCTCGGTCGTCCCGGTTTCGACGATCCGTCCGGCATACATCACCGCCACCCGGTCGCAGATGGCCGACACTACGCCGAAATCATGGGTGATGAACAGGATCGCGGTGTTGCGCTCCTTGCGCAGCCCGTTCATCAGTTCGAGGATCTGCGCCTGCACGGTCACGTCAAGCGCGGTTGTCGGCTCGTCGGCGACGATCACCTTGGCATCGTTGGCCAGTGCCATGGCAATCGAGATGCGCTGCCGCATGCCGCCGGAAAGCTCATGCGGAAAGGCCTTCAGCCGCTCTGCCGCATTGGGAATGCGCACCGATTCCAGAAGGTCCGCCGCCTTTTCGCGCGCCTTCTGTTTCGAGAGCGGCTGGTGGGATTGAATGGCCTCGATCAGCTGATCGCCGACGGTAAAAAGCGGGTGCAGGGTGGACAGCGGGTCCTGAAACACGTGGGAGACATCGCCGCCGCGCAATTGCCGGATGCGTTCATCGCTTGCGGCAAACAGGTCCTCGTTGTCGAGCCATGCCGCACCGCCGGCAATGCGTCCGGGCGGAGTCGGCACCAGCCCCATCAGCGACATGGCGGTGACCGATTTTCCGGAGCCGGATTCGCCGACCAAGCCCACACATTCGCCCTGGCGCATGTGCAGGTCGACCCCGCCGACCGCCTTGTAGATGCTGCCACCGACATGGAACTCCGTGCGCATGGCCTGAATGTCCAGCACTGTTTCCGGCCTCTGGCCCCGATCCGGCACGCTTTCGCGCTTCACCGCCGTGCGGGCGCCGGGACGTGCCAGCGCGCCGGATTTCAGCCGGGGGTCGAGCACATCGCGAATGCCGTCGCCGAGAAGATTGATGCTCATGACGAGGGCAAAGATCATCAGGCCCGGCACCATGGAGACATAGGCATCGGTGAACAGCACCTTGCGGCCGTCGCCGAGCATCGAACCAAGATCGGCCTGCGGCGGTTGGGCGCCGAGACCGAGGAAGGAAAGGCCGGCCGTTTCCAGGATCATCCAGCCGATTGTGGTCGACATGGTGATGATGATCACCGGCAGCACATTCGGCAGCACCTCGCCGAACAGAATGGCAAAATGCGATTTGCCGGAAAGCCGTGCGGCATCGACAAACTCACGGCGTGAAAGCCCGAGCGTCATGCCGCGAATGTTCCGCGCGAAGAAGGGGATATTGACGATGGCGATGGCATAAAGCGCGTTCAACAGGCCAGGGCCAAGCACGGCGACAATGGCAAGCGCCAGCAGAATATAGGGAAAGGCCATCACCATATCGATGCCGCGCATCAGGATGTTGTCGGTGCGCCCGCCCGCATACCCCGCCACAAGCCCGATCAGCGAGCCGAAAAAGGCGGCGATCAACGTCGCCGAAACGCCGACGGCGAGGCTGACGCGGGTGCCCCAGATCAGGCGTGACAGCAGGTCGCGGCCAAGTGAATCCGTGCCGAGCAGATGGCCTTCGGTGAGCGGCGGCGACAGGCGCACGGACGGGTCCGTCACATTCGGCGGCTGCAGCGGCAGGGTGGGGGCCGCCAGCGCGATGACGATGATGACGGCAAGAATGATCAGCCCGCCGGTCGCCAGCGTGTTGTTGAACAGAAGCTTGAGGGTGCTCGGGCGGCCGCTCTTCTTTGCCGGTCTGGCCGGGACGGTGCTTGCAGTGGCATCGGTCATCAGCGCAACCTCGGGTCAAGCATGGTCTGGACGACATCGGCGACCAGATTGAACAGCACATAGGCGGCTGCGACGATCAGAACCCCGCCCTGAACCGTCAGCAGGTCACGGGTGGAAATGGCGGTCACCAGCATCGAGCCGATGCCCGGCCATTGAAACACGGTTTCGATATAGACCGCGCCGCCGAGCACAAAGCCGGCCTGAATGCCGAGCACGGGAATGACGGAGACGAGTGCGGCCTTGAAAGCATGGCGCATGATCACGCGGCGCTCCTTCAGGCCCTTGGCGCGGGCGGTGCGGATATAATCCTGCCGCAGCACTTCCAGCATGGAGGTGCGCGTCAGCCGCGCGACCACGCCGGTGGCGACCACGGAAAGGGTGAAGGCTGGCAGGATCAAATGCTTGAGCAGGTCAAGCGGTCCGCCACCGCCATAGATCGCATACATGCCGCTGGCCGGCAGCCATTGCAGCTTGACGGCAAACAGCAGGATCAGCAGCAGGCCCAGCCAGAAGGAAGGCACCGAAATGCCGATCAGCACGAAAAAAGTCACCAGCTTGTCGGTGGCGCCATACTGGCGCACGGCGGAAACGATGCCGGCCAGAAGGCCGAGGATGGAACAGAGCACCAGCGAGGTGCCGGCAAGGATCAGCGTGTTGCCGAAACGCTCGGTAATGATGTCGATGACCGGCCGGTTCTGGGTGTAGGACCGACCGAAATCGCCGTGGAGAATATTGCCGAGCCAGATGAAATATTGCTGCACCAGCGGTTTGTCGAGACCAAGCGCCTTGTTGATGCGTTCGACATTTTCCGGCGTGGCATAGGAGCCGAGGATTGCCGTTGCCGGATCGCCGGGGATCATCGCCATGATGGCGAAGACAATCACGGTCAGGCCCAGAAGGACCGGAATGACGGTCAGGAGCCGCCGCAGGATATAATGGGCCATGACGTGTTCTCCGTGGAATAGGGGCCGTGCGAAAATGCAGGATATACGGGCGGATCAGAAACGTTGCCCGGCTCTCTGGGTCGTTTTTTCGCCTCTCCCTGCGTCATCCTCGGGCTTGACCCGAGGATCTAATCACATCTGTCGCGAAAGGAATGCGTCAGGTTCAAAAACTGCGCGACAACCGTTTTTCTTTTCCGCTTGATCGTTTTGTGGACATTCGTCCACGCCAGTCGCGGGGAAGGGCGCCTGGATCCTCGGGTCAAGCCCGAGGATGACGCAGAATGATGCGGGGTGGTCGAAAAAGGAAGCATGCGCTGATGCCAAAACGACCACCCCAGCATCGTTCAATTCGGCTTCGCCACCTTCTGCAGCAGCAGGAAGAACGATGGCTGCAGCTTGAAGTTTTCGACGCTTGCCTTGGTCACAGCGTTCTGCTTCCAGTTGGCGACGAACACCCAGGGAGCGTCGTCATGGACGATGCCCTGCATCTGTTTGTAGAGTTCGGCGCGCTCGTCCTGATCCGTGGAGGTGCGGGCCTGCTCAAGCAGCTTGTCGACCTCCGGGTTGGAATAGTAGCCGGAGTTGAAGCCGCCCTTGTCGGGGAAGGCTTCGGAACGCAGCGCCAGGAAGGGCAGGGTGTCCGGGTCGTTGGTCATCCATGCCATTTCGGCCATGTCGGCTTCGCCCGCAAGACCGGGGTTCACCTTGCCGAGGAAGGTGTTCCACTCATAGGTTTCGATCTTGACCGGCATGCCCACAGCTTCGAGATCGGCCTGGATCTGGGTGGCCATGGCCTGCGGCTCCAGCATGCCCGAACCGCCTTCGGTGACATAGAAGGTCAGCTCCGAACCGTCATAGCCGGCTTCCTCGAGAAGCGATTTGGCCTTTTCCGGGTCGTAGGGATAGGGTGAAAGGCTGTCGTCATAGGCCCAGGCGAAAGCCGGCGGCGTCGGGCCTGCGGCGACTTCGGCCGTGCCCTGCAGGATGTCGTTGACGATCGCTTCCTTGTTGATCGCGTAATTGACGGCCTGGCGAACCTTCTTGTCGGTGAACACGCCGTCCTTCAGGTTGAGGATCAGGAACCAGAGATGGGGGCCGGCCTGTTCGTAGACCGTGTAATTGTCATTGCCGGTAAACTGCGAGAGCGAATCCGGGGGAACCTCCACCATCACATCAAGGCCGCCGGACATCATTTCGGCAACGCGGGTGTTGGCATCGGTGACGGGACGGAAGACCACGGCTTCAAGCGGCGGCGCGCCGTCCCAGTAATCGGCGTTTTTGGAGACAACCACCTTGGCGTTCGGATCCCACTCCTCGAACTTGAAGGCGCCGGTGCCGGAGGGATGGCGGCCGAAATCGGCGCCGTATTCCTTCACCGCTTCCGGCGAGACGATCAGGCCGATCGGATAGGCGAGGTTGGACAGGAACGGCGCATAGGGTTCAGACAGCGTGAATTTCACCGTCAGGTCATCGACGACTTCGATACTGTCCACCGCGGAGAAATTGAAGGACAGCGGAAACGGACCGGTGTCGTAATAGGGGTGGTTTTCGTCCAGCATGCGCTCGAAGTTGAACTTCACCGCTTCGGCGTTGAAGGGCGAGCCGTCGTGAAAGGTGACGCCCTCGCGCAGCTTGAACGTATAGGTCTTGCCGTCTTCGGAAATGTCCCAGCTTGTGGCAAGCGCCGGCTCGACCTCAAGCGTGCCGTCCTTGTAGCGCACCAGACCGTCATACATGTTCACCAGAATGCGGAAATCATTGACGGCGGTGTCGACGGCGGGATCGAGCGATTTTGGCTCGGCAATCTGGCCGACGATCAGAACATTGGGCGGTGTTTGGGCAACGACCGGGGCCGCGAAAGCCAGCGATGCGGCGGCAAGGGCCGCGGCGAGAAGGCGTTTCATCTGTCGGTTCTCCTCTGTTGTTATTTGGTTAATTAATCATGAAGATTTTGTAATTGACAAGGATTGATCATAATAAATTACAACCCGCACAACCGATTTCTGGAAATAGATATTTCAGATCAGTCGCTTACGGGGTGTGAGGCAACCAAGCCGATTTTGATGAGAGCAGAGAAGTGGCGATTTGTTCGCCTTAGAATTGTCCATAATCAGGATTTTCTACCGTCCGTCATAACGTCGTGCCCGCAATCGCGAGCATGGGGTTGTTTAGAGAAACGGAAGGCAGATGAACATGACCACGACAGATCTCAACCGTCGCCGGGTATTGATCGGCAGCGCCATGGCCGCGGCCTTTACCGGGCTCGCGCCGGTGATCGCCAATGCCAATATCGTGACATCCGACTATGCCGACAAAACGCTGACGATCGGCCTGTTCTCCGGCGACATTTCCACACTGGCGAGCAAAAAGGCTGTTCACCCGATGGTGCAGCAGTTCGCCAGGCTGGAGGAAGGAGAGGCCACCGCTGTCGGCGGCCTGCTGCTGGGCGCTGGCGCCGCCAAGCCCGAACGCCCGAAAGAGTTTGCCCATACACTGGCCGAACTGAAGAAGATGGACCCCGGAACCAAGTTCGACCTGCTGTATGTCAAAAGCGAAATCGACGGCCATGAAGCCCTGCTGAAAATTCAAAAACAGCGTGTCAAGGAAGGCAAGACCGGAATGGATACGACGATTGCAACCATTCTCGTGCCCTTCATTGAATCGCACCTTGTCATGCTGCAGGCCGTGCGCAACAGCATGGCGACCTGATACCGAAGACCCGCGCGCATCATATTGGGCCTGATCGCTGGTCCCTGGTATCAGTATTGACGTCTTCTGGGAGCGGAGCCGTGTCCGCCCTGCCGCCTGCATGTCACCGGAAGAGGAACCGTGACAACCAACGCATGGACGGCGGGGCGGGCATCTGTTTTTCAGCACTCTGTTTGCGGCTGACCGGAAATTATCATAATAAATTCCCGAAAGAGGAAGCCGTCATGCGGCGCAAAAGGGAGGCCGACTGCCATGAGCTGCAAACCGAAAATCAATTCCGACCGGCTCAGGGCACTCCTTGACGGCATCAACCGCTTCGGTGCGGGCGGGCCGGGCGAAGGCTACAACCGGCCCGGATTTTCCGGTGCCGATATGGCGGTCCGCGACTGGTTTGCAAGCGAGATGGAAAAGGACGGCCTTGCGGTGACCCGCGATGGCGCCAATTCGGTGTTCGGGCGTTTCGGCGATGCCGGCGCACCGTCGGTGATGGTCGGATCGCATCTCGATACCGTTGTCGATGGCGGTGCATTCGACGGTTCGCTCGGCGTCGTCGTCGCGCTTGAATGCGTGCGGGCAATGAAGGAGGCGGGCATTCAGCCTGCCGTGCCTGTCGAGGTCGTGGCAACCTCGGAGGAAGAGGGCCGGTTTGGCGGCATGCTCGGGTCTCAGGCCATGGCCGGGCTGGTGACGCCGGAATGGCTGGCGAATGCCACGGATGCCGACGGTGTGCTGCTGGTCGATGCCATGCGCGCGCAGGGCCTCGATCCGGAAGCCGTTCCGGGCGCTTCCCGACCGAAAGGTTCGGTCCGGGCTTTTCTGGAGCTGCACATCGAGCAGGGGCCGGTGCTGGAGCGCGAGGGCATTGCCATCGGCCTGCCGGAGGGGGCGACCGGGATCGTCAATTTGCAGGTGACGCTCAAGGGCACGGCCAATCATTCCGGCACCACGCCGATGGATATGCGCGCCGATGCCTTTGCCGGCCTTGCGGAGATCGCCACGCAAATCCCGGGGATGATCGACAGCGCGCCGTCCGATATCGCGCGGATTACCATCGGAAAAGTGGAGCTTTTGCCCAATCATCCGCATACCGTGCCCGGCGAAGCGATCTTCTCGGTCATCATCCGGGATGCGTCGGAGGCCGTCATGCGTGGTCTTCAGAGGCTGTTTTATCGCGCAACGGCGGCGGTCGCGGCAAAGCACGGTCTCACCCATGAAATCGAGGAAAAGAGTTTTATCCCGCCCGTCGCCTTCGATGCCGGTCTCGTCGATCTTCTGTCTGAAGCGGCAGAGGGGCTGGGCCTTCTGGCCAAACGGATGATCTCGGGGGCCGGCCATGACGCGCAGACGATGATGACGCTCTGCCCCTCGGCGATGATCTTCGTGCCCAGTCGCAACGGGATATCACACGCGCCGGAGGAATATTCCGAATGGTCGGATATTGAAAAGGGTGCGGAACTGATGCTGGCCGCATTGCTGCGGCTTACGGCGTGAACCGCCTCAACTGACAGCGTAAAGCCGGAAAGCGGCGAAAATCACCAGTGCTGTTGCCGCCAGAAGAACGCCGGCGATCAGCGCCAGTTCGCTTGCCTGGTTCCCGGCCTGGTCTTTTCGGCTGCTTCTTTCGGGCATGACAGTAATCGCCTTGATGGTGTCCGTGACTGTCAGCATGACCTGCCTGCCTTCCTGCGGCGTTAAGAAACATGGTTATCATGTTCTAAATGCACGAGTTGCCGCATCGGTTCCGGTGTCGTTGGTGCTGTTTGCCTTGCGGCCGGGCAGAAGATAGAAGAAAGACATGATTTGTATTTCAGGATTGAGCGCCGATGGCCCGTGCCTTTCTTTATGTTCTTGATTCCTTCGGCATCGGCGGCGCGCCGGATGCCCGCGCCTATGGCGACCTCGGCGCCGATACGCTCGGCCATATTGCCGAATTCTGCGCCGCAGGGCTTGGCGACCGTGAGGGGCTTCGCGCCGGTCCGCTGAAACTGCCCAACCTTTCCGCACTTGGTCTTCTGGAAGCTGCAAAGCTTGCCACCCGGCACTATCCCGCAGGCATGGAAGGGGCAGGCCGCCTTTTCGGGCGCTATGGCGCGGCAAGCGAGGTTTCGCGCGGCAAGGACACCCCGTCGGGCCACTGGGAAATTGCGGCCACGCCGGTAATGTTCGACTGGGGCTATTTCCCCGATCAGAAAGACTGTTTTCCTGCCGAGCTTCTGGAGGCGATCTATCGCGAGGCGGATATTCCCGGCAGTCTCGGCAATTGCCATGCCTCGGGCACGGAAATCATCAAACGCTTCGGCCAGGAACATGTCTGGACCCGCCGCCCGATCTTCTACACCTCGGCCGACAGCGTGTTCCAGATTGCCGCCCACGAATATCATTTCGGTCTCGACCGGCTGATGAAGCTCTGCACGGTGGTGCGGGAGCTGACCTATGATCTGAATATCGGCCGGGTGATTGCCCGTCCCTTCATCGGGGAGACGGCCGAAACCTTCAAACGCACCGGCAACCGTCGTGATTTCTCGATTGCGCCGCCGGAAGAAACGTTGCTCGACCGGGTGACGGCGGCCGGGGGGGACGTGCTGGCCGTCGGCAAGATTTCCGACATTTTCGCGGGCAAGGGCGTGTCGCGCGTGTTCAAGGCCGATGGCAATGACGCGCTGGTGGATGCCAGCCTGGAGGCGATGGATGCAGCGGCCGAAGGCGATCTGGTGTTTACCAATCTTGTCGATTTCGACATGGTCTACGGCCACCGCCGCGATGTGCCGGGCTATGCTGCAGCGCTTGAAGCGTTCGATGCCCGCGTCGGCGATATCGCGGAGCGGATGAAGCCCGGCGATATTGCCGTTCTGACCGCCGATCATGGCTGCGACCCGACATGGCGGGGATCGGACCACACCCGCGAACGGGTGCCGGTTCTGGTGTTCGGGCCGGGGCTTCAGCCGGGCTCGCTCGGCGTTCGCGAGACCTATGCCGATATTGGCGAAAGCATTGCCCGCCATCTCGGCCTTGCCCCCGGCAAATACGGAGCATCTTTCCTGTGACGACACCGAAAGCCGAGCTCCATTGCCATATAGAAGGGGCGACCCCGCCCGCTCTTGCCGCCCGGCTTGCCGATAAATACGGGGTCGACCTTTCGTCCTGGCTGCATGAAGGCCGTTATGTCTGGCACGATTTTTCAAGCTTCATCGCCTGTTACGCGGCAATCGCGAGCGTCTTTCGCTCGGAGGAGGATTTTGCGGCTTTGGCGGAAGCCTATCTCGATGAGCTTGCCGCAGCGGGCGCGATCTATTCGGAGCTGTTTGTCTCTCCCGAGCAGGGGCTTGCTGCGGGTCTTTCCCGCGACGGCTATATGCGGGCGATCTCGGCGGGCATCGAGGCGGCCAAAAACAGGACCGGCATTGAGTGCCGGATGGTGATGATCGGCGAGCGGCATATGGGGCCGGAGCAGGTCGAGGGTGCTGCGCGCTACGCCGTTTCCTGCGGTTTTCCATTGCTGACGGGCTTCAACATGGCTGGCGATGAACGCGTGGGCCGCGTGGCCGATTATGCCCGCGCCTTCGACATCGCCCGCGACGGCGGGCTGAAACTGACCATCCACGCCGGTGAAGTCTGCGGACCGGGTTCGGTGCGCGATGCGCTGGATCTGGTGCGCCCGGACCGGATCGGCCACGGTGTGCGGGCGGTCGAAGACCCCGGCCTTGTCCGTCGGCTTGCCGATGAGGGCGTGGTGCTCGAGGTCTGCCCGGGTTCCAATATCGCGCTGTCGGTCTATCCCGATTTCCGCTCCCATCCGTTGCGCCAGCTTTTTGATGCCGGTGTCCGGGTCACGCTCAATTCCGACGATCCGCCGTTCTTCGACACCTCGCTTGCGCGTGAATATGCGGTGGCACAAAGCGAAATGGGCCTTTCTGCCGCGGCGATTGCCGCCATGACGCGCCAGGCGATTGCGGCGGCATTCGTCGATGAGCCGACGCGCGCGCGACTTTACGCCCGGCTTGACGGCTGAAACGGTGGAAAATGCCGGGATATGTGTGCAAAGCCTGCGTGATGCTTGCTGCATTGCTGTCTTTTGCGCCATAACGGGGCCAGTGCACAAAAAGACGGGAAGACCTCCATGAACGGCGCAACGGTCATCGACCATCCTCTGGTTCAACACAAGCTGACGAAGATGCGTCAGAAAGATACGTCGACGGCCGGTTTTCGCAGGCTGCTCAGGGAAATCTCGACCCTGCTCTGTTACGAGGTCACGCGCGATCTTGAACTGACCATGGAGACGATCGAGACCCCGCTGACGACGATGGAAGCGCCGGTTCTCGAAGGCAAGAAACTGGTGTTTGCCTCGATCCTGCGCGCCGGCAACGGTCTTCTGGAAGGCATGCTCGATCTGGTGCCGTCTGCCCGCGTTTCTCATATCGGGGTTTACCGCGATCACGAAACGCTTGAGGCGATCGAATATTTCTTCAAGGCACCGGAAGATATCGGCGAACGGCTGGTGATTGTCGTCGATCCGATGCTGGCGACCGGCAATTCGTCGATCGCCGCCGTTGACCGGCTGAAGGAACGCGGCGTGACCAATCTGCGGTTCCTGTGCCTGTTGGCCGCGCCCGAGGGCATCGAGCACTTTCACAAAAGCCATCCCGACGTGCCGATCTACACGGCCGCCATCGACAGCCATCTGAACGAGAAAGGCTATATCGTTCCGGGGCTGGGGGACGCCGGCGACCGGATGTACGGCACCAAGTAAGCCACCGTCACGGTGTCAACGGCAGGCGATACCGCACGAAATTATCGGCCTTGTCGTACCGATCGTAGAGCCGGCGCGCGGTTTCGTTGTCTTTGTTGGTGTGCCAGTAGAGATTCGTCCAGCCATCGCGCCGGCCCATCGCGATCAGGTCATCAATCAGCCGTTTACCGATGCCGCGCCCGCGCTGGTTTTCGTCCACGAACAGATCTTCCAGATAACAAGCGGGTTCGACCGCCCAGGTGCGCGGGTGGAGAATGCAGGTCGCAAAACCCACTGGCCTGTCATCGATAACCGCAAGCCGCGTGAACACAGGGGCAATCGGATCAATGATCCGCGACCATGTCATTTCCGTCACATCCGGGGCGATGTCGGAGCCATAAAAGGTCAGATACCCCTGCCAGAGTGTAAGCCATGCGGGTTTGTCTTCGGCTTTCGCTGTACGAATACTGATATTTTCGCTCATTCTCCGGCTTCCTGAAGCATTTGCAGGGCTTCCTGGGTGAGGTCGATGTCGGGTGCGCGCAGCAGCGTGTCCATCTGTTCAGGGCGTGAAGCGCTGGCAATCGGCGCCGTCACGCCGCGCCGCGTCATCAGCCACGCAAGCGCTATTGCCGCAGGATGTTCACCGGTCTGCGATGCGACGGTTTCAAGCGCGGCGAGAATGCGTCTTCCCCGGTCGTCGAAATATTTCTCGACATGTCTTGCTCGCGCCGTTGACGCGGCGTCGTCGAAAGACCTGTATTTTCCGGTCAGGAAGCCTGCTGCAAGGCTGAAATAGGTGATGACGCCGATATCATGCTCGACACAGAGTTCGGCCAGCGCGCCCTCAAAGCCGGAGCGGTCATAAAGATTGTACAGCGGCTGCAACACATCATAGCGCGCCCGGCCGGTGTGCTCGGCAACCGTCAGTGCCTCCTCAAGCTGCCGGGCATCGAGATTGGATGCACCGATCGCCCTGACCTTTCCCTGTTCGCGCAGTCGTGTGAAAGCGCCGATCGTCTCATCATAGTCGGTATCGGGGTCCGGCCAGTGGGCCAGATAGACATCGAGATAATCGGTCTGCAGACGTTTGAGCGAATCCTCCACCGCGCGCATGATCCAGTCTTCTCCGAGGCCTTTCCTGCCGGGTCCCATTTCCGAGCCGACCTTGGTGATGATGACGACGTCCTCGCGCGCTACGCCCCCGCGCTTCAGCCAGTTGCCAATGATCGTTTCCGATTCGCCGCCGGCGTTTCCATCAACCCAGGCGGAATAGACATCCGCCGTATCGATCGCATTGAAGCCGGCGCCGACAAAGCGGTCAAGCAGCGCAAAGGACGTCTGCTCATCCGCTGTCCAGCCGAACACATTGCCGCCGAAGACAACGGGCGATATTTCTATATCCGTTCTGCCAAGTCTTCGTCTGTGCATTGTTTCCTCCCGGGTGCTGACCCTTTTCCATCCTTAACGTAGGTTGCCTGCGGCTGCATGGCAATGGAACCGACGTCGAAGCGAAAGCGACAAAACGCCCGATTTGCCGGTTGCACACGTGCCGGCCGATTTCTATGCTGGCCGCGGAATAACAGGTGAGGAAATCCCATGTTGCGTTTTGGAATTGTTTCGACCGCCAAAATCGGTCGTGAAGCCGTCGTGCCGGCAATCGTCGATGCGGACAATGCCGTGCTGTCGGCTGTCGCCAGCCGCGATCTCGAGCGGGCGCAGGCCATGGCGACCCGCTTCGGCGCGCCGCACGCTTTCGCCTCTTACGAGGAAATGCTGGCGAGCGATGTGATCGACGCGGTCTATATTCCGCTGCCGACCTCACAGCATGTGGAATGGGCCATCAAGGCCGCGGATGCCGGAAAGCATGTTCTGGTCGAAAAGCCGCTGGCACTGAAGGCGGAGGATATCGAACCGGTCATCGCGGCGCGTGATCGCAACAATGTACTGATCAGCGAAGCCTTCATGGTTACCTACGCGCCGGTCTGGCACAAGATACGCGCGCTTCTTGCCGATGGCGCGATTGGCACGCTGCAGCAGGTTCAGGGCTCCTTTACCTATTTTCTGCGCGATGCCACCAATATGCGCAACATTCCCGCGCTCGGTGGTGGCGGACTGCCCGATATCGGCGTCTATCCGACCGTGACCACGCGGTTTGCCACCGGTGCGGAGCCCACGCGGCTTCAGGCAACGGTGCGCTATGACAGCGAATTCGGCACGGATATCTATGCCTCTGTACGTGCGGAATTCCCGGGCTTCGAGGCAAGCTTTTACATCTCCACGCAGCTTGCCCACCGGCAGTCGATGACCTTCCACGGCACCGAGGGCATGATTGAGGTGCTCTCCCCCTTCAATGGCGAGCGCTGGGGTGAGGAAACCTTGCTGCTTTCCAACCAGAACCATAGCGAGACCCAGGCCTTCCGCTTTCAGGACAGCCGCCAGTATGTTCGTGAGGTCGAGGCGTTTTCCGAAGCAGCGAGCGGCGGCAAGGCCGAGGTGTTCACGCTCGAAAATTCGGTGAAGAACCAGCGGGTGATCGATGCGATCTACCGTGCCGGCAAGCTCGACGGCGGCTGGGAAACCGTGTGACTGCCGACAGGCAGGTCATTTCTCTCTCGTCACCCCGGCCTTGAGCCGGGGTCCATGGCCATACGGTGGAACGTATCGAAGTCGTCGTTGCGCGCGCGTCTTGCGAAGGCCGTGCCGCGTCGCTTTGGATGCCGGCTCAGGGCCGGCATGACGGAGAAGCCGGGGGAAACGACGGCATATTGCTTGATCGGATGTGGCCTTTAACGACGCTCGAACTTTGGAAGGACAAGGGGCATGGCGGTAACGCTTTACGGAATTCGAAACTGCGACACCATGAAGAAGGCGTGGACCTGGCTGGACAATCACGGGGTCGGCTACGAACTCCATGATTACAAGAAAGCCGGCATCGACCGCGCGCATCTGGAGCGCTGGTGTGATGACGCCGGGTGGGAAAAGGTGCTGAACCGCGCCGGCATGACCTTCCGCAAGCTCCCCGATGCCGAAAAACAGGACCTCGATCGGGAAAAGGCCATCGGTCTGATGCTTTCCAATCCTTCCATGATCAAGCGTCCGGTGCTGGAGGACGGCGACCGGCTGATCGTCGGCTTCAAGCCGGAAACCTATGCGGACTTTTTCGACAAGGCGTGAACGATGGCGAAGACCACTCAGGCAACCCGGTTTCTCGACAAGGCCGGTGTTTCCTACACCATCCAGCAATATGATTATGACCCCAATGCCTTCAAGGTCGGGCTGCAGGCCGCCGAAGCCATCGGGGAACCGGCCGAGCGGGTGCTGAAGACGCTGATGGCGGAAGTCGATGGCAAGCCGGTCTGCGCCGTTTTGCCGTCGAATGCCGAAGCGTCGATGAAAAAGCTGGCTGCCGCCTTTTCGGGCAAGCATGCCCATATGCTGGAAGTGCCCGCCGCCGAACGCCTGTCCGGCTATCACGTCGGCGGTATCTCGCCTTTTGGTCAGAGAAAGCGTGTGCCTGTGGTCTTCGAAATCGCCGCCCTTGACCATCCCTATGTGATCATGAATGGCGGTCAGCGCGGCCTTCAGGTGAAGCTTGCCCCGGCAGATGCGGTAAAGGCTCTGGGCGCGGCGACCGCGGGCTTTATCGCATAACGCCGATTCCATTTCAGTCTGAAACGCTTTAGATAGGTCTCAACAGAAACCATCAGCGTGAGGCAATCATGACCGGCGAAACAAAGCTTCCCCATCCCGTAGACCTGAAAGCGCTGGAAAAACTGGCGGAAGTGGCCGTGCATGTCGGCCTCAACCTGGCCGAGGGGCAGGACCTGGTGATGACCGCGCCGATCGAAGCGCAGCCGCTGACCCGGCTGATCACCCGCCATGCCTACAAGGCCGGCGCGGGCGTGGTGACGACGATCTTTTCCGATCCGCAGGCAACCCTCGAACGTTTCGAAAATGCCCATGATGCCAGCTTCGACAAGGCCGCCGGCTGGCTTTACGAGGGCATGGGGCTGGCTTACGAGCGCGGTGCCGCCCGGCTTGCGATTGCTGGCGACGACCCGATGCTGCTGGCCGCGCAGGACCCGGAAAAGGTTTCACGCGCCAACCGGGCGAATTCGACGGCCTACAAACCCGCACTGGAAAAGATCGCAGGTTTCGACATCAACTGGAATATCGTCTCCTACCCTTCGCTTGCCTGGGCCAAGACCGTGTTTCCCGAGGATCCCGACGCCATGGCTGTTGCCAAGCTGGCAAGGGCGATCTTCGCCGCCTCGCGGGTCAATCAGCCTGACCCGATCGCGGCCTGGCGCGAGCATAACGACCAGCTTCACAGCCGCTCTGCGTGGCTGAACGGCAAGCGCTTTTCGGCACTGCACTACACCGGGCCGGGGACCGATCTGACCATCGGACTTGCCGATGACCATGAATGGAGCGGCGGCGCTTCGATGGCCAAGAACGGCATTGTCTGCAATCCCAATATCCCGACAGAAGAAGTGTTCACCACGCCGCACCGGCTGCGGGTTGAAGGCCATGTCTCCTCGACCAAGCCGCTGTCCCATCAGGGAACGCTGATCGACGATATCCGCGTCCAGTTCGAAAATGGCCGGATCGTACATGCCGCCGCCGCAAAGGGTGGCGACGTGCTCAACAAGGTTCTGGATACCGACGAGGGGGCGAGCCGTCTCGGCGAAGTCGCGCTGGTGCCGCATTCCTCACCGATCTCGGCAAGCGGAATCCTGTTCTACAACACCCTGTTTGATGAAAACGCCTCCTGCCATATCGCGCTCGGGCAGTGCTATTCGAAATGCTTCATCGATGGCGACAAGCTTTCCTCCGATGAAATTGCGGCCAAGGGCGGCAATTCCTCGCTGATCCATATCGACTGGATGATCGGTTCGGACAAGATCGATATCGACGGCATCGATGCGAACGGCAATGCCACGCCGGTGATGCGTGGCGGCGAATGGGCCGATTGAAACACTGTTTTGCAATAGAAAATTATCCCTTCCCGGAACCGGGGCGGGAGGCATTGGTGCCGGCCGCAAAGGGCAAAGGCTCTAAAACAGGCTGCCCTGTTCGGGCGGTTTTGCCTTCGAGGCGGGCTTCTTGCGGGCCGGTTTCGGCTTTGCCGCCTTTGGCTTTTCCGTATTGGTCTCTGCCGGCGACGGGCCGGGCGCACTGTCGCCTGTGACAGCGCTGATACGGCCATCGGCAAACTCGATTTCGATACCGGTGGCAGGGCCAAGACCTTCGGCCCGGGAGACGGGCCGGTTTTCCCCATCGCGGATCACCGCAAAGCCGCGGGCCAGCACATTCTTGTAGGACAGTGAGTTCAAGACCCGATGCTGGCTGGCCAGGGCGGCACGGTGGGTTTTCATGTTGGCCGCGATCGCCGTGTCGGCACGTGCGGTGAGAACCTGGATCTGCTCGCGGTCTCGCGCCACCATCATCGAAAGCCGCTGCGGCATGCCCGAAAGCCCGGAGACGCTGCGCTCGAACGTCCGCCGCTTGTTGATGGTGTTGAGTTCCAGCGCCCGGCCCAGACGCAGACCGGCTTCGTCGAAACGGCGGCGCGGCAGCGCCAGCAACTGGTCGAGCGATGGCAGGCCGCGGGCAAGACCGGTCAGCGTCTGGCGGCGGAAATCCATCAGCCTAGTCATTGCCGAGGCAAGCCTTGCGGATGTGCGCGCCTGATCTGCGACAAGCTCCGCCTTGACCGGAACGGCGCGTTCGGCGGCCCCCGTCGGCGTCGGTGCGCGATAATCGGCGGCGTGGTCGATCAGGGTCCAGTCGGTCTCGTGCCCCACAGCGGAAATCAGCGGGATTTCACTCTCGTAAGCCGCCCGCACCACGGCCTCGTCGTTGAAGCCCCAGAGGTCTTCCAGCGAACCGCCGCCGCGCGCGACGATCAGCACGTCCGGCCGCTTGACCGGCCCATCGGGCGCGCAGGCATTGAAGCCGCGTATAGCCGCCGCCACGGCATCGCCGGAACCTTCGCCCTGGACCTTGACCGGCCAGACCACGACGTGAACGGGGAAGCGATCGGTGATGCGGTGCAGAATATCGCGGATGACCGCGCCGGTGGGCGACGTCACGACACCGACGACCCGGGGCATGAACGGGATCGGCTTCTTGGCTTCGGCGTCAAAAAGCCCCTCGGCGGCAAGCTTCTTGCGCCGCTCTTCCAGAAGCGCCATCAGCGCGCCGGCGCCCGCCGGCTCCAGCGATTCCACCACGATCTGGTATTTCGAGGCGCCGGGGAAGGTGGTGACCTTGCCGGTGGCAATCACCTCCATGCCTTCTTCCGGCTTGATCTTCAGCCCCGAAAAAACGCCCCGCCAGATGACGGCGTCAATGCGCGCCCGCTCATCCTTCAGCGAGAAATAGGCATGGCCGGACGAATGCTGCCCGCGAAAGCCCGAGATTTCGCCACGCAGGCGTATCCGGTCGAAACGGTCTTCGACCGTGCGCTTGATGGAGCCGGAAAGCTCCGAAACGGTGAACTCGGTCAGATTGCCGGCTGATTCGGTGTCAAACAGATTGCTCATGGCGCCAGTCTAACCGATCTGCCCACGTCTTTCACCGGTGACCGCCTTTGGTTTTGGCGATCACCGGGTGAGAGCGTTTGCCGTGTTTACTCGTTGATCAGCCGCTTCAAAAGCTCGACTTCCTGAGAAAGTTTCTGATCCTGTTCCAGAAGATCCTCGATCTTGCGCACGGCATGCAAAACCGTGGTGTGATCGCGGCCGCCGAACCGTCTTCCGATTTCGGGGAAGGAGCGCGGGGTCATGGTCTTGGCAAGGAACATAGCGATCTGGCGCGGCTTCACGATCACCCGCGTGCGGCGGTTGGAAACGAGTTCCTGCCGCGTCACGCAGTAATGACGGGCGACAACGCGCTGGATATCCTCGATCCGGACCCGCCGGGGCTCGCCCGTGCCGACCAGATGGACCAGCAGTTCGTCAACGCGCTCGATCGAAAGGTCGGGTTCGAAGGACCGGCGGAAAAGCAGCTGGTTGAAGGCGCCTTCCAGTTCGCGGCCGCTTGCCGTCACCTTGCCGGCGACATGCTCGAGTACGCTTGCGGGAATGTCGATGGACGGATCTTCCTGCTGGGCCAGAAACAGCCGGCGCTTCAGCATTTCGAGCCGCATGGCATAGTCGGGCGCTTCGATTTCAAGCGAGACGCCGCCGGTCAGGCGCGAACGCACGCGCGGATCGAGCGATTCCAGCTCCCAGGGCGCGCGGTCGGCGGCAACGACGACCTGCTTGGCGCTGTCGAGCAGCGTATTGAGGAGATGGCAGAATTCGTGCTGGATCATCTTGCCCTGCAGGAACTGCATGTCATCGATCACCAGAAGGTCGATATTGCGCAGTGAGTCCTTCAGCGTCAGCGCGTCGTTGTCGCGGATGGCTGTGGCAAATTTCCACATGAAATATTCGGCTGTCAGATAGACTACGCGCTGCTTGTCCGGCGAGGCCAGTGCGGCGTTGGCGATGGCCTGCAGCAGATGGGTCTTGCCCAGTCCGACCGAGGAATGGATGAACAGCGGATTGAAGCGCACGGCTGCCATGCCCGATTCCGCAATCGTCTTGGCGGCCGCAAAGGCAACGCGGTTGGACGACCCTTCGACAAAGCTGTCAAAGGTGAAAAAAGGGTCGAGCGGAGAACCGAATACGGTCTTCGCGCCACTGTTTACGCCGCGGGCCGGGGTGTTGTCGGGCTCGGGCATCAGCGGCTGGTCGTTCATCGCACGCGGGATCGGCCGAGTGACCGCTGCCTGCTGTACCGGCGCGGATTTCGGCTTTTCCTGCGAAGGCTGAGGCCGCTGCGGGCGCGTTGCCGAACGCACAAGGACCTCGACCTTGAGCACCTGCGGGCGCTCGTTGCGGACCAGCTCGCCGAGCAGGTCGATATAATGGTTGTTGATCCATGATTTCAGAAACGCTGTCGGAACCGAAAAACGAATGACGCTCTTGGAGGACGATTGCAGCTTCAGCCGGCCGAACCAGCTTGCATAGACATCGGCACCCACATGGGCCTTGAGCGCTGTGCAGAAGCGCTCGAAAAACTGATTGTCGGTGTTCAAGTCCGCGTCCGGTGTTTCATCATGCTCCCCGTTATAGACCTCCGAAATGCCCGCATCATGCCCATTGCCCGGAGCTCCCGTTCTCGTTCTCATTCCTTGCCGCCTTTCAAACTCATCACCCTGGCGCAAGCGAGAAATGCGCTTGCAGCCTTTTTCCCTGGGGCCTTTTTTAAAAAAGGCCTTTCGTTGAATTCCCGGTCATTGCCGGGTTTGGGACAGCCCTCACCAACAGCGTCACCTCCTCGTAAAAGATGATGCCGGCGGTAAAGTGTCCGGTCAGTCGATTGTATTTGCCCCCGTGTACCCTCGTTCGCTTTACTGCCTTCAGAAAAAAGACATAGAATATCCAGCCCGGATCTCGTGAAGAAAACCAGGATGCAACCTGAAATTGTTGGAAAGACGAAGTCGAAACGACTACGCTTCCAGCTTCGGGAAGACAACACGCCCATTGAGAGCGCGCCCCTCCCGATAGGCTCGGGAGCTCAATCCGTCCGCTGATGTGAGACGCATTTAGGCAAGAACGCCGGGTAATTTCAACAGGGATTTTTCACCGAATCGGCGCTGCCAGCATTGACTCGTAGTGGCGATTTTGACTCACGCGCCAAGGCTCAAAAAGAATCGCTGTTGAATCAATTAGATTCAGAAATGGCTCATTTTTTGAGGCTGATTCTGGCCCGAAAAAATAAATTGGCTTGACGCGTTTTGGCGTCGTGATTTCCGGCTGAAAATGGTTGAAATGTGGCGTACCTTCTGCAACCGATTGATATCACATGAAAAAAGCGGTCATTTTTTTGACATCTGTCTGAAACGCAATCGTCACGAAGGGCAAGCCTATGAAGAAAAACAAAAAACCCGGCACATGGCCGGGTTCTAATATTAGATGATGCTGTTTCGCTGTTATGCGGACAGCGTCTTCACGCGCTGGGTCAGGCGCGAAACTTTCCGCGAGGCCGTGTTGCGGTGCAGGACACCCTTGCTGGCGGCGCGTGCGATTTCCGGCTCGGCTGCCTTCAGCGCTTCCTTTGCCTGGTCGACATTGCCGGCTGCGAGCGCCTCTTCAACCTTGCGGACGAAGCCGCGAACACGCGAGCGGCGGGACTTGTTGATGGCGGTACGGCGGGCCATTTTGCGCGTCGCCTTTTTCGCCGAAGTTGTATTGGCCATTTAAAGTCTCTCTTCGAATTTGGTCGCAAGCTCCGACATCGGCGGCGCGCCGTAAGGCTCAGATCGCTTTTTTGCCGGAAGCAATTGATGAAGCTGTCATCAGCTTTCAACTCTGTGGGCGGGCATATAAAGGCAAACGGACTGTCCGTCAATGTACAATTGTTGAAAAGTCCCGCCGAAAACCGCGTATACCCGTGCTACACGGCGCATTGCGACGTGTCGCGCCATTGCCATTATGCCGGCGCGTTCTAGAATTCAAGTCGGAGATAATGTCATCCGGCGCCTGTTCCGGCCGGCGCCAGCACAACGGGTAATGAATATGCGTGTCACAGTCTTTTCGGCAAAACCCTATGACGAGGAATTCCTGAAGGCCGCCAATGAGGGGCGCCACGATCTGATCTTCACCGAGGCGGCACTGCATGCGCCGACGGCGAAGATTGCGGCCGGCACCAAGGCGGTCTGCGCCTTTGTCAACGACGATCTCGGCGCTTCGACACTGTCGGAGCTGAAAAAGGCCGGAGTGAAACTCGTGGCGCTTCGATGTGCCGGCTTCAACCGGCTCGACCTGACGGCGGCGGATCATCTTCATATGGCCACCGCCCGTGTGCCGTCTTATTCGCCCTATGCCATTGCCGAACATACGCTGGCGCTGGTGATGACGCTGAACCGCAAGATTCACCGCGCCTATAACCGGGTGCGCGAGGGCAATTTCGCCTTGAACGGGCTTCTCGGTTTCGATCTGCATGGCAAGACGGTCGGGGTGGTCGGTACCGGGGGGATAGGCCGCAATGTGATGCGCGCTTTCAGCGGATTCGGCTGCGAGATTCTTGCCTTCGATCCCTATCCCAACGAGGAGGCCGTGGCGCTCGGTGCGCGGTATGTGGACAAGGACGAGCTTCTCGAGCGCTCCGAAATCATTACGCTGCACTGCCCGCTGACACCGGAAACCCGGCATTTCATCGATGAGGCGGCGATCAGCGCCATGCAGCGCTGCCGTATGCTGGTCAACACCAGCCGCGGCGGGGTCGTCGATACGCTTGCCGTCATCGACGGGCTGAAGTCGGGGAAAATCGGCGCGCTGGCGCTGGATGTCTATGAAGAAGAGGAAGACCTGTTTTTCCGCGACCTGTCCTCGACCGTGATCCGCGACGATATTTTTGCCCGGCTGCTGACATTTCCCAATGTGCTGATCACCGGTCACCAGGGGTTCTTCACCGAGGAGGCTCTTTATAATATCGCCCACACCACCATCGCCAATATCACCGCCTTTGAGGAAAAGGGCACGGCGCTCCATCCGATCGAGCGGCGCTGAGCGTCGTTAGCCTTTCTGGCAGGCCGGGCAATAGAAGGTCGAGCGGCCGGACTGGACGGCACGGGCTATCGTGCCGTTGCAGTCTTCATGCGGGCAAGGCGCGCCGGTGCGGTCGTAGACGGAAAAGGAATGCTGGAAATAGCCCAGCGTTCCGTCGGTCTTGCGGTGGTCGCGCAATGTCGAGCCGCCGGCCTCGATCGCCTCGGCGATCACGTCGCGGATGGCCGGCACAAGCCGTTTCAGCCCTTCGCGCGGTTTGCCCGACGGCGTGACGAGATGACCGGCGGCGCGAAACGGCGAAAGCCGCGCCCGCCACAGCGCCTCACAGACATAGATATTGCCGAGGCCGGCAATATTGCGCTGATCGAGCAGGGCGGATTTGATCGCCTGGGATTTGCCGGCAAAACGGCGGGCGAGAAAGTCTGCATCGAGACTGTTGCCGGTCGGTTCCGGCCCGAGGCCGGCAAAGCTCGGATCGGCTTCGAGCATGGTTTTGGGGGCCAGTTTGATGAAGCCGAAGCGGCGCGGGTCATTATAGATAATGCGCCGTGGCGGTAATCCACCCAGCTGGAACACCACATGATCATGCAGCGTGTTGACATTGCGGGGCGTGTGAAACCGGCCCGGCACGTGTTCCTCGTCATGCTCTTCGACCCGGTAGGACCCCGACATGCCGAGATGGGCAATGATCGTCATGTCGTTGTCGAGGTCGATCAGCAGATATTTCGCGCGCCGTCCAAGGGCGATGATCGTCCTGTTTTCCACAGTCTCGACAAGGTTTTCGGGGAAGGGAAAGCGCAGGTCTGCGCGGTTCAGCACAAGCTTTTCGATCCGGCGGCCCTCCATGGCAGGCGCCAGTCCGCGGCGGACGGTTTCGACTTCGGGCAGTTCCGGCATGTTATTTTAAGCCTTTGGCGTTTCGCTTTTTTCCGTTTCGGTTTATAGCCGCACTGTCGGCAGGCGGCAGCAATAGCGCAAGGTTTCAGGTTTCGCTATGGTCGCCTGAAATTTCAATCGGGTAACAGATAGGTGCGAACATGGCGCAAAGCCGGACCGGTTCGAACGGCGGTATGGAAACCTCCTTCGGCTTCAAGGATGTCGCCGACGGTGAAAAGCAGCCGCTCGTCAACGACGTGTTTCACAAGGTCGCCAAGCGCTACGACATCATGAACGACCTGATGTCGATGGGCCTGCATCGCGCCTGGAAAGACGGCGTGGTGAGCGCGCTCAACCCACCGCCGGACCCGGATTATCGCGTGCTCGACGTTGCCGGCGGCACCGGCGATATCGCCTTCCGCATCGTCAAGGCATCGCGCGGCATGGCCAAAGCGACCGTGCTCGACATCAACGGCTCGATGCTCACCGTTGGCGAGGAGCGGGCGAAGAAGAAGGGGATTTCCGACAATCTCACCTTTGTTGAAGCCAATGCCGAGGACCTGCCCTTCGATGACAAGAGCTTTGACGCCTATACGATCGCTTTCGGCATTCGCAATGTGCCGCATATCGACAAGGCGCTGTCGGAGGCCTACCGCGTTCTGAAGCGGGGCGGGCGGCTTCTGGTGCTGGAATTTTCCGAGGTCGAGGCCCCGATCCTCGACAAGGTTTACGATCTCTGGTCCTTCCATGCCATTCCGGTGGTCGGCAAGGTGGCTGCGGGCGACGGTGAACCCTATCGCTATCTGGTCGAATCGATCCGCAAATTCCCGAGCCAGCAGGATTTTGCTTCCATGATCGAGCGCGCCGGTTTCTCGCGCGTCAAATTCACCAATTATTCGGGCGGCATTGCCGCACTTCATTCAGGCTGGAAGCTTTAGGCACGGCTCATGAGCGCGTTTCGATCCTATTTCAATCTCCTCGGCGTGGGCTGGGTGCTCGCCCGCGAAGGCGTGATCAATGCGCTTCCGTCGGACGGGCTGCCGGCTTATGTGCGGCTGGTCAAGGCGCTGCTCGTGCCCTTTGCCCGACCAAGCGCGCGCAAGAAGGACCGCTCGGACCGGCTCGGCAAGGCGATTTCGCGGCTTGGCCCCTCCTATGTGAAGATGGGCCAGTTTCTGGCAACCCGGCCCGATGTGGTCGGCGATGGCTTCGCCAACGATCTGGCGCAGTTGCAGGACCGGATGCCGTTCTTCTCGGTCGAGGCCTCGAAAGCCACCATCCGCAATTCCCTCGGCCGCCCGGTGGATGACCTTTACACCGCCTTCGGTGATCCGATTGCCGCCGCCTCGATTGCCCAGGTGCATCCCGCCGAAGTGACCGACCGGGAAGGGCGCCGGCAGAAGGTCGCCGTCAAGGTGATCCGCCCCGGCATCCGCCAGCGGTTTCAGGAAGACCTCGGCGCGATGTATCTGGTCTCGCGCATGCAGGAGCGTTTCGTCCGCTCCAGCCGCCGTCTGCGCCCGGTCGATATCACCCGCACGTTGGAACAGACCACCAGGATCGAGATGGACCTGCGCCTTGAGGCCGCAGCCATTTCCGAGATGACGGAAAACACCGCCGACGATCCGGGGTTCCGCCTGCCGAAAGTGGACTGGGAGCGCACCGGCCGCGACGTCGTCACCATGGAATGGATCGACGGCGTCAAGATGTCGGACCTTGAGGGGCTGAAGGCGGCCGGCCACAATCTGGAGGAACTGGCCGTCACCCTGATCCAGTCCTTCCTGCGCCATACGCTGCGCGACGGCTTCTTTCATGCCGACATGCACCCCGGCAATCTGTTCGTCGACAATGACGGCATGATTGTCGCCGTCGATATGGGCATTGTCGGCCGGCTCGGAAAGAAGGAAAAGCGGGTTCTTGCCGAAATCCTCTACGGCTTCATCACCCGCGATTATATGCGCGTTGCCGAAGCGCATTTCGAGGCAGGCTATGTGCCGGCACATCATAACAAGGCTTCGTTCGCGCAGGCTGTGCGCGCCATCGGTGAGCCGATCCACGGCCAGTCGGCGGAAACCATTTCGATGGGCAAGCTTCTGACGCTGCTGTTCGAGATCACCGAAATATTCGACATGTCGACCCAGACCCAGCTGATCAACCTGCAGAAGACCATGGTGGTGGTGGAGGGCGTGTCACGCATGCTCGATCCGCATTTCAACATGTGGAAGGCCTCTGAACCGGTGGTCGGCAAGTGGATCGAGGACAATCTCGGGCCGAAGCGCGTGCTCTCCGATATGCGCGATGGTTTTCACGCGGCGTTGAAACTGGCCGAAGCCATACCGGAAATCGCCGACAAGACGGAGAAATTCCACAACGAGGTCATCGCCATGAGCGAGAAGGGCCTGCGTTTCGACGAAAGCACCGCCGAGGCGATTGGTAAGGCGGAGGCGCGGCATACGCGTTCGGGCCGGGTCGCGCTGTGGCTGATTGCGCTGGTGATGATCTATCTGGCTGGCGTGGCGTCGTTCATGTGGCTGGGGTAGGGCGCAATGACCGCAATTTCTCTGAGAGAGTTGCATTGCCATCGCCGTTTTCCTCTCTCACAGGCGTCATCCTCGGGCTTGACCCGAGGATCCAATCCCGTTGCAACACGAGCGGAGATGCGGGCTGAACGGCAGAGCGCGAACAAACCAGCGCCATCCTTGTGGCAGTCGTGGATAGATCCTCGGGTCAAGCCCGAGAATGACGCAAGTGGGGACGAGTGGGAGACCGCTTCGAACCTGTCGCGTGCAGCCAATGCTGACCGTTGCTGTCGGTGGCATTTCCCCTCTTATTCCATGGAGCAAAGCTGATGCGCATCGGCGGGCGCCTTGCAGGCGCAATTGAGATTCTGGCAGACGTTGAAGAGCGGCGGCGGCCGATTGCCAGTGCGCTGAAGGACTGGGGCACGGCACATCGGTTTGCCGGTTCCGGCGACCGCGCGGCCATCGGCAACATTGTCTATGACGCGCTGCGGCTGAAGCTCTCCCATGCCTTCATGATGGATGATGACAGCCCGGCCGCACGTGCCCATGCGGTGCTGTTTCGCCAGTGGGGGATTGCGCCGGAAGCGCTTGCCGAACGGCTGGACGGCGACAGGTTCGCGCCGGAGCCTTTGCCCGAAGCCTCTCTTGCGGCCTTTGCCAGCCGTGATCTTGCCGACGCGCCGGACGCGGTTCGCGGTGATCTTCCGGAATGGATATTGCCGTCGTTCCGGGAGAATTTTGCCGAAAACTGGCTTGGAGAGGCCGAGGCGCTGAACCTGCGCCCGCCGCTGGATCTGCGCGTCAACACGCTGAAGGCCAAGCGGGAGAAGGTGCTGAAAGCGCTCAGCCGTTCAGGGGCGGCGGCTGGTGCAATCGCACCGGAGGCTATCCGCATTCCGCCGGGAAGCGGACCGGACAGGCTGCCCAATGTTACCGCCGAACTGTCCTTTCAGAAGGGCTGGTTCGAGGTTCAGGATCAGGGATCGCAGATCGTTGCCAAACTGGTCGGGGCGAAGGCCGGCGATCAGGTGCTCGATTTCTGTGCCGGCGGCGGCGGCAAGACGCTGGCGCTTGCAGCCGCGATGGACAATGCCGGGCAGGTCCATGCCTATGATGCCGACCGCACGCGGCTTGCGCCGATTATCGAGCGGCTGAAACGGGCCGGCACGCGCAATGTTCAGGTGCATGATGCGCTTGAGGGGCTTTCCGGGCTTGAAGAGCGCTTCGACCGCGTTCTGGTTGATGCGCCGTGCACGGGGACCGGCACATGGCGGCGGCGGCCGGATATCAAATGGCGGCTTTCGGAAAAGAACCTGGAAGAGCGCATGGCCCAGCAGGCCGAGGTGCTGGCGGAAGCCTCGCGGTTCGTCAAACCGGGCGGGCAGCTCGTCTATGTGACATGCTCGCTTCTGCCGGAGGAAAACCAGAATCAGATCGCCGGTTTTCTGGCCAGCGACGCCGGCAGCGCATTCGAACCTGTCGATATGGAAACGATGTGGTCCACGACCTTTCCCGGTATCGAAGCCAGACCGTATTTTCCCGCCCGCGGCGCTGTCACGCTGACACCTGCTGCAACCGGAACCGATGGTTTCTTTTGCGCAATACTGGATCGTAAGGCTTAAATTACATTATTCTTCTGCGACAATAATCAGGTTAAACTGGCGTCGTATATTATCTATTTGTGTCGATAACTGGATTGTTTGACACAAGTTTGGTTTTCCTTCATGTAGACCCGATCTATCAAGTGTGAACTCATTGAAGGAGAGGGATTTCATGAAACGCACGACCCAACTGCGCCTTGCGCTGTCCGCATTTGCGGCTTCGACCGCATTTGTGGCCATGCCGGCGCTTTCGGCAGATGTGACCCCGGAGGACGTCGTCAAGCATTATGCCGACGTGGCGCATGCCAAATATCAGGATTCCCTGACGACGGCGAAGGAACTCGACGCGGCAATCCAGGCCTTTCTCGAAAGCCCGAGCGAAGAAACGCAGGCCGCTGCCAAGGATGCCTGGCTTGCTGCCCGCGTTCCCTATCAGCAGACCGAGGTTTACCGTTTCGGCAACCCGGCCGTCGATGACTGGGAAGGCAAGGTCAATGCCTGGCCGCTGGACGAGGGACTGATCGACTATGTCGATGCTTCCTACGGTATGGAGAGCGACGAGAACACGCTTTACACCGCCAATGTCATCGCCAATCCGGAAATCGAGATCAATGGCGAGGCCGTCGATGCGACCGAGATCACGCCGGACCTGCTGGCCAACACGCTGCATGAGGCCGGCGGGATCGAAGCCAATGTCGCGACCGGTTATCACGCCATCGAATTCCTGCTGTGGGGCCAGGACCTGAATGGCACGGATGAAGGCGCGGGCCAGCGCTCCTACACGGATTACCTGACGGGCGATGATTGCACCAACGGCAATTGCGACCGCCGCGCCGCCTATCTTTCGGCTGCATCCGAACTGCTGATCTCCGATCTGGAAGACATCGTGGCGGCCTGGGAACAGGGTAGCGAAGCTTATGCCTATGTCACCGAGGACCCGACCGTCGGCGTTTCCGCGATCCTGACGGGCATGGGCTCGCTTTCCTATGGTGAGCTTGCCGGCGAGCGCATGAAGCTTGGCCTTTTGCTGCACGATCCGGAAGAAGAGCATGATTGCTTTTCCGACAATACCCATGCCTCGCATCTGAACGATGCCATCGGCATCCTGCAGGCCTATACCGGCGATTATGTACGCGTTGACGGCACGGAAATGAGCGGCGCTTCGGTTTCCGATCTCGTTGCCGCCAATGATCCGGCGCTGGACGAGGAAATCAAGGCAAAGCTGGTCGAAACGGTCGACGCCATGGAAGCCATGGCGGCGCGTGCGCAGAATGTCGAAGCCTATGACCAGATGATCGGTGAAGGCAATGACGAGGGCAACGCCACCGTTCAGGCCGCAATCGACGGCCTGATTGCCCAGACCCCGTCGATCGAGCGGGCGATTGCAGCACTGGAGCTTGGCCAGATCGAGCTGGAAGGCTCCGACAGCCTGGACAATCCGGACGCTGTCTTCCAGTAAGAACGGATTGAGGGCGTTGGTCTCTGTCATTTGAGTGGCCGGGGCCGACGCCCCTTTGCGAACTCCGCGTCATCCTCGGGGATAACGCGGATGGGCAGCAGTTTGAACGTATGGAAGGCTGGAGCGGTCGGGGGTGAGATGACAGCAGCGAAACGGTATCTTCTGGTGGTTCTCGCCACCGCTCTTTGTCCCGTGGTGGCGTTTGCAGACGACTGGACGCCACCCGCCGAACGCACCGATCTTACGCCTAAGGACATGAAGCGGGTGGAAAGCGTTACCCGCCCGACGACGGATTTTTCCAAACCCGAACGGTTCGAGACCATGCAGGGCGGGGCGGCAACAACAAAGGCCACCGTCAACCGCGATGTGTTCTCGCAGTCATCGGACAACATCACCTTTGCCGAAGAAGAAACCTTCAAGCTCGGCAATGCCCTGTTTCGCAAGTTCTGGGTATCCTCACCGTCATCCACGCAGGCTTCCGACGGGCTTGGCCCGCTTTTCAACGCGCGCTCCTGTCAAAGCTGTCACCTGAAGGACGGGCGCGGTCATCCGCCGGAAGGCGACAGCGACGCGACCTCGATGTTCCTGCGACTGGCGCGGCCCGCCCGCACGCCGGAAGAGCAGGCGCGCATCGACAGCTACGAGACCATCAATTTTCCCGACGAGGTCTATGGCGGCCAGTTTCAGGACTTTGCCGTGCCCGGCCTTGCCGCCGAAGGTCATATGAAGATCGATTATACGGAAAAGCCGTTCACGCTGGGCGATGGCACGGTCGTTTCCCTGCGCGAGCCGACCTACAGCGTGACCGATCTTGCCTATGGCCCCATGGGCGAAGACACGACGCTTTCGCCGCGCATCGCCAACCAGATGATCGGCATGGGGCTGATCCAGGCGATCCATCCCGCCGATATTCTGGCCAGGGCCGATCCCGATGACGCAGATGGCGACGGCATTTCCGGCCGTCCGGCGATCGTCAGCGATCACCGCACCGGCGACGTCAAGCTCGGCCGGTTCGGCTGGAAGGCGCAGAACGCATCCGTCCGCGACCAGTCTTCCGGCGCCTTTTCCGGCGATATCGGCATTTCCTCGCCCGATGCGCCCAATCACTGGGGCGACTGCTCCGAAACCGAGGCCGACTGTCTGGCGATGCCGCATGGCGCCCAGCCCCGTCTCGGCGAAACGGAAGCGCCCGATCCGGTGATGGAGCTGGTGACGTTTTATTCCGAAAATCTGGCCGTTCCCGCGCGTCGCGATGTTGACGACCCCGAGGTGCTGCGCGGTAAACAGGTATTTTACGAGGCCGGCTGCACATCCTGCCACACCCCGAAATACGTCACCAGCCGCGATGCGGAAAACGCCGCCCACCGCTTCCAGCTGATCTGGCCCTATTCCGATTTCCTGCTGCATGATATGGGCGAGGGGCTTGCCGATCATCAGCAGGTGGGCGTTGCCGATGGCTATGAATGGCGCACCGCGCCGCTCTGGGGCACGGGGCTGACCGAGGTTGTCAGCGGCCATTCCTTCTTCCTGCATGATGGCCGGGCGCGCAACCGCACCGAGGCAATCCTCTGGCATGGCGGCGAAGCGGAAGACGCCCGCGACAATTTCGCCAATGCCTCGAAAGAGGATAGAGACGCACTGATCAAATTCCTGGAATCACTGTGAGACATGAGGTCGCTGTGAGACATCTTGCCGGAACCGCCTTTGCCGTCCTTGTTGCGCTGCCGCTGGGCGCAGGCTCCGCCCGGGCCATGAACGAGGAGGCCGTGCCGATGGTGCTGGAAAACGCCGTCGACGGCTTCATCCGCCCCGGCTACCATGCCTTCGAACAGGCCTCCGGCACCATGGCTTCGGCCATGAACGCCTTCTGCGCTACGCCCGACGAGGCGACCTATGGCGAGGCGACGGCAAACTTTGACGCGCTGGTTGGCGCATGGTCGCATATCGAGATCGTGCGCACAGGCCCGGTGATCGACGATCATCGCTTCGAGCGCATCCTGTTTTATCCCGACCGCAAGAGCATCGGTCTGAAACAGGTGCAGGCGGCGATCATCGAGAAGGACCAAACCGCTACCGATCCCGGTTATCTGCCGGAAAAGAGCGTTGCCATGCAGGGGCTGCTGGCGCTCGAATTCGTGCTGTTCGGCACGCAATACGAGACCATGTTCGATGAGGCAGAAACCTATCGCTGCCGCTACGGCGCGGCGATTGCGGAGAATATCGACACGATTGCCGGCGAACTGGCGGCAGAATGGGACGCGCCCGATGGCGTTGCCGCCCACTGGAAGAACCCCGGTCCGGACAATCCGCTGTTTCGCACCAATGACGAGGCGCTGACGGCGCTGCTCGGCGTGCTGGTGCACGGCATGGAGACCGTGCGCGACTACCGTATCGAATATTTCTATCGCGGCGAGGAAGGCCCGAATATTCCCACTCGCGCGATCTACTGGCGCTCGGAAAATACCTGGCCCTCGATTCTGGCCAATCTTGAGGGACTTCAGACCCTGCTCAACGAGTCGGACATGGTCGACCTTCTGGATGAAGACGTGCGCTCCATCGTCTCCTCCATCAACTTCCTGTTTGCCTCGGTCGAAGGCGTGGTTGGCGACATGAACCCGGATATCGAGGTCGTGCTTTCCGATCCCGACCAGATTGCCAAGCTCGACTACCTGCTGATCAACACCAAGGACCTGATCCTCAGGCTCAACGACCGCTATGGCGGCGCGATCGGCCTTGGCGCGGGCTTTTCCTTTTCCGACGGAGACTGACGCCATGCGTTCGGGGCTCGTGGATCGTCGCAGCTTCGTGAAGGCCGCCGGCGCGGCTTTCCTGGCGGGACTTGCCCCATCGGCCGCCTTTGCGCTGTCGCGCGCCGATGCAGTCTATGCCACCGGCATTCGCAAACCCGACCGCAGCTTTGCGCTTGCGCTGATGAGCGAGGGCGGTGACTTCATCGCCGAAATCGTACTGCCGGACCGCATTCACGGCCTTGCAGCCTCACCGGCGACGGGGCAGGTGGCGGCTTTCGCGCGCCGTCCCGGCACGTTCATTCTGGTGTTTTCGCCGGATGGGCGCGGCAGCCGGGCCATCATCCACGCGGCCGACGACCGGCATTTTTACGGTCACGGCACCTTTTCGCCGGATGGACGGTTTCTCTACGCCAGTGAAAACGATTTCGAGACCCGCCGTGGCGTGATCGGCATTTATGACGGCCGCAACGGCTTCGTGCGGATCGGGGAATATCCGACCTATGGCATCGGCCCACATGATCTGGCGGTCTCGCCGGACGGGCGTTTTCTGGTCGCGGCCAATGGCGGCATCGAGACCCATCCCGATTTTGGCCGCACGAAACTCAATCTCGACCATATGGAGCCGTTGCTGGCGCTGATCGATGCGGCTTCGGGCGCGCTTGTCGAAAGGCATGAGCTGCCGGCCGGCCTCAGCCAGCTGTCGACGCGGCATCTGGCCGTGGGAGAGGCCGGGCGCGTCTGGTTTGCCTGCCAGTATGAAGGCCCGCGCAATGCGCTGCCGCCGCTTGCAGGCCGGTTTTCGCCGGGCGAGGCGCTTTCCTTTGCCGCATTGCCGGAAGAGGTGACGATCGGCCTTGGCAACTATGTCGGCGCCATTGCCTACAATCCGCGTGACGGACTGATCGGCCTGTCGTCGCCGAAAGGCGCGGGCATGGTGGTAACGCTTGATGAAGCCTCCGGCAAACTGCTGTCCTCGCGCACGCTTGCCGATGCGGCGGGCATTGCGCCGGCGCTTCATGGCTTTGCCGTCGGCACCTATGGCGGATCGTTCAAGGGACGCCATCATGACGTCGCTTTCGACCAGCATATCCAGCGGCTGACTGGACAACCTCCTGAAGGGCGCTAGATCAGTTTCGCCATGAAAAACATTCTTATCCATGCTGCTTTCATTGTCGGCGTCGTTGTCGCCGGCTTCATCGTCGGCATCGTCAATATCCCGGGCGAATGGTACCAGTCGCTGGCCAAGCCGCCCTTCAACCCGCCGAACTGGGTGTTCGCGCCCGCCTGGAGCCTGCTTTACGTGCTGATCGGCTGGGCCGGCGCCCGGCTTTTCATTGCCCGGCGCGAAACATCGGGCGCGCTGACGCTGTGGACCGCGCTTCTGGTGCTCAACCTTGCCTGGTCGCCGCTGTTCTTCGGCATGGAAATGCCGGCGGCGGCTTTTGTCGTGGTGGTGGCGCTTCTGGCCGGGATCCTGCTGTTTGTCGCCCGCACCTGGAACAAGGACCGGCTTTCAGCCGCTCTGTTCCTGCCCTATGCGGCCTGGGTTGCCTTCGCAACACTGCTCAATGGCGCGATCGTTTACCTCAATTGATGTTTCCGGCTTGCTGGGACAACCCGGCCGTGCCACTCTCGCGCCTGCGACGAGGTAACGCATGACAAATTTCGAGCGCGGCGATTTTCACGCCCGGATCATGAACAGTTTTGCAAGTCAGGGCGCGATGGAGATGCTCGGGGCCGAGCTTACCCGCATCAGCCATGGCGTGGTCGAGATCGAACTGCCGTTCGACCCGAAGCTGACCCAGCAGCACGGCATTCTCCATGCCGGCGTGATTGCGACGGGGCTGGAGACCGCCTGCACCTATGCGTCCTACACGCTGATCGATACCGATGCCTCGCTGCTCACCATCGAATTCAAGGTCAATCTGCTGTCGCCGGGGCGGGCCGGGCGGTTTCTGTTTCGCGGCGAGGTCACCAAGCCGGGCAGCAACATCATCGTCACCGACGGGCGCGGTTATGCGATGGGAGATGGCCCGGCCAAGCTGATCGCCTCGATGACCGGCACATGCATGGTCGTGCGCGACCGGGAAGGGTTTCAGGGCTAGATGCGGATCGAGACGATTGCGGGAAAGACGGTTCTTTTCGTGATGGCGGCCGATGCCGAATATGGAGAGAAGCTGCGCGCCCGCATCGATCCGCTGATGACGGGTGTCGGGCCGGTGGAAGCGGCAATCGCGCTGACGAAGGCGCTCACCGTTGCGACTGCTGCCAACAGGCCGCCGGCGCTGGTCGTGTCGCTCGGTTCGGCCGGTTCCGCCACGCTGGAACAGACCGAAATCTATCAGGCCGCCTCTGTTTCCTATCGCGACATGGATGCTTCGCCGCTCGGCTTCGAAAAGGGACGGACGCCGTTTCTGGACCTTCCGGCCGAAGTCATCCTGCCGTTTTCAATACCCGGCCTGCCGACGGCACGCCTGTCGAGCGGCGCCAATATCGTCTCCGGCGCGGCCTATCAATCAATCGATGCGGATATGGTCGATATGGAAACCTTCGCGCTTCTGCGTGCCTGCCAGCTGTTTGGCGTGCCGCTGATCGGGCTGCGCGGTATTTCCGATGGCAGGGACGAACTCAAACACGTCACTGACTGGACCCAATATCTGCATATCATCGATGAAAAACTCAGCCATGCCGTCGATCAACTCGAAAGCGCCATTGAAACCGGCGCGATTCCGCTCTAAAGGCAGCGCTTAGCCCTTCCTTTCGTCGGCAAGAAGGCCCCAGCCATGACAGAGATTACGCATCCCGATTCCGTTCTCATCATTGATTTCGGCAGCCAGGTGACGCAGTTGATTGCGCGCCGCGTGCGCGAAACCGGCGTGTTCTGCGAAATCGTGCCGTTTCAGAAAGCTGAGGAAGGGTTCGAAAGGCTGAAGCCGAAGGGCGTGATCTTTTCCGGCGGACCGGATTCGGTCACCCGTGAAGGCTCGCCCCGCGCCCCGCAGGCGGTGTTTGACAGCGGTGTGCCGATCCTTGCGATCTGTTACGGCCAGCAGACGCTGGCGCTGCAGCTTGGCGGCGAGGTCGAGGGCGGTCATGCGGCCGAGTTCGGCCGTGCGGATGTGGAAATCCTGAAACCTTCGCCGCTGTTCGAAGGCATCTGGGACGTCGGACAGAAATATCCGGTGTGGATGAGCCATGGCGACCGTGTGACCCACGCGCCGGAGGGGTTTGAAGTGATCGGCACTTCGCCGCATGCCCCGTTTGCCATCTGCGTCAACGAGGAAAAGCGCTATTACACCACCATGTTTCACCCGGAGGTGGTGCACACGCCTGATGGCGGCAAGCTGCTTTCCAACTTCGTGCACAAGATCGTCGGGCTGAAATCCGACTGGTCGATGGCCGCCTACCGCGCCGAAATGGTGCAGAAGATCCGCGATCAGGTCGGCGATAAACGCGTGATCTGTGCGCTGTCCGGCGGCGTCGACAGCTCCGTTGCGGCCCTGCTTATTCATGAAGCCGTCGGCGATCAGCTGACCTGCATCCTCGTCGACCACGGGCTGATGCGCAAGAACGAGGCGGCTGAAGTCGTCGCCATGTTCCGCGAGCACTACAATCTGCATCTTATTCATGTGGATGCCGTGGACCGGTTCGTCGGCGAACTGGAAGGCGTCGCTGATCCGGAAACCAAGCGCAAGATCATCGGCCGTCTGTTCATCGAAACTTTCGAGGACGAGGCGAAGAAGCTTGGCGGCGCCGATTTCCTGGGGCAGGGGACGCTTTATCCGGACGTCATCGAAAGTGTGTCCTTCTCCGGTGGTCCCTCGGTCACGATCAAGTCGCACCACAATGTCGGCGGTCTGCCCGAGCGGATGAACATGCAGCTGGTCGAACCCTTGCGCGAATTGTTCAAGGACGAGGTTCGCGTGCTCGGCAAGGAACTCGGCCTGCCCGACAGCTTCATCGGCCGCCATCCCTTCCCGGGGCCGGGCCTTGCGATCCGCTGCCCCGGCGGCGTGACCCGCGAAAAGCTCGATATCCTGCGCGAGGCCGATGCCATCTATCTCGACGAAATCCGCAAGAACGGCCTCTATGACGTCATCTGGCAGGCCTTCGCCGTGCTGCTGCCGGTGCAGACCGTCGGCGTCATGGGCGACGGCCGCACCTATGAATTCGTCTGCGCGCTGCGCGCCGTCACCTCGGTCGACGGCATGACCGCCGATTTCTACCAGTTCGACATGAACTTCCTCGGCAAGGCCGCGACCCGCATCATCAACGAAGTCCGCGGCATCAACCGCGTCGTCTACGACGTGACGTCGAAGCCGCCGGGCACGATCGAGTGGGAATGATATCGGGTCTCGACTCGTAATAAAGGGCGAGGCCAGACTTTACGGCTCAGGGGGGAGTGTGCATCTCCCCTGGCTTTTGAGCTATGTCTGCTCGGCGCCGCACCTCTCACGCCTTTTTGTCTCCAGATCACAGCACGCGGCGAAGGCCTGACTGGACGCTGAGCAGTTTTGGCAGGAAGCGTTCGGCAAGCGTAGCTGCGTCTGCGGAGGTTGCGGACAGGCCGATATTGAGTGCGGCGACGGTTCTGCCGTGCTTGTCGAAAAGGGGGATGGCGATGGAGCAAAGGCCGAGTTCCACCTCCTGGTCGATGACGGCGAAGCCGTTTTCGCGGGCCTGTTCGACGCGTCTGATGATCTCTGCCGGATCGGTCACCGAAAAGGGCGTGCGGGGCGTGAGATCGGATTTTTCGATCAGGGCGATGGCCTGTTCGCGCGGCAGTGATGCCAGCAGGATACGGCCCATCGATGTGCAAAAGGCCGGCAGGCGCGAGCCGGGCATTAGGCCGATGGACATCACGCGCTTTTGCGCGGCGCGGGCCACATAGACGATTTCCGTTTCATCCAGAAGCGCGACAGAACAGCTTTCGCCGATCTGCTCGGAAAGCTGATCCAGCCATGGCTGGACAAGCTGCGGCAGCGGCAGGGAGGCCAGTGCCGATACGCCCAGACGCAGGACGCGCGGCGTCAGCGTGAAGAATTTTCCGTCATAATCGGCATAGCCCTCACGCGCCAGCGTCAGCAGCACGCGCCGTGCCGTGGCGCGGTCAAGGCCGGTTGCCGATGCCGCTTCGGCGATCGAAAGCCGCGGTGTGTCCGCGCCGAACGCCTCGATCACCCTGAGGCCTTTCGCGAGCGAGGCGATGTAATCCGTCGGTTTGTTCAGCATGCGCACGCCACTATTCATTAATTGAACAAATCTCAATATATGAACAAATAGACTGGTCATGCAAGCGATTGACGCCTTATTTGTCTTTTAGGAAAATGAGGAGAACATCATGAAAAAGGTCATGTCATCGGTCGCCGAGGCGGTTGCCGACATCCATGACGGCGCTTGCGTGATGATTGGCGGGTTCGGCGGTTCCGGCGCGCCGATCGAGCTGGTCCATGCGCTTGTCGACCGGTTTCGCGCCACCGGCAGCCCCGCCAATTTGACCATCATCAACAACAATGCCGGCAATGGCGCGGTCGGTATCGCCGCGATGATCAGGGCCGGCATGGTGGCGAAGATGATCTGTTCGTTTCCGCGCTCCTCCAATGCGGAGGCCTTCAACGCGAAATACGGCGCCGGCGAGATCGCGCTGGAGCTTGTTCCCCAGGGCACGCTTGCCGAGCGCATCCGTGCTGCCGGTGCAGGTATTCCGGCCTTCTTCACGCCGTCGGGCTACGGCACGGAGCTGGCGGAAGGCAAGCCGGTCGAGGAATTCGACGGCAAGATGTATGTGCGCGAGCGCTGGCTGAAAGCCGATTTCGCCCTCATCAAGGGCCAAAAGGGCGATCACGCCGGCAACCTCACCTATCGGTTGGCGGCACGCAATTTCGCGCCGCTGATGGCCATGGCCGCGGACAGGACGATCGCGCAGGTCTCGGAACTCGGCGCACCCGGTTCGATCGATCCCGAACAGGTGATCACGCCCGGTATCTTTGTCGATGTCGTCGTCGCGGTGCCCGAGCCGCAACAGGAAGAAGCGCTGGTGCGCGCGGGAGAGGTCTACTGATGAGTGATTTCAACATCAATGACGTCAAGCTTTCCAATGCGCAGATCGCATGGCGCGTCGCTCAGGATATCGAGGACGGTTCCTATGTGAACCTCGGCATCGGTTTTCCGGAGATGATCGCGACCTTTCAGCCCGAGGGGCGTGAGGTGACCTATCACACCGAAAACGGCGTGCTGGGCTTTGGCCGGGCGCCGAAACCCGGTGAGGAGGACTGGGACCTGATCAATGCCGGCAAAAAGGCGATCACGCTCAAGCCCGGCGCATCCTTCTTTCATCATGCCGACAGCTTTGCCATGGTGCGTGGCGGTCATCTCGATCTTGCCGTGCTCGGCGCCTATCAGGTAGCCGAAAATGGCGACCTTGCGAACTGGCGGGTCGGCTCGAAGGGCGTTCCCGCCGTCGGCGGCGCGATGGACCTCGTGCATGGCGCCGGGCGCGTTGCGGTGATCACCGACCACGTCGCCAAGGATGGTTCGCCCAAACTGGTCAAGGCCTGCACTTTCCCCTTGACCGGCGTTGGCTGCGTCGACCGCGTCTACACATCGCTTGCCGTCATCGATATCGTGGATGGCCATTTCGTGCTGCGCGAAAAACTGGCGGCTGTCTCCATGGACGCGCTCCAGTCCGTCACCGGCGCACCGATCCACCTTGATGGCGATGTCGCCGAGCTTGCCGTACCGGAGGATATCTGATGGCTGAGGTCTTTATCTGCGACTATATCCGCACGCCGATCGGCCGTTATGGCGGCGCGTTGTCGGCCGTTCGGCCTGATGATCTCGCGGCCATTCCGCTTCGCGAAATTGTGGCGCGCAATCCGGGCATGGACCTTGCCGCAATTGACGAGGTGATCCTCGGCTGTGCCAATCAGGCCGGCGAAGACAACCGCAATGTGGGGCGAATGTCACTTCTGCTTGCGGGCTTCCCGGAAAGCGTGCCGGGCTCGACGGTGAACCGCCTCTGCGGTTCCGGCATGGATGCGGTCATCACCGCAGCCCGCGCGATCAGGGCAGGCGAGGCCGAGCTTGTCATCGCGGGCGGTGTGGAAAGCATGTCGCGCGCGCCCTTCGTCATGCCGAAGGCCGAGACGGCGTTTTCGCGGGCCAATGCGATCGAAGACACCACCATCGGCTGGCGGCTGATCAATCCGTTGATGAAGGCGCAATATGGCGTCGATTCCATGCCTGAAACCGCTGAAAACGTGGCGGAGGATTTTTCCGTCTCCCGCGCCGATCAGGACGCATTCGCTCTTCGCTCGCAGCAGAAAACGGCGCAGGCCATGAACAGCGGACGTCTTGCGCAGGAAATTGTTCCTGTCGCGGTGCCGCAGCGCAAGGGCGATCCGGTCATTGTCGATACCGATGAACATCCGCGTCCGTCGACCGATCTTGCCGGTTTGCAGCGGCTGAAAACCTTCGTCAAGGCGGATGGCACGGTTACCGCCGGCAACGCATCCGGCGTCAATGATGGCGCTGCGGCACTGGTGCTGGCGACCATGGATGCGGCCCGCAAACACGGCCTGACGCCGATTGCCAGGGTTCTGGGCGGCGCAAGCGCCGGCGTGCCGCCGCGCATCATGGGCTTCGGTCCCGCGCCGGCATCGGCAAGGCTGATGGAGCGTCTCGGGCTGCGGACGGATGATTTCTCCGTGATGGAGTTCAACGAGGCTTTCGCATCGCAGGCACTCGCCACCCTTCGCCATCTCGGCGTCGCCGACGACGACCCTCGGGTCAATCCCAATGGCGGCGCGATTGCGCTTGGCCATCCGCTCGGCATGTCCGGCGCGCGGATTACCGGCACGGCCATGCGCGAGCTGAAGTCCGGCGAGAAATCGCTTTCGGCCATGTGCATCGGCGTTGGTCAGGGCATCGCGATCGCGCTGGAGGCTCTGTAGTCTCGGTCTATTGCCGGCCTGCGGCTTCGACGAGTGCTGAGAGCAGGGAGCGTTGTTCGTCGGTCATCACCGCATTGTTGCGCATCGCGACGCCGACCGGGCCGCCCAGCAGATCGTCGTTCAGGCGAATGCCGGAAAGAAGGCCGGTTTCAAGCTCGTCGTGAACCACGCCGGCAGAGATAAACCAGATCGTGTCGGATGACAGCACCACCTTGCGCCCGAAGGCAAGGCCGACATTTTCGAAGGCTGGCTGCGGATCGAAAAGCCCGATCCCGTGCAGATAGGCCTGCACCAGAGGGGCGATGACCGCGCCCGGCGGCGGCAGCATCAGCGGGAAGCGGTCAAGCGTGGCGCCATCCGCCTCCTTGCTGTCGAGAGGGTGGCCGGGGCGCACGACCGCCATGATCGGCTCGGAATAAAGCTGGCGAAAGGAAAGCCCTTCCATCAGCTGGGCCGCGGCCATGCGCCCGACCACCATGTCGAGTGTGCCTTCGCGCAATTGCGATAAAAGCAGCCAGTTCGGCCCGGTCGTCACCCTCAGCAGGCATTCCGGCGCGGATTGCCTAAGCGAAAGGGCGGCCTGCGGCAAAAGCACGGTGGATGCCGTCGGCAGCGCGCCGACGGCGATGCGTGAGCGCCGTGCCGGCCGTTCGCGGACCAGTTCCTGCGCGCGGCCTAGTTCGACAAGGGCGGACCCGACATAGCGCTGAAAGGTCTTGCCGGCCTGTGTCAGCGCCAGCCTGCGGCCCGACCGGTCGAAAAGCGCGACCTCGAGAATATCCTCAAGCTCCCGGATCGTCTTCGATGCGGCGGGCTGGCTGACATTCAGTGTTTGGGCGGCGGCACTCAGCGAGCCGCGGCGTGCGGTCTCGACAAAGCAGTGCAGGTGCCGCATGCGAATACGGGGATCGAACATAGGTATAACCCTGAGGTTATGAATTTTTCCGGAAAATATAATTTTTAATGCCGGTTGGCTATGGCAAAAAGAAATCAGGAGGAACGAGCATGATGATCCGTTCGGGTGATGCTGCACTTCATGTGCGTGACCAGGGGCCGCGTGACGGCCCTGTGGTTCTGTTCGCCAACTCGCTTGGCACCGATCTTCGGGTTTTCGATGCGCTTGTTGCACAGCTGCCGCCGGATCTGCGGATCGTGCGCTACGACAAGCGTGGTCACGGCCTTTCCGACCTCACGCCCGGGCCCTACACGATCGACATGCTGAGCGACGATGCAATCGCCATATGTGAGACGCTCGATCTTCGCAACGTAACCTTTGTCGGCCTGTCCATCGGCGGGCTGATTGCCCAGTCTTTCGCAATCAAGCGTCCCGACCTGACGCAGGCGCTGGTGCTGATGGATACGGCGGCGAAGATCGGCACGGCGGAAAGCTGGGGCGAGCGCATCGCAGCCCTCAGCGAAGGCGGCATTGCCGCGATTTCCGATGGCATTCTGCCGCGCTGGTTTTCCCCTGCGTTTCTTGGCAGCCCCGAGGCATCGCAGTGGCGCAACATGCTCGAGCGCACGACGCTTGAGGGCTATATCGCCTGCTGTCACGCTCTGGCAGCGGCTGACCTTACGGAAGGCTGCACGCAGATTACCTGTCCGGCAATGGCGATTGCCGGTGCGCTAGACGGCTCGACGCCGCCTGAACTGGTGGCTGAAACCGCAAAGCTCTGCAATGCGACATTCCATATCGTTGACGATGCCGGGCATCTGCCCTGTGTCGAAAAGCCGGAGGCCGTCGCCGCATTGATTAGAGATTTTCTGGAGAAGACCCGCCATGACTGAGCGTTATGCAGAAGGCATGAAAACCCGCCGCGCCGTGCTTGGCGATGCCCATGTCGACCGGGCCGAGGCGGCAAAGACCGGGCTGGACGAGGCCTTTCAGACGCTGATTACCGAAAGCGCCTGGGGCACGGTCTGGGCGTCGGATGCCATTTCCCGGCGCGAGCGGTCCATGCTGACGCTGGCGCTTCTGGCGGCGACCGGAAATTTTGAGGAAATACCCATGCATATCCGCGCCACCCGGCGCACCGGCGCCAGCAGGCAGGATGTCATCGAGGCATTCCAGCATGTGGCGATCTATGCGGGCGTGCCGCGCGCCAACCATGCCCTGAAGCTGGCAAAGGCAACTTATGCCGAAATGGAGGAGAATGACGATGACTGATCTCGGGCCTTTGATCCCGCGAAACCGCACGGTTCATCCACCGGCCTATGCGCCGGACTACAAGACGTCGGTCGCGCGTTCGCCGACGCTGCCGCTGCTCTCTCTTGAAAGCGGCCCGTCGGAGGAGACCGGGCCGATGTTCGGCCACGGCATGTTCGGTGCGCTCGACAACAATCTGATCCTGAACTGGACCAAGGGCGCGGCACCTGCCATCGGCGAGCGCATCCTCGTATTCGGTCATGTGCTGGATGAGCGCGGCAAGCCGGTTCCCGAAACGCTGGTGGAAATCTGGCAGGCCAATGCCGGTGGCCGCTATCGCCACAAGAAGGACAGCTATCTGGCGCCGCTCGATCCGAATTTCGGCGGCTGCGGGCGCACGCTCACCGATGAGAACGGCTATTACGAGTTTCTGACCATTCGCCCCGGTGCCTATCCCTGGCCCAATCGCGGCAATGACTGGCGGCCGATGCATATCCATGTTTCGGTTTACGGCCACAGCTTCGGCCAGAGGCTGATCACCCAGCTCTATTTCGAAGGCGACCCGTTGATCGATCTCTGTCCCATCGCCAACACCATCAAGGAACGCAGCAATCTCGACCGGCTGGTCGCGCCGCTGGACATGTCGATGGCCCGGCCGCTCGATTTCCTGGCCTACCGGTTCGATATCGTCCTGCGCGGCCGCCGTCAGACCATGTTCGAAAACAGACTGGAGGGGTTGTGAGATGATCAAGAGACCCGAAATTCTGGCCGAAACGCCGTCGCAGACTGCCGGCCCCTACGTTCATATCGGCTGCATGCCGACCTATGCCGGCAATCCGGGCAGCTACGACGAGGAGATCGGCGAACACGCGATTGCCGATGGCGCGAAAGGCGCGGTCATCGAAATTCGCGGCTGCGTCCTCGATGGAACCGGTTATGCCATCCGCGATGCGATGCTCGAAAGCTGGCAGACCGATGCTGCCGGTATCTTCCCCGGCCAGCCGGGTGCCGATCCCGCCGTTTCGGGCCATTGCCGCTTTGCCGCCGATGCCGATAGCGGTGAGTTCGTGCTGCGCACCGTCAAGCCGGGTGCCTTCAGGGGCCGTGGCGGATCGCATAATGCGCCGCATATCTCGATCTGGATCGTGGCGCGCGGCATCAATATCGGCCTCAACACCCGCATCTATTTCGACGATGAGGACAATAGCGGCGACCGGCTGCTGAATGCCGTCGAACTGAAGCACCGGGTGCCGACGCTGATCGCGAAGAAGACGGGCGAGGGGCAATATCGTTTCGATATCCGCTTGCAGGGCGAGGGCGAAACGGTTTTCCTCGACATCTGATCAGTCGCGCCGGCATGGGAATACTGTGCCGGCGCTCTTGGAGCATAATGCGTGAACACTTCAGTCTTCGATCATCCCTGGCTTGGCGGCCTTTTCGGCGATAGCGAAACGGCGGCGATCTGGTCGCCTGAAAGCCAGTTGCAGCACATGCTGGCCTTCGAGGCGGCGTGGAGCCGGGCGCTGGGCGCCTGCGGGATTTTCGACGCGGCGCAGGCTGAAAGCGCGGCCAGCGCCATCGAGCAGGCGGACGTGCCGCCGTCAACGCTTGCGGCAGGCACGGGTTCTGACGGCGTGCCGATTCCGGCGCTTGTCGAAATGCTCCGCCGGGTCGCGCCTGCCGAGGCCGTGCACAAGGGCGCGACATCGCAGGACGTGATCGATACGGCGCTGGCGCTGACCCTGCGCGAGACGACTGTGCTTTTCCTCGCCCGCCTTGATCAGCTGATGGCGGCGATGACCGCGCTGGAACGGCGTTTCGGCGATAACCGGCTGACCGGGCGAACACGCATGCAGGCCGCCGTGCCGATTACGGTCGGCGACCGTCTGCTGTCCTGGCGTCTGCCGCTTGACGATCATGTCGCGCGTCTCAAGGCGTTGCGCCCGCGCGTCGAAAAGGTGCAGGTCGGCGGGGCGGCGGGAAACCGTTCCGCATTGGGGGACAAGGCGGATGCCGTGGTTGCCGATGTCGCTCGCAGGCTGGACCTGCAGCCGACACAAAAAGCCTGGCATGCCATGCGCGACGGGATCGGCGAATATGCCGCAGTGCTGTCGCTGATTTCCGGCACGCTGGGCAAGATGGGGCAGGATATCGCGCTGATGGCGCAGCAGGGCGTCGATGAAATCGCGCTTTCGGGCGGCGGCGGATCATCGGCCATGCCGCACAAGAGCAATCCGGTTCTGGCCGAGCTTCTGGTCACCCTTGCCCGCTTCAATGCCGCCCAGCTTTCCGGCCTGCATCAGGCGCTGGTCCACGAACAGGAGCGCTCGGGCGCGGCCTGGTCTCTGGAATGGATGATCCTGCCGCAGATGGCGCTGGCCACCGGCCGCGGGCTCGGTGCCGCCATCGATCTTTGCGGAAAGATCGAGCGGATGGGGTCGGACTGAAACCGTGTCAGGCACCGTCACCGGCAAACCGGAAGACCTCATAAAGCCAGTCGCTCATGATCCTGAGCTTGTCTTCGGCAAGCGGGCAGTGGCTCAGGGTTCGCAGATAATCGTGGGCGAGGCCCTCGCCCTCGTCGATGCTCACCGCAACGCCAGCCTTTTTCAGGGCATCCGCATAGGCCGCGCCGCTGTCGTGCATCGGGTCGTTAGCGGCAAGCGCGATGAAGGCGGGCGGCAGGTCCGCATGCGTCGGCGCCGAGAGCGGCGTGATCATCGGGTCGGACATCAACCGTTTTTTGTCCGGACAGTAGCGGGCGCCCATGTCGGCCACGTCATCCGGGCGCAGCAAGGGGCCTTCGGCATTCTGCCTGCAGGACGTTCGGGTCAGGTCGAAATCGCAGATCGGATAGATCAGCAGCTGGGCGCAAAGCGGCATTTTCCTGTCCCGGCAGGTCATCGCCGTGACGGCGGCGAGATTGCCGCCCGCGCCGTCGCCGCCGATAGCGATTCGCTCCGCGTCGATACCGAGCGTCTCCGCCTGATCGCGCGCCCAGGCAATGACCGAAAGCGTCTGTTCCAGCGCCGTCGGACAGGGATGCTCGGGCGCCAGCGCATAATCCACGGAAATCACCGTCTGCCGTGTCCACGAGGCAAGGCGGGCCGTTGTGTCCCAGTGCGATTCGGGGCTGCCGCGCCAGAAACCGCCGCCGTGCAGATAGATCAGGGCCGGTTGCGGGCCGCTGCTCATGTGCCGGAAGATGCGCACGCGCACGGGCCCGCCGTCACTGTCGATCCAGTGTTCGGTATCGGTCTCGATATTGGGCGGCGTGGGCAGTCGCAGGTTTCGGGCAATCGAATTGTAGAGCACGCGCCGCGCCTCGAGCGTCGTGCCGGCGGGAAGGCTGGCCTGTTGTGCTTCCAGAACCTCGATAAAGCGGTAGATTCCGGGATCGATCTTGCGCGGTTTCGTCTGCGGGCGCTGCTCGACATCCTCGGGCGAAAGCCCCGGTTTCATCACGAAGCGCAGCACCATGTCGCCGGTGTGCCGGCGCAGCATGTCCTGCCCCTTGGGTTCGAACAGCTCTGTGCCGAAAATGTTCGAGAAGGTGGCGCGGTTGGAAACGTTGAAGATGGCAAGCGCGGAGATGTGCCAGTGCAGCTCAAGCGCCGTCAGGCCGGAACGGAACAGGCCCTCGTCGCAGCCGCGCCTGTAGATCTCCTCCAGCAGCCGGATGGCCGAACTGTTCTGTCCCGCAATCATCTCGGATTTCGACATGTGACGGCCCTGGTGGATGTTCTCGACCATCACCAGCCGCACGAAATCGCGCTCCCGGCTGTGGTGGTCGAATGTGAACTCCGTCAGCTGCCGCAAGGCCTCCACCGGATGAAGGCTTTCAAGTTCGAGATCGTCTTCCGCGCGGCGCATGCGGGCATAGGCATCTTCCAGAACGGCGCGGTAAAGGCCTTCCTTGTCGCCGAAATAATAATAGATCATGCGCTTCGAGGTGCGGGTGCGCGCCGCGATTTCGTCCATCTTGGCGCCGGAAAGCCCGTGGGCGACAAACACGGCGCGGGCCGTCTGCAGGATATTTTCGCGTACGGCCTCCGGATCCTGCTTCCAGCTTCGCCGCGCGGTCACATCCGCCTCGTCCCTGATTTCGCCCTTCGCCAAGTTCTCTCCTCCCGAACGTGTCCCCATGCGCGTCTACTACATAATAAACAGCAATTTCACGACCCACAAAACAAAACTAACCGTGCCGAACATTCCCTTGACATAATTAACCGAATTGAACAAAATCAAGAACAGGAGATTATTTGGGAGGTTGTTTCTGCATGGTCGTCACACAGGCGCGTTCGGCGCGGGCCGGCTCGGGTCAGGTCTTCAAGGCCGGTCTCCTGGGGCAGGGAATCGGTGGTTCGCGGACGCCGGGCATGCATATGGCCGCCGCGAAGGCGCTGGGCCTCGACTACCAGTACGACTTTATCGACGTGCTGGAACGCGACCTGCCTTCCGACGTCGGCGCGATCCTCGACCTGCTGCAGGCCGAAGGCTATCGCGGCCTCAACGTGACCTATCCTTTCAAACAGGCGGTGATGCCGCATCTCGATGAATTGTCGCAGGACGCGCAAATGGTCGGTGCGGTGAATACGGTCGTTTTCGAGGATGGCCGGCGCATCGGCCACAACACAGATTGCTGGGGCTTTGCCCAGAGCCTGCGCCGCGGGCTGGCCGAAGACGCCGCGCGCGACCGGGCCTTGCTGCTGGGCGCTGGCGGCGCCGGTGGGGCCGTCGCGCATGCGCTTCTCGATGAAGGCATTGGCCGGCTGTTCGTTTTCGATCCCGACCGGAAAAAGGCTGACGCGCTGGTCGCGGTTCTTGCGCAGCACTTCAGCGCGGACCGGGTTCAGGCCGTTGAAAATACGGAGATTGCTGCCGATGTCGACGGCATCGTCAACGCCTCGCCCGTGGGCATGGAAAAGCTGCCGGGCTGTCCGCTTCCAAAACATCTGATCGCGCCGCGTCACTGGGTGGCCGATATCGTCTATTTCCCGCCGGAGACGGAACTGATCAAGGCTGCCACCGAAAAGGGATGCGCGGTTTTGCCGGGCACCGGCATGGCGCTCTGGCAGGCTGTGCGCGCCTTTGAACTGTTTACCGGAAAAGAACCCGATATTGCCGAAATGAAGCCGGTTCTGCTTGCGAAAGCGACACCGGAAAAGGGAGCGTGACGGGATGAAGACCTCAATCGCCACCGTTTGCATTGCCGGCGATCTGCCTGAAAAGCTGGCGGCCATTGCAGCCGCCGGTTTCGATGGCATCGAGATTTTCGAGCAGGATTTCATTGCCTTCGATGCCTCGCCGCGCGAGGTCGGGCGCATGGTGCGCGATCACGGGCTGGAAATCACGCTGTTCCAGCCGTTCCGCGATTTCGAAGGGCTGCCGGAGCCGCTGCGCGCGCGCGCCTTCGACCGCATGGAGCGCAAGTTCGACCTGATGCAGGAACTGGGCACCGATCTGGTGCTGGTCTGCTCATCGACCCACCCGGAAGCGCTTGGCGGGATCGACCGCATGGCGAATGATTTCGCCGCGCTCGGTGAACGGGCGGCAAAGCGGGGCCTGCGCGTCGGTTTCGAGGCGCTTGCATGGGGCAAGCATGTCTGGGACCATCGCGACGCCTGGGAAGTCGTGCGCCGCGCCGATCATCCGAATATCGGGCTCATTCTCGACAGTTTTCACACGCTCGGCCGCGGCATCGATCCCGACACCATCCGCCGCATTCCCGGCGACCGGATTTTCTTTGTTCAGCTTGCCGATGCGCCGATCATCGAGATGGACCTGCTCTACTGGTCCCGCCACTTCCGCAACATGCCGGGCGAGGGCGATCTCGATGTGGTCTCCTTCATGCGCGCGGTTGCGGCAACGGGATATGCCGGGCCGCTGAGTCTGGAAGTCTTCAACGACCAGTTCCGTGGCGGCAGTCCCGGTGCGATTGCCCGCGACGGACATCGTTCGCTGGTCTACCTCATGGATCAGGTCCGCCGGCAGGAGCCGGACAACGCCTTCAACCTGCCCGACATGCCGCCGCGGATTTCGACGCGCGGCGTTTCCTTCGTGGAATTTGCCGCCGATGAAACGGAAGCGGCGGAACTGGCCGGCATTCTGTCGGCGCTCGGTTTCCGGCGGGCCGGGCGGCACATCTCCAAACAGGTGGAACTCTGGCAGCAGGGCGACATCCGCGTGGTCATCAATACCGAACGCGAGGGCTTTGCCCACAGTGCGCATATCGTGCACGGCCTCAATATCTGCGATATCGGGCTGCAGGTGGAAAGCGCCGCCGACACCGTTACGCGCGCCGAGGCGCTGGGCATCACGCCGTTCCACCAGCCGGTGGGAACCGGAGAGCTGGACATTCCGGCGATTCGCGGCGTCGGCGCGGGACTGATGCATTTCATTGATGATACCAGCGGCCTTGCCGGGGTCTGGGACAAGGAATTCCGACCGGTCTCCGACGATACGCCGACGCGTGACGCCGGGCTGAAGCGGATCGACCATATTGCCCAGACGATGAATTACGAAGAAATGCTGACATGGTCGCTGTTCTACCTATCGCTTTTCGAGACCGAGAAAACGCCGACCGTCGATGTCGTCGATCCCGGCGGACTGGTCCGCAGTCAGGCCATTCAGTCGCCCGATGGCGCGCTGCGCGTGACCCTGAACGGCGCCGAAACCCACAGAACCTTTGCCGGCCGGTTCGTTGCCGACAGTTTCGGCTCGTCGGTGCAGCATGTCGCCTTCGAGACCGATGACATCTTCGCCACGGCCGAGGCGCTTGCGGCAAACGGTTTTGCGTTCCTGCCGATGCCGGACAATTACTACGACGACCTCGTGGCGCGGCTGGCGGTGGAGCCGGAGACGGTCGAGCGTCTCAAACGCCACAATATCCTTTACGACGAAGACAAGAACGGCGCCTATTTCCAGCTTTACAGCCGGCCGTTCGGCGACGGTATTTTCTTCGAGATCGTTCAGCGGCGGGATGCGTATTCGGGCTATGGCGCAGTCAACGCGCCATTCCGCACCGCAGCGCAGCGCAGGCTGATGCGGCCTGCATCGGTGCCACGGCAATGACGGGGGCACGGATGATGACACCTGAAGTGGACTGTATCCAGACGGTAAAGGCCCGGCTTGGCGAAACGCCGCTGTGGTGCGAGCAGACCCAGCGGCTTGTGTGGATCGACATCGAGGATCCGCAGTTCTGGCAGCTTGATCCGTTGACAGGCGAGGCGTTTTCGCGCGCCCAGCCCTGCACCTATCTCGGCGGTCAGGCGCTCACCCGCTCCGGCAAACACCTTGTCGCCCGCGATCTGGATCTGGTGCTGCTCGATCCGCAGACGGGCGTATCCGAACCCTTTGCCCGCGTGCCGGATGAAAATTTTCCCGCCACCCGGCTGAATGACGGCCGCGTCGACCGCAACGGCCGGCTCTGGATCGGCACCATGGACAACGGGCTGAAAGATGGCCTGGGAAGCCTTTACCGTGTCGACCCGGACGGTTCGTTTACCGCCTTTTACGATGACGTTATCGTTTCGAACGGCATCGCCTTCGATCCCGACGGGCGGCATATGTATTTCACCGACACGCGGCGGCATCTGACCTGGAAGATCACGCTGGATGAGGCCGGCGAACGGCCGGTCTCGCGCACGGTGTTTGCCGATTATACGGCTGGCGGCGAACGCCCCGATGGCGCATGCGTGGATACCGATGGCTGCCTCTGGCAGGCGTTTTTCGCCGGCGGCGCTGTCGTGCGCTACACGCCCGATGGCCGCATCGACCGCAGGATTTCCCTGCCGGTGACCAACCCGACGTGCCTGTGTTTTGGCGGCCCGGACTACAAGACGCTGTTCGTGACCACGGCCTTCAAGTTTCTAAGCGAAGAGCAGCTTGCGAAGGAACCGCTTGCAGGCAGCGTTTTTGCGATAACCGGTGCCGGTCAGGGGCTGGCCGAGCATCGATTTTGTTTCTAGGGATATTCAGGAGGAAGAAAAAAAATGACAATCCATACAAAAATGCGGCGATTGGCTCTGATGGCTGCCGTCACGGTTGCCATGGCGGCCGGTGCACAGGCGCAGGACAAGATCGATCTGCTTTATTCCGATGTCACATCGGCCGATGTGCCGCGTTCGCAGGCAATGACCGGCATTTTTGCCGACGAAATCAGCGATGACTTCAATCTGAAAGCCCACTTCAACGGCACACTGGTCAAGCAGGGTGCGGAACTGGTTGCCGTCCAGCGCGGCAATCTGGATCTGGCCATCCTGCCGCCGTCGGACTTTGCCGAGCAGGCCCCGGCATTCGATATTCTCGGCGCGGCCTATGTCGTGCGCGATGCCGATCACCTGATGCGGATTTTCAACAGCGAGGTCGGCGACACGTTCCGCGAACTCGCGCGCGATAAAATGGGCATCGAGATCCTGGCGCCTGCCTATTACGGCCGCCGGCAGGTCAATGTCGTCGGTGACGAGAAGATCATGACGCCGGAAGACATGTCGGGTATCAAGCTGCGCATGCCGGGCGGCGAAAGCTGGCAGTTCCTCGGCAAGGCGATTGGTGCCAATCCGGCGCCGATTCCCTATCCGGAAGTTTATACCGCCCTGCAGACGGGCGTGATCGACGGGCAGGACAATCCGCTTCCCAACGACAAGGCGATGAAATTCTACGAGGTGACGGACCAGATCGTCCTGACCAGCCACAATGTCGGCTTCGGCATGCTGATCATGAGCGCGAAGAAGTTCGACAGCCTGAGCGAAGAACAGCAGCAGACCCTGCGCGATGCCGCGACCGAGGCCTTTACCTGGTCGAATGGGCAATATCTGGAGCAGGAAGACGAACTGGTGACCTTCTTCAAGGATCAAGGGCTCGACGTCTATACGCCCGATGTCGATGCGTTCCGTACCTACGCGCAGAAGCAGTATCTCGATTCGGACATGTCGAAGGACTGGCCTGAAGGCATGCTGGAAAAGATCAACAATCTTTGAGGAATAAGGCCCGCGGGCCTGAATAATCATGGGAGCGTGCGATAATCGCACGACAATGAGGACACCCTGCGGTGGGAAAACCGCAGGGTGCAAACTGGAGGAGAGAGAAATGATCAATCGTAGAAACCTGTTGGGCGCTGTTGCGTCCGTTGGACTGGCTCTTGGACTTGTCACGCCTGCGCTGGCGCAGGAGGATACGCCGCAGCTTCGCTTCTCGGCGGTGTTTTCCGAGCAGGATATCCGTGCGGATATGATGAAGCGGCTTCAGGAAAACGTGGCCGATATTGCCGATCTGGAGCTTTACTATGGTGGCAATCTGTTCAAGCAGACCACCGAGATTATTGCCATCCAGCGCGGCAATCTGGAAATGGGCAACGTCTCGCCGCAGGATATCGCGACGCAGGTGCCGGCCTTTTCCATCCTGACATCGGCCTATCTGTTCCGCGATGCCGCGCATCTGAATGAATTCTTCAAGAGCGATGCCGGGGCCGAGATGAAGGCTTTGGCCGAAGATCAGCTTGGCATTCACATTCTCGGGCCGACCTATTTCGGCACGCGTCAGGTCGGTTTGCGCATCGACAAGGAGATCAACACCCCGGAAGACATGGCCGGTGTGAAGCTCAGGATGCCGGGCGGCGATGCCTGGCAGTTCCTCGGTCGCGCTCTTGGCGCCAATCCGACGCCGATGGCCTATGCCGAGGTCTATACCGGTCTTCAGACCGGGGCGATCGATGGCCAGGACAATCCGCTGCCCAACGTCGAGAACATGAAGTTCTACGAAGTCATGGACCAGATTGTCATGACCTCGCATCTGGTGGGATACGACCTTCTGGTGATTTCGCAGGAGGTCTGGGATTCCTTTACCGATGAGCAGCGGCAGGCATTCGAGGCGGCCGCGGACGAGGCGATTGCTTGGAGCACCGAGCAGCATCTGGCGCGTGAGGGCGAACTGGCGTCGTTCTTCGAAGAACAGGGCCTCAACATCTACACGCCCGATGTCGATGCTTTCCGCACCTATGCGCAGCAGATGTATCTCGATTCCGATCTGTCGAAAGACTGGCCGGAAGGCATGCTCGATCGCATCAACGCGCTCTGAACTTATCCAGTAACCGTCAGTGATCGTACCCGGAAACGGGTACGATCCGTTTGAGGCAGAATATCTTGCAAAAACTAACGCAAATAGGTGCATGGCTGCACAGAAGGGCCGAGAATATCGCAGCCCTGATGCTGGCGATCATGTTTATCGCCTTCATTGTTCAGGTGGCGTTCCGCTATCTCCTGAACCTGCCGATCGGCGGCGCGTCCGAACTGACAATCCTGATGTGGCTGTGGCTGGTGCTCTGGGGCGCGGCCTTCGTTCTGCGTGAAGCCGACGAAATCCGCTTCGACTTCGTGCTGGCGCTTGCCGGCCACCGTGTCCGGCGCGTCATGTCGGTGCTGGCGGCCGTGGCGCTCTTGTTTCTCTACGGCTATTCACTGCCGGCCGTGTGGGACTATGTGACCTTCATGAAGGTGCAGGATACCTCCTATCTCGATATTCCCTATGACTATGTCTATTCGATCTACATCATCTTCGCCGTCGCCACTCTGATACGTTATGCGTGGCTGTTATGGAGCGCGCTGACGGACCGCTACGTCGAACATGCCGAGCTCGGGGGGCATGAAGAATGATGGATCCCTTCACAATCTGCATCATCTCGATCCTCCTTCTGGCGCTTCTGGGGCTGCCGGTCGGTCACGCGATGATCGCTTCGTCCATCCTTTATCTGATGTTGGCCGGTCTCGATATGGGCACGGCCGCCGAGCAGATCCTGAACGGTCTGTTTTCCAGCTACATCCTGCTGGCCGTGCCGTTGTTCATCCTTGCCGCCGAACTGATGAATTCCGGCAGCATGACGCTGCGGCTTCTGGCCTTCTGTAACGCCTTCGTCGGCCGGTTTCGCGGCGGGCTGGCGCTGGTGAATGTGGCGCAAAGCATCATTTTCGCCGGCATGTCCGGTTCCGCGCTTGCCGATGCGGCGGGCACCGGCAAGATGATGCAGAAGATGATGACCGCGGATGGCAAATATCCGCCGGCGTTTGCGGCTGCGCTCACGGCCTCCACCGCGGTGATCGGTCCGATCATTCCGCCATCGATCCCGATGGTCATCTACGCGCTGGTTTCGGATGCCTCCATCGGCTACCTGTTCCTTGCCGGCATGATTCCGGGGCTTTTGATGGGGCTTGTGCAGGCCACAATCGTGCTGACGAGCGCGCGTCGCCGGTCGTTTCCGGTGGAAGAGCCGGTGCCGATGCGCAAGCTGCCGGGCATTGTGGTCAAGGCTTTCCCGGTGCTGATGATGCCGGTGGTGCTTCTGGGCGGCATTTATGGCGGCGCCACGACACCGACCGAGGCGGCTGCAATCGCCGCACTCTATGCCCTTCTCGTTTCCGCATTGCTTTACAACAGCGTCAGCGCAAGCGCGGTCTATCATTCACTGTTGTCGAGCGCGCGGACCACGGCTTCCATCGGCATGTTGATCGCAGGCGCCCTGGTCTTCAATTATGTGGTGACGATCGAGAATGTGCCGACAACGCTGAGCAACTGGCTTTCGGGCTTTAATCTCTCGCCGATCATGTTCCTGCTGATCGTCAACGTCATCCTGCTGGCGCTGGGCTGCCTGCTTGAAGGCACGACCGTGCTGCTGGTGATCGTGCCGGTGTTCATTCCGACAGCCAACGCGCTCGGCATCGATCTGGTGCATTTCGGCGTCGTCTGCGTGGTCAACATCATGCTGGGCCTGATTACGCCGCCCTATGGTCTGCTGCTTTTCGTGATGTCGAACATATCGGGCAAGTCTCTGCATGCCATCATCCGCGAAATCCTGCCGTTCCTGCTGGCGCTCATCGCCGCGCTGCTGGTGATCACGCTGTTTCCGGATCTCTCGCTCTGGCTGCCGCGCCAGTTCGGCTACAAGGGGTAAAACCGCATGACCAAACCCGTCTATGTCCTGAACGGACCCAACCTCAACCGGCTCGGCCTGCGCGAGCCGGAAGTCTACGGCCATACGACCCTTTCCGAAGTCGAAGCCATGTGTATGGAAGCGGCCGGCGAGGAAGGGCTGGTGTTTCGCCAGACCAATTCCGAACAGGAGATGATCGAGTGGATCCACGAGGCCATCGATGCCTCTTCGGCGCTGCTGATCAACCCCGCCGCCTTCACCTTCTATTCGATGGCGATGATGGATGCGCTGAAGATGTATCCAGGCCCGCTGATCGAGTTCCACATCTCCAACGTCCACAAGCGCGAACCGATGTACCACAATTCGCTGGTCTCTCCCGTGGCAACGGCGGTGATGGCCGGCTGCGGCGCCCGCGGCTATCCCCATGCCGTGCGCCTGCTGCGCGAAATGGCGGCGGAGACGACACAAGGGGCGTGATGTTGCAGTCAGGCGTCGGGGTGACGCCGAAGCGCTGGCAATGAGCGCCCGGCTTTATGCCAGGCGCTGATATTCGATCATCCGCGCGCGGCTCAGAACCAGTTCCAGTCGGTCTTCTGTCAGCCTGTGCAGCAATATCCGCTTGGTCCAGGGGCCATCCACGAAACTGAACAGAAAACGGCCCCGGCCCAGTGACGTGAGCGGCATGCGCCGTTTTACCGGGCCGGTGCCGATAATCACATCGGTGCCGTCTATCACGATCATTGCCCCTTCCGGGGAAAGCCATCGGCCCTGAAGGCCGGCGGGGACGGGCTCTGGGTCGGCGGGCAGAAAGCGGCGTTCGGCATGGCCGATTTCCCCGGTAATCGCGCTTCCGTCCCATCGCAGCCGGGCCGGCGATGTTGGCGAGCGTGATGCCACGGTCCCGTTACTGTCCGCATAAACTGTGTCCGTGTTGTTCAGATAGGTCAGAGACGATCCCTTGACCTCGATCCACCATGGACCGTTTGCAGTCAGGTAAAGCCCGTCCGGCAGGCGCGTTGCAGGCTCCGGCAGGCCTTCGCCCGTGAGCGCCGCCATGACATCCATTGCCATCGCGTAGGCATCGACATCTTCGCGGTTTGCAACAATAACAGCGCCGGTCATGCTTTCGCGGTCGATGAGAAAATGGCTCTTGTAGCCCGGATGCGACCCGCCATGACCAAGCAATGTTCGGCTGCCAAGCTGGACGCGGCGTATGCCGAGGCCGTAATCCGTCGGGCGCCCGTCGGAAAGATAACGCCGGGCGGAAAGGTGCTCCAGAATGCCGGCATATTCACCTTCGGCGGTCATCAAGGCCTGCACCCACGCGGCCAGCGCGGCGGCGCTGCCGGTCATGCTGCCGGACGCGGAAATATGCAGGCCCGCCGCCGAAAGCCGCCAGTGTTCGCCGTCATGCCAGTATCCGGGGGCCAGATCGCGGACCGGCTCGCTCCACACGTCCGGCGCATCGAAGGTGACGCCGAGCGTCTCGCCCTGCCGGCGGATATAGTCGCGAAAGAATATATTCCTACGCTTCAGTGCGGTTTCCACCAGCCGGTAGCCCGTGTTGGAATAGGAAATCTCCGTGCCGGCGGGAAAATTCAGCCGGGTCATGCGGGTCAGAAATTCAAACAGGGGGCGGGCGGCGGTTTCGGTGAAAACCGAAAGGCCGAGCAGGGCTAGGCATTCGCGCACGTCCGGCAGGCCGCCGGTCATATCGAGCGCCTGCCCCACGGTCACGTCGGCGAGAGGCGGTTGCAGTTCGGGAAGGTGACGCCCGAGCGGATCGTCGAGTCCGATGATATCGTTATGCGCCGTGACCAGTGAGGCAAAGGCATGTTTGGTGACGGAGGCGTAGCGGACGACTGTGTCTGCAGTAAACGGCTTCAGCGTCGAAAGGTTTTCCACGCCGCCTGCGACGGCAATACGTGGACCGCCCGCGTCGAAGACGACAATGGCGCCACCCGGCTCCGTTTCCCGCCATGCACCGACGCGCGCTGCCGCCGCCTTCTCCGCATTACCCCAGTTCAGTTCTGTCATATCCCATTTCCTGTGTGTCTGCGGGCACGGCACAAAGCCACTGGCCTGAGAGGCGGTTGGTGGTCGTCAAACAGTTGACGTGAACCCGGAACCGAAAGCTGGTTTCTGAATACGGCCTTCTCATATCCTGATTAGCAGCCGCGCCTGCGGCTGACCAATTCCATGTTTTCCAGAAACTATTCCTGAAACGCATCGGCCGGCGGCGCGGTCGGCGAAGGGGAAGATCATCTATTCTTATGATGACTGGAATCTGCGCGCATTGTCATTGGACAGAACCACGGCGTGGCCGGAAACTCGATAATCGTTGCAAACAAAATAACGTTCAGGGGAATGAAATGCAGAATTCCGAGCCGGTGTGGGATTATGTCGATGAACACAGCGCGGATCTGATCGGTCTTGCCGACCGGGTCTGGGGCATGCCGGAAACGCTTTATGCGGAATACCGCTCCTGCGCCGAACATACGGCGATGCTGCGCGACAAGGGTTTCAGGGTGACGGAGGAAGTCGCCGGCATTCCCACTGCCGTCATGGGTGAAGCCGGCAAGGGTGGTCCGGTGATTGCCATTCTCGGCGAATATGACGCGCTTCCGGGGTTGAGCCAGGAAGCCAATATCGCCGAGCCCAAACCGCTGGAAGCCAACGGCCCGGGCCATGGCTGCGGCCACAACCTGCTGGGCAGTGCGGCATTGCTGGCGGCCTGCGCGCTGAAGGACTGGCTGGCGGCAACCGGCACGCCCGGCCGCGTGCGCTATTACGGCTGCCCGGCGGAAGAAGGCGGCGCTGCCAAGGCCTTCATGGTGCGTGACGGCGCGTTTGACGATGTCGATGCCGCGATCACCTGGCACCCCGCCGCCATGACCGGCGTTGCCAAGGCGCAAAGCCTTGCCAATACCCGCATGGATTTCGAATTCACCGGCCGCTCCAGCCACGCCGCCGCCGCGCCGCATCTGGGCCGTTCCGCGCTCGATGCCGCCGAACTGATGAATGTCGGCGTGCAGTATCTGCGCGAACATGTCCCGCAGGAAAGCCGCATCCACTATGCCTATCTGAACGCCGGGGGCACCGCCCCGAACGTCGTTCAGGGCAAGGCGAAGACCCGCTACGCCATTCGTTCGACCACGCTTTCGGGCATGTTCGATCTCAATGAACGGGTCGAGAAGATCGCCCGCGGTGCGGCGATGATGACCGAGACGAGCGTCGATATCTCGATCATGTCCGCCGTTTCCAACATGCTCGGCAACAAGCCGCTCGACGAGGCAATGCAGAAGGCGTTCGAGGCGCTCGGCGGCATCGCCTTCGATGAGGCGGACCGAACGTTTGCCGCCGAAATCCAGAAGACACTGACGCTGGCCGACATTGCCGCGGCCTATCGCTCCGTCGGGCTTGAGCCGCGCGAGGGCGAGCCGCTGTGCGATTATGTCCTGCCGCTCGAGCTTGAAGGCGAAAAGATGATGGGCTCTACCGATGTTGCCGATGTTTCCTGGGCCGTGCCCACGGTTCAGGCGCATGCGGCGACCCACGCCATCGGCACGCCGGGGCACAGCTGGCAGATTGTCGCGCAGGGCAAGGCGCCTGCCGCCCACAAGGCCATGACCTATGTCAGCAAGGTGATGGCGGCAACCGGCCGCATGCTCATGGAAGATGAAACGCTCATGGCGCGGGTGAAGAAGGCGCATGCCGAAAATCTTGCCCGCGAGCCTTATGTCTGCCCGATTCCGGCAGATGTGAAACCGCCGCTCCAGCCGCGGCCTGCTGCCGCTGCCGAGTGAAAGCCACACCCGGCCTTTCGAGGGCCGGGGTGCGGAGAATATCCGGACCGACAAAAGGGCAAAAAGCCACGGTCCGGCAAACTGAAAACGGGAACAGTAAGGATATCAGCCAAATGAACGGAATTCCGCGACTTCTCACAGCCGCTTTGCTCGCCGGCGGCAGCGCTCTGCCGGCACTGGCGGCCACGCCGGACGACGCACTCGTCATGGCATGGAATATCGACGCCATTTCGACATTCGACCCGGCGCAGGTCGGCGAGGTCGTCACCAATGAATTGCTGCAGAACACATGCGATGCTCTGGTCAGCTTCAAACCGGAAGTCGAGGCCGAGGTCATCCCCGCTCTGGCCGAAAGCTGGACGGTCTCCGAGGATGGCAAGACCATCACCTTCAACCTGCATCAGGATGCCGTCTTTCCCTCCGGTAACCCGGTGACGGCGGAAGATTTCGTCTGGTCGCTGAAACGGGCAATTTCACTTGGCTACGGCAATGCGGCGGCACTGACGGATTACGGGTTTTCCGTCGACAACATGGATGAGCGCATCACCGCGCCGGACGACTATACGCTGGTGCTCAAATTCGGCGATGTCTATCCGTCCTCGCTGCTGATGCAGGCCATCGCCGCCAATCGCGTATCGATCGCGCTCGATAAAGAGCTGATCATGCAGAACGAGCAGGATGGCGATTTCGGCAATGCCTATCTGAAGGACAAGACCGCCTGCGCCGGTCCCTATCATCTGGCCAGCTGGAATCAGGGGCAGGGCGTGCTTCTGGAAGCCAATGACGATTATTACGGCGAAAAGCCGGGTCTGTCGCGCGTGATGATCCGCCATGTTGCCGAAACCGGGACGCAGCGCCTGATGGTTGAAAAAGGCGATGTCGATATCGCCCGCGACCTGACGCCGGAAGACCTGCGCGAACTGGAAGCCATGGACGGCATCCATGTCACATCGGCGCTGAAGCCGCAGCTGATCTTCTGGACCTTCAACACCGCCGACGAGATTTTCAGCCATCAGAAGGTGCGGCTGGCGATGAAATATCTCATCGACTATGACGCGCTCGGCGATACGGTGATGCAGTATCTCGGCAAGCCGTGGAACAGTTTCGCCCAGTCCGGCGCGTTCGGCGCCCTGCCGGAAGACGAGGCCCGTCCGTTCCACCTCGATCTGGACAAGGCGAAGGAACTCATCACCGAAGCCGGGTATCCGGATGGGTTCGAGGCGACGATCCTTGTCGGTTCGCTGCCCTGGTCGGCGCCGCTTGGCCAGCATGTTCAGCAGAACGCCGCCCAGATCGGCGTCAAACTCAATATCGAGCAGATGGCCAATGCGCAGTTCTTTGCGCGGGTGCGCGGGCGCGAATACCAGTCCGGGATCAAGGCCTGGCAGACCGGTGTTCCCGATGCCCATGGCAATGCATCGCGTCTGGTCATGAACCCGGACAATTCCTTTGAAGCGCAGCTGACGCAGTATCCGGCATGGCGCGCCTCCTATCAGGACCCGGAATATAATGCGATCGTGGAAGCGGCTGCCGTCGAAACCGACCCGGAAAAGCGCAAGGCCATGTATGCCGACCTCCAGAAGCGCTGGATGGAAACCGGTGAAATGGCGATCATGTTCCAGACCTATTTCGTGGCCGCTGCGCGCGACACGCTGAAGAACTGGACCTGGAATGGTTTCCAAGTCTACTACGACATGGCGAGTAAATAATGGCTGACGCCGGAACGCTTGATAAAAGTGCGTCCGCAGGCGCGCGCGGCAGGTCTCTTCGCCTGCCGCGCATCTTCGGCGGCGCAAAATTTCTTCTGTCGTTTGCGGCAACGCTGATCGGCCTTGCCGCCCTGACCTTCATCATCGGGCGGTTGCTGCCGATCGATCCGGTTCTGGCGATCCTTGGCGATAATGCCACGCAGGAAGCCTATGATGCGCTCTATCAGAAACTGGGGCTGGACCAGCCTCTTCTCGTGCAGTTCGCGCATTATCTCTGGGATGTTGCCTGGTTCGATTTCGGCAATTCGCTGATTTCGGGGCGTCCGGTTTCAGACGAGATTGCCCGGGTTTTTCCGGCCACCATGGAGTTGGCGACGCTGGCAATGCTGATCGGTACGGTGATCGGCGTTCCGCTGGGCGTGATTGCCGCCGTCTATCGCAATTCGATCGTCGATCACGTCGCGCGCATTCTCTCCCTGCTCGGCTATTCGGCGCCGAATTTCTGGCTGGGCCTGATGGGTCTGGTCCTGCTCTACGCCCAGCTTGGCTGGGTCAACGGGCCGGGACGGATCGATTTCACCTGGGAATTCGAGCTTCATCAGGTCACCGGTTTCTTTCTGGTCGACGCCGTGCTCCAGCATAATTGGGGGCTTTTCAAGAATGTGTTCGGCCACATCATCCTGCCAGCCTCGATCCTGGCGCTGAGCGCGCTCGCCTATATCAGCCGGATGACGCGCTCGTTCATGATCGACCAGCTCGAGCAGGAATATGTCATCAGCGCCCGCGCCAAGGGGCTAGGCCTGTGGCGGATCGTGTGGACCCATGTGTTCCGCAATGTCGCCGTGCAGGTCATCACCGTCATCGCGCTGTCCTATGCCTATCTGCTGGAAGGGGCGGTGCTGACGGAAACCGTGTTCGCCTGGCCCGGTTTCGGCCGTTTCATGACCAATTCGCTGCTGTCCGGCGACATGAATGCCGTGGTCGGCTGCACGCTGGTCATCGGCGTCATCTTCGTCGTACTCAACCTGATCTGCGATCTTCTCTATCGCGTCATCGACCCCAGAACCCGCTGAGAAGGAGAAGGATATGAGTGACACCACCACCCATCCGGCCAAGGCGCCGTCCTTCCGCGAGTGGCTGACGGCCGAAAACCCGGTTTCGCCGGCGCAAGCCCGCGCCCAGCAGGTGTGGCTCGGCTGGCGCAAGCTGCGCCGCAACGGCTCGGCTCTTCTTGGTTTCGCCCTGCTGGCGATCATCGTTTTTGCCGCCGTTTTCGCGCCGCTGCTCGCCACGCAGGACATTTTCACGCAGGACCTTGCAAACCGCCTGCAGGGGCCATCGCTTCAGCACTGGTTCGGCACGGATGAACTCGGGCGCGATATCTATTCGCGGCTTCTGTTCGGCGCCCGCATCACCCTTTACATCGCCTGCCTGACGGCGGTGATCGCGGCCCCCGTCGGCCTGATCGTCGGCACGGTTTCCGGCTATTTCGGCGGCTGGGTCGATATCGTGCTGATGCGGATCACCGAAATATTCCTCGCCTTTCCGTCGCTGGTTCTGGCGCTCGCCTTCGTCGCAGCCCTCGGGCCGGGCATCAACAATGCGATCATCGCCATTTCGCTGGCGTCCTGGCCGCCGATTGCCCGTCTGGCGCGGGCCGAAACCATGGTTATCCGGCGGTCGGACTATATTTCCGCCGTCCGGCTGCAGGGCGCGTCCAACACAAGGTTGATCGTCAGCCATGTCATGCCGATGTGCATTCCCTCGGTCATCGCCCGGATCACCCTCAACATGGCCTCGATCATCCTGTCGGCGGCAGGCCTCGGCTTTCTCGGCCTCGGCGCGCAGCCGCCATCGCCGGAATGGGGCGCGATGCTGTCGGCGGCCCGGCAGTTCATCCTGACAAGCCCGCATGTCGCGGCGTTTCCCGGCATCGCCATTCTGGTGACCTCGATCGCGTTCAATCTCGTCGGCGACGGTCTGCGTGACGTTCTCGACCCAAGGCATGAATAGGAGCGCGGCATGACTGACGACCCGATCCTGAGCATCCGCAAGCTCAACATCCACTTTCACGGCGAAAACCGCACCACCCATGCCGTCCGCAACGTCTCCTTCGACCTCGGCGTCGAAAAGCTCGGCATTGTCGGAGAAAGCGGCTCCGGCAAGAGCCAGACCGGCCGCTCGATCATGCGGCTGTCTCCCCCCACGGCAAAGGTGACGGCCGAACGGATGGTGTTCAACGGCGAAAATATACTGGACCTGTCGGAACGGCGCATGCGGCGCATCCGCGGGCGCGAAATCGCGATGATCCTGCAGGACCCGAAATATTCGCTCAATCCGCTGATGACGGTGGGAAAGCAGATTTCGGAAGCCTACCGCGTCCATCACCGGGCAAGCCGCACCGAGGCCCGCCGTCGCGCGCTTGAAATGCTCGAAAGCGTTCATATCCGCGATCCGGAGCGGGTTTTCGACCTGCTGCCGCATGAAGTTTCCGGCGGCATGGGCCAGCGCATCATGATCGCCATGATGCTGATCCCCGAGCCCAAGCTGATCATTGCCGACGAGCCGACCTCGGCGCTTGATGTCACCGTGCGCCGGCAGGTTCTGTCTGTTCTGCAGGAGCTTGTGGATCGCGCCGGTGCCAGCCTGATCTTCATCTCCCACGACCTCAATCTTGTGGCGGATTTCTGTGACCGGGTTCTGGTCATGTATGGCGGGCGGGTGATGGAAGACCTTGCCGCCCGCGATCTCGGCCGGGCGCAACATCCCTATACGCGCGGCCTGCTGGACAGCCTGCCGCGGCTGGACAGCCCGCGCGCCGAACTGGCCGTGCCCGTGCGCGACCCCGCCTGGCTGGACGACACCGAAGTGGAGCCGGCATGATGGCGGAAAACATTCTCGAAACGCTCGGCCTGACGGTCCGCTTTGGTTACGACGCTGCGACCATTACCGTGGCCGACGACATTTCCTTCGAAATCCCGCGTGGCAGCGCCTTTGGCCTGATCGGGGAATCCGGTTGCGGAAAATCGACCGTGCTGCGTGCGATTTCCGGCCTCAACAGCGATTATGAAGGCTCGATCCTGCTGAACGGCAAGGAGTTGCAGAACAAGCGCAGCGGCGACTTTTTCCGTCGGGTGCAGATGGTGTTCCAGGACCCCTATGCCTCGCTGCATCCGCGCAAGATGGTGCAGAGCGTGCTGGCGGAGCCGATCAAAATCATGAAGCTCGGCAAGTCGCAGCGATGGATCGATGAGGTTCTTCAATCCGTCGGGCTTAATTCCAGTTTCCGGTTCCGCTATCCGCACGAATTATCCGGCGGTCAGCGCCAGCGCGTGGCAATTGCGCGCGCGCTGATCTGCGAACCGGAGCTGCTGCTGCTGGATGAGCCGACGTCTGCGCTCGATGTCTCCGTGCAGGCGGAAATTCTCAACCTCCTGAACCGTCTGCGCCGCGAGCGGGGGCTGAGCTATCTGATGGTCAGCCACGACATCGCCGTCATCGCCCATATGTGCGACCGCATCGCGATGATGCAGGGCGGCCGCATTCTCGAACAGCTGACGCCCGATCAGCTTCGCGCGGGCAATGTCCGCGAGACCTATACCCGCAACTTTCTTGCCGCCTCGGCGCCGGCCGTGGCGCGCAGCTGAACCCCGGAAAAACGCATGGAAACCATCCTTGAACAGATTGCCGCCCGCGCGGCAGGCGGCGTCGCCGTCACCACCGAAAACCGTGTCGCCGCGCGCAACGCCATTGCCGATACGCTGGCCTGCATGGTGGCAGGGCAGGGCGACATGGCGGTTCTTGCCGCCCGCAGCGCATTGCTGAGGGCCGGACATGAGGGAGCTTCAACGCTGGTCGGCGGCGGTAGTGCCGATCCGGCGCAGGCCGCGATGATCAACGGCATTGCCGCGCACGCGCTCGATTTCGACGACAATTTCGGGCCGGGCATGAGCCATGCCTCGGCTGTGCTCGTGCCCGCGCTTCTGGCGCTGGGCGAGACGCTGGATGTCTCCGGTGCTGCCTTTATCGACGCCTATCTGACAGGCCTTGAGGCACAGGCGCTGGTCGGCGCGGGCGTGCGGCCGGAACATTATGCGGCGGGCTGGCATGCGACGTCGACCGTCGGCGCAATCGGCACAGCCGCCGGGTGCGCGGCCCTTCTGGGGCTCGATCATGCCGGCGTGGTGCAGGCCATGTCGCTTGCCGTCAGTTCGGCGGCCGGCATGAAAGGCCAGTTCGGCACGCCGGCCAAACCGTTTCACGCCGGCATGGCCGCGCGCAACGCTGTCGAGGCGGCGCTTCTGGCCCGCAGCGGTCTTTACGGGCGGGCCGATATTCTCGAACGCGCGCAGGGTTTCGGTGCGCTGATGGGCGGCGGTGCGGCGGCCGCGTGGACAATGCCGGAAGCCGCCACGCCCCATGTGATCGAAACCGACGGGCTGATGCCGAAAATTCATCCCTGCTGCGGCTCGACCCACAATTCGGTCGACATGATTGTCGCCCTGCGCCGCGAACACGGCTTTACCGCCGACGACGTGGACAGCATCGTGCTCACCGTCGGCCGCGCCAATTTCCGCAATCTCGCCTATCCCGAGCCGCTGACGGCAATGGAGGGTCGGTTTTCGATGCAGTATTGCGTGGCGCTGGCGCTGTTCGAGGACGAATTATCGCTTGCCGACTTTACCGATGCCGCCGTCATGCGGCCGCATCTGCGCGCGCTTTTTTCGAAGATCACGATGGAGGTCATGCCGCCGGAACAGGAGCAGGGCAGCACAAGGCCGCCGCATCAGGCGCGGGTGCAGTTGAAGGACGGCCGGGTGCTGACAGCCTCGCTTGCGCATGCGCGCGGCACGCTGATGGACCCGCTTTCCGAAGATGCGCGCCGGTTCAAGCTGCGCGACTGTTTCGCCGCCGCCGGGCTGCCGTTCGACGCCAGCATGCAGGCGACACTTGATGATATCGACAGCCTTGCCGCGCTGAAACCGCTGGCGAAGCTTGTCGCCCGGAAACCGGGGCGCTCCGAAGCCGCATGATGCCTTCATGTCGGATGCCAGCGATGTCCTGTTCAGGCGTAGGACTGGGCGTAACGCTGCGGGAAGGGCGTTACCACGGAACGTGCCTCCTCCTGCGTCGCCTGCCAAACCTTTTCGGCAAGAGGCCGGTGTTTCGCAGACGTTTTCCGGTAGAGGGAAATATCGGCGAAGATCGTCCAGTTGTCCTTTCCGGCGACGACCAGACGCCCCTCCTCGAGATCGCGATGCGCAAGGCTTTCCGGGATCCAGGCAACGCCGGTGCCCACCAGCGCCAGCGAGTGCAGGCCGACGCTCATGGCATTGACCGCGACAACATTGAGCGGCAGGGGATGTTCGCGCAGCACCGGGGCCAGAACCTGACCGAAGAAACTCTGCGTTCCGTAGCTCAGATAGCGGATAATGCCGTCGGTTTCGAGCGAATGCAGCGGTTTCCCGTCGGAATCGGGCGCGCTGACCGGCAGAATGCGTTCGCGCCCGAGCGTGATCGACTCCAGCTCGGAAGCTTCAAAGCCCATGCTGACCGAGGGGTGGACATAGGTCAGCAGAAAGTCGCTTTCATCATTGCGAAACTGGCGCACGGTTTCGCTGTAGGCGGTATTGGCCGGGCAGGGATATTCCTCAAACGAACCGATGCGCGTTTCCACCGCCTTGTGCCAGATCGGAATACAGGTCACACGCAGCGTATGCATGGCGAGTACGCGAATCTTTTCATCCCGGTCGAGGCCGGAACTGCGAATTCCAGCCCGCAGCCCGTTGATCTGCCGCACCAGTTCACGCGCCTGCGGCAGCATGATCCGGCCTTCCGCCGTCAGCGAAACCGGATAGCTCGACCGGTCGACCAGCGCCGCGCCGACCCAGTGTTCCAGCATCCTGATCCGCTTCGACAGGGTCGATTGCGTGACATGACGCAGTTCGGCAGCGCGCGAAAAATTGCTGACTTCGCTCAGGCAGACAAAATCTTCCAGAAGTCTCAGTTCCATGACTGGCAGCTCGTATCCACGACGGTTGAATATCGGCTTTCGATCAGACTGCCGAAGACCGCGCGAGTCAAGTTTTTGATCAATTTTACGTCAACTTTGTGCGTTGCAATTTTTTTGCGCAATTTTTCGAGGCGCGCACCGGCAAATGCCGCCGCAAAATCCTTGTCTCTCCTCCAACGACAGGCGCCTGAACGCCTGTATCCCAGCAGAAATGCCCTTTGCAGGGCGAAGGAACCGTAAACCCATGACAGAAATCGAAACCATTCTCGCGTCGCAACAATTCAAGGCCGCTGCAGCCGTGCTGAAGGCGGATCATGACCGTTTCGTCGACGACATCATAACGCTGACGGAAATCCCTTCGCCGCCCTTTGGCGAGGAGAAACGTGCCTTAGCTTACGAGGCGATGTTCAACGCGCTTGGCCTGGAGGATGTCGGCCGCGACGAGATCGGCAATGTCACCGGACTCAGGCGCGGGCGCGGCAATGGCGGGCTGACGGTCGTGGCCGCGCATCTCGATACGGTTTTTCCGGAAGGCACCGATTGCACAGTGCGGCGCGAGGGCACGAAACTGTTTGCACCGGGTGTCGGTGACGATACGCGCGGGCTGGCGGTACTGCTTGCCTTCATCCGTGCGCTCGATGCCGCGAACATCGAAACGGAAAGCGATCTTCTGTTCGTCGGCGATGTCGGCGAGGAAGGCAAGGGCGACCTGCGCGGTGTCCGCCACCTGTTTACGGAAAACGCCTATCGCGACCGGATCACCGCGTTTTTCACCATGGACGGCATCAGCCTTGATCGTCTGGTGACCGGCGCCGTCGGCTCCCGCCGCTATCATATCAGCTTCACCGGGCCGGGCGGTCATTCGCTGGCGGCGTTCGGCACGGTCAATCCGGCCCATGCCCTGGCGCATGTGGTCACCGGCCTGTCGCGGACGGAGGTTCCCGAAAATCCGCGCACCACCTATTGCGCCTCGGTTCTGGGCGGAGGCACCTCGATCAACGCCATTCCCAACGCAGTCTGGCTTGAAGTCGACCTGCGCTCCGAAGACGCCGGCGCGCTGAAGACGCTCGATGCGACCCTGCACCGGCTGATCGCCGAGGCCGTTGCGGAAGAAAACGAACGCGGCGATACCGAGTCGGGCGTCATCGCGGCAAAAGCCGAGCTGATCGGTAACCGCCCCGCCGGGCGCACGGCCGAAGACAGCCGGATCGTGACCGCGACGACGGCCGCTCTTCAGGCTTTCGGCTTCAAGGCGGAGCCGGAATTCAGCTCGACCGACGCCAATATCGCCATGAGCCTCGGCATTCCCGCCGTCTGCGTGGGCACCGGCGGCGATGGCGGCCGGGCGCATTCCCTCGAAGAATGGATCGATGTCGAGCCGGAAAACTCGGTCCGCGGCCTGACCGCCGGACTGGCGGCAATCCTTGGCACGGCAGGGCTGTGGAATAGCTGAACCCGCTGCCCCCTATCAGCAATCCGGCAGCAGGATGGTTCCCGCCGCCGGATTTTGTCGTTTTTCTGGGTGATTGTGAGCGAAAAGGTCAGCCCGCTGCGGCCACCAGCACAGCCTTCAGAAAACGGCCGAATTCATGCTTGGAAATCGCGCGACCCTTCCTGTCGGTATCGACGCGGTGAATGATGACCATGTCCAACGCCGGGACCACCATGCAATAATGCCCGCCGGCACCCTGAGCGGCATAGGAGCCTGGGGGCGTGCGGACGCCGGGGGCGAAAACGCCGTCGCGCTCAAGCCACCAGCAATAGCCGTAAGCGCCTCTTGCGCCGGCGTGGGAATAGGGCATGACGTTTTCCTCGGCCCAGCCATCGGGCAGAACCATCTGCCCCGACCATGAGCCGTTCTGCAGGAAAAGCTGGCCGAACCGCGCAAGGTCGCGACTGGAAAGGCGGAACGGATAGGCCTCGTGCCGCGAGACTTCGAACGTTTCCGTCCACGCGTCCGGCCTGTCGCCATCGAGCGAAAAATCCTCCATGCCCAGCGGCGCTGCGATGCGCTGTGCAAAGGCTTCTGCCACGCTGAGGCCGGTCTGCTGAACGAAGATGGAGCCGAGGGCGTTGAAGTCCCAGTTATTGTAGCACCAGAAGGTGCCGGGCGCGTGGGAATGGCGCTTTTCCTTGATCATCTTCATCCATTCGGTTTCATAACCGGCCGGATGGTAGATGCCCGAACGCGCCGTCAGGAGGTCATAGACCGTGGCGTTGCGCTCAACCGGGCTTAAGGGATCGAGATCATCGATGTCGAGCTGTTCCAGCGTTGCCGACAGGTCGATGCGTCCGGCTTCAACATCTTCTCCGATCAACGCGGCAAGAAAGCTCTTGCGCATCGAATGGCACAGATATTTGTGTTCGATATCACCATGGGTGAAGACAATACGACCGCCCTGTGTGATCAGCACGCAATCGGTGTTCTGGCGGCCGATGACGGTCTCGAGTGCTGCGACGGCCTTCTCATTCCATCCCGCCGCTGCCGGCGTTTCGTAACGGTCCCAATGCGCTGCGGGATTGGCATTGATGCTGCCCACCTTGTCTACCTTTCTGAATTGTTTCTTGGAGTTCCCGGCGCCTGAACGCCGGGAAAGAGAGGGAAGCACTCACTTCGTGGCCTTGCCGTAGTAGATACGGAAGCCGTTCCACGTCCAGTCATGCAGCGTTTCGCGCTTGGCCGCGCTGTTCATGGTCTGCATGACATAGGCCATTGGCCCCTGCTGCATGATGTCTTCCTGAAGCGCGTGATACATCTCTGCGCGCTTTTGCGGGTCTTTCTCGAAAAGGGCAGCCTGAACGCGCGCGTTCATCTCCTCATCGAAATAGCCGGAGCGCCATGCCGGATACTGGGTCAGCTTGGCATCGAAACTGTTGTCGGGATTGTAGACGAAACGCGATGCCATGCCGTTGGCATCGGGAACGTTGGTCTTGAAACCAAGCAGGGCAGCCTGAAAATCCCGGCCACGGTTTCGGGAATAGAGCTGGGCATTGGACATGCGCTCGATATTGAAGGTGATGCCGGCCTGGCTGGCGGCCTGCTGAATCTGCTGGGCAATCGGCGTCCCATAGGGATGTGAGCCGACGAGAAGCGTGACCTCGAAACCATCGGGATAACCGGCTTCGGCCAGAAGTGCCTTCGCCTTGTCGATATCGAGCGAAAAGGGCTCGCCCGCCGTCTCGTCGAGAGCGCCGAAGGAGCCGAGCGGCACAAATGATGCGCGGGCGACGCCGACGCCGTCAATGACGGTTTTGGACAGGCCCTGATAGTCGATCAGGTAGCGCATGGCCAGACGCACCTTCGGGTCGTCAAATGGCTCTTCCTGGGCGTTCATGCCCATATAGAACATCGAGGGGATCAGCGTGCGGACAACTTCGACACCCTCGGCATCCGGCAGTTCGGCAAGATCCTCGGGCGCCAGATTGCGGGCGATGTCGATATCGCCCTTTTCCAGCAACAGGCGCTGCGTGCCGGTTTCGACAACATGGCGGATCATGACGCGGCTGAGATTGGGCTTCGGTCCGTTGTAGTTTTCGTTTGCTTCCAGAATAACGGCCTCGCCCGGGTTCCACCGCGCCAGATGATAGGGGCCGACGCAGGCCGTCCTGTCCTGAAGATAGGCATTGCCGAGGTCGCCATCCTTCTCGTTGGCCTCGACTTCGGCGCGGTTGAGCATGACGGAAACGCGGTTGGCCGCGACGGAGGCAAGAACCAGATTGAGCGGATAAGGCTTGTCGAGTTTCATCACGATCGTGCTCTCGTCCGGCGCGGTGATGAGATCGTCAATCGTTTCCTTGGTGAAACCGTATTCCGTCAGGGAAGCGGAGTTTCCGAAGCCGAGATTGACGACGCGTTTCATCGACCACAGCAGGTCATCGGCTGTTCCGGGCGTTCCGTCGGGAAAGACGATATCGTCCTTCAGGTGAAAGGTGATCTGCAGGCCATCGTCGGAAACATCCCAGCTTTCGGCAAGTGCGGGAATAAAGCTGGCCTCGTCTTCGGGGTCGTAGTTCACCAGCGCGTCACAGGTGTTCATCACGATCTCATCGGTGACGACTTCCGCGATCTGGGCCGGATCGAAGCTTGAAATGGCATCGATGTTGTAAGCCATGATCAGTGCATCCTGTGGGGTTGCCGCCAGCGCCGGCGTCATCGCGGCGGGCAGCGTCAGGGCCGTCAGGCATAAAAGGGATGTTTTCATGAACTTCATGGAGCGCTCCTTTGGAAACATGATTGCGGGTCAGGTGATGAGGTGTTTTTGAAGAAAGGCGGAAACGGCGGAGAAAACCTGTATCCGGTTGGCCGTGCGGGAAAATCCGTGGCCTTCATGGTCGATGCGTAGATATTCCACCGGCCGGTCGTGTCCCTTGAGCGCGGAATAGACCTGTTCGCTCTGTTCGATCGGGACGCGCGGATCGCAGTTTGCGTGGACCAGCAGAAGAGGCGCGTTGATCCGCTCAATCCGCGTCATCGGAGAGATATCGGTCAGCAGGGCGGCATCCTCGACCGGGTCGCCATATTCCGCCGCGCGCAGCCGCATCCGCCACGGACCGGTGGTCATCATCAAGGTGGTGAAATTGGAGATGCCGTAAAAATCGATCCCGCAGCGCCAGGCCTGCGGCGCTTCGGTCATGGCGGCCAGCACCATGAAGCCGCCATAGCTCTGGCCCATGACGCCGATGCGCGACGCATCCACATCCGGGCGGGCGGCAATGGCATCGCGCAACGCCAGAAGGTCGCGCACGCTGTCCATACGCTTTTCGCGGTCGTCCATCTGGTGGTAGCGGCGGCCATAGCCGGTGGAACCGCGCACATTCGGCGCGATAACCATGATCCCCTGTTTCAGGTAGTATTGCAGGTCTGCCCGGAACTGCGCCTTCCACTGGTTTTCGGGGCCGCCATGGACCATGAACAGAACCGGCCATCCGCCGGCCGGCGGCGTCTGGTCCGGCGTGTAGAGGAAATAGGGGACGGACAGCCCGTCGAAACTGGCAAGACGTTCGACAACCGGTTCTGTGAAATCATGGTCGCCGGTTGCGCCGTCCGGTTCGGCTATCCGGGTAAACTGTCCGTTCTCCAGCGCCAGACGCCAGTTGTCCGACGGGAAGGCGGGACCTGCCAGCGAAAACAGAAGCGCCGTATCATCTTCCGCGAATTTCAGGCCACCGATCTGCCCCGTGCCGGGCGCGCCGAAGTGGCGTATTGAACCATCTGCGAGGGCGACGAGTTCTATGCGGTCGATGCCCTCATGGTTGACGGTGCAGGCCAGTGTCGTCTTGTCAGAAGAAAGTGCGGCAACATCGACATCAACGCCGTCGGGCGCGAAAACGGGGGATAGTGCCGCAGTCCGGAAATCGGCGATGCAGGGGCGAAGAAAGTCATTGTCCTGATCCGTCAGGATCACCGCCCTTTGTGCGTCCTCATCGAGGAATTTGACAGAGAGATAGCGGGCGCGGCCTGCATGCGGCAGGGCAGGTGTCACGGAAAGGTTTGCAAGATCGATCCAGACCAGATCCTGGTCGCTCATCGACCGGCGGGAATCGTTGACGAGCAGGCGTTTGCCGTCCGGGCTGAAGGCGACCGGTTCCGCATAGCCGTCGTTGTCCATGACGATGCGGCTTTCGCCGGTGGCGATATCCATGACGTGGATATCCATTTTCGCCGCGTTCCGCCCGTTACAGCCATAGGCAATCGAGGCGCCATCGGGCGACCAGCAACCCCATGCGTGGACGCGGCCCGGTGCATGGGTCAATCGAATGGGGTCTCCATCGGCATTTTTCAGCAGAAACAGCCGAAAGCGTTCGTCCATGCCGCAATCGGTCACGAAAAGCAGGTCCCGGCCCTTGGGCGAAAACGTCATTGAGACGATCCGCTCGTCCAGATCAGTCACCTGCCGCGCCGGTCCGGCGGGACGCCCGTTTTCGGCCGGCATCAGCCAGATTTGGGCAATGCCGGTTTCATTGGAGAGAAAGGCGATCAGCGACCCGTCGGCGGAAACGGCCGGGGCGGATTTTTCCGGTATCGATACGAGGGCTGATATTGAGGGAGATGTCATGATCGGTCTCTGCTTCCAGCGAACATCGCAAGGGGATGGCGGAAATTAGAAACCGTATCGGATGTGAATTCCAACGATCTGTCGGAATGGTTTAAGTCATTTCGGGCATAGACTGTATTCGGCAAGGCGCGCTGCCATCATCCTTGCAGCGCGCCTTGCCGTTTTTTTATGAGAACGCGGCAATATCGCCGACGACGCGCACGCGCACGCGCCGCGCACCGCCGGGCAGATAGGCGATCGGAATGTCTTCGGTGTCGATCACGTTCACGCTTTCGGCCTTTGCGCCGGCGGCAACGGCGCGGTCACGCGCCAGACGTTCGGCTTCGGCGAGCGCTTCGTCGCGGCTCATCTCGGAAAACACCTGGTCGACTTCGCCGGACACCTGCGCCATGGCTGCGCCGAGCGCATTGGCGACGCCGGCGTGTTCAACCTTGACCACCTCGCTGATGCCCTTGATCTTTTCCGGGATCAGGAAAGCGCCGCCGCCGACGGCGATCAGCTTGACGCCTTCGGACGAAGTCTTCATCCGGTCGATGCCGTCTTCGACCATGCGTGCGATGCGGGCGAGCATGTCGGAGACGAAAGCCTGGTCCAGATGGCGCACGCGGTCGCGGTCGCCGATATCGGCAAGCCCGGCGGCCACGGCAATATCGGTCGTCGTCAGCGTGTCGCCGCCGAAGACCAGCGCCTTTTCGGTAATCCTGTAGCCGACCGAACGCGGGCCGATGGTTCGGGTTTCGGGGTCGATGATGGTGCCGCCGCCAAGCGCCAGCGGCAGAAGATCGGGCATGCGGAACAGCGTGCGCACGCCGCCGACGGCGACGACATTGTTGGCCTCGCGCGGGAACCCGCCGACAAGGCAGCCGATATCGCTGGTGGTGCCGCCGACATCGACAACCATGGCCTCGCTCAGCCCGGTCAGGCTGGCCGCGCCGCGCATGGAATTCGTCGGCCCCGAGGCAAAGCTGTAGACCGGGTTGGCGGCGGCCACTTCCGCCAGCACCACGGTTCCGTCGTTCTGGGTGAGGTAGAAGGGCGCATGAATGCCGGCCTGCCTGAGAGCCGCGCCGAAAGCGTCGATCGTATACTGTCCGAGGTTCTGCAACGCGGCATTCAGCAGTGTGACATTTTCGCGCTCGAGAAGGCCGATACGGCCGAGCGTGCTGGAAAGCGTAATCCGCGCTTCAGGAATGACGGAGCGGACGATTTCAGCGGCCTCATGCTCGCAGGCATCGGTCAGCGGCGAGAAAAGCGCGGTAATGCCGATGGCGGTGATACCGGCATCGCGCATCTTCATCGCGGCTTCGCGGACTGCGACAGTATCGAGCGGCACAAGTTCGCGACCGTCATATTCATGGCCGCCTTCGACCATGAAGGAAAGCGCGTCGACCTCGTTTCGAAGGTCCGCCGGCCAGTCGATCATCGCCGGAAGCGAGGCGCCTGCGGGCAGCGCGATGCGGATCGCGCCGACGCGTTCCAGCCGCGCGCGTTCGACAACGGCATTGGTGAAATGGGTGGTGCCGATCATGACCGCGTCAACCGGCGTGGCCGTTGCGGTCTCGTCTGCCATCACCTTGCCGATTGCCTGAACGACGCCCTGCATGACATCGGCCGTCGTCGGAAGCTTGACTGCGGCAAGAACCTTATCGCCATCCAGCAGAACGGCATCCGTATTGGTGCCGCCAACGTCAATACCTATACGTTTCATTATGCAAAAACCGATTTGTAATCAATGTCATATCCGAAGGCGCGCGGGCCGACATGGGCAATGCCCTTCGCTGTCGTCAGCACATCCGGCGCGGGCAGGGCAACGGCGGTCACGCGCTGGCCGTAGCGAACGGTTTCCGTGCCGATGGCCTCGCCGGAGACGCTGTCGAGCAGGCAGATCAGGTCCGGTGTCATTGCTACCGGCGCGCCATTGCGGAAGGCAACCGCCCATTCGTTCTGGAACGCCAGTTCCAGCGTCGCGCCGTTATCGTCGTCGAGGCCGCCGATCGTCGCCATGCCGCGCAGAAAGCCGCCCGTCGTGGTCCGGTCGATATCGGTCACCTTGCCGCGGAACAGAACCTTGCCGCCCTCGTGGCCGACAACGGCTGCCACCGGGTCTGAATGAGCCGCGCGGGCATCCTGCACGGCTCGCCCGAGCGCAATCGCCTTGGTGACGGTGTGAAGCACGCCCCAGTCCTTGACCTCACGGCCGGTGCGCGGCGCCTTGCAGGTCGCCGAAGTCGAGCCGACTTCGGTGCAGATCTGGCGGGAAATCCGTTCCATCCATTTCCAGGATGCCGCCTTGGCAACGATCGCCTCGTTGTCGCGGCAGTCGACCAGGGTCAGCGGATACATCGGCAGATCGCCGATCGCAAAACTGGTCATCTGGGCTTCCGGATAGGCGCGGCCCATGGCATCGGCATCCAGCACCGGTATGTCGAGCATCGCGCCCGCAAGGAAGGGCGACAGCGCATTGCCGCCGCCGATCTCGACGCTCATGATGGCGCGGAATTTCCGGCCCGTATAGTCTTCCATCAGGCGCACGGCGCGGGCCAGATGGGCGGGATCCACCAGCCGTTCCTGACCGACCAGCGGCGCGCCCATCTTGGAAACGACGGCGACCGCGTCGTCGTCATCAAGGGCCAGCGGGTCGAGAAGCCGGCAGCGTTTGCCGTCGCTGTACAGTTTCTTGAGATTGAGTTGGGCCAGATAGGGGCTTCCGCCACCACCGGTTCCCAGAATCCAGGCGCCGGTCGCCAGAGCATCGATCTCTGCCTCTTCAAATTCACGGATCATTCTTACCTCCGAAGATTGGACAGGAGCCTAACTTCTGAGTAGTTTTGCAGCTATAGGGGATTGCACCTAGAAATGCAGTGCCTTTTTATTAGGCATTTAGCTGGCGGTTTCACCGCCTTTTCTGATACGGAATTCATACTTGCAGATTTCAGACGATCCAGATCGGCACCTTTCGCCCGGCGGCACGGAAAGACCGCGCCAGATCATGTTTGTCAGCGTCGGCCAGTCGCCGCGCACGGAACTGGTCGACAGCGTGATGCGCGATGTCGGCATGCCCGTCGAGGCGCACGAAATCGGCGCGCTGGATGGTCTGGATGAAGAGGCTATCGACGATCTCAGGCCGTTGCCGGGCGAGGCGAGGATCATCACCGTGCTGCGCAATGACGAGAGCATCGTCTTGTCGAAACCGCGTATTGCCGACCGCATGTCACGCATTGTCGCGAATTTGCCATCCGGCGCATACGATCTTGTGGTGATCCTGACCACCGGTCTTTTCCGGGATTTCCAGAGTTCGTGCCCGACGGTCAATACCCAGCGCGTCATGGAGGCGACGGTCATGTCGCTGGCATTTCGGGGGGATGCAATCGGCCTTATCCAGCCGCTGGAAGATCAGGTGGACGAGTTGGATATTCCGGCGCTCGGCCTGTTCCAGATCACGGCCACACATGCACAGAACGCCAATCGCGCGTCTCTGGCCAGCGCGCTTCTCGATCTTGCCGAATGCGAGATCATCGTTCTCAATTCCGTCAGCTTCGATGAGGAAGACCGCCAGACCGTGGCCAAGGCCAGCGGCAAGCCGGTCATCCTTGCCCGCCGGCTGGTGGCCGGCGCCATCCGGCTGCTGCTAGGCCGTCCCTATCCGCCGCCACAGCCGGGCGCGTCGCAGGATTTCACGGACAAGCTGATGCGTCTGACCCCGCGGGAAAAACAGGTTCTCTCCCTGGTCGCCGAAGGGCTTTCCAACAAGGCCGTTGCCCGCCAGCTTGGCATCAGCCCGAAGACCGTCGAAATTCACCGCGCCAATGTGATGAACAAGATGGAAGTCAGCTCCGTCGGCGCGCTGATCCGGCTTGTGGTTTCTTCCGGTCAGTTCTGAGCTATTCGGGTTTTGGCTGATTTTTAGGCGTGTCTTTTCATGAAATGCCTGTTTTTGCGGCGGGTTTGTCCGGCATGAAAAACGCCGGTTTAGGGGCTATTCCTGATAGAAGTGCGCGCGCCCCTGACGCTAGGCTGTTTTCATTCATGTATAAAACAGCTTGCGGAATAAAGCCTTGAAAACCTCGCGCCTCGCTTTTGTCACCATCGGTCAGACACCGCGGATCGACCTTGTGCCTGAGATGGTTTCCGAAATCGTCGCCGGCCGTGAGGGCAATCCGCCGGAGATTGTCGAATTCGGCGTTCTGGATGGGCTTTCCGGCGCTGATCTCGATGCGCTGCGGGCAGAACCCGGCGAGCATTCCTTTGCAACGCGGCTTGCCGATGGCAGCGAAATCGTCACCTCCAAGGATCGCACGGAAGAACGGCTGAACCGGCTTTTGCAGGATATCGACAGCAAGGGTTTCGACCTGATCGTGCTGTTGTGCACCGGCACGAAAATCGAGCCGTTGGCGAACACGCTCGTGGTCGAAGCCCAGCGCATCGTCGATTCCACCGTGGAAGCGCTGGCGCAGTCAGCGCGCAATCTCGGCGTCATTCTGCCGCTGGAGCGGCAGGTTGCCGATTTTGCCGAGCGGCATGTTTTCTCCCGCAATGCAAAGGCTGTGGCGGCCTCGCCCTATGCCGGAGACGATATGGCCGCACGTGCCGCCGCGCTTGCGGATTGCGACCTGATTGTCATGCATTGCATGGGCTATTCGGCCGCCATGCTGGAGGCGGTCCGCACATCGGTCGGTGCGCCGGTGCTGCTGTCGCGCCGGCTTGTGGCCGGTGTGGTCCGCCAGATGGTCTGATTTTTCAACCAAGTAACGATAAAGAGGGAATGAAATGAAGAGACGCAGTTTATTCCAGGGCCTGGCTCTGGGCTTTTTCGCAGCTTCCGTGATGGGCTCCGTGCTTCCGGCTGCCCCCGCCGCAGCTTTCGAGCGCACCGATGATGGCGAGATCATCGTTTTCGGCGGTCGGCAGGCCATTCCGGTGCTCGACCCGCATGTGCGCTATGACTGGTCGACGCGCATGATCCAGCAGGGCGTCTACGATGCGCTGGTCAAATATGAGGGCGATCCGGCCGAAGTGAAGCCGTGGCTGGCCGAAAGCTGGGACATCAGCGATGATGGCAGCACCTGGACCTTTCACCTCGCCGAAGGGGTGACATTCCACAATGGCGACCCGGTGACGGCCGAAGCGGTGCGCTACTCTTTCGTGCGCGGCCTTGAGTTGAACAAGGGCGTGGCCTGGATGCTCAAGGATTTTCTGAAGCCGGAAGGCATCAAGGTTGTCGACGACTACACGGTCGAGTTCAACCTCGAAAAGCCCTATTCGCCGTTCCTGTCCTTCCTGCCCTGGTGGTATGTGGTCAACCCGGCACAGGTGGAAGCCAATATCGTTGACGACGATTACGGGCAGAAGTGGCTGACCGACCACGAAGCCGGCTCCGGTCCGTTCACGCTTGGCCGCTGGGAGCCGAATGTCCTTTATGAAGTCGAGGCCGTCGACGACTACTGGAAGGGCTGGCCGCAGGGCGACAACCATCCCGCCGGCGTTATTTACCGGATCATCCGCGAACCGGCTGCCCAGAAGGCGGCGCTGCAGCGCGGCGAGGTCGATATTGTCGAAGGGCTGACCTCCGACGATTATGTCCAGATCGCCAATGCACCGGGCATCGCGATCGAAAACCACAAGGGCATGACCACGTTCGGCATCAAGTTCAACAACCAGAAGGGTCCGACCGCCGACATCAACCTGCGCAAGGCGATTGCCTATGCAATGGACTACGATGCGCTGGTCCAGATCTACAACGGTGCGGCAACACTTGAGACAAGCCCGCTGCCGGGCGCAATGAAGGGCCATGTCGACGTTGCCGGCATTCCGCGTCAGGATATCGAAAAGGCGAAGGAATATCTGGCCAAGTCCGATTATCCCGATGGCGGCATCACGCTCGACTATGTGCATGTTGCCGGTCTGGAAGAGGCGCGACGGATCGGTCTCGTTCTGCTGGATAACCTCAAGGCGCTCAATATCGACGTCAACATCCGTCCGGAACAGTGGCCGAACATGGTGGCTGCCGGCGCCTCGATCGACACCACGCCCGACATGACGTCAATCTACGCGACGCCGATCTCGACCGACCCGGATTCGGTGGCCTACATGTATCACCGCGACAGCTGGGACAAGTATTACGGCATTGCCCATTACGACAATCCCGAGGTCTGGGCGATGATCGACGAGGCCCGCGCGGAAACCGACTGGGACAAGCGCGCCGATCTCTATGCTCGGATCCAGACGCAGATTGTGGCCGATCAGCCGGAGGTTTTCGGCATGCTGCAGAACCGTCGCTGGGCGCGGCGCGACTATCTTGAAGGCTTTATCTTCAGCCCCGTCCGCTTTACCGGCGAAGTCGACCTTTATCCGCTGTGGATCAAGACCGAATAAGCCTGACCTTCAATCCGCCCCGGCCGGGTTCGCCCGACCGGGGCACGACCCATGCGGACGACAATGCTTTCATTTCTGCTGCGCAAGCTCCTGACGATTATCGGCACCATGATCGGTATCGCGGTGCTGACTTTCGTGATCACCAATATCGCGCCCGGCGATCCGGCGCGGCTGGTGGCCGGCCCCAATGCCACGCCGGATATGGTCGAGACCATCCGTGTGGAAAACGGGCTTGACAAGCCGATTGCCGAACAGTTCGTGATCTATATGGGCAATCTGGTGCGCGGCGATCTCGGTACGTCGATCGTCACCACCCGTCCGGTGCTGGATGAACTGCTGCGCTATGCGCCTGCAACCATCGAACTTGTTCTGGTTGCCATGTCGCTCGGTGTTCTCGTCGGCGTGCCGCTCGGCATGCTATCCGCCGTCTACAAGGATACACCCTTCGACCATGCGGTGCGGATTTTCTCGATCTCCGGCGTGGCGCTGCCGGCCTTCTGGTTTGGCATTCTGCTGCAGCTTCTGTTTGCCGTCGATCTCGGCCTGCTTCCGGTCTCCGGCCGGCTGCCGCTGGTCACCCGCCCGCCCGACACCGTGACCGGGCTTCTGCTCATCGACAGCTTGATCCAGGGCCAGTTCTCGACCTTCGGCAAGGCGGTTTCGCACATCATCCTGCCGGCGGTGGTGTTGTCCTTTCCCTGCCTCGCATCGATCCTCAGGGTCAACCGCGCCGAGATGATCGAAGTGCTGCAATCCGACTATATTGTCGCCGCCCGTGCGCACGGCATTGCCCGGACGCGGGTGATTATCGTTTACGCGCTGAAGAATGCGCTATTGCCGACCCTTGCGATGATCGGGCTGCGTTTCGGCTGGATGCTGGGGTCGACGGTTCTGGTCGAAACCGTGTTCGACTGGCCGGGCATTGGTCTTTATGCCGTGTCATCGGCGCTTTCATCCGATTTCAAACCCGTCATCGGCGTCACCCTCGTGATCGGGTTCTTCTTCATCGTCACCAATATGCTCGTTGATCTGGCCTATGTCTGGATCGATCCGCGCCTGAGGAAAGCCCGATGAGCGATCTGCCAAGCGAAGTGCCGCAAACCCTTTCGTTCCGCGAGCGTCATGCCAGCACCATTCGTCAGTGGCGGCTTTATGCGTTCATGTTCCGCAAGAGCTTTTCCTCGATGCTGGGGCTGTTTCTTGTTGCCCTGTTTCTGATTCTGGCGGCAATCGGCCCGTGGATCGTGCCCCATCCCGAAGATGCGCTTGGCGCGGTCAATATGGGAGAGCGGCTGCTGCCGCCATCCTTCGCCCATCTTTTCGGAACCGATGAAATGGGAGCGGATATCTTTTCCCGGGTGATCGTCGGCACGCGGACATCGCTGTGGATCGGCATCGTGATTACCGGCGTGGCGGCGCTGATCGGTGTGCCGCTCGGCATTATCGCCGGCTATCGCGGCGGGTTTCTCCGCGCCGTTATCATGCGGGTGACGGAGCTTTTTCTGGCCGTGCCGGGGCTGGCGCTCGCGCTCGCCATCGTCGCCGCCCTCGGGCCGGGCATCACCAATTGCGTGGTGGCGCTTTCCCTGGTCTGGTGGCCGGGTTATGTCCGCCTCGTCGAGGCCAAGACGCTGGCAGTGAAGGAAGAGCTTTTCATCGAGTCTGCGCGCTCCATCGGGGCGAAGACGCCCTGGCTGCTCTGGCACCACATTCTGCCCAACTGCCTGTCGCCTATCATCGTCAAGATGAGCATGGATATGGGCATGGCCATTCTGGCCGCAGCCTCGCTCGGCTTTATCGGCCTCGGTGCGCCGCCGCCGGCGCCGGAATGGGGTTCGATGATTTCGATTGCGCGCAGCTATATGCCGGACTGGTGGTGGTATTCCTTCTTCCCCGGCATGGCGATTTTCCTGACCGTTCTGGGGTTCAACCTGCTTGGCGACGGTCTCCGCGACATTCTCGATCCCAGGAGCCGTGAACGATGACCGATCTGCTTTCCATTCGCGACTTCTCGCTCGATATCGATACCTTCGATGGCGTCATTCCGGTTCTGAAGAACATCAATCTTTCGGTTGAGCGCGGCCAGACGCTCGGCATCGTCGGCGAAAGCGGCTCGGGAAAGACGGTGCTGGTGCGTTCGGTCATGGGCATCGGCCCGCGCCAGTCGCGGTGCACCGGCGGTTCCATCACCTTCGACGGGACCGAACTGACCGGGCTTTCCGACAAGGCCTGGGCCGGGATCCGCGGCATCCGCATCTCGATGATCTTTCAGGATCCGATGACCTATCTGAATCCGCTCTTCACCATCGCCACGCAGGTTGGCGATGTGGTGGCGGCGCACCGCCGGGCGGCGGGCGAACCGGTGCCGCCGCGCAAAGCGCGGCTGGCGCGTGTGGTCGAACTGCTGGATCAGGTCGGCATTCACGAGCCCGCGCGGGTTGCCGGGCAATATCCGCATGAGCTCTCCGGCGGCATGCGCCAGCGCGTGCTGATTGCCATGGCGCTGGCCGGCAAACCCGACCTGCTGATCGCCGATGAGCCGACAACCGCGCTCGACGTGACGGTTCAGGCGCAGGTGCTGGACCTGATCGGCAGTCTGGTCAGGAAGCTCAATCTGACCGTGGTGATGATCAGCCACGATATCGGCGCGATTGCCGCCGTGGCGGAGCGCTGTGCGGTGATGTACAAGGGCGAGATCGTGGAGCAGGGGCTGACGGCGGATATTCTGCGCAATCCCCAGCAGGACTATACGCGGCGTCTTCTCGCCGCCGTTCCCGATATCGACCGGGCACCGCCCGAACGGGCCGGCGATCAGCCGGAGCGAACCGATCACGCGCCGCTTGTCGAGGTTAACGGGCTCGAAAAAACATATTCGGTCGGCGCGACCGGCACCATGAAAGCCGTCGACAATGTCAGCTTCCGGATTGAAAAGGGCGATGTGCTGGGCGTTGTCGGCGAAAGCGGGTCCGGCAAATCAACGCTGGCGCGGATGGTCCTCAGGCTGATCGAGCCGAGTGCCGGCGATGTGATCTTCGATGGCGTCAACCTGTCGGGGCTGACGGCGGAGGCGCTGCGGCGCAAACGGCAGGACATGCAGCTTGTGTTCCAGAACCCGCATTCGGCTCTCGATGGTCGGCACACGATCGGCGACGCCATTGCCGAACCGCTGCGCCTGCAGACAAGGATTGGCCGTCGCGAGATCGAGCGCCGTGTGGAAACGCTTCTCGATATCGTGCAATTGCCGAAACTGTTCAAATATCGCTATCCGCATGAACTGTCCGGCGGGCAGAAACAGCGTGTCTGCATTGCCCGGGCGGTGGCGCTCAATCCGAAGCTGCTGGTGCTCGACGAGCCGACATCGGCGCTCGATGTTTCGGTGCAGGCACAGGTGCTTTCATTCCTGCGGTCTCTGCGCGACGAGCTGGACCTGACCTATGTCTTCATTTCCCATGACCTCGCTGTTATCCGGCAGGTCTGCAACAGAACGCTTGTGATGCAGCGGGGCAGGGTTGTCGAGCAGGGGGAAACAGAGAAGCTGTTTTTGAACCCCGATCACGACTATACCCGCGCGCTCATCGAAAGCGGACGGCGGACATCGCCTGCGGCCCTGCAAGGGCGAATGTGAGGCGCGTCCGGCGTCTTCGGCGCTGACGGCGACCGCGTTTCGGTGACGGGGCGGGGTCGCGATGGAGGATGCGCAGGCCCCGGCTTTTGCGGTTGAGCGGTTATTGCTGCTTCTTCAGCGCATCGCGGATTTCGAGGAGGACATCCAGCTCGCTTGGTCCGGGCGGCGGGGCTTCTGCCGCCTTGATCTCTTCCTGCTTCTTGGCCTTGCGTTCAGCGGCTGCACGCACCCGGTTGATGGTCTTGACCAGCATGAAGACCACGAAGGCGATGATCATGAAATTGATGACGGAGGTGATGAACGCGCCATAGGCAAAAATCGCCGCGCTTGAATCGCGCGCGTCGGCAAGGCTCGCGCCGGCAGGCACCGTGCCGTTCATCACGAAATACATGTCCGAAAAATCGATGCCGCCGACGATCAGGCCGATGATCGGGTCGATGATATCGGCGACCAGCGAACGGACGATGGCGGTGAATGCCGCGCCCACGATGATGCCGACGGCCATGTCCACGACATTGCCTCTGGCGATGAAATCCCTGAATTCCTTCAGCATGGTCCCTCTGTCTCTCCTGCTGGCGCGATGTTTCAACGCAATTACTGACGGAATGACGTTAGGCGAATGCGACCATGGGTTCCAGACGCTACGGTGCAAAAACAATGCTGATGGTAAAAATGGTGCTGGCGGGTACTATTCCACAGGCTCTTCCGCCTCGGCGGGTTCCCACCCGCGGGCTGTCAGGTGTTCCTGCGGCTGAAAGCGCTTCTTGTAGTCCATCTTCTGCGAGCCTTTGACCCAGTAGCCGAGATAGACATAAGGAAGGCCAAGCCTTTGCGCCCGGGTCACATGGTCGATGATCATGTAGCTGCCGAGTGAACGCTTCACATAAGCCGGGTTGAAGAAGGAATAGACCATCGAAAGCCCGTCGGAGAGAACATCGGACAGAGCGACGGCAACGAGTTCGCCTTCTTCGTCCGCACGGCCGGTCGAGGCCCGATATTCGAATATCCGGGTTTCCACATGGGTTTCCTCCACCATCACCGCATAATCGTCGATGGTCATGTCGGCCATGCCGCCGCGCTGGTGGCGGCTGTCGAGATAGGTGCGAAACAGGTCGTATTGTTCGGCTGTGGCAATGGCCTGCCGCTCGCTCGATACGAGATCGCCGTTGCGGGTGAGGATGCGGCGCAAGGAGCGCGGCTTTTCAAATTCCTCGGCCACGATCCTGACGGAGACGCAGGCGCGGCAGTTTTCGCAGGCCGGGCGGTAGGCGATGTTCTGTGAACGCCGGAACCCGCCTTGCGTCAAAAGGTCGTTCATCTCGTTGGCGCGCGGGCCGACGAGATGGGTAAACACCTTGCGCTCGCGCTCGGCCTCCAGATAGGGGCACTGCGCCGGAGCGGTCAGATAAAACTGTGGCGACTGAGTGGCTTGCGTATTCATGGCCAGCACAACATGCTTCGGGTTCCTGTCCCTAGCATGGCGCAATCGAACAAAAGGTCAACCGTGCTGGCGGCGATCTTGTTGCAACAATGTTCCTGTTTCAGATCGTTTCTTCGCGCACGACAACGGCGCCGATCAGGAAATCATGCAGCAGGCGCTTGCGGTCGGTAAAAATGCCGACCAGCAGAACCAGCGGCGTCAGGACGGAGTTGAACAGCCAGAACAGCGCCAGATGCACGGCGGCGGTCAGAAAATCCATCCGCAGGCCATCGGTGCGCACCACCTTCAGCCCCATTGTCCGCATGCCGGGGGAGGCCTGGGCGGGGCCGCCCATGGTCATGCCGAAATAGCACACGGCAACGATGAAATAGAGCGCCGGATAGAGCAGGAAGGCGAGACCCAGCGTTGCAATGCCGACGAAGAACAGCACAACCGCTGCCGGCACCCACAGGATGGCGATGATGAGGTAATCGACCAGAAACGCCAGAACCCGGCGCGACAGCACACCGGAATAGGCAGGGCTGCCGGCATTCGGCGCGGCATAAGGCATGTCTCGTTCAATGCTCATCGGTTCGGCTCGCTCGTTTCATCGGGCAGCGCCGTTGCGCTGCCTCTCCAGACCCCAATGTGGGACAGCGGCTGTCGATTGCAACGTTACCGCAATGTCGCGATCACGATTTTGCCAGCTTTTCCGCCACTTCCATGGCGAAATAGGTGAGAATGCCGTCGCAGCCGGCACGTTTGAACGACAGCAGCGTTTCCATCATCACCCGCTCGCCGTCGATGGCGCCGCGTTCGGCGGCCATGCGGATCATCGCATATTCGCCGGAGACCTGGTAAGCGAACACCGGCAGGCCGAAGGCCTCCTTCATCCGCCAGCAGATATCGAGATAGGGCAGGCCGGGTTTGACCATCAGCATGTCGGCGCCTTCCTCGACGTCGAGCGCTGCATCACGCAGGGCTTCCGTGCCGTTGGCAGTGTCGATGTAGTAGGTCGCCTTGTCGCCCTTCAACAGCCCCTTGGTCGAGATCGCCTCGCGGTAGGGGCCGTAAAAGCCCGACGAGAACTTGGTCGCGTAGGACATGATTCCTACGTCCTGAAATCCCGCGGCGTCGAGCCGTTCGCGGATTGCACCGATGCGGCCGTCCATCATTTCAGACGGCGCGATGATGTCGGACCCGGCTTCGGCCTGACGCACCGCGGCCTCGCAGACGTGATCGACCGTTTCGTCGTTGACGATCTCGTCGCCGACGAGAATACCGTCATGACCATGGCTGGTGAACGGATCGAGGGCGACATCGGTAATCACGCCGATGCCGGGGGCAGCCTTCTTGACGGCGCGGGTTGCCTGATTGAGGAGGTTGTCCGGCTTCAGGATCTCCGAGCCGGTCATGTCGCGTTTTTCCATCTCGACATTGGGGAAGGTGGCAATCGCCGGAATGCCGAGATCGGCGGCCTTTTTGGCGGCCTCCGCCAGCCGGTCGACGCTCATGCGAGAGACACCGGGCATGGCCGGGATCGGTTCCTCGACATTTTCGCCGGGAATGACGAAGACGGGCCAGATCAGGTCATCGACGGTCAGGCTGTTTTCGCGGACCATCCTGCGGGTCCAGTCGGCCTTGCGGTTGCGGCGCATGCGGCGGTGGCCGGTGATCCGGTCAACGAGGTGGGTTTTGTCGCTGGCGTCGTTCATCCTGTGCCTCCGGCTTTCTCTGTCGTCTTTGCTGTTTGTCAGGCTTGTAGCATGGCGCCCGCACCGGCAAAACAATCCAATTTGTCACATCACCGATATCGTCCGGGGGTTGTCAGCCGGCAATTGCCGCGTATAAGGCGATCATGTCTTCAGAGCCGAGCGTTACGCCCAGACCCAGTTTTTCGCAGACCGCTTTTCTCGTCTTCAAGCGGTGCGTTGCCGTGTTTCTGATCGTGCTGGCGCTTTCGAGCTGGGCGGCGTTGATCGGCATCACCGAAGGCGGCGCCGGGCGGTTCGATCTGGTTCATGCCGATGTCCGCGTTGTCGAGGCCATGCTTTCGGTGCTTTATCCGGTTGCCGCGGCCGGGCTCTGGTTCGGTGTCGGCTGGGGCTTTGTGCTCTGGGTGCTCGGCGCCGTCGTGCAGATCGGCGCGCACAGCACCTATCCGCATATATTCGGCGAGGCTGCGGGGGTGTCTGCGCTTCACATTCTGTTGATCGGTCTCTACGTATCCTTCTGGGTTTACCTTACCTTCATTCGTCGGCGCTAGATGTTGGATAACCATTGGCTGTCCGAGGGTTTGAAAGCCGACAATAATTAGCCATATTGATGTGCAAACGCCTTCGATGGAGAGCGGGGCGCGCTTTGAGCGCCCGAGGGACTGAACGAGATTTGGATTTCATGACAAAAGACCTGAACCCGAAAGCGCATTCCAAAACTGTGTCGCGCCGTCGTTTTATCGCCGGCGCCGCCGGTGTGCTGGCGATGCCGCATCTGGCCTCGGCCCAGTCCGCGGTCGACGCGCTGATCAATACGCCCGGACGCGGCACCTGGGACGACCAGTTCGACGCGGTGACATCGCGCGCCCAGGCCAGCGTCAGCTCCAACCAGCCGATCCTTGGTCCGAACGCGCCGTCCAACCTGATGCAGGCGATTGCCGAATACCAGCGGATCGTCACCAGCGGCGGCTGGCCGCAGGTGCACCCGAATGTGCCGTTGCAGTTCGGCGTCTACGACCCCTCCGTGCAGCAACTGCGCCAGCGGCTGATCGTCTCCGGCGACCTGCCGTCTTCGGCCGGCATTTCCGATTCCTATGATTCCTATGTGCAGGGGGCGGTTCGCCGTTTCCAGGCGCGCCACGGCCTGGCCGAAACCGGCTATATCGATGAATACACGCTGAAGGCGCTCAATGTCAGCGCCCGGGTGCGGCTGGCGCAGCTTGAAACCAACCTGACCCGTGTGGAAGATACCGGCTCTGATCTCGGTGAGCGCTATGTGCTGGTCAATATTCCGGCAGCCTATGCCGAGGCGGTGGAAAACAATGCCGTTGCGCTGCGCAACGTCGCCATTGTCGGCCGGCCGTCGCGCCAGACGCCGTTGCTGAATTCGAAAATCTTCGAGATCATCTTCAATCCGCCGTGGACCGTGCCGCGCTCGATCATCCAGAAGGATATCATGCCGCTGATGCGCGAGGATCCGAACTATCTGGTGGATAACAAGATCCGGCTCTACGACAACAAGGGCAATGAAGTCGATCCGATGACCATCGACTGGAACGCCGAAAAGGCGCCGAACCTGACCTTCCGTCAGGATCCCGGCCCCAACAGCGCGATGGCCTCGACCAAGATCAACTTCCACAACAAGTATGCCGTCTATATGCACGACACGCCGAGCCAGTCGCTCTTCAATGAGATCGTGCGTTTCGAATCATCCGGCTGTGTGCGGATCGAAAACGTGCGCGACCTCGATGTCTGGCTGCTGAAGAACACGCCCGGCTGGAACCGTCAGAAGATCGAGGAAACAATCCGCGCCGGCATCTCGACGCCGGTCAACCTTGCCGATCCGGTGCCGAACCATTTCGTCTACATCACCGCATGGTCTGCCAAGGACGGCGTGGTGCAGTTCCGCGACGATATCTACAATCTCGACGGCGCACCCGAGCTTGCCCTGCAGACGACCAGTGGCATCGAATAGGCAAGGCCTTCGTAATCATGATTGAAAATGCCGCCGGCGGACCATGTTCGCCGGCGGTTTTCGTCTATTGCACGATCATGCAGCGGACGCTAGAACGCTTCCGCCCGCCACAATTGAGGAACCCGCGATGACAAGCCAGACTGTGTTTACAGAAAACTTCTTCAACCGCACGCTTGCCGACACCGATCCGGAGATCTTCGATGCGATCGGCAAGGAGCTGGGCCGCCAGCGCCACGAGATCGAGCTGATCGCTTCGGAAAATATCGTCTCGCGCGCTGTGCTTGAGGCGCAGGGCTCCATCATGACCAACAAATATGCCGAGGGCTATCCGGGCAAGCGCTATTACGGCGGCTGCCAGTTCGTCGACATCGCCGAGGAACTGGCGATCGAGCGCGCCAAGAAGCTGTTCGGTGTCGAGTTTGCCAATGTGCAGCCGAATTCCGGCTCGCAGATGAACCAGGCCGTGTTCCTCGCGCTTCTGCAGCCGGGCGATACCTTCATGGGCCTCGACCTCAACTCGGGTGGTCACCTGACCCATGGCTCGCCGGTCAACATGTCGGGCAAATGGTTCGATGTCGTCTCCTACGGCGTTTCCCGCGAGGACAACCTCATCGATATGGACGAGGTTGCCAAAAAGGCCGAAGAGCACCGTCCGAAGCTGATCATTGCCGGCGGCACGGCCTATTCGCGCGTGTGGGACTGGAAGCGGTTCCGCGAGATCGCTGATTCGGTCGGCGCCTACCTGATGGTCGACATGGCCCATATTGCCGGGCTCGTCGCCGGTGGCGCGCATCCTTCGCCGTGCCCGCATGCCCATGTCGTGACCACCACCACCCACAAATCGCTGCGCGGCCCGCGCGGCGGCATGGTGCTGACCAACGATCCCGACATCGCCAAGAAGATCAATTCCGCCGTGTTCCCCGGCCTTCAGGGTGGCCCGCTGATGCATGTGATCGCCGCAAAGGCGGTCGCTTTCGGCGAGGCGCTGCAGCCGGAATTCAAGGCCTATGCCGAACAGGTGGTCAAGAACGCCCGTGCGCTGGCCGGCTCGCTGATGGAAGGCGGTCTCGACGTCGTCTCCGGCGGCACCGACAACCACTCCATGCTGGTCGATCTCAGGCCGAAGAATGCCACCGGCAAGCGTGCCGAGGCAGCCCTTGGCCGCGCCTATATCACCTGCAACAAGAACGGCATTCCCTTCGATCCGGAAAAGCCCTTCGTCACCTCCGGCGTTCGTCTCGGCGCGCCGGCCGGCACCACCCGCGGCTTCACCGAAGCCGAATTCGGCGAGATCGGCAAGCTGATCGTCGAGGTGTTGGACGGGCTCAAGGAATCCAATTCCGACGAAGGCAATGCGGCGGTTGAAAAAGCCGTGCGTGAAAAGGTCGTCGCTTTGACCGACCGTTTCCCGATGTATGGCTATATGGGCTGATGCGCTGCCCGTTCTGCAATTCGCCTGACACCCAGGTCAAGGATTCGCGCCCGGCGGAGGACAATACGTCCATCCGCCGCAGGCGCGTCTGTCCCGATTGCGGCGGGCGCTTCACCACGTTCGAGCGCGTGCAGCTGCGCGAACTCGTCGTGGTCAAGAAGAACGGCCGCAAGGTGCCCTTCGACCGCGACAAGCTGGTGCGGTCCTTCGAGATCGCGCTCAGGAAACGTCCGGTCGAGCGCGAGCGCATCGAACGCGCCGTCTCAGGGATCGTCCGGCGGCTGGAAAGTGCGGGTGAGCCTGAAATCCAGTCGGAAGAAATCGGGCTTCTCGTGCTTGAGGCGCTGAAGAATCTCGACGATGTCGCCTTCGTGCGGTTTGCCTCGGTCTATCGCGATTTCTCGACAACGGAAGATTTCGAGGAAATCATCGCCGAGTTTTCGGCCAAACTTGCGCGTGATTCGGAGACGGGCGAGCTTTGAGCGCAGTGCAATTCTGCCCGTCATAGCCGATCTGAAACAGCAAAACACTTGCAACTGACCCGCAGGCGTGGTTAAGCCGCTCGTAATGACAGGCTGGCGATGTTGCGCGGCCCTTGAAAATGACCGCATCCTTTCGGAATGCGAGGAGACCCATGACGACCGAAAAGACCGCAAACCAGCGGGGTGCAGCGCGCCTTGCCGCCGTTCAGGCGCTCTATCAGATGGATCTGGCAGGCACGGCGCTTGCCGATGTGCTTGCAGAGTATGAGGTCTACCGTCTCGGCAAGGAAATCGATGGTGACGTCTATCTGAAGGCCGATCCCGCCTGGTTCCGCTCGATTGTCACCGGCGTCGTTCGCGATCAGAAGACGCTTGATCCCAAGATCTCGGATTCGATCTCCGAAGGCTGGACGCTGTCGCGTCTTGATTCCACCCTGCGGGCCATTCTGCGTGCCGGCGTGTTCGAGATCGTGAGCAAGCCGGATGTTCCGACAGCCGTCATCGTGACGGAATATGTCGAGATCGCCACGGCTTTCTTTGAAGGCGACGAGGGCAAGCTGGTCAATGCCGTGCTTGATCGTATCGCCCGGCGGGAGCGCGGTCAGCCCGGACAGGCCTGATCCTCCTGCCGACTGCCTGCCCGGCGGGCATTCGGCTCAGGCCAGCGGCAGCGCCGGTTTCCAGCGGTTTTTAAATCGTTTGATTTCTTCGTTTTCTTTGCGTTATCGCAAAGTCTCTCTCCTTAGCAGCGTTCTAATGTGTCCCCGAAGCCCTTGACGCTTCGTTCGCTCCACAGCACTCTCGGATTTCCGCGGGGCGTGTGGAGGGAATGAGGCGCTTGGTGGTTTGAAACGGTGCGGTTTGTTTTGCTGTCATGAGATGGTTTTCCGACAGCTTGCAATGCCCCCGATGAGCAATTTCGGCTGAGCCGGACGGGTGCGAAGAACACTGCTCCGGTTCCAGCCGTAGAGGGAAGGAAAGCGAGAAATGACGATACTGCTTGCCGTGATTGTCTGCGGCCTGTTGTCGATTGTGTACGCCCTTTGGGCGACGCGCTCGGTGATGGTCGCCGATCAGGGAACCCCGCGCATGAAGGAAATCGCGGGCTTCATTCGAGAGGGGGCGCAGGCCTATCTGACGCGCCAGTATACAACGATTGCGATCGTGGGCGTGGTCGTCTTCATTCTGGCCTGGCTGCTGCTCTCCCTGAGTGCTGCAATCGGCTTCGTCATCGGGGCGGTGCTGTCGGGGGCGGCGGGCTTCATCGGCATGCATGTTTCGGTGCGCGCCAATGTCCGCACCGCGCAGGCTGCCTCCTACAGCCTGCCGGCGGGTCTTGATATCGCGTTCAAATCCGGCGCGATCACGGGCATGCTGGTCGCCGGTCTCGCGCTTCTCGGCGTCTCGGTCTACTACTACGTCCTCACCGCTGTGATGGGCCATGCTCCGGCCGACCGCGAAGTCATCGACTCGCTGGTCGCGCTCGGCTTCGGCGCTTCGCTGATTTCGGTGTTCGCGCGTCTGGGCGGCGGCATCTTCACCAAGGGGGCAGACGTCGGTGGCGACCTTGTCGGCAAGGTCGAAGCGGGGATCCCGGAAGACGATCCGCGCAACCCGGCAACGATTGCAGACAATGTTGGCGATAATGTTGGTGACTGCGCCGGCATGGCAGCCGACCTGTTCGAGACCTATGCGGTTTCGGTCGTGGCCACCATGGTGCTCGGCGCCATCTTCTTCGGGGGAACCGCCATTCTGGCGGATGTCATGCTGCTGCCGCTCGCCATTTGCGCGGTCTGCATCCTGACCTCGATTGTCGGCACCTTCTTCGTCAAGCTCGGCGCCAACGGTTCGATCATGGGCGCGCTTTATCGCGGCCTGATCGTGACCGGGATCCTGTCAATTGTCGGTCTCGGCATCGCCACCTGGGCGACCGTCGGCTTCGGCAGCCTCGGCGAGGTTGCCGGTCGCGAAATCACCGGCTGGGCGCTGTTCATCTGCGGCATTGTCGGCCTGATCGTCACCGCGCTGATCGTGGTCATCACCGAATATTATACCGGTACCGGCAAACGTCCGGTGGTTTCGATTGCCCAGGCATCGGTCTCCGGCCACGGCACCAATGTCATTCAGGGCCTTGCCGTTTCGCTTGAGGCGACGGCCCTTCCGGCAATCGTGATCTGCGGTGGCATCATCTCGACCTACCAGCTTGCCGGCCTGTTCGGCACGGGTATCGCGGTTACTGCCATGCTCGGTCTTGCCGGTATGATCGTAGCGCTCGACGCCTTTGGTCCGGTCACCGACAATGCCGGCGGCATTGCCGAAATGGCAGGTCTTGATCCGGACGTGCGCAAATCCACCGACGCGCTGGATGCCGTCGGCAACACCACCAAGGCGGTCACCAAGGGCTATGCCATCGGTTCGGCCGGTCTCGGTGCGCTGGTGCTGTTTGCGGCCTATTCGAACGACCTCTCCTATTTCGCGGCCAATGGCGATCAATATCCCTTCTATGCGAATATGGGCGATATCTCGTTCTCGCTGTCGAACCCCTACGTGGTCGCCGGCCTGATCTTCGGCGGGCTGATCCCCTACCTGTTCGGCGGCATCGCCATGACGGCGGTTGGCCGGGCGGCCAGCGCCGTTGTCAGCGAAGTGCGCCGGCAGTTCAAGGAAAAGCCCGGCATCATGGGCGGCACTGAAAAGCCGGATTATGGCCGTGCGGTCGATATGCTGACCAAGGCCGCGATCCGCGAGATGATCATCCCGTCGCTGCTGCCGGTTCTGGCCCCGCTGGTCGTGTTCTTCGGCGTCTGGCTGATGTCCGGCTCGAAAGCCTCGGCCTTTGCCGCACTCGGCGCTTCGCTTCTCGGCGTGATCGTCAACGGCCTGTTCGTCGCCATCTCGATGACCTCCGGCGGCGGCGCCTGGGACAACGCCAAGAAGAGCTTCGAGGATGGTTTCGTCGATGCTGACGGCGCGACCCACGAAAAGGGCTCGGATGCCCACAAGGCCTCCGTCACCGGCGATACGGTCGGCGATCCCTACAAGGATACGGCCGGTCCTGCCGTGAACCCGGCAATCAAGATCACCAACATCGTGGCATTGCTGCTGCTGGCGGTTCTGGCCTGATCGAAAGACCATTTCCGGCGGGGACCTCTCCGCCGGAGCCTTCAAAAAAGAAGACCCCGCTGTCGACAGCGGGGTCTTTGTATTTGGTTCTTCGGTGCGTTCTTTACTGAACGGCGCCGTTATTATTGGTGCCGAAGAAGTCGCGGGCGGCGCTGGAGCCGGAGCCCTGCAGGATCTGCTGGATGAAGGTGATGTCCTTGCCGCCGGTCGGCGTGGTATCGGAAACCATGTCGACGACGCGACCATCCTGCAGCGTGTAGCGGGCGATCCTGTCCACGCGGCCATTATTGTTGAAATAGATGGCGAGGATTTCCTGACCAACGAGGCGCGGCTTCTGGAATTCGAAGCGCCGTTCCTTCCTCTGCGAAATGTAGAAGAACACCTCGTTATCGAAGGTTGCCGTTGTCGACGGCTCGCCAAGCGTCAGGACGACCTGCTCGCGGCTGGAGCCTTCCTTGACCAGCTGCAAGCGCTCTTCGTCGATGACATAGCCCTGATAAAACACGTCCTTGGAGCCGATAATGTCGCTCGTCGAGCAACCTGCGGTCAGAAGCGCGACGGCAAACAATGCACCCGCGGCAGCCGGTCGAACCGGTCTGAAATCAAAATACTGTCGGCGCGTCTTCAAACGTACACTCCCTGGCAAAGCTTTTTCTGGGCCGCAGATAAACACCTTGCGGCTGTCTTCGTTTCAATTTGCAAACGCCACCTTCAGCGAAGGCCGGCCTGGACAACGATTTCCCGGTTGCGGGCGGGCGGCGCGCAAACTACCATTGACCATGGTTCGTTTTGGAAGCACAGACCGCCTGTCGCCGGAATACCTCGAAGCCTCGCGTTTTCCAACTCAAATGGATAAACCAGCTTTTGCCCGGATGCAATTGTGGCGGGCGGATTGCGGCCAGGCGTTATAGCGGATTGAAGAGAGTGGGATGATCCTCAGGATTTTCGGCAGAAACCGTAGCAACAAGCAAATCGTGCAACGCCAATATGGCGTGATCACGGCGACGGCGCGGCAGCCCTGCTTTTTCACCGATTATGGCGTGCCTGATACCGTGATGGGCCGTTTCGAGATGCTTTCCGTGGTGATGATCCTGTTTCTCGGACGAACCTCGAAATCATCGGAAAGCGGCAAGCAGATGGCGCAGGAGGTTGTGGATGCGTTTTTCATGGATATCGACTATTCAATCCGTGAACTGGGCGTCGGCGATAATTCGGTGCCCAAGCGAATGAAAAAGCTGGCCGGCATGTTCTACGGCCGTCTGGAGCGTTATATGCGCTGTCTTCAGGAACGCGACCTGGAACAGCTTGCCATCGCGCTGGCTCACAATATTCATTCCGACGATGGCGAGACTTCCGAAATGGCCGAGCTTTCCCGCTGGATGCTGGAAAACGCCGATCATCTGGAGCAAACCGATGAAATTGTCGTGGAAACGGGGATGGTAAGCTTCCTCGTGCCCGAAAGCATGGAGACAGGACGTGTCTGACAAGAATGCGAACGAGATAACGCTGCCGTTTTCGCGCCCCTTCACGGTCGCGCGCGCGGCCGCCGTGCCGTTCGAAATGCGTATCGATGTGGAAGGTGACGAACTGGAGCGGCTTGCCGGGTTTCTGGATGTCGATGCCGTGACCAGCCTTTCGGCCGATCTCAGAATCACGCCCTGGCGGCGCGAAGGCGTAAGGGTCAGGGGCGAGGTCAGGGCGCATGTCGTGCAGTCCTGCGTCGTGACGCTGGAGCCGATCGAGACCGATTTCTCCGAGCCGGTCGATGCGACCTATCTTCCGGAAAACTCCCGGCAGTTCAAACGCAAGATCAATGCGGAAGGCGAATTGCTCGTCGATCCCGAAGGGCCGGATGATCCCGAACCGTTCACCGGCAGCGATATCGACCTTGCCGCCGTCGTGATCGAGATGCTTGGCCTTGCAATCGATCCCTATCCGCGCAAGCCGGATGCCGAACTGCCGCCCGACGTGATCGATGAAGATGACGGCGAAGACGCAGTTGCAGACAGGGAATCGCCGTTTGCAGCATTGAAGGACTGGAAGGGCGGAGGATCGAAATAGCCGTAAAAGGCGAGGGGGTTATGGTCCTTTCGGCACCGCCCGTTGCGGCGTCGCGTACAGGGCTTTCGGCAAAACGCACGTAAATTGCGGTTTTTACACGGCGGTAGTTGTCTCCCGCAGCAAAAACGGTATTTTGGCCCGGCTTCTCCGGATGCGTGCAAACAGGGATCTCGAACGTTTGATTAGAATTTCCATTGATGCCATGGGCGGAGATGTCGGTCCGGAAGTTGCCGTCGCTGGCGCTGCCCAGGCGCTGACGCGGCACCCCGACATCAGCTACATACTTTATGGCAAGTCGTCCGTTATTGAACCGCTTCTTGCGTCCTATCCCAAACTGAAGGATCAGGCGCGTGTGGTCGACTGCGAAATCGCTGTCGGTATGGACGAAAAACCGAGCCAGGCGCTGCGGCGCGGCCGCAATGTTTCCAGCATGTGGAAGGCAATCGAGGCGGTCAAGGACAAGGAATCCGACGTGGCGGTTTCGGCCGGCAATACCGGTGCGCTGATGGCCATGGCGATGTTCTGTCTGAAAACCATGCCCGATATCGACCGTCCGGCGATCGCCGGCATCTGGCCGACGCTGAAGGGCGAAAGCATTGTTCTCGATATCGGCGCCACCATCGGCGCCGATGCCAAGCAGCTTCTCGATTTCGCGCTCATGGGCGGGGCGATGGCGCGCGCGCTGTTTGAACTGAAAAAGCCGACCATCGGCCTGCTGAATGTTGGCGTCGAAGAAGTAAAGGGCGTCGAGCAGGTCAAGGAAGCCGGAAAGTTTCTGCGTGAAGCCGATATCGACAATCTCGATTATGCCGGCTTTGTGGAAGGCGACGATCTTGGCCGCGGCACGGTCGACGTGTTCGTGGTCGAAGGCTTTACCGGCAATATCGCCCTGAAGACGGCGGAGGGCACGGCCCGGCAGATCGCGCAATATCTACGTTCGGCCATGTCGCGCACATTGATGTCACGGATCGGCTATCTTTTTGCCCGCGGCGCGTTTCACATGCTGCGTGAGAAGCTTGATCCGCGAAAGGTCAATGGCGGCGTCTTTCTCGGGCTCAACGGTATTGTCATCAAGAGTCACGGCAGCACCGATGCCGAAGGCTATGCCTCGGCCATCGAGGTGGCTTACGACATGGTGCATAACGGGCTTCAGGCTAAGATCCAGCATGATCTGAGTGAGTATCATGCGCGTAATGAATCACCCATGGGGCCGGAAGCGGCTTGACGCGGATGGGCAGACGGTTTTTCGCCGCTATGCCCGCCAACAAGGAATAACAATATGATCCGTTCTGTCGTTTGCGGTTTCGGGGCTGCGCTGCCAAAGCGTGTGGTGACCAATGAAGAACTGCGGCAGCTGGTGGATACATCCGACAGCTGGATCCAGCAGCGCACCGGCATCCGCCAGCGCTACATCGCAGGTCCGGATGAAACCACGGCCTCGCTCGGCGAACAGGCCGCGCGCAGGGCTCTCGACAATGCCGGTCTGACGCCGGACGATATCGACCTGATCGTGGTGGCGACCTCGACGCCCGACAACACCTTTCCGGCAACGGCGGTGAATATCCAGAGCCGCCTCGGCATGCAGCATGGTTTTGCCTTCGACATGCAGGCGGTGTGCTCGGGCTTCGTCTATGCATTGACGACGGCGGACAATTACATCCGTGCCGGCCGGGCGCGGCGTGTGCTGGTGATCGGCGCCGAAACATTCTCGCGCCTTCTGGACTGGACCGACCGGACAACCTGCGTGCTGTTCGGCGATGGCGCCGGCGCGGTCATTCTCGAGGCGCAGGAAGACAGCGCTGCCGGAGAACGCGGGATTATTGCCGCCAGCCTTCGTTCCGATGGCGCCCATTGCAAGAAGCTTTATGTCGATGGCGGGGTTTCAACCACCGGCGATATCGGCCACCTGCGCATGGAGGGCCGCGAGGTTTTCAAACATGCCGTGGGCATGATCACCGATGTGATCGAGGCGGCTTTTGATGAAGCGAAGATCGATATCGATCAGCTTGACTGGCTGGTGCCGCATCAGGCCAACCGCCGGATCATCGAAGGCTCGGCCAAAAAGCTCGGCATTCCGATGGACAAGGTGGTCGTGACCGTGGATCAGCACGCCAACACATCGGCGGCCTCGATCCCGCTGGCACTGGCGACGGCAGCCGGCGATGGTCGGATCCAGCGCGGCGACATGGTGATGCTTGAGGCCATGGGCGGCGGATTTACCTGGGGTGCGGTGCTTTTGCGCTGGTAATGTCTGTCTGGGACGGAATTGAGTTCCTTGATGCGCTTGACCGTTTTGCCACACGGCAATAGTGTCTTGGCCAAGGGGAAATTAGACAAGCTTGGGATGCGGTAATGCCTGGCAAAACTGTGACGCGTGCGGATCTGGCCGAGTCGGTGTTCCGTAAAGTGGGACTTTCTCGTACGGAATCGGCGGAACTGGTCGAAACTGTGATCGATGAAATCTGTGATGCAATCGTGAAAGGGGAAACGGTCAAGCTCTCCTCGTTCGCGACATTTCAGGTGCGCGACAAGAATGAACGCATCGGTCGAAATCCGAAAACCGGTGAGGAGGTTCCGATCTCCCCGCGCCGGGTGATGACCTTCAAGGCCTCGAACGTGCTGAAGCAGAAAATTCTGAAGGCGCATCTCAATCGCAAGCAGCGCGCGGAAAAAGCGGCCCAGAAGACTGCGTCCTGAGCATCTGCCCTGGGGGTGTTTGACGCGGCATCTTGTCTTTCGACGGTGATCGGGTTGAAATACGCTTGATTCGATCACTGTGGTTGGCGAGGACGTTTGAACATCATGGACAAGTCTCCCGAGGCGTTTCGCACCATTTCGGAAGTGGCGGAAGAACTGGAACTGCCGCAGCATGTGCTGCGCTTCTGGGAAACGCGCTTCACGCAGGTCAAGCCGATGAAGCGGGGCGGCGGCCGCCGCTATTACCGCCCGGAAGACATCGAGCTTCTGAAGGGCATCCGTCATCTCCTCTATGATCACGGCTACACCATCAAGGGCGTGCAGAAGCTTCTGAAAAGCAATGGCAACCGTTTCGTCACCGCTATCGGCAGTGGCGATGCCGAGCTTGTCGAGGCCCTGGCACCGCAGCCCGAACGCAGGGTGGACGAGGATCAGCCTTCCATCTTCGACGACGATCAGGTCGTCGGCCGCCCGAAAAAGTCAGGCGGTACCGGGTTCTTTCGCCGGAAGAAGGATGAAGAGGGCGACGTTGATCCCGCCTCCGGCATTACCCGCTCCGACGATGCCTTGCTGCAGGAGGTGCTCTACGACCTTCTCGAATGCAAGCGCCTGCTCGATCAGGTGCGCTGAGATAAGGCGTTGCCCGTTTTGGGTTGCCGCTTTCAAAAACGGACAAGCGCTATTGTGGAACCTGTGTCGGCGACGTCTGACGGGTGTCAAGATCGTGTCTTCATAACTGCGCTATAGTGTCCCCGCAGCGGGGAATCCATTCTCCGGTATTGCCAAAACCGCCTCATTCTGCTTCCACTCTAGGTGGCAGGTCGTTATTTTTCGATAAGAAAGAGCGGCTTTTGGAGGCAAGTTTGCGCATCGCGGCAGGATGCCTGACGCGGTACGCCATTATGCTGGAGAATGATGATGGCGGAAAATGCAGCGTCCAGTGACCTGGAGACCATGCCTGTCGACGCGGTTCTCGAAAAGCTTGGCGTCGACCCGGAAAAGGGGCTTGCCGCGGCTGAGGCGAAAGAGCGGCTCGCGAAATTTGGCCCGAATGCACTGCCGGAAGAAAAGGTCAGTCTTTTCAAACAAATCGCCGGGCATTTCGTCGGGCCGATCGCATTCATGATCGAGGCCGCTGCCCTGGTTTCGCTGATTCTGGGCGACTGGGGCGATTTCTTCATCATTTTCGGTCTGCTGGTCTTCAATGCCGGTCTCGAATTCTATCAGGACAGCAAGGCGACGAGTGCACTGGCAGCGCTGAAGAACTCGCTCGCGCCGCAGGCAACGGCGCTTCGGGACGGCAAGTTTTCGGTCATCGATGCGTCGACCCTGGTGCCGGGTGATATCATCAAGATCAGGCTCGGCGGCATTGTTCCCGCCGATGTCCGTCTGGTATCGGGTGAATATGCTTCGATCGATCAGGCTGCATTGACGGGTGAGTCGCTGCCGGTCAACAAGACGGTCGGCGATATCGCCTATTCGGGCAGCGTGGTGAAACAGGGTGAAATGGCCGCTGTCGTCACCGCCACCGGATCGGAAACCTTCTTCGGCCGCACCGCCAAGCTGGTGGCCGGGGCAGGGGCCGTCAGCCAGGCGCAAAAGGCGATGTTCCAGATCGGCAATTTCCTGATCGTGGTCGCCGTGGTGCTGGCGCTGATCATGGTTGCCGTTCAGGTCTATGTCGATATCGTCCAGACCGATGCCTGGGGGCTTGCCGATGCGCTCGGCATTCTGCAATTCGTGCTGGTGCTGCTGGTTGCCTCCATTCCGGTGGCAATGCCGGCTGTTTTTTCCATCACCATGGCGCTTGGCGCACTGGCGCTTTCCAAGGAAAAGGCGATCGTTTCGCGCCTGTCATCTATCGATGAAATGGCGGGTGCGGACATCTTGTGCTCCGACAAGACCGGTACGCTGACAAAGAATATCCTGACGCTTGGCGATCCGATTCCCGTTGGCGGCGCCGAGGCGGCGGATATCGTGCTGGCAGGCGCTCTGGCCTCGCGCGCCGAGGATGGCGACGCGATTGATGGTGCGGTCATCGGTGCGCTTGCCGACAGGTCGGTTCTTGATCAGTACGCGGTCGGCAAGTTCACGCCGTTCGATCCGGTGTCGAAACGGACCGAAGCGGCGGTGACGGGGCCGGATGGCGCGGCCTTCCTGACATCGAAGGGCGCGCCCCATGCCATCGTCCTGCTGGCCAAAGCGGAGCAGGCGGTGGCCGATGAGGTCGATGCGCATGTCGCCGAACTGGGCGCGAAGGGCTATCGTGCGCTGGCCGTTGCCCGGTCCGATGATGGCGGTGCAAGCTGGAAACTTCTCGGCATCCTGCCGATGTTCGATCCGCCGCGTGACGATTCGAAACAGACGATCGAGAATGTCCGGGCCAAGGGTGTCGAGGTGAAGATGATCACCGGCGACGATACCGCGATTGCAAAGGAAACCGCGCGTCAACTCGGCCTTGGCACCAATATATTGCCGGCAGCGGAAGTGTTTCCGAAAGACATGGACCCGGACAATGTGCCCGGTTCGATCGCCAACCGGATCTTGACGGCGGATGGTTTTGCCCGCGTGTTTCCCGAGCACAAATATGCCATCGTCAAGACATTCCAGAAAAACGGCCATCTGGTGGCCATGACCGGAGACGGCGTCAATGATGCGCCGGCGCTGAAACAGGCCGATTGCGGCATTGCCGTTTCCGGTGCGACCGATGCCGCCCGCAGCGCTGCGGCGCTGATCCTGACGGCGCCCGGCCTTTCGGTGATCCAGAACGCCGTCGACGAGGCTCGGCGGATTTTCGGACGGATCACCAGCTACACGATCTATCGGGTGGCGCTGACCATGGATATCATGTTTCTCGTGGTGCTCTCGACCATCTTCCTTGGCGTTCAGCCGCTGACGCCGATCATGATCGTGCTGATGTCGCTGCTGGACGATATTCCGATCATGACGGTGGCCTATGACAACACCAGCGTGTCCGATCAGCCGATCCGATGGCGCATGCCGCATCTGCTGACCGTCTCCGCGGTTCTTGGCTTTGCGTCCATCGTCCAGTCATTCGGTCTGCTGCTGATGGGCATGGAGGTGCTGTCGGAACCGGCCCGTTGGTTGGGGCTTGGTCTGACGGACCAGTCGCATCTGCAATCGATGATGTTCCTGCAACTGGTGGCCGGCGGACACCTTCTGATGCTGGTCAGCCGCAAGGAAAACTGGTTCATGAAGCGGCCCTATCCGGCAAAGCCGCTGGTCATCGCCATTGTCGCGACCCAGCTTGTGGCGGTGCTGATGTGTGGCTTCGGCATTCTCGTTCCGCAAATTCCCTGGAAACTTATCGGCCTCGTGTGGGGTTACCTGATTGTCTGGCTGTTCATTATCGGGCTTGTCAGGATCGGTATTGACCATGTGCTCGAAAACCGCAGTGCCCGGCGGGCAATGTCCATCGACGTGGTCAATAAACGGTTGTTCCGCTAGTCTCGACCGGGAATGCAAGGGAGGTGCGCTGATGGATTTTGGCGAAAAGCTGATGATCAAACCGGGAAGTTCCGTCAAGCTGGCGGATATCGACCCGTCCTTTCACGGCGATATCAGGAACAAGGCGGCCGGCAAGGACGCGCTGGCTGAGGTTCTTGATGAGATCACGCCGTTGCAGGAAAAGCTTTACGCCGAAAAGAAACATGCCCTCCTGATCGTGCTGCAGGGCATTGATGCCGCCGGCAAGGATGGTGTGTGCTGGCATGTGATCCGGGCGATGAACCCGCAGGGCACCTATGTTGCAAGCTTCAAGCAGCCGACGGAAATCGAAAAGGCGCATGATTTCCTGTGGCGCGTGCATCAGCGCACGCCGGCCATGGGGCAGGTCGGGGTTTTCAACCGCTCGCATTATGAAGATGTTCTGGTGGCGCGGGTCCACAATCTCGTGCCGGAGCATGTCTGGTCGAAACGCTACCGCCAGATCAATCACTTCGAGGAATTCCTCAGCGAAAACGGCGTGAGTATCGTCAAGTTCTTCCTCTATATTTCCAAGGACGAACAGCTGGACCGCTTCGAAAAGCGCCTGGAGGACAAGGAGCGTCAGTGGAAGATTTCCGGTTCGGATTATTCCGAACGCGAACGCTGGGATGAATATATCGCCGCCTATGAAGATATGTTGTCGAAGTGCTCGACCGAACATGCCCCCTGGTATGTGCTGCCGGCAAACCGGAAATGGTTTCGCAATCTGGCTGCGGCCAACATCATCCATCAGGCCCTTGTCGATATGCGGATCGAAACGCCCGAACCGAGCGTTGATCTCCACGAAATCTACCGCAAATATCACCACGCCATCCGCAACGGATAGGCCACGGCCCGTCGGGTAGGACGGGCAGTTTTCGATAAAATATGCCGCGGTGTTTGCGCTGCAGTGCAAAACGCCGTCTTGTCAAATGTCAAAATTATGCGATAGATTCCGTTTAGATGAGTTTGTGCTAATATTCGATCGGCATTTTTATGCTGCATTGCGTCAGTATGCATGACGCGACCTCGTCCAGAAGAAGCGAAAAGCGCCTGAAGCCAAGCCCCTATCTGGCCGTTGTGGTCATTGACGTTGATGCCTTACAGAAGGACGCAGCGAAATGCGGCTTTTCCATTGCAAGTTTTGCGGACACCACCTTCGTTTCGGCCAGGCATTTTGTACAGCCTGTACAATGCCGACCAGACCGGCCAATCGCTACGGATTCTGGATCGCGGTCTTTATCATACTGTTGATCGCTCTTCCGGCGATTGGGTTTTCTTTCCTGTTCTGAATTTTCGCAACGCCCTTTAATCCACATGTCAAAAACATGCTGCGATTGCTGACTCGCACGCCTGATTTCGGCTAAGGAAGAAGCTGAAATCGTTCATGGCTTCGGTAAGGTCGTGACTTCGGTAAGGCCGTGGCTTCGGTCGGGTCGTGCGTTCGGGAAAGGGAGTGCGGGGTGGATCTCGCGATACTTGTCGCCATAGCAGCAGGCATATTCGCGGTCATCGGTTTGAGCGAACCGCTGGCCGCGCGTCTGCGGTTGCCTTATTCGGTGATCCTTGCCGGTATGGGCATCGGCATCGGCGTCGCTGCAACTTTCTTCTGGCAGACGAACCTGACCAATGCGCTCAACCCGCTGGCGCTCGGCATCCTCAACCTGCCGATCCGGGCGAGTTTCTTTCTAAATGTGTTTCTGCCGCTGCTGGTGTTTCAGGTGGCGCTCAATATCGACATCAGGCGCATGCTCGATGACTGGGTGCCGATCCTGGTGCTGGCCGTCTTCGCGGTGTTTGTGGCAATGCTCGCCGTCGGCTTTGCACTTTATCCGGTGGCCGGCCTGCCGCTTGCCGGTTGCCTGCTGATCGGCGCGATCGTTTCGACCACCGATCCTTCCGCGGTCGTCTCGATTTTCAAGGCGACGCCGTCGCCCCAGCGGCTGGCACGGATTGTCGAAGGCGAAAGCCTGCTCAATGACGCGGCGGCCATCGCCCTGTTTTCACTGTTTCTGGGCTTTGTGACCGTCAATGTCGCCAATCCTGAAATCGGCCCCACACTGCTGACCTTTCCGTGGATTGCCGGGGTCGGTGGCCTGATCGGCATCGCCTTCGGCCGGATCGGGGTTGAGGTGATCGCCCGCATGCCGGATTTTCCGCGCGGGCAGCTTTCTGTATCTATGGCGGTTCCGCCGCTCACCTTCCTGCTGGCCGAGCAGCTGTCTGCGTCGGGCGTGATTGCCGTGGTCGCGGCAGGCCTGACCATCAACCTGCATATGACAGCCCGTTTCACACCGGCAATGAACCTGCAAATGCGCGCCACATGGGATCTGATTGCTCACTGGGCCGGGTCACTGATCTTCATTCTGGCGGCCATCCTGATCCCGAAGCTGCTGTCGGAATTCGTTCTTTATGACGTTTTGCTGATCGGGATCGTGGTTGTCGCGGCGCTGGCTGCCCGCGCGCTCATCCTCTTCGGCGTCTTGCCGGTCCTCACCCATTTCAGGCTCTCTCCGCAGATGGAGCGCCCCTACAGCGTTGCGATCCTGTGGGGCGGTCTGCGCGGCGCCGTCACCCTGGCGCTGGCGCTGGCGGTGACCGAGAACCGGTTCGTGCCGCCCGATGTCAAACACCAGGTCGGGCTGATCGCAACCGGGTTTACCCTTTTCACCCTGATCGTGCAGGGCACGACGCTGCGCTGGATCATCAGGAAACTGCGGCTTGATCAGCTGAGCCCGCTGGATGTCGCGCTCTCCAATCAGGTGATTGCCGTGGCGTTGCAGAGTGTGCGCGAGCGCGTTGCCGAGACCGCGCGCGATCTAGGCCTGACGCGCGAGATTGTGCGCGACGAAGCCAAGCAGTTTGCCGAGCGTGTCGATGACGCCGTCTCGAAAACCGACGCCACGGAACAGCTTCAGGACAGGGATCGCGTCACGCTGGGCCTGGTGGCCCTTGCCGCGCATGAGCGCGATACCGTCCTTGATGAATACCGCAATCAGGTGATTTCCGCCGATCTGGCAGAACGCCTTGTGATCGGCGCGGACAGGATCATCGAGGCGACGCGGACAGGCGGACGTGCCGGCTACCGGACGGCGGCGCGCCAGACCTATGTCACCGGCCTGCGGTTTCGGGTTGCCACCTTGCTGCACAATTACCTCGGCATCACGCGGCCGCTTGCCCGCATCGTGGAAGACCGGTTTGACGTTCTGGTGTTCTATGGAATGGTGCTGCCGCGCTTGGCGTTGTTCATCGATGACCGCATCCGCCGCATCCATGGACGGCGCATTGCCGATCTGCTGCACGAATTGCTGAACCGTCGTCTTGATGAGGCCCGTCAGGAACTGGAAAGCCTGCGCCTTCAGTTCCCCGGTTATGCGGAGGCGCTGGAACGGCGGCTGATCCGGCGGACCACATTGCAGCTTGAGGAAGGCGAGTATGAAGCGCTGGTGGAAGACGGGCTGATCGGCCCCGAACTGCGATCCACCCTCGGTGCGGACATCGACAGGCGCCGGGCGCGGCTGAAGGGCAGGCCCGTTCTCGATCTCAGACAGCAGAAGTCCGTGACGATCGACGGATTTGCCGCATTTGCCGATTTCAGCGAGAAGGAGCGCAAGCTGCTCGGCAAGAAGGTCCGCATTGTCTATGCCGCTCCCGGTCAGCAGATATTGCGGAAGGAAAGTTCGGCCCGCGAAGTCTGGTTCATTGCCGCAGGCACGGTAAATGTCGTGACCGACGGCGTGAAGATAAGGCTGACGGAGGGCGATCTGTTCGGCCAGTTCGCCGTGCTCGCCCGGTGGCGCAGGCCGATCCAGGTTACGGCGGTGACGGATTGCACGCTTTTGACGCTGGATGAACACACCTTTCGCACGCTCGTCTCGCGCGAAGGCACATTCCGCACGGCCGTGATCGAAAGCGCGGCCGCGCGCGGCGTCGAAATTCCACCCGAGGTTTTCGACCAACCGGAAGAGCAGCGGACCGGCACAATCCGCGCGATTCTGGTCAAGGCCGGATCGCTGCGCCTCAAGGCGCGCAAGGCGTCTGCAGAACGCTAGAATTCAAGGCGTATCGTTCGGCAGGGCACGGGATTTCCGTTCCCGTTGCCGGTCTTTCAGGGCTATTTTTCCGTTTTTGTTCAAGAAACCCAATTTCCCTCTTGCGCGCAGAAACCCGAAAGTCTAATGGGGACGGGCCGTTATGGCTGGTCGGGGTGTAGCGCAGCCCGGTAGCGCACTTGACTGGGGGTCAAGGGGTCGTGGGTTCGAATCCCGCCACCCCGACCATTTAAACTTCCCCCAATTTTCTTGATAAAACAATCAGATATGGGCGATGTGAGTCTGAAGTCACGTCACCATTCTGCGTGGTATCATCGCGCCATATGGCCGTTTGACGGATTTGTTCGGTTGCGGGCAGACGGTTTTCATCCAGATCAAAAAGGTCTAGAAATCGCTTCAATGTAACCGGGGCGGATGAAGTCTGGTTCTGTGAAGGGAGAGATGATGACGGATGCGGTAAAGGGCAGTTGTTGCGCCGTTTCTCGAAATGCCTCGCAGCCGCCGCCGGCTGCTGCCGCAACGGTGCGTGACGCGCCGGTAACGGCGGGCCAACGGGTCAATCCGATTTTCATTCCCGGCGGGCGCAGCCATGTCGGCACCGACAAGCCTGAAATTCCGCTTGATGGCGAAGGCCCGGCGCGCAGCGTCAAGCTCAATCCGTTTCATCTTGAGGCCGAGGCGGTGACCGTCCGCCGCTTTTCCGATTTCGTGGCTGCGACAGGTTATGTCAGCGAGGCGGAGCGTTTCGGCTGGTCGGCGGTGTTTGCCGGGCTTTTGCCGCCGGATAGCGATGTGAACGGAAATGCGCCTTCGACGCCCTGGTGGGTGCGTATCGATGGCGCGTACTGGCGTCAGCCCGAGGGGCCGGGCAGCAACACCGATGACAGGCTCGACCACCCCGTGACCCAGGTTTCCCTTGCCGATGCGCAGGCTTTCGCCGAATGGGTCGGCGGCCGGTTGCCGAGCGAGGCGGAATGGGAGCGGGCCGCCCATGGCGGCGTGCGTGGCCGCAAATTCACCTGGGGCAATGCCGAGCCGGACGACGAGACCATCTTCTGCAACATCTGGCAGGGACAGTTTCCGCATCACAATACGATGGCCGATGGCTATATGGCGACAGCCCCCGCGCGCTCCTTCGAGCCGAATGAGGGCGGTTTCTACAACATGGCCGGTAATGTCTGGGAGTGGACCGCCGATCCCTATCGCATTCGCTCGCTGTCACGCCATGCCAAGAAGCGCAATGCCGATGCGGTGGCCGCCGATGAGCGGCTCTTGAAGGGCGGCTCGTTCCTCTGCCATATTTCCTATTGCTACCGCTACAGGATTGCCGCGCGCATGGCGCTCACACCGGATAGCGCGGCCAGCAATGTCGGCTTTCGTGTCGCTTACGACGCCTGACGCTTCGGCCTGAGGCCTGCCTCAGGCAATACCGGTGCCCGAACGCTTTTTCGGCATGCGCTCGGGGTGGACGCCGGCCTGTGCAAGGGTGCGTTCCAGAAGCTGCTCGTAGATCGGATGGCCACCGAGCCACTGGGCAATCAGGTTGGCTGTCAGGCAGGTGGCGATCAGCGGCATGGTCATCGTATAGGCACCGGTGAGTTCCAGCGTCAGCGCCACGCCGACAATCGGGGCGCGCACGGAGGCGGAAAACAGGCCGCCCATGGCTGCAATCCCGAAGGCGAGCGGCACGGCGGTTCCGGCAGGCAGCAGACCTTCAAGCGAAGTGCCGAAGGCAAGGCCGATACAGATGGCGAGCGCCAGCATCGGCGCGAAAATGCCGCCCGGCGTGCCCGTGGAATAGCTGGCCACCATGCTGATGTAACGCAGCACCGCAAGCCCCAGAAGGGCGCTCAGCGCCAGATGTTCGCGCGCCATCATGACAATCACGTTCTCGCCGCCCGTGACGGCGCGCGGAAACAGAATGAACATCGCCCCGACGGCAAGGCCGATCAACGCCGGCATCAGGAAGGGCACGTGTTTGTGCATCCGTATGACGAAGCCGCTCACGGCCATGAGCGCGGCATTGAGGCTGACGCCGATGGCCCCCAGAACGCAACCAAGCAGCACGAAGGCCGGCAGCAGGGCGAGCGCGGGGGCGGGAACCGACATCGAGAAATCCGGTGCCGTGCCGCCGATGACCTCTGTCATCACGGTCGAAAAGAAGGCGGCGGCGATAACGCCCATATAGGTGCGGAATGTGTAGGGAAACTGGCTGTGGGTTTCCTCGATGATGAACAGCACGGCGGCCAGCGGCGCGTTGAAGGCGCAGGCAAGCCCTGCCGCAGCCCCGGCGCCCAGAAGCCCGCGCCGCTCGACATCGGAGACCTTGAAAAATCCGGTGATCGCTGCCGAAAGCGATGCCCCGATATGGATCGTCGGCCCTTCGCGACCGAGCACAAGCCCCGACGACAATGCGGCGATACCGGTCAGAAATTTCACCGGAAGAACCCTGCGCCAGTGCACGGTGCGCAGGTTGCTCATCGCGCCTTCGATTTCCTGCACGCCGCTGCCGCCCGCCTCTGGCGCATAACGGCGGACGATATAGACCGAGGCAACGGTGATGCACATGGTGATGACCGCGGCGGCTGCGACCAGAACCGCGCCGTTCAGGTGGTGCGCCAGCTCTTCCGGCCATCGCAGCAGTCTGTCGATGACGAGATGGAAGAACGACCCGACAGTTCCGGTCAGAACGCCCGCGGCCACTGCCAGAATGATGAAACGCGCTTCGGCACGCCGGTTGCCGGGTTGATCGGGAAGCTGTGACATGTCATCCATGAGGAACGCGCCGGATTGCAAAGGGTCAGTATCAGCAGAAAAGTGGGTATGTCATGCCTGTTTGCGTTGCAGGCGCGCCATGTGTCATCCCCTTCACGCAGGCTCAGTATGCAGACAAGCGAAATGAAGTCCAGCCTTGGCGACGGGTCGTTCACACCTGTTGGGCAAACTGTCATCAAGGTTTCAAACGGCTTTGTTTCATAAGGGAAAACTGAAAGGAGCTCTGCCGTGACGGATGCAACAGCTGGTGATTTTGAACTGGGCGCTCCTCTGACGCCGCTGGCGCGGATAACCGATACCTCACCGTTGACGCTGAAGCCGGATACGAGCTGCGGCGAGGCCGTGAAGCTTTTTTCCAAGAGGGCAGGCAGGCACACGACGATGGCCTGCATTCGTGATGCGCAGGGGCTTTTTGCCGGTGTCGTCTGCCTGCATGACTGTCTGCGCCATCCGGCGGATGAACCCGTTGGCAAGATCGCACGGACTGACGGTCCGGTGGCGCAATCCGGCCGGTCTGCCGAATCCGTGGCCCACGAGATGGTTGAGGGCGACTGTGATTTCATGCCGGTCGTGGACCCGCAAAACCGGCTTGTCGGCGCCGTGGAAGGCGCAACAGCCAGCCGCTTCATGGTGGATACGCTTCAGGAGGACGCCCAGGTTTTTGTCGGCCTTTCCGGGGCGGTCAACGATGATTATTTCGAACATTCCGTATGGTCCGATTTCCGCCGCCGCTTTCCCTGGGTGCTGGGGCTGGCAATTGCCGGTCTTGCCGCGGGCTATGTCGTCCACATCTACGAAAGCGCGCTCGATGCGCTGGTGATCCTCGCGCTCTATATGCCGATGGTTGCCGATACCGGCGGTAATGTCGGCACCCAGTCGGCAAGTCTCGTCACCCGTGTTCTGACCACCGGCAGTATTCGCTGGAGCCAGGCCGTTTCGATCATGTGGCGGGAAATGCGGGTGTCGTTGATGATGGCTGCGATGCTGTTTGCCTTCGCCTTCCTCAAGGTGGTGCTGATTTCCAATGTCGCTGACGTGCCGGAGGGGCTGACACTTTCGGGCATCGGGCTGGCGATTGCCGTTGCGCTGGCCGCTCAGGTGGTCTCGGCCACGCTGATCGGCGCATTGCTGCCGCTCGGGGCCATTGCGGTGAAGCAGGACCCGGCCGTCGTTTCAGGTCCGGCCCTGACCACGATTGTCGATCTGACCGGGCTTCTGCTCTATTTCACCATCACCACCATGATGCTCGGTATCGTCGTCGTCCACCAGTAGATTTCAGACCGCAGCATTGTTTCCCGCATGGCGGGCTTCGCGCATGCTGAGGGCGGCCGCGAGGGCGAAACAGAACGCACCCAGCCAGAGGTTGGCGTTGGAAATATCCATCACGACGTCCGAGATACCGTGACGTGGCACATAGGCAATCGTCGAAGCGATCATGAAGGCGATGCAGCCGATAAGGTTGATTGCCGCAATCCACCAGCCAAGTTCGCGGCGGGGGCGGGAGAAATGGGCGTGGCCAACCTCGATATAGGCGAGATAGGCCGAGACCAGAAACAGCACCGAGCCGATCATGCCGGGCACCCAGATCACAAGGTCCTGAGCAGCCCAGCCCTTCGGCGTGTTGATGGCATCGAACGTGTTGAAATTGAAGGCCACGGTGCCGATGAACTGGGTGATGGCGCTGAGCCAGCCGGGGCTTTCGGGTGACCATCCTAAGAGCTTGACCCGCGTGCCGGCGGTCGCTGCCGTCTGGTCGGCATTGGCGGCCTGGAACAGTTGCAGATAGGCGGCGGTCGTGAACGGAATGGAACCGATGAAGAAGGTGACATTGGTCGTCCAGCCCGGCAGGCCGGCAACGATTTTCGGAAACAGCGCCATGGCGCTGCCGGCCATGAACAGCGAGGCGCCGATCACGAAAACAAGGCCCATGATCCAGTTATAGAACGCAGTCTGCCAGACGGGGGCGCGTACACCCGCCAGTGCGCGCCTGTGTCTGAACAGGCCCTTGCGGTGATCGCGGGCACGCCAGTCTAGCAGTTGCCCGCCGCGCGTTTCATGGCGCAGCGTCACGAAAGGCCACGGCCCTCGCTGAAGATGCGCCTCGGCATGGGTGACCTGTGACATCATGAAATCTTCTGTTATTGGCATGTATCCGGTTGCCGGCGACTTTGGCTGCTTGCGCGCACAAGGTCAACACAGCCGGTTGTGTGCATTGTCTGAAACGATCTGTGATCCGGTGTTGATTGCAAAACGCTTTCGGGCAAAACTCACCGACCGCGCTTGCTGAGCGGGACGGCAAACCGATGCGACATACGGTAAAAGAGAGGGACAGTTACAGATGGATCGTGCTCACGACCCGAGCCAGCTCGAGATGGTGGTCTTGATGACGCCCGATATGGCGAATTTTTCCGGAAAGGTGCATGGCGGTGCGCTGCTGAGCCTGCTTGACCGGGTCGCATATTCCTGCGCCGCCCGCTATTCGCAGGACTATGCCGTCACGCTGTCGGTCGATCAGGTCACGTTCAAGGAACCGATTGCCGTTGGCGAACTGGTGACGCTGCGCTCATCGGTCAACTATACCGGCCGGACGTCCATGGAAATCGGCATCCGTGTTGAAGCGGAAGATGTTCGCAGCGGTCAGCGGCGGCATACGAATTCCTGTTATTTTACCATGGTGGCGGTGGATGAACACGGCAAACCGACCCCTGTTCCGCCTCTTGATCTGAACACGGACGACAAGAAACGCCGGTTCGAGGAAGCAAAGATGCGCCACCAGCTGCGCCGTGAATATGCCGAGAAGTTCAGGGACCTCAAATCGGGCAAGGCCGACCGGGGATGACGGAAAAGGACCGGATGCTGGCGGGAGAGTGGTATTGCTGTCTCGACCCGGAACTCGATAGATTGCGGGCGGCGGCCCGGCAGGCCGTGCACCAGCACAATACTCTGTCGCCGGACCGGCGCGGCGCTCTTGGTCCGCTGCTTTCCGCCTGTTTTGCCGGCGTTGGCGAAGGGGTGTTCGTCGAAGCGCCGTTTCACTGTTCCTACGGCTTCAATATCAGGCTCGCCGATCAGGTCTACATCAATGCCGGCTGTACCATTCTGGACAACGGCAGGGTGGAAATAGGCGAGGGGACGATGCTCGGGCCTTCGGTACAGATCTATTGTGCCGAACATCACCGGGACGCAGAACGGCGCCGGGCAGGCGAGGAAGTGGCGCGGCCCGTCAGTATTGGCCGGAATGTCTGGATCGGTGGCGGGGCGATCATTCTCGGCGGTGTTTCGATCGGGGATGCGGCAATCGTCGGGGCGGGGGCTGTTGTTACCCGTGATGTTGCGGCGGGCAGCATCGTTGCCGGAAATCCGGCCCGCCCGCTGCGGTGATTGAGGTTGCGTTGCAGCATCTTCCGGCCGCTCACGTTTTTTTCATCTTAAAAAAGTGTATTTGAAACAATGCTTTGAGGTGTTGAACAGTTCGTTCAATATTTGCGAAATTGTCGATGGCGCGAAATGCTCTAGGTGTTGTTCTGAACGCGGCCATTCCGGTCGTCATTCCAACCGCACCAGCGAGAGGTTATTTATGATTCGTTTTGCTACTACGGCTGTCGCTCTGTCCTTGATGTCCGCTTCGGCCTTTGCCGCGCCGGTCTCCTACGAATTCGACAAGTCGCACAGCAACCTGTCATTCAGCTACAATCATCTGGGCTATTCCATCACCGATGGCCGCTTTGGTGACTGGGATGCCACGCTGGCAATCGATGCCGATGCGCCGGAAAATTCCTCGGTTGAGTTCGTGATCGACGCCGACAGCCTCGACACGTTCTGGGAAGCCCGCGACGAGCACTTCAAGAGCGCTGATTTCTTCGACGTTGCCAATTACCCGGAAATCACCTTCACCAGCACCGAAGTGAAGAAGGTTTCCGACACCGAGCTTGAGGTGACCGGCGACCTGACCATCAAGGATATCACCAATCCGGCAGTTCTCACTGTTGATGTGCTGTCGTTCGGCGAGCATCCGATGGCGGAAAAGCAGGCTGCCGGTTTCCTGATGGAAGCCACCGTCAAGCGCTCTGATTACGGCATGGACATGTATTTGCCGTATGTCGGTGATGAGGTTTCCATCGTGTTCTCCGGCGAAGCGCTGATTGCCGAGTAAGATCCGAACAGTTGATATCGTGCTGCTCCAGGCGGAACCGGGCAACCGGTTTCGCCCACGCGCTGCGGAGATTTTTCGATGATCAAGAACACACGACTTGGCTATGGCGCCGTCGCCATCCTGTTTCACTGGACCATGGCGCTGCTGATTATCGGCATGCTTGGCCTTGGTCTTTACATGGTGCGGTTGCCGCAATCGGATCCGAATGCCTTCGCACTGTTTCAGCTGCACAAGTCGATCGGCTTCGTGGTGCTGACGCTCGCCGTGCTGCGTCTGACCTGGCGGCTGGTCAATCCATCGCCGAAGCTTCCAGCGGATATGCCGGTCTGGGAAAAGGGCGTCGCCCATCTCGGTCATACCGGGCTTTACGCGATGATGTTCCTGCTGCCGCTTTCCGGCTGGCTGGTGGTCTCGGCCTCGCCTTGGGGCATTCCGACGATTGTGTTCAATCTGTTCGAGATGCCGCATCTGCCGGTGCCGGGGGACAAGGCGCAGGCCGAGGTCTTCGCCTCTGCCGTGCACGAATACGGCGCCTATTTCCTGATCCTGCTGATTGCCGGCCATGTTGCCGCAGCCTTCAAACACCATTTTATCGCCCGTGACGAGACGCTGAAGCGCATGGTTTCCGTGCGCACCTCGCGCGCGGCCTGACAGAAAACCGGAGAACGATATGTCCCTGAATATCAAAGCTCTCGCGACCGTTTTTGCGCTCGCTGTTCCGTTTGCCTCACCGGCCATGGCCGAGACATGGACGGTCGACCAGGACAGCAGCACGCTCGGTTTCGAAGTGCCGCAGGGCGGCAAGACGCTGACCGGCACGTTTGAAAACTGGACGGCGTCGATCGACTTCGATACGGACGCGCCGGAAGACGCGTTCATCACCGTCGAGATCGAGACCGGCAGCGCGAACACCGGAAACGGCCAGTATGACGGCATGCTGAAAACCGCCGACTGGTTTGCCGTCGATGAATTCGGATCAGCCGATTTCACCACGGACAATGTGATGGTGCTGGACGATGGCAGCTACAAGGCCGACGGCCTGCTGACCATCAAGGCAGTGACCTTGCCGATCGAGCTGAATTTCACGCTCGATATCGAAGGAGACACCGCCCATGCCGTCGGCACGGCCACGCTCGAGCGCAAGGACTATGAACTCGGTCCGGCGGTGAACGCCGAGACCGTTGGCGAAACGGTGACGGTAACGCTGGACCTGACCGCGACGCGGTAAAACAGTCTGCGATTTATACTGAAAAAGCCGCTGCATCGATCAGATGCGGCGGCTTTTTATCGATGGCAGCCTTGGCTTGTTACTCGTCGCTCATCTTCAGCGCGGCGATGAAGGCTTCCTGCGGGATTTCCACCTTGCCGAACTGGCGCATGCGCTTCTTGCCCGCCTTCTGCTTTTCCAGCAGCTTGCGCTTGCGGGTGGCGTCGCCGCCGTAGCACTTGGCCGTCACGTCCTTGCGTAGCGCCGAAATGGTTTCGCGCGCGATCACATTGCCGCCGATGGCGGCCTGGATCGGGATCTTGAACATGTGCTTCGGGATCAGCTCCTTCAGCTTCTCGCACATGTCGCGGCCGCGCTTTTCCGCTGCCGTGCGATGGACCAGCATCGACAGCGCATCGACCGGCTCGCCATTGACGAGGATCGACATCTTCACGAGATTGCCGGCGCGATAGTCATCGAGGTGATAGTCGAAGGACGCATAGCCCTTGGAGATCGACTTCAGCCGGTCGTAGAAGTCGAACACCACCTCATTGAGCGGCAGGTCGTAGGACAGCATCGCCCGGTTGCCGACATAGGTGAGGTTGGTCTGGATGCCGCGCCGATCCTGGCAAAGCTTGAGGATGCCGCCGAGATGGTCGTCCGGCGTCAGGATCGAGGCCTTGATCCACGGTTCGCGGATTTCTGCGATCTTGACCACTTCCGGCATATCGGCCGGGTTGTGCAGCTCGATTTCCGAGCCATCGGTCATCGTCAGCTCATAGACCACGGACGGGGCGGTGGCGATCAGGTCGAGATCGAATTCGCGCTCCAGCCGCTCCTGAATGATTTCCAGATGCAAAAGCCCGAGGAAGCCGCAGCGGAAACCGAAGCCGAGCGCGGCCGAACTTTCCATTTCATAGGAGAACGATGCGTCGTTGAGCCTGAGCTTGCCGACGGCGGCGCGCAGGTCTTCAAAATCATTGGCGTCGACCGGGAACAGGCCGCAGAACACCACCGGCTGGGCCGGTTTGAAGCCCGGCAGCATGTTTTCGGTCGGGCGCTTGTCCTCGGTGATCGTGTCGCCCACACGGGTATCGGCCACTTCCTTGATCGAGGCTGTGATGACGCCGATCTCGCCGGGGCCGAGTTCATCGACCACCAGAAGCTTCGGCGTCAGCACGCCGACGCGGTCGACCGGATATTTCGCATCCGTGCCCATCATGCGGATGGTCTGGCCCTTTTTCAGCACGCCGTCGATGACGCGCACCAGAACCATGACGCCGAGATAGGTGTCGTACCAGCTATCGACCAGCAGCGCCTTCAGCGGCGCATCGGCGCCCTTTTCGGTCTTCGGCGGCGGCAGCTTGTGGACGATGGCTTCCAGCACATCCGGCACGCCCATGCCGGTCTTGGCGGAGATCAGCAGGGCATCCGAGGCATCAATGCCGATGACATCCTCGATCTGCTCTTTCACGCGCTCCGGGTCTGCGGCGGGCAGGTCTGCCTTGTTGAGCACGGTGACCAGTTCATGGTCGTTGTCGATCGCCTGATAGACATTGGCAAGCGTCTGCGCTTCCACCCCTTGCGAGGCGTCAACCACCAGCAGCGAGCCCTCGCAGGCCGAAAGCGAGCGGGAGACTTCGTAGGCGAAGTCAACATGGCCGGGCGTGTCGATCAGGTTCAGCACATAGGTCTCGCCGTTGTTTGCCTTGTAGTGCAGGCGCACGGTCTGGGCCTTGATGGTGATGCCGCGCTCGCGCTCGATATCCATGTTGTCGAGAACCTGGGCGGACATCTCACGCTCCGCCAGCCCGCCGCATGTCTGTATCAGGCGGTCGGCCAGCGTCGATTTCCCGTGGTCGATATGGGCCACGATGGAAAAGTTGCGGATATGGTCCAGCGGAATGCGATCATCTTGTGTGCTCATGCGCGCGCATATAGCAGCGCGCGCGGCTTCTTGGAAGCGAAATTGCGGAAGATGAGACTTTGGTCAGTATGAATGGCTCGGGCACCCCGATCGTGTCCCATGACGTGGTGTAGCTTAGACGACCACGGCTCATCCCAGAGGGCCGGATGAGTTTCAGCTTGCGGCTGGCAGGCTGATGAGCGGATCATCGCTCATTGTGGCGATTGTCTCAAGTGTCATGTAGCGGGATCGCTGGACGGCCCATTCGTCGTTTTGCTCCAGGAGCAAGGCACCGACCAGTCTGACGATGGCGTCGTCGTTGGGGAGGATGCCAACGACCTCAGTGCGTCGCTTGATCTCGCCGTTGAGACGCTCGATCGGATTTGTCGAATGAAGCTTTGCCCAGTGCTGCCTGGGAAAGGTCATGTAGGCGAGCACATCTTCTTCGGCGCCGTCCATGAGCGTTGCGAGCTTGGGCACCTTCGGCCTGATCTGGTCGGCGACATTGCGCCACTGGGTGCTTGCTGCCTCCGGCGTTTCCTGGGCAAAGGCGGTGGCGATGAAGGCGGAGACGACGCGCCGCCCGCTCTTTCCGGCATGAGCCAATGCGTTTCTCATGAAGTGGACCCTGCAGCGCTGCCAGGTGGCGCAAAGCACCTTCGACACGGCGGCCTTGATGCCCTCATGGGCATCGGAGACGACGAGCCTGACGCCTCGCAGCCCGCGTCTGGTCAGGTTGCGGAGGAACTCCGTCCAGATCGGCTCGGCTTCTGATGTTCCGATCTCCATGCCGAGCACTTCGCGCCGGCCGTCGCTGTTCACGCCCACCGCGATGATGACGGCGACAGAGACAATACGACCGCCGCGTCGAACCTTGAGATAGGTGGCATCGATCCAGAGGTATGGCCATTCGCCTTCGATGGGTCTGTCAAGAAAGGCCTTCACCTTGTCGTCGATCTCCTCGCAGAGCCGAGAGACCTGGCTCTTGGAGATGCCAGACATGCCCATGGCCTTCACCAGATCATCGACGGATCGGGTCGAGACGCCCTGGATATAGGCTTCCTGGATCACTGCTGTCAGCGCCTTTCCGCCATCCGGCGCGGTGCGAGGAAGCTCGGGAAATAGCTGCCTGTGCGAAGCTTGGGAATGCGCAGCTCGACGGTTCCTGCACGCGTTTCCCAATCCCGGTCGCGATAGCCGTTGCGCTGGGCAAAGCGAAAGCCATTCTTCTCGCCGTAACCCGCGCCGGTCTTCGCCCCGACTTCCTGCGCCATCAACTTCTCGGCGGCAAAGCCGATCATCTCACGGAG
>PVUG01000015.1 GCA_003001975.1 Martelella mediterranea
GTCGACCTGATGCGCAAGGACCTGAACATTTGCCTGGCCGAAGCGCGTCGCAACGGGGCGTCACTGCCTGTCACGGCCGTGGTCGATCAGTTCTATTCGGATATCCAGAAGGCCGGTGGCGGCCGCTGGGATACATCAAGCCTCATTCGTCGGCTGAAGTGATGGTCGATCGGTTCATCCGAACCGGGCGATAGGAGGAACCAGCGCAGCAGATGCGCTGGTTCTGTTCTTCAAACACCGTTCCGTCGTCGGTGCTCAGACGGCCATGGTTCCGCCGTCGACGGGAAGCGCTGCGCCGGTGACGAAACTTGCGTCATCGGAAAGCAGCCAGCCCGCGGCTTGCGCGATTTCATCGGCCTGACCGAAGCGTTGCATCGGCACGGCGGCCTGGATTGCGGTGAAGATCTTGATCAGTTCAGGGTCTTCGGGCATCCGGCTTGTCATCGCCGTCTGGGTCATGCCGGGCATCACCGCATTCACGCGAATGCCCTTCTGCGCATAGTCGACGGCGGCAGCACGGCTCATGCCGAGCACGCCGGCTTTCGCCGCGATATATTCGGATGCAAACGGAATTGCCGCCATGGCCGTGGTTGACGAGGTGTTGACGATGGCGCCGCCGCGACCCGAGGCGAGCATTGCCGCGATTTCGTGTTTCATGCACAGGAACACGCCCTTCAGGTCGATATTGATGACCTTGTCCCACTGGGCTTCGTCCAGTTCGTGCAGCGGCTTGATGGCTTGTTCGATGCCGGCATTGTTGAAGGCGCCATCAAGCTGCCCGAATGTCTCGATGGCGCTGGCGACCAGATTTTCGACATCGGCCTCCTTTGCCACATTGGTTTTCACGAACAGGCTTTTGCCGCCATCCTGCCGGATTTCCTCGGCAATTGTCTCGCCGCCATCGGCCAGATCGGAAAGAACGACGCTCGCGCCGCTTTTGGCGAAATGTCTTGCGGCGGCGCGGCCGATCCCGCTCGCTGCTCCCGTAACGATCAGTACTTTGCTTTCAAGGTTCGACATCGTTTCCTCCTTCAGGTGTTGAAGTCGTTGCAGACCGGTTGTTTCAGCCGGTCCTGGCCGGCACGCATTCAAACCGGGAACGCGTGCCGAATGGTGGCGGACGCCCCGTTATTTCGTGAAAAAGTCCAGCAGCCCGGCAAGCAAAGCTTCCGGCTTTTCCTCGGCGGGAAAATGTCCGCAGTCGGGGATGATCAGCGATTCAACATTGGTCGCGAGGGTTCGCTGTTCGTTTTCCACCATCGGGCCGCAGGCCAGCGCCCCGGAAAAGGCCAGCATTGGCACGTCATGCTTTTTCTCCGCATGACGGCGAACCTGCGGAATGGTGTCGTCAATCGCGCGGTAATAGTCGAAACTCGCCTTCAGCGTGCCCGGCACACGGCGCAGCATTTCAATGTAAAAGTCGCGCGCATATTTCGGCACGGCATCTTCGGACGCCGCCTTGGACGCGAACTGATAGTTGAAATAGATGTCTTCCCGGCCTTCGACCAGCCGTTCATTGACGTCGAGCGCGCGGTTGAAATTGAAGTGCCAGAGGAAGTCGCTCATCCAGCGCTCGTCGGGAACCAGTTCCGGCGAGGGCGAGGCGCCGGGGATCGTGCCTTCGCCAAGCGCCATGCGCGTGATCCTTTCGGGATGGGCGGCGGCCATCGCATAGCCGACCATCACGCCGATATCGTGGCCTGCGACCGCAAAGCGTTGATGGCCGAGGACGTCCATCAGGTTGAACATGTCATCGGCCAGTGTGTCGACATCAAAGCCATCGGCGGGCTTGTCGGAAATGCCGAGCCCGCGCGGGTCGACGGCGATCACCGTGAAATGCCTGCTCAGCGGCAGCATCAGATAACGCCAGGCAAACCAGCTTTGCGGCCATCCGCAATGCAGCAACAGCGGTTCACCGCTGCCGCCGATGACGGCGTGCAGCCTGATCTTGCCGGTGTCGACGCGCCAGCTCGTGAATGTCTCGGTGAAACCTTCGGGAAGACGCGGAACATCGGTGACGGATCCGAAACCCGATAGTGGAACGATGTGCTTGGAAGCGCTCGTCATATGGCTGTCCTTTGTATGCTGAATTCTGTAATGCTCAACATATAATTAGCCGATCAAGCGCCTGCAATAAATTATTTGTCGCTTAATACATAAATATCGTTCTCAGCCGAGCAGCCGCTTGCAAAACAGATCGGCCGCAGCGCGCAGTTTGGCCTTTGTCGCCCCGTCCACGGCTTCGATCGCAAGCCCGCTGAAAAATGCCAGTATGGCATCGGCAAGTGCGGTCAGGTCGGTATCCCCGGATAGGTCACCGTCTTCGATGGCCCGCGTCAGGCGTTTTACGAGACGGTCACGGAAGCGTCCGCGCTGATTGCGCAGAATTGTGCGGACCGTCATATTGGAAGTGCCAAGATGGGTCGCGCCGAGGATGACGAGACAGCCGCGCGGCGCGTCGGTGGCGACGAACAGGTCGATCGAGGCGAACAGCATTGTGCGAAGCGCCTGGCGCACATCGTCGATCCGGTCCAGCGCCCCCCATGAGGGTTCTGCTTCCGATGTGACGTAAAGATCCACCGCCTCGCGGAACAGCTGCTCCTTGGAGCCGAATGCCGCGTAAATGCTGGGCGAAGCAATCCCCATGGCCTCGATCAGCTGGGTCATCGAGGTTCCCTCATAACCATGCGCCCAGAAGACCTGCATGGCCCGTTGCAACGCTTCATCCCGGTCGAAATTGCGGGGGCGGCCACGGCGGGTAGCCGCTTTATTGTCCATCATTCATCTCCTTGCGTCACAGACGCCACGGCGTTTCTGGGCGTGTTTTTTGGCTCTGGTGCTGAGCGTCAACGGTGAAGCCGTCTATCACGACCATTGCCTCACATAGCCCCAGGCACGCCTTCATTCAAACCGTGCATCAGTGGATGACGATGGATCATGACACGGTTCGCCATCATCCAGCGATTATAGGTCCGTTTGCGCGCGATAGTAGACCTGCAAGCCCGCGGCGACCAGATCTATGGTTTCCCCGTCCTGCGGGTGTCCACCGGTGGCCGACTGTCCATCGCTGTTTGCGCTTACGCCTCCGGAAGAAACGCAAACCCGGCCTTCGGGGTGTTTTGGGCCGGTCGGGAAATACCGCCGTCGACATGAATATTCTGGCCGGTGATATACCCGGCGCCATCGGAGAGCAGAAAGGCCACGGTTGCAGCGACCTCATCGATCTCGCCATAGCGGCCCAGCGGAATTTCGCTGCAGATCACCTCGTCTTCGGGCAGATATTCGAGCCATCCGGGAAAGACATTGTTGATCCGGATGTTATGCACCGCATTATCGGCCGCAAAGCGCTGGGTGACGGTTATGAAACTGGCGGTGAAGGCGTCTTCGCCCGAGGACATGAAGTCTGGCATCGGCGGCGGGGACATATTGACGATTGCGCCGTGTTTCTGCCTGCGCATGACCGGAGCGACAATGCGCATGGTGCGGATCATGGACATCAGGCAGGCCTCGTGGATTGCCGTGCCGGGCAGGGCGTTGAACCCGAAGGCTTCCGACCATGGGCAGTTCAGCAGGGCATCGACGCGGCCCCAGCGCTCAAGGGCGCGGTCGGCGAGTTCCTGGAGGTCGCGAGAGGACTGGGCGGTGCCGCTGACGCCGAGGCCGCCGATCTCTTTTACAAACGCTGCGTGGCGTGGTGACGACAGCAGCATGGCAACGCCATATCCGGCGCGCGCCAGCAATCCGGCCGTAAAGGCGCCAATGGCATTGTCACTTCCGACGATGAGAACGACCTTTGTTTCTGTCATGACTGGTCTCCAATACCGGCAATGATGGCCCGACCGGAATGGCGCGCGAAAGCGCAGGCCTGTCCGGCCGGGTTTAAAGACAGTCTAGAGGAGAGTTGTCGTGACGATTTCTCGAATTTGTGTCGAAATGTTACGGCGTTTTGACCGAGGCGACATGAGCGCGCGCGAAAACACCGGCGGGCCGCATCGCGAGAGGGAAGCGGACGCCAATGATTCCAGCAGGTTGGCATCTTTCCTGCCTTTATCCGGCCGCCATTATGCCACATATATGGCAGGCTCGTAATCTTTTGTAATGAAAGAAAACACGAACCCATTGTCTTTGCGGCAACAATGAAACCGGCCTCCCAGGTTGCGCCGGGTTCTCCGGTGCGTTCGTATTTCATCGGAGCTTTCATTACAGATGGTAAAATTCAAACATTTCGCTGCGACGGCAGCCGGATTGGCGGGCTTCGTTTCCGTGATCGGCGCCGCAGACAGAAGCTTTGCGGCGGATGCCGTCGTTGATGACGCCCCGCCGCCGGCCATTTCAGGGCCGCAGCCGCTGGAAAAACAGGCGTTCGCCTCGCGGTGGGAAGTGATCGTCGGCGGCGGCGCCAGTTTCAGGCCCGCCTATGAGGGCGGCGACGAGATGGAAATCAGCCCGATCCCGATCGTGTCGATCGGCTATGCCGACTGGCTTCAGCTCGATCCCGGCGGACTGGACGCCACGCTCTACAAGGATGGCGGTTTCAATGTCGACGCCCGTTTCGGCTACGAGTCCGGGCGTTCGGAAGATGACGGCGACCTGCTCAAGGGCCTCGGCGATGTCGATTTCGGCGTCACGGCGGGGGTCAAGGTCGGCTATCAGTGGGATGCCTTCGAATTCTACGGCGTCATCGACAAGACGATTGGCGGCAGTGAGGGATTGAAGGGCAAGATCGGGGCGAATTACGGCTGGCATATGGGCGAGAAGCTGGTTGTCGCGACCAGCCTCGAGGCGACGATTGCCGACGAGAACTACATGGACAGCTATTTCAGCATCAATGCCGCCCAGTCGGTGGCCTCGGGCCTGCCGCAATACAAGGCGGAGGCCGGTCTTCAGCGCGTTGATTTCGATATTTCCGCGACCTATGCCTTCAACGAGCACTGGCTGATGCAGGCCGGCGCCGGCGTTGGCGTGCTGGTCGGCGATGCCGCCGACAGCCCGGTCGTGGAAAACGAATGGCAGCCGCAGGTCACGCTGTCGCTCGGCTACCGGTTCTGATCAGCCGCCTCCATGGGGGCGCGGGCACGCGTGTTGGATGTGGGATGCGGTGTGGCAGGTCAGCAAGGCACGTCCTGTGTTGGCGACCTTGCGGCCTGTCGCTTTCCGGATCGCCTCGTGAAGGTGTGCGTTACCTGTCTGGAACGGCCCGGCGCGCTCGATATCTCATCGAGTGCGTTCGTCTGTCCTGTTGTTTTCGATGCTATTCCTGCGCCGAGACATGATTGAGCGCGATCACCCAGCAATCGTCGCGCTTGCGCATCAGGCGCGTATTGATGCCCTGCTGGGTGCCGCTGTCGCGGATGAGTGTATAGGTGCTGACAAGTTGCGCTGCGTCGGCGGCGAGCATCTCGATGCGGATGTCGGAAAATGTCAGCGCCCCTTGCGAGCCGGGCGCGCCGCCGTAATCGGCGATATAGTGGTCGAGGGTGGCCTGCCAGTCCTTCTGGATACGTCCGCGCGATACGAAAACGACATCCGGATTTGCAAAACCTTTCATGTAACCGGCGAAATCGCCGCGATTCCATGCCGCCTGCATATCGGCGATCACAGCGCGGATTGCGGTTTGCGCGCTCACAACGCCTCTCCGGTTTTCATCTCCGCTCCGCTCAGTCGCTGCCGCTTGTTGACGACTTCGTGGGCGGCGGAAATCAGATGCCGTCGCAGTGCGCTTTCGGTTGCTGTCGGGTCCTGGTCGAGAATGGCATCGACGATCTGCTGGTGTTCACGCGAAGACCGTTTCAGCCGTCCGGCATCGTCAAGCTGGTATTTGCGAAACGGCGCAAGCTTCACCCGCAGCGCCTCTGCCGAGGCTATGATATCGGTGTTGTGGCACCCCGCGAAGATCAGCGCGTGGAAGCGGTTGTTCAGGGCTTCATAGGCGGCGCTGTCGCCGGTCTCGGCGAGGCCTTCCATTTCATGATGCATTGCCTGGAGCTCGGCGCGCTCGCTCATTGTCATGCGATGACAGGCAAGCCGTCCGCAGACCGCCTCGAGTTCGGCCATCGCCTCGAACATTTCGTCGATCCGTTCCGGCGAAATCCGCGTCACGACGACACCCTTGTATGCAATGCGATCGGCAAGCCCGCGACTGCAAAGGATGTGCAGAGCCTCGCGAACCGGGGTGCGGGAGACCGAAAACTGACTGGCGATTGCCGTTTCATCCAGTTTCGCGCCGGCCGGAATGGTCCCGTTGATCACCTGGTCCTCAAGTTGACCGGCGATCCTGTCACCCAGACTCATTTTCTGCATCGATAAATTTTCAAGCATTTTCATTCCTTTAGTGCCACTTCGGCGATGGACGTTTCGGTCCATCGCCGGCTGACATGCGATAAAATACACAATCCGCTTGCCATATGCCAATTTAATATACAGTATGTAGACAATTGTTTGAAAAGAGCGGCTTTCGTCGTGACCTCCAAGCAGATTGTGTTTCATTTAGGCATATTGAGATTTCATTGTCGACAATATGCTGTCTGATTTGTCCCGCCCAGAGGCTTGCTGAGATATGGCATTCACCACCCGCCCCGAACTGAGAGGCACGTTTGGCGCTGTCTCGTCTACCCACTGGCTTTCCGCCGCCGTTGGCATGTCCATTCTCGAAAAGGGCCATACCGCTTTCGACGCGGCCGTTGCTGCCGGTTTCGTGCTGCAGGTGGTCGAGCCGCATCTGAACGGACCGGGCGGTGAAGTGCCGATCATCGTGACGCCGGCGGGCGCGGACAAGCCGGTGGTGATCTCCGGTCAGGGGCCGGTTCCGGCAAAGGCGACGATTGCGCATTATCGCGGCCTCGGTCTCGATATCATTCCCGGCACCGGCATGCTGGCGGCTTGCGTTCCCGGCGCCTTCGGGGCATGGCTGACGCTTCTGCGCGATTACGGCACGGCCGAGCTGGAGGATGTTCTGGCCCCCGCCATCTATTACGCCGAAAACGGCCATCCACTGGTGCCGCGCATCGCCAACACCATTGCCGCCATGCGGCCGCTGTTCGAGACCCACTGGCCGACGTCTGCGGAAATCTATCTTCCCGGGGGCAAGGCGCCGGAGACCGGCAAGCTGTTTCGCAATCCGGAACTTGCAAAGCTCTATGGCGAACTTCTGAAGCAGGCGAAGAAAGCCGCCACCCGCGAGGCCCGCATCCAGTCAGCGCTTGATTTCTGGTATCGCGGCCCGGTCGCCGAAAGGATTGCGGATTTCTGCGAGACAGAGGATGTCTGGGATGTCTCCGGCCATCACCATCGCGGCCTGATCACCGCCGACGACATGGCGCATTTCACGCCCAAGGTCGAGGCGCCGGTTTCCACGACCTATGGCGATTATGAAGTGTTCAAATGCGGTCCGTGGTCGCAGGGGCCTGTTCTGCTGCAGATGCTGAACATATTGAAGGGCACCGATATCGCTTCGATCGATCCGATGGGGCCGGATTTCGTGCATCTCGTCGTCGAGACCGCCAAGCTTGCCATGGCCGACCGCGAGAGCTGGTATGGCGATGGCGGCGATGTGCCGATGGCGACGTTGCTGTCCGATGGTTATGCCGATGCCCGTCGGGCGCTGATCGGCGCTGAAGCCTCGTTCGAGGTGCGTCCCGGCACGCCGGATGGCCGCAATCCGCCGATGCCGCCGCACCGCGCTGTCGGCACCATTGCCCAGCCGGGCCTCGGCGGCGGCGAACCGACGGTCGCCAAGGAGAAGAAGCTTCCGAACGATGCGGCCGGCGAGCCAACGCTGACCCGCGAGGGTGCACAGCGCGGCGACACCGTACAGGTCTCCACCGTCGACCGCTGGGGCAACATGGTTTCGGCCACGCCTTCGGGCGGCTGGCTGCAGTCGAGTCCCACCATTCCCGGCCTCGGTTTCTGCCTGACCACGCGGGCGCAGATGTTCTGGCTCGAGGAGGGACTGAATTCGTCGCTGAAGCCGGGCGTGCGCCCGCGCACCACGCTGACACCCTCGACCGTTTATCGCGACGGCGTTCCATACATGGCCTTCGGCACGCCCGGCGGCGACCAGCAGGACCAGTGGCAGCTCGTCATGTTCCTGCGCCACGTCCATGCCGGCATGAACCTGCAGGAGGCGATCGACGCGCCGTCCTTCCATACAGACCATCTGCCCAGCTCCTTCTGGCCGCGCGAGATCAATCTCGGCGCCGTCACGCTGGAGGGACGCTACGGCGAAGACATCCGCGCGGAACTTGCCCGCCGCGGCCACAAGCTCACCATCGGCGATGACTGGTCGGAAGGCCGGCTTTCGGCGGTGGCGCGAGAGCCGGACGGCACATCGCTGCTGCTGAAGGCGGGCGCCAACCCGCGCGGCGTGCAGGGCTATGCCGTCGCCCGTTAGCGCAATTCCGGCAAAAGCGGAGACCGGTTTTCCGCCCGCAATTGCGTGAAAAACAAGAGACGGCACATTTCGAACGACCAACCAAAAAGAGGGAACAATGAAAACGCCTATTCACCTTGCGCTTCTTGCGGGCCTTGCCCTTGGCGCCATGGCCGCAGGCCCGGCCGCTGCACAATCCGTCCTCAATATCGGCCTGCAGGACGATCCCGATACGCTCGACCCGGCGACCAACTGGAGCTTCGTCGGCCGCCATGTGCTGCAGTCGCTCTGCGACAAGATCGTCGATATCGATCAGGACGGCCAGATCGCGCCGAAACTGGCGACGAGCTGGGAGTGGAACGACGATTCCACACAGTTGACCCTGCACCTGCGCGATGACGCCGTCTTCCACGACGGCACGCCGATCAACGCGGAGGCGATCAAGTACAATCTCGAGCGCGACCTCAACATGCCGACATCGCGCCGCAAGTCCGAAATCAGCGCAATCTCGTCGGTCGATGTTCTGGATGACGCCACTGTGCAGATCAACCTTTCAGCCCCTTCGGTTCCGCTGCTCGCAGCCCTTTCCGACCGCGCCGGCATGGTGATCAGCCCGAAGGCCGGTGAAGAACTCGGCGAGAACTTCACCAATGCGCCGGTATGCTCCGGCCCCTACAAGTTCGTCGAGCATATTGCCCAGGACCACATCACGCTAGAAAAGTTCGCTGACTACTACGACGCCGACAGCTACTCCTTCGACGAGCTGATCTTCCGCGGCATGCCGGATTCCAATGTCCGCCTGCTCAACCTGCGCTCCGGCCAGCTCGACCTGATCGAGCGTCTTTCGGCAACGGATGTTGCCGCCACCGAAGCCGATGCGGATTTCACCGTCCTGCCGGTCGTCGGCCTCGGTTATTACGGCATCACCTTCGACATCGGCGGCGAGGGCGCCAATCTCGATGCCGGCAAGAAGGCGCTGGTGCGTCAGGCCTTCAGCCTCGCCATTGACCGTGATGCGCTGAACCAGGTCGTGTTCGAAGGTCAGGCCGCCACCGGCAACCAGCCTTTCCCGCCGGCAAGCTCCTGGTATGACAAGGACTTTCCCGTTCCCGCCCGCGACGTCGAAGCCGCCAAGGCGAAGATGGCCGAAGCCGGCGTCGACAGTGTCGATCTTGAAGTTCTGGTGCCCACCGATGCCGAGCGCCAGCAGGTGATGCAGCTCGTTCAGGCCATGGTCGGCGAGATCGGCATCAATATCTCGATCAAGCCCACCGAACTGATGACGCTTCTCGACATCGCCCGTCAGGGCAAGTTCCAGGCCCATCTCGTCGGCTGGAGCGGCCGTGTCGACCCTGACCTCAACATCACCCCGATGCTCTCCTGCGGTGCTGCCGGCAATGACGCGCATTACTGCAACGAGGAGATGGACAAGCTTCTGGCCGAGGCCCGTGCGCTGAAGGACCCGGACGAACGCAAGGCGATCTACAATCAGGTGATTGCGATCCTTCAGGAAGACCTGCCGATCGTCTATCTCTACCACTCCAAGTGGATCTTCGCGATGGACTCCGGCGTCGAGGGCTTCAAGGCCTATCCGGACGGCATCATCCGCCTGGCAGGCGTGACCGCCGAGTGACGCGGACGGACATGACAGCCACAGACAAGAACGCATCGGCCCTTGCGGCCGGTGCTCCCCGCGAAAATGTTCTCGAAGTCGACGGTCTGAGCGTCCTCTTCCACGGCGACGACCGCACGGTGACGGCGGTCGACGGCGTGAGTTTCGACGTCAAGCGCGGCCGCACGCTTGCCGTGGTCGGTGAATCCGGCAGCGGCAAGAGCGTCACCTCGCTTTCGATCCTGCGCCTGCTGCCGAAACACAGCGCCGAAATCTCCGGCCATATCCGTTTCGGCGGCCGCGACCTTTTGCAGGAAACGGAAGGCAAGCTCAGAAACCTGCGCGGCAACCGGCTGGCGATGATCTTCCAGGAGCCGATGACCTCGCTGAACCCGTCCTACACGGTCGGCGACCAGATCATGGAAGTCATCCTGCGCCACAATGACATCGGCCGGCGCGAAGCCAGGGCGCGCGCGATCGAGATGCTGCGGCTGGTGCGCATTCCGTCGCCCGAGGCCCGGTTTGACCAGTATCCCCACAATCTTTCCGGCGGCATGCGCCAGCGGGTGATGATCGCGATCGCACTGGCCTGCGACCCCGAACTGCTGATAGCCGACGAACCGACCACCGCGCTCGACGTCACGGTGCAGGCGCAGGTGCTGGAACTGATGCGCGAACTGCAGCAGAAGACCGGCACGGCCATCATCCTCATCACCCATGATCTCGGCGTGGTCGCCGAAAGCTGCGATGACGTGATCGTCATGTATGCCGGTCAGGTGGTGGAACGCGGCACTGTCGACCAGCTTTTCGCCTTTCCGCAGCATCCCTATACGGTCGGCCTGCTCGGTTCGCTGCCGCGTCTGGATGCCGCGCGCGAGCGGCTTGCCACCATCACCGGCATGGTGCCGGACATGTCGGCGCCGCCATCGGGCTGTCGCTTCGCGGAACGCTGTCCGTTCCGCATGGAAAAATGCGCCGAAACCCAGCCCCTTCATGAAGTGCGCGACGGCCATTTCAGCCGCTGCTGGCGCACCCCGCTCGAGGAGCTTGCCCCTTGACCGCCAAACCGATCCTCGAAGTCAAAGACCTCAGCTGTCATTTCGTCGTCAGGCGCGATCTCCTCGGCCGTCCGAAGGCGAAAGTGCAGGCCGTCGACAATGTTTCGCTGACGCTGATGCCGGGCGAAACGCTTGCTGTCGTCGGTGAATCCGGCTGCGGAAAATCCACGCTCGGACGGATGATGATGCGGCTGATCGAACCCACCACCGGCAGGGTTTTTCTGGATGGCGAGGATATCACCGCCCTGAACCATCAGGAATTGCGCGCCCGCCGCCGGCATGTCCAGCTGATCTTTCAGGACCCCTATGCCTCGCTCAATCCGCGCATGACGATTGCCGAAACCATCGCCGAGCCGCTGAAGCTCTACAACATCCTGCCGGCATCGAAACGGCGCGCCCGCGTGCATGAACTGCTGAAGCTGGTCGGGCTTCGGCCGGAACAGGCGAACCGCTATCCGAACGAGTTTTCCGGCGGCCAGCGTCAGCGCGTGGTGATTGCCCGCGCGCTTGCCTCCGAACCGAAGGTCATCGTCTGCGACGAGGCGGTTTCCGCGCTCGATGTCTCGATCCAGTCGCAGATCCTCAATCTTCTGAAGGACCTGCAGGCCCGCCTTGGCCTTGCCTTCATCTTCATCTCGCATGATCTGAGCGTGGTGAAACACATCAGCGACCGCATCGCGGTGATGTATCTCGGCAAGCTGGTGGAACTCGGCACGTCCGAGCAGATTTTCGCACACCCGCGTCATCCTTATACGCGCGCGCTGCTTTCCTCGATACCGGTCGCCGCCGCACGTACCGTGCGGCCGCCCGCAAGCGAAAGGCTCGATGGCGACCTGCCGAGCCCGATTGCGCCGCCGTCCGGTTGCCGGCTCCACACCCGTTGCCCGCATGCGCGGGAAGACTGCAAATCCGTGCCGATGGTGCTGGAGGCGGGCGAGGACGGCCACGCCAATGCCTGTCCGTTCTGGCGCGACCTGCCGGTGGCCGATCTCGGTCTTTCCGGCCGGGAAAGCCACGACCCGCGGCTGGAAGCGCTGTTTGCCGCCTTCGAAACCTTTGCGGATGAAGGGAGGGCCACGCCATGACATCGCTTCTCGCCCGCCGCCTGCTGCAACTCATTCCGACACTCGTCATCCTGTCGATGATCATCTTCTCGTTGCAGCATCTTCTGCCCGGCGACCCGGCGCTGATGCTGGCGGGGGAAAACCCGAGCGAGGAGATGATTGCCGCCATCCGCGCGCAATATCATCTCGACCAGCCGATCCCGGTCCAGTACCTGTTCTGGGTGAAGGGCGTGCTTGCCGGCGATCTCGGCATGTCGATGCGCCACAATCTGCCGGTGCTCGATCTCATCCTGCTGAAACTGCCGGTGACCTTGCAGCTTTCCGTCATGGGCATTGCCGTCGCCATGGTGCTCGGCATCAGCGGCGGCATCATTTCGGCGCTCAGGCCCAACACCGCTGTCGATTATTCCGCCAATGTCGTGTCGCTTGCCGGCATTTCCGTGCCGAATTTCTGGCTCGGCATCCTGTTGATCCTGTTCTTTTCGGTCAATCTCGGCTGGCTGCCGGCATCGGGCTATGTCAGCCCGTTCAAGGATCTGCGGATGAATCTGGCAACCACGATCATGCCGGCCTTTGTGCTCGGCACGGCGATTGCCGGCATCATCATGCGCCACACCCGCGCGGCCATGCTGCAGGCGCTTGAGAGCGACTATGTCCGCACCGCCCGCGCCAAGGGGCTGAGCGAATGGAAGGTCGTGTTCAAGCACGCCATGCGCAATGCGCTGACGCCGATCATCACGCTCGGCGCGCTGGAATTCGGCACGCTGCTCGGCGGCGCGGTGCTGACCGAGCAGATCTTCACCATTCCCGGTTTCGGCAAGCTGATCGTCGATGCGGTGTTTACCCGCGACTATCCGGTGGTGCAGGGCGTGGTGCTGGTCACCGCCGTGTTCTACATCCTTCTCAACCTGTTGGCGGATATCGGGTACATACTCGTCAATCCGAGACTGCGAGGCTAACCATGTCAGCGATCCCGGAAACGGAAAAAGCCGCGCGCCTGCCACTTCTCGGCTTTTTTCAGAGCCGCATCTGGCGGCGTCTGCGCAAGCGCAAGAGCGCGCTTTTCGGCCTTGGCGTCGTGCTGTTCATGCTGTTCGTCGCCGTCTTCGCGCCGTTGCTCGCGCCTTATGATCCGACGGCACAGAGCTGGACTGCGGTGCGCAAGGCCCCCTCGCTTGCCCACTGGATGGGCACTGACGAGGTCGGTCGCGATATTCTCTCGCGCATCATCTGGGGCACGCGCGCCTCGCTTCTGGCCGGTCTCACCTCCGTTGCAATCGCGATTGCCATTGGCGTGCCGCTCGGGTTGGCGGCTGGCTTCATCGGCGGTTTCACCGATGGCCTGATCAGCCGCTTCACCGATGCGCTGTTGGCCTGTCCGTCGCTGATCCTCGCCATTGCGCTAGCTTCGTTTCTGGGGCCGAGCCTCACCAATGCGATGATCGCCATCGGTATTACCGCAACGCCGATCTTCATCCGGCTGTCGCGCGGACAGGTGCTGTCGATCAGAAACGAGGAATATGTCGAGGCGGCAAGCGTCGTCGGCAATCCGCGCTGGCGCATCGCCGTGCGCCACATCCTGCCCAATATCCTGCCGCAGCTCACCGTGCAGGCGACGCTGACGATCGCCTCGGCGATCATCTCGGAGGCGAGCCTGTCCTTCCTCGGCCTGGGTCTGCAGCCGCCGGACCCGTCCTGGGGCTCGATGCTGAATACGGCACAGCGTTTCATTTCCAATGCACCGTGGATGGCCATGTGGCCCGGCATGGCAATCTTCTCCACGGTTCTTGCCTTCAACCTTCTCGGCGACGGCCTGCGCGATGCGCTCGACCCACGCGCCCGCTGAGCCGCACATACCCCAGGGACTGCCATGCGTCGTTTTCTGCCCGACCAGTTTACGCTTCTTCTCGTTGCCACCGTTGCGCTGGCCTCGCTTCTGCCCGTCACCGGGGTTGCGGCCGGCTGGTTCTCGATTGCCACCAAATGCGCCATCGCGCTGTTGTTTTTCCTGCAGGGCGCGCGGCTGTCGCGTCAGGTGGTGATCGGCGGCCTCCTGCACTGGCGCCTGCATCTCACCATTCTCGCCACGACATTCGGCGTGTTTCCGCTGCTTGGCTACGGCATCGCCCATCTGCTGCCGTTCGAACTGCCCGACGGCATGATGGCCGGCATCCTGTTCATCGCCGTGCTGCCGTCCACCGTGCAGTCTTCCATCGCATTCACCTCGATGGCCGGCGGCAATGTGCCAGCGGCGATCTGCGCGGCGACGGCTTCCAACATCGTCGGAATGTTCGCCACGCCGCTTCTCATCGGCATCCTGCTTTCGGCAAGCGGCGGTGGCGGCGGGTTTTCATTCGATGTGCTCTACCAGATCCTGCTGCAGCTGCTTTTGCCCTTCATCATCGGGCAACTGCTGATGCCGTGGATCGGCGACTGGGTGCGCAGCCACAAGAAGATCCTGTCGCCCGTCGACCGCGGATCGATCCTGATGGTCGTCTATCTCGCCTTCTCCACGGCGGTTGCCGAAGGCCTCTGGCACCAGCTTTCACTTGCCGATCTCGGCGAGCTCGTGATCATCAACGCCGCCATGCTGGCGGTGGTGCTGACGCTGACCATGTTCGGCAGCCGGGCGCTCGGCTTTTCACGCGCCGACGAGATCGCCATCGTGTTTTGCGGTTCGAAGAAGAGCCTTGCCAGCGGCGTGCCGATGGCCGGTGCGATCTTCGCCGGCCAGAGCGTCGGCGCGGTGGTGCTGCCGTTGATGCTGTTTCACCAGATGCAGCTGATGATCTGCGCGGTGATCGCCCAGCACTACGCCCGCACCGCGCTCGAAACGGTGGAGGCCTGACCCGCAAGGCTTTCCGGCGGCTTCGGTGCCTGCTGCAAAGGGCCTGTTGTGTCGTCGTATCAGTGAACGGCCAGCGACTGTTCGGTTTCCAGATCGAACAGGTGCATCCGGTTGAGGTTGAAGGACAGCGGCACGGTGGTGCCGGCGTGCAGATCTTCCTCGGGCTCGACGCTGGCGCAGATTTCCGCGCCGGCAATGCTGAAATAGGCCATGGTGGTGGCGCCGAGCGGCTCGACCAGATCGATTGCCGCATCGAAGGGGACGAAGCCGTCGCGCTCCTGCCTCAGCGTGATTGCCTCCGGACGGATGCCGAAAGTGGCGCCGCGGCCGGCATGGGAGCGGAACTGGGTTGCCTTTTCGGCCGGGATTGCCATGCGGGTGCCATCAGCAAAAAGCAGGAAAAGCGCGTCGCCTTCGGCCTCCAGCGTGACGGGTAGGAAATTCATTGACGGCGAACCGATGAAGCCGGCGACGAATTTGCTGACCGGCCTTGAATAAAGCTCCTGCGGTGCGCCCATCTGCTCGACAAGACCCTGGTTCATCACCACCACGCGGTCGGCCATGGTCATTGCCTCCACCTGATCGTGGGTGACATAGACCGTGGTCGTCGGCAGCAGCTGGTGCAGCCGCTTGATTTCCGTGCGCATGCTGACGCGAAGCTTGGCGTCGAGATTGGAAAGCGGCTCGTCGAACAGGAAGACTTTCGGATCGCGCACGATGGCGCGGCCCATGGCGACGCGCTGGCGCTGGCCGCCGGAGAGTTCGCCGGGGCGGCGCTCCAGCAGTTCCGAAATCCTCAGCGTGTTGGTCGCTTCTGTGATGCGCTTTTCGATTTCGGCCTTCGGCAGGCGCTGCTGTTCGAGGCAGAAGGCGATGTTTTCGCGCACGCTCATATGCGGATAGAGCGCGTAGTTCTGGAACACCATGGCGATATCGCGCTTGCCCGGGGCGAGACGATTGACGACATCGTCGCCGATGATGATCTCGCCGCCGGAAATATGCTCCAGCCCGGCGATCATCCTCAGCGTCGTCGATTTTCCGCAGCCCGAAGGGCCGACGAAGACAACGAATTCATTGTCCTCGATATCGAGATTGATGCCCCTGACGGCCTCGTAGATGCCGTAGGATTTGACCACATTCTTCAGTGTCAGTCGTGCCATGTCCGTCTCCTACTTTTCCGTCAGCCAGACCTGCATTGCGCCCGCGTCGCGATTGGCCCAGAGGTGATAGGGAATGGCCCGGAACGGCCGTGGTTTCAGGGCAGGCGGCGAAGTGCGGTAAAGCCCGCCCTCAAAACCGTCCGTGGCCGCTTCAAGGCCTTCGCCCTCCAGCACCACGGCCCCGCCGAGAAGATCGGCGTCGTAGCGCGCTTCAAGGATGGCATCGGGCGCAATGCGCAGGCGCTGTGGTTCGATGCCGATATCGGTTTCCTCGACGCAGTAGACGACCGGGCCACGGCGGAAGGCGACGCGTCCGGCATCCTCGCCAACGGCCGGGTGGGCATAGAGCCGTTCCACCGGCATGTCGAAGCTGAGGCGCAGTTCGTCGCCGTCTTCGAAGGTGCCGCTCACCGTGACGTAGCCTTTCACGGCAACAAGCGGTACGTCGCGTCCGTTGAGCGTCGCCCGCACCCGTCGGCACCAGCCGGGGATGCGCAGTTTCAAGGTGAGGTCCGTCGGCTGGAACAGGCCGAGCGTCATGCGGATGTCGCCGTCCCAGGGATAGGCGGTCTCCTGCCTGAGCCGCACGAAGGTTCCGTCGAGATCGAATTCGGCGGCATTGGCGCCATAAAGATGCACCGCGATTTCGTTGCCCTTGGTGGTGTAGAAATACTGTCCGAGCGAGGTGATGAAGCGGGCGATATTGGTCGGGCAGCAGGGGCAGTAATGCCATTTCCAGCGCCGGTTCCGGCCGTGGCTTTCCAGTACATTTTCGTAGAAATAATGCTCGCCATCGCGGGCGATGCCGGAAAGCGCGCCGTTGAACAGCACGGTTTCAAGCTGATCGGTATATTTGCCGTCGAGATCGGTTTCGGCCATGCGCGAACACCAGAAGCCGAGCGCGACAGCGGCGCAGGTTTCGGCATAGGCGGTTTCGTTGGGCAGGTCGAAGGCGCGGGTGAAGCCTTCATTGGCCGCTGATGGGCCGAGGCCGCCGGTGACGTAAAGCTGGCGGCCGGTGAGATTGGCAAACAGCCGGTCGGCGGCATCCTTCAGGCTCGGATCGTCGTTTTCAAAGGCGAGATCGGTCATTGCCGAGAGCAGGTACATGGCGCGCACGGCATGGCCGACGACCTCGTTCTGCTCGCGCACCGGCTTGTGGGCCTGGCTGTAGGCATAGGTCTCGTAGACATAATCGGCCGGGTCCTCGCCGCGCCGGCGGGCCTCGTCATCGAAATAGGAGGGCATCTGCCCGCGCTCGTCGACGAAAAAGGTGGCAAGCTTCAAATGGCGCGGATCGCCGGTCACCCGGTAGAGCTTGACCAGCGCCAGTTCGATTTCCTCATGCGCGTCATAGCCTCTGAGCTTGCCGGGTTCGGGGCCGAACGTCTCGATGATGTGGTCGACGGCGCGGATCATCACGTCGAGAAAGCGGCGCTTGCCGGTCGCCTCGAAATAGGCGACGGCGCCTTCGATGAGATGGCCCATCGAATACATCTCGTGCAGGTCGCGCAGATTGGTCCAGCGCTTTTCCGGCTCGCGGCGGATGAACCAGCTGTTGAGATAGCCGTCTTCCATCTGCCCGTGTGCGAGCTTTTCGACGATGGCGTCGATCTTCGCCTCGATATCCGGGTTCGGGTGGTTCTTCAGCGTATAGCTTGCCGCCTCGATCCACTTGCCGAAATCGGAATCGAAGAAATGCTGCATCGACAATCCGCTTGGCTGTATCGGCCGGGCGAGCGGGCCGGGCGGGCTGTCGAAATCGAGAACCTCGAGAAAGCCTTCTTCCTCCAGTCGCTTGTGCTGGGTCGGAATGGTGACGTCGCGCACGGTCTCCTGCCAGCTTTTCCAGAATCCGGCATTGAAAGCGACGCGGGTGTGGTCGACGGGAACGTAGCGTTCGTGGCGGTGAAGGCGTTCACCGGTCGTCTTTTGAGACGCGGACGATGACATGGAAACTCCTTGGGAAGACTGTGTCATTTGACGGCCCCGGCGGTCAGCCCGCGCACATAGTAGCGCTGCAGCGCGAGGAACATCAGGATGCAGGGGATCATGGTGAGCGAGATGCCAGCCTGGAGCGCGCCCCAGTCGATGATGCCGTAAATGCCGGAGGAGACGTTCACCAGCATGATCGGCAGGGTGAACTTGTTCTGGTCCGACAGGAAGATCAGCGCCGCCAGGAACTCGTTCCATGAGTTGAGGAAGGCGAACATGACGACGGTGGCGACGCCGGGCAGCGCCAGCGGCATCAAAATGCGCCGCACCAGCGTCCATTGCGACGCGCCGTCGATGCGCGCGGCCTCCACCAGCGCCTTGGGGATCGCATCGAAGGCGTTGCGCATCATGAAGATCGAGAAGGGCAGCTGAAACGTGGTGTAGATCAGCACCAGGCCCAGGAGGCTGTTCTGCAGATGCAGGAATTTCAGGATCAGGAACAGCGGCGTCAGGATCGACTGGAACGGGATCATCATCGTCGCCATGACGAGGACGAAGATCGCGGTCTGGCCGGGAAACCGGAATTTGGAGAAGCCGTATCCGGCAGGCACCGCCACGGCGACGGTGAAGGCGATGGTGCCGAGCGCGATCAGCACGGAATTGGTGGCGTAGATATACCAGCCGGCGCCGACATGTTCGAGCCGGCGGTAGTTTTCCAGCGAAAACGCCTTTGAAAACAGCGCCACCGGATGGGCCAGCGCCTCAGCTGCCGGTTTGAAGGAATTGGCGAAGGACCAGATGATCGGCATCAGGAAGAAGACGGCCAGAACGATCATCACCAGCAGCAGGAGAAGACGACCGGCAACGGCGTCGAACCCTTCATCGGGTTCCATGAACAGGTTTTTGACGTTCATCGTCCGTCCTCCGGCCGCTGGCGCATGAATGAAAGCTGGATCGAGCTGATGGCGACGAGAACGACCAGCAGGGCAAAGGACAGCGCGGAGCCATAGCCCAGCCGATAGGACGAGAACGACGCGAGATAGATGGTGAACACCGCCGAGATCGTGCTGTTGTTCGGCCCGCCCTGGGTGATGATGAAGAACTGGTCGAAGGCGAGCATCGACGAGGTGACGTTGAGGATCAGCGCCAGCAGCACCGAATTGCGCATCAGCGGCAGGATGATCCGGCGAAACCGGCTGAAGGGGCTGGCGCCATCGATCCGCGCGGCCTCGATCACATCATTGGGAATGCTCTGCAGGCCGGTGAGCAGGATCACCATGGTGAAACCGGCGGTTTTCCAGACCACCATGAGAATGATGACCGCGAGCGCCGGCCAGAAGCTTTCGAGCGGTCGCGGTGCGTGATCGAAAAGGCCTAGCCCGGTCAGAAGCCGCGCGAATACGCCGCTGTCGGGATTGAGCAGCCACAGCCACAGCGTCGAGGCCGCGCCGAAGCCGATGACCACCGGCATGAAGAACACGGTGCGGAAGAAACCGACGCTGCGCAGCGGCCGGTCGACCAGCAAGGCCAGCGGCAGGGCAACGGCCATGATCGCGGTGGTGACCAGCACCGTATAAAGCAGGGTGAAGCCGAAGGATTGCCAGAGCTGGGTATCGCCGAGAAGCTCGGCATAATTGTCGATGCCGATGAACTTGCGGCGGCCGAGCAGGGGCCAGCGGAAGAAGCTCATCCACACCGTCATCACCAGCGGGATGATGAACAGGCCGATGATGAACACCATGCTCGGCGCAATGAAGGCGAGCCCCAGCCAGCCATGCGGCTCGCCATCACCGGACTGCGGATGCTTTTTTGACGCGCGCTTGAATAACAAGACGTGAAGTCCCTGATGTTGATGATTTCAGTGGAGTTCGCAGCATTTTCGGGCCACGGGCGGGGCTTGCCCGCCCGTGGCAGAGCGTTACGGATTGGTCCGGTCGAGGATCTTGGTGAAATCGTCCTGCGCGGTTTCGATCGCACCATCGACGTCATCGCCGAAAACGGCGCTCTGGATCAGGTTCAGGAACGGGCCGGTGCGGCTGACGAACAGCTCGTCCGAGGCATAGGTGTAGGGCGTGCGCGCCTTTGCCAGGATGTCATAGGCGATGAGGTTGCGCGGATCGAAATTGGCATAGGCCTCTTCCGCCAGATCGGTGCGTGAGGGCATGCCGGATTCCTGGGTGATGAAGACCTGCTGTTCGGGCTCCATGTAGTATTGGACGAAATCCTCGATCACGGCCTTCTTTTCAGGGGCAATGCCCTTGATCATCGCAAGCGTGTCACCGCCGGCAAAGCTCGACTGGCCGCCCGTGGGGCCGGGGATCGGGGCAACCGCGAAATTGATATCCGGATAGGTGCTGGTCAACAGGTTGACGATATAGGAGCCGGTCATCAGCACGCCGACCTTGCCCGAGGCGAAGGCTTCCACGGCATTGTTGCCATTGCCGGAGCGCGATGTCGGGTGAATGGCGCCCGCCTGCCACATCGTGCGGTAATCCTCGAGCGTTTCGCGCATCGCCGGCGTGTCGATCGTGGCTTCGCGGCCGTCATCGCTCAGGATATCGGCATCGGCCGCCCAGATGTGCGGCAGGAAATCATAGATCAGCCAACTGCCGGAATTGGCGACGAAGTAGAAGCCATAGGTATCGTCACCGAGCGCGCTGATCTTTTCGGCGTCGGCAACGATCTCGTCGAGCGATGCCGGCGCCGTGTCGGGGTCGAGTCCGGCTTCCTCGAACAGGTCCGTATTGTAGGCGATGATCGAGGCGTCGGGCAGGGCGGGCACGCCGTAGATCTTGCCGTCGTAGGTGGCGAGACGGATATGGGACGGGCTCAGCGCATCGGCGTAGGGCAGGCCGTCGACAAAACCGGTGATGTCTTCCAGCGTGTCGTTGGCGGCGAATGTCGGAAGGTAGATCAGGTCGAGGACCGCGCCTTCGGGCGGCGCGCCGCCGGCAATCGCTGCGCCCAGCTTCGGCACCATCTGCTCGGCGATGACGGCGGTGACGTTGACGGTGTCGTCATGGGCGGCGTTGTACTTTTCGGCCAGCGCCTGAAGCACGGCTGCCGACGAGGTGCGCACCCACAGGTTCACGTCTTCGGCCTTAGCCATCGAGGCGGATGCTGCCAGCGTCAATGCAGCAAGCATGAGTTTGTTCTTCAGCATGTCATTCCCCTTCTTTGTTCCGTCATTTGACTTGACGTTTGATAACGGTATGGCAGAAGAAAAATGTTGTCGACAATTTGTGTTCAATAACATGCAAAAAGGTTTTTGCATCATTGTTTTCATTTGATAAAAGGTTTTATCAAAGGGCAGGGAATAGCATTGATCAAGCCGATACAGCACCGCAGATGCACACTCAGGGACGTCGCAAAGGCCGCCGAGGTGAGCCTTTCAACGGCCTCCAACGCGCTGAATGGCGTCGGCCGGGTCAACGTCGAAACCCGCGAGCGCGTGCTGCGGATTGCGCGGGAAATCGGCTTTCGGCCGAACGCGCTCGCCCGCAGTCTGTTGAGCCGCAGAAGCCTCACCATCGGCATCATCACAGACGATACCTATGGCCGGCTGACGCTTCCGATCAGCTCCGGCGTTTCGGAGGTGCTGGTCGACCACGGCGTTTCGGCGTTTCTCTGCGCCACAAGCGGCGACAGGCGCCTTGCGGAGCTGCATCTGCAGGCGCTGCTCGACAAGCAGGTCGACGGCATCATCTTCACCGCCACACGCCTCGATGTCGAACCGCCCATCGACCTCACCGCGCTGAATGTCCCGGTTATCTATGCCTTTGCGGCGGGACCGTTCCTGAGCACCAGCTTCGTTCCCGACGACGCGCATGGCGCGATGCTTGCGATTGCGCATCTTCAGGAGGCCGGTTGTCGTGACATTCTGCACATCACCGGGCCTGAAAGCTGGCTTGCCGCCAGAAATCGTGCGGAGGTTTACCGCAACCGGTGTGGTTCATCGTCGCCGGTCATGTTCGGGGAATGGTCGGAGGAATGGGGGCATGAGGCGATCGGTCGTGTGCTGTCCGCGCGCAAAAAGCTTCCCGACGGCATTTTCTGCGGCAGCGACGAAATCGCCCGCGGCGTTCTCGACGGCTTGCGCGACCACGGCATTTCCGTGCCTGATGATGTTTCGGTGATCGGTTTCGACAACTGGGAGGTCGTCTCTCGCCAGACCCGCCCGCCACTGACCACCGTCGACATGGAACTGAAGGAAATCGGCCACCGCGCAGGGCTTGCCATGCTGCAGCTCACCCGCGGGGAGCCCGTCGAAAAAGGCGTCATTCGCCTGCCGTGCTCGCTTGTTCGGCGCGAAAGTGTCGCACAGGACGCGACCCGCAATCGCTGATACCGGATGGCTGTGCGACCGGGTGAGGTTTCCGAAAACGTGGATGAAGCCATGCAACCGGCGTCGCGGCTGCAGACATGACCGGGGCGTCGAAGGAGCGCTGCCGTTGGTCACGGGGCGCTGCCGATGTTTGCCTGAAACCATTCGGCGAACCAGCGGAACTTACCCTTCGAAAAAGTTGAATAAAAGACGGTATTGACAAAAGCAACCGGTTACATTTATGACTTTGTGTCGTGAGGTTTTGCCGCGTTGCATTTTTATCCGCAAATGTAACCGGTTACATTTTACCATGCGGGAGGATATACCATGAAAAAAAGTTTGCTTCTGGCCGCTACCGTGCTGGCTGCCGTCGGGTTTTCATCCATGAGCGCAGCTGCGCAGGACGCGTTCCGGATCGGTCTGTCCAACGGCTGGGTCGGCTCCGAATGGCGCACCCAGATGATCGATGAAGCGCAGGCTGCGGCACAGGCCTGGACCGATGCCGGCGTGCCGGTTGAAGTCGTCGTGCAGAGCGGCAATGTGGACGCACAGGGCCAGATCGGCCAGGTCCGTAACTTCATCAACCAGGGCGTCGACGCGATCATCATCGATCCGAACAGCCCGACCGCTTTCAACCCGATCTTCTCCCAGGCTGCCGCCCGCGGCATTCTGGTTATCGCCACCGATGCCGAAGTGTCCTCCAAGGATGCGATCTATGTCGGTATCGACCAGAAGGAATGGGCCGTTCAGTCCGCTCAGTGGCTGGCCGACACACTTGACGGTGAAGGCGATATCGTCGCGATCAACGGCGTTGCCGGCAACCCGGCCAACGAAATGCGCGTCGAGGGCTATCGTGAAGTCTTCGAACAGTATCCCGGCATCAACATCCTGAACGAAGCCAATGCCAACTGGGACCAGGCGCAGGGCCAGCAGGCCATGCAGAACCTGCTTGCGACCTATCCCGATATCGATGGCGTCTGGGTTCAGGATGGCATGGCCGCCGGTGCATGGCGCGCGATCATGGCTGACGGCAAGGAACATGACATTGCCGCCACCGGCGAAATCCGCAATGACTTCATGAAGACCTGGAAAGACAACGAGCTGAACTCCGGCGCATCGGTCAACCCGCCCGGCGTCATGGCCTCCGCGCTCAATGTTGCGGTTCTCAAGCTCCAGGGCCAGGAATTCAAGGACGATATCTTCGGCGGCGTTTATGGCAATGCCATCTACATCCCGATCCCGTTCATCGACAATGACAACCTCGATGAGCGCATTGCCGAAGGCGAAGGCAAGCCCGGCTACTGGTCGGTGACCGATATCGTCACGCCTGAAGAAGCGGAAGCGTTCTTCAAGTAAGAACTGTTTCAGGATGCGTCCGCCGTCGCTGGACGGCGGACGTTGCCCCCAAAGAAAAAATCATGCGAGGTTCGCTATGAAACCTGCAATAGCGGTGCGCGATCTCACCAAGAGATTCGGGCAGGTCCAGGCTTTGCGCAATGGTCAGCTGACCGTCGGGCAGGGTGAGATTCATGCTCTCCTTGGCGCCAATGGCTGCGGCAAGAGTACGCTGTCGAAGATTGTTGCCGGTGCTTATGCGCCGACATCGGGATCCGTCAGCCTGGATGGCGAGCCCATCTCGTTTGCCGGTCCGCATGAGGCCGAAGAGGCCGGTATCGCGCTGTTTTATCAGGAACTCAGCCTGATCCCGAAAATGTCGGTGGAATCCAACATCTTTCTCGGGCGCGAACCCCGCACGAAAACAGGCTTTGTCGACCGCAACAAGATGCGCGCCGACACGCTTGAACTCCTGAAAATGTTTCATGCCGCTGTCGGCGACGATATCAAGCCGGATGCCCGCGTGGCAGACCTGACGGCCGGACAGCGGCAGATCGTTGAAATCCTCAAAGTCTATGCCAAATCTCCCAGGATCGTCATTATGGACGAGGCGACCGCGGCGCTGGACGGGCGGCAGGTCGAGGTTTTCTTCGAAATCCTGCGCGCCAAGCGCGATGAAGGCGTTTCAACGATCTTTATTTCCCACCGCCTCGATGAGGTCTTCGAGATCTGTGACCGCGTCACGGTGATGCGCAACGGCGAAACGGTCGCCGAAACCGCCGTCGCCGATACGACGCAGGACGAAGTGGTGCGGATGATGGTCGGCGACGTGCGCCGGGCCGAACGGCGGACCGAGCAGAAAGCGGTCAGTGCCGAACCGGTCTTCAAGGTCGACAATCTTTCCGGAGGACGGCTGAAGAATGTCTCGCTTTCGGTGGCGCCGGGTGAAATCGTCGGGCTTGGTGGCCTGCAGGGGCAGGGGCAGTCGACACTGCTGCGCACCCTGTTCGGGGCCGCACCCGCCACGGCGGGCATCACCCATCTGGAAGGCAAGCCGGTTCGCGTGCGCAAGCCCTCCGACGCCGTGAAACACAGGATTGCCTATGTTTCCGGTGACCGCGGCGCTGATGCGGCGCTGCCGGGACGTTCGATCTTTGAAAATCTGGCCGCTGCGGTGTTGATCAGCGAGCGCCGCCAGCTGGTGCGCGCCGGAACGCTGAAGCCGCGTCTGGCCGAGGTCGCCTCCGCCTTCAAGACCAAATATGCCAGGCTGACCGATGCAATCGGCACGCTTTCCGGCGGCAACCAGCAGAAAATCTTCATCGCGCGCTGGCTGGCGACCAATCCCCGCGTCATCCTTCTGGATGATCCGACCAAGGGTATCGACCTCGGCGCCAAGGCCGACCTGTTCATGCTGATCAGGAAACTGGCCGAAGACGGCGTTGCCGTCCTGCTTTATTCATCCGAGGAATCCGAACTTCTCGACAATTGCGATCGCATTGCCGTGTTCAACGACGGTCAGGTGGTGACGGAACTTGCCGGTCCGACGATGGACTCCTTCCATCTGACACGCGCAGCGTATGGAGACGCCTGATGAAACGGGTATTCACCTCCGAAAGACCGGCATGGCTGGTCGCTTTTGCGGCCCTTGTCGTTCTGGTTCTGATCAACTGGTCCCTGCAGCCGAGCTTCTTTCAGGGCATGGTGCTGCACTCCAACCTGACAACCTTCCTGCCGCTGGTTCTCGTGGCCATCGGCCAGACCTATGTCATCATCGGCGGCGATATCGACCTGTCGGTGGGCTCGATTGCTGCGCTGGTGAATGTGGTGACGGTTACGGTCATCACCACGCTTGGCGGTGGCATCGGCGGTCTTTTCGCCGGACTGGCGGTCGGCATTGCAGTCGGCATCCTGTGCGGCGTCGTCAACGGGCTGCTGATCAGCTATCTCAGACTTCAGGCCATGGTGGCGACGTTTGCGACCGGCATTCTGTTTGCAGCGCTTGCGCTACGGGTTCTGCCGCAGGCCGGGCTTTCGGTTCCCGAAGCCTACTGGGCAACCTATGGCGGCTTCATTCTGGGCATCCCGACTGTGCTGTGGATCCTCATTCTGGCCACCGCATTCGTGCTGTTCTTGCGGGCGCGGCCGTTTGAAAGCTGGTTGAAGGCGGCCGGCGGCAACAGGGCCGGGGCCTTTCAGAGCGGCCTCAAGCTTGAGCGCATCCGGCTTCTGTCTTTCGCGCTGAGCGGCCTGTTTTCGGCCTTTGCCGCACTCTGCCTGACCGGCGAGACCGCCAGCGGCGACCCGCTTCTGGGCCAGAGCCTTGCCATGGGCTCGATCTCCGCCGTTGTTCTGGGCGGCACAATGCTGGCCGGCGGCGTCGGCGGCGCGATCGGCTCGATCTTCGGCGCATTGCTGCTCGGCATGATCGGAAACGTGATCTTCTTCGCCGGTCTGCCTTTCGAATACCAGACCCTCGTTCAGGGGCTGATCGTTCTTGCCGCGCTTGCGGGCGGCGTTCTCGTGGCACGCAAATAGGGAGGAGCCGTTATGACGGATATAGCCAATTCAACGGAACGTGAAAGTTTCGGCTCACGCCTTTCCGCGCTGGTGCGCGAACCGCTGGCGCTGGCGCTGGTTGCCATCGTTCTGCTGCTGATCATCGGCGAACTGGTGTCCCCGGGCTTTGCGCGCGGCGACCAGATCATCCGGCTTTTGACCGTTGCAGCCCTTCTGGGCATCGCCGCGGCGGGCCAGAACCTTGTGGTTATGGCGGGCGGTGAAGGCATCGACCTTTCAATCGGCGCGATGATTTCCTTCGGCGCCATCATTGCCGGCAATGTGATGAACGGCAGCGATGCCGCCATTCCGCTGGCCTTCATCGCCGCCTGCTCGGCAACCTTTCTCGTCGGCCTCGTCAATGGTCTGGGCGTGACGGTGATCAGAATCCCGCCGCTTGTCATGACGCTCGGCATGATGTCGGTCATCCAGGGCGGGCTGGTCGTGTTCTCGCGCGGCATCCCCTCGGGCAATGCTGCGCCGGCACTGATGAACTTCATCAACCAGCCGGTTATTTTCGGCATTCCCGGCATTCTGTTCGTCTGGGCGTTTCTGGCTGCTATTCTGGTTTTCATGCTGCGCGCCACTTCCTTTGGTTTCGCCATCTATGCGATCGGCTCGAACCCCGGCGCCGCACGGCTTGTGGGTATCAAGGTTCGTCTCATCCGCACCATCGTGTTCGGTCTTTCCGGCGCGCTTGCGGGTCTGGCCGGCGTTTTCGTCATCGGCTACACCGGCAATTCCTTCATCAGCGTCGGTGACCAGTACATGCTGCCCTCGATTATCGCGGTCGTCATCGGCGGAACCTCGCTTGCCGGTGGCACCGGCGGCTATATGGGCACGGTGGCCGGCGCTATCGCACTGATCCTGCTGCAGAGCGTTTTGACCACGCTGCACCTTGAATACTGGGGAAGACAGTTGATTTTCGGTGGTACTCTTCTGCTTCTGCTGCTGTTTTACGGGCGTCAGAAAAGTGCACGGATCTAGAGGATATGTCTCACCAGCCCAATATTCGCGATGTGGCAAAGGTGGCGGGCGTTTCGACCGCCACCGTATCGCGTACGCTCAAACGGCCTGAAAAGGTCCGGGAGGAAACCCGGCTCAAGGTCATGAAGGCCGTGGAGGAAACGGGCTTTGTTCCCAACGACCTCGCCCGGATGTTTCGCACGCGCGAAAGCCGCACGGTCATTCTGCTTGTCCGCGATATCTCGAACCCCTTCTATCTCGATATCTACAAGGGCGTTGAGGAAGAGGCGTTTGCCGCCGGATACAAGGTGCTGATGGGCGATGCCCGCGATGATGACGAACGCATCACGCATTACGTCGATGCGGTGCGGGAGGGGCATGCCGACGGGCTTATCCTGATGGTCGGTCACTTTCCGAAGGAAATGCTGGTCTGCCCGGAAAAGCTGCCGCCCATGGTGGTGGCGCTGGAACAGATCGAACACCTCGAACTGCCGACCGTGCGGGTCGACAATGTTGCCGCCGCCAGAGAGGCTGTCAGCTATCTCATTGACCAGGGGCATCGCCGCATTGTTCACCTGACCGGTCCTCTGGATGAGTATCTGGGCCAGGCCCGTCTTGAAGGCTATCGCCAGGCTTTGACGCAGGCAAAACTGCCTGTCGATGAAGCGCTCATCCTGCCCGGCGATTTCAGCCTGAATTGCGGTTATCAGCAAATGATGAAACTGCAGGAGAGCGGTGCCTCCTTCAGCGCGGTTTTCGCCTCCAGCGATCAGATGGCAATCGGTGCCGCCGGCGCGTTGCGGGAGAAGGGGTTGAATATCCCCGGCGACGTATCGCTTGTCGGTTTCGATGACACGCTGATCGCATCGGTCTTCTATCCGCCGCTGACCACGGTTTTCCAGCCGCGCCGCGAAATCGGCCGTGCAGCCATGGCGCTGATGGTCGAAACGCTGCAGTCGGCCGGTGATGGCAGTGACCTGCCTTCCGACCGGCTTTTTCCGACACAAATTACCGTTCGCAGTTCCGTCGTTTCCAGTAATGGCGGCACAAGAATGTCATTAGGAGTGAACTGATATGAAAACGCTGAAAGGTCCCGGTCTTTTTCTGGCGCAGTTTGTGGGAGACAAGCCGCCGTTCAATGATCTGTTTTCGATTGCACGATGGGCAGCCGACCTTGGCTACAAGGGCCTTCAGCTGCCGACGACGGCGGATCTGTTCGATCTGGAAAAAGCCGCCGCATCGAAAGACTATTGTGACGATATCATCGGTAAACTGGCGGAAATCGGCGTCGAGATCACCGAATTATCGACCCATATCCAGGGCCAGCTCGTTGCCGTTCACCCGGCCTATGATGCGCTGTTCGACAATTTCGCCCCGGCTGCTGTCCACGGCAACCCCAAGGCCCGTCAGGAATGGGCCGTCAACCAGATGGAACTGGCGGCGAAGGCCTCGCGCAATTTCGGTCTGGATACCCATGCAACCTTTTCCGGCGCGCTGGCCTGGCCCTATTTCTATCCGTGGCCGCAGCGCCCTTCCGGTCTCGTGGAAGAAGCCTTCGGTGAGCTTGCCAAGCGCTGGAAGCCGATCCTCGATGTCTTCGATCAGCAAGGCGTCGATGTCGCCTATGAGCTGCATCCGGGCGAAGACCTGCATGACGGCGTGACCTTCGAGCGTTTCCTCGAGGGCGTCGGCAATCATCAGCGCGCGAACATTCTCTACGACCCGTCGCATTTCGTGCTGCAGGCGCTCGATTATCTCGCCTTCATCGATATCTATCACGAGCGTATCCGCGCCTTCCACGTCAAGGATGCCGAGCTTCAGCTTTCCGGCCGTTCCGGTGTTTACGGCGGCTATCAGTCCTGGGTCGACCGGCCCGGACGGTTCCGCTCGCTCGGCGATGGCGACGTCAACTTCAAGGCGATTTTCTCGAAGATGGCGCAGTACGACTTTTCCGGCTGGGCAGTTCTCGAATGGGAATGCGCGCTGAAGCATCCGGAAGACGGTGCACGCGAGGGAGCGCCCTTTATCCGCGATCACATCATTCACGTAACAGAGCATGCCTTTGACGACTTCGCCGCCAGCGGAACTGACGCAGCCGCCAATCGCCGATTGCTCGGTCTCGACTGAGGAGAAATCGTCATGACATCTGAAGACAAACAGGGCCCGAACCGGATCCGGCTCGGCATGGTCGGCGGCGGCAAGGGCGCGTTTATCGGTGGCGTTCACCGCATCGCCGCGCGCATCGATGACCGGTTTGCGCTGGTTGCCGGCGCGCTCGACGCCGACCCGGAAGAAGCCCGTTCCTTTGCCGTTTCCATCGGCATTGCAGCGGACCGCGCCTATGCCGATTACAAGGCGATGTTCGAGGCCGAGGCAAAGCGCGAAGACGGCATTCAGGCCGTTGCCATCGTCACGCCGAACTTCCTGCACTATCCGGTCGCAAAGGCCGCACTCGAGGCGGGCATCCACGTCATCTGCGAAAAGCCGATGACGACCTCGCTGGATGATGCAAAGGCGCTTGCCGAACTGGTGAAGACGTCGGGTAAGAACCTGTTTCTGACTCACACCTATACCGGCTATCCGATGGTCCGTCAGGCCCGCGAAATGGTCGCCTCGGGCGCCATTGGCCCGCTGAGGCAGGTGCAGGTGGAATATGCGCAGGACTGGCTGGCAGCCCCCGAGGAAGACCCGGAAGCCGCCGGCGCCAACTGGCGCAACGATCCGGCCAAGGCCGGGCAGGGCGGCGCAATCGGCGATATCGGCACCCATGCCTATAATCTCGCCGCCTTCGTCGCCGGCGAGGAGCCGCGCGAACTTCTGGCCGAACTGACGGCGCTGGTGCCCGGCCGCAAGGTCGATGACGATGCCATGGTGCTGATGCGTTACGCTTCAGGCGCCAAGGGCGCGCTGTGGGCAAGCCAGGTGGTGGCCGGAAACGGCAACAATCTGTCGCTGCGCATCTACGGTGCGACCGGCGGGCTGGAATGGTGGCAGGAAAAGCCGGAAGAGCTCTGGTACACGCCGCTTGGCGAACCCCGCCGGCTGCTGCGCCGCAACGGCGTCGAGGCGACGGCTTCGGCTGTGGCCGGCAGCCGCATTCCGGCAGCCCATCCCGAAGGCTATCTCGAGGCCTTCGCCAATCTCTACAAGGATGCCGCCGACATTCTGTCGGGCAGCACCGCTGAATGCCTGGTGCCGGACGCCAATGATGGCGTCAGGGGCCTCAGCTTCATCTCCGCGTGCCTGTCGTCGTCGCAAAAGGGCGGCGTCTGGGTTGCGCTCGACTAGATAGGTCAGCCGTCCAGCGGCGGCTTTCCGGCAAATCCGAAATGTTATCCGGGAGCAGCGGAAAGCTGTTCCCGGAACGGATTGTCTATGGCGTTTTTCCGGCTGTCGGCGCCATGGATCAGTTGTTGATGGCCTTGATTTGAGTGGAGGACTTCATGAAATTCTCGTTTTCCGGAATGCTTTGCGCCACGGCCGTGGCGGTTACGGTCGGGCTGGCCGGCGGGCCTGTTCTGGCCGACAGCGGCAGAAGCACGGCCGACCTGCCGGTTGCCGCCCAGATGTATTCGCTGCGCAATTTCGGCACGCTCGACGAACAGCTTGCCGCCGTTGAGGCCGCTGGCGTCACCGCTGTCGAAACGTTTGGCAGCACGGATGATCTTTCCGCCGACGACTACAAGACGGAACTCGATCAGTACAATATCGCGGTCATCTCCCACCACACCTCGCTCGATGCCCTGCGCAGCGGCGATATTCAGTCGATGATCGATTTCGAAAAGGCGCTCGGCAACGACACCATCGTCCTGCCCTATATCGCGCCGGATCTCCGCCCGACCGACGAGGCCGGATGGCAGGCGCTCGGCATCGAACTGGCGGGTTACGCCAAGGAATTCGCCGCGCAGGACATGCAGTTCGCCTATCACAACCACAATTTCGAAATGGTTGAATATAACGGACGCACCGCGCTGGAAATCCTGCTGGATGCGGCAGGCCCCGGCGTGAAGCTGGAGCTTGACGTCGCCTGGGCACAGCGTGGCGGGCAGAACCCGGCCGACCTTCTGGAAAAATTCCAGGGTCGCGTGTTCGCCATCCACGCCAAGGACAATGGCGCCGCCGGCGATCCGAACACCGGGGGCAGCGGTTTCGTTTCCATCGGCGACGGCACCATGAACTGGACCGAGGTTCTGCCGGCTGCCGATGCCGCCGGTGTGGAGTGGTACATCATCGAGCATGATAACGCCAAGGACATCGCCACCTCGCTGAAGACCAGCGCCACCTACCTGAACGCCCACGTTCCGGCAGACGCTGCACGCCCTGAGTAAAATCGGGCGCTAAAGACGACACGGACGTGTCTCTTGTCAGGAGAATGCGGCGTGGCCGGGCATCGGTTCACGTTGCATTCTCCTGATGTCGTTTGTTGCAGGTTTCGTCTTCGAAACGAAAGATGCCGGAGCGACCGGCATTTTGCATTGTGGTGGCCCGGCCTTGCATATCGCCCAAATATGACTATTAAAATCAGGTTAATGTGACGCGCCTGCATGGCTGCAGCCTTCAGGCCTTGGAGCGTCGGGCGAAAAACTGGATACCGGTTTTTCGTTAACCCGACGCGACAAGATAAGGAATCCGGGTCATCGGACGATGCCAATGAATCGCCCGATGATCTGGTGTGGTGAACTCTTGATCGGCGGGGCAGGTGCTCCGGGCGAATGGCGAATTTGTCGTGGGCTACCAGCATTCCATGATTTGTCATACCGAAGGCATTCATCCGGTCGCGCCGGTCAGGTGGCGGGGTCTCGATGGGCTTGTGAGCGTCTATTGGGATGCCGAGGGCTTTTGCGGGGCGCACGCCTATTATCTTTCGCCGGACCCGCGGATCGTCATCTTCTTCAACGATGTCTCGCCACATATCCGCATGTCGAACAGACAGACCGATTTCGGCGCGCATGACCGGCCGATGACGCGCGCGGTCTATGTGCCCGCCGGCGTGCCGGTGTGGACCAAGTTCACCTCCTGGCACCGGTTTTCGCATCTGGACCTGCATTTGCATGAAGACCGGCTGTTGCGTTTCCTGATCCCGTCGGTCGGCGCTTCTGCGGCGCGCGCCATCCTGCGCCGTTCGGTCGAAATACAGGATGTCGGCCCGATCGAGGTGCTGGCGCGGATGATCGTGGACGAGGTTTCCAACCCGACGCGACACGCCGTTTACGCCGAAAGCCTTGTTGGCAGCGTTGCCACGGCGCTTCTCGATATCCCCGTGGGAGTGGGCGAGCGTTCGCCCAGCGGCCGGATCACCCAGGCGCAGATGAACCGCCTTCTGTCCGCCTTCGATGCCAGAACCGATCACCGCATGTCGGTGGCCGAAATGGCCGAGACCATCGGCCTTTCGGAAAGCTGGTTTACCACTGCCTTCCGGCAGACGACGGGCAAGACGCCGCTGCAATGGCAACTGACGCGCCGTATCGAGCGCGCCCAGTCGCTGCTCACCGAAACGGGGCTCAGCGTGGCATCCGTGGCGGTCCAGCTCGGCTTTTCCGATCAGGCGCATCTGACCAAGGTTTTCCGCCAGATCACCGGCGAAACGCCGGCCGCCTGGCGGCGCGCGCAGCGCATGTGAACAGCGCCTGCCCATGCAGACGGGCGCCGGTCTCTTGTCTTACCAGGTCTGGCGCAGTGTTGCGTAGACCGCGCGGCCCGAATTGTACCAGTCGGCGCCATAGCCGCCATAGGCGACATGTTTCTCGTTGAACAGATTGGTGGCATTGAGCTGGAAGGTGGTGTTTTCGGCCACCTGATAGGTAAAGGCGGCATCGAAGGTGATGTTCGGGTCCGACTTGATGGCGTTGTCCTCGCCGAAATAATACGAGCTCTGATAGTGCGCGCCGAGTCCGAAGGTCATGTCGCCGCGCTGTCCTTCGCCTTCCAGCGTATAATCGACCCACAGCGAGGCGATATTGTTGGGCACGAAGGAAAGCTGGTTGCCGACATTGCCGCCGGTCCCGTTCTCGACGATATCCGACATCATGTAGGAATAGGCGGCGGTGAAACTGATATTGTCCATCAGTTCCGCCTTGGCCTCCAGATCGACGCCGCGAACGCGCGACTTGCCGATGGTTTCCTGCCTGCTGGTGACCGGATTGGTGACCGTGATATTGTCCTTGGTGAGGTCGTAGACTGCGGCGCTGAACATGGCCGGGAAGGCGAGCGGCGCGTATTTCACGCCGATTTCATACTGCTCGCCGCGTTCCGGCTCGATGCCGAGTGTCGGCGGGGCGACCGACTGGGCATAGCTGGCATAGGTCGAAACCTCGTCGGTGATCTTGTAGGTCAGCCCGGCGCGCGCGGTGAATTCGCTGTAATCGCCCGTGGTCGTCGTCGCGCTCAGATTATCGACCTGTTCAAGGTCCAGCCAGTCATTGCGCAGGCCGACGGTGGCGATCAGTTTTTCCGCGAAGGTCAGTTCCTGCTGCACATAGAGCGAGGTGGTTTTCTGGTCGTTGTCGGTGCTGGCGTAAGGTCCTGCATAGTCCGGCCCGCCGGAATAGACCGGATTGGTCCAGTCGATCCCCGGGGCGAAATCGTAATAGGCGTCATTCGAGCCGGAATAGTCATTGTATTGCAGGCCCGCCAGCGTGCGGCTGTCGATATTGGCGAACGACGTATCATACTGGAAATGCGCGTCGATGACGAAGTCGTTATAGGAACTGGCATTGCCGAAATAATAGCGGTCGGCAATCGTGTTGCCATCATAAACCGGCTCGTAGACATAGGCGTAGCCGAAGCCCTTGTCGGTATCGGTGTAGCGCGCCCGCGAACTGAAGGTCAGGCCGGACCCGAAGTCGTGGTCGAACATCCAGGTCACGGTGTTGCGGGTCACGTCATTGTAGTTGTAGTCCGGCTCGCCGAGAAAGAAGCTGCGGTCGAAATCCGAACCGAGCGGGTGGCCGCCGCCGCCCGGCGTGCCGTCGGTGTCGAGATAGTCGTAGATGAGCGTCATCGTGGTGGCGTCGGAAGGCCGCCAGGTGATGCCGCCCATGATGAAGGTCTCGTCATCGTTGGAATAGTCGTATTCCGCATCGGAATTCTGGAACTTGCCCGTCAGGCGATAGGAGAGAGTGTCGTCGGCGGTGATGTTGTCGCCGAAATCGAAGCCGACCTCGGCATGATCGAACGAACCGCCGGAGATATAGGCTTCGCCGAAGCGCTCGCGCCGCGGCGTCTTGGAGACGAAATTGACGGTGCCGCCCGGATCGGAAACGCCGTAGACAGTGGAGTCCGCGCCTTTCAGAACCTCGATCCGCTCAAATGCGAAGGGTTCTTCCCGCACGCCGCCGAAGGGGGAACCGACCGGCAGGCCGTCGCGATAGGTATAGGCATCGAAGCCGCGGATCTTGTAGTAGTCGAACCGGTCGTCCGAACCATAAAACCCGGTGTTCACGCCTGCGGTGTAATCGAGCACCTATTCGATGGTCTGGGCATCGCGCTGCTGGATTTCCTTCGACGTGATCACGGAAACCGAGGCCGGGGTGTCGAGGATTTCCTGCGACAGGCGGCCACCGCCGGAAGAGCCGAAGGCGACGATGGAATTGGCGTCGTCATCGCCAAAGCCGGCAAGGTCGATATTGACCGGATCGAGCACGGTGGTATCGGCCGGCAGCGTTTCCTGTATCTCCTGCGCAAAGGCCGGCAGGGCGTTTGCCGCAAGCGCGGTGCAGCCGAGGAGAACTGCGCTTCTCAATCCGATCGTCGACCGGCGGCCGTGCGTCTTGTTGTTCGAGTGATCCATCTTTCGCTTCCAGAAAATGACGTCTTGCGGGGTGGCTGCCTGCGGCCGGCGGACCGGATGGTCCGCGCAATCACGTTTGGCGCGGATTTCTGTCCGTGTTCGTCGGTGACGAAGGCATGTTGAGCCGGTCATTAACTTGAATGAAATAATCCAGTATTGTATTTTTCCGCGGATTTGTAGGATTCCCCTGCAAGTTCAGACGGCTGACGACAGGGGCCCGGCGACGCGCTTGACCCCGTCTTATGAACATGACACTGAAAGTCAACTTTGGACCGTCAGTAAAGAGGTGGCCGATGCCGCGCCTGTCCGGTTTATCCCTGCTCATTGCCATGTTCGTGCCGGTTTTCACCTCCGGCGTGCCCGCGCTGGCCGGGGATAGCCTTCCCGAACCGATCACCATCGAACATGCCTTCGGTGAAACCGTCATTACCGAAAAGCCCGATCGCGTCGCAACGGTTGCCTGGGCCAATCATGAAGTGCCGCTGGCGCTGGGCATCGTTCCGGTCGGCTTTGCCGCGGCCAATTTCGGCGATGACGATGATGACGGGCTGCTGCCCTGGGTGTCGGCGCGGCTGGATGAGCTGGGCGCGGATACGCCGGTTCTCTTCGATGAAGGTGACGGTATCGATTTCGAGGCGGTGGCGGCTGTCCGGCCCGATGTGATTCTGGCGGCCTATTCCGGCCTGACGCAGTCCGATTACGACACACTGAGCCGGATCGCCCCGGTCGTCGCCTATCCCGAAGCGCCCTGGGCCACCGGCTGGCGCGACATGATCCGCCTCAACGCCGCCGGTCTTGGCGTGCCGGAAGAGGGCGAGCAACTGATTGCCGAAACCGAGGCCGAAATTGCCGCCGAAGTCGCCAAGTATCCCGAACTTGCGGGCAAGAAGGCGATGTTCATCACCCATCTGGATGCGACGGATCTCAGCGTCGTCAATTTCTATACCACCCACGACACGCGCGTGCAGTTCTTCAAGGATCTCGGCCTTGAAATGCCCGAAAGCGTGAAAGCGGCTTCGACCGGCGACAGCTTTTCCGGTTCGATCAGCGTCGAGCGGATCGATGCCTTCGACGATGTCGATATCATCGTGACCTATGGCAATGGCCTGCTGTTGAACGCCATGAAACTCAATCCGCTGTTCCGTCGCATGCCCGCGGTTCAAAACGGCGCAGTGGTCATGCTCGGCCGCGATCCGCTGGGAACGGCGGCGAACCCCACGCCGCTGTCGATTTCCTTCGTGCTGGAAGACTATGTGGCCGAACTGGCGGAGGCCGCCCGGAAATCGACCGGTCAGCCGGAATGACATCGAAAGCCGCGATATCCTCCGGCTGGAAACCGGTATCATCCGGCAGGCTTCGGCAAAACCGCGCCTTCTGGCTGGCGGTGATGGTCGCCGTTCTCGGGCTTCTGGTGGCCGCATCGCTTTTGATCGGCACGCGGGCGGTTTCGCTTGCCGATGTCACCGGCGCGCTTGCCGGCCGCGCCGAGACGATCGGCGAGGCGGTGGTGACCATGCGCATTCCGCGCACCGCGCTGGCCCTGCTTGCCGGCGCCGCGCTTGGGCTTTCCGGTGCGCTGATGCAGGGGATGACGCGCAATCCGCTGGCCGACCCCGGCATTTTCGGCGTCAATATGGGCGCTTCGCTCGCCGTCGTCATCGGCGTTGCGTGGTTCAATATCGCCTCGTCGAATGCCTATATCTGGTCCGCGATCTTCGGGGCCGGGGGCACGGCCGTCTTCGTCTACACCATCGGTTCTCTCGGGCGCGGCGGCGCGACGCCGCTGAAACTGACGCTGGCCGGTGCTGCAACCTCCATCGCCTTTGCCTCGCTGGTGATCGCGGTGGTACTGCCGCGTGGCGACATTGCCGGCGGTATACGCTCCTGGCAGATCGGCGGCGTCGGCGGTGCCACCTTTGAGCGCATTCTGCCCGTTCTGCCGTTTCTTGCTGTCGGTCTTGTTCTGGCACTGGTCTCCGCCCGCAAGCTGAACGCCATGGCGCTCGGTGATGAACTGGCGGCGGGGCTGGGCGAAAATGTCGCCATCGGCCGCGCGGTTGCGGCCCTGTCGGCCGTGCTGCTTTGCGGGGCGATTACGGCGGTTTGCGGGCCGATCGGCTTTGTCGGCCTCGTGGTGCCGCATGTCTGCCGGCTGCTGATCGGCGTTGATCACCGCTGGCTGCTGCCGTTTTCGGCGCTATCCGGCGCTGCGCTGCTTTTGGCGAGCGACATTGTCGGGCGGATTGCCGCGCGCCCCGGCGAGGTCGATGTCGGCATCATCACCGCGCTTGTCGGCGGGCCGTTCTTCATCTGGATCGTCAGGCGTCAGAAGGTGCGGGAACTGTGACCACGCTTGCCGTCATTTCGCAAACCCGCCGTCTCAGGCTCCGGCAGCGATACCGGATCGTGATCGCCTTTCTTGTGCTGCTTGCCGCCCTGTTCGCGCTGACGCTGATGCTCGGGCAATCGTTCACGCCGCCGGGCGATGTGCTGCGGGTTCTGATGGGCGAGGATGTGCCGGGCGCGTCCTTCACCGTTGGCCGGCTGCGGTTGCCGCGCGCGGTTCTGGCCATCCTGTCGGGCCTCAGCTTTGGCCTTGGCGGCGTTGCCTTCCAGACCATGCTGCGCAATCCGCTGGCAAGTCCCGATATCATCGGCATTTCTTCCGGGGCCAGCGCTGCGGCGGTGTTCGCCATCGTCGTGCTGTCGTGGAGCGGTCCGGCCGTTTCGGTGTTTGCCGTGATTGCGGGGCTGGCCATTGCCATGCTGGTTTACGGTCTTGCCGCGCGCAACGGCGTTGCCGGAACGCGGCTTATCCTGGTGGGCATCGGCGTTTCGGCCATGCTGGAAAGCATCGTGGCCTATATCCTGTCGATGGCGCCGATGTGGGATCTGCAGGAGGCTATGCGCTGGCTGACGGGCAGCCTCAATGGCGCGACGCTCAGCCAGATTCTGCCGCTTCTGATCAGCCTTGTTGTTTTCGGCGGCCTGTTGCTGAGCCGGACCCGCGACCTCGAGGGGCTGCGGTTGGGAGACGAAGCGGCCGCAGCCCTCGGCGTTGCCGTTGCCCGCACGCGGGCGCTCGTCATCATCGCGGCTGTCGGGCTGATTGCGGTTGCCACGGCGGTCACCGGGCCGATTGCCTTCGTCGCCTTTCTCTCCGGGCCGATTGCGGCACGCATCATCGGCAATAACGGTTCGCTTCTGATCCCTGCCGGGTTGATCGGGGCCAGCCTTGTTCTTCTCGGCGATTATGCCGGGCAGTTCTGGCTGCCGAGCCGTTATCCGGTCGGCGTTGTCACCGGCGCGCTCGGCGCGCCCTACCTCATCTATCTCATCATCAGGGCCAACAGGGCGGGAGGCTCGCTTTGAGCGCGCATGTTCTTGAAGCCGAACGGATTTCGGCGGGTTACGGCGACAGCGTCATTCTCGACGGTCTGAACTTCACCGTGCCGTCGGGCCGGATTACCGCAATTGTCGGCGCCAATGCCTGCGGCAAGTCGACCCTGCTGAAAACCCTGTCCAGATTGCTGACGCCAAAGGCCGGCGAGGTTCTGCTCGACGGCAAGGCGATCCACCGGACGCCGACCCGGAAGCTTGCCCGCACGCTGGGTCTTCTGCCGCAGTCGCCACTGGCGCCAGAAGGCATCACCGTGTTCGATCTCGTCAGCCGCGGCCGTCATCCGCATCAGAACATGTTTTCGCGCTGGCGGCGAGAAGATGACGAAGCCGTTGCCGCAGCGCTTGATACGACGGGCACGGCGGAGCTTGCCGAGCGGTCGGTGGACGAGCTTTCCGGCGGCCAGCGCCAGCGGGTGTGGATCGCCATGGCGTTGGCACAGCAGACCGATATTCTGCTGCTGGACGAGCCGACCACCTTTCTCGATGTCAGCCATCAGGTTGAGGTGCTCGATCTTCTGACCGATCTCAACCGTGAAAACCGCACCACCATCGTCATGGTGCTGCACGACCTCAACCTGGCGGCCCGCTATGCCGACCATCTGGTGGCCATGCAGGCCGGGCGGATCCATGTTGCCGGCGCGCCGGCGGCTGTCCTGACCGATGATGTCGTACGCGCGGTCTTCAGCCTTGAAAGCCGGATCATGGCCGATCCGGTTTCCGGCCGGCCGATGATGCTGCCGATCGGACGCCATCACATGGCCGGACAGGCGGAAAAATCCGAAACAGCAGAAGGAGACATACCGTGACAGAGCCCAGAAACTTCACGCTTTCCGGTATCGCGGTGCCGAAGGATGCCGGCGCCATGCTCTCCATGGTGGCCGAGCACTTTGCCGAACATGCCGATGTCGTGCGTCAGGGCGATCGCGTCGTGCTCGACAGCGATATCGGACAGGCGCGGATCGACCGGGAGGGCGACAGGCTGCATATTCTGCTGTCGGCTTCGGGGAAGGAGGCATTGCAGCTTTCGCGCACCATGCTGGCCGAGCACATGTTCTATTTCGCGGGCACCGATACGCTGGTGCTCGACTGGGCCGATCCGCCGCCGCCGGAAACGCCGGCCAACCTTTACGAAGTCACCGTTGTTTCGACTGAAACCGTAACCCCGCACATGCTGCGGGTGACCTTCAGCTGCGACGATGTCAGCCCGTTCATCGGCGGTAATATGCATGTGCGCATGCTGGTGCCGCCGAAGGGGCGGGATCCGGTCTGGCCTGTGGTGGGCGACGATGGCCGGTTCGTCTGGCCCGACGGGGAGGATGCGCTTCTGGTGCGCGTCTACACGATCCGCTCTTTCGATGTCGAGCGCGGCGAATTGTCCGTCGACTTTCTTCAGCACCCGGCGCCCGGCATCAAGACGCCCGGCGCGGATTTCGCCCGAGATGCCCGTCCGGGAGACAGGATCGCGTTTCTGGGCCCGGGCGGCGGCGCCGTGCCCGAAGCCGAGACCATCTTTCTGGCCGGCGATGAGGCGGCGTTGCCGGCGATTGCCCGCATTGCCGATGAAGTGCCGGCGGGAACCCGCCTTTCCGCCATCATCGAAGTTGAAGACGAGACGGAAGAGCAGCCGATCGAAAGCGCCGGCCATCTCGATCTCCGCTGGCTCCACCGCGCACGCTATGACGACGGGGCAACCGGCGTGCTTGCAGACGAAGCCCAAAAGGCCATCGCCACGCTCGATGAAGACACCTTCGTCTGGGTCGCCTGCGAAAAAAGCGATGTGCGGGCGATCCGCAAGCTGCTGAAAGAGCGAAAACACGACCGCAAGCGCATGTATGTCGCCTGGTACTGGGAGCGCGGCGCGGCGGCTGCGGGCTGACGACGCGCCATCACGATTTCATCCACGCCACCGACGGCGTGGATGCGGCGCAGTTCGGCGGCGCTGTCTACAAGATCTGTCCGGGCAGTCTTTCGACCAGATAGTCCACAAACACCCGGATTTTCAGCGGCAGGTGTTTGCGGCTGACATAAAGGGCGTGCAGCTCCACTTCGCTGGCGTTCCATTCCGGCAGAACCTGCACCAGCCGTCCCGAGGCCAGATCGTCGGCCGCGATGAAATAGGGATGCAGCAGCACGCCGAAGCCCTCTCGGGCAAAGGTGGTCAGAACATCGCCGTTATTGGCATGCACGCGCGGAGTCAGGTTGACGATGGTTCTGTTTCCGTCGCGATGGTTCAGCGTCAGTTTCTGCGTGCGCCAGAGATAGGAAAAGCAGAGAAAATCATGGGCATTGAGGTCTTCGGGTTTCTTCGGCGTGCCCCTTCGCGCCAGATAGTCGGGTGAGGCACAGAAGACCATGCGCACCGTGCCCAGACGACGGGCGATCAGGTGCGGGCTGAGATCGCCCAGCGACAGCCGCACGGCCACGTCCACGCCGTCATTGACCAGATCGACCACCCGGTTGGACAGGTCCAGATCGAGCGTGATCTCGGGATAGCGGCGGCAGAAATCCGGCAGAAGCTCCGAGAAAACGCCTGTTCCGAAAGATACGGGCGCGCTGATGCGCAACAGGCCGCTTGGCTTTGCCGTCTGCCGTCCGACAACGGCTTCGGCTTCTTCCAGCTCCTGAAGGATGAGCTGCGCGCGGCCATAAAGCTCGCGGCCGGGTTCTGTCAGGGACAGGTTGCGCGATGTCCTGTTCAAAAGCCGCGCCCCGAAATGCTGCTCAAGCCCCACAATCTGGCGCGAAACCGCAGCGTTTGAAAGCGACAACCTGTTGGCGGCCGCAATGAAACTGCCCTGGTTCACCACTTCAACAAAAGCTTTCAGCGCCCGCATCGTTTCCATGACAACCTCATCGTTACATCAGGCGTAATGATGCGTTGCATTATCGCGCCTTAACTCTGTTTCTGCGCAATCATATATCGGAAGTCAGGCGGACGGCACAAGAACTGTACGCTCGGGATATCGCGTGGCGGAGATTTCGTGGGGACGAGACGTCTTGCGGAAGCCGGAACCGGGGATATCCGCAAACACGCTTGAAAAGGCAGGAAAGATGAACATGAAAACTCTGGGGCTTCTGGCGGCCGTGGCCGTCGTCATTCCGGCAACGGCATCCTTTGCGCAGGAGCAGACCGGCACGCCGGCGGCGGAAGCCATGCCGCAGCTGATGCAGCAGCTCGACCAATACCAGACCGCCGAGGCGACAATCCAAAAGAATCTCGAAACCTTCGATACGCTCGATTTCGATGTCTACACCAACCAGAAATGGGACCGGCTGGGCGAAAGCCACGCCGAGGACATTCTGGTGCACTATCCCGACGGCAGCACGACGACGGGCCTTGAGGACCATATCGCCGCGATTTCCCAGACATTCGTGTTCGCGCCCGATACCCATATCGACGTGCATCCGATCCGCTTCGGCTCCGGCCCCTGGACCGGCGTGATCGGCGTTTTGGAAGGCACATTCACCGAACCCATGCCCACCGGCGATGGCGAGACAATCCCGCCGACGGGCAAGCCTTTCTCGTTGACCATGGCAACAATCGGCCACTGGACCGATGCCGGCGTCATGGATGAGGAATACCTCTTCTACGACAATGCGGAATTCATGCGGGAAATCGGCCTCGGGCAATAACAGCAGCGGCCTGTTTGAAGAAACACGCCAACAGAAGGAAACACGGTAATGGCAAAGGTTCTTGTCCTCTACTATTCGTCCTACGGACATATCGAAACCATGGCGGAAGCGATTGCCGCCGGAGCCCGCGAGGCTGGCGCAGATGCCACGGTCAAGCGCGTGCCGGAAACAGTGCCCGAGGAAACGGCGCGCAAGGCGCATTTCAAGCTCGATCAGAAGGCGCCGGTCGCGACCATCGAGGAGCTGGAAAACTACGATGCCATCGTGATCGGAACCGGCACCCGTTTTGGCCGGATCTCATCGCAGATGGCGGCCTTTCTGGACCGCGCCGGCGGGCTGTGGGCGCGCGGCGCGCTGAACGGCAAGGTCGGTGGCGCCTTCACCTCAACCGGCACCCAGCATGGCGGTCAGGAAATGACGCTGTTTTCCGTCATCGCCAATCTGATGCATTTCGGTCTGCTGATCGTCGGTCTCGACTATGGTTTTGCCGGGCAGACGATTTCCGACGCCGTGACCGGCGGCGCGCCCTACGGGGCAACGACGGTTGCCGGCGGCGATGGATCGCGTCAGCCGAGCGAAAACGAACTGGATGGCGCTCGCTACCAGGGCCGGCGCATTGCCGAGACGGCCAACAAGCTGTTCGGCTGAAACCATCGAAGATACGGCGTCGCTTTCACGGAACGCGAATGTTTCTGCCGTTGGCAACACGCCCAAAAAAATCAGACTCGGAGCGTTTCGCGTCGCCCGCCGGCGCGCAAACGCCCCCTTTTGAGGTTCCCGTGTTTTCCCGGGCGCCGGAAAGGACAGAAAGATGACCTACGCAACCACAAACCCCTTCACCGGAGAATTGATAAAATCATTTCCCGATGCAACGGACGTGCAAGTCGAAAACGCCATTGCCGGTGCGCATGACGCATTTCTCGCCTGGCGTGAAACATCCTTTGCCGCGCGGGCAAAGGTCTTGCAGAAGGCCGCTGACCTGCTCAGGGCCTCCAAACGCCGCTATGCCGAAATCCTGACGCTGGAAATGGGCAAGCTTCTGGCCGAGGCGGAAGCCGAAGTCGAGCTTTCGGCGGAAATCTTCGAATATTACGTCGTCAATGCCGAACGACTGCTGGCCGCAGAGCCGCTGCCGGTCAGAAACCCTGCAGAAGGCCGTGCGACGATCGTTCACGAGCCGCTTGGCGTTCTGCTGGCGATCGAGCCGTGGAACTTCCCCTTTTACCAGATTGCCCGCATCATCGCGCCGCAGCTTTCGGCCGGCAACACGATGTTGCTGAAGCACGCGTCCAATGTGCCGCAAAGCGCTACCGCCTTCGAAGAGCTGATGCTTGAAGCCGGTCTTCCGAAGGGCGGGTTTACCAACCTCTATGCCACGCGCGCGCAGATCTCGATGATCCTGAATGATCCGCGTGTTCAGGGTGTTGCCCTGACCGGCTCGGAAGGTGCGGGCGCGGAAGTTGCCGGTATTGCCGGCAAGGCGCTGAAGAAATCGACGCTTGAACTCGGCGGCGCGGATGCGTTCGTCGTTCTCGCCGATGCCGATATGGCAAAAACCGTGAAATGGGCGGTTTTCGGCCGGCACTGGAACGGTGGGCAGGTCTGCGTTTCATCCAAGCGCATGATCATCGTCGATGCCGTCTATGACGACTTTCTGAGGCGCTACACCGAAGGGGTTGCGGCCCTGAAGGCGGGCGACCCGATGGACCCGGCAACGACGCTGGCGCCGTTGTCGTCGCAGACGGCCGCCGATGAGGTGAAACAGAAGATCGCGCTGGCCGTCGAACATGGTGCAACGGCGACCGAGGTCGGACCGAAGGTCCCCAATCGCGGCGCATTCGTCCAGCCGACGATCCTGACCGGGGTAACGCCGGACAATCCGGCGTATTACATGGAATTCTTCGGGCCGGTATCGATGCTGTTTCGGGCAGGCGATGAAGCCGACGCCATTCGCATTGCCAATGACACACCGTTCGGTCTCGGCGGGTCGGTGTTTACGTCGGACACCGAACATGGCGCAAAGGTCGCTGCGAAGATCTCGACCGGCATGGTGTTCGTCAACCATCCCACCATGGTCAAGGCCGACCTGCCGTTCGGCGGCGTCCGCCGGTCCGGCTATGGCCGCGAGCTGCTGGGCCTCGGCCTGAAGGAATTCGTCAATCACAAGCTGATCGACGTGGTCGATATCGACGCCGAATTCTGATCGCCCTCGGTGGCATCTGTATCGAAATCAATGAAGGCCGGAGCGAAAAACGCTCCGGCTCTCAGACTGCTGACAAAACCTGAAACGCGGCGTTCCGTGCCGCAACTGACCCTGCATCAGGTGTCATGCTCGGACTGGATCCGAGCATCCACTGCGATCAGGCACCTGATTATAAATACTTTTTGAAACACACGTCGTGCCGCCCTGGATCCTCCGGTCAAGCCGGAGGATGACGCAGAGGGAAATGAGCGGCCCCTCGACAAACCGAAGGCCGGAGCGAAAAACGCTCCGGCCTTCCTTATCAGCGCTCCTGGCAGAGCGTTATCAGTTGAGGCCGAGCTTGCCGCGCAGCGTCGACAGGTCTTCGGCCAGCGTGTTGACCTTGGCGGAGAGAACGTTGCGGTCGGAATCGCTCAACTCGACATAGGAGACGTAGCCGCCTTCCGGCGCTTCGTATTTCGCCAGCGTTTCGTCAACATCGGCGAAGTTGCCGGAGACCGTCTCGACGAATTCCGGGTCGCTTTCGGCGATCAGCGGGGTCAGCAGGTCGAAGATCTTTTCCGAACCGTGGAAGTTGGCTTCGAAGTCCCACAGGTCGGTGCGGCTGTAGCGGTCTTCCTCACCCGAAATCTTGGTGGCCGCAACCTCTTCCATCAGCGCTGCCGCGCCGCCGACAACCACTTCCGGCGGGAAGGTCAGGTTGTTGATGCGGTCGTTCAGATCCTTCACGTCGGCCATCAGCTGGTCGGCATAGGTGTCCAGACCGTCGGTGGAGTTTTCTTCCCACAGACCGTATTCGATGCGGTGGAAGCCGGTGAATGCCGGGTCGGCCTCGCCCTTTTCGTAGTCGTCGGCGCGTGCGTCGATCGATACGTCAAGGTCGGAGAACAGTTCGGCGATCGGCTCGATGGCCTCATAGCTGGTCCGCGTCGGGGCGAACAGCGACTTGGCTTCCTCGACATTGCCTTCCTTGATGGCGGCGACGAAGGCCTGCGTGTCCTTCACCAGTTCGGCGGTGTTTTCAGCCACGAAGATCTTGTATTCGGACAGCGGCGCGACCAGCTCCAGCGAAATGTCCGGGGCCTGGTCCTGCGCCTGCGCGCTGTAACCGGCAAACGCACCGGCGATGACGACGCTTGCGGCGAGTGTCTTTTTGAAGTTCATGTTCTTCTCCTTCGGTAAAACATGGAGGAAAACCGTCAGCTATTGACGGATTCCAGAAGCGATTGGCCAAGATAGTCCCCCGGCCGACAGCCCGGCAGGACGAAGAAATAGCCGCCGCCGATGGGCTTGATGTATTCTTCCAGCGGTTCGCGATCGAGGCGCTTCTGCACGGTGATGAACCCCTTTTCCAGGTCAGCCTGATAGACGATGAACAACAGGCCCTGATCGAGCTGGCCCGATTTGGCCACGCCGTTGGAATAGTTGAACGGGCGGCGCAGGATCAGGTTTTCCTCCGATTCCGGCGTGCGCGGATTGGCAAGGCGGATATGGGCGTCGAGCGGCGTGATCGCGCCATCGGGATCGGCGGCGTAATCGGGCACGTCGCTTTCGGTGCCATTGGGCTGGTCGAGCGGCGCGCCGGTATCGCGGAACCGGCCGAAAATCGCCTCCTGCTCCTGCAGCGGCGTACGGTCCCAGCGCTCGACGAAATTGCGGATGATGCGCACCGCCTGATAGCTGCCGCCGGTGGCCCAGTCCGGTTCGTCGGAATCGGCGCTCACCCAAACGACCCTGTCCATCACCGCTTCGTCATGGGCATCGGGATTGGCCGAACCATCGCGGAAGCCGAGGAAATTGCGTGCGCTTTCCACCTCGCCGTCAGGGCTTGGCGGGATTACCGGCACATCGCCGCCCTGCATCCAGCGGATCACCAGATATTCCGACAGGTTCTTCATGATGTCGCGCAGCGCATGGATATTGGTGTCGCTCAGATTGGCGCAGAATTGCAGCGTCATGTCGCCATGGCAGCGTTCGGCGTCGAGCGCGTCGTTGAAGAACTGCACCATGCGTTGCAGCCGTTTCGGCTTCTGATCCTTCAGCCAGGGGCGGTTTTCGAAAAACGAATCTCCGAGACCCACCGTGACTGTCAGCGCATCCGGCTCGATTTCCGGGCCGAGAATGCCGGAATCGGGCGGCGGCAGCTTGGGATCGGCCGAGCCGGCCTTGCCACCCTGCGTCAGGAACACGATCCGGTCCGTCAGACGGCGGAACATGTCCTCGACATCCTCGTGTGACATCGCAACCACATCGAAGGAAACGACCAGCCCGTTCGCCGGCCGCGGCGTCGTTACGCCGGCCTGGTGTTCCCCGTGAAAGGGAACGACCTGCTGCTGGTTGCTGGCGCCTTCGACCGGGGCATCGGTCGCCTGCGATCCGCCGCTTGTTTCCTGCGCGCCGGCTGCGGTTGCGCCCATGAAGGCCAGCGATCCGCCGGCGGCCGCGCCAAGGCCGGTCAGCAGCTGCCGGCGGCTGGTCGAAAACGGGCAGCGGCCCAGAGAGGGTTGTTTTTTCGGCTTGTTGTCATCGGTCATGTCAGCTCACTCCAATAACCTGCGACAGCTTGCTGCAAAGTTCGGCAAGCTGGTGGAATTGCGCGGCAAGCGCCTGCCGCTGTTCCTCGCTCACTTGCGAATAGGGCGGGAACGCGCCATCGACCTTGAGCGCGTCGAGGGCATCCTGCGTTTTAGAAAGTTGCGCGTCGATATCGTCGGCAAGCTCGGGATCGACCGGCCGGGCAACCACCGTAAGAAGACCGGCAACCTTGGCAATGCCTTCGAGATTGGCGTTGAAATCGGCCAGATCGGTTTCGGAATAATGGTCCTCGCCCTCGGCGATCCGGCCATTGGCAAGCTGGTCGGCCGTGTCGTCGGGCAATGAGAGCAGAAGCGAAGGATCGATCTGCAGGCCGGTCAGCCGCGTTTTCAGTTCTTCCAGATTGGCGACGAGCGCATCGGCGACCGGCGCCAGTCCGTCGAGCGAATTCTGTTCGAACAACCCGTATTCGATGCGGTGATAGCCGGAAAATTCCGGGTCGTTCTCGCGCTCGGCATAATAATCGGCAACGGCATCGATGTTGTTTTCAAGATCCGATATCCGGTAGGCCAGCGGCTCGATGCGCTTGTAGGGCAGGCGCGCCGGCTGATAGAGGCTTTTCGCCTTGTCGAGATCGCCGGCCTTGATGGCGTCGGCCAGCTCGGTTGCCGCGCTGATGGCCTGATTGGTCTGCATCACCAGGTAGACCCGGTATTCCGACAGCGGCCCGAGGAAATTCCTGAGGCTGACGCTGGAGGCGGCGTTGGCATATTCCTCCGATTGGGTCACATGCAGCGTGCCGCGCGGGTTGGATAGCAGACCGCAGGTGATTTCATAGTCGCCGGGGGCCAGATTGGCGGCCAGTGTCTGGTGGAAGCCCGGGGCGATGTTTTCGCGTTCGGCCACCACCATCACGCCGTCGAGGATTTCCCATTCGACGGGGCGGTCGGATTCGTTGACGATATCGAACAACCGCTTTCCGGCGGCAACGGTAATGGCATTGGGCTCGCACGATGTTGCCGTGACGGTGACCTGGAAATCGGCCTCGACATCGCCCGTGGCCGCCTGATTGTGCATGGAGGCAAAATAGAAGGCCGCGCCGCCGGCAACGGCCAGAAGAGCCGCGCCCGCAATGCCTGCAACCATCAGGCCCTTGTTGCTCTTCGTGTCCTTGCGGTTTTCAGGCGTTGGCATCGCTGCGGGCTCCTTGTTGCGGGGCAGTGTTTTTGGGCGTTCGGGCCGGGCGCAGGAAGAAATAGAGGCTTGCCGCCAGGAACACGACATAGACGATCACCTCGCCGATGGTCGGGCTTTCCTGATAGCCGAACACGCCGGAAAGGATGGTGCCGGTGACGCCGGAAACCGGCAGGATGCGGCTCAGATCGTAGGCAGGCGTCTGAAGGCTGTTCCAGATCCCGGCCTCATGCAGATTGCCGAGCGCGCCCGACAGAATGCCGGCGGCGACAAACAGGATGAACACGCCGGTCCACTGGAAGAAGCGTTTCAGGTTAATGCGCACGCCGAAACGATAGATGGCGATGCCGATGGCAACGGCGACAAGAACGCCGAGAAGCGCGCCCAGCGGCGCGGCCGGACCCTGGCTCTGCTGGAAGATGGCGAGCAGGAAGAAGATCGATTCCAGCCCTTCGCGGGCAACGGCGAAGAACACCATGCCGATCAGCGCCCATCCGGCCCCGGAGCCGTGCTCCAGCGCCTCGTCGATGGAGGAATGCAGTTCCGCCTTGATCGAACGGGCGGCCTTGCGCATCCAGAACACCATGGACACCAGAATGACCGCGGCAATCGCGCCGACAATCGCCTCGAACAGTTCCTGCGCCTTTTGCGGAAATTCGGCGCTGACCAGTTGCAGCCCCGCGCCGAGAAACAGCGACAGGGCGACAGCGAGAAACACGCCGATCCACACGGCCGGCAGAAACTCACGTCGGTCTGTCTGATTGAGGTAGGTGGCGATGATGCCGGTAATCAGGGCGGCCTCGATGCCTTCCCGCAGCATGATCAAAAATGGAGCCAGCATGGCTTGTACCCGTTTGCTATTCCGGCTACGGGGTAACAAGTGGTTGTAATAATGGCAATGAAAATATGACTTAAATAATCATATTTGTGGTTGCATGCCTGATCATTATCAATTCTACGACTGAAAGGCTGCCCGGAAACCAGTCAGTCACGTGGCGGCAGCCTTATCCTTTGATCGGCAGATACCGGTTCCGCCGGGTCTGTTGGAAGACCCGGCGGACCGCTTTTCGTGAAATTGCCCGCGCCTGCCACAAGCGGTGGCGCAACGGCTCATTTGCTTTTACCGGTAGACGATGCCGCCATCGGTCAGGATCGCCTGGCCGGTGATATAATCGGAATCCTCGCCGGCCAGAAATGCTACAAGCGCCGCCACATCGTCAGGCGTCTGGGCCCGGCCCAGCGCAATACCGTCGACATATTTCTTGTAAGTTTCGCCCTTGGGCGCACCGGTAATGTCCGCAAAGCGTTCGTCGATCTCGACCCACATGTCGGTGCCGACAATGCCGGGGCAATAGGCGTTTACGGTGATGCCCTGGCTGGCATATTCCTTGGCGGCGGCCTGGGTCAGCGCGCGCACGGCGAATTTCGTCGCCGAATAGATGCCCAGCATGGCAAAGCCGTCATGACCGGCAATGGATGAGGCGCTGATGATCTTGCCCTTCTGGCCCCGCTCAATGAACTTCCTGGCTGCCGCCTGAATGCCCCACAACACGCCGTTGACGTTGATGCGGAAGATGCGGTCGGTGTCCTCGGGGGTGACGTCGGCAAGCGGTTTGACCTGGGCAATGCCGGCATTGTTGACCATCACGTCGAAACCGCCGAGTTCCTTTTCGGCATGGGCTACGGCGGCGTAGACCTGATCGCGGTCACTGACATCGGCGACGAAGGTGGTTGAGCGGACACCCAGCGCCTCGATTTCACCTTTGACGGTCTCAAGCTTGTCGGCCTTGATATCGACCAGTGCGACATCGGCGCCCTCGCGGGCAAGGCGCAGGGCAATCCCGCGGCCAATACCCTGGCTCGACCCTGTGACAAGCGCGACTTTTCCCTTGAGAGACATGATAGAATACTCCTTTTGCGATGAAACGGTGCCTGCGTGAAGGCAGGCACCTGTCGGTCGTGTCGACCGGCTCAGAAATGGGCGTCGATATCAACGACATCGACAAGCTTGTGGTTGACGAACTCCTTGAGGCCCATGCCGAGCAATTCGCGGCCATAGCCGGAGCGGCGGACGCCGCCGAAGGGCAGGTCGGCCTCGACCTTGGTCGGGTGGTTCACGAACACCATGCCGGTTGAAATCCGGCCGGCCACTTCCGCTCCGTGTTTGACATCGGCGGTAAAGACCGAGCCACCCAGGCCGAAGGGGCTGTCATTGGCGATGCGGATGGCATCTTCCTCGTCTTTCGCCCGGAAAATCATCGACACGGGGCCGAAGAATTCCCAGTAGCGCGCCGGGTTGTCCTCACCTACATCGGTCAGGAGTGTCGGCTGCACAAAGGCGCCGTGATTGGGCACCGGCGGACCGACCTGCTCGGCCTTGGCGCCTGCGGCCACCGCCTTGCGTATCTGCTCCTTCACATCCTCCGCTGCCTTTTTCGACGACAGCGGCGCCAGTGTGGTTTTCGGGTCGGACGGGTCGCCGGCCACCAGTTTGGCCACGCCCTTGCGATATTGTTCGAGGAAAGCGTCGTAGACCGCGTCAACGACGATCATCCGTTTGGACGACACGCAGACCTGGCCGCCATTCCAGTGCCGTCCGAAAACGGCCCAGTCGACGGTTTTCTTCATGTCGGCATCTTCCAGCACGACGAAGGCATCCGCACCGCCCAGTTCCATGGTCGATTTTTTCAGTGCCTTGCCCGCCTGCGCGGCAACCACGGCGCCGGCCGCTTCCGAACCCGTCAGCGCCACGCCGTGAACGCGGGGATCGTTGATGATCATTTCGATCTGGGAACGGGTGGCGTAAAGGTTGGTAAAGCCGCCTTCCGGCAGGCCGGCTTCGTCCATGAGCCGGGCAAAGGCGGCGGCACTTTGCGGCACGTTCGAAGCGTGCTTGAGGATCAGCACATTGCCGGCCGAAAGCTGCGGCGCCAGGATCCGGGCAATCTGGTAATAGGGGAAATTCCACGGTTCGATTGCCAGAAGAATACCCAGCGGTTCATGCACCAGCGTGGCCTTGCCCTCGGCCGGGTCCTTGACCGGCAGTTCCTCGGGGGCGAGCAGCCGTTCGGCGTTTTCGACGTAATATTCGAAAATCTTTGCCGACAGTTCCACTTCGGCCTTCGCCTCGGCGGTGAGCTTGCCCATTTCCAGCGTCAGAAGGCCGGCGAGATCATCGGCGTCGCGGCGCAGGATATCGGCCGCCTTCTGCAGAATGCGGGCGCGCTCGGCAAAGGAGGTTTCCCGCCATTTCAGAAAGGTTTCATGCGCCGTATCAAGGGCGGCCCGGACGGCATCATCCGTTGCGTCGGGGAATGTGGCAACGGTTTCTTCGGTGAATGGATTGATTGTTGCGTAGGCCATCTTTTTCTCCTTTCGCGATCTTGATCGCCGGGAAGTGCGATGGCGGCCGGTTTCTCTGCACCCGTTCTCGCGGGTGCGGCGGTACGTCACGCCTCCCTCACGCGGGTCTCTCATCGGAGTGTTGCGGGCGGCAAAAATGCCGAAAAACCCGCCTCTCTCCCGCTTTCCGATTGCAGCGCCATGTGCTGCAGCCGGCCTCCGGTAAGGCCGCGTGTTCATACACTAGAGATAGGAAGTCGCCCTTCATGTAGAAAATGAATTGATTGAATGAATTCTATTCTGATAAAGAATAGACATGGAATTTCGAACGCTTCGTGCCTTTGTCGAAGTCGTCCGTCAGGGCGGCTTTTCGCAGGCGGCCAAAACGGTTTTCACGACCCAGTCGACCGTCAGCAAGGCTGTCAAACAGCTTGAGGACGAAGTCGGAGTCGCGCTTCTGGAGCGGATCGGGCATCGCTCGGTGATGACGGCCGCCGGAGAGATCGTCTATGCGCGCGGCGTCCGGCTTCTTGCCGACCGCGCGGACCTGCTGGCCGAACTGGCGGAAGTGCGCGGGCTGAAACGCGGTGTCCTGCGTCTTGGTCTGCCGCCGGTCGGCAGCGCCACGCTTTTTGCGCCGCTTTTTGCCATTTACCGGCAACGCTATCCCGGTATTGATATCGATCTCGACGAACATGGCAGTCTGGATCTCGAAGAAAAACTGCGCGCCGGCAGCATCGATTTTGCCGGGCTGCAGCTGCCGCTTGCCGAAGACTTTGAAGGCCAGCCTGTCCGCAGTGAGCCGCTTGTCGCGCTGTTGTCCTCAAACCATGCGCTGGCGCAGCGTTCCGCAGTCAGTCTGGAGGACCTGGGCGATATTCCGTTCATCGTTTTCGCCGACGGGTTTTCGCTGCATCGCCGGCTCATGCGGCTTGCCCGTGCACGTGGTCTCGATCCGGTGATTGCCGCTGAAAGCAGTCAGGTGGATTTCATGGTCGAACTGGTGGCGGCCGGTCTGGGCGTTACCTTCCTGCCGCGCACCATCGCCGCCCATCATGCCCATCCGATGGTCCGCCGGATCGCGCTTGAGGAACCCGAACTGAACTGGTCGGTCGCCATGGCCTGGCGGCGCGGCGCCTATCTGTCCGCCGCCGCGGCCGCATGGCTTGATCTGGTGCGCGAAATCCACGGCGGCGCGGCATCACCGGACGCTTCGGCGTAAGCGCCTTTACGACAATTGCGTGGTGATGAATTCCGGACCGGGAGAAGGGAATTTACCGATCTGCTCACGATCGAGACCGTCATCGGTGATGATGATGTCGATGGCGGAGGCCGGCGTCCCCGGCTTGCTGGCTGAGGCACGGTCGGATGAAAAGGCATTCTCCGGATTGAGTTGCCGTCGCGGGTTCATGGGATTATTGCTCTCTGGCCGGACGAATGTGCGCCGGTGCCTGCAGCAGGCGTCATTGTTGCGGACTGAAGGCCGGAAAGAGAAGAAGCCATGCCAAAGCCCCGTATTATCGTCGGCATTTCAGGCGCCTCCGGTGCCGTCTACGGCATCACCGTTCTGGACATGCTGCGTCAGGCCGGGATCGAGACACATCTGGTTGTCAGCAAGTCCGGCGAACTCACGCTGTCGGAAGAAACGGGGCTGAAGCTGAAAGACCTCGAGCACCGGGCCGATCATATTCACCCGGTCAAGAATGTCGGAGCGTCGATCGCCAGCGGTTCGTTCAAGACGATGGGCATGATCATTGCGCCGTGTTCCGTCCGCACCGCGTCGGAAATCTCCTCGGGGATAACATCATCGCTGCTGACGCGCGCCGCCGACGTGGTTTTGAAGGAACGGCGCAGGCTGGTGCTGATGGTGCGCGAAACGCCGCTTCACCTCGGGCATCTGCGAACGCTGACCCAGCTTGCCGAGATGGGGGCCGTGGTCGCGCCGCCGATGCCGGCATTTTATGCCGCGCCGGACGGTATCGACAGCATGGTGCGCCATTCGCTCGGCCGCGTCCTCGATCTCTTCGACATCGAAACCGATATCGTCCGCTGGACGGGGCTTTCATCGTCGTGATGCCGCATTCCGGCGCAAATTCCTTGCCGCAGAACGCTTCCATATAAAACTGAAGGGCTCTAGGATTTGACCGTCTCGTAGGATGTCAGGCCGAGATCGATGACGGCGATTGCCAGCAGGCGCACCATGGCGGCATGCGCGCCATCCGGGTCGCGGGCGCGGATGCACTCTATCACATCTCCATGAACGGCAAGCGAGGCGCCCGGTTCGCGCGCGCCCTCCATCGACATGCGAAACGCGATCGACAGCGCCGTGCCGATCATGTTCGACAGATGCATGAAAACGATATTGGCGGAGGCCTGGAGCAGAACCACATGATAGTGGATATCGGCCTTGTTGAAACGCTCGAAATCACCTTCCGCTCTGGCCTCGCTCATTTCGGCAAAGGCAGCGTCAAGCCGTTTCAGGTCATCGGGGTTGGCCCGGATCGCGGCAAGACGCGCCGCGGCCGGCTCGATCACCTGCCGGGCCTCGATCAGCGAAAGCACGAAATCGGGGCCGGGGTCGATTTCCATCGCCCAGGCCAAAAGATCGGAATCGAGCATGTGCCAGGCCGAACGCGGCAGCACCACCGTGCCATGGCGCGGCCGGGCCTCGATCATGCCCTTGTCCTTCAGCGTCCGGATCGCCTCGCGCAAGGCGCTGCGGCTGACCCCGAGATTTTCGCACAATTCCGCTTCCGGCGGCAGCACATGGCCGGCCGGATACTCGCCTTTCAGAATGGGAAAGGCCAGGCGCGTCACCGTGCGGCGATGAACGCGCGGCTTGCTGCGCGGTGAAGCGCTTGCGTCGTCGAGCATTGCAGTCCTTTTAAATCAGATTAATGAAAGCCTATACAGCTGGAAACCTGCGGTCAATCCATGGGTTTAGGTAATTAGTCTGATTAATGGTTTGACAAACCCCATTAGTCTGATTAATGAAATCAGCCAGTCGAGTGCATCGGGAGGAGCGCTTCATGGCGATCAGCGAAGCCAAACGAAGAAACCGCGGCGAGCGCATGCGCGGCACAGGCGCCCTCTGGCTCACCGTATCGCCGTTTCTCATCATATTTCTGGCATTCTCGTTCTTCCCGGTCGTCTTTTCGGCCTGGCTCGGGTTCAACCGGTGGGACGGGTTTTCGCCGCCGCAATTCGTCGGCTTCGATAACTACCTGACGGCGCTGGGCGATCCGGTGTTCCGCAAGGCGGTCTGGAATACCGTCTATATCTGGCTCGTCTCGACGGTGATTACCGCGGGACTGGCGCTGACGCTGGCGGTCGTTATCAACGAATATGCGGTTTTCGGCCGCACCTATTTCCGGCTCGTCTTCCTGCTGCCGCTTCTGGTCGCCCCGGCCATCGCCGCGGTCATTCTCAGGGTGTTCTTCACCGCCAATGGCGGGCTGGTGAACATGCTGATCGGCGAGGTTACCGGCACGCCGACCTATTTCAGCTGGTTCGATTCCACGGTGTGGATCAAGCCGCTGGTTGTCCTGCTGGTCGTCTGGCGCTGGACCGGCTGGCACATGATCATCTTCCTGGCCGGTCTTCAGGCGATCTCGCGCGATATCTACGAGGCTGCGCGGATGGAAGGCGTCAGCCGGTGGTCGATCTTCAGCCGCATCACCATGCCGCTGTTGGCGCCATCGATTGCCTTTTCGGTGATCACGGCGACCATCGGCGGCCTGCAGATGTTCGACGAGCCCTATGTGCTGACCCAGGGCACCGGCGGCACCGATGACGCGGCCAGCACGCTTGGAATGTATCTCTACGCGACTGCCTTCACCCAGTTTGATTTCGGTCTCGGCGCCGCGGTCAGCTGGTACATCTTCATCGCCGTCGTCGCCATGACCCTCATCTACCGCCGCATCAGCGCCAATCTGGGAGCCACGACATGAGACAGCTCTGGGCGAATTCCGAACGCCGCTGGAACCTGATCCTGACCATCGGGCTGCTGTTGCTTTCCCTCGTTTTCGTGATGCCGCTCTACTGGACGGCGGTGTTTGCAACACGGTCTCTTGCCGAGGTCTTCCAGTTCCCGCCGCCATTGTGGTTTGGCGACCAGCTGATGGAAAACTACAGCCGGATCGCGGACGTGTTTCCGCCCCTCAGGCCGGTCTGGAATTCCATCGCCGTTGTGGTGCCGAAAACGATCGGCCTGGTGCTGGTGTCGAGTTTTGCCGGCTATGGGCTGGCGCGCTATACCGGCCGCCCGAGCCACAAATTCCTGCTCGCAGTCACTTTTGCCACCCTGTTCTTTCCGCCGTCGCTGGCGCTGATACCGTTTTTCCTGCAGATGAGCTGGCTGGGCTGGCTCAACACCTTCTGGCCGTTGATCGTGCCGGCCATTGCCTCCGGCTTCGGCGTTGTATGGATGTACACCTATATCGGCTCCTCGATCCCCGTCGAACTCTATGAGGCGGCGGAAATGGACAATTCCGGCCCGATCGCAACCTTCTGGTTTGTCGTGCTTCCAATCATCCGGCCCGGTCTCGCAGCCCTTGGCGTGTGGACCCTGATCAGCACCTGGAACGAATTCCAGATTCCATTGGTCGTGCTGGCGGACGGCGCGAAGTTCACCGTGCCGCTGGCGCTGACGCTTTTGTCGCGCACGCATTTTTCCGACACACCCGCAGTGATGCTGGCGACCCTGATCGGGCTCGTTCCGGTGTTCATCCTGTTTGCGCTTCTGTCGCGACAGTTCATCGCCGGTCTCACGTCCGGAGCGGTGAAGTAATCATCCGAAGGTCCACTCAGGGAGGAAACAATGGATCTGACACGACGCAGAATGCTGGCAATGTCCATGGCGACGCTGGTCGCCCGCCCCGTCTTCGCGCAGGGAACGCCGATGGCGGTGGACCCCGATTTGAGCGCGACGATCAGTGTGTGGACGTGGCCCAACAATGACCGCACCTTCACGGCGCTGATGCCCGCTTTCAACGCGGTGTATCCCAATATCACCGTCAATGTTCAGGGCTTCCCGAACGCGAATTCGAACTATCTCAACACCGTTCAGCGCGCCCTTCTGTCCGGGTCCGGCCCGGATGTGGCGATGATCGAGATCAACGAGCTGGCGCTTCTGCGGCAGCGTCCGCAATGGGTCGATCTGGCCGCCGAGCCGTTCAATGCCGGTCCTCTGCTTGAGGATTTTGCCGGTTTTGCCGCCGATAACGTCAAGACGGATAATGGCAAGATCGTCGCGCTGCCCAAGCACACCGGCCCCGGCGCCATGTTCTATCGCCGCGACATCTTCGATGAGGTCGGGCTGCCCTCCGACCCCGATGCGGTGGCCGACACTTTCGCGACCTGGGACGCTTTCCTTTCGGAAGGCAGCAAGATGACCGTCCCCAACGAACGGTGGATGATCGCCAACGGTCTCGAGATCCTGACGGTGCGCATGGGCCAGGCCGGCATTGGCTGGTTCGATGCCGACGGCAATCTTCAGCTCGACAATCCGGTCATCATCGATGCGCTTGATCTGATCGATCAGGCGGGCAAGGCGAAACTGATCTCGCCATTTTCCATGTGGTCGCCCGAATGGCAGTCCGCTTTCGGCAAGGGGCAGATCGCCACGATCATGTCGGGCAACTGGTTCGGCGGATTGCTGAAGCGGGCCTTCGCGCCAAACGACGCCGGCAAATGGGGCGTCTCGCCGGTGCCCGCCGATGAAAACGGCAGCCGGTCCTGGAACTATGGCGGCGATTTTATCGGCGTGCTCAACACCTCGAAAAACAAGGACGCCGCCTGGGCCTTCATCCACTGGCTTGTCACCGATAATGAAAGCCTCAAGCAGCAATACCAGAACGACGACCTCTACCCCGCCTACCTGCCGGCCGGAAGCGCGGACTGGATCAATTTCGAAGATCCCTATTATGGCGGCCAGAACGTCAACACGGTTTTTGCCGAGGTGCAGCGCACGATGAAATCATGGCCGTTGAACACCCATGACCGCCTGGCGGGCGACGCCGTCCAGGTTGCCGTCGACAATGTCGCCAAGGGCGTGGAAACGCCCGAACAGGCGCTTGAAACCGCGGAAAAGCGGATCAGGGCGCGCCTCTGATACCTGAAATTCCCGGCGGGCTGTGGTCCGCCGGTGCTTGACCCACTGTTTGAGAATGGACCTCCAGCATCATGCTTCACGAAATCGAGCTTTCCGGCGAATGGGACTTTGCGCTTGACCCCGAAGGACAGGGCCTGCGTGCAGACTGGCACACCGCCGCCTTCGAAGACAGCATCGCCTTGCCCGGAACCATCGATCTGGCCGAAAAGACGCCGGCCGGACCGAGCGCCGGCATGGCCTATCTGACCCGCCGCCATCCCTATGTCGGGCCGGCCTGGTATGCCCGCGATTTCGTCGTGCCGGACAGTCAGGCAGGCCTGCATCACGATCTGATGCTGGAACGCCCGCACGGCGAAGTGCGGGTCTGGATCGACGGCCTCGAAATCGGTCGCGATCTCGGGCTATGCACACCGAACATGTTTCTGCTCGGTCAGCTCGAGCCGGGCAAACACCGGATCGTGCTTCGGGTCGACAATTCCGATTTCCCCAATGTCGGCCAGGCCATTCGCGAAAAAAATCCGGACGTGGCGCATTCGACCTCGGAGCATACGCAGTCGAACTGGAACGGCATCGTCGGCGCGATACGCATCGAGGCCCGTGCCGGCCGGATTGCGCGGCTGGATGTGACCACCGGCAAGACGGGCATCGATCTTCGCATCGAACTCGACGCACTCGATCCGAGCCGCACATGGCCGACCTTCTGGACCGAAGGCGGACATGTCGATGAACTCCACCTGACGGCAACGCTGGATGATGGGCGTGCGGCTTCGCAGGTCCTGCCGCTTGATATCGACTCCGGCTATACGCCGCTTGACCTCAACATGCCGCTGCCGGTGGACGCTGCCCGCTGGGACGAGTTCTCGCCGTCCATCCACCGTCTGAAGGCGGAATGGCGACGCGACGGCGCGCCGGTCGATTTTCGCGAGACGGATTTCGGCCTGCGCCATATCGAGCGCGAGGGTCGTCACATCCGCCTGAACGGCCGCCGCATCTTCCTGCGCGGCACGCTCGATTGCTGCATTTTCCCGAAGACCGGCCACCCGCCGATGGACCGGGAGGGCTGGCGTGTCGCCTTCGGCAGCGTGCAGGAACACGGGCTCAACCATGTGCGGTTTCACAGCTGGTGCCCGCCGCGCGCGGCTTTCGAGGTCGCCGACGAGCTCGGTCTTTATCTTCATGTCGAAACGCCGGTCTGGTGCGCTCTCGGTTCCGATCCTCAGCTCGACGCCTTCACCCGCCGGGAGGCGGAACGGATCGTCGCCGAATATGGCAATCATCCTTCCTTCGTGATGCTGACGGTCGGCAACGAGGTGTCCGGTTCCGGCCTGCATGCCTGGCTGGAGCGGTTTCTGGAGGAATGGTGCGGCCGCGATCCGCGACGCCTCTATAATGGCGGTTCGGGCTGGCCCTCGCTCAAGCGTGCCGACTATCTTTCCAAACCGGAGCCGCGCAGCCATCGCTGGGGCGAGGGGCTGGAAAGCCGCCTGAACGCGCGCCCGCTCGAAACCGAGACCGACTGGAGCGAATGGGTTCAGGCCGAGAAGGTCCCGCTGCTCGGCCATGAAATCGGGCAATGGTGCGTTTATCCCGATCTCGATTCCATTCCGCGTTACGACGGTCCGCTGGCGCCCGATGCCTTCGACATCGTCGCCCGCGACCTTGAGAGCAAGGGGCGGCGCGACAGCGCCCACGAAAAGATGATGTGCTCGGGTGCCTTGCAGACGGCGCTTTACAAGGAGGATATCGAGGCAAGCCTGCGCACCCCCGATTATGCCGGTTTCCAGTTGCTCGGCCTGCAGGACTTTCCCGGTCAGGGCACTGCGCTGGTCGGCGTCGTCGATGCCTTCTGGTCGGCGAAACCCTATGACGATCCGGCCGCGTTCCGTCGCTTCTGCGGCCCTGTCGTGCCGCTGTTGCTGGCGCCCGGCTTCGTGCTGACAAAGGGCGCGACCTTTACCGCAGGTGCTGCGGTGTCGCTGTTTACCCAGCACGATCTGGCTGCGGGCGAGGCGCGCTGGAGCGTGCAGGATCGCGATGGCGGGCTTCGGGCCGAAGGCGCCATCGCCCACGATCTGCTGCAGACCGGCGACCTTCACCATCTGGGCGACATAACGGTAGCGACGGACGGACTGGCGCAGGGCCGCTACACGCTGACGCTTTCCGTTGGCGGGGCGGACAACAGCTGGGATTTCTGGGTGTTTGCCGAGGAAAAGGCCGACCTTCCGATTGTCACCAGTCTCGGCGCGGCGGAACTGGAAAGGCTTGTGGCGGGCGAAAGCCTTGTCTTTGCCCCGGCGCCGGAGACCATCGTTCCCAACGCCGAACTCGGCTTTACCACCCTGTTCTGGAACACGGTCTGGACCGATGGCCAGCCGCCGCAAACGCTTGGCCTCATCAACCGCACCGAACATCCGGTCTTCAGCACGTTCCCGGCGGAGCGGCCAAGCGGCTGGCATGAATGGGAACTGCTGCACGATCGCCGGGCGCTTGATCTCGATGGCCTCGGCTTCGGACGGATCATCGATGTGATCGATGACTGGAACCAGAACCGCGACCTCGCGCTGCTGGCCGAGGCAAAGGTCGGCGCGGGACGGCTGATCGTGTCGGCAATCGATCTCACCACGCCGGGACGTCCGGTCGCAGCGGCACTTTCGGCTGCCATCGCCCGTCATCTGGCAGCGCCGGAAACGGATACGCCCGAGCTGACGACCGATGCAGTCAGCGCATGGGTGAAGCGCATGATCACAGGGGAGGCTAGGCCATGAGCAGCATAGAACTGTCCTCGGTCCGCAAGGCCTTCGGCGCGCTGGAGGTGATCCGCGATATCGACCTGTCGGTCGCCGAAGGCGAATTCTGCATCTTCGTCGGCCCGTCAGGCTGCGGCAAGTCGACCCTGCTCAGGCTGATCGCCGGTCTTGAGACCATGAGCGGCGGCGATATCAGGATCGGCGACACGGTGGTCAACGACCTTGCCCCGGCCGAGCGGGGGCTAGCCATGGTGTTTCAGTCCTATGCGCTTTATCCGCACATGACCGTGCGCCAGAACATGAGCTTCGGCCTGCGCCGCACCGGCCATTCGAAGGCCGAGACGGAAGCGCGCGTGAAGGAGGCGGCGACCATTCTCCAGCTTCAGCCGCTGATGGATCGCAAGCCCTCGCAGCTTTCCGGCGGACAGCGCCAGCGGGTGGCCATCGGCCGGGCGATCGTCCGAAAGCCGCGCGCCTTCCTGTTCGACGAACCGCTCTCCAATCTCGATGCCGAACTGCGCGCGCAGATGCGCGTGGAACTGGCCGAGCTTCACCGCCAGCTGGGCGCGACGATGATCTACGTCACCCATGACCAGGTCGAGGCGATGACGCTGGCCGACAAGATCGTCGTGCTGCGCGATGGCCGGATCGAACAGATCGGCACGCCGGACACGCTCTACAATGATCCGGACAATATCTTCGTTGCCGGCTTTATCGGATCGCCACGGATGAACCTGCTGAAGCTCGAGGGTAGCCCGCTGGCCAATGGCAAACTTTCCCCGCCCGCCGGCGCGGTAACGGTCGGCCTGCGTCCGGAAAGTCTGGAGATCGGCAACGATATTGCCGCAAAGGTCGGTGTGGTCGAAAATCTCGGCGGCACGTCGATCATCCACGCCGATCTCGGTGATGGCCAGACCATCATCGCCGAGGCACGCGGCGCCACCCGCCCGCAAACGGGCACGGAAATCGGTTTTGCCCTGCCGTCGCAGCCGTTCTATTTCGACGGTGAGGGCAAACGCATACGCAATGGAGCAGTCACATCATGAAAATCACGGCGCTGAAGACATTTCTGGTCGCCCCGCGATGGCTGTTTCTCAAGATCGAGACCGATGAGGGCATCTGCGGCTGGGGCGAGCCGGTGATCGAGGGCCGCGCGCTGACCGTGCGGCAGGCGGTGGCGGAACTCGCCGATTATCTCGTCGGCAAGGACCCCCTGCGCATAGAAGACCACTGGCAGGCAATGTATCGCGGCGCCTTCTATCGCGGCGGCCCGATCCTGATGAGCGCGATTGCCGGCGTCGATCAGGCGCTGTGGGATATCAAGGGCAAGGCGGCGGGCCTGTCCGTGCATCAGCTTCTCGGCGGCCCCTGCCGCGATCGTATCCGTATCTATTCATGGATCGGCGGCGATCGCCCGTCCGACGCCGCGAAGGCCGCGCGGGAAACTGTGGATCGTGGTTTTTCCGCCCTGAAGATGAACGGCACGGCCGAAATGCAGATCGTCGACAGCCATGCCAAGATCGACGCCGCTGTCGAAACGATTGCCGCCGTGCGCGCGGAAGTCGGTCCTCATATCGGTATTGCCGTCGATTTTCACGGACGGGTGCACCGGCCGATGGCCAAGGCGCTAATCCGCGAACTGGAACAGTTCCGCCTGATGTTCATCGAGGAGCCGCTGTTGTCGGAGCATATCGATGCACTTGGCGAGGTCGTGCGCGGCGCGACCACGCCGATCGCGCTGGGCGAGCGGCTTTATTCGCGCTGGGATTTCCGCAAGGTTTTCGAGTCGCGGGTAGTCGACATCATCCAGCCCGATCTCAGCCATGCCGGCGGCATTTCCGAATGTCGCAAGATCGCCGCCATGGCCGAGGCCTATGACGTGGCGTTTGCGCCGCATTGCCCGCTCGGACCGATTGCGCTGGCCGCCTGCCTGCAGGTCGATGCCGTCAGCCACAACGCCTTCATTCAGGAGCAGTCGCTTGGCATCCACTATAACGGCAAGGGCAGCGATCTGTTCGACTACCTGAAGGACCCGAACGTATTCAACTATGCCGATGGCAGCGTGACGATCCCGTCCGGTCCGGGGCTTGGGATCGAGTTCAACGAGGAAGCGGTGATGGAAGCCGCCAAGACCGGGCATAACTGGCGCAATCCGCTGTGGCGGCATGAGGACGGTACTGTCGCGGAATGGTAGGCGACTGGTGAGCGCCTCTCTCCGGGGGTCGCCAGCTCTTCAACAGCGGTCCCTGATACCTTCGAGCGCCATCAGGGCATTCAGCGGGGCTTGAGTGATTGCAAGCCCCGTTTCGGCTTTCATAATCTGTTTCTCAATTGTTCATAGGCGGCCTTCAGGCCGCGCAAGGTGACTGCCTCGGCATCGATGCGCTGAACTTCCGCGCCGCGTGCCGTCAGCACACGGGCGTAGAGATCGGCAAGCTGTTCGCTGCCGATCAGCGCCACCGGCCGGCGCGACCAGAGTTCATGCAATGCCGCCACTTCGGCGCCGATCAGCATGCCTGAAAGCTGTGCCGGTCCCGTCTGCGCTGCGTTCAAAAGCCGGTCGGCGCGGATCGAGAACAGATTGGTCAGCGCCTGTCCGGGGTTTTCGGCGGCCGTCTCTGCCGCCTGATCGAAACTCGCCATGTCCCATGCGGGCCCGGCAAGAGCCTGATGCAGCACCGAATGGTCGCGCAGCAGGGAGAAGACTTCTCCGGTCATGGTCGTCTTGAAGGATTTCACCGTGCCTTCGGCGCAGCGTACCCATTTGCAATGGGTGCCGGGCATGCACAGGACCCCGTCGAAATCCGGCGTCATCGCCAGAAAGCCGGCAGCCTGGGTTTCTTCGCCGCGCATCACGTCCGGCGGCTCCTGCTGGCACATGCCGGGCAGGATGAAGACCTTGAGATCGGGTGAGGTTGCGGGAACCCTGATGCTCTGGTCTGCACCGGGCGGCGGACCGGGAACGGCGCAATAGCCGGCTTCCGCCCACCCCTCGCGCGCTCCTGCCATGCCGCAGATGACGACCGGCAGTGCCGTATCTTGCCGCTCGACCCCGCTTAGCAGTTCGCCGAGCACGCCGGCAAAGGCCTCCGGTTTCAATACGCCCATGCCGCGCGGGTCCTCGCGGTATTGCAGCACATCGCCCGACGGCCCCATGACCCATACACGCAGGTTGGACGTTCCCCAGTCCACAGCGACCCATTCGGGGTGTTCGGTCATGGTTGTCTTCTCCGCTAACAGTGTGTTCCTAATCATGAAAGACAACCGAGCGTCCGCCGTCGATCATGATCGTTTCGGCATTGATGAACGGCGCTTCGTCCGACGCCAGAAAGACGGCGGTCATCGCCACTTCTTCCGGTTGGCCGATCCGCTTCGGCGGATGCAGATCTTCCGCCTTTCGCCGCTCGGCGGCCGGATCGTCAAAGCCGTTCCAGTAGGTTTGGGCGATTTCGGTATCGATATAGCCGGGTGCGATGGCATTCACACGGATGCCTTCGGCGGCATACTCGATGCCGAGCGCGCGGGTCAGGCCGATCAGCCCATGTTTTGCCACCGGATAGGGAAAGGTGTGCGGAATGATCTTGAAGCCGTGCGAACTGGCAATGTTGACCACCGAGCCCTGCTGCTGCTTGCGCATGGCCGGCAGCACGGCTTCGGTCATCGCCCAGCAGGCCTCCAGGTCAAGCGCCATGCAGCGCGCCCATTCCGCACGCGGCATTTCGTGCGGCCGGTAGAAGACATTTGCACCGGCATTGTTGACCAGCACATCGATATGGCCGAACCGCTCCGTTGCCATGGCGACAACCGCATCGATATCGGCCTGACGGGTGACATCGGTCTCTTGAAACAGACCGCCGACGGCAGCGGCCGTCGCCGCGCCGGTCTCAACATTGCGTTCGGCGACGATCACCTGCGCGCCTTCTGCCGCGAAACAGCGGGCAATGGCGGCGCCGATGCCCTGTCCAGCGCCGGTAATGATTGCGACCTTGTCCTTCAAACGTCCACTCATCGCGTTTTCTACTCCTCTGCGGCTCCGGGGCGCGCCTGTTCCATGTCTTCGCGCGCCCGGGCAATCAGTTCGCGCATTACCGCTTCCGCTTCGTCAGGCTGCCGCAACCGGATGGCCTCCAGAAGCTGACGATGCAGCGCGATCGCATCGTCAAAGGAATGGCTGGCGCGGTTGGTCAGGCGGAAACTGGCGAGCAGCGCGCCGCGAATGGCCACGCCGAACTGTACGAAAACCCAGTTTCCGCTGGCGGCAAGAATGGCGGTGTGAAAATCGAGATCCGCCTGGCTCCAGGCTTCCGTGTCGCGGCCGCTGGCTTCGACCATGGCTTCGAATGCCTCGGTCACCGCAATCAGCGCTGCATTGTCGGCATTGGTGGCAGCCTGCCGCGCCGAAACCGGCTCCAGCACTTCACGCGCCTGAAGCAGCGCGTCGTAAAAGGCAAAATCCTGCTCGTGGTCGAGGGCGGCATCCAGAAGCAGCGGATCGAGCATGTTCCACGCCGCCCGCGGCTGTACAACGGTTCCGGCCCGCGGGCGGGAGCGGATAAGCCCCTGGGCGACCATATACTGCATGGTCTCCCGCAATGTCGTGCGGCTGACCTTGAAGCGCGCCATAAGTTCCGCCTCGCTCGGCAACAAGGCGCCCTCCGGCATTTCGCCGCCGACAATGGCATTGACGAATTCGCTCAGGCAGCCGGCCATGACCTTGCGTCCGGCGCCACCGGATTTTTCGGACAGTCGCGCTCCGGCTGTCGCCTCCTGCTCCGACCTGCCAGCCATGATCCCGTTTCCTCCCGCGCAAAGAGATCGTACCCGGCATTTTATATATCGTATTTTATTTTTATTAAATAGTATTTATTTTCAAAGTTGACTTAACTGCCTCTGTCGCAAGCGGCCTGCTGCAATGTCCGTGAGGGCGGCGAGCTCGTCAGAGCGTGGCGAAGCGGGCCGGTGTGCGGCTGTAGAACAGGGCCAGGTTCCGGCCTGACAATGCCGTCAGCAGCCTGTCGATCTTTTCCGTTGATGCGATGACGGTGATCTGCAGGGGTTGTCCGGCCACATCCATCAGCGTCATCGCATGGGTCATGCCGTCATGGCCGCGGCCGATCAGTCCGCCGGAAAGCGTTGCGCCTTCGATGCCGTGGCGTTCGATTTCGCCGAACAGCCACTGGCCCAGCGGCTGGTGGCCGTGCATCCGGTCCTGCTGGGTCCAGAAGGTCAGGATTTCACCTTCGGTTTCGTTCAGTGTGGTCATGACTTGCTCTCGGGTGTGATGTCCGTATCGATATCCGCAATCACCGACATGCCGGCACGCATCAGATCCATCTGCGGCTGTCCGGGCGCGATTTCGATGCGGACCGGAAGCCGCTGCGCAACCTTGGTGAAATTGCCCGTGGCATTGGCCGGCGCGACGGCGCTGTAGCTGACATTGCTGGCCGGCCCGAGACTGGCCACCGTTCCGGTAAATTCCCGCCCCGGTATGGCATCGACGCTGAGCGTGACGGGCTGTCCGGCGCGCACATGCGCCAGTTGGGTTTCGCGGAAGTTCGCGGTGACGTAGATCTCGCTGAGCGGCACAATCGACATGGCGGTCGAACCGGTTGTGACATAGTCGCCGATGCGCAGGTTCTGCTGGCCGATCGTGCCCGAAACCGGCGCCTTGATCTCGGCATAGCTCAGCCGCAGTTCCGCCAGATCGAGCGCGGCCTGTGCCTGCTGCACGGCGGCGAGCGCCGATTTCTGCTGGCCGGCATAAATGTCGAGCTGCTGGCGCTGGGCGGCAAGATTGGCACTATCGGCGGCCCGTCGCGCCTTCACGGACGCGAGGCTTGAGATCATTTCATCCAGCACGGCTTGTGTGCCTGTTCCGCGTTCCGCCATATCGCGGGCGCGTTTTTCCTTGCTCTCAGCCAAGATCAGCGCCGCGTCATCGGCATCGAGGCTCGATTGCGCGGCCGCGATCAGCGAATGCTGCTGGGTAATCTGTGCCGTAAGGGTGGCCTGCGCCGCCTCGGCGGCCGCCAGTGCGGCCTTGGCGGCGTTCACCTCCAGCGTCAGGTCGTGATCATCAATCACGGCCAGCAAATCGCCTTTTTCGACCTTCTGGTTTTCCGCCACCAGCAGCTTGGCGACACGGCCCGAGACCTCGGGAGCGACATTGGTGTAATCGGCCTCGAGATAGGCATCATTGGTGCTTTGATGACGGGAATCCGCCTCTGCGCGATTGACATAATATCCGGCCCCCAGCAGCAGCAGGGCAACGACCGGAACGACGATTTTCGGTTTGGCAAAGGGCATCGCTTGATTTTCCTGATTGGCGGGCGCGGCTATTTTTCCGACGGCGCGGGGCGCGTCATCGGCGCGGGAATGTAGTGGCTGAGGAGGGCGAGCGGGGCGAGCAGCAGCGCGATCACGCCGAGCACGCGGTAACAGTCGGCAATCGTCAGCGTCATCACCTGTGCTGCAATCATGCCGTCCAGCGCCTCCGGGCTTGCGGCAGCGGGCAGATGGCCGGACACGTCAGCCGCGTGACCCACCAGCACCGAACTGTGGAAATGTTCGCGGATCAGCTCAAGGCGTCCGACCGCGGCCACGCCCACCACAGTGCCGGCGGCCCGCAACGTGTTCACCAGACCGGCGATATAAGGCCCTTCCATCGGCTGCACGACCGAGGTGGCGAGAAACAGCATGGAGACGACGGCCATCGGTTGACCGATTGCCTGCAGGATCTGCGCGGGAACGAATTGCCGCCATGTCCAGCTCGGATCAATCTGTGCGCCCCAGAAACAGGCCAGCCCGATCAGCACCAGCCCGCTTGCCAGAACATAGCGGGCGTCGACCCATTTTTGATAGAGCAGGGCGGCAACCACCGATCCCAGCACGATCTGCGGCAGACCGATGATCAGCCCGATCGGGGCAATCTGAAGCGCCCGGTAGTTCTGAAGCGCGCCGAGGAAGGTCGCCGGCAGGCCCGCCCCGGAATAGAGCACGCCCAGAAGGATAAAGAAGATTGTGAAACCGACCTGAAGGTTGCGCCGGCCCAGAAGTTCGAAGCGGATGAAGGGCGAGGGATGTGCCAGTTCCGAGGCGATATAGGCGGCAAGGCAGATCGCGGACCCGATCAGGCAGAAACAGATCAGCGGTGAATTCAGCCAGTCCAGCCGGTTGCCCTGACTGAAGGCGATGGCCAGCAGGAACAGCGCCGGAATGCCGGTCAGAAATCCTGCCAGATTGAACCCCTTGAACCGGGGCCAGATGACCGGTTCCTTCGGCAGGCCCCAGCCTACCAACAGCGCGCAGAGCGCGGCAGCCGGCAGAAACTGCCACGACACCCAGCGCAGGTCAGCCGCCGTATCGGTCCAGTGGCCGACGACCCAGATCGCGACATTCGGCGTGAAGGTGGCCGTCAGCGCATAAAGCGCCAGCCCGTGCAGGCGGATGGCCGGCGGCAGGAACCGCAGCGCCATCATCATCAGGATCGGGATCAGCGCGCCGCCGCTGATCCCCTGAACCAGCCGCAAGGCCAGAAGCAGATGCAGGTCGACGATGAACGGCTGGACCAGCGCGACAAGAGCCGTGATGCCAAGCATGATCATGTAGAACCGGCGTACGGTCAGCGTGATGGCGAACCATGTCGCAAACGGCATCACCAGAAGCTCGCCCGCAGAATAAAACGACGTGATCCACGAGCCGCCGTCGATCCCCTGTCCCATCGCGCCTTGAATATCACTGAGGGCGAGGCCGCCCGCGCGGCTGTTGAGCCCCGACATCATCGCCGAAATCAGCACGCCTGTCAGCGTCGCCACGATGCGCGCATCGAGCACTGGCGGTGCTGCCGGTCTGGGGGCGGCAGGCTGTTGGGGCGGCGTGTCCGTGCTGGACGCGGCAGAGGTGGTGGCGGCGGTCATCGGATAAACCCGAATCTTTAAAGGGAGGGTGGTAACGCTTGTTACCAGTCATGCGATACGATATGGTAATATTCATTACCAATGTCAACCAAAAAGACCGATGTCCCAGACCTGCCCCGACGATCCCCGCCGTGCCGCCCTGATGTCCGCAGCGGCAGAACTGTTCCTTGAGCGCGGTTTCGCCGCCACCAGTATCGACGCGATTATCGAGCGGGCAGGGGGGTCGAAACGCACGATCTACGCGCTGTTCGGCAACAAGGAAGGGCTGTTCGAAGCGCTTGTGTCCGATAGCACCGCCAAGCTCTATTCCGGCGTTTTCCATGAGGAAGGCGCGGACAAGGCCGGGCTGGAAGGGGCGCTGACACAGTTTGCGGAGCATTTGCTCGAACTGTTTTCCCGGCCAAGCGCAATCGGGCTCTACCGGCTTGTCGTGTCGGAGGCCGGGCGTTCCCCGGAACTGGTCTCCTATTTTTTTCGCACCGGTCCCGCCAAAAGTCTCGACTGGGTGAAACGGCTTTTGCAGGCAGCCCATGAGCGCGGCGAAATCGTCTGCCCCGATCCCGAACTGACGGCCAGTCAGTTTCTGGGGCTGGTGCGCGGCGAAACCTATATGGAAATCGTTCTCGGGCAGCGCCCGCCGCTGACGGAACAGGAGATCCCCGAAATGGCGCGACAGGCAACGCAGCTTTTCCTGTGGGGCTTGCATCGGGAAAATGCGTCCGGCAACACCGGGAAAGCCGAAGCGGCGGAAACTTGAGTGCCTGTATGACGAGAGCAGTTTGTCGACAAAGCCGCCTCAGATTATTGACAAACCCCGCAAGCAATCGTGGTTTTGCGTCCTTCTCCGCCGTCATTCCGGCCTTGAGCCGGAATCTAGTAAGCGCAAGTCCTTGCGCGCAAAGACTCTTTCTGAAAGCACATAGCAAGCGGCCCTGGATACCGGCTCAAGGCCGGTATGACGAAAAACCTTGCGAATAGCTTTGTCTGCAGCCTGAATAACGAAAGCCGGCCCGAAAGGCCGGCTTGGTTATCGCTTTTGTCTTGCTCTTGTGTCGGCGATCAGGCTGCCTTGGAAAGGGCCGGGCGTTCGGTTTCCGACAATGCGCGGTGAAGCGCGATGATCACCGGATCGAGCGCGTCGCGGTCGACGATGAATTGAACATCGACATTGCGCGGTCCCTGGCTGGCGCCGATGGCTTCATGGCCGGCAGCGGCGATTGCCTGAAGGCCACGCGTCAGAACGGAGAGACCGCTCAGGTCGCGGCCGACGACCGAGGCCATGGCAATGGCTCTGGACGAAATCTCCGCCGACGGGCAGCGTTCCGACAGATCCTTTTCCACACGGCGCAGGACCTTCAGCGAGCTATCGACATAATGGGTGATGGTGTTGGCGTTGGAGACCTTCGAGACGATCCGCACCTTGTGGCGGGTCAAAACATCGAGGATCGCCGCGTCATAGCCCTTCACACCGACCATGTCCTGTTCGAACACTTCCAGCGTATAGAGGTCGAGGCCGGTGACGATTTCCACGCCCGGGGTTTCGGCCGGCCGGTCGTCGATCAGCGTGCCCGGATCCTGCGGCTCGAATGCGTTGGTCACGCGCAGCGGCACGGCGGCGCGGCGCAACGTCTTCGCAGCCTTCGGATGGATGGCTTCCATGCCGAGATTGGAGAGCTGGTCGGCGACATCGTAGTTGGTGCGCCCCAGCTTGCGGACCTTGTCGGCGCCGACAAGCGCGGGATCGGCGGACGACAGGTGGAATTCCTTGTGAATGATCGCTTCGCTGGCGCCCGAAAGGGCGGCAAGGCGCGAAAATGTCACTTCGGAATAGCCGCGGTCGAACTCGCTCATCAGCCCTTCAAGGCACTGGGCGTAACCGGTAACGATCGGCATTTCGCTTTTCAGGTCAATGCCGTCGATCCCCTGGCGGATGCGGTCTTCGAGGCTGAGATCGCCCTCGTCATGCCAGCCGGACAGGTCGACGAAACGGGCATTCACGCCCTTGCGCTTCAACAGCAGCGTGGTCACGAAAGCCGAATGCGCCTCGCCGAGTCCCGACAGCAGTTCGCGAATCTGGCTCATATGCTCGGTCAGCCGGAAATGGCCGTAGGAGCAGAGCCGCTGCAGGTCGATCAGGCAGTTGCGCGCGCCCAGCATGCGTTCATTCACAAAGGCATCGGCGCGCTCGATATCGGCCGGATTGTCCAGCACCTTGACGTGAGCTTCCTTCATGGCCTCGGCGACGCGGTCCAGCCGGTCGTGCCAGCCATGATGGCTCTGATTGTTGACGAAAGCCGCATAGACGCCCGGCTCACCGGTCTTCTTGTGCTCCAGCAGGAGATTGGTGATGCCGCCAAAGGCGGAGACCACGAAAATCCGTCCGTAGAGTTCGGCCTTGCGCCGTTTGCCGATGATCAGCGTATTGCTGAGTTCATCAATGCGGGACATGGAGGTCCCGCCGATCTTTTCGACAGTATGGGACATGATATCAGGCGTTTTCCTCCGCCGGGGCATAGGAACCGTCTTCCCGGTGCACTTCCGTGCCGGTCACCGGGGGATTGAAGCAGCAGGCCATCACCAGCTCCTCTTCGGAACGAAGGATGTGACGGTCATGCTCGTTCAGCGCATACATCACGCCGGGCTTGATCTGGTGGGTCTCGCCGGTGGCGATATCGGTGATCGAGCCCTTGCCGCTGATGCAATAGACGCTCTCGAAATGGTGCTTGTATTCGAAGGTGTGCTCCGAACCGGCTTCGAGAATGGTGATGTGGAAGGAAAAGCCCATGCCATCGCCGGCCAGAAGCATCCGGATTGAGCGCCATTTGGCATCGGCGACCACGCGGTCCTTGTCGTTTTCGATGATTTCGTTCAGGTCACGTACAATCATTGCGAATTACTCCGCTGCAATCTGGGTTTTGGCGGCCATCGTCTCGCGGACGGCCTCAAGGAGGATGTCGAAGCCTTCGCTGAAGGTCTCTTCGGAGGTGGTGAGCGGCGCCAGCACCTTGACCACCTGGTCCTCATTGCCGGATGTCTCGATGATCAGGCCCTTGTCGAACGAACGGGCGCAGATTTCTTCCGCCAGCTCGCCCGAGCCGACATCGACGCCCTGCATCAGGCCGCGGCCTTTCAGCGTGGCAGCGGGGATTTCCGCAGCGATCCTGGAAAGCGCGCCGGTCAGCATGGTGCTTTTTTCGGCCAGTTCCTTCTGGAAGCGATCATCGGTCCAGAATTTTTCGATGGCAACGCGGGCGGTCACGAAGGCATGCGTATTGCCGCGGAACGTGCCGTTATGTTCGGCCGGGCCGAAGACGTCGTGTTCGGGGCGGACCAGAACCAACGCCATCGGCAGGCCAAAACCGGAAACCGATTTGGCCATGGTGATGATGTCCGGCGTCACGCCCATTTCCTCGAACGAGAAGAAATGGCCGGTGCGGCCGGAGCCAGCCTGAATGTCGTCGATGATCAGCAGCGCGCCGTGATTGTGCGCGATATCGGCCATGCGGCGGATCCATTCGGGAGAAGCGGCATTCAGCCCGCCTTCGCCCTGCACGGTCTCGAACATGATCGCCGCCGGTTCGTCGACGCCGCTGGACGGGTCGGCGAGCATCTGTTCCAGAAGTGCTGCACTGTCGACGCCTTCGGCGTAATCGTCATAGGGAATGCGCGTGACGCCGGACGTATCCATCGAAGCGCCGCCGCGGTGATAGCCGTTGCCGGTGGCGGCAAGCGCGCCCATGGTGACGCCGTGAAAGCCGTTGGTAAAGGCAATCACATTGGTGCGGCCGGTCGATTTGCGGGCGATCTTCATTGCCGCCTCGACGGCATTGGCGCCGGTCGGGCCGGTGAACATCACCTTGTGGTCCATGCCGCGCGGCTTCAGGATGTGGGTTTCCATCGCCTTGAGGAAATCGCTCTTGGTATCGGTATGCAGGTCAAGACCCTGGGCGATGCCGTCCGACGAGATATGCTCGATCAGCGCCGCTTTCATGTCGGCATCGTTGTGGCCGTAGTTCAGCGAGGAGCAGCCGGCCAGAAAGTCGATCCAGCGATTGCCGTCCTTGTCGAAGATTTCCGATCCGCTGGCGCGGGTAAACACGGCCGGCATGCTGCGGCAGTAAGAGCGCGCAGCACTTTCGCGGCGCTTGAAAACATCATTCTTGATCATGTCCATAGGCATGAGTCGTCCTTTCGCTTGAAGCGATTTCAGAAAAAAAACGGGAGTGACAGGCCGCGTGTTAAGCGGCGTTTGCGAGGGCGCGTGCTTCCGGCAGCGTAATCGTCACCATGTGTTCGGTGTCGTGGTGCCCGTCGAAATGGGTGTCGCGCTCATAATGCGGGGCATCTGAAAGTTCGCCGCCGAGCGACCGCGTGAAGCTCCTGAACAGGCCCCAGGATGCGTCATTGTCTTCGGTGATGGTCGTCTTGATATGGGTGATGTCGTCGCAGACGTCACGTTCGATCAGGTCGAACAGCATTTTCTTGCCGAGGCCGAGGCCGCGGGCCTTTTCGCCGACGGCAACCTGCCAGACGAACAGCTCCTGTTTGGCAGGAATGAGGTGGCCGGAGATCCAGCCGACGATTTCGCCGTCAAGTTCGGCGACAACACAGGTATCCGCGAAATGTTCAGCCTGAATGAGATTGCAGTACATCGAATTTTCGTCGAGCGGCTTGCAGTTCTTCACAAGTGACCAGATTTGGGCCCCGTCCGCTGCAGTGGGCTTGCGCAGGCGGGGCATGCTGGATCGGGGCTTGGTGATATTCCGGGACATCGTCTGACCTTATTTCGATTAGTTAGGCCTCCTAAGTAAATTATCTCTTCGAGAATATCAACCCTTCGAGGAGAATAGTCATAAAACCATAAAGATAAGGAAAAACAGATAAAATAGCCGAGAAGTCCTGAATCTCAGGGATAGTCAGGAAATTCATTATGCCTAATTAATTATGTCGATTTTTTGGCTGTCTAAGGCTTTGAACTTCGTGCAATAATGGTCCGATGACGACGACACCCGTTGACCGCGTTGATCAAAGCCTGATTGCGCTCAGGCGGATTCTCCGCGCTACTGAAAATTACGAACGCGATCTGGCGCAGTCGGCCCGGCTGACGCCGGCGCAGCTGCGCGTGCTGCAGATTGTCGAGGAACGCGGCAGCGTGACGCCCAAGGCGCTGGCAACCCAGATGGGTATCCGTCAGGCCTCCGTCACCACGCTGGTCGACAAGCTTGTTGCGCGCGGCATGGTGGAGCGGGTGCCCTCAAAGACCGACCGCCGGCAGACCAATGTCACCGTGACCGATTCCGGCCGGGCCATGGTGGAGAGTGCGCCCGACGCGCTGCAACAGCGCTATGTCGAGGCATTCGAGGGGCTGAAGGACTGGGAACAGGCGCAACTGATCGCATCGCTCGAGCGGGTCGCGACCATGCTGGACGCCGAGAGCATCGACGCTTCGCCGGTGCTGACAACCGGCGAACTGCATTCGGAAAAGCGGCCGCGCTAGCGGGAAGTGATCTCTCGGTCCGAAACGGATTTCCTCATCCCCATGTGTGACGGAACACATGGTTCTTTGTGCATGCCTGCGGCGAAAGAGCGCTGCAGTTGCATAAAAACTTGACCAAAAAAATCACCTTAATGTAAAAGTTCCTACCTGCTATTTGTCAAAGGAGCTTTTCATGAAGACCGTCGTGCCGTTCGGCATCGCATCCCTCATTCTGGCCGGCGCGGGCCTTGCCCATGCCGATCCGATTGAAATCACCGATCAGGCCGGCCGTGAGGTTGTTCTGGAAAAGCCCGCCGAGCGGGTCGCCTCGATCCCGATGCCGATGGCCTCGACGCTGATCGCGATCGACGGCGGTGTCGAAAAGCAGGTCGGCATGAACCCGGTTGCCAAACAGGCCGTGCTCGACGGCATTCTCGGCAAGATCTATCCGGAAGCCAAGGACATCCCCTCCGACATCACCGCGCCGAACTTCATTCCCAATGTCGAGGAACTGGCCGCCACCAACCCGGATCTCGTCATCCAGTGGGCCGATCGCGGCAATGACCTGGTTGACCCGATCACCAATGCCGGCCTGACAACCATGCTGATCTCCTACGGCACAGAGGAAAAGGCGCGCGACTACATGACCATGTCGGCGGTTGCCATGGGCCGCGACGACCGCATTGGCCCGCTGATCGAATGGCGCGAGGACGTCGCCAGCGATATCGCCGAAAAGGCTGCAGCCATTGACGAGGCCGACAAACCGAAAGTGCTCTATCTGTTGCGCGCTGAGGAAACGCTGAAGGCGTCGGGTGCGAAGAACAACTACAACACCTGGTATATCGAGCTTGCCGGCGGCAGGAGCGCCTCGGCCGATCTTGAGGCCAACGGCGTCACCATCAATCCCGAACAGATTGCCGCCTGGAACCCGGATGTGATCCTGCTCAACAATTTCGAGAGCGATATTTCGCCCGAGCGCATCTATGAGGACCCGATCCTGTCACTCACCAATGCGGCGCAGAACCACAAGGTCTACCGCATGCCGCTTGGCGGCTATCGCTGGGATCCGCCGAACACGGAAAGCCCGCTGACCTGGATGTGGCTTGCCGAAATCCTGCATCCGGATGTGTTCGACTATGATCTCCGCGCCGAGATGAAGGATGCCTATGCGAAGATCTACGACTACGATCTGACCGAAGAAGACATTGACGGCATTCTGTGGACCGGCCTCAACGAGGGCGCTGCCAATTACGATCAGTTCAAGGCCAAGTCATGAGCGATGTGACAGCCGGCGCCCGCCTTCATGGCGGGTCCGGTGCCTTGCGGGCCGGCGTCTTTGTCGGCCTTTTCGCGGCATTGTTCGCGGCGCTGATCTTTGCCATCGGCGCGGGGCGGTTTGCCGTCTCGCCCGGTCGGATCGCCGAAATCATTCTCGCCTATATCGCCGCCCCCACCGCGCCGCTTGAGAACATCGACGAGCGGATCGTGCTTCTGGTGCGCATGCCACGGGTGCTGATCGCCGCCGTTTCCGGTGCGGCACTTGCCGTTGGCGGTGCGGCGCTTCAGGGCGTCTTCCGCAATCCACTGGTCTCGCAGCAGGTGCTCGGCATCAGCCAGGGGGCGGCCTTTGGCGGCGCGCTGGCCATTCTGCTCGGCTATGCCGGGGTCACGCTTTTGGGGCTGGCCTTCATCTTCGGCCTTGCCGCCCTCGTTGTCGTCGGGCTTCTGGCGCGCATCAACGGGCGCACCGAGATTGTCACCGTCATCCTCTCGGGCATGGTGGTCGGCGCGCTGTTTTCCGCGCTCGTCTCCGTGGTGCAGTTTGTCGCCGATCCCAATACCTCGCTGCCCGCCATCGTCTACTGGCTGATGGGTTCGTTTTCGACGGCCACCTGGGCGCGCTTCTGGCTCGGGCTTCCGGGGCTTGCCATCGGCATCGTCGCCGTGTGGCTCTTCCGCTACCGGCTCAATCTTCTGGCGCTGGAAGATACCGAGGCCCGCTCGCTCGGCGTCAATCCGGATCGCGAGCGCTGGTTCATCTTCGTCGCCACGGCGCTGATGACCGCAACGTCGGTGGCAATTGCCGGCATTGTCGGCTGGATCGGCCTCGTCATTCCGCATGCCGCGCGCATTCTCGTGGGAGAAGATCACCGCGTGCTGATCCCGGCCTCGGCCATTCTGGGGGCCGCCTATCTCACCTTCGTCGATACGCTGGCGCGCACGCTGACGGCGGCGGAAATTCCGCTCGGCGTGCTGACGGCGCTGATCGGCGCGCCGGTGTTCGGCCTGCTTTTGCGCCGGCATTTCTCGAAAGCGAACCAGCCATGATCGGACTTGAAAACGCCAGTGTCGCCTTCGGTCATAATGTGATCTTCCGCGATGTGAGCTTTGACGTGCCGGTCGGGCGCACGATGGCCATTCTCGGGCCGAACGGGCGCGGCAAGACCACGCTCTTGCGGGCGCTCCTCGGTTTCCAGCCGCTGAAGACGGGCACGCGCACCGCACCGAAGATTGCCGGCTATGTGCCCCAGCACGGCGCCTCGCAGGCGAAACTTTCCGGCCTCGATGTGGTGGTCATGGGCCATGCTGCTCAGATCGGGCTTTTCGGCCAGCCGGGCAAGGACGATATCGAAGCCGCAAGAGATGCGCTGGAAACCGTCGGCGCCATGCATCTGGCGGAGCTGCGCTATGACCGCATGTCCGGCGGCCAGCGGCAGATGATCCTCATTGCCCGTGCGCTTGCCACCGGCTCTCCCGCCCTCGTCTTCGACGAGCCGACCTCGGCGCTCGATCTCGGCAACCAGTCGAAAACGCTCGACCTCCTGAACATGCTGCGCGAACGCCGCGACAAGGCGATCCTGTTTACCACCCATGATCCGAACCATGCGCTGGCCGCGGCCGATGATGTGCTGCTGATGATGCCGGGCGGCCATGAGGTGAACGGCACGGTCGAGGACATGATCGTGCCGGAAGCGCTTGCGCGGCTCTATGGGGTCGATATGCGCTGGGTGGACCTGACGGGCCCGGAAAGCGGCCCCCGCAAGGCCGTCATACCGGCATTCGCAGGAAGGGAGTTCCGATGAGCGTTGTTTATGTCAAATCGGCCTATGAGGGGCCGTCCGAGGTCTTCCGCGCGGCTGCGGCCGAAGGCCTTGTGCGCATTGTCGATCAGGCCGATCTCAGCGCCGAGCATCTGGCCGGCCATCACGGCCTGATCACCGGCAATCAGCTTGACCAGAACGAGATGCTTGATCTCAGAGACGCGCTTTCCGCCTTTCTCGATCGCGGTGGCCGCTGGTTCTTCAACGGCCATATGCTGCGTCCGCTTGTGGGCGGCATGGCGCAGTACCGTCCGATTGCTGCGCCGAAACGGGCGGATTTCGATCTTTCGCCGGTCAATGCGCATCCGATCTTTGACGGTATCGATCTGAAAAAACTCGAGACCAACAAGGGTGTCGCCGGATTTTACGGCCGCGGCTGCAATCCGCCGCCGGACGGTGCGGTCGTGGTCAACGGGCTCGGTGCGGATGCCGTGCCGGTTGACTGGGTCTGGGTGCGGCCTGAAGGCGGGCGCATCTTCAGCCATGCGGGCAATGATCTTGCCACGATGGGGCGCGAATGGGACCTCCCGGCAACGCTTGCCGCGCGCATCATTGCCTGGGCCGATGGCGGCGAATGCGCCGATCCGGTGACCGCGAAACCTGCGGGCAAATCCTATCAGGCGCGATTGGGCACGGCGGAAAGCTATCCGGGCTTCAAATCTGCGCCTGAACAGCGAAAGCGCCTCGTTCTGCCGTCATCGGGCTGTTATTACCATACGCACAGTCTCGAGGGGCCGCGCTATGCATCCGCGTTCGACGTTGTCACCACGCCGGAAGCGCTCGGGGAGAGCCTGCGGGATGATGACACGCTCTGGGTGCCCTGCCGCACGCCGGCGCAGCGCATGATCGCACAACGTTCCGTTATCGACCGGCATCTTGCCGCAGGCGGAACGGTGATCGCGCTTGGCGAGAGCCTCTCGCATCTTTGGCTTCCGCATGTGGCCTTCACCCAGACCCCGACAAACTGGTGGTGGTGGCTGGAGCCCGGCGCCGATCTCGGCGTCACGATCGCAGACCCCGCCCACCCGCTGATGGCGGGCATGACGAACCGCGACGTGACCTGGCACCTGCATGGCTGGTTTGAACCGCCGACGGGCGCAGAGGTTCTGGTGCGTGACGGCGAGGGCCGCGCGATCTTCTACATCGACGAAGTTTCGACGCCCGGGCGGATGATCGTCTCCTCGCTGGACCCGATGTTCCACCACGGTTCGCATTTCATGCCGGCGACAACGCGTTTTCTCGACCGGTTCATTCCCAATCTGAAGGGTTTTCTCAATGCATGACACGATCACGGTCAGCGAAGGCGGCCGCGCGCTCACCTTTTCCTTTGACGACATCATGGCCTATCACGGCGGCGGTTTTCCAGGCGGTGTCGTTCACGGGCTGAAAGCCATGCAGGCGGCCTTTCCGCTGCTGGATGATGCTTTGCTGGAGCGCCGCGAAATCTCGGTGCTGACCGCCTTTACCGGACCGGGTGGCCGCGATGCGCTGGAAATGGTGACGCGGGCCCTGACCGAAAACCGGCTGGCCGTCTTTCGCCCGCTCGGCGGCAAGGACGTGATCACCGATCCGCCGGGCCCCTATCTCTTCCGCTTTGCCTATCGCGGCAAGGCGGCGGAGGCCGTCATCAAGCCCGGTCATGTTCTGGAGGAATTCGTGCGGCTCGGCGGCAAGAAGGACAAGACGGCAGAGGAAACCGAACGCCACGAGGCGCTGAAACGCGAAATGGCCAACCGCCTTCTGCCGCTTCCCGCCGACGAGATCTACACGGCGCGGCTGATCGGCTGAAAAGGCCGCCATCAGTCTCTCCCCTCAAGGGGGTGCATATGGCTTCGCCGCACAGCCCCCAAAACTTCTCGCCCCGGAGGGGAGAGATGTCGCGACAGCGACAGTGAGGGGGGAACGCATCCACGCGGACGCCCTCACGAACGGCAATGCTGCTTCACCCTCACTGCCCCTTTCGGGGCATCTCTCCCGCAAGCGGGAGAGAGTATATGGAGCGAGATCCAAAGCCACCTGCGACAGGTCTCCCCCTCAAAGGGGGAGATCAGTTTTCGGCCCGCTGTTGTGAAACCGGCGGGCAGTGCTAGGTCACACGCGCAACAGCGTCTTGATGGCGCGGCGCTCGTCCATGGCCTTGTAGCCTTCGGCGACCTGGTCGATCGGCAATTCGAGGTCGAAGACCTTGCCGGGCCGGATTTCGTCCTTCAGCACCATGTCCATCAGCTTCGGCAGATAGCGGCGCACCGGCGCGGGACCGCCGAACAGGCGCTTCTGCTGGAAGAACAGCCCTTCGCCGCCAATCGTCACGCCGTGGGGCACGCCGACAAAGCCGACAGCGCCGCCCGGACGCGCGCAACCGAGCGCCTGATCCATGCTCTCCTGCAGGCCGACGCATTCGAGAACGGCATCGGCGCCGACGCCGTCGGTCATTTCCTTGATGGCGGCAACGCCTTCCTCGCCGCGGGTTTCGACGATATCGGTGGCGCCGAACTCGCGGGCGAGCTTCTGGCGGCTTTCATGGCGGCTCATGGCGATGATGCGTTCGGCGCCCATCAGTTTTGCCGAGAGAACGCCCATCAGGCCGACAGCCCCGTCGCCGACGACAACGGCGGTCGAGCCTTCCTTCACGCCGGCGGCTTCGGCGGCATAATAGCCGGTGCCGAGAACGTCGGAGACGGCCAGCATGTGCGGGATCTGCCCGTCGGTCGGCATGTTGTCGGTGGCCACCAGCGTGCCGTCGGCCAGCGGTACGCGGGCATAAGGGGCCTGTGCGCCGCTCATGAATTCACGCTGTTCGCAGGAGGAGGGGTAGCCGAAGCGGCAATGCGGGCAGGTGTTGTCGGACAGCACGAAGGAACCGACGACGAACTGGCCGGGCTTCACGGTCGTCACGTCGCTGCCGACTTCCACGACCACACCGCAATATTCGTGCCCCATATGCATGGGTTCATCGAGCGGCTGCGCACCGCGATAGGGCCACAGATCCGAGCCGCAGATGCAGGTGGCCGACAGCTTGATGATGGCGTCGGTGGGTTTGAGGATTTTAGGATCGTCGACGGTCTCGTAACGGACGTCGCCGGGGGCATGCATCACGGTGGCAAGCATGGTCTTCTCCTTCTTGGGTTTTAACGTTTGAGCAGCGAGCGGCCGCTGCCCACAAACAGCATGGCGGCGATCGCCATGAGAATACTGCCGATAAAGGTCGCGCTGATGCCGAAAGCGTCCAGCAGCACGCCACCGATCAACGCGCCGAGCAGGATAGATGCCTGAATTGCGGCGACCATCAGACTGCCCGCAGCTTCCGGCGCATCGTCGACATTCTGCGACAACCACGCCATCCAGATGATCGACACAGCCGTGTTCATCGCGCCCCAGATGGCCAGAAGAACGGCCACCACAATGAGTGAATGGCCCGACACCAGCAGGCCGAGCGTGACCGCGCCCATGATCAGCGGCGGTGTGATCAGCAGACGAATAACATGATCGCCTGCAAGCTTTCCGGCAAGCCATGTGCCGATGAAACCGGCGCAGCCGAGCACCAGCAGGAGGATCGAGAGCGTTGTTACGCCGACGCCCGTGACCGTTTCGAGAAACGGGCGCAGATAGGTAAACATCGTGAATGCCGATCCCCAGGTGAATATGATCGCCCCGAGCGCGCGCAGAAAATAGGGGCGCAGCAGCACGCCCAGCAGATTGGCAAAGGTGAGCCGGTTGCGCGCGGGCAGGGCGGGCAGGGCGGCGAACTGCCAGACAAGATTGATGACGACCAGCGGCACCAGCACCCAGAACACGCCGCGCCAGCCGATCAACCCGCCGAGATAACTGCCGATCGGGGCGGCGAAGGCGGCGGCAAGCGCCTGGCCGGTATACATGATGGCAAGCGCCTGCGGCACTTTTGCCGGCGGCACCAGCCGCATCAGCACGGCGGTGGCGAGCGACCAGAACCCGCCAATGGTGATGCCGAGCAGCGCGCGCGCACTCATCAGCACCGCGAAATTCGGCGCAAGCGCGATCATCACCAGCGAGATCAACATCAGCGTGGTCATCGTCAGCAGCACGATCTTGCGATCAATCCGTCCGGCAACCGTTGCCGTCAGCAGGCTGGCCGCGACGGCAAAGAGACCGGAAACGGAGATTGCCTGCCCCGTTTGTCCCGCCGTGGCGCCAAGGCCTTCGGCCATCGGCGTCAGCAGGCTGACGGGCATGAATTCCGAGGCGATCAGCATGGCGACGCAAAGCGTCATCGATAAAACCGCGCTCATGGGATGCGCGACGGGCGCGCTGTCATGGCTTGCAGGACTGTTTTCGGTGGATGTCATTGATGCTCCGGATATGCCGTGCCATCGAAACTAGGGCCAAGCGGTCGCTTGAACCATGTCCTTTTCATCATAGATCAAATGAATGGAATTCATGGATGGCGCTTCATTTTGCCGTTATGCTTCGCTCGGAACCAAAAAACAGCGAAACGGAGACGATATGCGGCGGGATGAACTGGGTGATCTGACGGTGTTCATGACCGTTGCGGAGGAGGGCAATTTCACCCGCGCGGCAAACCGCCTCGGTGTGTCGCAATCCGCCGTCAGTCACACGATCCGTCGGCTGGAGGCCTCGCTCGGCTTCCGCGTTCTGAACCGCACCTCCCGCAGCGTGTCCACCACGGATATGGGCGAAAAGCTGATCGATGCCTTGCGGCCGGGCCTCGAACAGATCGAAAGCCGGATCGAGCAATTGCGTTCCATCGGCGATACGCCGGCCGGACTTGTGCGGCTCACGGCCTCGGCGACGGCGGTGCGCGGCATATTGTGGCCGGTGATCATGGAACTGGTGCGCGACTACCCGCATATCCGCATCGACATCAATACCAACAGCCGTCTGGCAGATCTGGCCGAAGGCCGGTTCGATGCCGCCGTGCGGCTTGCGGAAATGGTCGGCCCGGACCTGATTGCCGTGCCCGTGGGGCCATCCGTCGAAATGGCCGCTGTTGCTGCACCGTCCTATTTCGAAAAGCGCGGCGTGCCGCTGCACCCGGGTGATCTCGACGCGCATGACTGTATCGTCATGCGCTTTGGCGCAACCACCGCGCCCTATGACTGGGAATTCGAGAGAAAGGGCGAGGAGATCGTGCGCAAGGTTTCCGGTCCGCTGGTTTTCAACGAGGCCGAGTTCTGTGTCGCGGCGGCCCGCGAGGGTTATGGTATTGCCTATGTCACCCTGCCGGAGGTCGAGGCGGACATCAAGGCAGGCCGGTTGCAGCGCGTGCTTGCCGACTGGTGCGAGCCGTTCGATGGTTTCCAGCTTTGCTATTCAAGCCGCCGGCAGATGAGTTCGGCGTTGCGGCTTCTGATCGACCGGCTGCGCTATCGCGGCTGAACCGGTTCGGAGAATATCCGGATCAGTTTTCCCCGCATTTCGTCCATCGGCGGTTCGGGCGCATCGGCGGACGGGATCATGCCGGGCGTAAAACCCTCGGCTTCAAACCGTTCAACGATATGTGCATCGCGGCTGATGACATGAACCGGCACGGCGCGCGAGGCATCGGAGCCGGTAATCAGCGGTGCGGGCTGGTGGTCGCCGAGCACGATGAAGACCGCATCCTCGCCGAAACGGGCAATATAGTCGCCGACGGTTTCAAGCGCATAATCGATGGTTTCGATATAGTGCCGGCGCACCCGTTCGCGGTCGGCCCAGACCACGGCCGGGGGATCGCCGCTTGTGGCCTGTTCGTCGAATACGCTGCCATCGCCGACATCGGACCAGTCAATCATCTCAGGCACAGGCGTCCAGGGCGCGTGGCTGGAAATCAATGCGATTTCCGCCATCACCGGGCGGTCGTCACCGGTATGGCGCACCAGTCGGTCGAAGGCTGAAAGCGTGTACTGGTCGGGCATGGTCACCCAGTTGAAGGGTTCGCCTTCATAGCCGAGATCATCGGCGGCCAGGATGGTGTCATAGCCATAATAGGCGCTCTCCGGCCAGTCCATGGTAATGGCCGGCATCACGGCCGTCGTGCGCCAGCCGGCCTCGCGAAACAGCCGGTTCAGGCTTTCGCGGTGGCTCGTCATCAGCCGGTCGTAGCGCGCCTGATTATCGACCCACAGGCCGGACAGGAATGTGCCGTGGGCAAGCCAGCTCAGCCCGCCCATGGTCGGCGAGCGGCTCCAGCCGCTGGCGGCGGCAAAGCCGGCCGCATTCAGCTCTTCTCCGATGGCTTCCAGCCGCGGTTCGATCAGCGGCGCATAAAGCGGGTCCTCGATGGCACTGCGCCCGTAGGATTCGATGAAGATCAGAACGACATCGCGGCCGCGCACGGCCTGAAACAGCGTGTCGGTACCCGGCAGGGACACGCTTTCGGCCAGCGACCGGTCGAAGCGCTGCATATCCCGCATGGCCTGGGTGACGGCGTGGACGCGATTGACGATATAGGTCGATGCGCGGGCATCGGCATAAGTCCGTGTTCCCGTTGCAGCCCCTGCGGTCCAAAGCGCAAGCCCGACGGCCAGAAGGCCGGAAAACACCCATGTCATGCCGCGCGCCTGCCTGCCGGCAGCTTTTGCCATAGGCCGCATGGACAGGAAGAACAGGACAAGCACACCGACAAAAAGGATGACGACGCCGGTGACCGTCAGCATGGCGGTCATGGCGCCAAAGCTGCCGGCAAACAGGTTCCAGCCATCGGCGAAGATCCGCAGGTCGAGATAGGGGTTGAATGGCCGCCGGAACGCCGACTGGACGCCGATATCGCCGAGTTTCAAAAACAGGACCGTGCCGATGGCAAGTGTCGCCAGTGCTGCCAGAACAAGAGCCATGCGGCGCGGCAGCAAGACCAGCGCCAGCCCCAGCAGCGGAATTTCGATGGGCAGGTGCAGGAAGGCGCTTGCCGAAAAGCCGCCCGGATAATCCGGCAGGTTGAGCGTCACAAGGGCGATGACGGCAAACACCAGCACCGCGCCGGCCTGCCGGCCGGAAAGGTTCTGCTTGCAACGCGGCGCTTCAGCCATCATGACATGTCCTTGCCGTCCGGTTATCCGGATACCGTGCCACCGGATACCGTGCCACCGGATACCGTGCCACCGAATATCGTGCCACTGAATATCGTGACATTGGAAGGAGCGGTTTTTGTCCGCATATGGCGTCCTTGCGGTGATATTCTGTCTGGCGGTTATTGCCGGACTGTTTGTTGCTGTCGACCCCGCCGCTGTCGCGGCGGCGTTCGGCAATGTCTCTGCCGGACCAGTCATTGCAGGTGTTGCAATCGTCCAGCTTCAGGTGGTGCTGTCGGCGTTGCGCTGGCGTTTTACGGCGGCCCGGCTTGGCCACCCGATCCCGGCCACGCTTGCGATCCGCGAATATTATATCGCCAGCCTCGTCAACCAGATCCTGCCCGGCGGCGTGGCGGGGGATGCGGTGCGGGCCTATCGCAGCCGCACGGCAGATAGCTGGAAGCGTCCGGCCGCCGCCATCGTGCTTGAACGGCTTTCGGGACAGCTTGCCTTCTTTGTGCTGGCCGGGGCCGGGCTTTTCGCCTGGCCCGTGTTTCTGGCCGGCCGTTTGCCGCCCGGGTTTTCGCGGTTCGTGCTGATTTGTGCGGGCGTTCTCGGTGCTGCGGTCTGTCTTGGCCTCTTCGTCGCCCGCTCCCGGCTGATGGCGCGGTACGAAACCCTGCGGCCGGACCTTGCGGCGGTTTTCTGGAACCGGGGCGCATTCGCCATTCAGCTGGCTCTCAGCATGCTGACGGTCGCCGCCTATGTCGCCGTTTTCATGATCGCGGCTTCTGCCACCGGTGCGCCCCTGCCGCCGGTTGCCGCCGTGACGGTCATTCCGCTGTGTCTGATGACCATGCTGATCCCGGCCGGCGTCGGCGGCTGGGGCACGCGCGAGGCCGCGGCTGCCGCGCTCTGGCCGCTCTTCGGGCTGACCAGTGCCGCAGGGCTTTCGGCAAGCCTGCTCTACGGCATGATCTCGCTTCTGGGGGTGGCGCCGCAGGGCCTCCTGTTTCTGGTCATCGCGATCAGGCGCCGTCATGATACAAGCCGGGCATAGATATCGCCGGAGGGGTCATCGGTTGAGAGCCCGCGGATCGTTTCCAGAATTTCCCCGGCGCTGACCCATTGGGTGGACACAAAGCGGTGTCTCTCGCCCACCACGCGGTTGAAGCGATAGTCGCCCAGCGTTTCAAGCCTTTCCACCGCCGCAATGGCAATCTCGGGCATTGCCGGAATATATTCAAACGCAACCAGCGACAGTGCTCGGCTCAGGCCTTCCAGGATCGCGCTTTCCGAGCCCTCGACATCGATCTTGCAGAAATAGGGCTGGCCGTGGCGCTCAATCAGGGCGTCCAGCGTTGTCATCGGCACCGTCACCGTCTTGTCCCAGACAACGGAGGAAAACCCTTTCGTGCCGCCCGCCGCCCTGACAAAGTCACCGGAAATGCTGGAAACCGTCGGATGGCGGCTGGAAATCGCAAGCGCGACCTCGCCTTCCTCAGCGCCCACGGCAACGCGCTCGAAGCCATGCAGGCGTGCGCCGTAATGTCGTTCGATCAGATCGGCGAAAAGCGGTTGCGGTTCGACCGCGACGACATCGGCGTCGAGCGCAAGCAGGGTTCTGGTGCGGCTGCCGACATGAGCGCCGATATCAAAGACCAGATCGCCGGGGCAGATCAGTTGCCCATAGAAGAATTTCAGCGCGCTGCGCCGCCAGGGCTGGCCGTAATAGACCAGAAGCGAGCGGGCGAGACCGAGCGTGCTGTCAAAGCGTTTGTTCATGCTGTCGTGAAACGCTGTCGGGCAAGGTGGATGACATCGGCCGCGAAGGAATAGCTGATCAGCACAAGGGCAATGGCGGCAATCGCCGTGGAGGCTGGCGGTACGATGCCGGGCAGCAGGATGAGGCAGAGCGCCGCCACCTGAACAACGCAGATCAGCTTGCGCCGGAAGGATGGGGCAAGCGGAGCCTTTAGAAACGGCAGCACCGTCTGTGCGAGCACGAAGCCATAGCGCATCAGCCCGATCGCCAGCACCCAGCCGCCGGCCTTGCCCAGCAGCAGCGCGGAAACGGAAAGCAGCAGGATCAGTAGCGCATCGACCTCCATGTCGAAACGGCCGCCGAAGGCCGATTGAAGCCGGGTGCGCCGGGCAAGATAACCGTCGATGCCATCGAGCGCGAGGGCGATGACGACAAGCAGGATGATAACTGGCGGCACGGAATCGGTTGCCACATCACCGACGATCATCGCCGCACCGAAAAAACTCACCATCGCCGCGCGGATGGCGGTAATGATGTTGGCCGGGCCGAAGCGCCGGTGGTCATGGCCGGGCAGGGCGCGGATCACCAAAGCAAGGATGGCGAGCAGCGCAAGCGCCGCAGCAGTCACCGTTCCGGGCCCGGCGGCAAGATGGGCTCCAAGCACGAGATAGGCAGCGATCGAGACCACATAGACGGCGGCAAGGGCTGCCAGCGTGTTTTTCAGCAGATGCCGCTCGTGCCATGCGGGCGCGGCACCACCGTGTGCGGGCGTATGCATGCCGGGCAGTGTCTGCCTGTCGGATGGCGGTTCCAGCGTGCTCATGCGTCCTATTCCGCAGCAATCAGGCTTTCTAGCTCAAGCGTGTGGCCGGCACGCAGTGTCTTGGTTCTCAGATAGTTGACATTGTCGGCGGTCACGGTGCCGGTAATCCGAACCTGACCTGTCACATCAATGCCGTTTGCGCGCAAGCCGTCAACCTTGCTCGGATTGTTTGTATGCAGCACGACCCGCGATATGTTGAGGAGGCCGAGCATGGCTGCCGCGGCCTCATAACGGCGATTGTCACCTTCAAGCCCGAGTTCGGCATCGGCATCGATCGTGTCGAGCCCCTGATGCTGGAAACCATAGGCGCGCATCTTGGCGCCGATGCCCGTGCCGCGGCCTTCCTGATCGAGATAGATAAGCACGCCGCCGCCAGCAGCCTTCAACTGGGCCAGGCCGTTTCTGAGCTGATCGCCGCAATCGCATTTCAGGGATCCGAAAAGGTCGCCGGTGAGGCAGGAGGAATGAATCCGCACCGGCACCGGCGCGTTCAGGTCCGGCGTGCCGACGATGATGGCGATCTGGTCCTTTTGCGCCATCCCGCCCCGGAACACGGCAAAATCGGCGTCGCCGATCTGTTTCAGCGGAACACGGGTGCGCACCACCTGCTGAAAATGCTGGTGCCCGGCTCCGCGGGAACGCAGGTTTGCCGGATCGACGCTCAGGCAGGCGGCAAAGCGGCTATCCTCCGGTTCGATGTCGGCCGTGACCATGGCCGGCAGCAACAACGCAAGCCGCGCCAGTTGCGAGGCGTCGGCCTGCAGGGGATCGGCCGGCGCCCAGACTGCCGGTTTATCGCCGGAAAGCGCGTAGGCATGGCGCGAGGCTTCCTCGAAATCGATATCCGCAAGCGGCACGGTGATGCCGTTCTGCGCGCTGATGCCAAGCCGGTCGGCGCGCTCCCTGGTCAAAAACAGGCTGTGGCGGTTGTCGGTGGCGTGGGCAAACCGGTCGTAAAGCGCCGGCGTCACGCAATCGAGCGCCAGCGTTGCAAGCTGCCGGGAGCCGTCGCGCAGGATGACAGGGCGGCCGAAACGCAGTTCCGCAATCGCCCGCTCCACCTCGGTTTCGGGTAAAACCGATTGAAAGTCGAAACACTGGTCCTGCGTCATGCTGGTCTCCTCCCTGAGCGCCGGTGCCCGACATTGCCGCTGGCGGAAAAACGCGCACCGATAGCCTGAAAAAACATTGCCTCTGTTTTTCAGAACGTTTTCACTTCCCAAGTGGTTCAGTCTGCTGCACAAAAAAGCCGAAGGAAAGCCCGTTTTGACGCCTTCGGGAACAAAGCGCGCATGGCCGACGTCTCGCTATCAGTTGGCATTTCGCGTAAACAATGCGCGAAGACAGGGAGAGAGGGCAGTGTCGGACAGTCGATCGCGCACGCATGAAGGTGCCTCCGGGAACGCCCGTGCATTGTGGTTTCCCGAGGCCGGACGCTGCGAAATCCGCACCGAACCCTTGGCGGCCCCGCGTGAACATGAAGCGCTCGTCAAAACGCTCTTTTCCGGTGTCAGCCGGGGGACGGAGACGCTTGTGTTTCAGGGCAGGGTGCCGGAAAGCGAGTGGGAGCGGATGCGCGGACCGAACATGGCGGGCAGCTTCCGCTTTCCGGTGAAATACGGCTATGCCGCAGTCGGCCGGGTTATGGACGGCCCGGAAGATGTGACCGGCCGGACCGTATTCTGTCTGCATCCCCATCAGGACCGGTTTGTGGCGCCGGCGGACATGCTTTCGGTTCTGCCGGAAGGCCTGCCGCCGCAGCGGGCGGTTCTGGCCGCCAATATGGAAACCGCGCTCAACATCGTCTGGGATGCGGCGATTGCGCCGGGCGAAACGGTCGCCGTGTTCGGTGCAGGCACGGTCGGCACGCTGGTGGCGTATCTTTCAACCCTGATCCCGGGCACCGAAACCCTGCTGATCGACCCCAATGGCGAAAGGGCAAGTCTTGCGCAAAAGCTCGGCATTGCATTTTCGACCGGCGATATCGAAGGCCCCTTCGATGTGGCGGTCAATGCTTCGGGATCGGACGAGGCGCTGGCAAACGCGATCGAGCATGCCGGGCAGGAAGGCCGGATCGTGGAGGCAAGCTGGCATGGCCAGGGGCTGTCCGCCATTCCGCTGGGCGGCGCGTTTCATGCCCGCAGGCTTCGCCTCGTCAGTTCGCAGGTCGGTTCCCTCCCGCCGTCGCATCGCCCGCGCTGGACGTTTGCGCGCCGCATGGCCAAGGCGCTTCAGCTTCTTGCCGATGCTCGCCTTGACGCACTGATTTCGGGCGATACCTCATTTGCAGAGTTGGAACAGGCTTATCCGGCCATCCTGTCGTCTCCGGACACGCTCTGCCATCGCATTCGCTATTGAGGAGAAGGTCTTATGTTTGCTGTCGAGGTGCGCGATCACATCATGATCGCTCATTCCCTTCCCCGTCCGGTGTTCGGCCCCGCGCAGGCCATGCATGGCGCCACCTTCGTGACCGATGCCGCGTTTTTCACGCAGGATCTGGATCAGGACGGGCTGGCGGTCGATATCGGCGCTGCGACCGAAGTGTTGTCCGAGGTGCTGAAACCGCTGAATTATCAGAACCTCGATGAACTCGATGCCCTGAAGGGAAAGGTGACGACCACCGAGGTGATTGCGAAATTCATTTTCGACCGGCTGGCGGAGGCTGTTGCCGAAGGCCGGCTTGGAGCGGGCAGCCACCGGATCTGCCGGATCCGCGTGACACTGCATGAATCGCATGCCGCGCGCGGCTGGTATGAGGCCGATCTTTGAGGCTGGTGTTCGCCTTTCCCGGCAATCTTGACCTGAAAACCGGCGGTTATGGGTATGACAGGCGGCTGATTGCAGAACTTGAGGCATTGGGATGGCAGGTCGACCTGTTGCCGCTGGGCGATGGTTTTCCGCATCCCGACGCAGCGGTTCTAGAAGCGGCGGAAGAGGCCCTTTCAGCCCTTCGCGATGACACGCTGGTGATGATCGATGGTCTTGCCTTTGGCGTTCTGGATCAGTGGGCCGCGCGACAGGCCGGACGGCTGATTGTGGTTGCGCTGGTGCACCATCCGCTTGCCTTTGAAACCGGGCTTTCGCAGGACCGGGCCGAGGCCCTGCAGAGCAGCGAGGCCGGGGCGCTCTCTCATGCCCGCCATGTCATCGTGACATCGCCCGAAACGGCACGTGCATTGGTTGCCGGGTATGGCGTGGCTGAAGAAAACATCAGCATTGCCGCGCCGGGAACGGACCGGCCCGCATCGGCAGCGGCTTGCAACGAAGTGCCGCATATCCTCTCCATCGGCGCGCTGACGCCGCGCAAGGGGCATGATGTGCTTGTCGATGCGCTGAAACGGGTCGAAGACCTTTCCTGGACGGCAACGATCGTCGGAAGCCCTTCACTTGACGTGGATATGGCGGCGAAGATCGCGCGGCAGATCGATGATCTGGGCCTTGGCGAACGGATCACGCTTGCGGGAACGGTAGAGGATACCGGCCCGTTTTTTGCCGGGGCCGACCTGTTTGCGCTGGCAAGCCGGTATGAGGGGTATGGCATGGTCTTCGCCGAAGCGCTTGCCCATGGCCTGCCGATTATTGCCTGTCGGGCGGGCGCGGTGCCGGATGTGGTGCCGGATACGGCGGGAATACTGGTGCCGGTGGATGATGGCGATGCCTTTGCCGGAGCGCTGCGCAGCCTGATTTGTGACGCCGGACTGCGACGCCAAAAGGCAGAAGGCGCCCGGCAGGCAGGGGCGAGGCTTTCCGGCTGGGCTCAGACGGGGCGTCTCGTTTCCGATGTGCTGGAGCAAATACGATGAGTTTTGATGCCGCGTGGTTGTCATTGCGTGAACCGGCGGACCGGGCCGCCCGGAATGGCCGTCTGGTGGACGTGTTGGCCCGCCACCTTGCAGCAAAACGCAAACCGCTGATCCTCGATATCGGCTGCGGAACCGGCGCGACGTTTCGAAGTCTTTCCGGCAAAGTCTCCGCCGATGCAGAATGGCTGATGCTCGACAATGACCTGCTGCTGCTTGAAGAAGCGCAACGGCGGACGGGCGCCGGGGATCGCGTCAGCTTCCGCCGGCATGATCTCAACGACCTTGATGGCCTTCCCCTTGAAGATGCGGCCATGGTCACGGCGTCCGCACTCTTCGATCTCTGCTCGCTGGCCTACTCGGCAGCACTTGCCGACAGGCTTGCGGCCAGGGGATGCGGGCTTTACGCGGCGTTGAATTATGACGGCCGGATCCACTGGTCCCGGCCGCACGCGCTCGATGACGATGTGGTCGCCGCCTTCAACCGGCATCAAAAGACCGACAAGGGGTTCGGGCCGGCGCTCGGTCCCGACGCGGCCATGGAATTGTCGAACCTTTTCAAGGGCCATGGTTTCAGGGTCGAGACGGAGCACAGCCCGTGGCTGATGAACCGGGAAAGCGCCGCGCTGCAACGCGCCTTCATCGCGGGCTTTCGTCAGCCGCTTGAGGCGGTTGGCGGTTTCACATCTAAGGATATCGCGGACTGGATTGCGTTTCGCCATGCCGCAATCGAAGACCCCGACAGTCTATGTTCCGTCGGCCACATCGACCTTCTTGCCCTGCCGGCCTGACGTCGTAAGCACGCAATCGAACAGGATATCGCTGCCGAGGCTGAAGACTTCGGCCGGGGGACGCAGCGCATCGGAAAGCCGCGCAACCGGCGGGAGCGTGATACCGCTCGGGCCTGTGCCGATGATCAGCGGCGAAATCGCGACATGCAGCCGGTCGACCTGACCCTCCTCGATGAAACGGGCAATGGTGCGCGCCCCGCCTTCCACGAGAATGCGGTTCAGCCCGCGTCCGGCAAGCGCATTCACGATTGCGCCGGTGGCAAGACCGGTCCCGGACGGCGGCATGCGCAGGATTTCGGCGTTCGGCAGCGGCCTTGCCGGCGCCGATGTGCTTTCGATCACGATCACCGGTGCGCCGCCGTCATGGAACAGGCCCTCGCGGCCATCGAGCGTGCCGTGGCAGTCGATCACCACGCGCACGGGGGACCGGCCTTGGACAAACCGGACCGAAAGGCGCGGATTGTCGGCCTTTACCGTGCCGACGCCGACGACAACCGCATCGACCAGTGCGCGACAGCGGTGCAGGTGGGCAAGCCCGTCCGGGCCGGAGACATTCGCCGCATCACCCGATGGCGTTGCGACCCGTCCGTCAAGCGACTGACCGACCTGCGCGAGAACAAAGGGCCCGCGCGCCCCGGCAATCGGGGCGTAAAGCGTGGTTGCCGGATCATCGCCGGCAGGCGTTTCGCCGCTGCCGGAACGCAGCGCAAGCAACCGTTCCCAGACGGCGTTCGTGATCTCGACTGCCTGCATGTATTACAATATCCGGTAAAGGGTGAAATCGCGCCGGATGACATGGTGCATCAGCACCGCGCCGATATGCAGCACGAACAGGACAAGCAGGATCCAGGCGGTTGCCAGATGAATGGCCGAAAGCACGGGGGCGATCTCGGGCGCCTTGCCGACCGGGCTCCAGATCGGCAGCACCCCGAACCAGGTGAACGGAAAGCCATGTGCGTTGGTGGCGAGGAAGCCGCTGACCGGCATGATGATCAGGAACACATAGAACAGCCCGTGGACGCTGGCGGCGGCAATCCGTTCGATCCGTGGTCCGTGATCATCCGGTTTGGTCGTCAACAGCCGGTTTCCGACTCTCAGAAGCATCAGCCACAACACCAGAAAGCCAAGGCTTTCGTGCACCAAGTAGAAATCGAGCGAGACCTCGTTTTTCACGAATTTGATGACCATGCCCAACGGCCAGGTCAACAGCACCAGTGCCGCTATCAGCCAGTGCAGGACGCGCGTGGTTGCGGGATAGCGCTCGATGTTGATCGAGAGCCGTGGCAGCCCGGTCGTCTTTGCTTTTCTGTCCAAGATCCCTCCTCACATCCACCGACGTTTAAAAAACGCCGCGCTGAAATGACCACCCACATTTCCGAATGCTGCACTGACGATAGCAATGGATTGCCATGACGTAAATCGCGCAGCGCGCCGTCACAGGTGATCGGCGCATGCCGGTTACGGTTTTTCGCGCACTATGGTCGGTTGACATTGACCTGTAGCGCCTCGTGGTTAGGCTTGCGGCAAAAGCATCATAATGCAGGAGGTCATCATGTCGAAAACTCTGATCGTGCTCATTGCAGCGTTGGTATCATCCTCTGCGCTTGCGCAGGACATGCGAACAATTTCCGGCGAGGCGACCTATCGCGAGCGTATGGCGCTGCCGGAGGGCGCTGAGCTTGCTGTTGAAGTCACAGGCTTTCAGGGCACCGAGCTGGGCAGCATGAGCCAGCCCACCGGCGGCCGCCAGGTGCCGCTTGCCTTTGAACTTTCAGTGCCGAGCGGTGTGAAGGGGGAACTGACTGCGGTCATCATGGTCGACAACGAAATCCGTTTCGCCGGTGATCCTGTTGGCATTGCTCCGGGGGCAGAAGACGTTGATATCGGCACAGTCTGGCTTTCGGGCTTTTCGCCTTCCGGTTTTCAGAGCACATGGCATTGCGGTGATCGGCAGGTGCAAATCGGCTTTCGCGACGAAATGGCCGTGATCGAGACCGATGACATGATCTTCGAACTGCCCCAGGTGGTTTCGGCCGATGGCGCACGCTTTGCCAGCGAAGACAGCGACAGCGAATTCTGGAGCAAGGGCGGCAGGGCCATGTTGCGCCTTGCCGGCGAGGAATATCCCGAATGCGTGGTGGTTGAAGACGACAAAAGCTGGAAGGCACAGGGCAACGAGCCCGGCTGGCAGGCGATCATCGATGGCGATCGTTTCCGCCTCGACCTCAATTACGGCGACGACAGGCTTGACCTCGGACTGCCCGCACCGGAAATTTCAGAGGGTGCCTATCATTATATGTTTGACGCTTTCGGTCTTTCCATTGCAATCGCCGACCGGCTTTGTCGCGATGACATGAGTGGCCGGCTGTTTCCCCAGTCCGTCGCGCTGACAACGGCGTCCGGCGTCCTGAACGGCTGCGGCGGGGATACGATGTCGCTTCTTTCGGGGCCGGAATGGACCGTGTCGGACATCGGCTCCGAAGCCTTGCCGGACGAAAACGCGGTAACGCTCGAGATCGATGCGGAAGGTCGTATTTCCGGTTCCGCCGGCTGCAATCGCTATATGGGCGCGATAAAACCCGGCGGCGAAGGCGGTCTTGAAATTGGGCCTCTGGCAGCCACCGAAATGGCCTGCGATGAACCGCTCATGGCGCTGGAACGCCGTTTCTTCGACGCGATCGCCACAGTTGACGGCTTCGATATTGCCGATAACGGTCAGCTGATTCTGACATCCGGTGGTGAGGCCGTGATCCGTGCCGCGCGCTGATGGATCGGCGAACCGGTCATGCTGTTGAAACCGAACGGCGCGGACGGTTTCCTCAGCGCGCTGTCGCTGCCGAGGAGCCAAGAACGAAGGCGAGATTGGCAGCGGCGGTAAAGGCAGCCTCGCGCGCATCGCTTTCGGCAAGCCGCGCCTCCAGCAGTCCGGTCTGTGCGGTTGCCAGGGCCGAAACGGTTCCCACCCCGTTCTGATAGGCTTCAAGCGCGGAATCGTAAGTCTTGTAGGCCGCCTGCCGGAGCTTTACCGCCGAGGCATTGGCCTGCAGCGCCGTGGTCAGCGCATTCGAGGCCACCACGATTTCGCGGGCGGCGGCATCTTTCAGCTGTTCGAAATTGCGCTGGGCTGCTTCCACACGGCTTTTGGCCTGTTTCAGATTGGCATCGCGCATGCCGGCGTCATAAAGCGGAATGGTGGCGCCAACCATGATGTTGCCGTTCAGCCCGTTATTGTCGATGGTCGGCAGCCCGCCCGCTGTCACTCCGGTTTCATAGGATGACAGCGTTCCGAACACGCCGATCTTTGGCATGAAATCGGACTGCGCCTTTTTCACGCCCGCGCGGCTGGCCTCAAGCGTGGCATAGCCGGCGAGAATGTCGGGCCGTTTCGAAAGGGCAATCTCGATCATGGTCTCGACCGGTGCACGCGCGGCCGCCGGCAGACCGCGACCGGCGGTATCCCGGATCTTCAGCTTCGACATCGGCGAGATGCCGAGCGCGCCGAGAAGCGCCTGATAGGTATCCTGTTCGGTGCCTCTGGCCTGCACGAGGCCGAGTTCGGCTTGTGCGACAATCTGTTCGGCCTGGGCCTGATCTACCGATGTTGCAAGCCCGCTGTTGCGCCGTGCCCTGACCGCATCCAGCACCGTGCGGCTGTTGGAAAGCGCCTGGCTTGCCGCGCGGGTATGGGCGCGGGCGGCGTTATAGTCATGATAGGCGCCGGTCACGGCAAAGACCAGCTTCTGGTGCATGGCGTTGAACTGATAGTTGGAGGCCAGCGAGGCCTGTTTGGCCGCCTCCACGACAGCGCTGCGGCCGCCGAAATCAAGCGCCAGCCATTGCAGCGCCATGAATGGCACCACGCCCTGAATATTGCTGTCGAAATAAGCGCTGCCGCCGATCGGAACCGGAAGTTCGGCGGAATTGTCGTTGGTGCCGGCAATGACATTGGCGGTGATCACCGGCAGATAGGTGGCCTCCGCCATGCCGACGGCAAGGGCGGCCTGACGGGCCTGTTCCCAGGCCGCTCGCGTGCCGGGATTGGTGCGCTGGGCAAGGTCGATCAGTTCCGGCAGCGCGTAGATCTTCTGTGTATCGACGACCGGCGGCGACAGCGCCAGCTCCCTGCCGCCTTGCGCGGTGGTCTTCAGATCGTCCGCATTGGTGTTTTCCGCCGCCGGCTGCCAGGGCCGTTCGGGAGAGGGCGGGGCCAGCGACAGGGAATCGGCCGCGCAACCGCCAAGCGCGGCGAGGGCGACTGCCGCGATGATGCCGGCCATTCTGGAAAGACGGATTGGCTTCATCTCGTTTCTCCCGGTTGGGCGGTGCTGGAAAAATCTGCCGGCTCGCCGGAGCTTGCAACCGGGGCCGGCTGCAGATCCGCAACGGGCGGCGGGTCGCGCCGGAACAAAAGCGCCAGCGACAGACCGTTGAGCGTGCTGGCCGTACCGGCATAGTTTTCGCGATCCTGACGGGAGGGCCGCATGTGGCGCGGTTCGTAGGGCGCCATTTCCACGGCATTGCGGATCACGCCGAGATCGGTCTGGACCGAAGCAACAAGTGCGGTCGACGCGCGGCGGGTGGCAAAATCGAGACCGGCGAGCTGTTTCAGCTTGTCGGCGGCCATCGCGGTGCGCTTCTTCACCTCGGCGGCAACGCTCACCGGCCAGATATTGGTGAAGATCACATAGACCACGGCATTGCCGAAGAGAATGCCGATGATGCGGTCGCTGGCGGCACTCAGGCTGGTGCCCGGCCCGAAACCCTGCAACACCGTCAGGAGGAAGGCGAGCGCGATCTGTACACCGCCATAGGAAATCCGCTCGCTGCCGGTCGAAACCCATGCCGCCAGTGAGACGACGGCAAAGATCAGCACGGCAAGCCCGCCGACGGATTCAAGCTGCGGAATAACGAACAGGATTGCGACAAGCCCGAAAAACGCGCCGATCAGACAGCCGGTGATGCGCAGCACCAGCTTGTGCACCGTATCGCCTGTGGTGCCGAGCGCGGCGACATAGCAGGTGATCATCGCGGTATGAATGCCCTGCCAGTCGATGGCGGTATAGATGAAAAAGCAGGTGACGGCGGCAAGCGTGGTCTTCAGCGCGAATTGCAGATGAACGGGATTGGAAAAAATGTCCGGCGAGACGGCCGGATCGTTCACCGCCGCGCCCTTGTCCAGGGGCGCCATATGGCTGAGGTCATCCAGTGTGCGGGCGATATCGTCAAACAGGTGATCGCCCTCGAACGCGTCTGCATTAAAAGCCGGAAGGTCTTTTCTCGCAAGAACAGCCTCGGCCATGCTGCGGCAGACGCCGGCAAGTTCGAAGCGGGTTTCGCCATCGGCCTCGTCCGGCAGCGCCGAAACCGCAAGCAGCAGGTGGTAGCTGTGGGCCTGTCCGCGTTCCAGAAATTCATAGGCCTTGCCGTAAACAAGGTGCAGAAGCTTTGTCAGCATCAGCCTCTTGTCGGATTCGGCCATGCCCTCGCCGAGCGCGTCCGTGAAGGCGAGGTCATCGGCGGCCTCGGGCCGTTCCAGACGCTGGGCGGCAAGTTCCAGCCGTTCGGCAATGGTCTGGCGCAGAAGCTTTTGCGGGGGAATGCCGAACAGGAGATTGTAGACGGCCATCACCGCCATCGGCACGAACACCATCGCCCAGGCATAGAGCACGGCACGGGTGGCGATTTCGCCAAGGGGAATGTTGCCGAGCAGGGTCAGAACGAAGGAAATCACCAGCGCGACAATGCCCGCCTGCTCGCCCGCCTTGGTGGCGGAATCCAGATAGAGGAAGATGAAGGAGGCCAGAATGATAGCCGCGATCTGCGCGGGCGGATGATCGATGGTCAGGTTGATGATGCCGATCAAGAGCACGACCACGATGCTGACAGCGCCGATAATGCCGACGCCGGTGACGACATTTTCCGCTGCATTGGCCCGCATCAGAAAGATCACCAGATAGCAGCCGATGGCGGCTTCGGGAAAATGGTACATCATCGAGATGACGGTCGAGATTGCGCAGATGGCGCCGATGGACAGCGCCAGACGCAGACGTCCGGGAAAGGGCCGGAGATCATCGATCAACCGGCGCGACTTCCGCTGCAGCATGCTTTCAGCAGTCATCGCCATGGCGGACCACTGTCGAGGCGGATGCGCCGATGCGCATCAGGTTTTCCGGCGGGTCGATAAGCTCGATGCGCACCGGGAAGCGCTGCGCGATCTGCACCCAGTCGAGTTCCTTCGGCACATAGGGAAGGGCGCTCGGCACCTGGATCAGGCTTTCGGTTGCAACGCCCCATCCGATGCCCTGAACGCGGCCCTTGATCTCCACCGAGCGGTCGGCCATCACATAAACGGTGGCACAGGTCCCCGCCGGCAGGTCCTTCAGTTCCGCCTCGCGGTAAAGCGCGGTTGCAAACCATTGTCCGGTATTGACGAGCGTGAACAGCGGCGCGCCCGAAACCACGAACTGGCCGCTTGAGAATTTCAGCCCGACCACGCGGCCATCATGCGGCGAATAGATTTTCGTATTGGCAAGATTGTATTTGGCAAGGTCGAGCGCGGCACGGCGCGCTTCGATCACGGCAAGGGTTTCCTCGGGCGTGGAAATCAGCGCGTCTGCGGCCTTGGATTGCTGAAGCGCCTGTTCGAGCGAGACCTCGGCATCGCGTTTGGCGGTGCGGGCGTCCTGCACCTGCTGGTCGGTGACGTAGCCCTTGGGTTGCAGCGGCAGCAGGCGTTCCAGCGTCTCGTCGGCCAGTTCCAGATTGGCGCGTGCGCGCTCGATCTGCTGTGCGGCGATCTGGGCGTTGGCCGTTTCGGCGGCAATGTTTCTGTTCTGGGATTCGTAGAGTGCTTCCGCCGCCTTCAGATCGGCCTCGGCCTGGGCCACCAGGAGGCGGTAGGATTCATCTTCCAGCGAGAACAGCAGATCGCCTTTGCTGACCTCGTCGTTTTCAGCAACGTAAATCTCGGCGATCCGGCCGGGAACGGTGGACGAAATCTGCGTAATCGGCGCCGTCAGCGTTGCGTCCTGCGACAGAATATTCGCCTTCATCCGCGTCATGTGGGTCCAGCCCAGATAGACGGTTGCGCCGATGACGATGATCGGGATGAGGGCGACAAGCTTTGCCTTGGTGCTCAACATGGTTTACCGCCCGAACAGCAGGATTGACGACAGCAGGCCGATGGCGATTGCCAGAAACAGATAGACGATCACGCGCAGCGGCATCACGGCGTCAATGCCGGCCTTGATGAACAGGAGCCTGATGATGACGGCGCCGAAAACGCCAATCAGCGAACAGGCTATCCATGAGGGGAAATAGGCCCCGAAGAAGGGAATGACCGGGCCGCGCTCCGCGCTGCTGCAAGCTGAAAGCAGCAACAAACCCGCCGGAAAAAGCCCCCTTTTACGCAATACACGCACGCCCCGCACCTGACCCTTTTATTGTTTCCATTCCCGCTTCCCCTGAAGCGTTCACAGTGTTCCCCACCGTGGCCCCGAGTGTCAACCAGACCTGACAATCAGGCTTAACATGCCGCCGGATCAAAACCGGAAGGTGAGGCCCACGGTCGGTCCCTGCATGTCGATGTCGAACAACTTGCCGTCGTCGTCATAGTCGACGGACATGTATTTGTAACCAAGCGAGAGAGCCGTCGAGCGCGAAAGATCGTATCTGACCACGCCCATGGCCTGCCATGTGATATCCGAACCGATGGAAAAGCCGGCGACATCGGCCTCGCCGACAAAGCTGAAGCCCTTTCCGAAATCATATTCCATGCGCGCGCCGAAGGCCGGGTCGACCCAACCGAAATCACGTTTGGCCCGATAGGTATTGGGTGTGCCGGGAATACTGGCCGAAACATCGGCCCACGCCTTGACAACGCGGACACCGGCCAGCGCGTCGAGCGCGAACCTGTCCGTATCCGCAAGCCTGTAGGCGCCGAACAGCGCGGCATTGAACAGCCGGGCGTCAAGATCGACATTGACCCCCGGAACCGGACCGAAACCGGGAAGCGTCACCGGGCCGGTGGCCTGTTCGTTCTGGCTGTCGATATACATCACGTCCGCATAAACCCCGAACCTGCCGTCGGTTGCGAGAAAATTGACGAAACCGGCAAGCTTCAGATTGTCCAGTATCTCCGAAAAACTGCGGTCGACGCGCACGGTCGGAGCGCTGCCGAAGGGGGAAGCCCTTCCGGAAAGCCCCGCGCCCCAGACATAGGGCGTAACCTCGAAGGTCCAGTTGTCACCCGTCACCGGCGCCGGTTGAGGTGCAGGCGTTGACACCGGGTCTGCGGCGAGCGCGGTTTGAGAAAGGGCCGCTGCCACCGCGCCTGCAGCCAGAAATTTGAAAGCATATGCGTGCATATCGTCTCCTATGCCAGCATGTTCTTGAAGAAACGGCCATCCTTCATGATGGCGGTCATGTTGTCCGGATCGGCAATCAGCGAAATGTCGTCCAGCGGATTGCCGTCGATCAGCAGCATGTCTGCGTAGCTGCCTACCTCGATCACCCCGAGGCGTCCGCGATAGGGATTGCGTTCGCCGGAAAGCTGCAGCAGTTCGCCGGTGCGGCTGGTGGCCATTTTCAGCACATCGGCGGGCGAGAACCAGTCGGCAAGCTTGGCAAGCTGTCGGCCCTGCGAACTTGTCCGGGTCGGATTGAACAGGATATCCGTGCCCCAGACCATGCGTTCGATGCCGAACCGGTTCGCCCATTCGAAACAGCGCACCGTGCCCTCGGCGATATTGCGCTGGTCCTGGCGCTGCTGCTCGCTGCCTTGTGGGTTGGAATCGGCATCGGCCAGGAAGGGCTGGATGCTCCACCACGTACCGGTGTCGACGATCATGCGCACCGTGTCCTCGTCGGCCAGCTGGCCGTGTTCGATACAGGCTACACCGTTTTCGATCGACCGTTTGATGCCTGCCGCCGTATAGACATGGGCGCAGACATAGGTGCCCCAGTCCGTTGCCGCCTGCACCGCGGCGCGGATTTCTTCCGGGGTGAACTGAAGGCTCGGGATCGGGTCATATTGCGATGACACGCCGCCGCCGGTCATGATCTTGATCTGGCTTGCGCCCAGCATCAGCTGCTCGCGCACGCGGTTCAGCACCTGCGGCACGCCGTTGGCAATCGAGGATATCCCGGCTTCCTCGGCATGGCTGAGATTGGTGTTGTCGGAGGCGGGGATTTCATAGGGAAAGCGGAAATCGCCGTGGCCGGAGGTCTGGGTGATCATCGCGCCGGCCGGATAGATCCGCGGGCCGATGGCCTTGCCGCCGTCGATCGCGCGTTTGAGCGCGTAGGACGGGCCGCCGACATCGCGCACCGTGGTAAAGCCCCGCATCAGCGTCTTTTCGGATTCCGCGGCGGCCACGAGGTGAACATAGGGCACCTGAGCGGTCATCGCCGTCTGCATCGGGATGGCACAGAGCAGCGAATGCCAGTGGGCGTCGATCAGGCCGGGCATCAGCACGCGGTTGCCGCAGTCAACGACATCGGCATCGGCCACCTCTTCGGCAACGGGAGGCAGCGCTTCGATCCGGCCGTCGCGCACCAGCACGTTTCGGCCCTCCGTCAGGGTGTCGGATATTCCGTCGAAGATGCGGACATTGGTCAGCAGGGTGGCGCGGTCATTGGCTTCGGCAAGGGAGGGTACGGATGCAAGCGCACCTGCCGCTATGGTTCCGGCCACGCCCTTGAGCACCGAACGCCGGCTGAAACCATCCATCAGCCGCTGATTGAGACGGGCGAATTCCGGTGTGTGGCACGGGCAACCCGCCCCGTGAATGAGGTGCTGATATTTTGACCCTGCGCGCACCATCCCCTCCTGCTGTCGTTGATAAGACAGGTAAATCTTAAAGGCCATGACCTTATTTGCAAGGAATGGTTACGCCCGGTCCCGGTCTTTTGTCAGGTCGCGGCAAGAAAGCCGATTATATTGTCCGCCCAGTTTGTTGACAAAGCCGCCCCTCGCTCCGGGTCATTCTCGGGCTTGACCCGAGGATCCACGGCCACACGATGTACGCTTTCCTGAACCCCTTTCTTATCAAAGGGATGGCTGAAATGGATGCTCGGATCACGTCCGAGCATGACACCCGTGGGGACGGCTGGCGGAGGCAACAACGTGCACGCATTTTGGTTTGTCAGCAGTCTGAGCCGCTTATTGTCCGGCCTGTTGTGCGTCCATGGCCTGGCCAAGGATGTTGGCGGGATCGATGATCCGGCCCATGGTATCCAGGAACCGTACGCCGGCGGTGCGCAGATCGCTGCCGAGGTCGGCATCCTCGTCCAGTTCGGGATAGATCGCGGCAAGCGCGGCATAACGGCTGTGGTTGAGCATATCCCTGGAGGAAACGGAGGAGATATCGAGCAGCGACACATTCATGGCCTGCGCCTGTTCGAGCACTTCCGGGTCGGTGATGTCCAGTTGCCCTGTGCGCTGGCGGTTGCCCTGTATCAGGCGCGAAAATCCAAGTGCGCGATCATCGCTGGAGACCATCACCATCAGGGGCGGATCGAGCGGGCCGATCACATCGATCTGAGCGGCAAAAACGTCCTCGTCGATATCGGGCGCGGCGAGGATGACATTCAGCTTGCGAAGCGCGGTCTGCTTGCCTTCCAGGCTCAGCTGCCGCAGCGCCTCCATCGTCAGCCAACCGCCCATGCTGTGTCCGAACAGCATGACCGAACGGACACTGGATTGTGCGGTGACCTGTTCGATCACATCCGCCAGCCCGTCACGCGAGAAGGTGGCCGATTCCTTGTCGGTGGCATAGTCGAGAATGCGCGCCTGCGACGGCCACGAAAACAGGACCGGAACCCCGGGAACATTGCTGTCGGCGGCAAGCTGCGCCATCCGGAAAAGGCCTTCCTGAAACGAGACATTGAAGCCGTGCACGAAAATGCCGACACTGCCCTGGCTGGTTTCGCGCGCGCGCCGCGCAATCCGCGCATCGAACGCCGATTGCGAGAGCATGGTATGCTTCAGCACGGTGAAATAATCTTCCGGGTTTGCCTTGGGGGAATAGGGCCATTCGATTTCGCCGGGGGCATGGTCCGGCGGGATCGAGATCACGAATTCCGCATAGCTCAGGTCAAATTCGCGCTCACGGGTGAAGCCGTCGATCGGTTGTGCCGCGCGTTCGCGCGTCGTTGCCACATAGACGGTGACGGTGCGCGCACCTTCGATACCGGCCGCTTCGGGACGCGGGTAAATCGTTACCGTGTCGGGCCTCGACGTGCAGGCAGACAGCAGCAGTACTGCAAGAACGCTCAAAAGGATGTGTAACGCGTCAAGCCGCTTGCCGAACCGGTTCATGCCATCTTCCAGAATATGCGTTGTGACCGGCATGATCTGATTTCTTTGCCTCGGGTCTGGGGCGCTTGCCCTTTTGTCTGATCTCTACGGGGACGCCTGCCGGAAATCAAGTACGGGGCGTCGATCGGTTTGCGGTCGCTTGCGCAATCCCGGTCCTGCGCCATCGTCTTGACCGTTTCGGGGGGAGCCGATAACACCGTTTGAGAGACCAGCGACAAAGGGAGAGGATGCCGATGACGGACCAACGCCAACAGGACAACCCGTTCGATCTCAATGACGAGACCTACGGTGCGGCCGATCTTTCTGCGATCCTGCCGAAATCCGGCTTTCCCGAAAAGGAACGCGCTCCGCGTCTTACCTATGCCGCCATTCATGACGAATTGCTGCTCGACGGCAATGCCCGCCAGAACCTGGCAACCTTCTGCCAGACCTGGGAGGAGCCGGAAGTCCACAAGCTGATGGACGATTGCATCGACAAGAACATGATCGACAAGGATGAGTATCCGCAGACCGCCGAAATCGAGGCGCGTTGCGTGCGGATGCTGGCCGATCTCTGGAATGCGCCAGAAGGCCCGGCGACGGGCACCTCAACCACCGGCTCGTCCGAAGCGGCGATGCTGGGCGGGCTTGCGATGAAACGCCGCTGGGAAGCACGGCGCAAGGCCGAGGGCAAGCCGACCGACAAACCGAACCTGATTACCGGACCGGTGCAGATCTGCTGGCACAAGTTTACCCGCTACTGGGATGTCGAGCACCGCGAAATTCCGATGGAAAACGGCCGCCTGCTGATGACCCCGGAAGAGGTTTTGAAGCTCTGCGACGAAAACACCATCGGCGTGGTGCCGACCCTCGGCGTTACCTATACCGGCGAATACGAACCGGTGAAGGCCGTGTCCGATGCGCTTGACGATCTTCAGGCGCGCACCGGGCTTGATATTCCCATCCATGTGGATGGCGCCAGCGGCGGATTTCTGGCGCCCTTCTGCGCGCCGGATCTGGAATGGGATTTCCGTTTGCCGCGGGTGAAGTCGATCAACGCCTCCGGGCACAAGTTTGGCCTGTCGCCGCTTGGCGTGGGCTGGGTTTTGTGGCGTGAGGAGCAGGATCTTCCCGAACAGATGGTGTTCTGGGTCAATTATCTTGGCGGCAACATGCGCGATATCGCGCTCAACTTTTCGCGCCCGGGCGGACAGGTGATCTGCCAGTATTACAACTTCCTGCGGCTGGGCCGTCAGGGTTATCGCAAGGTTCATGAGGCCTGCTACCGCAGTGCCGCCTATCTGGCGGACGAACTGAGGAAGACCAATCTTGTCGATATCGTTTTCGATGGCGACATGGAAAAGGGCATTCCGGCGGTTTCGTGGAAGCTGAAAGATAATCTGCCGACCAATTACACGCTGTTCGACCTCGCCGACCGTCTGCGCGCACGCGGCTGGCAGGTGCCGGCCTATACGCTGCCTGCCAATTGCGAGGAGCAGGCGATCCAGCGCATTCTGGTCAGAAACGGCGTTTCGATCGACCTGTGCTCGTTGCTGATCGAGGACATGAAGGCGGCGATCGACTATTTCAGGGCACACCCGATCACCAAACCGCTGACCGAAGACGAAGCCTCCGGTTTCCACCACTGAGCGGGCTGCAACAGCGCAATATCAGAACGCCGCGTCTTTCGGGGACGCGGCGTTCAGACTGCTGACAAACCTATCCTTTTTACGGACGTCATCAACTCTGTTGTTGTTGATTGTCCCTTATCCTTGCGTTGATGGTTATGATGATTTTTCGCATTGTCGCGGCGATTGCGACGATGGGTGGTTTTCCATTTTGGATGAGGCGTTTGTAGAAGGGTGCGAATTGTCCCTTTCCCTGTGCGGCACACATGGCGGGCATGAACAGGGTTGTCTTGACCTGGGGCCTTCCGCCCCGTTGTCGTCGGCGTCCGTTTGCGTTGCCGCTTTCGCTGGGGTGGGGCGCTGTCCCTGCCAGAGCCGCCGCCTGTCGGCGCCCCATTGAGCCCAGTTCGGGAATTTGAGCCA
>PVUG01000016.1 GCA_003001975.1 Martelella mediterranea
ATGCCGCGGCGATTGTTGGGAATGGTCACGCAGGCGCCGCCGTCACTGACGACGAGATTGTCCTTGGCGACATCAATGCCGAAGCATCGATGCGGTGCAGTGTGCAAAATGTCCATTGTCCTGCTATCCTTTGCGGGCTTAGGATTGTTTGCGGGCGTCTTATGCCCAATCAACTCTCCAAGCGGTGAAGCAAAAGGCGGCAGGGAGCCTTGATGACCTGGGGTGCTGTCCCAATCCTCGGACGGTCGCCTGTCGCCGGGACTGCGGGGACAAGCCCGCAGTCCCGCTTTAACAATAGACCGTTTTCAACAAACAATCCTCGGGCTTGACCCGAGGATCTAAGCACCTCTCCCCACGAAAAGCGTGAGCAACGTTGCGTAAGTACCTCAGTTCAACCGAAAGCTCCTCTCGCGACACACGTGATTGGATCCTCGGGTCAAGCCCGAGGACGACGCGGAAAGTGTGGCGAGGCTTTCCGTAAAACGAAGGCCGACGTTTCCGCCGGCCTCAATTTACGTTCTGCGTTGTCGTTCCCCTCTACTCCGCAGCCTCCGCATACTCACTCATCGGCGGGCACGCACAGACCAAATTTCGGTCGCCGTAGACATTGTCCACGCGGTTGACCGGGGGCCAGTATTTGTCGACGCGGAAGGCGCTAGCTTCCTCAATAGTGCAGACGTTCTAGCGGATGCGTGGAAATTTGGCGATCGGCGCGATCATCACAACCATCTCCCCTTGCGCCTCATTTCATGATGGATAAGTTTCCGGTAACGGATTCGCTTTTGCCGCTCCGCGTTTTCACACCTCGATTTTGAAAAATCCCGGAAATACAACATGCTGCATAAATTCGCCGCCCTGGGCGTTGCCCTTGTCTGCCTTGCCACGCCCGCCCTTGCCGACGAAGCCGATATCAAGGGGTCGCAGGACCATCCTCTGGTGTCGCGCATGCCGGGCACGCATATTATTGGCTATCACACCTCGGATTATCAGGAATTCATGATTGCGACCGGGCCGAAGGCTGAGGGGGAGGACCTTCCGCCGGTCGAGCGGTTTGAAGGTCAGTCCACCGTCATCACCTATCTGGCGGACGAGAAGTCGCTTTCGGCGCTGGCAATCTTCAGGAACTTCGAAAAGGCCTTTGCTCAGGCCGGTTTCGAGGAGACGTTTACCTGTAAATCGGATGCGGAATGCGGCGAGAAATTCGTCACCCAGCTCTACTGGTACGGCGATCCGCAGCGGCAGGGCCAGAACCCGCGCCTTGATGCGCCCAACCGCCACGGCGACCGCCACACCTATTATTACTGGTCCGGCACGGGTAAGGCCGAGAGCGGCGATTATGTCATCTCGCTTCTGGTTGCCCAGCATTCGGCGATGAACTTTCCCGCCGTCGTCGTTCTCGATATCAGCAAGCCCGAGGCGCTTGATGACGACCAGATCACCATCAATGCCGAGGCGATGACCGGGGACATGGAAAAGGACGGTCATGTCGTGCTCGACGGCGTGTTCTTCGACTTCGACAAGGCGACGCTGACGCCCGATTCCGAACCCGCGCTGACGGTGATCGCCGATTACCTGAACGCCAACCCGGAGCGGAAATTCTTCGTCGTCGGCCATACCGATATCGAGGGCGGGCTCGATTATAACCGGGCGCTGAGCCGCGAACGCGCCGATGCCGTCATCGATGCGCTGGTGAAAGATTACGGCGTCGCCGCGGCGCAGATGATGGCCGTCGGCATCGGCCCCGTTGCGCCGGTGACCAGCAACGAAACCGAAACCGGCCGCGCCGAAAATCGCCGCGTTGAACTGGTTGCACAGGACTGAGGGGCGGCTCAAACGCTGATGGCCGCGACCTTATCGACCTGTGTCATCCTCGGGCTCGACCCGAGGATCCACGGACATCCCATGACGTGGCGCCGGTAGCCTGTTTTGCGCCGAGCCATAAGCTCAATCGTTTCTCCTGCGGCAACGAGGTTGGATCCTCGGGTCAAGCCCGAGGATGACGCGGAGAGGGATAGACGGGCAGAGCGTGCGGCGAGAGGTCCGCGAGCAAAGGGTGCCAAGAGGCATGTCGACAAAGCAAAAAGCCGGCGTTTCCACCGGCCTTTTTTGATGTTTGGCGTTACTCCGCAGCCTCCGCATACTCGCTCATCGGCGGGCAGGCGCAGACCAGGTTGCGGTCGCCGTAGACATTGTCCACGCGGTTGACCGGGGGCCAGTATTTGTCGACGCGGAAGGCGCCGGGGGGGAAGCAGGCTTCCTCGCGCGAATAGGGGTGGGTCCATTCGCCGACGAGGTCTTCCACCGTGTGCGGCGCGTTCTTCAGCGGGTTGTCGGTGCGGTCGGCCTTGCCGTCCTCGATGGCGCGGACTTCCTCGCGGATCGACAGCAGCGCATCGCAGAACCGGTCGAGCTCGGCCCGGGTTTCCGATTCCGTCGGCTCGATCATCAGCGTGCCGGGAACGGGAAAGCTCATCGTCGGCGCATGAAAGCCGCAGTCGATCAGGCGCTTGGCGATATCGTCGACGCTGACATCGGCGCTGTCTTTCAGCGGGCGTGTGTCGATGATGCATTCATGCGCCACGCGGCCCTTTTCCGACTTGTAGAGCACGTCGTAAGCGCCTTTCAGCCGGGCGGCGATATAGTTGGCGTTGAGGATTGCCACGCGGGTTGCCTGCGTCAGTCCTTCGCCGCCCATCATCAGGCAGTAGCTCCACGAGATCGGCAGGATCGACGGCGAGCCGAACGGGGCCGCCGAGACCGCGCCGCCTGCCTCGTCCGTTGCCGGATTGGCGGGCAGGTGCGGGGCCAGATGCGCCTTGACGCCGATCGGCCCCATGCCCGGACCGCCACCGCCGTGGGGAATGCAGAAGGTCTTGTGCAGGTTCAGATGGCTGACATCGGAACCGATATCGCCCGGCCGCGACAGGCCGACCATCGCATTCATGTTGGCGCCGTCGAGATAGACCTGACCGCCAAATTTGTGCGTGATTTCGCAGACCTCCTTCACCGTCGCCTCGAACACGCCATGGGTCGAGGGATAGGTGATCATGCAGGCGGCGAGATTGTCGGCGTACTGTTCGGCCTTTTCGGCAAAATCGGCAAGGTCGATATCGCCGTTTTCGCGCGATTTCACCGCAACCACCTTCATGCCCGCCATATGGGCGGATGCCGGATTGGTGCCGTGCGCGGACATCGGAATGAGGCAGATGTCGCGATGGGCTTCGCCATTGGCGCGGTGATAGCGGCGGATCGTCAGAAGGCCGGCATATTCGCCCTGCGCGCCGGAATTCGGCTGCATGGAAAAGGCGTCATAGCCGGTGATGGCGCAGAGCTTTTCCGACAGGTCGGCGATCATTTCGCGATACCCCGCCCACTGGCTTTCCGGCGCGAAGGGGTGAATGTCGGCGAATTCCGGCCATGTGATCGGCAGCATTTCCACCGTGGCATTCAGCTTCATCGTGCACGAGCCAAGCGGGATCATCGCCCGGTCGAGCGCCAGATCGCGGTCGGCGAGGCGGCGCATATAACGGGTCATCTCGCTTTCCGCACGGTTCATGTGGAAGATCGGGTGCGTCATGTAAACGCTTGTGCGCAAAAGGCTTTTCGGAAGACGGTAATCAGCCTCGAATTCGGCAATCGAGAATCTGCCGCCAAAGGCTTCCCAGACCGCTTCCACATGGGCGGGACGGGTGCGCTCGTTGACGGAAATGCCGATTTTCGTGGTGCCGATCTTCCTGAGATTGACGCCGTTTTCCACGGCATTGCGCATGATCAGGCCCTGGAACGCACCGACTTCGACGGTGACGGTATCGAAGAAGGTCTGCGGCTCGACTTCAAAGCCGAGCGCTTCCAGCCCCTTGGCCAACAGCACGCCCTTGCGGTGCACCTGCTGGGCAATCGCCTTCAGCCCGTCGGGCCCGTGGAACACGCCATACATGGAGGCCATGACGGCGAGCAGAACCTGCGCGGTGCAGATGTTCGACGTCGCCTTTTCTCGGCGGATATGCTGCTCGCGGGTCTGCAGCGCCAGACGGTAGGCGCGGTTGCCGCGGCTATCCACCGAAACGCCGACGAGACGGCCGGGCATGGAGCGCTTGTAGGCATCCTTCACCGCCATGAAGGCGGCGTGCGGACCGCCGAAACCGAGCGGCACGCCGAAACGCTGGGACGAGCCGATGGCGATATCGGCATCCATCTCGCCGGGCGATTTCAGCAGCGTCAGCGCCAGCGGGTCGGCGGCGACCGAGGCAATCGCCTTGGCCTCATGGAGTGCTGCGATCACATTGGTGAAATCATGCACATGGCCATAGGTGCCGGGATACTGGAAAATCGCACCGAACACCTCTTCCGCCTTCAGATCGGTGAAGGGATTGCCGACGACAACGGTCCAGCCGAGCGGTTCGGAGCGGGTTTTCAGAAGCGCAATCGTCTGCGGATGGCAGTTTTCGTCGACGAAGAACGCTGTCGCCTTCGATTTTGCGATGCGGTTCGCCATCGCCATGGCTTCGGCCGCCGCCGTTGCCTCGTCGAGAAGCGAGGCATTGGCGATATCGAGGCCGGTGAGATCGGCAATCATCGTCTGGAAGTTCAACAGAGCCTCAAGGCGGCCTTGCGAAATTTCCGGCTGATAGGGCGTATAGGCCGTGTACCAGGCCGGGTTTTCCAGAATATTGCGCTGGATCACCGGCGGCACGATGGTCGGGTTATAGCCCTGGCCGATCATCGAGATCAGCGGCTTGTTCTTGTTGGCGGTTTCGCGCAGCTTGTCCAGCGCCTCGCGCTCGGTCATGGCCGGGCCCCAGGCAAGCGGCGTTTCCTGACGGATCGCAGCCGGCACGGTGTCGTCGATCAGCGCGTCGAGGCTGTCATAGCCGATTGTTTCCAGCATGCCGGCCATTTCGGCGGGCGAGGGGCCGATATGTCGCCGGTTGGCGAAATCATATGGCTGGTAATCGGTAAATTTGAATTCGGCGGGCGTGGTCATCAGGCGATGAACTCCTTGTAGGCCGCTTCATCCATCAGCGCGTCGGCATCGGCGGGATTGGCGAGCTTCAGCTTGAAGAACCAGCCGCCCGCCATCGGCTCGGCGTTGACCAGTTCCGGATTGTCGGTGATCGCTTCATTGACCTCGGTGATTTCACCGGCCAGCGGACAAAACACATCGGACGCGGCCTTGACGGATTCGACGGTTGCCGCGTCGTCATTCTTCTCGAATGTCGCGCCGATTTCCGGCAGCTCGACAAAGACGAGGTCGCCGAGCTGTTCGGCGGCATGCGCGGTGATGCCGACAGTGGCGATATCGCCCTCGATCTTCAGCCATTCATGTTCTTCGGTAAATTTGATGGTCATGGAAAATGTTCCCGCTCAGCGTTTGTAGGTGGGTTGAATAAAGGGGGTATCGGCGATGGTGACGGGCAGGTATTTGCCGCGCACCTCGGCGAAAATGGTTTTTCCGGTTTCCGCGTATTGGGTTTCGACATAGCCCATTGCGACCGGGCTTTCGACGGAGGGGCCGAAGCCGCCGGAGGTGACATGGCCGATCTCGCTCTCGCCGTTCTCATCGGCAAACAGTTTCGCCGGCGGACGGACAGGGGCGCGGCCTTCGGGCTTCAGGCCGACGCGCTTGCGGGCAATGCCGTCTGCAAGCTGGCGGAAGACGATTTCGGCGCCGGGAAACCCGCCTTCGCGCGCACCGCCGGGCCTGCGGGCCTTCTGCATGCCCCAGACGAGCGCTGCTTCTACCGGCGTCGTGGTCGTGTCGATATCATTGCCATAGAGGCAGAGCCCGGCCTCAAGGCGGAGCGAATCGCGGGCGCCAAGGCCGATCGGTTCGCAGTCCTCATGCGCCAGCAGCGCGCGGGCCAGTTCTTCGGCTTTTTCGGCCGGCACGGAGATTTCGAAGCCGTCTTCACCGGTATAGCCGGAGCGCGAAATCACGCAGGTCACGCCCAGAATTTCGCAGGCGCGCACATCCATGAACTTCATCTCGGCAACAGCCGGGCAAAGCGGCGAGAGCACGGCTTCCGCCTTCGGCCCCTGCAGCGCCAGCAGCGCCTTGTCTTCGAAATGCTCCTCGACGATGCAAAGATCGAAAAGGTAGGCCTTCATATGCGCAAGGTCAGCTTCCTTGCAGGCGGCATTGACGATGACCAGCAGATGGTCACCGCGATTGGCGACCATCAGATCGTCCAGAATGCCGCCGTCTTCTTTGGTGAAAAAGGCGTAGCGCTGCCGTGCGGCCTTCAGGCCGGCGATATCGACAGGCACCAGTTTTTCCAGAGCGATGGCTGCATCCGCCAGATTGCCGGAGATCGGCTTGAGGTAGACCTGGCCCATATGCGAAACGTCGAAAAGGCCAGCCTTTTCACGGGTATGCAGGTGTTCCTTCAGCACGCCCATCGGGTATTGCACGGGCATATCATAGCCGGCAAACGGCACCATGCGGGCGCCGAGTTCCTTATGAAGCGCATGAAGCGGGGTTTGTTTCAGTGGTTCTTGCGGGTCCAAGAAATTGCCTCCGGATTGCGTTGTTCAAAACGCCGGCTCAAAGGGTGAAGGATACGCGGAAAAAGCGCATCCGGACGATTGAGCCCCCTCTGTCCCGTGTGCCTGAGATTATTATCCCTTCGGCCAGCGTCGCTTCCGGTGAAAGAAAGCGCCACCTTGTCTCCAGAGTTTTCGAACCTCGCGCTGGTCCTTTGGCCTGAGAGTTTCCGGGGCAGTTGCTCCTTCGGCACCACGTCGGACGTGGATTCTCCCAGCACGAATTTGAGGTGGATTATCCGGTTTGCGACGCAATTTGCAAGAGGCAAGACATCGTGTCCGCTGAAATAACGTGGGCTGTGTCCGCATCTTCTTCCTGCGCGGGGCTGGACAACCTCCTGAAACGCTCTAGAACAGCCGGGTTCGGTCTGCCCGCAACAGGTGGGGCGGTCCGGACGCACGGGAGGCGCATGCGTGTGCAGACTGCGCATTCGGTTTTAAACGAAGGCGCACTGTAGAGAGACCAGAAGGAAAAGGCCGTGCCACAAATTCTTTCCCATGCTCTTCTTGCCGCTGCCGGCGGCGCAATCGGTTCTGTCGGGCGTTATCTTGTCGGCGTTTACGCGGTGCGCTGGTTCGGGCCGAATTTCCCGTGGGGAACCTTCATCGTCAATATTGTCGGGTCGCTGCTGATCGGTCTTCTGGTCGAAGCGGTTGCGCGGGCGCTGAATCAGTCAGCCGATATGCGCATTTTCATCGTCACCGGTTTTCTCGGCGGTTTCACCACCTTTTCGTCATTCTCGCTGGATGCCATGAACATGATCGAGCGCGGCGATGTTGTCCCGGCCGTTGCCTATATTGCCGCAAGCCTCGTGCTGGCGCTGATTGCCGTATTCGCCGGTCTGGCGATCGGTCGAATGGTGTTCTAAAGCCATTTCATTCCGGCGCGGCATGCGATAGAAGCCACGTCTTGGAACAAGGGTTTTTCGCATAATGGCGGGTATCGAACATATCAAGGTGGATCAGGACGAGGCGGGCATGCGCCTCGACCGCTGGTTCAAGGTGCATTATCCGGGCCTCGGTTTCGGCGCATTGCAGAAACTGCTGCGTTCCGGCCAGGTGCGTGTCGACGGCGGCCGGGTCAAGAGCGATACCCGCGTCGAGCCGGGCCAGACCATCCGCATTCCGCCGATCAATACCGACGCCAAGAAAACCGGACCGATTGCCGGCAAAGCGCTGAAGCATTCACCCGATTCCGAGCTTCTGTCGCGCATGCTGCTGCATGAGGATGAGCGTGTCTTCGTTCTCAACAAACCGGCCGGTCTTGCCGTGCAGGGCGGCTCCGGCGTTGTCCGTCATATCGACAAGATGCTGGAAGCCTGGACCAACAGGAAGGGCGAAAAGCCGCGTCTGGTGCATCGTCTCGACCGCGACACTTCCGGCGTTCTGGTGATCGCGCGTTCGCGCCGCGCCGCGCAATCGCTGACGGAGGCATTCCGCCACCGCACCACCAAGAAAACCTACTGGTCGCTGGTCAAGGGCGTGCCGCGCAAGCGCGAGGACAAGGTGTCGACCTGGCTGGTGAAGGAACAGACGCCGGATGGCGATCGGATGCGCGTGGCCAGACACGGCGAACCCGATTCCGATCACGCCGTATCCTATTACCGGGTCGTCGAAACCGCCGCCAACCGGCTTTCCTGGCTTGAGATGGAACCCTATACCGGCCGCACGCACCAGCTGCGCGTTCACGCACTTCATATCGGCCATCCGATCATCGGTGATCCGAAATATTTCGAGGATGATCCGAACTGGGAGTTTCCGGGCGGCATGCAGAAGAAACTGCATCTTCACGCCCGCCACATCGACATCCCCCATCCCGACGGCGGACGCCTGAAGGTGACCGCGCCGCTGCCGCCGCATATGGTGCAGAGCTGGAACCTGCTCGGTTTCGACCCGGACCGCCCCGATCTCGACAAGGAATAACATGAAGCTCGTTCTGTTTGATTGCGACGGCACGCTGGTGGACAGCGCCGTGCGCATCCATGAAACCATGCGGCGCGCTTTTATCGCCTTCGGTCATCCCGAACCGACGCTGGCCGAAACCAAGACCATTATCGGTCTTTCGCTTGATCTTTCCATTGCCCGGCTGCTCGGCCGCCAGGAGGTCGATGACGAGGTTCTGGCGATCCGGGTGAAGTTCAAGTCGCTGTTTGCCGAGGTGCACTCCGATCCCAACATGATGGAACAGCTGTTTCCCGGGATTGCCGAACTGATCGCAGCCCTTGCCGCCCGCGACGATATCACCATCGGCGCGGTGACCGGCAATTCGCGCCGGGGCCTCAACCATGTTCTGGAACTGCACGGACTGGCGCCCGATTTTTCGGTGTCGCGCACGGCTGACGACTGCCCGTCGAAACCGCATCCGGCCATGGTGCTTGAATGCTGCGTGGAAGCAGGGTTCAATCCGGCGGATGCCGTGGTTGTCGGCGATGCGGTCTTCGACATGCAGATGGCCGGAAAGGCCGGCGCCCACGCCATCGGTGTTGCCTGGGGCTATGGCGAGATCGCCGACCTGCAGGATGCCGGAGCCGGTGCGATCGTCTGGCATCCGGAGGAAATCCTGAAACTTGTGTGAGCCGGGAGCGCTTTCATGAAGCTGGTGCTATTTGACTGTGACGGAACGCTGGTCGACAGCCTGGCGATCATTCAGGAGACGATGGTGCGCACATTCCGTGCCTTCGGGCATGCCGTGCCGGACGAACACGCAATCCGCGGCACGGTCGGCCTGACGCTGGATGTGGCGATTGCCGGTCTTCTGGGGCGCAATGCGGTAGACCATGAATGCCGTGACATGATGGGCTATTACCGCTCGCTGTTTGCCGAAGTGCGGCGCGATCCTGCGATGCAGGAAAAGCTTTACGACGGCATTGCCGTGATGCTGTCTGAGCTGTTCCTGCAGGACGATATCCTGGTCGGCGCGGTGACCGGAAAATCGCGCCGCGGGCTCGACCATATGCTGAAGACGCATGGCTACAGCGAAAAATTCATCGCCACCCGCACGGCCGATGATTGCCCTTCCAAGCCCAATCCGGCCATGGTGCTGGAATGCTGTGACGAGACGGGCATGCGGCCCGAACAGGCGGTTGTCGTCGGCGACAGCGTGTTCGATATCCAGATGGCGTGCGCGGCCGGTGCATCGGCAATCGGGGTTTCGTGGGGATATGGCGCACCGGACGCCCTGAAACAGTCGGGCGCCATGGCAATTGCCGCAACGCCGGATGATATTCTGAAATATGTTCTGAAGGGTGAATGATGAGTGATGATCCCATCCGCCGCGCGCAGGAGCTGATGCGCGCCGAACTGCCGAAGAAATTCTATTCCGAAGCCAGCATCGCCGCCGAAGGCGAAGGTTTTGCCGTGAAGCTTGACGGCCGGTCGGTCAAGACGCCCTCGCGCAATCCCCTGATCCTGCCAACGGCCGCTGCCGCCGAACATGTCCGCGCCGAATGGCAGGCGCAGGAAAACGTCATCGACCCGGCAAAAATGCCGGTGACCCGGCTTGCCAATACGGTGATTGACGGCGTCAGCCTAAACAGCGAGGCCGTGTTCGAGGAAATCATCGCCTATGCGGGCAATGACATGCTGTTTTACCGGGCCGAAAGCCCGCAGGAACTGGTGGAGCGCCAGAAACTGGAATGGGACCCCGTTCTCGACTGGTTCGCCGCGGAATTCGGCGCGCGCTTCGTGCTTGTCGAGGGCATTATCTTCGCCGGTCAGCCGGCGGAAAGCATCGAAGCCTTCCGCCGCGAACTGTCGCGGCATACAGAGCCGTTTGCGCTCGGCGCTCTGCATGTGATGACCACGATTTCCGGCTCCGCTCTCTTGGCGCTGGCGCTGGCGCGCGGGCGGATCGATCTGGACACGGGCTGGGCGCTTGCCAATCTCGAGGAAAACTGGACCATCGAACACTGGGGCCGCGACGAAGAAGCCGAGCGCCGACGGGCAAAGCATTTCGAGGACATGAGCGCCGCGCATACCCTGATGAGGGCGCTTTCAGACTGAAATGCCGGCTTTTGATTCAGCTTGTCAGCAAAGCCTGAAATGTGGCGGTTCGTGTCTTAAGCGACTTTCCCAAAGGCGTCATGCTCGGGCTTGACCCGAGCATCCAATCCCGTCTGTCGCGAGAAGCGTTGGCGAACTTTTAGCACGGCATTGCAAGAGCCTCACGACAACCGCAAACGCTCTAGCCGTGGCACGAGACACATGGATCCTCGGGTCAAGCCCGAGAATGACGCGGTGGAGGGGCAGACGTTTGTCAGTCATTTCAGCCGGAAGCATGGCTTCCGGCTGAAGCGTTTCCATTCCCCGCGTTTCAAACCATACTAAAGCCGCGCGGCATGCCAGCGCAGGTGGTCTTCCATGAAGGTCGAAATGAAGTAGTAGGAATGGTCGTAACGCTCGTGCATGCGCAACGTCAGCGCGATGTCCGTGCCCTTGATGGCCTCTTCGAACAGCCAGGGTTTCAGACCGTCCTCGAGGAAGCCGTCGGCCTTGCCCTGATCGATCATAAATTCCGGAAAACGGGCGCCGTCTTCCACCAGTGCGCAGGCATCATAGGCGCGCCATGCGGCCTTGTCTTCACCGAGATATTGTTTGAAGGCGCCGATTGCCCAGTCCGAGGTTGACGGCGACACGATTGGCGCGAAGGCCGAGCAGCTCTTGAAACGGTCCGGATTCCTGAGTGCAATCGTCATTGCCCCGTGGCCGCCCATGGAATGGCCGAATATGCCCTGACGCTCCATATCGGCGCGGAAGTGGCTTCCGATGAGCGCCGGAAGCTCTTCGGTGATGTAGGTGTACATCTGAAAATTGAGCTGCCACGGCGACACGGTGGCATCGACATAGAAGCCGGCGCCCTTGCCCAGCTGCCAGTTGGTCAGCTCATCGGGGATTTCCTTGCCGCGCGGGCTGGTGTCGGGGCAGACGATGATGATGCCGAGTTCAGCGGCCAGACGCCGGTATTCGCCCTTTTCCATCACATTCGCATGGCTGCAGGTGAGGCCGGAAAGATACCAGAGAACCGGGCAGGGGCCGTCAACGGCCTGCGGGGGCACGAAGACGGCAAAGGTCATCTCGCAATTGCAGGCCTTCGAATCATGCGAGAAAACGCCCTGCATGCCGCCAAAGGCCGTGTTTTCGGAAAGAATGTTCATGGGTTCAGTCCTCAGGTCTGGTCCGTGTCTGATGTCTTTATTGATTTCGCCTGCCGGCAAAGCCGTTCCATGGTTTGCAGAAAGGCGGAACGGTCACGCGGCGTAAAGGCGGCGTTGTAGCCCTTGCTTTCGCCGGTTTCGCGCAAATGCTGGCCAAGATCGCGCATCGCCCGCGCCATGCCGATATTGGCGGTGTCGAACAGCCGGCCGGTCGGGCCCGTCACCAGTGCGCCCGTGGAAACGCAGCGTTCGGCCAGCGGCACATCCGCCGTCACCACGATATCGCCGGAAGCGGCGCGTTCGGCAATCCAGTCGTCGGCGGCATCGAAGGCGCCGGAAACGATCACATTCTTGATCATCGGGTCGCGCGAGGGCCTAAGCCCGGAATTGGCGACGAATGTCACCGGTAGCGCGTGGCGTTCCGCGACCTTGATGATTTCGGGTTTAACCGGGCAGGCGTCGGCATCGACGTAAATCATGCAGCCGCTCCCGCCGCAGGCTTTCGCAGCATATCGACATGCGGGATACCGTCTTCCAGATATTCTTCAGACGTGACGACAAAGCCGAAGCCTGCATAGAAATTCTGAAGATGCGCCTGCGCGGAAATGGAAATCGCCGCGTCGGGCCAGAGCTTTTCACAGGCCGTAACAGCTTCCCGCATGACCGCGCGCCCCATATTCTGCCCCCGGTGAGATGGCGCAACGATGACGCGACCGATACGCGCCGGCCCGGAAGACGCAGGCGGTGCGAACAGCCGTGCATAGCCGAAAAGCCCGTTATCGTCGCGAAGGCGCATATGCAGCGCCTCCGGATCCTTGCCGTCGATCTCGGGGTAGGGGCAGTTCTGTTCCACCACGAAGACATCGACGCGTAGCTTCACGACGTCGTGGAATTCGCCCGCAGTGAGAGCCTCCATGCGGGCGATATCGACGCTGTAATCCGACATCAGTAGACGACGACCGAGCGGATGCTTTCACCGCTGTGCATCATGTCGAAGCCCTTGTTGATGTCCTCGAGCTTCAGGAGATGCGTGATCATCGGGTCGATGTCGATCTTGCCGTCCATGTACCAGTCGACGATTTTCGGAACGTCGGTGCGCCCGCGTGCGCCGCCGAATGCCGTGCCCATCCAGGTGCGGCCGGTGACGAGCTGGAACGGACGGGTTGAAATCTCCTGACCCGCGCCGGCAACGCCGATGACCACCGACTTGCCCCAGCCGCGATGTGCGCTTTCCAGCGCCTGACGCATGACCGTGGTGTTGCCGGTGCAGTCGAAGGTGTAGTCCGCGCCGCCGATCGTGTCATTGCCGCGCTTGGTGAGGTTGATCAGGTAGGGAACGATATCCTCGCCGACCTCTTTCGGGTTGACGAAATGGGTCATGCCGAAGCGTTCGCCCCATTCCTTCTTGTCGTTGTTGAGGTCGACGCCGATGATCATGTCGGCGCCGGCAAGCCTGAGGCCCTGAATGACGTTGAGGCCGATGCCGCCGAGGCCGAAGACGATGGCCGTTGCGCCGATTTCAACCTGTGCCGTGTTGATCACCGCGCCAACGCCGGTGGTGACGCCGCAGCCGATATAGCAGACCTTGTCGAAGGGCGCGTCGGGATTGATCTTGGCAACGGCGATTTCCGGCAGAACCGTGAAGTTCGCGAAGGTGGAGCAGCCCATATAGTGATAGAGCGGCTTGCCATCGAGCGAGAACCGCGAGGTGCCGTCGGGCATCAGGCCCTGGCCCTGGGTGGAGCGGATCGCCGTGCACAGATTGGTTTTGCGCGACAGGCAGGACGGGCATTCGCGGCATTCCGGCGTATAAAGCGGAATGACATGGTCGCCCTTCTTCACCGAGGTGACGCCCGGGCCGACATCGACCACGACACCGGCGCCCTCATGGCCGAGAATCGCCGGGAAAATACCCTCCGGGTCGGCGCCCGACAGGGTGAAGTCGTCCGTATGGCAAAGGCCGGTGGCCTTGACTTCGATCAGAACCTCTCCGGCCTTGGGGCCCTCGAGCTGTACATTCATGATTTCAAGCGGTTTACCTGCTTCGACCGCTACGGCTGCGCGCACATCCATCTGGTGTTTCTCCAAAATCGCCTTTGTTATCGATCAATCTTTGCCATGGCCGCCCCGACCTCCGCAAGCATAATACCAAGGATCGGTGACCGGAAATTTCACTGTTCGTTGACCTGCTGATCGGTGATGACTGGCACTTTCCGCCGGTTTTGGCTATGAAGGGGGCAAGAACCGGAAAAACCGGCATGCCGAACGGGATGGAAAGGCCTAAAATGGTTGAAGACGAACTTTACGGCGATGATACGCTCGGGGGGCGCCTGCTTGCCGCCCGTGAAAGCGCTGGCATGAGCCCGGCGGAACTGGCCGGGCGTCTGGGGGTCACGCGAGAGACGCTCAGGAACTGGGAATGCGATCGCGCCGCACCTTCGCTGGAACGGCTGGTGCGCATTGCATCCGTGCTGAAGGTACGCCCGCTCTGGCTGATTGCGGGTGACTGCGAAAAGGCGGGTTCAGGCCACCGGCAGAAGAGTTTCAGCCTCAAGGACGTCGTTATCGAGGTCAATCATGTCGGGTATGCCGGGCGTTATCCGGATGCCATCCGGCACCCACGATTGCCCGGCTCTTTCGGGTTTGCAGTGACCGGCGGCCGAACGCTGCACTGAGCCTTCATGCGGTTTCCGACGTGACGACTGTTTCGCCGAAAACCTCTTCGAACGCTTTTCTAAGACAGATATCGACATCTTCCATCGTCACCGGCAGGCCGAGATCGACAAGGCTGGTGACGCCGTAGCCGGCAATGCCGCACGGCACGATGCCACCGAAATGTTCCAGTTCTGGCTCGACATTGATCGACAGGCCGTGAAAACTGACCCAGTGGCGCAACCGGATGCCGATCGCGGCAATCTTGTCTTCCGCCGGCGTGCCGTCGGGCAGAGGCGGGCGTTCGGGGCGGCGGACCCAGACACCGACCCGGTCCTCGCGCCGCTCTCCGCGCACATTCATCGAATTAAGCGTCTTGATGATGGTTTCCTCGATGGCGGCGACGAAGGCGCGCACATCGCGCCGGCGGCGTTTGAGATCGAGCATCAGATAGGCAACGCGCTGTCCGGGACCGTGATAGGTATATTCGCCGCCCCGTCCGGTCTCGTAAACCGGAAACCGGTCGGGGGCCAGCAGGTCCTGGCGCACGGCGCTGGTGCCTGCGGTATAAAGTGGCGGGTGTTCGACCAGCCAGACAAGCTCGTCGGCTTCGCCGCGTGCGATCAGATCGACTTCGCGCTCCATCACGGAAAGTGCCTGCGGGTAGGGCACAAGCCCCTCCGACAGACGCCATCTGACCGGCGGTGAACCGGGGTCGGCATGCATGAGAAAATTGATTTCGCGTCGTTCCATCGGTTCATCCTTCGCGCTTCTCCTTGCAGATTTCGCGATAGGCGGCAAGGCGAAAGCGCCGGTGGCGGCAAGGCGCTGCGCGGTCTTTAAAAGTTTCTCCAGAAGAAATGAAAAAAAACGGTAACAGGCGCTTGTGCGGTGATGAGGCTTTTGCTACATGCAGCGGCGCCGGCACAAACCGGCCTCTACCACGATGCGGTCGTGGCGGAATTGGTAGACGCGCAGCGTTGAGGTCGCTGTGGGGCAACCCGTGGAAGTTCGAGTCTTCTCGACCGCACCATTTTTCAAATAAAATGCAATAGAATCATATTCTTGGCATCGAAGCTGGCCCACCACATGCCATGTGGGGCACGTGGTTTCGGTTGAGTTTTTCCGGCGGTCGGCGCGACGGCTGTGGACCTCGCTCATCTTGGCCTCGCAATGATCGGGAATCGCCATCAGTCCATACTGGCTGACACCGAGGTTCATCAGCGGTTCCGCAAGGTCGTTGCGCACGTCGTGCGCTGGAAGCTTTGGCTTCGTTTGATTCCTTTTTCAGCGATTTCCAGCGCAAGGCTTCTCCGCCTGCGATCGTGCATTCATGCGGTCGATCCGAGGATTGTCAGATTCGCTATCCTGCAACTGTCCGCGCGTACGGACAGCGCCACGCGGATCTTGATGCCTGCAGTATCGAGCGCGGGCGGATAGGCCGGTCAACCGGACTGGGATTTCAAGAAAACATGTCCTGGCAAATCCGGCATAAAACCAAGTGGTGGTTGCGTGCGGCTACGCTACCGGGCCGGTCGACTGGCGTTCGATCAATGTGGTTGCCAGCGGTCCCGGTTTTTCCAGTTCGCCGCCCTGCAGGCGGGCGAGCAGGTAGTCGGCGGCGGCTCTGCCGATTGCGGCATTGTCGACGGACATCGTTGTCAGCGGCGGGTCCGTGAAGGCGGCCATGGGCACGTCATCGAAGCCGGTGATCGAAAGGGTTTGCGGCACAGCTATGCCCATGGCCCTGGCTTCGATCAGCGCACCGAAGGCGAGGGCGTCATTGCCGCAGATGATGGCCGTCGGCGGTTCGCCCTGCGTGAAGATGCTGCGCAATGCCTGTCGTCCGAATTCGATCCCGCTTGGCCCTTCGGTCATATGCTGCGGGCGAATGGCCAGCCCTTCAGTGGCCAGTGCAGCGCGAATGCCCTCAAGGCGGGCCAGCACGCGGTCATTGTCGGTTGAAGGCTGGTGAATGACGCCGAAACGGCGGTGGCCGAGATCGAGGAGGTGGCGGGTTATCCGGTGAAAGGCCGCCTCATTGTCGAAGCCGATGCAGGGGTGCGGCGAGTTCGGGCGGTGGGCATACATTACAACATAGGGCACGGCACGCGTATCGATCATCTTGAACAGCGCCGGGCGCTGCTCTTCTCCGACAATTGCCAGCGCCTCCATGCCGCGCGCCAGCATGACCCGCACCTGTTCGGCGGCGTGGTCGAGATCGTAATTGGAGCAGCCGATCAGCACCGTCACGCCGGCTGCGGCCAGCCGTGCCTGCAGGGCATTGACCTGGGCTGCAAAAACGTCATGGTCGAGAGTCGGTATCAATGCGCCGACAAGCATGGTGCGACGGCTGGCGAGTGCCGCGCCGGCGGCATTCGGGAACCAGCCCAGATCCCGGGCGGCCTGCAAGACGCGCTCGCGCACCTCCGGCGCAACCTTTTCCGGCGCGTTGAACGCCCGCGAAACGGTTGCCGTCGAAACCCCGGCCGCGGCGGCAACGTCAACGGCGCGTGGCGCGCGTGGTGTTGTCGGTTCACGCATCTTTTATCGTTCTCCCAATCTATCAGTAAGCGCTTACATCAAAACGGTGCGCACTTCAATCATTTCGAAATAAGGTGTTGACTCATATTCGTCATCGGATATGTATGCGCTTACATCGTGTTTACAAAGACGATCAACGCCGGTGGGACGGCTTTGGAGAAGAACAGGGAGGTTTGGTCTTGAAGACAATACGAAACTATCTTCTTGGTGGCATCGAAGCCGTCATCGCAGCCTGCCTGGCGGTGATGCTGGTAACGGTCTTCCTCAATGTTGTCCTGCGTTACGCATTCAACAGCGGCATCACCCTGACGGAGGAACTCTCGCGCCTGCTGTTCGTCTGGGTGGTTTTCCTGGGCGCTGCCGCCGCGCTGTTCGAACGGGCGCATCTGGGCGTCAATACCGTGATCCTGATGATGCCCCGCAGCGCCAGGGTGGTCTGTTTCGTGCTGGCCAACCTGTTGATGCTCTGGGCCAGCTGGCTGGTCCTTTCGGGGACATGGCGTCAGGCCGAGATCAATCTCGGAACCCTGACACCGGTGCTGGGCGTGTCGCAGTCGCTCTACTTCCTGCCCGTCATCATTTTCATGATCATTTCTCTCGGCTGGTTCTCCTTCGCCGTGCTGCGCGTGCTTGTCGGCCGTGTCAGCGATGACGAGCTCGCCGGGATGTCGGCAAGCGAAGAAGCCGATGCTGAACGGGAGATGCAGCCATGACCATTCTTATTTTCATCGTGGCGCTTCTTGCGTCCATGGCCATCGGCCTGCCCATTGCCTATGCGCTTTTGATGGCTGCAATCGCGCTGATGTTCCAGCTCGACCTGTTCGATCCGCAAATCCTGGCACAGAACCTCGTCGGCGGCGCCGACAGTTTCACCCTGCTGGCCGTTCCCTTCTTCATGCTGGCCGGCGAGGTGATGAACAGCGGCGGCCTTTCGCGGCGCATCGTCAATTTCGCGCTTGCCATGCTGGGGCATGTGCGCGGCGGACTGGGCTATGTCACCATCGTTGCCGCAGCCATTCTGGCAGCCCTTTCGGGGTCGTCTGCAGCGGATGCCGCGGCACTTGGTGCGCTTCTGGTGCCGATGATGGTGCGTGCCGGTCATGACAAGGGACGCTCCGTCGGTCTCGTCGCATCGGGTGCCATTATCGGCCCGATCATCCCGCCTTCCATTGCCTTCATTCTTCTCGGCGTGACCGCCAACCTGTCGATTTCCAAGCTGTTCATGGCGGGTATCGCACCCGGCCTGATCTTCGGGCTTGGCCTGGCATTCACCTGGTATCTGGTGACGCTGAAGGAAAAGGTGGAAGTAAAGGAGCGCGCCACCGCTGCCGAACGCTGGAAGGCTTTCCGCGAAAGCATCTGGGCGCTTGGCCTGCCGGTCATCATCATTTTCGGCCTCAAGCTCGGCCTGTTCACGCCGACCGAGGCGGCCGTGGTGGCGGCGACCTATGCGCTTTTCGTGGCGGTCGTAGTCTACCGGGAACTGTCGTTGCGTGATCTCTACCGGGTCTTCGTGTCGTCGGCGAAGGTCACGGCTGCCGTCATCTTCATGGTTGCCGCAGCGCTGGTTGCCGCCTGGATGATCACGATTGCCGATCTGCCCGGCCAGATCGTCGACCTTCTGGCGCCGTTCATGGAAAGCCCGCGTCTGCTGATGCTGATCATCATGCTGATCGTGATCGCCATCGGCATGGCCATGGACATGGCACCTACCATTCTCATCCTCGGTCCCATTCTGGTGCCGGTGGTCCGGGAAGCGGGCATCGACCCGATCTATTTCGGCGTCCTGCTCGTCATCAATACCTCGATTGGCCTTATCACGCCGCCGGTCGGAACCGTTCTCAATGTCACGGCGGCGGTAACCCGCACCAGCATGCAGACGGTTATCCGCGGCGTCTGGCCTTTCATTCTCGCAGAATTGGCCATGCTCGGCCTGATGATTGTGTTTCCGCAACTCGTCACCGTGCCGGCCGGTTGGCTCATTCGCTGAGCCGGAACGTTCGCATTGCACAAGGAGGAATAGTCATGCGGAACATTCTCAAAGGCCTGCTCGCAGGCGTCGTGCTGGCATCGCTGATGCCGTTTGCCGCCCAGGCGGAAATACACAAGCAGACCATCCGTTTCTCCAGTGCGGGCTCTGAAGGCTCCCCACTGGTGGAGGGGCAGCACAAGTTTGCCGAACTTGTGGAGGAAAAGAGCGACGGCAAGATCAAGGTCAAGGTTTTCCCGGCGGGCATGCTCGGCGGCGATATGCAGGCCGTGTCCTCGCTGCAGGGCGGCGTCCTGCAGGCTTCGGTGATGAATGCCGGCCTGCTGTCGTCGCTGGTGCCGGATTTTGCACTTCTCGACCTGCCGTTTCTGTTTGAAACCCCCGAGGAAGCAGATGCCGTCATGGACGGTCCCGTCGGTGACATCTTTGCCGAGGAACTCGATGAAAAGGGTCTCGTCGCATTGTCCTACTGGGAACTGGGCTTTCGCGAGCTGACAAACAGCCGCCGCCCGGTGGAAACGGTCGATGATATCGAAGGCCTGAAGATCCGCGTCGTTCAGTCGCCGATTTATCTCGACATGTTCAATGCGCTCGGCGCCAATGCCGTGCCGATGCCGTTTCCCGAAGTCTATACGGCGCTCGAAACCGGGACCGTCGATGGGCAGGAAAACCCCGCACCCAGCATCCTGACGGCCAAGCTCAACGAAGTGCAGGAATACATGACGCTGACCCGGCACACCTATAATCCGATGGTCATGCTCTATTCCAAGCCGCTGTGGGAAAAGCTGGATCCGGACGAGCAGGCGCTGCTGCAGGAGGCGGCGACGGAAGCGGCTGAATACCAGCGTCAGCTTTCGCGCGATTCCGATGCGCAGGCCATCGAGGAACTGAAGGCCGACGGCATGGTCGTCACCGAGCTTTCGTCCGAAGAGGTTGCCCGCTTCCGCGAAAAGACCAAGCCGGTTGCCGATGCCTATGCCGCAAAGGCCGATCCGGAAGTCGTCGAACTGCTCAATGAGAGCATTGCCCAGGTCCGCGACGCGCAATAACCGAAAATTCGGAGCCGCGTCTGAGGGCGCGGCTCCTTGTCACCCCTGTCATTTCAAGGTCAATCAAAATGTTTGGTCCCAATCGCCTCAAATCTCACCTTGCCGCCGGAAAAGCCGCCTATGGCTGCTGGATTGGCGGAGGCTCCGCCCAGAACGCCGAAATTCTCGGGCACGCCGGCTTCGATTTTCTTCTTGCCGATTTCGAACATGGCACCGGCGACACCCGTGAGATCGTGGAAACCCTGCGGGCGATCGAGACCACGCCGACCCCGGCGCTGGTGCGTGTGCCGTGGAACGACCATGTTTTCCTGAAACGCATACTCGATGCTGGCGTGCAGTCGGTGATGATCCCGCAGGTCGAAACCGCGGAAGAAGCCGAAGCGGCAGTCCGAGCCTGTTCCTATCCGCCGCGCGGCATTCGCGGCTATGCCGCCGGTGTCGTGCGTGCCTCGACCTTCGGCAACGAGCCGGGTTATGCGGCCAAGGCCAATGACGAAATACTGATTGTCGTGCAGCTGGAATCGGAAAAGGCAATCGGCAACGCCGCTGCCATCGCGGCGGTGCCCGGCATCGACGTGGTGTTCATCGGCATCAACGATCTTGCCGGTTCCATGGGCCTTCTGGAACAGACCGGGCATGCGGATGTTCAGGCGCTGGCGAAAAAGGCCGAAGCCGAGATTGCCGCCTCCGGCAAGGTTGCCGGCACTGTGCCCAATGACGGTGCAGATGTCCCAACCCTTCTGGAACGGGGGTATCGCCTGATTGCAGGTCCGCATGACGTGGCGCTGCTGCGCGATGCCGGCAAGGCGGCAATGGACGACTACCGTGCCATTCAGACGGCGCGCGAAAACGGCGCCAAGCCGGAGGTCTCCGGGCCGGCGCGGTCTTACTGACTGCGCAAGCGCCTTATCGTCGCTTCCGCCCGGCACTTTCTGATTCCCAAACTGCGAGACGAAAGACATGATCACCGTATTCGGCTCCGTCAATATGGACCTGACGGCCACCGCAAACCGATTGCCCTTTCCGGGCGAAACGGTTGGCGGCAACGGTTTTGTAACGGCCGCAGGCGGCAAGGGCGCCAATCAGGCGCTGGCGGCATGCCGGGCCGGAGCGCATGTCCGGATGGCCGGCGCGGTCGGAGACGATGATTTTGCCGAGCCGGCGCTGACCCTGCTGCGTGAAGGCGGTGTCGATCTTGGCGGCGTTGAAACAGTGGCCGGGACGACCGGTATCGCGGTCATCCTCGTTGGCGGTGACGGCGAGAACATGATTACCGTCGTCCCCGGCGCCAACGGCACGCTTCAGGCGCAACAGGCCGAGGACGCCATTGCAGAGATGACGCCGGGCGATACCGTGATGTTGCAGCTCGAAATTCCTGCCATCGCCGTGGAACGGGCGCTCAATTGCGCCCGTGAACGCGGCGTGCGCAGCATTCTCAATGTCGCGCCCCTGACGGAGGATGCTATCCGTCTCGGACGCATGGCCGATATCGTCGTTGCCAATGAAACCGAGTTTGAGCTGCTGGCCGGAACCGAAATCAGGGACGCTGAAGCCCGCCGCGCAACGCTTGCAGCACTTCATGCCGAGACTGGGCAGACCTTCGTCGTGACGCTGGGTGGGGAAGGGGCAATCGCCATCGAAAACGGCCGGTTCTTCTCCGCTTCAGGCCTTGCCATCGAACCGGTCGACACCGTGGGGGCAGGTGACACGTTCTGTGGTTATCTTGCAGCGGGTCTCGATGCGGGATTGTCGCTTTCAGATGCCATGCATCGCGCGGCTGTCGCCGGTTCGCTTGCCTGCCTCAAGGCCGGCGCACAGACAGCGGTTCCGCTGGCCTCTGATATCAGGTAAGGCCGGACGTCCTTCGGGGCGGTTCGTATTGGTGATTGCCATCTGCCAATCTGTGTTGTGGCCTGTGTGCTGACCGGTGCCAGGGCTTCCCCCGTCTCCAATTTGGTGAACGGGTCCACTCGCATCTTGCCATGGACCGTCGGCGCATTTAAGTAAAACACCAAGGGCTGGGTGACTGTCCCTTTTACCGGTCCGCGGCTTTGAACGGCCCGCGAAAACGCACTGTGAGGTTGATGGCAATGATGAATTTCGAAACGGCCCGTGAGAAGATGGTGGAGTGTCAGATCCGCACCACCGATGTGACAGCACACCCGGTTATCTCTGCATTTCTTTCGGTCCCGCGTGAGGCATTCCTGCCGGCAGCGCTGAAGCCGCTTGCCTATATCGACGAGGATATTCAGGTAAAGCCCGCCACCGCCGAAGGGCCGGCCCGCTACATGATGGAGCCTTCTCCGCTGGCAAAGCTGATTCAGCTTGTCGAAGTGTCGAAGAGCGATGTCGTCCTCGTGGTCGGCGCGGGCGAGGGCTATGCGGCTGCCATTCTTTCGCTTCTGGCCCAGTCCGTTGTCGGCATCGACAGCGACGAGGAACTAGTGCATTCGGCAAGCGAGAATTTCATCGAACTGGGCTATGACAATGCCGCCGTCGTGGTCGGCGAGCTGACAGCCGGCTACCCCTCCGAAGCGCCCTATGACGTGATTTTCGTCAACGGTGCGGTGGAATACGTTCCTGAAACACTGCTTGAACAGTTGCGCGACGGCGGCCGGCTGGTCTGCGTCGAGGGCGCTGGCAATGCTGCGCGCGCCAAGGTCTGTCGCCGGGATGACGATGTGTTTTCCGAGCTCCTGTCCTTCAATGCGGCCGTCAAGCCGCTGCCGGGCTTTACCCGCGAAAAGGCTTTCGAATTCTAGGCGCAGCCCGCAGATCGTCCGCATCCCTTTAAAAAACTGTGTACGATACTGAAAACACGATGTTTTCAAAGGGGATGGGTGTTGGAATTGGTCTATCGTCAGGTATGATTCGGAACGACGAGAAATTCGCATAAGCGCGCGGAAAGGTTTGTCATGGCGCAGCCGAAGTTGCAGCAGGAACCGTCAATGGAAGAAATTCTGGCGTCCATCCGTCGGATTATCGACAGTGGTGAAGATGCCGGACGCTCGCCCGGATACCGTTCCTCGCAGCCGCGTGATGCCGGTCCCGATCTGGCCGACAGTGACGATGCACCGCAGTCGCACGACCAGATGGACGAAAGCTGGTATCAGCGCGAAGAACAGCCTGTGCATGAGCCGGTGATCGTTTCGCGTCATCATGCGGCCGGTGAACAGGTTACCCCCGAAGAGCCGCAGTCGCCGGAACCGACGCAGTTTGCGCCGCATGAAGCCGAACAGCAGGTCTACGGCGAAGCAGAGCAACAGGCCGCGCATGATGCCGTCGATGAAACGGTGGCAGAGCAGCCTTTTCAGGCGGTCTATCCGGGAACGATGGGTGAAGTGGCCCGCCAGGTGCGCGAAGCAAGCGGCCAGATCCACGAAGCCGAGACGGAAGACAGCGCGGTAAGCAATGACGAGCCTCTGCTGTCCGGTGAATCCGAAGTGCGTATTTCCGAGGCGCTGCGCGAATTGTCCACCGCGCTCGAGCGTGAAGGCGCCCGCGGCATCGAAGAGATTGTCGCCGAAGAACTGCGCCCGCTGCTGAGCCAATGGCTTGAAACGCACATGCCGTCGATCGTTGAAAATGCGGTTGCGCGCGAGCTTGAGCGTATGCGCACCGCCAAGCACTGACCACGACCGGTCGCTGGTTATATTCGTCGCCGGCACAATATGCCATTAAGGCCGCCTCCTTCGGGGCGGCTTTGTTGTTGACAGGCTTTGCGCCAAACGCTTAACAACATCTGGCCGTAAACCGGCCCCGGACCGGCTGAATAAAAGGGCCGGAAGATAACGGAAAGACGGTTGGTCGCCCTTCGTTCGGGTTCCGGTCCGATCATTCTTTCAAAGCAGGAATTGGCACAGAAATGCTTGAAAAGACTTATGACGCCAAGAGTGTCGAACCCAAGATCGCACGCCGCTGGGAAGAGCAGAATGCTTTTCGTGCAGGCGCCAATGCAAAGCCGGGGGCGGAGTCTTTCAGCATTGTGATCCCGCCGCCGAACGTGACCGGCTCGCTGCATATGGGCCACGCGCTCAATAATACCCTGCAGGATATTCTGACCCGCTTCGAACGCATGCGCGGCAAGGATACGCTGTGGCAGCCGGGCATGGACCATGCCGGCATCGCCACGCAGATGGTCGTTGAACGCCAGTTGATGGAAAAGCAGCTGCCCGGACGCCGTGAACTCGGTCGCGAGGCGTTTATCGAGAAGGTCTGGGAGTGGAAGGACGAATCCGGCGGTCAGATCCTCAACCAGCTAAAGCGTCTCGGTGCCTCCTGCGACTGGTCGCGTGAGCGCTTCACCATGGATGAAGGCCTTTCCGAAGCTGTTCTGGAAGTCTTCGTCTCTCTCTACAAGCACGGGCTGATCTACCGCGGCAAGCGCCTCGTCAACTGGGACCCGCAGTTTGAAACCGCGATTTCCGATCTCGAAGTCGAGAACAAGGAAGTCGACGGCCATATGTGGCATTTCAAATACCCGCTGGCCGACGGCGAGACCTATACCTATGTCGAGAAGGACGAGGATGGAAACGTCGTTCTCGAGGAAGAACGGAACTACATATCGATTGCCACGACGCGACCGGAAACCATGCTTGGCGACGGCGCGGTCGCGGTTCATCCGTCTGATGAACGCTATGCGGCAATTGTCGGAAAATTCTGTGAAATTCCGGTCGGACCTAAACAGAATCGCCGTTTAATTCCGATCATCACCGACGAATATCCGGACCCGGATTTCGGTTCCGGCGCGGTCAAGATCACCGGCGCACACGATTTCAACGACTATCAGGTCGCCCGCCGCAACCATATTCCGCTTTACCGTCTGATGAACGAGCAGGCCGAAATGCGCACCGATGGCGAGCCCTATGCGCGGTGCGCCGGGCAGGCCATGGAAATCGCGAAATCGGGCGAACTGCCGGGCGAAGCCGAAGTCGACGATATCAACCTCGTTCCCGATGAATATCGGGGTCTCGACCGCTATACGGCCCGCAAGCGCATTGTCGATGCGATCACGGCGGAAGGCCTTGCGGTCACCGTCAAGGATGACGAGGGCAATGATGTCCCCTTCGTCGAGAACAAGAAGATCATGCAGCCCTTTGGCGACCGTTCCGGCGTGGTTATCGAGCCGATGCTGACGGACCAGTGGTTTGCCGATGCCAAGACGCTGGCCGAACCGGCAATCGCCTCTGTGCGCGAGGGGCGCACCAAGATCGTGCCGCAGAACTGGGAAAAGACCTATTTCGGCTGGCTGGAAAATATCGAGCCCTGGTGCATTTCGCGTCAGCTGTGGTGGGGCCACCAGATCCCCGCATGGTACGGTCCGGATGGTTCCGTCTTCGTCGAAAAGACCGAGGAAGAGGCGCTGGAAGCGGCCATCCAGCATTACATCTCGCATGAAGGGCCGTGGAAGGCCTGGGTCGAGGAACAGCTGGAAAACTTCGAGCCCGGCAATATCCTGACCCGTGACGAGGACGTGCTCGACACCTGGTTCTCATCGGCGCTGTGGCCGTTTTCGACCATGGGCTGGCCTGAGGAAACGCCGGAGCTTGCCCGCTACTATCCGACCTCCGTCCTGATCACCGGTTTCGACCTGATCTTCTTCTGGATCGCCCGTATGATGATGATGGGCCTGCATTTCATGAAGGATGAAGACGGCAATCCGGTTGAGCCGTTCCATACCGTCTACATGCACGCTCTGGTGCGCGACAAGAACGGGCAGAAGATGTCGAAGTCGAAAGGCAACGTCATCAACCCGCTCGACCTGATCGATGAATACGGCGCCGACGCGCTGCGCTTCACGCTCGCCATCATGGCGGCGCAGGGCCGTGACGTGAAGCTCGATGAGAGCCGTATCGCCGGTTATCGCAATTTCGGCACCAAGCTGTGGAACGCCACCCGCTTTGCCGAGATGAACGGCATGAAGCTCGACAGCGCCTTCCGTCCGGACAGCGCCGGCCAGACCATCAACCGCTGGATCCTGACCGAGCTTTCTAAAACCGCGGAAGAGGTGACCCGGGCCACCGAGGCCTATCGTTTCAACGAGGCGGCCGGCGCCCTCTATCACTTCGTCTGGCACGAACTCTGCGACTGGTATCTGGAACTGCTGAAGCCGGTCTTCATGGGCGAGGATGAAGGCGCCAAGGCTGAAGCGCAGGCCTGTGTCGGCTATGTTCTGGCCGAGACCTACAAGCTCCTGCATCCGTTCATGCCGTTCATGACCGAGGAATTGTGGGCCCAGATCGGCGGCGAAGGGCTGCTTTGCCATGCCGATTGGCATGTGCCGCTCTACCGCGACGACGAGGCCGCCGACGAAATCAACTGGCTTGTCGATCTCGTCTCGGGCATCCGTTCCGCGCGCTCGGAAATGAACGTGCCGCCGTCGGCCAAGGCACCGCTGATCTTCGTCGGCGCGAATGCCACGACCCGCGAACGCAGCGCCCGCCATTATCCGGCAATCGAGCGTCTCGCCCGCGTCGATTCGCTCGATTTCGAAAAAATTGCGCCCAAGGGCGCCGCTCAGGTGATCGTCGGTGAGGCAACGGCCTGCATTCCGCTCGGCAGCCTGATCGACGTTTCCGCCGAAACCGCGCGCCTGGAAAAGGCGATCGGCAAGGTCGACAAGGATATCGATCGTTCGTCCAAGAAGCTCGGCAACGAGAAATTCATCGCCAACGCCGATCCGGAGGTCGTCGCAACCGAGCGAGAGCGTTTTGCCGAGCTGCAGAAACAGCGCGAACAGCTTGCAACAGCGCTGACCCGGGTGAGCGAAGCCGGCTAAGCGGAACGGTTCGCGCAACGGCAATGAACAAGAGGGGCGGGGCATTTTGGTGGGCCGCCTCGGGCTGCCGACAAACCTTTCCCTTTTACAGGCGTCATCCTCGGGCTTGACCCGAGGATCTAATCACCTCGCCACACGAGCGAGGTGGGCTTTCTGTAATGATCGGTTTTATCCCAAAATTATACCGATACGCCTGTCGCATCGCGACGTGGTTGGACCCTCGGGTCAGGCCCGAGGGTGACGCTGAGAGGGAAGTGCAGGCTTTGTCCACAAGCTGAGGCAGTGCATTCGTGCGCCGCCCCTTTCAAGCCCTACCAGCGCTGATGAACGTGGGGGGCGATGCGGTTGCGGTAGATTTCCGCCATTGCTTCCATCACATCGTCGCCGATCACCGGAAGATCGGAGGCGCGCGCATTGCCCTTGGCCTGTTCGGCATTGCGGGCACCGGGAATGGCAACGGTGACGGCCTCGTTCATCAGGATCCAGCGCAGCGCGAAGGCTGCCATGGTTTCGCCGCCGGGCACGTGCTTGCGTACTTCTTCCACCGCGTCGAGCGCGATCTCGAAGGGCACGCCGGCAAAGGTCTCGCCAACATCGAAAGCCTCGCCCGAACGGTTGAAATTGCGGTGGTCTTCCTTGTCGAACCGGGTATCGCGGGTGATCTTGCCGGAAAGCAGGCCGGATGCCAGCGGCACGCGCACGATCACGGCGACATTTTTCCGTTTCGCCTCGGGCAGAAACAGGGATGCCGGGCGCTGGCGGAAGATGTTGTAGATGATCTGGACACTGATGACGCCGGGATATTCGATTGCCTTCAGCGCTTCCTCGACCTTTTCGACACTGACGCCGTAATTGGCGATCTTGCCCTTGGCCTTGATGGCCTCAAGCGCCTCGAACACCTCCGGCCGGTAGAAGGCCTCGGTCGGCGGGCAGTGAAGCTGCACCAGATCGAGCCGTTCCAGCTTCAGGTTCTTCAGGCTGCGGTCGATGAAGCCTTCGAGATTTTCGCGGTTGTAGCCTTCAACCGTATGCGGATCGAGCCGCCGTCCGGCCTTGGTGGCAACGAAGGGCTTTTCGCCGCCGCGGCCCGAAAGCACATCGGCAATGATTTTTTCCGAGCGCCCGTCGCCGTAGACATCGGCCGTATCGATGAAATTGATGCCGGCGTCGAGTGCGGCGTTGAGCGCGGCGCGGCCGTCCTCCTCGCTGACCGAACCCCATGAGCCGCCGATCTGCCATGCGCCGAAGCCGATATTGGAGACGGGGCGTCCGGTGCGGCCGAAATTGTGATAATGCATGCGTTCCTCCGGTTGATTTCTGATTCCTGCCCGAATGATGCAGACAGGACAAAGCGCCGGGCTGGCGCTTTTATGCTTGAAATGCTCTCCCCGGGTCTTTTACCCCTCGAAGACCGAAGAAAAAACAGGGAAATGCGATTTGTGACTTCGTTCCGCTTCATACACGCCGCCGATCTGCATCTGGGAAGCCCGCTTTCCGGGCTGATGCTGAAGGACCGGCAGATGGCGGAACGCTTTGCCGCCGCCGGACGCGCCGCGTTTTCCGCCCTGATCGAATATGCGCTGGCCGAAAAGGTCGATTTTCTGGTGATTGCCGGCGATGTCTATGACGGCGCCTGGAAGGACAATCATATCGGCCTGTTCTTCAATCGCGAGATCGCCCGCCTGTCGCGCGCCGGCATCCCGGTCTATTTCCTGCGCGGCAATCATGACGCCGAAAGCATCGTCACCCGCACGATCGCCATGCCCGAGGGGGTCCACGAATTTTCCACCCGCAAGCCGCAAACCTTCGTGCTGGATGACCTGAAAGTGGCGCTGCACGGTCAGGGCTTTGCCGAGCGTGTGGCCAGTGACAATCTGGCGCTTTCCTATCCTGCCGCTCTGCCGGGCCATTTCAACATCGGCGTGCTGCACACCTCGCTTTCCGGCCGGCCGCCGCACGCCGTCTACGCGCCGTGCTCTGTCGCCGATCTCGCCGCGCGTGGCTATGACTACTGGGCGCTTGGCCATGTTCACGCCTTCGAGGCGGTCTCCACCGATCCACCGGTCATCTATCCCGGCAATCTGCAGGGCCGCAATATTCGCGAGACCGGCCCGAAAGGCGTCGTTCTGGTCACTGTCGAAGACGGCCGCCCGCGCTATGAGCGGATCATGCTCGATTGCGCCCGGTTCGAAACGGTGGACGTGCCGCTGGGGCCGGAGATGGCAGACGGCGCCATTTCCGCGGCCATCGAGGCCGCGCTGTTGCCATTCGCCGAAACGGCCGATGAGCGTCCCGTCGCGCTGAGGGTCACGCTTTCGGGCCGGCATCCGGGTGCAGAGCGCATCAAGGCTGCGCGCGCGCAGTGGCGCGATGATGTGCAGGCCGCCTGTCACCGCATTCATGCCGAACTCTGGCTTGAAAAGCTGGTGATCGACGTCGAGACCACAGATGCCGAAGCGCCGGCGGCTGAAACCGAGCTGATGGTCGATATCGATGCTCTGGTGGGCGACATCGCATCCGGCCAGACACTGGCCGTTGAGGACATGATTGCGGAAATCGGCCGCAAGCTTCCGGGGGGTGCAGCACCCGGTGATCCGCTGCTGGGGGCCGGCGAACAGGAATTGCTGGCCGAAGCGCGCGATATTCTCAGGGCGCGGCTTGCGGGAGAGGGATAGGCATGCGGTTTCTGACGCTTGATCTCATTCGCTACGGCCATTTCACCGGACGCGAAATCGCATTCCGTCCGGATGCCGCGCTTCATGTCGTCTATGGCCCTAACGAGGCGGGCAAATCATCGGCGCTTTCCGCCTTTTCGGACCTGCTGTTCGGCTTTCCCGACCGCGATGTCGGATTTGATTTTCTTCATGATGCACGCGATCTCAGGGTCGGGGCCGAAATCCGCGCGCGCGGCGGCGAAACGCTTGCTTTCCGCCGGCGCAAGGGGCGCAAGAACACATTGCTTGCGGGCGGAAAGGAAGGCGACAGCGCGCTGAATGACGATGCGCTTTCCAGTTTTCTCGGCAGTCTCGACCGAACCGTTTTCGAGCGCGCCTTCGGGCTTGATTCCGAACGGCTGAGGGCCGGGGCGGCCGAAATGCTGGCCGATGGCGGCGAGATCGGACAGATCCTGTTTTCAGCCGCTTCCGGGCTGACGGGGCTGCGCTCCGTCAGTGAGGCGCTTGCCGCTGATGCCGACCGGATCTACGCCCCGCGCAAATCGCAAAACCGCAGCTTCTATCAGGCGTTGGAGCGCCATGACGCGGCCCGCAAGGCCGAACGTGCACTCGAACTCAACGCCAGCGACTGGAAGGCGCTGCTGCGCGAAGAAAGCGAGATCGAAGCGGAGCTTGCGGCTCTGGGTGAACGCCAGCACGCGCGGCGCACCCGCATGGCCGATCTCGACCGCTTGCAGCGGCTGCGCGGCCTGCTGGCCGAGGTCGATCGGCACGAACGGGCACTGGCGCAATTCGCCGATCTCGAAGCCGTGTCCGACGAAACCGGCGCAGACCTGGAAAAGCTTCAGCAGCGCGAAGCCCGTATGGCTGGTGAGGTCGAGGACAAGAACGGTCGGCTGGTCGTGTTGCGCCGTGATTTCGAGGCGCTGAAAATCGACCATGCCCTGCTGGCCCGCCGGGAAGAGGTGAGGCGCCTTTACGCCGAAAGCGGGATTTACACCCAGGCGGTGGAGCACCTGCCGGAGCGCGAGGCGGCGTTTCAGGAGGTCATGTCCGCGCTTTCGCTTCTGGCGTCCGATCTTGGTTTTTCCGAGATTGAAAATCTTGAAAAGAATAGACCGGACAATGTCTTGCTGTCCGATTTTAGGGCGTTGATGGAAGAAGGGCGCAAGCGCGAGGGCGAGCTTGCGGCGCTTGAAAAGGGGCTTGCCGAAAACCGTCGCGCCGTAGAGGCGCTTGAAAGCGAGGACGGCGGCGGACAGCTGGTCGACCCCGCGCCCCTACGCCGTCGTTTCGATGCGCTGCGGCCGGAACTTGTCAAACTCGAAGACGCCGATGCGCTGGATACCGAGATCTCCGCGCGTGAACGGGCGCTTTGCGAAGACGCAGCAGCACTTCGCCCGGCAGTGGCTGACATTCACGCGTTTTCGCGTGGTGCGCTGCCGGATATCGCAGCGGTCAGGGCTGCCGGCGATCAGATAGCGGCCACGCAACAGGCTCTGGAAACGCTCGACCGCAAGATTGCCGAAGGGGCCGCGGAGCGCGACCGGATCGAGGCGCAGATGGCGCAGGAGGCCGGCGATGGCGCAGTGCTGACGCGTCAGGATGTCGTCGCTGTCCGGCAGGAGCGCGACCGGGTTTTCGAGGTGTTTGTTGCCGGAAACGAGACGCGGGAAACCTATGTGGCTTCGGTCGTTGCCGCTGACGGGCTGGCCGATCGCGCTCTCGACAACGCGGAAGAAGTGGCCCGGCATGGCGAATATCTGAAACGGCTGGATGCGCTTCAACGCGAAGCAGACGAACGGGGGCGGGAACGCCAGAAGCTTGCCGGCGCATTGGCGGGGGAAACCGAAGATTTCAGGGCGCTGTTTCGGCCATCGGCCGTCGAAGCCTCCGGGCCGGAGCACATGCTCGAATGGCTGCGGCAGGTCGCACAGCTTTTCGAACGGCGCGAAGCGCTTTACGGCCTGATCGACCGCCGCAAGGGGCTGGAAAAGCTGAAAGCGGCGCTTGGCACAGGTCTTGCGGAACTTGCCGGCGATACGGGGGCCGATATGCCTGTTCTGCCGCTGGCGCGCTTTGTCGAGGCGCGGATCGAGCGCCTGAGCGAACGCTGGGAGGATGCTCGCAGGCAGCAGGCCGAGATATCCGCGGCGCGGCAGGCGATTGCCCGTCGCGAGCAGGAGCTTGCGGCGCTGAAGGCTGCCGGGGAAGATTTTGCCGGCCGTTATGCGCGCTGCCTTGCAGCTGTCGGTCTCGACGACAGCACCGGACTGGCGGCGGCGGAAACGGCCTTGCAGCTATGGGGCAGGGTGCCATCGCTTGTGGAGCGGAAAGACCGGCTCGGGCGTGAGATTTCGGCAGACCGGGAGCGGATCGAGCGGTTCGATGCCGCTGCCGCGGCACTGGTGAGCGATCTGGCGCCGGATCTTGCCGGCAGGACTGCTGCGGATGTGGTGCAGATACTGGGAGAGCGGATTGACCGGAACACGTCGGAGGCGGCACGGCGCAACACGCTCAAGGAAGCGGCCGATACGCTTGCCGGCGAAACACAGGCGCTGAAGGACGATTTCGACGCCTGCCGGGTAGAGCTTGCGGAAATTGCGCAATCCCTGCCCGATGGCGTTTCTGCAGACGGGCTGGCCGCACGGCTTTCCGAACGGGCGGCAATCCGCAGGGAGCTTGCCGAGGCGCGTCGCCGTTTTCTGGAAGGCAGCGAGGGGGCTGATGAAGCCGAAACCCGCGCACTTGCCGAAGGGCTGGATGTGATCGCCTGCCGGCAGGAGCGCGAGGCGCTGGCGGCAGAAGAGGCGGAAGACGAAACGGTGCGTGAGGATCTGTTGCAGAGGCGCGCCGCCTGCCGCCACCGCAAACAGGAGCTCGGGCGCGGCGAAAGCGCCGAACAGGCGGCTTTCGATCGGGTTTCGGCGGAAGAAGAGGCGCGGGAACTGGCGCGCGAATGGGTGGTGCTGAAGCTTGCGGGCAATCTGCTCGATGCCGCGATGGAGCGATATCGCGCCGGCCGCGCCGATCCGATCCTCGACAATGCGGCCCGGCATTTTGCAGCGCTGACCATGGGCGGCTTTGACGGGTTGTTGCAGAATTACGGGGCCAATGACGAATTGCTGCTGGTCGCCCGCCGGGCCGATGGCGGTGAAGTGCCGGTCGAGGGGCTGAGCGACGGCACCCGAGACCAACTTTATCTGGCGCTGCGACTGGCCTTTCTCGAAGATTACGCAAGCCGCAACGAGCCTGCGCCGCTGATCGTCGACGATATTTTCCAGACCTTTGACGATGCGCGCAGTGCATCAGGCCTCAAGGCGCTTTCGGCGCTGGGCGGCGATATCCAGACAATCCTGTTCACCCATGAAAAAAGCCTCGTCGACATTGCCCGAAACGAGCTTGGCGACAAGGCCGATATCGTGATGCTGGAGCGATAGTCAGGTTTCGCCGGCGCGGTTTTCCCGGGTTTTGCGGCGGCTGAGCCGTGTATGCACCTCGATCCGGTGCAGCACGAACAGCACGACGATGCCGAGGATCGAGGAAAATATTCCCAGCGTCCACAATCCGAGCCCGATGGTCAGTCCGATGGCGCCGGAAAGCCACAGCCCGGCGCCGGTTGTCAGCCCCTTGACGGTGCCTTTCTGAAAAAACACGATGCCGGCAGCGAGAAACGCCACACCTTCGGTGATCGACTGGATCACGCGGGTCGGATCGATGCGCAGCACATCGCTATCTTCCGGCATCAGGTCCGGCACTTCGGTGGAGACGATGACAAACAGGGCAGCGGCAAGGCTGACGAGAATGTGGGTGCGCAGACCGGCCGAGCGGTTCTGCATCTCCCGTTCAAGCCCGATCAGCCCGCCAAACAGCGCCGCACCCATAAGCCGGACGAAGAAGACAAGATTTTCGCGACCGCCTGTGGTGGTGATATCGTCAATCAGGGCTTCCATCGTTCTCCCGTCGGGTTGTTAAAGCTGCTCCCGGATCTTTTCGGCATTGGCCAAAAGCACCGCACTGTCTTCCATAACGCCCGAATGCCGCTTGAGGTCCACGCCGTCATGACGCGGGATGACATGGAAATGCAGGTGGAACACGGTCTGGCCGGCGGCCGGTTCGTTGAACTGGGCGATGAAAACACCGTCGGCAGCGAAAGCGGTCTTCACAGCGCGGGCCATTTTCTGGACCACCGCCATGGCCTTGCCGACAACCACCGGATCGGCGTCCAGCAGATTGCGTGAAGGCTTGCGCGGGATCACCAGAACATGTCCCGGCGCCTGCGGCATCACATCCATGATGGCGACCACGTCGTCATCCTCGTAAAGCCTGGTGGCCGGTATCTCTCCGCGCAGGATCTTGGCGAAGATGTTGTCGTCGTCATATTCGGCAATGTGGGTTTCGTCTGCCATGGTATTCACTCCCTTTTGCAAGCGGGCTTGCGTCATTCGCTCTTCTTGTAGGGCGCATGTGCGCTCAGGATATCGTTGAAATGGGCAACGTCTTCCCGTTCGTGAACGAGAAATTCGGCCACCGCGTTCCGTAAGCCCTCATGGGTGATGTAGTGCGCGGAATGGGTGGTGACGGGAACATAGCCGCGCGCCAGCTTGTGCTCGCCCTGGGCGCCGGCCTCGACACGAGCGAGATTGTTGGCGATGGCGAAGTCGATGGCCTGATGATAGCAGACCTCGAAATGCAGGAACCGGTGATCCTCGACACAGCCCCAGTGGCGGCCGAAAAGCGCGTCGGACCCGATGAAGTTGATCGCGCCGGCGATATAGCAGCCGTCGCGCTTCGCCATCACCAGCAGGATGTCGCGCGCCATGCGTTCGCCGATCAGCGAATAGAATTCGCGCGTCAGGTATGGCCGGCCCCATTTGCGACTGCCGGTATCCATGTAGAATTCGAAGAACTGATCCCAGATGTCTTCCGTCAGGTCGTCGCCGGTCAGCCAGTCAATGGTGATGCCGGCCTCGAGCGCCACCCGGCGTTCCTTCTTCAGCGCCTTGCGCTTGCGTGAAGCCAGTGTCTCGAGAAAATCCGCGTAAGCCGTATAGCCCTGATTGAGAAAATGAAACTGCTGGTCGGTGCGATGCAGGTAACCGGCATCATCGAAGATGGCCGTTTCCTCCTCCGGCACGAAGGTGACATGGGCAGAGGAGACATCGAGACGGTCGCTCACCGTCATCAGCGCCTCAGCCAGCACCTTTTGCACGGTGGGCTTGTCATAGCCCTCGCGCACCAGAAGATGAGGCGCGGTTGCTGGCGTAAACGGCAGCGAGGCTTGCAGCTTGGGATAATAATGCCCGCCGGCGCGCTCGAAGGCATCCGCCCAGCCATGGTCGAACACATATTCGCCCTGGCTGTGGTTCTTCAGATAGGCGGGCAGGGCGCCGATCAGCTTGCCGTCTTCCGTTTCAAGCAGAAGATGATGGCCAAGCCAGCCGGTCTGAGCACAGGCCGAGCCTGATTCTTCCAGCGATGAAAGATAGGCGTGGGACAGAAACGGGTTATAGCCCGCACCGTCCAGCCCCGGGCGAACGCCCACGAGCGCGTTCCATTGCTCCGGGGCAATGGCGGTGAAGCTGTTTTCAATCCGGATTTGCAGGTTTTCGCTCAACAGAACTCTCGTCGCCGGTCAGTCACGCGGGATCGAACCCCTCGAATGTCATCTGATCGGCATATTGGAATGTGATCTGGCGGGCGCGGGCATTGCGAACGGTCCAGGTGATGACCGGCACGCCGTTATCGCGCAGGCCCGCGACGAAGTCGTTGGGCAGATCATCATAATAATAGGAGACAAAATCAAGGCCGATCGTCATGGCCCGGCGGTGTGCCTCGAATTTTTCCGGTGTGTGGCCGTTGGCGGTCAGCCCGAGCGGGCAGGTCGCGCCCGCCGCCTTCAGCGCCGCCAATATCCCGGCATCGAAGCTCATCAGCGCGTGAGAGCCGGCATAGTTCTTCATCGCGGCCAGCACGGTGGCTGCGAAGCGGTCCGGGTCCGTCGGTCCCGATTTCAGCTCGATGACGAGCGGGACACGGCCGTCGGCCGCCTCAAGCAGGGCCTCAAGCCGCGGGATGGTCGCCCCTGACGTGCCGACCTTTATTGTCTCGATCTCCGCCGCACCGAGCGATTCGATGGTGTCGGAACGCCCGCAAAGCCGCACGAGATCGTCGTCATGAAACACGATCACCTTGCCATCGGCGGAAAGGCGAATGTCGCACTCGATGGCCAGGTTGTTGTCGATGGCGCGGACAAAGGCGGGAAGCGTGTTTTCCCAGATCGCCTCGTTCATGTCGTGATAGCCGCGATGGGCAATCGGCCGGGCCGTCAGCCAGTCATGGCGTTGCATCTCAGGCGATCTCCACGATTGCATCGATTTCAACGGCGGCGTTCAGCGGCAGCGCGGCCATGCCGACGGCAGCGCGGCTGTGCTTGCCCGCATCGCCGAAGACTGCGGCAATCAGGTCGGAAGCGCCGTTGATGACCAGATGCTGGTCCGTGAAATCCGGCGCGGAAGCCACGAAACCCGACAGCTTCAACACGCGTTTGACCCGGTCAAGATCGCCGTCAAGCGCTGCATTGATCTGGGCGATGATATTGATGGCGCAGGCGCGTGCGGCCTTCTGGCCGTCTTCCAGCGAAACATCGGCGCCGAGATGTCCTGTGGCGACCATTCTGCCGTTTTCCGTCGGCAACTGACCGGAGATGAACAGCAGGTTTTCGGAGGCGGCGAAGGGGAGGTAATTGGCGGCGGGCGCGGAGGCTGCGGGAAGCGTGATGGAGAGGGCTTTGAGGCGATCTGAAACGGTTTCGGACATATTCGACTCCGGCTGATGAAAGGAATGTATCAACAATTGGCAGAACGGACACATTTCTATACACTTGGGTTACAAAGCCAAGGGGAATGTAAATGCGGATATTAGCGGCGACGGGAATTTTCTGGACCACTCTGGCGGTGGGGGCGTTGGCAGCCGGTCCGTCTGCCTCCGGCGTTTCCCTGTTGCCGCACCGTGCGGTCTACGAGCTTTCGCTGGACCGGGCCTCGGCCCAATCGGGAATCGAGGGGCTTTCGGGCCGCTTCGTCTATCTGTTTTCCGGCAGCGACTGTGCCGGCTACACGACTGAAATGCGGATGGTCACGGATGTTGTCCGCGAAAGTGGTTCACTGGTCACCGACCAGGTTTCGTCTTCATTCGAAGATCATGGGGCACTGGCCTTTTCCAACACGCTGTTTTCGGATTTTTCGCTGCAGTCGGAAACCGTCGGCGAGGCGCGGCGCACGGGCAAGGGCGCCGTTTCCGTCACATTCGGCGGCGATGATACGCAGCCGGTCGAATTGCAGGATGCCGAATTCCCGACGGAATACATGGCCAATGTCATTCTGGCGGCCGAAGATGGCCGCCGCACCTATGAGGCGACTTCGTTTGACGGCTCCGGCGAGGATGCCATGCGCGCAGTGACCGTTATCGGCGATCGCCGCGAGGGAAAAGACGGCGAGGCGCGCTGGCCGATAACCTCGGCCTATTTCTCGTTGGGCAAAGTGAGCGGCGACGAAACGCCTGATTATGCGATTTCGATGCTGATCTCCGCTGACGGGGTCGGTCGCGATCTGCTGATGGATTTCGGCAATTTCAAGATCGCGGGAAAACTGACCAAACTGGAAAAGCTTGAACGCGCGCCGTGCGAAACCGCGTCGGCAGCGCTTTCGGTCAGGCCCTGAAGACGGTTTTTAAGCCGGAGCGGACCAACTCGCACATCGGTCAGCCGAAGCTCTTGCATTTTCCTGAAAAACCGGGTATCGCGCCCTCATTCCACACGCAGGCCATGGGGTGTTCCGGGAGAAATCCGGGATATTCCGCCGGTGACAGGCATTTCGGTGTCTGGTCTTGAGGTCTGCGGAGGTTCAACCGGAAAAGGAGAAAAGGCAATGGCATTGCCCGACTTTACCATGCGCCAGCTGCTTGAGGCAGGCGTCCATTTTGGTCACCAGACCCACCGCTGGAACCCGAAGATGAAGCCCTACATCTTTGGTGACCGCAACAACATCCACATTCTCGATCTCGCCCAGACGGTGCCGATGCTGTCGCGCGCCCTGCAGGTCGTTTCCGACACCGTTGCCCGTAATGGCCGCGTTCTGATGGTCGGCACCAAGCGCCAGGCATCCGAGATCGTTGCCGATTCGGCACAGCGTTCGGCCCAGTACTATGTCAACTCCCGCTGGCTCGGCGGCATGCTGACCAACTGGCGCACGATTTCCAACTCGATCCAGCGTCTGCGCAAGCTTGACGAAATCCTCGCCAACGAGGCACAGGGCTTCACCAAGAAGGAACGCCTGAACCTCGACCGCGAGCGTGAAAAGCTCGACCGCGCCCTTGGCGGTATCCGCGACATGGGCGGTGTTCCGGACCTGATCGTCATCATCGACACCAACAAGGAAAAGATCGCCATCGAGGAAGCCAAGCGTCTTGGCATTCCGGTTGTCGCGATCGTCGATTCCAACTGCGATCCGGATGAAGTCGATTACCCGATCCCCGGCAATGACGACGCCTCGCGCGCGATTGCCCTTTACTGCGACCTGATCTCGCGCGCTGCCATTGACGGTATCGCCCGCCAGCAGGGTGCACAGGGCGTCGATCTCGGTGCTGCTTCCGAAGCGCCTGCCGAGACCGCACTCGAGGACGAAGCCGAAGCGCCGGCTGAGGCACCTGCCGAAGACACCTCTGCCGAAAAGCCGGCAGAGTAAGTTTCAGGGTAAAGGGGCTGCGGTCAGACCGCGGCCCGCTCTGTATGCTCAGAAGCGCATCGGTGTTGCCGGTGCGCTTCCTGCAAGAATTTGAGCCGGCGGGCCTGGTCGGTCTGCCGCAAGGGTTTCATCACCCTGTCACAGTACGGGTACACTTCGTTGCCCAACCGGCGGCGTTTTGATGCGACAACGCTGCTAAGCGAATGGACGAGAGGCTAGTTATGAGCACGATTACGGCTGCAATGGTGAAGGAACTGCGCGAAAAGAGCGGCGCAGGCATGATGGATTGCAAAAAGGCGCTCACCGAAAATGACGGCGACATGGAAGCGGCCATCGACTGGCTGCGCGCCAAGGGCATTTCCAAGGCCGACAAGAAGTCGGATCGTACGGCAGCCGAAGGCCTGATCGGCTTTGCCGGCGGCGACACGGAAGCTGTTGTCGTTGAAATCAACTCCGAGACAGACTTCGTTGCCCGCAACGAAGCGTTCCAGACCATGGTTTCCGGCGTTGCCGAAGTTGCACTGTCGACCGACGGTTCCGTCGATGCGATCAGCGCTGCGACCTATCCGGCAACCGGCAAGAGCGTTGCTGACAGCATCAAGGATGCAATCGGCACGATCGGCGAAAACATGACGCTGCGCCGCGCCGCCAAGCTTTCGGTCGGCTCGGGCGTCGTTGCCACCTACATGCACAATGCCGTTGCCGATGGTCTTGGCAAGCTCGGCGTTCTGGTCGCGCTGGAATCGGAAGGCGACAAGGCCGTTCTGGCTGCCATCGGCCGTCAGGTTGCGATGCACGTTGCCGCGACCAACCCGCTTGCCGTGCGCGCCGAGGAAGTCGACAAGGACGTTGCCGACCGCGAACGCGCGGTTTTCCTGGAGCAGGCCAAGGAATCCGGCAAGCCTGCCAACATCGCCGAAAAGATGGTCGAAGGCCGCATGCGCAAGTTCTTCGAGGAAGTCGCGCTTCTGTCGCAGTCCTTCGTCATCAACCCCGACCTGACGGTCGAGGAAGCTGTCAAGGAAGCCGAGAAGGAAGCCGGCGCACCGATCAAGGTTGCCGCCATTGCCCGTCTGGCACTTGGTGAAGGCGTTGAGAAGGAAGAGAGCGACTTCGCTGCCGAGGTTGCTGCAACCGCCAAGGGCTGATCGTCCAACGGCTGGTAATTTGAAGGGCGCTGCGTGACATTGCGGCGCCCTTCGTGTATCCGGATGGCATTGCTTTTTAGGAGTTTGTGGTTTTGACGAATCCGATTTTCAGGCGTGTTTTGCTGAAGGTTTCCGGTGAGGCCCTGATGGGCAATCAGGGCTTTGGTATCGATGTCAACGTTGCCGACCGGATTGCCTCCGATATCGCCGAGGTCCGCGCCATGGGCGTCGAGGTCGGGATCGTGGTTGGCGGCGGGAATATCTTCCGCGGCGTTGCGGTGGCCTCCAAGGGCGGCGAACGGGTGACCGGCGACCACATGGGCATGCTGGGCACGGTGATCAACGCACTGGCGCTGGCCACCTCCCTGCGCAAGATGGATGTGGATACGGTGGTGCTGTCGGCAATTGCGATGCCGGAGATCTGCCAGTCGTTTTCCCAGCGTGCCACACGCACGCATATGGATGCGGGCAGGGTGGTGATCTTTGCCGGCGGTACCGGTAACCCGTTCTTTACCACGGATTCGGCAGCTGCCCTGCGTGCAGCCGAGATCGGCGCGGAGGCGATCTTCAAGGGCACCCAGGTCGACGGTATCTATTCCGCAGACCCGAAGACCAATCCGGAGGCCACACGCTTCGAAGCGCTGACCCACAGCCAGGTGCTGGAACGTGGCCTGCAGGTGATGGATGTTGCCGCCGTTGCGGTGGCACGGGAGAACAATATACCGATTATCGTGTTTTCCATTCACGAACGCGGTGGTTTCGGCCAGATTCTGGCTGGCGGCGGCCGCAAGACAATCGTAACCGACGAATGATGACTGCGCGACGACCCCAAGGGCAGGTCTGGCGCAAGACGGGAGAATGATGATGAGCGATGCAACCGATATGAAAGATCTCGAGCGCCGTATGGAAGGCGCTGTCAACGCCTTTGTCGGCGACATTACCTCGCTGCGCACGGGCCGGGCTTCCGCCAATATTCTGGACCCGGTTCAGGTTGAGGCCTATGGTTCGAAAGTGCCGCTCAACCAGGTTTCCAACATCACCGTGCCGGAGCCGCGCATGCTGTCGGTCAATGTCTGGGACAAGGGCATGGTGAGTGCGGTGGACCGGGCAATCCGCGAATCGCATCTCGGTCTCAATCCGATCATGGACGGTCAGAATCTGCGCATTCCGCTGCCCGAGCTGAACGAGGAACGCCGTCGTTCGCTGGTCAAGGTTGCGCATGAATATGCCGAGAAGGCCAAGGTTGCGATCCGTCACGTTCGTCGCGATGGTATGGATGCGCTGAAAAAGGCTGAAAAAGACGGCGATATCAGTCAGGATGACAGCCGTTCGCTGTCGGATGAGGTGCAGAAATTGACCGATGGTGCGATTTCTCGCATTGAAGACTTGCTTGCGGAGAAAGAAAAAGAAATCATGCAGGTCTGATTTTTTAACCTGCATTTTTTCAAGAATTTGAGCAACGACATGACGCCATTCGCAGATAGTGCCAAGCCGGATCACGTTGCCATTATTATGGATGGCAACGGAAGATGGGCGAATGGTCGGGGTTTGAAGCGTATTTTCGGACACCGCAAGGGTGTCGAGGCGGTGCGCCGCGCCGTTGAGGCGGCGCGGGACGCCGAAATAAGCCACCTGACGCTGTTCGCCTTTTCCTCGGAAAACTGGAAGCGGCCCAAGGATGAAGTCAGCGACATCATGGATCTGATCGCGATCTTCATTCACCGCGAGTTGCAGAACTATCATGCCCAGAACATGCGCTTCCAGATGATCGGCGAGCGTAACGGGCTGGGTTCCAAGGTTCTGGGCGCGCTCGAATACGCCGAAGAACTGACCCGCAACAATACCGGCCTCCATGTCGTCGTCGCCGTGAACTACGGTTCGCGCGCCGAAATCGCGCGCGCGGCGGCAGCGCTGGCGCGTGAGGCGGTCGAGGGGCGGATTTCGCCGGACGAGATCAATGAGGCGCTGGTGTCCGGACGTCTCGATACGGCGGGGATACCCGATCCCGACCTGATCATCCGCACCAGCGGAGAACAGCGTCTTTCGAATTTTCTGATGTGGCAATCGGCTTATTCCGAACTGGTGTTCCTGCCGTGTCTGTGGCCGGAATTTTCAAAGGACGTGTTTGACGAAGCACTCAGGGAATATGCGCGGCGCTCGCGTCGCTTCGGCGATGTGGTCCAGCCGACCGCTGTTATGACGGGGTCCTGATGGGCCGGGAACTGCAATTACGGATCATGTCGGGCGTGGTGCTGGCGCTCGCCGTTCTGGCTGCGACCTGGTTCGGTGGCGCGGCCTTTCTGCTTCTCGCGGTCGGCATCGGACTTCTGGTTTTTTACGAATGGCTGGCGATGAGCCGTTCCAGGCCTTCGGCCGGGCGTGGGGAAAGCATCACCGTTCTGCTGTCAGGCTGGGCTGTCATGATTGCGACCGCCATTCTGACGTTCCTGGAATTGTTTGTGCCGGCGCTGCTGCTTTCGGCAATCGCCGCCGGCGGCGCCTGGGCCTATGGCCGCAGCAGACCGGTCCCGCTGTGGTTTGGCGGCGCGCTGATCTATGCCGGTGCGGCGATGGTCTCGCTTGCCGCCATCAGAAGCGGTAGCGCTGGCGGTCTTTACGCGACCCTGTTCATCTTTGCCGTCGTCTGGTCGACAGACATCATGGCCTATTTCGTCGGGCGCACGTTTGGCGGTCCCAAACTTGCCCCTGCGATCTCGCCCGGCAAAACCTGGTCGGGGGCCATTGGCGGCACGGTCTTCGGTGTTGCCGCCGCGCTTGGCCTTTGCGCCGCCTATGGCGGCAGGCCGTCGGTGCTTCTGGCCTTGCTGGCGGTGGTGCTGTCAGCGGTCAGTCAGGCCGGCGACCTGTTCGAATCGGCACTCAAGCGCCGGTGTGGTGCCAAGGATTCCAGCCATCTCATTCCCGGCCATGGCGGGGTGATGGATCGTGTGGATGGACTTGTCGCTGCCGCATTCGCGATGTTTATCTTGGCCGGTTTCGCCATGCTGTCCGGCATGGGCGACAGCGTCGGCGCGGTGCTTTTTCGGTGGAGTGGCCTGATGGCCCTGCCGCCCGTTCATGGAGCCTGAATTGGGTATCGGTTTTACAAACGCACCGGGAATGATCGTTGCCTTTCTGGTGGCGATCTCCTTTCTCGTCTTCTTTCACGAGCTGGGGCACTATCTGGTGGCGCGTTGGTGCGGAATTCGCATTCTGGCGTTTTCGCTCGGTTTCGGCCCGGAGATTGTCGGGCGAACCGACAAGCATGGCACTCGCTGGAAGCTGTGCGCGATACCGCTTGGCGGCTATGTGCGCTTTTATGGTGACGAGGACGCGGCCAGCCGCCCCGATTTTGCCGGTGTGGACGCGATGCCGCCCGAGGAGCGCGCAAAAACTTTCAACGGCGCAGCACTCTGGAAGCGGACTCTGACTGTTGCCGCCGGCCCGATTGCGAATTTCCTGCTGGCAATCGCTATTTTTGCGGTCATCTTTTCTGTTTACGGCCGCGGTGTTTCCGATCCCGTTGTCGGTGAGGTCGTTGCCGACAGCCCGGCGGCCGAAGCCGGGATACAGCCCGGCGATATCATGATGTCGCTCGATGGCCAGAAGGTCGGAACCTTCGATGCGGTGGTGCGCTATGTCAGCGTGCGGCCCGGCGTTCCCATCCATCTGACAGTGGAACGCGACGGTGCGCCGGTCGACCTTACGGTGGTGCCGGAGCGCATCGAGGAGCAGGACCAGTTCGGAAACGCGATGGAGCTTGGCCGGATCGGCGTGGTGGGCACCCGCGATTCGGGTAATTTCCGGGTCGAGCGCTATCAGCCGCTTGAAGCGATCGGACAGGGCGCGCTGCAGAGCTGGCACATCGTCGTCAGCACCTATGACTATATCACCAACGTTTTTGCCGGCCGCATGAAGGCCGATCAGATCGGCGGACCGGTGCGGGTCGCGACAATGGCCGGGCAGATGGCATCGCTCGGGATTGTCGCCTTTGCCAATTTCGCCGCGATTCTGTCGGTCTCCGTCGGTCTGTTCAATCTGTTGCCGGTGCCCATGCTGGATGGCGGCCATCTGCTGTTTTACGCAATCGAGGCCGTGCGCGGGCGTCCGCTGTCGGTCAGGGTTCAGGAATTTGCCTTCCGCATCGGATTGTTCCTGGTGCTTGCGCTGATGGTTTTCGCCACGTGGAACGACACGATCGGCCGGATGGGGTGAGACATTCCGTTTTTAACCCTTTGAGACTGTTTGGCTAAAGCAGATGTGAATGATCTTGTGGCGAAGGGGGGAGTGTGCGAATGTGGCCTTGCCTTTGGCGCGGGAGATGATAGGAGAAGCGCAGTAGATACGTTTCGGTTATTGTAGCCTTCCGTTTACCATATTGTGAAAAGAACGTGGCGATTTGGCCACGCTTGGGGCGGAAGTTGCAAAAATCGGGCGGCTTTCTATTGCGTGGAGGTGTGAAGTCTTTAGAACAAAAGACGGGAAAACCTCTAAAACGCTGATATTGAGCGATCATAAAGGGTAGATAATAGCATGGCCGGTTCAAGATTTTTGAACACAGTTTCAGGTGCGGCGCTTTCGTTGGCTGTCGCTGCTTCCGGGGGGATTGTTGCTGCTGTTGCCTTGCCCTCGAGCGCTTACGCTGCTGTTGTGAGTAATATTGTCGTCAATGGCACCAATCAGGCCGGTTCGGATGCGATCCGCTCCAAGCTGACGATCCAGCCGGGCCGCAGCTTCACCGACGCCGATATCAACCAGTCCATTCGCAATCTTTACAGCTCGGGCTATTTCTCCGACGTCAAGATTTCGGTTTCCGGTTCGACGCTCGTCGTGAACGTGACCGAGAACCAGCTGATCAACCAGGTCGTCTTCAACGGCAACCGCAAGGTTGACGACAAGAAGCTTCAGGGTGTCGTGCAGCTGCATTCGCTTGGTCCGTTCAACAGGGCGCAGGCCGAGCTGGATGCCCAGCGCATCAAGGACGCCTATTCGCAGATCGGCCGTTCCGACGTTGAGGTCAGCATTGATACCGCGACCGTTCAGGACAACAGGGTCAACGTTGCCTTTGTCATCGATGAGGGTGGGCGGACCAAGACCCGCAAGATCAATTTCGAAGGCAACAACACCTTCGGCGATTCCCGTCTGGCCTCGGTGATTTCCACAAAGCGCTCGACGCCGCTGTCGTTCCTGACGCGCAAGGATATCTACAATCCCGACAAGCTGCGTCATGACGAACAGCTTCTGCGTGATTTCTACAACAATCACGGCTTCCCCGATTATCGCCTGATTTCCACGGATGTGGATTACAGCGAGGAAGACAATTCCTATTCGATCACGTTCAATATTTCCGAGGGCGATCGCTATCGTTTCGGTGATATCGGCGTTGCATCGACGGTTGAAGGTGTCGATACCGCCACGTTGAAGGGCGACATCAAGACCAAGGCCGGCAAGATCTATGATGCCGACGATATCCAGAAGACCTCCGAATCGATCGCCGCATCGGTTTCTTCCCAGGGGTATCCGTTCGCGCAGGTTACACCGCGCGGTGACCGTAACTTCAGCAATGACACATTGTCGGTGAACTACGAGATCGATCAGGGCGTCAGGGCCTACATCGAGCGCATCGACATTGTCGGCAATACCCGTACGCGTGACTACGTCATTCGGCGTGAGTTCGAACTGGCCGAAGGCGATGCCTATAACCGCGAGATGATCGCACGCACCAAGCGGCGTCTGGAAGCGCTCGGCTATTTCAGTGATGTCAGCATCACCACCCAGCCGGGCAGTGCGCCGGACCGCGTCGTGCTGGTCGTCGATGTGACCGACGAGCCGACCGGTTCGTTCTCGGTCGGCGCCGGCTACGATGCCGAAGGTGACTCGCTGGTTCTCGAACTCTCGGTTCAGGAACGCAACTTCCTCGGACGTGGCCAGTTCATCCGCGCATCCGCCGGTCTTGGTGACGACGATTCGCAGATCTACAACTTCTCCTTCACCGAACCCTTCTTCCTGGGCTATCGCGTGGCGGCCGGTTTCGATCTGTATCGCTCCTATTCGGCCTCGCAGGATTACTACACCTATGCCGAGACAGCCGGCGATATCCGCCTGACGGCGCCGCTGACCGACGATCTCAGCTCGACGATCAAATATGTCTATCAGCAGTTCGAATATGATGGTGCCGGCGACTGGGAAAACCCGAACAATCTGTCTCCGGTCTTCCAGAACCTGATCGATGGCAGCCCGTGGACCGTGTCGTCGGTCGAGCAGTCCTTCGACTTCTCGAGTATTGATAACCGGCAGCTGCCGCGTGAAGGCGTTCTGGCCAACCTGACCAATACGGTTGCCGGTCTTGGCGGCGATTCGCACTATTACGCGATGACCGGTAAGGTCCGCTGGTATCAGATGATTTCGGATCAGGCAGATATCATCGGCTCGCTGACGGGACGCGGTGGTTTCGTAACGCCCTTCGATGATGATCTGAATGTGTTCGACCAGTTCACCATCGGTGGTCAGGAAATCCGCGGCTTCAAGCAGAACGGTATCGGTCCGCGCACGGTGCAGCAGGGCGATGCGCTCGGGGCACAGTATTATGCGACCATTTCGGCCGAGGCGAACTTCCCGCTTCCGCTCATTCCGGAAGACATCAATCTGCGCGGTGCAGCTTATGTCGACGCCGGTTCGGCCTGGGGCAACGCCGTTGAGGTTAACAATACGGCTATCGAGGGTACGGACTTTGCGGTCCGCGCGTCTGCCGGTATCGGCCTGATCTGGAACTCGCCTTTCGGCGATCTGCGCTTCGATTACGCCGTTCCGTTCGCCAAGGAAGATTTCGACGAGACCCAGCATTTCCGCTTCGGAATTGCCAACTCGTTCTGATCTCCCTGTCCAGAGCTTATTTCGTCACTGTTCTGGAGAGAAAAATGGATCAGAACCAGTTTTTCGGTGCGCGGCAGTCAATTCGTCTCGACGTGTTGGCTGAGCGCACCGGGTCGGTGTTGTCTAAACCCGATAGCGGCGACCGCATGGTTGAATCGGTGTCGCCGATCTATCGCGCAGGCCCCTACGATATCTGTTACATCCTTTCGCGCAGCAATATCGATCAGCTGAAAACCTGTCGCGCGGCAGCGGTGTTCTGTTCTCCTGACCTAAAAAAACATATTCCGGCGGAGCTGCCGGCACTTGTTTCAGATGCGCCGCAGCTTGCCTTTGCGCGTGCGGCAGCTCAGCTCTATCCGGACGCGATGCGTCCGCAGGCCGCGCTGAACCGTCAGGCCGGCATTTCACCTCAGGCGGTTGTTGACGATACGGCTGTTATCGAGAAAAGCGTGCAGATCGAGCCGTTTGCGGTGATCGGTGCGCGTGCGGTGATTGGCGCTGGCTCGCGCGTTCTGTGTGGCGCCGTGGTCGGAGCCGATGTGAAGATCGGCCGCAATGTCACGCTCGGCGCGCATGTTTCGGTGTCCAATGCACTGATTGGCAATAATGTCATCATCCATACCGGTGCGCGCATCGGTCAGGACGGGTTCGGCTATGCGCCGGGACCGACGGGCATGGTGAAGCTGCCGCAGGTCGGCCGGGTCATCATTCAGGACGATGTCGAAATCGGGGCCAATACCACGATAGACCGTGGGGCGATGGACGACACGGTCATCGGCGAAGGCACCAAGATCGATAATCTGGTGCAGATTGGCCATAACGTGCAGATCGGCCGGCATTGCGGTATCGTGAGCCAGTCGGGTGTCGCAGGCAGCACCAGGATCGGCGACGGGGTGATGATCGGCGGGCAGACGGGTATCAATGGCCATATCGAAATTGGCAGTGGCGCGCAGATCGCCGGCAAGAGCGGTGTGCTGAACTCTGTGCCTGCGGGAGACCGGATAGGGGGGAATCCCGCACGGCCGATCCGGGATTATCTGAAAGAAGTGGCAGAGATCGCACGGCAGTCAGCGAAATCGGGAGACAAAAAAGGTGAGTGAAGAAACGAAAGAAACGTTGGGGACGATGGATCTTCTGGAAATCATGAAGTTCCTGCCTCATCGTTACCCTTTTCTGCTGGTAGACCGCATTGTCGAGATTGAAGGCGACGAAAGCGCGGTCGGAATCAAGAACGTGACGGCCAACGAGCCGCATTTTCAGGGGCATTTCCCGGAAATGCCGATCATGCCAGGCGTTCTTCTTGTCGAGGGAATGGCTCAGACGGCGGGCGCGATCTGCGCTCACAAAGCCAATGAAGTCGACAATCTCGTGTATTTCATGACGATAGACAATGCCCGTTTCCGCAAGCCGGTGGTGCCGGGAGATCAGGTGTATTACAAGGTCGTCAAACAGAAACAGCGCCGCCGCGTGTGGAAGTTCCACTGCGAGGCGCTTGTCAACGACCAGCTTGTCGCCGAGGCTGATATCGGTGCCATGATGGTGCGCAAGGACGAAGAATGACCAATATTGCCAGCTCCGCAAAAATCGACAGCCGCGCGATTGTCGAGGACGGAGCCGTGATTGGTGAGCACGCCGAAATCGGCGCGTTTTGTTACGTCGGCGCCAATGTTGTGCTCGGCGACAATGTGAAGCTTCTGCACCATGCGGTGGTGGAGGGGGCGACACGGCTGGGCGACGACTGCCAGGTGTTTCCCATGGCGGTGATCGGCGGTGCGCCGCAGAGCATCCGTCATGACGGCAGCCAGACCCGGCTTGACGTCGGCCGCAATTGCGTCTTCCGTGAAGGCGTGACCATCAATACCGGCTCGTCCCACGGCGGCGGTGAAACCGTTGTCGGCCATGACAACCTGTTTCTGGCCAATTCCCATGTCGGTCACGACTGCCGCATCGGCAATAATGTGATCCTGTCGAACAATGTCATGGTCGGCGGCCATGCGACGGTTCATGACCGGGTGATCCTGAGCGGCGGCGCGGCGATCCATCAGTTCGTGCAGATCGGGCGACAGGCATTCATCGGCGGGCTCGCCGGCGTGGTCAACGACGTGATTCCCTATGCCATGGTGGTCGACAATCCGGCTTTCATGGGCGGGCTCAATGTGGTCGGCATGCAGCGCGCCGGCATGAGCAAGGGCGAGATCCACGCCGTTCGCAGGGCCTATCAGGCGATTTTCTCTGCCGGCACGGTCATCGGCAACGCCCGCGCCCTGCTTGAAAGTGGGGATGAGACCGAAGGCGCTGCCCGCGAAATCATAGACTTCGTTCTTGACCGCGACAGCGAGCGGGCTTTGACGACGCCCGGCTCCAGGCGGCGGGGCAGCAAGGCGTGAGTGCGGCGTCGGCTTCCGGATCGGAGCCGGTCGCGATCATCGCCGGAAACGGCCGTCTGCCGTTTTATGTCGCCGAGGCCGCGCGTCAGGCCGGCACACCGCCCTTCATCATTCAGCTGCGCAGCGAACGCAGCCATGACTGGTCCGGTTTTGACCATATGGAGGCCGATATCGGCGCGTTCCGGCCGGTCGTGACCGCCCTCCAGAAACGCGGCATACGGAAAGTAGTGCTGTCTGGCGGTGTGACGACGCGGCCGGACCTTCTCGGCCTCAGGCCGACCGCGCGGGTATTTCTGTCGCTTCCTTCGATTTTGAAAAAGCTGAAAAGCGGCGGCGATGACAAGGTGCTGCGCATGGTGATCGAGCTTTTCGAGCGCCATGGCTTCGAAATCATCGCAGCACAGGCGATTGCCGGCGATCTTCTGGCAACAGCGGGTGTGCTGGGTGCCGTTGCGCCGGATCGCGATGCGATTGGCGACATTCTGGCCGCGGGCGAAGCGGCGCGGACCATCGGCGCGATGGATATTGGCCAGGGGGCGGTCAGCCTTGGCGGCCGGGTTGTCGCGCTTGAAGGCGCTGAAGGGACCGACCAGATGCTGGAACGGGTCCGCACAATGCGTGAAAGCGGGCGGATATCGCGAAAGCACCGGGGCGCGCTTGTCAAACTGTGCAAACCCCAGCAGGATCTGCGCGCCGACCTGCCGTCAATCGGCCCGGAAACCGTGCGCGCGGCATCGGCCGCAGGCCTTGGCGGCATTGCGGTGGAGGCCGGACGGGCACTGGTGCTGGACCGCGCGGCAACCATTGCGGAGGCCGACAGGGCAGGGCTTTTCCTTTACGGGCTCGAGCCGGACGAGATCGCTGCGCCCGCGTCGTGAACCAATCTCTTCATGGGAGTGAAGCCATGTCGAAAACTTTGAAGATCGGCGTGATTGCAGGCGAGGTTTCGGGCGATCTGCTTGGCGGCGACCTGATTGCGGCCCTGAAGACGATCCACTCCGGCGACGTTGAACTTGTCGGGGTTGGCGGCGATGCGCTTGGCGCCGAGGGGCTCGATTCGCTGTTTGATTATTCCGAACTGTCGATCATGGGGTTTACCCAGGTGATTGCGCGGCTGCCGCAGCTGATCAGGCGCATTCGCCAGACGGCCGATGCGCTGATTGCGGCACGGCCGGACGTTCTGGTGATCATCGACAGTCCGGATTTCACCCATCGGGTGGCAAAACGGGTGAAAAAGGCGCTGCCGGATCTACCGGTGGTCAATTATGTCTGCCCCAGTGTGTGGGCGTGGAAGGAACACCGCGCGCGCGACATGCTGGCCTATGTCGACCACGTGCTGGCGGTGCTGCCGTTCGAGCCGGAAGCCATGAAACGGCTGGGCGGGCCGGAAACCAGCTTTGTCGGACATCGGCTGAGCGAAGAACCGGGGGTGATCGCCGCCCGGCAGAGTTCTGCCCTTCCGGCTGCGGGCACGCTGCCGACCATCCTGTTGCTTCCCGGCTCACGCGCCGGCGAGATCAAAAGTCTCACACCGGTCTTCCGCGATGTCGCGCGGACTTACGCGGAGCGCAATGCGATGCCCCGTTTCGTGCTGCCGACAGTGGCCCGCAGGGAGGAACTGGTGCGCGCGGCGATCGCCGACTGGCCGGTGAAACCGGAGCTTGTCGTCGGCGATGCGGCCAAATGGAAGGCATTCAGCGAGGCCCATGCGGCCGTGGCGGCCTCCGGTACGGTGGTGCTGGAGCTGGCGCTGTCCGGCATTCCTGTGATTTCGGCCTACAAGGCGGATTTCATCGGCCGGTTCATGCTGAAGAAAATCAGTATCTGGTCGGCATCGCTGCCGAACCTGATTGCCGACAAGCCGCTGGTTCCGGAATATTTTGATGACACCATGCGGGCAGGGGCGCTGGCCCGCTGGATGGAACTGCTGACGCGCGACACGCCGCAGCGAAATACCATGCTCGAAGGGTTTGACGGGGTCTGGCAACAGATGCGTACCGCGGTTTCGCCCGGCAGACGGGCGGCCGAGGTGACCCTTCAGGTGCTGAAAGACAAGAACAGGCTGTAGCCGGATAGCAAAAAGGGCCGCGATTGCAGCCCTTTTCGTAAACAGAAGCGACTTTTGAAATCAGCGCTTGGAGAACTGGAACGAACGGCGGGCTTTCGCGCGGCCGTACTTCTTGCGCTCGACGACGCGGCTGTCGCGGGTGAGGAAACCACCCTTCTTCAGCACGGCGCGCAGTTCCGGTTCGAAATAGGTCAGTGCCTTGGAGATGCCGTGACGTACAGCGCCGGCCTGGCCGGAGAGGCCGCCGCCGGTAACCGTGGCAACGATATCGAACTGGCCGGTACGCTCAGTCACGACAATCGGCTGCTGCAGGATCATCTGCAGAACCGGACGACCGAAATAGTCGGTGAAGTCCTTGCCATTGACGGTGATCTTGCCGGAACCGGCCTTCACCCATACGCGAGCGACGGCGTCCTTGCGCTTGCCGGTGGCATAAGCGCGGCCGAGATCGTCAACCTTGCGTTCGTGAACGGGGGCTGCGGGGGCTTCGGAGGCCGTGGCGACATCGCCAAGCGTCTTCAGATCGGACAGGTCAGCCATTAAGCGCTCCTTACATTCTTCTTGTTGAGCTTGGCAACGTCGAGAACTTCGGGCTGCTGGGCTTCATGCGGGTGGTTGGTGCCGGCGTAAACGCGCAGGTTCTTCATCTGGCGACGGCCAAGCGGACCGCGCGGAACCATGCGCTCGACAGCCTTTTCGATGACGCGCGCGGGGAAGCGGCCTTCGATGATCTGGCGCGCATTGCGCTCCTTGATGCCGCCGGGATAACCGGTGTGCCAGTAGTACATCTTGTCGTTGTACTTCTTGCCGGTCATCGCGACCTTTTCGGCATTGATGACGATGACGTTGTCGCCGTCGTCGACATGCGGGGTGAAGGTGGCTTTGTGCTTGCCGCGCAGACGCATGGCAACGAGCGAAGCGAGACGGCCGAGGACGAGACCTTCGGCATCAATCACGATCCACTTCTTTTCCACCTCTTCAGGCTTCTGGGAGAAGGTAACCATTTTCTGATACTCTCGATTTCATTCCGACCCCGAAGGGCGGACGTTTTTTGTTGCTTTACTTGGGGGATCCCAAGCGGGGCATATGCGACGGGCGCATGTGCTGGCGGTTGTATAGAGACAGGCTTGCGGAAGGTCAAGCGTCAATATGGCGTTTCTGGAATGTATTTCCATTGTTTTTCAATGACTTAAAATATCGGTATTATAATACCGTATATATGGCGGCCGGTTTGCGGCCTGGATCAGCCTTATGATCATCGAAGGATAGCACATTGCGCTGGCGCTTTTGGTGAAAATATGGAACATATAAAGAACAAAAATAGTGAATATGGGAGAGTTTCATGGCGCTTCAGCGCAGGATCAGCATGATCACGCTCGGTGTGGATGATCTGGCGGCGGCGACGGCCTTTTACGAAAGGCTTGGCTGGAAACGGTCATCGGCGTCTCAGGAGGGCGTCAGCTTTTTCGGCCTCGATGGCATCGTGCTCGGGCTTTTCGGGCGTAAGGCGCTGGCGCAAGACGCCGGGCTTTCCGGTGCGCCGGCCGACAGGCCCGCCTTTTCCGGTGTGGCGCTTGCCTACAATGTCTCCTCGCAAGCTGCGGTGGATGAAACCATCGCCTTTGCCGAACGCTGCGGCGCGACCGTGGTAAAGCCGGGCGAGGCGGTGTTCTGGGGCGGTTACAGCGGCTATTTCGCCGATCCCGAAGGCCATTTGTGGGAGGTGGCCTATAATCCGTTTTCACCGCTTGATGAACATGGCCATATGACCTTGCCGGAATGAGCGGGCGGCCGGACATGTTTGCAGCCTTTTCCTTGCAATCGCGGGCGTGCGGAGCGATAAGCCGCATCGTCTGAATGAATTGAAGAAGGATGCCATGGCAGGCACGAACAGCGAGCTTCCGCTCATCGCCGAAGGACCGGTGATCATTCTGGTGAACCCGCAGCTTGGCGAGAATATCGGCATGGTGGCGCGCGCCATGGCCAATTTCGGGCTTGCGGAACTGCGCCTTGTCGATCCGCGCGACGGCTGGCCGAGTGATACCGCGCGGGCTGCCGCCTCCAAGGCCGATCATGTGATCGACGGCGCGACGGTGCATGACACCCTGGCCGATGCGATTGCGGATCTCAATTTCGTCTACGCCACCACCGCCAGAAGCCGCGACGGATACAAGCCTGTGCGGGGCCCCGGCGTTGCCGCCAAAACACTGCGGCAGCGATACAGGGATGGCGAGCGCACCGGCATCCTGTTCGGCCGCGAGCGCTGGGGCCTCAACAATGAGGAGGTCGGCATGGCCGACGAGATCGTGACCTTTCCGGTCAATCCGGCCTTCGCCTCGCTGAATATCGCCCAGGCCGTGCTGCTGATGTCCTATGAATGGATGAAATCCGGCATGGAGGATGAAAGCCGGACGGCGTTCCAGCCTGTCGACCAGACGCCGGCGACCAAGCAGGACCTGTTCGGCTTTTTCGGCCATCTGGAAGATGCGCTTGATGCGCGCGGCTATTTCCGCCCCGCCGACAAGAAGCCGCGCATGATCGACAATCTGCGTTCGGTGTTTACGCGGCGCGCCATGAGCATGCAGGAAATCCATCTGCTGCGTGGGGTGATTTCATCGCTCGACCGCTATACCCGCAAGAGCCCGCGCGGTGGCGAGGGCAGCGATGGCTGAGGCGCGCGAGGGGCCGGTTCTGATATTCGATTCAGGGATCGGCGGGCTGACTGTTCTGCGCGAGGCCCGCATGCTGATGCCGGACCGACGTTTCGTCTATATCGCCGACAATGCCGCCTTTCCCTATGGCGACTGGCCGGAAGAGGCGTTGCTGGCGCATTTGCTGGCATTGTTTGAACGCCTGCTCGACGATATCCGTCCGGCCTGCGTCATCATCGCCTGCAACACGGCCTTCACGCTGGCAGGTGCGGCCCTTCGCGCACGTTTTCATGAAACCGATTTCGTCGGCACGGTTCCGGCGATCAAGCCAGCGGCCGAACGCACCGCCTCGGGGCTGATTTCGGTGCTGGCAACACCTGCGACCGTGAAGCGGGACTATACGCGCACCCTGATCGAGAGTTTTGCCACGCATTGCCATGCCCGGCTGGTGGGGTCGAAATATCTCGCAGCCCTTGCCGAGGCCTATATCAGCGGCGGCGCTGTTTCCGATGAGGTGCTGTGGGCGGAAATCGCGCCCTGTTTTGTCGAGGAAGACGGGCGGCGCACCGATATCGTGGTGCTGGCCTGCACGCATTATCCGTTCCTCGCCAACCGTTTCCGAAAGCTCGCCCCCTGGCCGGTGGACTGGCTGAACCCGGCGGAAGCCATCGCCCTTCAGGCGAGACGCGTGCTGGGCCAGCGCCCCGTTGATGCAATCGGCGAAACCAACCGTGATCTGGCGATCTTCACCAGCCGCGATGTCCGCCCGGAAATCGCGCGGCTGATGCAGGGGTTCGGTCTGATCGTTGCAGGCGGTGAGGGAGCTTAGCCGGCGGCAAGCCCCGGGATCGGTACGCCAAAGGTCTGCAGCAGAAGCACGATATTGAGCGAGAGGACGGCAAGCGAGCCGATGATGGCGAGCGCACCGATCAGCCGGCCATTGGCATAATCGCCCATGATTGCCCGGCTGCGGGTGAAGATGACCAGCGAGATCATCGGCACGGGCAGCGCAATCGACAGGATGATCTGGCTGACCACCAGCGCTTCCGTGGCATTGACGCCAAGCGCCACGACCACAAAGGCGGGCGCCATGGTGATCAGCCGGCGCAGCCAGATCGGAATGCGAAAGCCGACAAAACCCTGCATGATCATCTGGCCGGCCATGGTGCCGACCACCGAGCTGGAAATACCCGAGGCGATCAGCGAGATCAGGAAGGCGCCTGCGGCCGCGCCGCCCAGAAGCGGGGTCAGCATGTGATAGGCTGTCTCGATTTCAGCCACTTCGCTGTGGCCCTTGTGAAAGGCACTGGCCGCCATCGTCACCATCGCCATATTCACCACGCCGGCAACGGCAAGGGCGAGCACAACCTCGATGTTGGAAAACCGCAGCACGCGGCGGCGGTCGGCCTCGTTTCTGGTCTTGACGCGGTGCTGGGTGAGGCCGGAATGCAGGAAAACCGCATGCGGCATCACCGTTGCGCCGATAATGCCGACGGCGATGGCAAGCGCGGTGGCATCGGGAATGTCCGGCGTGACCATGTGAAAGGCGGCTTCGCCCCAGGCGATCGGCGCGATGAACAGTTCAACGATGTAACAGAGGCTGATGACGGCAATCAGGCTGCCGATGATCAGCTCCATCGGCCGGAAACCGCGGCGTTCAAACAGCAGGATGCCGTAGGTGACAATCGCCGTGACCCCCATGCCGGCCATCAGCGGCATGTCGAACAGCAGCGCAAGCCCGATGGCGCCGCCGAGAAATTCGGCAAGATCCGTCGCCATCGCCGCGATTTCGCTGACGATCCACATCAGGATGACCACGGGCTTCGAGAATTCGTCGCGACAGACTTCCGCGAGATTGCGGCCGGTGACGATGCCAAGCTTGGCCGACAGTCCCTGAAACAGCATGGCGATCAGGTTGGCGAACAGCACCACCCACAACAGCGTGTAGCCATAGCCGGCGCCGGCCTGGATATTGGTGGCATAATTGCCGGGGTCGACATAGGCGATGGAGGCAATCACCGCCGGACCGGCGAAAAGCAGCGCCGACCGCGGCCTGATATGGCCGGAAGCCATGGCCTGCTCGATGGCCGTATTGGTGCGATCACTCAGCGAAGGGCGTCTGGAATTATGGTCTGACATCTTGGATACGGCAATAAAATGGACTTGGAAATATTCCAAATATAGCCAAGGCTACATTTTTGTCAATCGGCGTCATATCTGCAATCCCTTGCATGCCGGACGGGTTCCGATTATTTTGTAATAACAATGTTTAGCCTGGGCTTTAAAATGCAATCACATGTTATTTTCGGCTGTTTCGATGCCGAGAAATACGGGTTTTTCGCAAAGACAGGTGTGTTGATGCTGCGGGAGGCAGGGATATGACCGATGGACCGGGCGATCAGGCCGACCGATTCTCCAAAGCCCGTTCGGAACGTGCTTCAGCGCTTCTGGAGGATTATACCGAACTGATTGCCGATCTGACGGCGGAACATGGCGAGGCGCGGCTGGTGGATATCGCCAGAGCCATGGGCATTGCCCATCCGACGGCGGCGAAAGCCGTCTCCCGGCTGAAGCGGGAGGGGCTTGCAACCTCGCGGCCCTATCGCGGTGTTTTTCTGACGGAGGCCGGCGAGGCGATGGCGGACAAGGCCCGCATCCGTCACCAGCTGGTGCGCGACCTGCTGCTGGCCGTCGGCGTTCCGGCGGAAGCGGCGGAACTGGACGCCGAAGGCATCGAGCATCATGTGTCCGACGAGACGCTCGCCGCCTTCGAGGCATTTTTGAAGCAGACCTAATCCCAGAACGGACGTCCGGCCTCCTGACGGGCCTGATGCGGTTCGATACCGATATCGCGCAGCCGCTCGTCGGTGAGTTCGCGCAGTATCAGCCGCTGCCTGCGCCGTTGCGGCCAGTAGACAAGAAGCAGCCGGGTCAGTCGCCGGATTTTGCGGGCGATCTGGAGGGGGAATGCGGATTTGCGGTTTTGGGGGACAACGATCTCGGTCATGGCGGTTTCCTTCAATTGGTGAGGAAGGAGATAGCCGCAGTCGGGGCTGTGATGTTTCGGTCGTGAGCGAACTGTCGGCCGCTGACGGATCGGTTGTCCGGTGCTAGATTGAGCGTCATGACAAACATCGTTTCGGGAAACACGCTTGCCTCTGTCGCCGCTCTGATCGGTGATGTCTCGCGTGCCAATATTCTTTCCGCCCTGCTTGGCGGAAAGGCGTTGACGGCGGGCGAACTGGCCGCCTGTGCGGGCGTGTCACCGCAAACGGCGAGCAACCACCTCGCCAGGCTTGTCGACGGTGCGCTGGTTGTGGTCGAAAAACAGGGCAGGCACCGCTATTTCCGGCTGGCATCGGCGGAGGTGGCCGAAACGCTGGAGCATCTGAGCCTGCTATCGGCAACCGGCCCGGTGCGTCATCGCCCCACGGGGCCGAAGGACGAGGCGCTCAGGCTCGCACGGACATGTTATGACCACATGGCCGGTGCGATTGCCGTCGGGATCACGGATTCTCTGGTGCAGTCCGGTTTTCTCGTATTCGACGGAAAGGCCGGGCTGGTCACCGACAAAGGCGCTGTTTTTCTTGAGGATTTCGGTGTTTCTCTCAATGAGGCGCGTCACAGCCGAAGGGCGCTTTGCCGCACCTGTCTCGACTGGAGCGAACGGCGTCACCATATCGGCGGCTGGCTGGGGGCGGCGATGCTGGAGCGCTGCTGCGCGCGGCACTGGCTGCGGCCGGTATCGGACGGCCGGGCCCTGATGCTGACGCGCGCCGGGCAGGCGGGTTTTTCAACGGTGTTCGGTCTGCCGCCCGAGATGCTCAGGATTATGACCACGGAAAGCTGTGGGTAACCCCGCAAACTCTCGGCGCGGCCCTTTCGACCTGTTACAAACAGGCCGCAACACCAACAAGAAGGCAAAGGCAACAAGTGCAAGTCGATATCGATATGGGAACGACATCGGCGGGTGACGTGGCCACACTCGATATCGAGGAGCTGCTGGCGACCCGTCTTCTGGTCCAGGGCAATTCGGGGTCGGGCAAGTCCCACCTGTTGCGCCGTCTTCTGGAACAGTCGGCCAAATGGGTGCAGCAGGTCGTTATCGACCCGGAGGGTGATTTCGTCACCCTGTCGGAGGCCTTTGGTCATATCGTCGTGGATGCCGAGCGCTCCGAGGGTGAGCTGATCGGCATTGCCAACCGTATCCGCCAGCACCGCGTCTCCTGTGTGCTGACGCTGGAAGGCCTGGAAATCGACGATCAGATGCGCGCCGCCGCGACCTTCCTGAACGCGCTTTTCGATGCCGATCGTGATCACTGGTATCCGGTTCTGACCGTTGTCGATGAAGCGCAGATGTTTGCGCCGTCGGCCGGCGGCGAGGTGAGCGAGGAGGTCCGCCGGCTTTCGCTCGGCGCGATGACCAACCTGATGTGCCGCGGGCGAAAACGCGGCCTTGCCGGCGTCATTGCCACCCAGCGGCTGGCCAAGCTTGCCAAGAATGTCGCGGCCGAGGCCTCGAACTTCCTCATGGGGCGCACATTTCTCGATATCGACATGGCGCGCGCTGCCGACCTTCTCGGCATGGACCGCAGGCAGGCCGAGCAGTTCCGCGACCTGAAGCGCGGCAATTTCATTGCCCTTGGCCCGGCCATGTCGCGCCGCCCGCTGGCGGTGACGATCGGGCCGGTGGAGACGTCCGCGCGCTCCTCCAGCCCCAAGCTGATGCCGCTACCGGAAAAGCCGGAGGATGTCGAAGACCTGATCTTCACGCCGGACCCGGAGGATATGGCGCGCCAGGCGACAACACCGCGCCGTGTCGCGCCCCGTCCGCGCCCGACCGTGGACATCATCGACGCGCTGTCGAAATCCGCCGAAGAGGCCGAAATGCCGGAAGCGCCCGTGCGTGGTTCGCGTGCGCCGGCGATGTCCGAGGAGGAGAAGGAAGACTGGATTGCGATGACACTGGCGGAAATTTCCGGTTCTCCGGAATCGGCTTTCCGTTCGGATTCAGAGCTTTATCAGGACTTTTTGATGCGCGGACGCATGAAGCGGATTTCCGGTGCGCCGCTTGCCATGTCCGATTTCCGCCGCCGGCTCGCCATCGCCCGCTCCGGTGCGGATGATGCGATGGTGGAAAGCGAGCAATGGCAGATGGCGCTTTCGCTGCTTGCCCATGTGACCGAAGATCTGCAGGGCGTGTTCCTGATGCTGGTCAAGGCGGCGATTGCGGGCGATGCCTGCCCGTCGGATGCCGTTATCGCGCGCGCTTACGGCACGCATTCGGCGCGCCGCGCCCGGCGTTTTCTCGACTGGTTCGAGGAGCAGGGGCTGATCGTGCTGCACACTGATCTCAGCGGTATGCGCATCGTCGCCTTCCCCGATCTCGACCGGCAAACGGCCGGCGGCAATCCCGACGCGCCGGCCGATGAGGCCGAACAGCGCAAAGCGGCAGAGTAGGGCTTTGGGAACGCGGCCTTATGGCTGCGAGCGGGCTTTCAGGTGATCGAGCACGAACAGACGCACGGCGGATGAAAGGTTTACATCCGGCGCGCGGGTATCGTCGATTTCGCTTAAAAGGGCAGCGAGGCTGACACCGCGCTCACCGGCGATGTCATGGATTTCGCTGAAGAACGCATCCTCGAGGGAAAGGCTCGTACGGTGGCCGTGCAGGCTGACGGAGCGTTTGCGGATCAATCGTCACTGTCCTCAGCCGTGCGGTTTCCGGGAAAGGACGTAATGCGGCCTTGTTCGAAAAGCCGCTCCGTCTTGTCGCGCTCAAGCCTGTCGCGCTGTTTTTCGCCCTTGGTGCGTCCGTGGATCGCGCGATTTTCAGCGGCCGTTTCCGCCGCCTTCTGCCGGGCGGCGCGTTTGCGCTTCTGTCGCAGATTGACGACCTCGGCGCTCATGGCCGTTCAGTGTTTCTTGCGGAAGGCGTCAAGCGAGACGACCGAAGCGCCGTCATCGTCGCCGGGACCGTCATCATCGCCGCTGTTTTCGACCTGCGGTTCGACAGGCTTTTCCTCTTCCACGTCCAGCGTGGCGACATCGAATTCGAGTTCGAAATTCACCGACGGGTCGTAGAAGCCGACAATCGCGTTGAAGGGAACGACGAGGCGCTCGGGCACATCGGAAAACGACAGGCCGATTTCGAAATGGCTGTCGGTCACCTTCAGGTCCCAGTACTGGTGCTGGATGACGATGGTCATCTGCTGGGCATATTTTTCCTTCAGCGCCTGGGAGATGCGCACGCCCGGCGCACCGGTCAGGAAGGTGATGAAGAAATGATGCTCACCGGGCAGGTGGCCTGTGGCGGCGACCTCTGAGAGAACCTTGCGCACCATGCCGCGCAGGGCGTCCTGTGCCAGAATGTCGTAGCGAATATGGTCTTGCCCCATCACGTCTTTCCCGCCCTTGGCCGTTTGATTGCAATCTGACTACAGCCAATTAATTCGCCTGATGCCTGAGCGCAATCTTTACAGGGGATTTTGTTCAAATTCAGGTGGAGGCTTCTGTTGCCAGGTGCCTCCGGACCCCGCCTTACAGTGCTACCCATAAGGACTTAAGGTGGGTTTCTGGAACCGCCATTAGGCAGCTACAGCGTAACCCTGAGCTTTGTTGTCATTTGCAACTACTCGTTTGACCCGATAACGGTGGTATCATGCCGGGTAAAAGGTCAATCTTTACACTCTTGTCGATCCTGTTTCGCCCCCATCACAAGCAGGCCTTTTCCGCCTGTTTGTGGTGGAGGCGCCGGGTACCGCCCCCGGGTCCAATGAGCTTATTACATTGCCGTTTATTACCATAGCCGGAAGAACCGGCATGCCTGATATAAGTGTTTCGGACGCTTCTGCAAAGGGGGCGGCGCGCAAAAGGCGGGGAAAGGCGCTTCGACACCCTTTTCCATGCGCCTTACATGGCTATAGAACGAGGAACCGACTGCACGAGGGAGCATCATGCGGCAATATCTCGACCTTCTGGGCCATGTGCTTGAAAACGGAACCGACCGGAGCGACAGAACCGGAACGGGCACACGCTCCGTTTTCGGCTACCAGATGCGCTACGACCTGTCGGACGGCTTTCCGGTTCTGACGACGAAAAAGCTGCATCTGCGCTCGATCATTCACGAATTGCTGTGGTTCCTCAAGGGCGACACCAATATTGCCTATCTGAAGGAAAATGGCGTTTCGATCTGGGATGAATGGGCTGACGAGAATGGCGATCTCGGTCCCGTCTACGGCGCGCAGTGGCGCTCCTGGCCTGCGCCGGACGGCGGCCATATCGACCAGATCGAAAAGCTTGTGGAAAGCATCCGCAACAATCCCGACAGCCGCCGCCACATCGTGACGGCGTGGAACCCGGCCGAGATCGACAACATGGCCCTGCCGCCGTGCCACTGCCTGTTCCAGTTCTATGTCGCCGATGGCAAACTTTCATGCCAGCTCTACCAGCGTTCGGCCGACATTTTTCTGGGCGTGCCCTTCAACATCGCCTCTTATGCGCTGCTGACCTTGATGGTGGCGCAGGTGACGGGCCTGAAACCCGGCGATTTCGTCCACACGCTGGGTGACGCGCATCTTTATGCCAATCATTTCGAACAGGCGCGTGAACAGCTTTCCCGCATTCCGGGACAATTGCCGGTGATGCGGCTCAATCCGGCCGTCACCGACCTGTTCGCCTTCACATTCGAGGATTTTTCGCTCGAAGGCTATGAGGCAGCGCCGTCGATCAAGGCGCCGATCGCGGTTTGAGGGCGGTTCGATGAATTATCCTGAAATCGAAATGATTGCCGCGGTTGCCGAAAACGGCGTGATCGGTAGCAACGGGGATATGCCGTGGAAGCTGTCGTCCGACCTTAAGCGCTTCAAGGCGATCACGGTCGGCAAACCGGTAATCATGGGCCGCAAGACCTTTGAGTCCATCGGGTGCCCATTGCCGAATCGCACCAATATCATTGTCACGCGCAATGAAGATTTTCAGGCTGAAAATTGCATTGTTATCAATAGACTGGACAATGCAATTGAGGTGGCGCAGAAAGACGCGCAGGCTGCGGGCGCCGGTTCGGTCTGCGTGATCGGGGGCGGCGAAATCTATCGGCAGGCCATGCCGTATGCCGGAAAACTCCACATCACCCATGTGGAAAAGACGCTCGATGGCGATACCGTCTTTCCGAAGATCGATCCGGCGATCTGGCAGATCGAAAGCAGCGAGGCGGTCCCTGCGGGTGAGAAAGATGACTACCCGACGCGCTACGTGGTTTACGTTCGCAAAAGCGGATGAACAGGATTTTACCGCGATTTCGGCACTCAGTTGACCGATCGCGTTGAAAGCGCCTTTCCGCGACCCTATAACGGGTACAAACGCCTTTGGCGTTAATGCGCGGCTGCGGCGCAAGGTTCCGCAGCCTGAAACAGTTTTTTTTGGAAGAGGTGTTAATGCCCTGGAGCAATCAGAATGGCGGCGGTCCCTGGGGAGGGGGCGGTGGCGGCGGCGACAATCAGGGACCGTGGGGACAAGGTCCCAAGCGTCCTGGTGGTGGCGGCAACGGTGGTAACGGCAATGGCGGTCCGCCGGATATCGAGGATTTCTTCCGCAAGGGGCAGGATCAGTTCAAGGGCATGTTTCCCGGTGGCTTCGGCGTCGGGCTGGTGGCGATCATCATCGTCGTGGTTGCCGCGTTCTGGGTCATGCAGTCGATCTATACCATCCAGCCGGACCAGCGCGGTGTCGAACTGAGGCTCGGCAAGCCGCAGCAGGAAATCGCCGGCCCGGGCCTGCACATGATGATCTGGCCGATCGATCAGGTCGAGACCGTCAACATCACCGAGCAGCAGCTCAACATCGGTGGCGGCACTTCGGCGCGTGCCGGAATCATGCTGACCGGCGACCAGAACATTGTCGATATCGAATTCGCCGTTCTGTTCAGCGTCACCAATCCGGAAGCCTTTCTCTTCAACGTCGAAAATCCGATCCTGACATTGCAGCAGGTCTCCGAAAGCGCCATGCGCGAAGTCGTCAGCTCGCGTCCCGCACAGGACGTGTTCCGTGATGACCGCGAGGGCATTTCGCTTGATGTGAAGGACATCATTCAGTTCACCATGGACCAGTACGGCGCGGGCATCACCGTCAATGCCGTTTCCATCGAGGAAGCAGCACCGCCGGCGGAAGTTGCCGATGCGTTTGACGAGGTCCAGCGGGCCGAACAGGACGAGGACCGCTATCTCGAGGAAGCCAACCAGTATGCCAATCGTGTGCTCGGTGCGGCCCGTGGTGAAGCGGCCCAGATCCGCGAGGCGGCTGCCGCCTACAAGGATCGCGTGGTCAAGGATGCCGAAGGTGAAGCCGGCCGGTTCAACTCGATCTACGAGACCTATGCCGCTGTTCCGGAAGTCACCCGCAAGAGGCTTTATCTGGAAACCATGCAGGATGTCTTCGGACGCTCGAAGAATGTGATTGTCGATGAGAATGAGGGCGGGCAGGGCGTCGTTCCCTATCTGCCGCTGGATGCGGTGGACCGGAACAATGCGGCGCGCAGCCAGCGTTCTTCGGGGTCGCAGACGTCTTCCCCCGCAACACAGAATCTGACCCAGGGAGCGAGCCAGTAATGTCATCCAATCGTGTTTTCGCTATCCTGGCCGGTGTCGTGGTCCTGCTGCTGCTCGGCTATGCATCGATCTTCATCGTCAATCCGCGTGAGCAGGCCCTCGTCATCCGCTTCGGACAGATCCGGGAAGTGAAGAGTGATCCGGGGCTTTATTTCAAGCTGCCGTTCGCCTTCGCCGGCGCTGACAAGGTGCAGTTTATCTCCAATCAGGACATGCGCTTCGATCTGGACGATATCCGCGTCCAGGTGTCGGGCGGCAAGTTCTATGAAGTGAACGCCTTCGTGGTCTACCGGATCACCGATCCCGAACGGTTCCGCGAGGCGGTGTCCGGTGACCGCGATGTCGCGGTTTCGCGGCTTCGCACCCGTCTCGATTCCTCGCTGCGCCGTGTTTACGGTCTGAGGGACTTCCAGGCTGCTCTTTCGAGCGAGCGTGCTTCGATGATGCAGGAAGTCGGCGACCAGTTGCGCCCGGCTGCCGAATCGCTCGGCATCTCCATTGTCGATGTCCGCATTCGTCGGACCGATCTGACCCCGGAAGTGTCCGACGAGACCTATGCCCGGATGCAATCCGAGCGTCTTGCCGAGGCTGAGGCCACCCGCGCCCAGGGGCGTGAACGAGCCGAAGTCCGCCGTGCCGCGGCTGACCGCGAGGTTGTCGAGATCCAGTCGTCCGCCAACCGCGATTCGGAGCTTTTGCGTGGTGAAGGCGATGCCGAACGCAACCGCATTCTCGGCGAGGCCTATGGCAAGGATCCGGAGTTCTTCTACTTCTACCGGTCGATGAACGCCTACCGGGACGTGCTCGGGGACAACTCGACCATGGTTCTGTCGCCGGATTCGGAATTCTTCGAATATTTCCGCAACAGCGGAGCCGGCAAGATGCCGCTGAGCCCGGCGCTTTCCGGCGGTGACGGCGCGGATGAGGCCCAGCCGCAGGTAGCAGATTAATGCTCCTGCAGGACATACTGATCGGATTTGCGTTTTATCTGATCATCGAGGGGCTGGTCTATGCACTGGCCCCTTCGTTTCTGGTGGCAATGGCAAAGCTGTTGCCGACGATTTCGGAAGGTGCGTTGCGGGCAACGGGTCTGATTGCCGTGATGCTTGGTGTCGGCCTTGTCTGGCTGATACGCGGATAGGCCTGCCGCAGCTGTTGCGACAGGAAGACAATCAACCCGACGGAGGCAAGATGACGACAGTCGAGCACACTTTCCCGGTTCGCCGTTTCCTGGCGCGTTATGTCGTCGGTGCGGGGGTTTATGCAGCGGCCGCCGTTCTGCCGCTTGCAGCCATTGTCGCGCCTGTCCGCGCCCAGACGCTCAGCGATGTGTCGGTTGCCGATATGGCGGAAGGGCTGCTGGATTCCGTCGTCAATATCTCGATCTCCGAAGACGGCGGGCCGTCCGGTGAAACCCGGCCGCTGCCGGACGTTCCGGAAGGTCAGCCGTTTGAAGATCTGTTCGAGGATTTTTTCGAAGGCGAGGAGGGGCCGCACAGCCGTGAAATTTCCTCGCTCGGATCGGGTTTCATCATCGATCCCGACGGTATTATCGTCACCAACAACCATGTCATCGACAACGCCGATACCATCGAGGTGACGCTTGCCGATGGCACCACGCTGGATGCGACGCTGCTTGGCGTGGACGACAAGACGGACCTTGCCGTGCTCAAGGTGGAGCCGGACGAACCGCTGCCGGCGGTCAGGTTCGGCGATTCGCGCAAGGTGCGGATCGGCGAATGGGTTATGGCGATCGGCAATCCCTTCGGCCTTGGCGGTTCCGTCACGCTCGGTATCGTTTCGGCGCGCGGACGCGAGCTCGACGGCCCCTATGACAATTTCATCCAGACCGATGCCGCCATCAACAAGGGCAATTCCGGCGGGCCACTGTTCAACATGGATGGCGAGGTGATCGGCATCAACACGGCGATCCTGTCGCCGTCGGGCGGATCGATCGGCATCGGCTTTTCCGTGCCCAGCGAGCTTGCCGAAAACGTCATTGACCAGCTTGTCGAGTTCGGGCGCACGCGCCGGGGCTGGCTCGGGATTCGCGTTCTGGAAGTGAGCGATGCGATGGCCGAGACGCTCGGCGCCGGCAATCGCCCGGCGGTCGCTGTCGGCTCGATCATCGAAGGCGGCCCGTCCGATGGTGGGCCTCTTGAGGAAGGCGACCTCATCTTGAGCTTTGACGGTCAGGAGATCAGCAATACCCGCGATCTGCCGCGCTTTGTCGCCGAAGGTCGGATCGGCGAACCCGTGGATGTCGAGATCATGCGCGACGGCGAGCGTATGACGCTTCAGGTCACGCCGCAACTGCTGGAAGACCCGGAAGAGGCGGAAGGCGCGCTTGCGACAACGGATGAACCGGATGCGGGCGACGAGGCCGTGACGCCGGGATTGCCGGTCAGCCTTTACGGCATGACGCTGGCCGAACTCGACGACAATGGCCGCACGCTTTACCAGATCGACGGCGATGTCGAGGGCGTGCTGATCACCGAGGTGGAGGCCGGCAGTGCAGCCGCTGCCGAAGGGCTTCAACCCGGCATGGTGATCGCCGAGGTCGGGCAGGATGCGGTGACAACGCCGCAGGAGGTGCGTTCGCGCATCGTCGAACTGATCTCCGAAGGACGGCGCAGCGTTTCGGTCATGGTTGCCGATCCCGATGGCACGCTCGGCATTGTCAGCCTGGTGCTGGAATAGGCGTCTCAGCCGGAGCGCTGCCAGTCCGTCTTGTGGAGGCGGTAGAGCACGTGGCGTTTCAGATGGGGATGGCTGTCGGGTACGGAGGGATGATCGAAGTCGCCGTCAAGATCCCTGCGCATGCCGAGCCTTTCCATGACCGCCGTCGAGCGGTGGTTGCCGGCGACAGCGAAAGACACAAGCTGGTCGTGGCCGCGTTCGTCAAAGGCCAGAATGTTCATCGCGCGTGCGGCCTCTGTCGCATAACCCTTGCCCCAGTGTCGGGTCACCATGCGCCAACCAAGCTCGGGCGCGTCTTCCGGTTTGACGTCCGTATTGTTGATGAGGTTCAGCCCGGTAAAGCCGATGACTTCGCCAGTGTCTTTCAGCGCGACGGCAGGAAAGCCGTAGCCGGTGTCCTCAATCATATTGCGCAGCTTGTCGAGCATCTCGTCACTCTCGGCGCGGTTCCGGCGCATCGGGAAGAACGCCATCACCGTGTCGTCGGAATTGATTTCGTGGAACAGGTCGCGGTCGCGGTCTTCCCAGTTTCGGATAATCAGACGTTCGGTTTCAGCGAGCTTCATCGGACAAATTCCTCCTGGCGATAGCCCTGAATATAGAGAAGCGCCGTCAGGTCGCCATGGTCGATGCGGATTTTCGCCTTTGCGGCAACGCTGGGCTTGGCGTGGAGCGCGACGCCGGAACCGGCCAGTTCCAGCATGCCGAGATCGTTGGCGCCGTCGCCGACGGCCATGATCTCGGTTTCGGCAATCCCGCGTTTGCGGGCAACATCATGCAGTGCCTCGATCTTGGCCTGCTTGCCAAGGATCGGATCGGCGACATGGCCGGTCAGCTTTCCGTCCTTTTCCAGAAGCGTGTTGGCGCGGTTCTCATCAAAACCGATCATCGCGCCGATACGGCTGGTAAAGACCGTAAATCCGCCGGAAACCAGCGCGGTATAGCCGCCATTGGCCTTCATAGTCGCAATCAGTTCCGTTCCGCCCGGCGTCAGCGTGATACGCTTTTCGATGATCTCGTCGACAATGCCGATGTCGAGGCCGGCAAGCAGGGCAACACGCTCGCGCACCGCCGGCTCGAATTCGATCTCGCCGTTCATGGCACGCGCGGTAATACCCGCGACCTTGTCCTTCAGGCCGACTTCGGCCGCCAGTTCATCGATGCATTCCTGACCGATCATGGTGGAATCCATGTCGGCCAGAAGCGCTTTCTTGCGGCGGCCGTCCTGCGGCTGGATCGCGACGTCAACGGCGAGGTCCCCGAGCGTCTCACGGATGGCGGTTTCGGCTGCCTGCGCGGTCATGTGTGGCTCGAGATAAAGGTCGACCGCGATACCTGCGTTCAGCCAGTCGATCTTTTCCGGGAGAACGGCGTCGGAAACTCTGGAAACCAGCTCCGAAGTCACAACAGGATTTGACGGATTGGCGACAAGCGTGGCAACGAGAACCATGGTGAATTCCTCGGATAAAAAATGGCGTGCGGTCCTGATAACGGGGCCAACGGCGGGCGGCAAGTCCGCTTATGCACTGCGGCGTGCGCGTGAAACCGGCGGCGTGGTGATCAACGCCGACAGCATGCAGGTCTATGATACGCTGCGGGTGCTGACCGCGCGGCCTTCCACAGAAGACATGGACGGCATCGAACATCGCCTTTACGGGCATGTCGCGGCGGGCACGGATTATTCCACCGGCGCCTGGCTGCGGGATGCCGCGGCGTTGATTACGCGGCTGGAGGGCGAGGGGCGCATGCCGGTCTTCGTCGGCGGCACGGGGCTTTATTTCAAGGCGCTGACCGAGGGGCTGGCCGAAATGCCGGATGTTTCGCCTGCCATCCGCGCGCATTGGCGTTCTGTTCTGGCAAGCGAGGGCCCGGAAAGGCTTCATGATCTTCTCGGCCGACGCGATCCGGTCATGGCGGCACGGCTGGAGCCTGCCGATGGGCAGCGGATCGTGCGCGCGCTTGAAGTGCTTGATGCGAGCGGCCGCTCGATTGCCGAGTTTCAGGCCGAAACCCCGCCGCCGCTGATCCGGCCGGACGAGGCGGAAAAAGTCGTCATCCTGCCGGAGCGGCCGGTCCTGCATGACCGCATCAACACCCGCTTTGCCGCCATGCTGGAAGAGGGCGCCGTGAAGGAGGTTCGGGCGCTGCTTGCTCTGGAGCTTCCACCGGAAACACCGGTCATGCGGGCCATCGGCGTTCGCGAAATCGCCGCGATGCTGGCGGGCGACATGGATCGTGAAACGGTCATTGCGCGGGCCAGTGCGGCAACCCGGCAATATGCCAAGCGGCAGATGACCTGGTTTCGCAACCAGATGGGCGACGATTGGCAACGTCTTGATCCGGCTACACTTTGAGCGCCGGAAAGCGACCATCGCCTGCCTAATTTAATTTCACTGAACGGCCCGTTTGACTATTTTTCTTGCAGTCGTGCGTTGACTGAGGCGGCAAGACCGGCTAATCACCCAAGCATGATTATGAAAGAACTTCTTATTGTGGTGGGATCGCGCATGGGCAGGATGGTGTAACCATCCGGCAGAAGCCACCCATGCGCGACGTCAGGCTCCTTGAAAGGGGCCTTTTTTTATGCCCGATAACAACGCAAGACCTTGAGACCATCGAAACGGAAAAATGACGATGACCGCGACGGATAACTTGATGACAGGCGCCGAGATCGTTTTGCAGGCGCTGAAAGAAAACGGGGTTGAACATATCTTCGGATACCCGGGCGGCGCTGTGCTGCCGATCTATGACGAAATCTTTCAGCAGGACGATATCAACCATGTGCTTGTGCGTCACGAGCAGGGCGCGGGCCATGCAGCTGAAGGCTATGCCCGTTCCACCGGCAAGGTCGGCGTCATGCTGGTCACCTCCGGTCCCGGCGCCACCAATGCGGTCACCCCGCTGCAGGATGCGCTGATGGATTCGGTTCCGCTGGTCTGCATTTCCGGCCAGGTTCCGACCACGCTGATCGGCTCCGATGCGTTTCAGGAATGCGATACGGTCGGCATTACCCGCCCCTGTACGAAATACAACTGGCTGGTCAAGGATGTGAACGACCTCGCCAATGTCATTCACGAGGCCTTCCGCATCGCCCAGAGCGGTCGCCCGGGTCCGGTCGTTGTCGATGTTCCCAAGGACGTCCAGTTCGCCAAGGGCCGTTATTCACCGCTGAAGGGCCATCCGATCCGCGAGAGCTACCGGCCGGAAGTTCAGGGCAATGCCGACGCCATTGCGGCTGCCGTCGAACTGATGTCGAAAGCCAAACGGCCGATCCTCTATACCGGCGGCGGCGTCGTCAATTCCGGCGACGAGGCCACGCGGCTGCTGCGCGAACTGGTCGGGCTGACCAACTTCCCGATCACCTCGACGCTGATGGGGCTCGGCTGCTATCCGGCGTCCGGCAAGAACTGGCTGGGCATGCTGGGCATGCACGGGTCCTATCAGGCCAATATGGCGATGCATGACTGTGACGTCATGGTCTGTGTCGGCGCACGCTTCGATGACCGCATTACCGGCCGTGTCGATGCGTTCTCGCCGAATTCGACCAAGATCCACATCGATATCGATCCGTCCTCGATCAACAAGACCATCCATGTCGACGTGCCGATCCTCGGCGATGTCGCCCATGTGCTGGAAGAGATGGTTCGCGCGTGGCGCGCGCTGCCGGCGGAAAAGCCGTCGCTCGACGAGTGGTGGGACAATATCGAGCGCTGGCGTGCGCGTGACTGCTTTGCCTACACGCCCAACAAGGACGTGATCATGCCGCAATATGCGCTGGAGCGGCTGAATGCGGCGGTCAAGGGCCGTGATTTCTACATCACCACCGAGGTTGGCCAGCACCAGATGTGGGCGGCGCAGTTCTTCGATTTCGAGGAACCGAAACGCTGGATGACCTCCGGCGGTCTCGGCACCATGGGCTATGGCCTGCCGTCCGCGCTCGGCGTCCAGATAGCCCACCCGGAAGCGCTGGTCATCGATGTTGCGGGTGACGCCTCGATCCAGATGTGCATTCAGGAAATGGCAGCCGCGATCCAGCATAATGCGCCGATCAAGATCTTCATCATGAACAACCAGTATATGGGTATGGTCCGCCAGTGGCAGCAGCTGCTCCACGGCAACCGGCTGTCGCATTCCTATACCGAGGCGATGCCCGATTTCGTCAAGCTGGCGGAAGCCTATGGCGCGGAAGGCATTTATTGCGACAATCCGGATGATCTCGATGAGGCGATCCAGCGGATGATCGACAGCCCGAAACCGGTGATCTTCGATTGCCGAGTCGCCAATCTCGCCAATTGCTTCCCGATGATCCCGTCGGGCAGGGCGCATAACGATATGCTGCTGCCGGATGAAGCCAATGACGAAGCCGTTGCAACCGCCATCGACGCCAAGGGCCGTCAGCTCGTCTGACCCGGGGAAAGGATAGAAACTATGAACGCCAAGCTACAACCGACCGGTTCAGCCTATTTCATCTCGAGCCCGACCGCCCCGCCCGAGCGCCACACGCTTTCCGTAGTCGTTGCCAACGAACCGGGCGTTCTCGCCCGCGTGATCGGCCTCTTCTCCGGACGCGGCTACAACATCGAAAGCCTCACCGTTTCGGAAACCGAGCACGAGGCGCATCTGTCGCGCATCACCATCGTCACCAAGGGCACGCCCGATGTGCTGGAGCAGATCAAGGCCCAGCTTGACCGGCAGGTGCCGGTACACAAGGTGGTCGATCTTTCCGTCCGCGCCCGCGAACTGGGAATTGCCCCGCCGGTCGAACGCGAGGTGGCGCTGATCAAGGTGGTCGGCAATGGCGACCAGCGCCAGGAAGCGCTGCGGCTTGCCGATGCGTTTGAGGCCAAGGTGGTGGATGCCTCGGTCGAACATTTCCTGTTCGAACTGACCGGCAAGGTTTCCAAGGTCGACCAGTTCATCGCCATCATGCGTCCGCTCGGTCTTGTCGAAATCTGCCGCACCGGCCCGGCCTCGATGAACCGCGGTCCGCAGGGGATGTAACCCGTCATCTTTTGATCGGCCGCGCCGGATCAGGGCGGTATGCTGTTTCGGCGCGGTTCACCTGCGGGAGGGGCAGGTCCATGACCAACGAAACATTGCTGGCCCTGATCGGGTTCGCGCTGGCGGCCTCGATCACGCCCGGCCCGAACAACATGATGGTGTTCGCCTCGACGGTGAATTTCGGGTTTTCCCGCACGCTGCCGCATATTTCCGGCGTGGTGGCCGGCTTTGCGCTTCTCATGGCGGGTGTCGGCGCCGGGCTCGGGGCGGTCATCACCGCGTTTCCGTCGTTGCTCGTTGTCGCCAAGATCGCCGGTGCGCTCTATCTGCTGTGGATCGCCTGGAAGATCGGCACGACGCGCAAGATGGCGTCCGGCGAGGCGACGACCGGCAGGCCGCTCACCTTTTTTCAGGCGGTCGGCTTTCAATGGGTCAATCCCAAGGGCTGGATCATGGGGCTGACGGCCATGTCCGTCTTCACCGATCCCGCCGATTATGCCCGCTCCGTGGCGATTGTCGCGGTTGTGTTCGGCCTGATCACCATCCCCAGTATCTCGCTTTGGGCCGGTTTCGGCTCGGGTCTGCGCCACTGGCTCTCTTATGGCAACCGGCTGAAATGGTTCAACATCGTGATGGCGCTGGTGTTGGTGGCAAGCCTCTGGCCGATGCTGCGTTGAGCTTTCTTTTGTCTCCAGAATGTCTGCCAGCCGGTGACGTGCGCGCGACAGGCGCGACATCACCGTGCCCACAGGTACGTCAAGCCGCGCGGCGATCTCGTCATAGCTGAACCCTTCGAGATCGCAGAGAACCACGATATCGCGGGCCGCCGGCGGCAATGTGTCGAGCGCATCGGCAAGCATCAGCCGATCAATTTCCACGTTTTCTTCCGCGCCGTCGTCCGGCAGGTCTTCGGCGAGTTCAAGTTCAAGGAAGGAAAGCGTGTTGCGGTGGCGAAAATGGTTGGCGTTGATATGCACCATGATCGCATAGAGCCAGCCGCCGAGATTGTCGCCATGCCATTGGCATTTATGGGACAGCGCGCGTTCGATGGTATCCTGCAGCAGGTCGGCGCCGTCTTCGGCTGAGCCCGCCAGCGCGCATGCCATGCGGGTAAGCTGAGGCAGGCAGCGCTGCATTCCCGTTTCGAACAGGTTTTCCGGCGCGGCGGTTCCAGGCTGCCGCGCCGGTGTGCGATCATGCCGGGCGGGCAACCTGCCAGAGATTGCTGACGCCGTCGCCGGTGACATCGCCGGGCTTCTTGTCATTTGCCCGGAAATAGAGAGGTTCGCCATTCAAAGCCCACTGTCTCTGCCCGTCCTTGCGCACCACAAAAGAGTATTTCGAAAACGGTTGCGCGGATGGGTTGGCGAGATATGGGGGCCATTTGGCAGCACAGCTACCGTAGCACACGGATAGGTGGTTTGCGTCCTTGTCATAGGTGTAGAGCGTGCGCCCGTTCTGTCCGGCCAGAACCTGACCGTCATAAGTGTTGACGGCGCGGAACGTGTCTGTGCCGGCAAAGGCCGTGCCTGCAACGGCGACAAGCGCTGCGGCGGCGAGAATGGAAATCTTTTTCATCATGTCGATCTGTCCGTTTTGCTGATCTGCGCCGCGATCTGTGTGGCGCATTCACCCGATAGACACCTCAGATCGGCGATTTATTCCCGGGCTGCCCCGATTTTTTGTTGCCCCGGGTTGGCGAATCCTGCCAAGTCACGCCATGGAGTTTTCACCGCAACAGGATGAAGCGCTGCAGGCCGTGTCGCGCTGGCTGAAGGAAGGCCGTTCGCCGGTGTTCCGGTTATTCGGCTTTGCCGGAACCGGCAAGACCACGCTTGCGCGCTATTTTGCCGAACATGTCGATGGCGAGGTGCTGTTTGCCGCCTTCACCGGCAAGGCGGCGCAGGTGCTGCGCTCGCGCGGGGCCAGCAATGCCCGCACCATTCACTCGCTGATCTATCGCCCCAAGGGCGAGGAAATGATCGAGGACGAGGAGACCGGCAAGACGTCGGTCGCGCCGATGTTTTCCATCAACCGGCAGAGCCCGCTGGCAAAGGCGGCGCTGATCATCATCGACGAATGCTCGATGGTGGACGAAAAGCTCGGGCAGGACCTTGTCAGCTTCGGCACGCCGGTGCTGGTGCTTGGCGATCCGGGGCAGTTGCCGCCGGTTTCGGGCGGCGGCTATTTCACCAATCACGAGCCGGATTTCCTGCTGACCGAGATCCATCGGCAGGCGCGCGACAACCCGATCATCGATCTGGCCATGCGTGTGCGCGAGGGCGATGAGATACCGCACGGCGATTACGGCGAGGCGAAGGTGATTTCCCGCCGGGAAGTGACGCAGGATCTGGTGCTCGATGCCGATCAGGTGCTGGTCGGCACCAACAAGACCCGGCGGCGCTACAATCAGCGTCTGCGCGAACTGAAGGGATTTTCGCAGGTCTATCCGCAATCCGGCGACAAGCTGGTCTGCCTGCGCAATGATCCGGCCAAGGGTCTGCTCAACGGTTCGCTGTGGAAGGTGATGTCGGCATCGAAGGAAACCGTGAAGCCGGGGATCAACCTGTTGGTGAACCCGGAGGAAGACGATCCCGACCGCGGCGCTTCTCGCATCAAGCTGTTGAAGGCGGCTTTCGAGGACAGCGAAACCGAAATTCCCTGGTCGACCAAGAAACGCTACGATGATTTCGACTACGGCTACGCTCTGACGGTCCACAAGGCGCAAGGCTCGCAGTGGAACAATGTGGTGCTGTTCGATGAAAGCTGGGCGTTCAGGGATACGCGCGAGCGTTGGCTTTATACTGCCATTACCCGGGCTGCGGAGAGACTGACGATCGTCTCCTGACATCGTGTTCGCAAGTTTCGACAGGGCCGAACCCGTATCCGCGGAGGTTGCATACGCAGTACCAGAAAAACAACGGCACCCCGACTACGCAAATACTCAAAAGGTCGGGGCATCTTGCCGCGCAACCGTCCGCTGTCCTTTTTCTAACGGCAGAACCTTACCGCTTGGTTAGCGCAGACGCGCTTTTAAAGCAGTTGGCCATAAAAAAATCCAAACCCTGTGTTTGTCATTTAGCTGTCCGGGCACTACTCTTGACATAAACGAATTCCAGAAGCGTTTCGCCGTTGGCTGCGGCAGCAGGCGCTCAGGCAGGGTATGGATCAATCGTTATGAAAGCGCATATTGCCGCCGCATGTGTGGTTGCGGGATCGTTTACAGTTTCAGCGCAAACCGCGCAGGCACAAGACCGGTGTTCCGATATTTCGATTGCGGAGCTGAACTGGTCGTCGGCAGGGCTTGCCGCGTGGGTCGACCGGATCATCCTTGAGGCCGGGTTCGATTGTACGGTCTCCATGGTCCCGGGCGATACAGACAGCGCGGTGGAGACGATGATCGAAACCGGGAAGCCGGAGATCATTCCCGAATTCTGGTTCGAGAGCGCAACGCCTGCGCTGGATGAAGCCGTGGCCGAAAAACGGGCTGCCTTTGCCGCACCGCTCCTGAGCGAGGGTGGGGTTCAGGGCTGGTGGATACCGAAATTCCTCGCCGATGCGCACCCGGAGATCACCACGGCCCAGCGGGCGCTGAAGCACCCCGAGCTTTTCATGCCGGCCGAAGGCGGTGACAAGCCGGCGGTGTTCAACTGTCCCGTTGGCTGGGCCTGTCGGGTCTCGACGGAGAACCTGTTTCGCGCGCTCGATGGCGCCGACAAGGGCTTTGACCTGGTTGAGATGGAGTCGGGGACTGCCCTCGAACGCTCGGTCGCAAAAGCCTTTGAAGATGGGAAAGGCTGGCTTGGCTATTACTGGGCGCCAACCGCGCTTCTGGGCGAATACGACATGGTGAAGCTCAGCTTCGGCGTCGAATTCAGCAAGCAGGAATGGGACAGCTGCACGATCGTGGCCGATTGCGCCGATCCGAAGCTCAATGCCTATCCCGTCTCGGCCGTCTACACGCTGGTTTCCGGCGACTTTGCGATGGAGGGCGGCGATCTGATGGATTATTTCAACAACCGCTCATGGAGCAATGCCACCGTCAGCCAGGTGCTGGCCTGGATGAGCAATAACGACGCCGACAATGAAGGCGGCGCCCGCCATTTTCTGGAAACCTATCCGGATATCTGGAAGGCATGGCTGCCCGAAGATGTGGCGGACAAGGTCGCCCGGTCTCTTTAAGGCGCTGTCGCCGGCCAGGGCGCATCATTGCGTAAGCGGCGGCAAAACGCTATATTGATGACGCGCCGGAACATGGTTTGCGGCTTGACGGAGGTGGTCTTCGCAAGTGCGCATCCGAAATGATCAGCAAGGCGGACGCCTCTTGTTCTACGAATCGTCCGCTTTCATTTCGGGGCCGTTTTCCGGCGCTTTTCATCGACAACAACGGATCGGGGCTCGAGTTTGCAGAATGATGCAACAGCGCAAGGGGTGTGCCTGATCCTCGGTGGCGCCCGGTCGGGCAAGTCTGCGCAGGCGGAAAAGCTGGCAAGGGCGGCAAAGGGCGATCTTCATTATATCGCCACAGCACAGGCCCTCGATCCCGAAATGGAAACCCGGATTGCCCATCACAGGGCAGAGCGCGGCAGTGCCTGGCGGACCCATGAAGTGCCGCTCGCGCTTGTCGAATGTCTTGAAAGCCTGCGGGACGAACCGCGCCCGGTGGTGTTGATCGACTGCCTGACGTTGTGGGTGAGCAACCTTATTCTTGGCGATCACGATGTCGGTAAAGCCGGTGAAAGGCTTGCGACCTTTGTTGCCGATTGTCCCTATCCACTGTTCATCGTTGCAAACGAGGTCGGGCTTGGCATTGTGCCCGACAATGCCCTGGCGCGCCGGTTTCGCGATGAGGCCGGATTGCTGAACCAGCGAATAGCGGCCGCCGCACAGACCGTGATCTTTATGGCAGCGGGTTTGCCAATGCAGTTGAAGACTACATCATAAGCCACTGATAAATCGGGTTTTGATCGTCAAAAAACACCTTGGCGGCCATGGCCAGGCTGGAGATTGCCAGCAGCGGCCGAATGATCTTTGCGCCGCGTTTCATGGCGAGGTTCGAGCCGGTCTGTGCCCCGAGAAACTGGCCAACACCCATGACGAGACCGATCTTCCACAAGATCGCGCCACCGGCCAGGAAAACGACGAAGGCGCCGAGATTGGACGAGAGATTGAGCAGCTTGGTGCGCGCGGTGGCCTTCAGCATGCCGAGCCCGCCAAGGGTGACGAAGGCGAGCATGAAGAACGAGCCGGTGCCCGGCCCGAAAAGACCATCGTAAAACCCGATTGCCGGAACCACCAGACCGGCAAAGAGCGGCACAGAGAGCCGCTGGTGCCGGTCGGTATCGTCAAGCCCGCTGCGCAGCGCGAAATAAAGCCCGATGCCCGCCAGCAGGAAGGGCAGGGCCGCCAGTAGCACATCGCCGGAAATCACCGTTGCAAGTGCGGCGCCGACGCTGCCGCCGGCAAAGGCGAGAAGCGCCATCGGCCATTGTGTCTTCGGGTCCACCCGGCCGCCGCGGGCATAGGAGATGGTGGCCGATGTTGCACCGAAAATGCCCTGCAGCTTGTTGGTGCCGAGTGTTTGCAGCGGCGGAATGCCGGCGATCAGCATGACGGGAATGGTGATCAGACCGGCGCCGCCGGCAATGGAATCCACAAAACCGGCGACGAACGCCGCCGCGAACAGGATGAGCAGCAGCTCGAGACTGGCTTCAAACAAACGGATGAAACTCCAAAAAGGGCAGGCAGCAGGCGCCACCGGAGACTGTCAGCGTTTTCTTTTGCGCCCGGATCGTGTAGGCCGTTTTGCGGGCGGCGCTTCAGCCGGTTACGATCTTTCAAAAAGCAGGATTCGTTTTCATGCACAAGGTAATTTTCGACACGGACCCGGGTATCGACGATGCAATGGCATTGCTTTTCCTCGAGCGTCACCCCGACATCGAGCTTCTGGGTGTGACCTCCGTCTTCGGTAACGCATCGGCTGATACAACCACCCGCAATGCGCAGTTTCTGAAGCGTGAATTCGGAATTTCGGCGCCGGTGGTGCGTGGCGCCGACGAAACCTACGATCCGGCGCGCCCGATGGCCCCCTGGCCGGTTGTGGTGCATGGCGTCAACGGTCTCGGCGATATCGAAATGCCGGAAACCATCGACGATGTGCCGCTTGATTCGCGTCCCGCATGGCAGTTCATCATTGATACGGTCCGCGCCAATCCGGGCGAGGTCGAAATTGTCGCCGTTGGCCGGATGACCAATCTGGCGCTGGCGCTGGCTCACGATCCCGAGATTGCCGGTCTGGTCAAGCAGGTGGTCGTCATGGGCGGCGCATTCGAGTGCAACGGCAATGTGACCCCGGCGGCGGAAGCCAATATTCACGGTGATCCGGAAGCCGCCGATGCCGTTTTCACCGCACCGTGGAAGGTCGTCATTATCGGTCTCGATGTTACCATCCAGACGGTGATGACCCGCACCACCATGAAGGATCTGGCGCGGCGTGGCGGCCCGGCCGTCGAGCTTCTGGCGAAGATTTCCGATCCCTATATCGATTTCTACAGCCAGCAGGTGGATGACGGCATGGTTGTCCATGACAGCTGCGCCTGCGTCTACGTCGTCGCACCCGAATTCTTCGGTTTGCGCGCGGGAAGCGTGCGTGTCGTGTGCGGCGGCATTGCCGATGGCCTGACGCTGCAGAAACCCGCCGGACAGTTTTTCCCGCCAAGCCCGTGGGATGACAAGCCGGAACAGCAGGTTGCGATGACAATCGAAGCCGAAAAAGTCGTCGACCTGGTGGCAGCAACCCTGGCGCCCTGAGGAATGCGGGGCCTTCCGGCCAAACCGTTTACCTTACTGGTAGTCTCGCATTGATTGTAATTCCCGGTGCACGTAACCTGAGCGACAGGGGCAATGTATCGGGGATTATCATGCGCATCGTTTTCACTGCATTTCTGTTACTCCTTGTAACCGTATCTGCCGCCGATGCGGCGCGTAAATCCGGTGATGATATCTTTGAGCCGGGCAAGGTCGTTGCGGCCGTCAGTCTCAGCGACCAGACGATGAAAGTGATCATCGGCGGTCATGAGCGTTACCAGTGGCCGGTGTCGACCGGGCGCGGACACTATGCCACGCCGCAGGGGATTTACGGCGCGGAATGGCTTTCGAAAAATCATCGTTCGCGCAAATACAACAATGCGCCGATGCCGTATGCGATCTTCTTTCACCATGGCTATGCCGTTCACGGAACCGACCAGCTCTCCCGGCTCGGCTCGCCGGCCTCGCATGGTTGCGTGCGGCTGCACCCGGATAATGCGGCGCTGCTGTTCGACCTTGCCCGCACCATGGGCCTCGACAATGTGACGGTCGTGATCGGCGACTGAGGTTTGTTTGATGCGGGAAAACGGCGTTCGGTAAGGGCAGGGGTGACGGCAGTCCGTCGATCCTCCCGTCCCGGCGGTGCTTTTGCCTGATACCGGCATGCTGGCGGCAGGGACGCGCAGATCAAATGATATTTCGAAATTCCCGAATTGGCGCGGGCGTCTTGACGGCGGCGGTGGCAGCGGGCATAACGCGGCAATGAACACGGCCCTTTGCATTATCTGCACCATTATTCGCTAGCGTCTCGCTGGCCGGCCGTCCTTGTCCTGAAATCAAGCTGAAGACAGACGACCCGGCCGGGTCGCTGGCCTGTTGACGTGCAGCAAGACTGATTTCGGGAGACTGGACATGGGCGAAGCCCTGAAGCTCTATAATACACTGACGCGCGAAAAGCAGGTTTTCGAACCGATAGACCCTGACAACGTGCGCATGTATGTCTGCGGGCCGACGGTCTATGACTTTGCCCATATCGGCAACGCACGGCCGGTCATCGTCTTCGACGTGCTTTACCGCTTGCTGCGTCACGTCTATGGCGAGGATCACGTCACTTATGTGCGCAACATCACCGATGTCGACGACAAGATCAACGCACGGGCCAAACGCGATTATCCGGACCTGCCGCTGAACGAGGCGATCCGCAATGTGACGGAAAAGACCGCCGATCAGTTCCACAAGGATATCGCCGCACTCGGCGTTCTGCCGCCCACGAAAGAACCCCGTGCGACGGACCATATTGGCGGCATGGTGGCTATGATCCAGACGCTGATCGACAAGGGCAATGCCTATGTGGCCGAGGGTGCGGAAGGCAAGGAGGTGCTGTTTGACGTGCCATCCATGCCCGATTACGGCAGGCTGTCGCGCCGAAACCTTGAGGACCAGCAGGCGGGCGCGCGCATCGCCGTGGAAAGCCACAAGAAAAGTCCGGCCGATTTCGTGCTGTGGAAGGAAAGCGCGGCGGATGAACCCGGCTGGGACGGCGCCTTCACCGTCAACGGCGAAACCGCCGTCATCCACGGCAGGCCCGGCTGGCATATCGAATGCTCGGTGATGTCGGAACAGCATCTCGGCGAAACCTTCGACATCCACGGCGGCGGCCTCGACCTGATCTTCCCCCACCACGAAAACGAGATCGCCCAGTCCTGCTCGGCCCACGGCAACCACGTGATGGCCAATGTCTGGATGCATAACGGGTTCGTGCAGGTCGAAGGCCGCAAGATGGCGAAGTCCGAGGGCAACTTCTTCACCATCCACGAACTGCTGGAAACGGAAAATTTCGGCGGCCGCAAATGGCCGGGCGAAGTGTTGCGGCTGGCGATGCTGATGACGCACTACCGTGAGCCGATCGACTTTTCGGTGAAGCGGTTGGAGGAAGCTGAGAACATTCTGAATAAATTCGGAGGACTATTGACGTTGGATGGCGGTTATTTGGCCGCCCGAGATACACAGCCGACAGATGAATTTGTTGAAGCTCTTTCTAATGACTTGAGTATTTCGACTGCCCTAAGTGTCCTGCATAAGCAGGCTGGTAAGCTCGGCGACCATGGCACCCCCTTGGAGGATCTTAACTCAATATCTGCCAATCTCGCACTTCTTGGATTTGAAGACTTAAGCAATTTTTCAGACTTCTTTGGAGGCGTTGCTCAAGAAATTCTTGATGACACCATGCACTCGGAAGTCGACGCTAAAATCACCGAGCGCCTCGCTTTCATCCGTGAGAAAAACTGGGCCGAAGCGGACCGTATTCGTGATGAGCTGGCATCTCAGGGAATCCAGCTAAAGGATTCAAAAAACAAGGAAACCGGCGAACGGGAAACCACCTGGGAGGTCAAGCGGTGAGCTCTGTCTCCTCCCTTTCCCGCAACGAGATCACGCTCCCGCTTCCTACGGCGTCATCCTCGGGCTTGACCCGAGGATCCAATCCCGTCTGGCGCGACAGGAGTGAGCAGGTCTTGCGCCCCGTATCGCAACGGCTGAGGCTCAGCCCCCGCGCCGGCCATGCGGAGCGGGGTGTGGATGCTCGGGTCAAGCCCGAGCATGACGCTGGTGGTGGGGATGGGCGTTTGTTGAGAGTCCGGAAAGCCGAGACCCGACAGCGGGAGAACCATTCCGAGCCGGAGGCAGACGGGAAAAGGCGGAGAAGACGGGAAGGCCGGCGGTTCGGCAAATCCTGTTTTCCCTACGCTCTGCAATCTGCATTCCATGCAACATGGGAGGTAAAAAGATGAGTGAACGCATGATCGATCACATGGGGCTGCCGGTCGCTAATCTGAAGGCGGCGATGGCCTTCTATGAGAAAGCGCTGGCGCCGCTTTCGATGTCTGTCGCAATGAAGTTCTCGATGGACGAAAGCGACCCCGAGCGTCTCGATGGCGTTGCCTTCGGCGCTGGAAAGCCGCTGTTCTGGCTTTCGCCTGGCGGGCCGGTCAAGCCGCCGCTGCATATTGCCTTTCGCGCCGAGACCCGCGCGGAAGTTCGGGCTTTCTATGATGCAGCACTTGCTGCCGGCGCCACCGACAACGGGCCGCCCGGCATTCGCCCGCACTACCACGCAACCTATTACGCCGCCTTCGTTCGCGACCTCGATGGAAACAATATCGAGGCTGTGTGCATGAAGCCCGAGAGCGAAGCATGACCAGCGCACCGACCTTTTCCGGCGGATGCCAGTGCGGCGCGGTGCGGTTTCGCGCCAGCCACCTCGGACGGCCGTCAATCTGCCATTGCCGCATGTGCCAGAAGGCGTTCGGCAGTTTCTTCGGCCCGCTGGTGTCCGCCGATATCGCGCATCTGACATGGACACGCGGCAAGCCGAAGCTTTTCAGGTCGTCGGCAAAGATCCTGCGCGGGTTCTGCGAGCATTGCGGCACGCCGCTGACCTATCAGCACCCGAACGGCATCGAACTTGCCATCGGCGCGTTTGATGAACCGGAACATTTCGAGCCGCGGGTTCAGGTCAACCATGAAAGCCGCTTGCCCTGGATCGACCATCTTTTCGAAAAGCCCGCACGCAAGCAGGCTCTTGAGGAAACCGGCATCGTTTCCTTTCAGCACCCCGACCACGATACCGAAAAATGGCCGCCCGATGATGAAGCGGACGCCGGATAACAAGGCTGAACACGGCCAGTTTCAGGGATGGAGACCCACGATATGGAAAAGCGCGAGCGCATCTATCTGTTCGACACCACGTTGCGCGACGGCCAGCAGACGCCGGGCATCGACTTTTCGGTCGAGGACAAGATCGCCATTGCCAACCTGCTGGATCAGGCCGGTATCGATTATGTCGAAGGGGGGTATCCGGGCGCCAACCCGACGGATAACGCTTTTTTCGCCGAAAAACGGACCGAAAGCGCAAGGATGACCGCTTTCGGCATGACCAAGCGCGCCGGGGTTTCGGCCTCCAATGATCCGGGCCTTGCCGCGCTGATCGGCTCTCAAAGCGACGCGGTCTGTCTGGTCGCCAAGAGCTGGGATTATCATGTTTCCGTGGCGCTTGGCATTTCGAACGAAGAAAACCTTACCTGCATATCGGAAAGCGTTACCGCCGTTGCCGCATCTGGCAAGGAGGCGATGGTTGACTGCGAACATTTCTTCGACGGCTACAAGGCCAACCGGGACTATGCTCTGGCCTGTGCCAAAGCCGCTTATGATGCCGGCGCGCGCTGGGTGGTGCTGTGCGACACCAATGGCGGCACGCAGCCGGACGAGGTCACCGAAATCATCGCCGATGTGATCGCCGCGGGCATTCCGGGGGCATGTCTCGGCATTCATGCGCACAACGATACCGGACAGGCGGTCGCCAATTCACTTGCCGCGGTGCGTGCCGGTGTCCGGCAGGTTCAGGGCACGCTGAACGGCATCGGAGAGCGCTGCGGCAATGCCAATATCATCACGCTGGCCGCGACGCTTGCGCTCAAGGAACGCTACAGCGAACGCTATGCGCTTGGCCTCGATGAAGCCCGCCTTGCGGAACTGAGCGCGCTGTCCCATGGCTTTGACGAGTTGCTGAACCGTGCGCCCGATCCGCAGCTGCCTTACGTCGGCGCCTCGGCCTTTGCCACCAAGGCCGGTATCCATGCATCCGCACTTTTGAAGGACCCGCGCACCTATGAGCATGTGGCCCCGGAAAAAGTCGGCAACACGCGCAAGGTGATGGTCTCCGATCAGGGCGGGAAATCCAACTTCATCAACGAGCTGAACCGTCGCGGCATCACCGTCGCCAAGGATGATCCGCGTCTCGACAAGCTGATCGCCATCGTCAAGGAACGCGAATCCATGGGCTATGCCTATGAGGGGGCCGATGCCAGTTTCGAGCTTCTGGCGCTGCGTGAACTGGGGTCGGTTCCGCATTTCTTTCATGTCGACAGTTTTCGGGTGATGGTCGAGCGCCGTTATGACAGTCATGGCCGGATCAAGACCGTATCCGAAGCGGTGGTGAAGCTTGAAATCGACGGCCGGCCGGTGATGTCCGTGTCGGAAGGCGATGGCCCTGTCAACGCGCTCGACAAGGCTTTTCGCAAGGACCTCGGCAAGTTCCAGTCCGAAATCGCCGATCTGAAGCTGGCCGACTACAAGGTGCGTATCCTCAACGGCGGCACGGAGGCGATCACGCGTGTCCTGATCGAGAGTATCGATGATGACGGCGTGCGCTGGTGGACCGTGGGCGTGTCGGAAAACATCATCGATGCCTCGTTCCAGGCGTTGATGGATTCCATCATCTTCAAACTGATGAAGAACCGCCGGCTTGCCGGGCGCGTCGCAGCGGAATGACCGGGGCGGTCCAGCATGCGGTGGAGCGACATTACCAGAATTGATGCGTGCTTCACCGAAACCGGGTGGCGTGCGCCGTCATCTGCCGGTATTGGCATCTGGTAACCAGATAGGACAATGCCATGTCGGCCGATGAGATTGATACAACCGTGACGCCACCGGCAGCAACTGTCGCCGACGGCGATACGGCCAAGGGCTTTTTGCTGGCACTGACGGTGTTTTTGATGTGGGGCTTTCTGCCGCTCTATCTGAAACTGGTCGCCGACCTGCCGCCGATGGAGGTGCTGGCCCACCGCATCATCTGGTCCGTGCCCTTTGCCGGCGCGATTGTCGGGCTGGCGGGGCAGGGTGGGGAAATCCGCGCGGCGTGCCGGAAACCGAAGGTTCTGACGATTGTCGGGCTCAGCAGCGTCTTCATCTGTGTCAACTGGGGCACCTATATCTGGGCCGTCAGCAATCACCACACGGTCGATGCCGCCCTTGGCTATTTCATCAATCCGTTGTTTTCGGTCGCGCTGGCGGCGGTGATCCTGCGGGAACGGCTTTCGCGGCCCCAGCTTGTGGCAATTGCGCTGGCGGTCGTTGCCGTCACCATTCTGGCGGTCGAGGTCGGTAGCCTGCCTGTGGTGGCGCTGTTGTTGCCGTTTTCCTTCGGCATGTATGCCTTCCTGCACAAGATCGTGCCGATTGGCGGCAATCCGGGTTTCACGCTGGAAGCGCTGATCATGAGCCTGCCGGCGGCGGTCTACATCGTCTGGCTGGAAATCAGCGGCAATGGCCATTTCCTGGAGACGCCGATGACGACGTTTCTGCTGGTCGGCTGCGGGGCGGTCACCGCCATTCCGTTGATGATCTATGCAAACGCCGCCAAACTGCTGAAACTGTCGACCATCGGCATCATGCAGTATGTCGCGCCGAGCCTGATTTTCCTGATCGCCGTGTTTGTGTTTCACGAGCCGCTGGAGCTGTCAAAACTGATCGCTTTCATGCTGATCTGGACCGCCCTTGCCATTTACACCACGTCGATGTTCCGCGCGCGCCGCCGGTCGTCAAGATAACGTGCCGGGATCGAAAAATCCGAAATGACGCCCCGACAGGGTGACTGTCTGATCGGGCGTCATCTCCACTGCGCATATTGCCAGCGGGTTTCAGGGTCGCTGGCTGTGATTTCAGGCAGCGGCTTCTTCGTCCAGTTGATTGGCGCGGATGAAGGCAGGTCGGACGACCAGTTTTTCGGCGTAGTCCTGAAACGAGGCGCGCGTCTCAACCATGTTGAACTTTATGCCCCAGATGACGTGGGAGCCGACATAGACATCTGCGGCAGTAAAGTGATCGCCGGTGATATAGGGGCTTTCCGAGAGCCGCATGTCGAGCGTGTCCATGACGTGTTCGAATGTGCCGTAGCCGACGGCGCGCTCGCGGTCTGCCGGCACGACGAACCCGAACGCCCTGTTGACGGTTGCCGCCTCCAGAGGGCCGGCGGCGAAGAAAAGCCAGCGGTAATAGGACGCGCGATCGTCAACTGCCGGAGCCAGGGCGGCTTCAGGAAAGACATCGGCGAGATAGGCGCAGATCGCGGCGCATTCCGTCACCACCCTGCCATCATGTACGATTGCCGGGACCTTTCCCATCGGATTGATCGCCAGATAGTCCTCAGACTTCATCGTGTCGTTATAGGTCAGGATGTGCGTCTCATAATCTGCGCCGGTTTCTTCCAGCATCCAGCGGATCATGCGGCCGCGCGATTGTGGATTGGTGTAGAAATCAAGCTGGCTCAAGGCGAATCCTCCGAATGTTGTTCCTGTTATGTTCCTATTGCATCCTTGCCGGCAAGTGTAAACCCAATTCCTCTATCCCATAAAAAACCCGGCGCGAAGGCCGGGTTCTTCTATACCGAACTGTGTCTGCCTCAGGCGGCCATGGCCTTCTGCAGGTTCTCGTCGATCTTGTCGAGGAAGGCGGTGGTCGACAGCCACGGCTGGTCGGGGCCGATCAGCAGCGCCAGGTCCTTGGTCATGTGGCCGCTTTCGACCGTGTCGATGCAGACCTTTTCAAGCGTGAGAGCAAATTCGGTCAGCTCTTCATTGCCGTCGAGCTTGCCGCGATGAGCCAGGCCGCGCGTCCAGGCGAAGATCGAGGCGATCGAGTTGGTCGAGGTTTCCTGACCCTTCTGGTGCTGGCGGTAGTGACGGGTCACCGTGCCGTGTGCGGCTTCGGCTTCAACCGTCTGGCCATCCGGCGTCATCAGAACCGAGGTCATCAGGCCGAGCGAGCCGAAGCCCTGGGCAACGATGTCGGACTGGACGTCGCCGTCATAGTTCTTGCAGGCCCAGACATAACCGCCCGACCATTTCAGCGCGGAAGCGACCATGTCGTCGATCAGGCGGTGTTCGTACCAGATTTTCTTGGCTTCGAACTGATCCTTGAACTCGGCGTCGAAGACTTCCTGGAACAGATCCTTGAAGCGGCCGTCATAGGCCTTCAGGATGGTGTTCTTGGTGGAGAGATAGCAGGGAACGCCGCGCTGAAGCGAATAGTTGAACGACGCACGGGCGAAGTCGCGGATCGAATCATCAAGGTTGTACATCGCCATGGCAACGCCGGAAGAGGGGGCGTCGTAGACTTCGTGCTCGATTTCCTGGCCGTCATCGCCGACGAACTTGATCGACAGCTTGCCCTTGCCGGGGAACCTGAAATCGGTCGCGCGATACTGGTCGCCGAAGGCGTGACGGCCGACGATGATCGGCTGGGTCCAGCCGGGAACCAGGCGCGGTACGTTCTGCATGATGATCGGCTCGCGGAAGATGACGCCGCCGAGAATGTTGCGGATCGTGCCGTTGGGCGAACGCCACATCTTCTTCAGGCCGAATTCCTCGACGCGGGCTTCATCCGGCGTGATGGTTGCGCATTTGATGCCGACGCCGTGCTTCTTGATGGCGTTGGCGGCGTCAACGGTAACCTGATCGTCGGTGGCGTCGCGGTTCTGGACCGAAAGGTCGTAATATTCGATCGGCAGATCGAGATACGGGAAAATCAGCTTTTCCTTGATGAACTGCCAGATGATGCGTGTCATTTCATCGCCGTCGAGATCGACAACCGGGTTTGCCACCTTGATCTTCGTCATTATCCATCCTCGTCTAGCGGGGCGCACGGTTGCCCCCCGATGTTTCAATAAGCCACGAGGGCTATAGCATTGCGATGCCGGTGAAAAAAGGCGTTCACGCGCTAAACTTTGGTAAAAAGCGGTCGATTTTTCCGACGGCCGGAGATCGGGGCGCGCAAAGCCCGGGCCCGCAATTCATCAATTTGCCGCAGTTTAGGAACATGCGCCCGCCACCTGACGCCGTGGCGGTGCAGTCGAAACCATCAAAAGTAGCAATGTAACAATTGTTTTTAAAATAACATATGTTACAAAAGGTCGAAAACTCAGCCGTGAAGGGCCGTGACAATGCCGGAACTCAGCCAGATTGAACTATCGCTTTTGCGCCTGATCCGCGAAGACCCCTTTGCCGGACAGCAGGAAATGGCGCACCGGCTTGGCATTTCCCGCCCGGCCGTGGCCGCCCATGTCATGCGGCTTACCGAGCGGGGCCATATTCTGGGCCGTGGTTATGTGCTGCCGCAGGAAGGGCGGATCGTTGCGATCGGCGGCGCGGTGATCGACCGCAAATATCACGCCCGGGCACCGCTGATCGCGGGCACCTCCAACCCTGTCGAGGGTACGCGCAGCTTTGGCGGCGTTGCCCGCAATGTCGCCGAAAATCTGGCACTTCTCGGCGCTTCAACCGGGTTCGTGTCCGCTGTCGGCACGGACGAAAGCGGCCGTGACCTGCTGCGGCATTTGCGCGAACGCGGCGTCGATACCGCTCATGTGCTGTCGCTTCCCGATCAACGCACGGCTGAATATGCGGCCATTCTGGAGCCGGGCGGAGATCTTGCCTATGGCATCGCCGACATGGCGATTTTCGACGCGCTGACACCGGAAATGATGGATAGCGTATGGCCGGCCGTTGCATCCGCCAGTCTGGTCTTTGCCGATTGCAACCTGCCGGCGGCAACGCTGGCGGCGCTGATCGAAAAGCGGCCGCGCAGCCGGTTTTCGCTGGCGGTCGATGCGGTTTCCACCCCCAAGGTCGCCCGCTTGCCCCGTGAGCTAAAGGGGATCGACCTGCTGTTCATGAATTTCGATGAAGCCTGCGCCTGGAAAAACTGTGTTTTCACACGGGATATCAATGGAATGATGGATGCAGCAAATGCACTGCATGAAGCAGGCGCCGCCGCCGTCATTCTGTCCTGCGGCACGCTCGGCGTCGTGGTTCACACCAAGGATACTGTCTGTCATGTCCCGGTTGTCGAGGCCAAACCCGTCGACATGACCGGCGCCGGCGATGCGATGATTGCCGGAACACTCAATTTCTATTCCCGGAACGACACGCTTGTCGAGGCGGTGCGCAAGGGCGCGTTGATCGGCTCGCTGACGACCGAAACGCCAGCCAGCGTCCATCCGGAACTGTCCACCGATTTCGTCGAAGCCTGTCTGCACAGGCTCGGCCCATCCGTTACCAATGGAGATCATCTTGTCAGAAATTGAAATCATCAAAAGCGGCGAAGTCGAAACCGCTCTTGCCGGCGGAAAACCGGTCGTCGCGCTGGAATCCACCATCATCACCCATGGCATGCCCTATCCGGCAAACCTTGAAACCGCGCTGGCGGTCGAGGCGGTGGTGCGTGAAAACGGTGCGGTGCCTGCCACCATTGCCGTCATTGACGGCAAGCTGCATGCCGGTCTGAACGCCGACGTCATCGAGCGTCTGGCAAAGGTCGAAGATGGTGTGGTCAAGGCGTCCGGCCGCGATCTCGCCGTCGCCATGGTCAAGGGACAGACCGCCGGCACGACTGTTTCGGCCACGATGAAGATCGCAGCACTTGCCGGTATTCCGATCTTCGCCACCGGCGGTGTCGGCGGCGTGCATCGCGGCGCTGAGCAGACCTTCGATATTTCCGCCGATCTCACGGAACTGGGCCATACCGCCGTGACGGTTGTCTGTGCCGGGGTGAAGTCGATCCTCGATATTCCCAAGACGCTTGAATATCTCGAAACCCAGCGGGTGCCGGTCATGGCTTATCGCAGCGATGACTTTCCGGCGTTCTTCACGCGCTCCAGCGGGTATGCCGCCGATCATCGCATGGACCGCGCCGAGGATATCGCCAGCGCCATGCTGCTGCATGATGCGCTTGGAACCGGAACCGGTATTCTCGTTGCCAACCCTGTTCCCGAAGCCGATGCGCTGACCCACGAATTCATCGATGGCACCATTGCCGATGCGCTGCGTGAAGCGGAGGAGAAGGCAATTACCCGCAAGGAGCTGACGCCCTTCCTGCTGGCGCGCATCAACGAGCTTTCGGGTGGAAAAAGCCTTGAGGCCAATATCGCGCTGGTGAAAAACAATGCCGCGCTTGCCGCGCAGGTGGCCGTTGCCCGGGTGGCGATGACGGATTGACAACCCGCATTGCGTTCGGCGCCTTCACAGCGTTATCCTCGCGGCCAACACAGGGAGTGCATGATGAGTGAGACCTTTCCCGCTTTGCTGATCCGCGACAAGGACAATGCGAAGGCAGAGCTGACGGAACTCAGTCGATCCGACCTGCCGGACCTGCCTGTTCTCGTGCGGGTCGACTATTCCAGCCTCAACTACAAGGACGGGTTGGCGGTCAGCGGAAAGGGGCGTATCGCGCGGCGCTTTCCGATGGTGCCCGGCATTGATATCGCCGGTACGGTGATCGAGTCGGATGCCGACGCCTTCAAGCCTGGCGACAAGGTAATCGCCAACGGTCATGGCATGTCGGAAACCGCGTGGGGCGCCTACAGCGCGTTTCAGCGGGTCAAGCCGGAATGGCTGATGCCGCAGCCGGAGCAGTTCACCCAGAAACAGGCGATGGCGATCGGCACGGCCGGTTATACGGCCGCCCTTTGCGTCAACCAGTTGCTTGCCTGGGGAGCGGTTTCCGTTGACGAGGGCAGCGTGCTGGTGACAGGGGCGGCCGGCGGCGTTGGCTCTTATGCCGTGGCCTTGCTGTCTTCGCTGGGGTTCAGCGTTACGGCCTCGACCGGCAGGCCGGAAACCCATGCCTATCTGCGTCAGCTCGGCGCCAGCAATTTCATCGACCGACAGGAGCTTTCAGAGGCCGGCAAGCCGATCCAGGCCGAACGGTGGAGCGGTGCTGTCGACAGCGTCGGCTCGACGACGCTGGCCAACGTGCTGGCGCAAACGGTGTATGGCGGCGCGGTGACAGCCTGCGGGCTGGCCGGTGGCGCCGATCTGCCGGCAACGGTGATACCGCATATCCTCAGATCGGTTGCGCTGATCGGGGTCGATTCGGTGATGGCGCCGCTCAAACGCCGTGAAGCGGCGTGGCGCCTGCTGCAGGCGCAGCTGACGCCCGAACAGATCAATCTGGCGACGGAAGGCGAGGTCGGGCTTGCGGATCTGCCGGAAGCTGCCGAGGCCATTCTGGCGGGGCGTATTCGCGGACGCATGGTTGTGAAAGTCGCCTGACTGGTCAGGTCTTTTCCAGTTCGCCCGTCTTCACGACAAGGCTCTCGTCTTCTGTCTCCTTCAGAAAACGGGCGAAATAGCGCGTGAGCTTCGGTATCTTGATCAATTCGTCGATCGAATATTTGTGTGCGTCACGAACCAGGCTCGACGGATTGAAATAGGCTTCGGCATTTTCAGGCGTGAGAACAAAGGGCGGCTTGCCTTCGCGCCCGAGAATATAGCTCATGACCAGCGCGCCGGTCCGGTGATTGCCCTCGATGAAAAGCTGCGGGCGGCTCAGCGCCCGTACGTAAATGCCGGCAGCCCGTTTGCGCACACCCTTGCCCGTATGGCGCTGATACCAGTCGACCAGTCCGCCGATATCGCCGTTATGGCGGTCGTAGAAATGCGATTCGGTGCGCTCGATGTGATGCCGGAATTCTGCTCTGCTTTTTGCTGACGAACCGCACAGGACGATATGGTTGAGCTCGAGCAGGTGGTGAAATTCGCCCAGCTTGAGAATATCAGTTCCGTCGTTCAGGAGACGGTCAACATAGGCATATCCTTCCATCATGTGTTCGATGATGGAATCGGGCATGCTTTCGCGACGCATCGTCAGGAGCATGTTGATGCGTTCGAACTGGCGCTGTGTGTCACGCAGTTTGGCTTCGATCTTCTCAAGGTCGAGGCTGTGTCTGAACATCAAACTCTTTCTGTTGCGTTCCGGGGCAGGCGCGGTTGGCGCATTATACCAAAAGGGCGGCTTTTGGGAAAAGCCGCCCGAAAACGCTGCGATGGTTCGTTTCAGCCTTAGCTGAACTCACCCGAAAGATATTCCTTCGTGAGGTTTTCCTTCGGGTTTTCGAAAATCTGCTTGGTATCGCCGACTTCGACGAGGAAGCCGGTGCGGCCGCCCTGCGACATGTCGACGGAGAAGAACGCCGTCTTGTCGGCAACGCGGATCGCCTGCTGCATGTTGTGGGTCACAATCGCGACCGTGTAGTCCTTCTTCAGCTCCAGCATCAGTTCCTCGATCTGCCGCGTGGCGATCGGGTCGAGCGCGGAGCAGGGCTCGTCCATCAACAGAACCGTCGGCTCGGTGGCAATCGCACGCGCGATGCACAGGCGCTGCTGCTGGCCGCCGGAAAGCGAGAGGCCATTCTGCTTCAGCTTGTCCTTGACCTCGTTCCAGAGCGCAGCGCGGCGCAGCGCCTTTTCGACGCGGCCGGAAATGTCGCCCTTGAAGCCGTTGAGGCGCAGGCCGAAGGCAACGTTTTCAAAGATGCTCATCGAGAACGGGTTCGGCTGCTGGAACACCATGCCGATGTGGCGGCGCACGACCACCGGGTCGACATTCTTGCCGTAGACGTCCTGGCCCAGGAAATGCACATGGCCTTCGAGGCGGAAGATCGGGATCAGGTCGTTCATGCGGTTGAGCGAGCGCAGCACCGTCGACTTGCCACAGCCCGACGGACCGATGAAGCCCGTGATCTTGCCTTTTTCGATATCGACGGCGGCGTCGCGCACGGCCAGGAAATCGCCGTAGTAGATCTTGTCGATGTTCGCGCCGATGGCAACATCGCCGTGCTGCTGTGCGGCCGCGGCCTCAATCTTGTTCATTTCCATTTCCGTAGACATGATAATCGACCTTTTCTCCTACACGCGGCGAGTGCCGAACGAGCGACTGAGAATGTTGAAGACAAGCACGATCAGAACCAGAACAAGAGAGGCTGTCCATGCAAGTTCAATCTGGTTTTCATAGGGCATTGCCGAGAAGTTATAGATCAAAATCGACAATGATGCTGTCGGCTCGGTAAAGCTCCCGATCCAGTAATTCGAAAAAAGCGCCGTAAACAGCAGCGGGGCCGATTCACCGGACGCGCCCGCCACTGCAAGCATTACACCGGTCATAACACCTGGAAGGGCGGTCGGCAAAACAATTTTGGTCGCAACCTGTGTCGAATTGCAGCCCATTCCGTAGGCGGCATCCTTCATCCGCTGGGGCACCATCCGGAAGGCCTGTTCGGCCGTCAAAAGCACGGTCGGCAGCATCAGGATCGACAGCGAAACACCGCCGGCAATCGCCGAATAGGTCTTCATCACGACCACCAGCCAGGCATAGACGAAGACACCGGAGAGGATCGAGGGAAATCCGGTCAGGACCTTGCCGACGAAACGGATCAGCGCAGATATCCTGCCATCGGGATTGATAAGTCCGGTATAAAGGCCGCCGAGAACGCCGACCGGGATCGAGATCAGCGATGCAATCGCAACCATGACCAGTGTGCCGACGATGGCGTTGCCGATGCCGCCGCCCTGTTCGAAGGGGGCAGGCGGAAGCTCGGTGAAGATGGCCGCCGAGAGCCGCAAACCGCCACGGCTGATCAGCATCCACAGAACCGAGATCAGCGGGATGGCGGCGATGCCGGCCAGCACCCACAGGATCACGGTCTGGATGAAGTTCATCAGCGTGCGGCGCTCGCCGAAGGAAAAGCTGAGATTGGGGTCGCCAAGGGCGACCACTTCGGGGTTCATCGTTGTCTGGTCCGTCGTGCTCATGATCTGATCATCCTCAGGTGACGGTCTGGCGGGAGGTATAATTCATGATGATCGTGCCGATGATATTGACGGCCATGGTGATCACCAGAAGAACGACGGCGGCGTACATCAGCGGGCCGATCTGGTTGGCGCCGGCTTCCGGGAAGGTGGAGGCGAGCAGCGAGGCCAGCGTGGTGGCCGGCGAAAACAGCGACAGCGTGACGTGCTGGGCGTTGCCGATCAGCATCGCCAGCGCCATGGTTTCACCAAGCGCCCGGCCGAAACCGAGAACCAGCGAGGCGAAGATGCCGCCGGACGCCGTCGGGATGATCACCTTGCGGATTGCTTCCCACTTGGTCGTGCCCATGCCGTAGGCCGCTTCCTGGATCTTCATCGGGATTGCCTTGAAGGCATCCTGGGAGATCGCCGCAACGGTCGGCAGGATCATGATCGACAGCACGATCATGGCCGGAAACATGCCGGGGCCGGCAAGCTTGGTCGAAAAGAACGGGATGAAGGACAGGGTATCGTGCAGCCAGTTGGCGACCGGGCGGATTGCCGGGATCAGAACGTAGATGCCCCAGAGGCCGTAAACCACCGAAGGGATGGCGGCAAGCATCTCGACGATCAGCCGGAAGACCCAGGCCAGGCGCGCGTTCAAAAAGCCCTGTGTCAGAAAGATCGCAACCGCAATGCCGAGGACGCCGCCGAAAAGCAGGGCCAGAAGCGAGGAATAAAGCGTCCCCCAGATTTCGGCGAGGATACCGTATTCATTGGTATTGGGATTCCAGACAACGGTCGTCAGAAAGCTGAGGCCGTATTCGCGCATGGCGGGGGCAGCCTGTGCGCCAAGCTTCCAGAAGATGTAGACCAGAAGCAGGATGGTCAGAACGCCGGCGGCCAGCGTCAGGATACGAAAGGATTTGTCGTAACCGTATTCGAAAGCGGTCGGCGGTCTCGAAACACTGCCGTCTTCAGGCAATGTGTTTTTCGTGTTGTCGGCCATCAAGCGGGCTCCTACTGGCGAAGATCGGGGCTATCCCGGTGATCTTGTCGTTGGCGCAAGCGCAAACGGATCCTGAACTGAGAAAGCCGGGGCGCATGACAATACGCCCCGGCACAAGACAGCGTGCTGTCTCGATTACTTGATTTCTTCCATCGACTTGCGATCAAGTTCGATGACGTTTTCCGGAAGCGGGATGTAGCCGAGCTTGTCGGACATTTCCTGACCGGTGGTCAGGCCGTAGTCGACCATCTTCTTCAGGGCAGCAACGGTATCGGCGTCCTGGCCTTCCTTGTAGAAGAGCAGCCAGGTGAACGTCGAAATCGGGTAAGCCTGTTCACCCTTGGGGTCGGTGATGAAAGCGCGGTTGTTGTCGTCGAATTCGGCGGAAGCCAGAGCGGCCTTACCGGCATCGGCGCCAGCGCTTACGTAGTTGCCGGCCTGGTTTTCAAGCATGGCGTAAGGCGTGTTGGTCTGCTTGGCATAGCCGTATTCGATGTAGCCGATCGCGCCGGGCGTCTGCTTGATCGTGGCGGTGATGCCCTGGTTGCCCGGAGCGGCGATGAAGTTCGAAGCCTTCGGCCACGGAACGGTCTTGCCAGCGCCGACAGTGCTTTCGAAATCGGAGCTGATGGCGGCCAGATGATTGGTAAAGTTGAAGCTCGTGCCCGAAGAATCGGCGCGAACGACAACCGTGATGTCTTCGTCGGGCAGGTCGACGCCGTCATTGGCGGCAGCGATGGCCGGATCGTTCCACTTGGTGACTTCGCCGAGGAAGATCTTCGGATAAACATCGCGGGGCAGCTTCAGGTCGGAAACGCCATCAAGGTTGAAGGCGAGAACAACTTCGCCGGCCGTCATCGGCAGAAGCACGACACCGCCGTCGATCTTGGCGATTTCTTCATCGTCCATGGCCGCATCGGAAGCAGCAAAGTCGACGACGCCATTGGTGAAGTCTTCGATACCGGCGCCGGAACCCTTCGACTGGTAGTTGACTTCAATACCGGTCTTCTGGCCAAAATCCTTAAACCAGGCCGAGTAGAGCGGGAAGGGGAAAGAGGCGCCGGAGCCCGTCAGCTGAACGTCCTGAGCCTGTGCGACAGTGCCGGACACCAGCATGGCGGTTGCAACGGCTGCGACCTTAGCGCCCTTGGAGAAATTTCCGATTTTCATCAGATAGCCCTTTTGAGGTTTGGTTGAAAACGGAAGTCCTATAACAACGAAATAATTCCAAGCATAGCATGTTGTAAAAAATTCATATTCGCGTGGATATCCTGCATTTTCTTTAAAAAAAGTGTCACACAACAGTCATAAAACTGTCATAAATAAAATCGACTTGACGCAGTATTTGACGTTTCTGGTTTTTTTGCCTTTCCCGACTGTCCCCCATTTCCCCGCAGCCGCGCTTTGGATACGATGGGCAAAGGGTTCGCATCGCCTGCTTGACATAGCGCAAGGCGAATGCGCAGCCGCCCTCTAATTTCGCCGCTGGCCGGAAGCGCTTTGCCGGCGGCCATCCAGAACGTCGCTTACAGATCCGCCTATGCAACAGGAGACGCAATGACTGAAACAGGCACCCCGGCCCGGCATGCAGAGGGGCCGCATGAGGATACCGTGGCTGAACTGCTCCTGCGGCAAAGGGCGCTGGAAAAGACAGCGTTGATAGCGCTGGAGGCGGGACGTATCCTCATGGAAACCGGTGCGAAGTCGGCCGTCGTTCGCGAAGGGGTTCGCAAGGTTGCGCTGGGGCTGGGCGTCACAAGCGTCGATATCCGGGTCGGTTTCGCCTCGATTGCGACCACGGTGGGCGATGGCGTGTGTACCTCGACCCATATGGCCGGGGTCGGGCATCATGGCGTGAACATGCGGATCAATCATCGCGTTCGCGAAATCTGCGCCGAGGTCGGCAGAGGGGGGATGACCCCGCAGGCAGTCGAGGACAAGCTTTCAAAGGCCCAGCGCGACACGCTGAAGCATCACAAGGCGCTCAATGTGTTTGCCGCCGGGCTTGCCTGCGCGGCATTCGGCCGGCTTCTGGGCGCGGATGCGCCGGCCTTTGTGACAACGCTGATCGCCAGCATGGTCGGCCAGTATATCCGGCTCGTTCTGCTTGAGCGTCATTATAATGCCTTCGTCGTCACGGCCACGGTGGCGTTTGCCGCTGCCGTGCTTTCCGGGCTGGGGGCGATGGCCATGGGCAGCACCATGATCGATACCTCGATGAGTGCTGCGGTGCTGATGCTGGTCCCGGGCGTGCCGTCGATGAATGCGCAGACCGACATCATGGAAGGATTTCCAACGCTCGGCAGCGCGCGCTTCGTGACCGTCGCGATGATTCTCGTATTCATTACGCTGGGGGTCGGTGCGGCTCATATCGTGCTTGGCGGCGGATTGCAGGATGCCCCGAAATCCGCGCCCAACATTGCCCATCACGCGTTTTTCGGCGCGGTTGCTGCGGCAGGCTTCGGGGTGCTGTTCAATTTCGGCTATCGCAATCTCGGCTGGGCCGCGCTGGCAGGCGCGCTGGCGCTGGCGGTGCGGACTTTGTGCATGCTGCACGGCTGGCCGCTAGAGGCGGCATCCTTTGCCGCTGCCGTTGCCGTGGCGCTGGTGGTCGAGCTTTCCTACAACACACCGTTTCCGGTCCGGCGCGTGGGCAATGCCATCGCGGTTGCCGGTTGCATCCCCATGGTGCCGGGCAGCGCGGCGGCCCACTGGATCATCGGTCTCCTGGAAATCACCGTCCAGCCGCTCGAAAAATCCGACATGATGCTGGCCGCCACCACAAGTGCCGGGCTGCAGGTGATCTTCACAGTTGGCGCGATCGGTGCAGGGCTTACCATGATCTCCTCGACATTCCGCAGGCCGGAATTCCCAACGCGCGATCACGAGGATTAAGATCCGGTCGAAGTGCAACGCAATACGGTCATTGTTTTGTCGATTGATCGTGTTTTCGCGCAGGCTCATCAACACGTGACGGAGGCGTCATGAATCCGTTCGTCATTATCGTTGGGGCCGTGTGCCTGCCGCTTGTCGCGTCGGTGATACTGGCCTGTGTGAGCCGGTGGATGTGGGCCGCTGCCGCCATGATCATCACCGCCATGCCGCTTCAGCTTCTGGGGTTCACCGGTACGTGTACGCAGGGCGCGGATGGGACATTCATCACAGGCAGCATTCTGTCGGCGCCGCTGTTGTTCATTGCGATCTGTTTCATCCTGTGGGCATCGTTCAAACGCACGGCAAACCGGAGCACCGGCATGTTCGCGGCGGCTTTATCGCTGATTCTGCTTGCCCTGACGCGGAATGCCTGGCTGGGTGCTGTTTTCCACGGTTCTCCCTGCGGGGCGGACTATCTTCACGCCAGCCGTCCGGAGGGACTGCTCATCATTCTCGGCGGCTATCTTGCATTGCCGCTTCTTGTCACGGTCTGTGGGGTCTGGAGCGCCAGCAGGGCCTGACCGAAGAGCCGGAGACGAACAGGTCTGTACCGCGCATAAGCACTTCCACAGGTGTCATGCTCGGACCTGATCCGAGCATCCATTAAACCAAGCCCTTGATGATGAATACTCGTTCGTGACCGTACGTCGTATGTCGATGGATCCTCGGGTCGAGCCCGAGGATTGTTTGTTGAAAACGGTCTATTGTTAAAGCGGGACTGCGGGCTTGTCCCCGCAGTCCCGGCGACAGGCGACCGTCCGAGGATTGGGACAGCACCCCAGGTCATCAAGGCTCCCTGCCGCCTTTTGCTTCACCGCTTGGAGAGTTGATTGGGCATAAGACGCCCGCAAACAATCCTAAGCCCGCAAAGGATAGCAGGACAATGGACATTTTGCACACTGCACCGCATCGATGCTTCGGCATTGATGTCGC
>PVUG01000017.1 GCA_003001975.1 Martelella mediterranea
CCGGCATCGCGGAGACAACCGCAGCCGCCCTGATTGCCACAATGCCCGAGCTCGGGACGCTGGATCGAAAGAAAGCAGCGGCACTGGCCGGCCTGGCACCTCATCCAAACGAGAGCGGCAATAAAATCGGCTACCGGAGAATGCGCGGCGGAAGACCGGTCATGCGAACCATCCTGTTCATGCCGGCCATGCAGGCAGCCTGTGGAAGAGGCGAGTTCGCCATCTTCTATAAACGCCTTGTCGAAGCCGGCAAAAAGCCAATCATTGCTATCGCCGCAGTCATGCGAAAAATCGTCGTAACCCTCAATGCAAGGTTCAGAGATCAAATCATCCAACAGAGTTGATGACACCTGTGGGGAGGCTGGATGCGATACGAATTTCCGCGTTTCCGGCTTTGTCAGCAGTTTGACGGCACCTCGCGGGCGCCGTTTTTGCTTTGATCCGCAGTCACTTACGCCGGAACTTTGAGAACCAGCGCCTCCCAAGGAAGAAGCGTCAGCTCTTCGCTTGGCAGTGTTTCTTCGCGCCGGTCATCATTGCTGATCAGCACGTTCGCGCTTTCCATCCCGTCATGTTTCCACATCACAGGAACGCGGGAGAAGTTGATCGCCGTGATCAGCCGTTCGCCATCAAGCCTGCGCTCGAAGGCGAATACTGCGTCGTGGTCGGGTGCCAGGTCCTCATAGGTGCCGTAGGTGAGGGCAGGGGTTTCGTGGCGAAGGGCGATCAGTCTGCGGTAGTGATGATAGATCGAGTTTTCATCGGCCCGCGCGTCTTCGGCATTGATCTCGTCATAGTTCGGATTGACGGCGAGCCATGGCTTTTCAGCGGTGGTGAAGCCTGCATTTTTCGACGCATCCCATTGCATTGGCGTGCGGGCATGGTCGCGGCTGACCTTGTTGAGATTTTCAAGCAGTTCTTCCGCGCTCGCCTTGCCGGTGTCGACATAATCCTGCCGGAGCCCGCGCACCTCGATATCGTCGAACTGGTCGAGATCGGTGAACGGGTAGTTGACCATGCCGATTTCCTCGCCCTGATAGATGAACGGCGTGCCGCGCATGGTCAGCATCATGGTCGCCAGCGCCTTGGCCGAAAGCGCGCGGAATTCCGGGGCCGGATCGCCGAAATGGCTGACCGTGCGCGGCTGGTCGTGATTGCCGAGGAAGACGGTGTTCCAGCCGGTCATGCCGACGGCCTTGTCGAGCCGGTCGAAGGTCGCCTTCAGGTCTGTCAGCTTGCGCTCCTTCCAGTGCCAGCCATCGCGGTCGAGCATGACCACGGCGAAATTGAAGATCATGTTGAGTTCGTTACGCGCCTCGTCGACGAAGAGCGGCGTTTGCGCGTCGGAAACGCCGGCAGCCTCGCCCACGGTCATGCAGTCGTAATGCGAGAGCACTTCGCGGTTCATCTCCTGCAGATATTCATGCAGGCGCGGGCCGGAGGCATAGACCCGGCCGGGGTCCTTCATCTCCTCTTCCGTCAGGTCCGGAAAATCGAAATTCTTGGAGATGAAGGGGATGACGTCCATGCGGAAGCCGGAGACGCCCTTGTCGAGCCAGAAGCGCATCAGGTCGTAGACTTGCGTGCGGACCTTCTCATTGTCCCAGTTGAGGTCGGGCTGTTTCTTTGCGAAATAATGCAGGTAGTAGTCGCCGGTCGCCGCGTCCTGTTCCCAGGCAGAGCCGCCGAAATAGGAAACGAAATTGTTGGGAACACCCTTCGCACCGTCACGCCAGATGTAATAGTCGCGCTTGTCGCTGTCGCGCGCGGACCGGCTTTCCACAAACCATTCATGCTCGTCGCTGGTGTGATTGACCACAAGATCGATGATCAGCCGCATGCCGCGCTTTTTGATTTCGGCAAGCAGCCGGTCGAAATCGGCCATGGTGCCGAACTCGGCCATCACCTTGTGGTAGTCGCGGATATCGTAGCCGTTATCGGCGTTCGGCGAATCGAAATGCGGAGACAGCCAGATGACATCGATGCCGAGCCCGGCGACATGATCGAGCTTTTCGATAATGCCGGGAATGTCGCCGATGCCGTCGCCATTGGAATCGGCGAATGAACGTGGGTAGATCTGGTAGGCGACAGCCTCTTTCCACCAGTGTCTGCTTTCAGCGGGTTGCGGCATGCCTGCCTCCCTTTTCATGCTTGGTTTTCAGTGTCTTTTAAGGTCCGGGTTATTCTCGCGCGCGCGTGAGGGCAAGCGTTGCCCGGTGAAATGTGTTTTTCATCCATGTACGTATGGATGCGCCAAAAGGCTGAGGTGAGGCGGCTGTTTTCTTGCCGCTTGCCAGCTCTGCCCGCTTGCGCTAGAAAGTTGCCATGATCACGATTGAGATGAACATTGCTAACTGGTGGTGGGCTCGCTAAAGGCGGCCGCGATCACGCATGTCTATCTGATCAGACAAAGCCGCCCTCAGACCGAGGCGGCTTTTTTGCTATGTCGGGCCGCCTCCTTCCGGGGTCTAACGATTGATGTCGCGAGGAAGGGGACAAGCCCCGGTCTTCCGCGAAAAACAAGGTGGAGCAAACGACAATGAGCCTTCATGAGCGGCCCGATGGCGGGGAGAGCTATCTGACCAAAGGCGGGGTGAAGATCACCCGGACGCGACGGTTCGTACCCTATGGCGATTCCGTTTCAAGCTATATCGAACGGCTGGATGAGCGCCGTGGCGCGGTGCTGTCCTCCAATTACGAATATCCGGGCCGTTATACCCGCTGGGATACCGCGGTCATCGATCCGCCGGTCGCGATCTCCTGTCATGGCCGGACGATGTGGCTCGAAGCCTTCAACGGCCGCGGCGAGGCTCTGCTGGCGCTGATTTTCCCGGTTCTCGATGGCCTCGATGAAGTCTCGATCGTTTCGCGCGATGACCGGCGGATCGACCTCAAGGTTGCCGAACCCGACCGCCAGTTCACCGAGGAAGAACGCTCCAAGGCGCCGACGGTGTTTACCGTGCTGCGGGCGATTGTCGATCTGTTCTATTCCGAGGAAGATGCCAGCCTCGGCCTTTACGGCGCGTTTGGTTACGACCTCGCCTTCCAGTTCGACGCCATCAATCTGAAGCTGGAACGCCCCGACGACCAGCGCGATATGGTGCTGTTTCTGCCCGACGAAGTGCTGATGGTCGACAACCACGCCGCCAAGGCCTGGATCGACCATTATGAATTCGAAAAGGACGGGCTGACGACGGAAGGCCGGCCCGGCGATATCGCCCCGGAACCGTTCACCCCGTCCAACAGCCTGCCGCCGAAAAGCGATCACAAGCCGGGCGAATATGCCGAACTGGTGGTCAAGGCCAAGGAAAGCTTCGTGCGCGGCGACCTGTTCGAGGCGGTCCCGGGCCAGAAGTTCATGGAACGCTGCGCCACCAACCCCTCGGCGATCTCCAAGCGGTTGAAGGCAACCAATCCGTCGCCCTATTCCTTCTTCATCAATCTCGGCAATCAGGAATATCTGATCGGCGCATCGCCGGAAATGTTCGTGCGCGTTACCGGCAGGCGGGTCGAGACCTGCCCGATTTCCGGCACGATCAAACGCGGCGAGGACCCGATCGCCGACAGCCAGCAGATCCTGAAACTGCTGAACTCGCAGAAGGACGAATCGGAACTGACCATGTGTTCCGATGTCGACCGCAACGACAAGAGCCGGGTCTGTGAGCCGGGTTCGGTCAAGGTCATCGGCCGTCGCCAGATCGAGATGTATTCGCGCCTCATCCACACCGTCGATCATATCGAGGGCCGGTTGCGCGCGGGCATGGATGCCTTCGACGCTTTCCTCAGCCACGCCTGGGCGGTGACGGTCACCGGCGCGCCGAAGCTCTGGGCCATGCGGTTCATCGAAAACCATGAGAAAAGCCCGCGCGCCTGGTATGGCGGGGCCATCGGCATGGTCGGCTTCAACGGCGACATGAATACCGGCCTGACGTTGAGGACCATCCGCGTCAAGCAGGGCGTTGCGGAAGTGCGCGCCGGGGCCACGCTGCTTTATGATTCCAACCCGCAAGAAGAAGAAGCGGAGACCGAATTGAAGGCTTCAGCCATGCTTGCCGCCATTCGCGAGGCGGAAACCGGAAAACTGGAACCGGCTGCACGCTCTGTCTCCAGGGCAGGGACCGGGCTCAAGATCCTGCTCGTCGACCACGAGGACAGTTTCGTCCACACGCTGGCCAATTACTTCCGCCAGACGGGGGCCGAGGTTTCCACCGTGCGCTCGCCGGTGGCAGACGAGACCTTCGACCGGGTCAATCCCGATCTGGTCGTGTTGTCGCCGGGGCCGGGCAGCCCGAAGGATTTCGACACCAAGGCCACCATCAAGAAGGCGCGCAGCCGTGATCTGCCGATCTTCGGTGTCTGCCTTGGCCTTCAGGCGCTGGCGGAAGCCTATGGCGGGTCTCTGCGTCAGCTTGCCGTGCCGATGCATGGCAAGCCGTCGCGTATCCGCATTCTCGAGCATGGACGGATTTTCGACGGCCTGCCGGGCGAAATCACCGTCGGCCGCTATCACTCGATCTTCGCCGACGCCGTCGAGCTTCCGACTGATTTCATGATTTCTGCGGAAACCGATGACGGCATTGTCATGGGGATCGAGCATGTCAGCGAGCCGGTGGCAGCCGTCCAGTTCCACCCCGAATCGATCATGACGCTTGGCGGCGATGCCGGCATGCGGATCATCGAAAATGTCGTGGGCCGGCTGACCGGCCGGTCCGGCGAGGCGCTTTCCGGGCGAAGGGCTGCCGGCTGAAGTCTGTCTTGCCATTGTCGTGACAAGGCGTTAGCAAACCGATGAGGCCAGTTCGGCGGATGCGCGGCCGGCCTTGTCATTCAAGCGAAACGGGACAATCCAATGACTGGTGGTCATGCACAAGGCGACGGCGCAAGCCGCACGCGAACACTGGCATTCTGGACGATACCGCTCTCGCTCCTGGTTCTGTCGATCAAGCTTCTGGCCTGGTACGTCACCGGCTCGGTGGCATTGCTTTCCGACGGGCTGGAATCGATCGTCAACGTGGTGGCTTCGATCGCAACCTTCGTTGCGATCGTCTACGCATCGAAGCCCGCCGACCATGACCATCAGTTTGGTCATCACAAGGCCGAATATATCTCTGCCGTTGTCGAGGGCGTGGCCATTGTCGTTGCGGCATTGCTGATCTTTCGCGAGGCCTTCGGCGAAGTTTTCCATCCGGTCATGCCCACCGATGTCGGCCTCGGCCTTGCCGTCAATATCGTGGCGAGCCTGATCAACGGCGTCTGGGCCTATGTGCTGATCAGGGCAGGGCAGAGCCTGCGCTCTCCGGCAATGGTGGCCGACGGCAAGCATATCCGCACCGACGTCGTGACCTCCGTCGGCGTTGTCGTCGGGCTGGGCGTTGCTCTTGCCACGGGCTATGCGATCTTCGATCCGCTGATCGCGCTGCTGGTCGCGGCCCACATTCTCTATACCGGCTGGCGGTTGATTGCCGAATCCGTCGGCGGGCTGATGGATGTGGCGCTGACCAATGATGAGGAAGACGCGATCCGTCAGGCAATCCGCGAAAACGCCGAGGGGTCGCTCGGCGTGCATGACCTGAAAACGCGTCGTGCTGGTTCTGCGGCCTTCATCGACTTTCATCTGGTGGTGCACGAAACCATGCCGGTTGGCGAAGCGCACGATATCTGCGACCGTCTCGAGGCCGCCATCAAGAAGGCGATCCCGGGGGCTTCCCTGGCCATTCATGTCGAGCCGGAAGGCGAAAAACCGCACGGCGTGCGGGTCAGGATCAACTGAAAGGAAGACCGATGGTCAAAACAGATGTTTCCGGCCTGTCTCAACTCGGGCAGGCTGTCGATGCGCCGTCCTCACCGGAAGAGGCAAAGCTTGAAAAAGTGCCGTTCAGCGAAGCCGGAACGGATTTCGTGGTGCGCTTCACCGCACCCGAATTCACCTCGCTCTGCCCGATGACCGGCCAGCCCGATTTCGCCCATATCGTCATTGACTATATTCCGGGTGAATGGCTGGTCGAATCGAAGTCGCTGAAACTGTTTCTGCATTCCTTCCGCAATCACGGCGCCTTTCACGAGGACTGCTCGATCTATATCGCCAAACGCATCGTCGCACTGCTGGAGCCGAAATGGCTGCGTATCGGCGCTTACTGGTACCCGCGCGGCGGCATTCCCATCGACGTTTTCTGGCAGACTGGCGCACCGCCCGAAGGCGTCTGGCTGCCCGATCAGGGCGTGGCGCCCTATCGCGGGCGCGGGTGAACACAAAAAAGGCGGCCCCGCACGGAGCCGCCTTTCGCATATATGGATGTAAATGTTTCAGCCGGCCATCATGGCAATGCCGGCAAGCGCGGTGGCCGCACCCAGAATGCGCGACAGCGTCATGCCGCCGAAGCGGTTGAGGCTGATGCCGAGGCCGACGCCGGCGGCATGCAGAAGCGCCGTACCGGCCATGAAGCCGAGACCGAAGGTGACTGCCCCTGCGCCGCCGAGTTCCGTGCCATGGGCAAAACCGTGGAACAGCGCGAAAACGGCAACGACGGCGGCGGAAACCGGGGTCGGCACCTTGACGGCAAGCGCCACCAGCAGACCGAGGCCGACGACGGACGCGAGAATGGCGGGTTCGACGAAGGGCAGGGATGCGCCGCCAAGCGCCAGCGCAAAGCCGATGCCCATGGTGATGACAAAGGTCGCCGGTACGATCAGCATCGCCCGTCCGCCGATCATCGCCGCCCAGATGCCGACGGCAACCATCGCCAGAATATGGTCGGCGCCGAAGAGCGGGTGCGAGAAACCGGCCATGAACGAGCCGTGCTCGGCCGGGTTCAGGTGGGCAAAGGCCGGTGCTGCGGCTGCGAGAAGAAGGCCGGCGGAAAGGCCGGCGCGTTTGGCGATGCGCTTGAACATTGTTCCCTCTTTTGGTGGATGCGCGGATAGCGCGCATGAAAATCAGCAATGGCAATGCTATCGCCGCCGGTCCGTTTTTGTCTACACGGAAAATGACGTATGGACTGACGAAAAAGGCTGCCCGGAAAAACCGGACAGCCTGAAAGAAGGCAAACGTATTGCTTTGCTTATTTCGGAACGCGCGGCGGTGACACGGTTTCGCCGCCGGACTGCCGCTCGAGCATCCAGCCGGGATATTCACGCGGCAGTGCGGAAACAGCGTCGAGCCGTTCCATCTCCGCCGCCGTCAGTTCGACATCGGTTGAGCTGATATTGTCCTTCAGCTGATCCGGCCGTTTGGCGCCGACGATGACGCTGGTGACTGCAGGCTGGTAGAGCAGCCAGGCAAGCGCGATCTGCGCTACCGAGACGCCCTTGGCATCCGCGATCTCGCGCATCACGTCGATGGTCGCAAAGCCGCGTTCCTTGTCGATGGGCGGGAAGTCGAATTCGACACGCCGGCCTTCGCCGTCGGTCTGGTTGTTGCGGTCGTATTTGCCGGAGAGGAAGCCGCCGGCAAGCGGCGACCAGACCATCAGCCCGACGCCCTCGGATTTCAGCATCGGCACGATCTCGCGTTCGAGGTCGCGCCCGGCAATGGTGTAATAGGCCTGCAGCGACTGGAAAGAGGCAAGCCCCTTGCGTTCCGAAATACCGAGCGCCTTGGCGATCTGCCATGCCGCCCAGTTGGACACGCCGACATAGCGCACGTGCCCATGACGGACGAGCGTGTCCAGCGCCTCAAGCGTCTCCTCGATCGGTGTGGTGTTGTCGAAACCGTGAAGCTGGTAGAGGTCGATATGGTCGGTCTGCAGCCGCGACAGGCTGTTCTTGACCTGCTCCATGATGTGGTAGCGCGACGAGCCCCGGCTGTTCGGCCCTTCGCCCATGCCGCCGAACACCTTGGTGGCGATCACCACTTCGTCGCGCGGGATGCCGAGATTCTTGATGGCCTGGCCGGTGATCTTTTCCGACAGGCCCTCGGAATAGACATTCGCCGTATCGATGAAATTGATGCCTGAATCGATTGCCATCTTGACCAGTTCTTCAGAGGCGCTCTGGTCGAGTTCGCCGATGGCTGTCCACATGCCCCTGCCGCCGAAGGTCATGGTGCCGAGGCAGAGTTCGGAAACTTTCAGGCCGGATTTTCCAAGTCGGTTGTAACGCACGGTCCTGTCCTTTCAGATTTTTATGAATGGCCGGTTTTGCCGCAAATGACTGTTCAGCGATTTCGGGCAAAACGGATCGGATGTGCCGGGCCGGGGTCCGGTAAGGATTGACTGTCAGGACGTGGGGCCCGTGCGTCGCTGTTTCAAGGCGCATACGGCGATTTGCTGCGTGTCGGCATTCGGAATGGCCGGAGACATTGTATTGACCGGATATTCGCATTAAGTCGGGTAACTGAAACCTGATTCCTGGAGATGCCGAATGAGCGACGAAGAAGACGACAAGAAGACCGAACTGCCCCTGGGCAAGGAAGCCGAAGCCAATTTGTTCAAGTCGCGGTCGATCTTCATCTACGGCCCGATCACGCAGGAACTCGCCCAGCGCGTCTGCTCGCAGCTGGTGGCGATGGCTGCCGTATCCGATGAGGATATCCGCGTATTCGTGAATTCGCCGGGCGGCCATGTGGAATCGGGTGACTCGATCCACGACATGATCAAATTCATCAAGCCGAAGGTCATCATGATCGGTTCGGGCTGGGTCGCATCTGCCGGTGCGCTGATCTATGCAGCCTCGCCCAAGGAGCAGCGCATCTGCCTGCCCAATACCCGCTTCCTGCTGCACCAGCCCTCCGGCGGCACCCGCGGCCCGGCATCCGATATCGAAATTCAGGCCCGTGAAATCATCAAGATGAACGAGCGCCTGATCAAGATTTTCTCCGACGCCACCGGTCAGCCGGCAGAGAAGATCGCCAAGGATATCGATCGCGACTACTGGCTATCCGCCGACGAGGCGATCGAATACGGCCTCGTATCGCGCATTATCACCAGCCAGGACGAAATCTGATCCTGTCTGCCGGCCGCAAGTGCTGAGCCGTAGAGGTTCATGTCACTGCGGCCTTTCCTCAGGTGTCATGCCCGGATTTGATCCGGGCATCCATTCCGCTCAAGCTCTTGAGCACAATGACGCTTTCGCAAGCACACGTCCTGTTCCTGCAAGGCATAGGCCGAAGCTGCGGCGTAAGCTCTTCTGCAGCATTGCCGGTGCTGTTCTTGCGGCATTCCAGAACGCTCTCACAGCCTTGCATTCATCGGTATCAGGCATCTATCCCGAAAAATCGGCTGATGACTGAACGCGATTTTGCGTTGCAATCGATCTGCGTTGCGGTTATGGAATTTGGCATGATTACTTTGGTTGCATATCGGCAAGGCAATATTTCGGGTGGCATGCGTGCCGCTCCTGCTGTCATGCGCGCACCAAACTCGCTCCTTCTTCTCGGCCTTAACAGCGGTTGCCGGGTCCTTTGAGGAGCGCCCGGCGGCCGGAAAGCCGCTTGGCACCAAACGCTCCTTCATCCCCCTGATTATGATGTTAACGAGAATGGCCCCAGCCGAAATGCGCCCCGTGAGGCGGCAGATGGCGGGCCGGATATGAGGACAAAATGGACGCGAGTCATTCTACCAAAGCCAAGGGCATGCCGTCGGCTGTCAGCAAATACCAGCCTTACCCGCAGATTGATCTGAGCGATCGCACTTGGCCGTCGCGCCGTATCGAGAAAGCGCCGATCTGGTGTTCTGTCGATCTGCGCGATGGCAATCAGGCACTGGTCGACCCGATGGGGCACGACCGCAAGGCGCGGATGTTCCAACTGCTGCTCGAAATGGGCTTCAAGGAAATCGAAATCGGGTTCCCGTCTGCCTCGCAGACCGATTTCGACTTTGCCCGCTGGTGTGTCGAAAACGATCAGGTTGGCGATGACGTTTCGTTGCAGGTTCTGGTGCAGTGCCGTCCCGAACTGATTACCCGCACCTTCGAGGCGCTGGAAGGCGCTCACCGGCCGATCGTGCATTTCTACAATTCCACCAGTGAATTGCAGCGTCGCGTCGTCTTTGCCAAGGACGTGGACGGCATTCGCCAAATCGCCGTCGATGCGGCGAAGATGATTACCGACATGGCGGCAAAGGCCGGCGGCGGCTATCGCTTCGAATATTCGCCGGAAAGTTTCACCGGCACGGAGCTGGATGTGGCGCTGGATGTCTGCAATGCGGTGATCGCCGAGGTCAAGCCGACGCCTGACAACAAGCTGATCATCAACCTGCCGTCAACCGTCGAAATGTCGACGCCGAACATCTATGCCGACCAGATCGAGTGGATGTGCCGCAATCTCGACAATCGCGAAAACCTGATCATCTCGGTCCATCCGCACAATGACCGGGGTACGGGCATCGCGACGGCCGAACTGGGGCTGCTCGCAGGGGCAGACCGCGTCGAGGGCACGCTGTTCGGCAATGGCGAGCGCACCGGCAATGTCGATATCGTCACCCTGGCGCTCAACATGTTCACGCAAGGGGTTGATCCCGAGCTGGACTGCTCCGAGATCGAACAGATCAAGGAAGTCTACGAATATTCCAACCAGATGACGATCCCGGAGCGTCACCCTTATGTCGGCGAGCTGGTCTATACGGCCTTTTCCGGCTCGCATCAGGACGCGATCAACAAGGGCATGAAAGCGATCCGGGTCGCCAACAAACCGGTGTGGGAAGTGCCGTACCTGCCGATCGACCCGCAGGATGTGGGCCGCAATTACGAGGCGATCATCCGCATCAATTCCCAGTCGGGCAAGGGCGGCATCGCCTATATCATGCAGAGCGACTACGGCATCAACATGCCGCGCGGTCTGCAGGTGGCCTTCCGCGAACTGATCCAGAAGATCACCGACGAGGAAGGGCGCGAACTGCCCTCCAAACGCATCTATGATGTGTTCATGGAGCATTATGTCGATCAGCCCGAAGGCCGGATCAAGTTCGTCGATCACCACACCTATCCGCAGGGCGCGGCCAAAGGCGTGCGCGTCGTGACGGCCGAAATTACCGATGGCGGCGAAAAGAAACGGATCGATGCGGAGGGCAACGGCCCGGTCGATGGCTTCATCAATGCGCTGTCAGCCTATCTCGGGATCAACCTGTCGGTAGAGGATTATTCCGAGCATTCGCTCAATCACGGTTCGGATGCAAAGGCGATCGCCTATGTCGAGGTGAAGTATGACGGTGGCCGGATGTTCGGCGCCGGCGTCAACACCAACATCGTGGCGGCTTCGCTGGAGGCCATCGTGTCGGCGGTCAACCAGATTGTCGCCAAGCAGGCCTGAATTCGCGATATGGCGGCGTCGGACAGTTCCGGCGCCGCCTTTTTATTTGCTCTTTGACTTTCAAAGCTTGAGATAGGCCGATCGGGCTAGCGCCGGCATGTCCGTGTCGGAGGAGGGGCCGATGACGGCGATCAGCGCGTTCTCATCCTGCCACCAGGCAACGGTGAGATTATCGCGGATGGTTTCCTGAACGTCCGTGATCTGATTGTCGAGCGAGGCCGCGCGCGCAAGGATGAACACCGAAAGCAGGTCTCCGGCGCTGTTGCGGTAGAAAAGCTCGACGCCCGGCGTGCGCTCGATGGCGACGATGCGGGCGCCTTCGAATATGCGGGCGCCTTCGTCAAAGGTCGGAACCTCGATATCGAGGCCGGTCGTTCTTTGCACAAGTTCGGCAACGGCCGCCGTGTCGTCCGGTCCGATATCGGTGATCGGCTGATATTTCCTGCCGAAAATGCGGAAGCTGGCACAGACATCATCGATCCAGTCGGTCGACTGTTCCAGAGACAGATCGACGGTTTGCGGCACATCGGACGAGCCACGCGACAAGACTACGCCCACGGCCACACCGATGCCAAGCAGCGCCCCGCACACCAGTACCGGCATTAAGCGCCGTCTGCCCTTTTGGTCGCGCATATTGCCGGATTTGTTCGTTCTGACGGCGATGTCCATCGTTTCCTTAAAGGTAAAGAATGCGTCGGCCGGGCGCAGCATTGGGAGGTGAGCACGTAAAATTTCGACCGAAATATTGCCCCTTGTCGATACCGGAAACAAGGGGTTGCGTTCATTTTGTCGAACCAACGTAAGCGCGATCTAATCAAGGCCAGACTTAACTGCTCTTAATCAAGGGGTGCTGTGGAAAAAATACGGCAAAAATGTGGCTGTTATGGTATCTTTACTTGCGATATGGATCAATCGAGTGAACAATGACATTAAAGAGAATAACGACAACAACGAAAACCCGGGCGTAACATCGCTCAACCGAGAGCAAAACCAGAAGTCATGACCGAGAACCTGCAGGGAGCGGCAGCTACACGCCATGCTATCATAACGGCTGCCTTGCGGCTTTTTGCCGAATACGGCTACAACGCTGTTTCGACACGCAAGATTGCTGATTATTCCAACGCCAATATTGGCAGTATCGCTTATCACTTTGGTGGTAAGCCGGGATTGCTTATCGCCTGTGCGCATCATGCCGTACAGGCAATCGAGGAGACACTTGGAGCCGACGTTCTTCAGCCGATGGACGATGATGTAACACCGGAGGCCGCGCGCATGGAATTGGTGGGGATTGCGCGCCTTCTCGTGATGCCGATTACAAACAGAAGCGAGGCTGAGGATATTTCCGCATTTCTGATGCGCTATATCACGCAGCGCAGCGAGGCTTTCGATCTGCTCTATTCGCAGATCACCGGCCCGCTTCATCGACATATGCGGCAATTGCTGGCACGGGCCTCGGGGCGCGATCCGGATGCCGAACAGACCAAAATCCTGACTTTCAGTATCATGGGCCAGTCGATGTATTTCCGCATCTGTCCCGAGGCCGTGAAGAACGGTCTGGGGTGGGACGGCTTCCAGGGCGGTGAATGTATGAAGATCGGGACAGCGCTATCGCTCAGCATTAACGGGCTGATAGACGCCTATGCCGATCACGTTCCGGCATAGGAATAGCGGAACTCGCTTTCCGGCTCGATCATGCCAGTATCGACATTGAGCGCGTGGCGCTGGCAGTGCATTTCCCACTTGCCCGGCTTGCCTTCGACCGAGATCAGATTGAAGGCCGACGGCGGTTTCTTGCCGCCTGTTCCCTGACCCGCTGCGGCGATGCCGATAACCGGCGTCTTGCCATGCGGCGTTTCGATGAAATCCACGGTGTTGAGATGGGTGTGGCCGTGCAGCACCAGCTCGCATCCACCCGTCGATATGGCGCCGCGGAACCGTCTTATGCCGAGCAGCCGCTTGTGACGGGCGGCTGCGTCGCGCACCGGCGGATGGTGGATCATCACGATCCGGAACAGTCCGTCCTCGCCGGCCTGTCGCAACAGCTCGGCCGTGGCCCGCGCCTGCTTCTTGCCGAATGTGCCGATCGCCATGAAGGGCGGCGATGCAATCGCGGATGAGCAGCCGATCAGCGCCACAGGTCCGCGTTTACGCATATAGGGGAAGGTGAGCGAATCGGACGTCTCGCTCAAGGGGCGGGCGTCATCGCCCTGCATGTAGTCGTGCCAGGCCTTTGAAACCTTCGCATAGGCGCCGCCGACATAGGCATCATGGTTGCCGGGCACCAGCGATACGTCTTTTGCCGGGCCGACGCTCTTCAGCCATTCGGCCGCGTTGTCGATTTCCTTGGTCGTCGCAAGGTTGACCAGATCTCCGGTGATCGCCAGATGATCCGGCGCCTCGTCGGCAATCGCCAGAAGCAGGTTTTCCAGCGTGTTCTTGCCCAGATGCTTGCGGCGATTGCGGTGCCAGTTCAGGAAACCGGTAATCCGCTTGGAGACCAGCTCGCGCGGCGACAGCTGCGGCAACGGTCCGAGATGAATGTCTGAAATATGAGCAAGTGTGAACATGAAAAACTCATAAACGGCCGGGGCCCGCGCCGCAAGCGGGGCCCCGGCCATGCTTAACGCTTGTCGCGCCCATGCGGGGCATCAAGGTCCATGATTGGCCCCTTGGGGACGATGCCCGTAGGATTGATCATCGTGTGGGAGCTGTAATAATGGCGCTTGATGTGGTCGAAATTGACCGTCCCGGCGATCCCCGGCATCTGGTAGAGTTCACGCAGATAGCCGTAAAGATTAGGGTAGTCGGCAATCCGCTTCAGATTGCACTTGAAGTGGCCGACATAGACCGGATCAAAGCGCACCAGCGTGGTAAACAGCCGCCAGTCGGCTTCCGTCAGCGTATCGCCGACAAGGTAGCGGTTTTCGCCGAGCCGTTTTTCCAGCATGTCGAGCGTTTCGAACAGTTTTTCAACATGCTCGGAATACGCCTCCTGCGTGGTGGCGAATCCGGATTTGTAGACGCCGTTATTGACCGTATCGTAAACAATGGCGTTGATCTCGTCGATTTCGCTGCGCAGGTTTTCGGGGTAGAAATCGAGACTGTTGCCGGTCAGATGGTCGAATGCGCTGTTGAACATCCGGATGATTTCGGCCGATTCGTTTGAGACGATCGTCCCGCGCTTCTTGTCCCAGACGACCGGAACGGTGACGCGGCCGGTATAGTTCGGATCGGCTCTGGTATAGACCTGCCAGAGATAGTCGGCGCCATTTACCGGGTCGTCGGTGCCGCCATCGCGGTTCTTGAATTCCCAGCCGTTTTCCAGCATCAGCGGATCGACGATCGAAACGTCGATGAAGTCCTCCAGACCCTTGAGCTTGCGGAAGATCAGGGTGCGGTGCGCCCAGGGGCAGGCGAGCGCGACATAGAGGTGATAGCGGCCCTTTTCGGCCTCGAAACCGCCGTCGCCCTGTGGGCCGGCGCTGCCATCGGCAGTGATCCAGTTTCTGAACTGCGAGCTTTCGCGCTTGAAATGGCCCTTGGATTTATCGGTGTCGTACCAGACGTCTTTCCAGACGCCGTCAACCAGCATACCCATCGGATGCTCCTTTCGTTCCTCTCTTCACCCATACATACGGTTCAGCGCCGGCTTTGCCAGTGTCGAAACGTTTGACAGTGTGTTGCGGGTCATCGGAAATTGCGCTTTTATGCCCGTTTGGGTGGACGGGGCGCAGTTTTCCTGCTAGTGGCGATCTGCTCGAAAACTGGAACCTGTCATGCTGAACCTGCGACGACGCTGATTGAAGATTTGAAACCGGAGATTTTTTCCGGCGGCTTCCATTTGCGTATTCCAGACAGGTTCCAAAATCATGACAAGTGAACTGTGCTACCTCCCCGAAGAGGTCTCCCAAGACGAAATCATTGAAGAGATCAATGCCGAGGCTTTCGGGCCCGGACGTTTCGCACGCACGGCAAGCCGTATCCGCGAGCAGGGGCCTCATGACCCGGCCCTGTCCTTTGTCTGTCTGGACGATGGTGTGGTGATCGCCTCGGTGCGGCTGACACCGGTCTGGGCGGGAGAAGCGGCAGGTCACATGCTGGGTCCGCTTGCCGTCCGTCCCTCGCACAAGAACCGGGGGGTCGGGCGTAAACTGGTGCGCATTTCCGTTGATGCAGCCGCAAGGGCCGGTTCCGAAGTGGTGATCCTGATCGGCGATGCGCCCTATTACGGGCCGCTCGGCTTCAAGCCCATCGTGCCGCCGACCCTGCTCCTGCCGGGGCCGGTCGACCCGCGGCGCATCCTTGCCGATCCGCTGGTCGACGGCGTGGAAGCAAAGCTCGTCGGGATGATGCGCTTCAGGGCATAGATTGCCGGGCGAACCATTGGAAGCCGGTTTTTCCAACACCGGGGCGCGCAGGGTTAATCCCCCGAGGCCCCGCTTTTCCCTTCACGCCACCATGTCGCAGAGATCAGCGCCAGAAGGGTGGCCAGCCCCAGAAGGCCGTTGAACAGCGGTAGCGAGCGGATGCTTTCAAGTCTCGTATCCGAGGTGGCGACAATCGGCATGAAGCTGTCATTGCCGGGCCTGAGCGGGCCGGATGTCACCCGGACAGGCGGCATGCCGTCGGCAATCCGCTGCACCAGACCGAAACTTTCACCGGCAAGCGGCGCCAGACTTTCTGTGGTCGAGATCATTGCCTTGAATTCCGGCGCATCGGGATCGCCGATATTGATCAGACGCTGCAGATCGCCGTTCTGGATGGAAAACAGCCCCATTTCACTGACCGGCGCCGTGCCCCGGAAAAGACCCGGTTCCTGTTCTTCAAGCGTCACGGTCAGCGCCTGACCGGACGGCGTGCTGACGGTGGCTTCGCGCGGGGCATCGCCCATGGTCTGGCGGGTGATTTCCAGCGTCTCGCCATCGCTCGTCGCCGTCAGCGCTTCTTCCTCCAGCGCCGGCTCCTGCATCAGCCAGTGGGCAATCCGCCGGTAAAGCGGCACATAGGGACCGCCGCCCTCAAAACCGCGCGCCCACAGCCAGCCCTGATCGGAGAGGAATTCGGCAATCCGGCCCTGTCCCTCGCGCGAAAGCACCAGAAGCGGCGCGCCGTCTGCCGTCAATACCGTTTCACCGCGCGCATTGCCGACGGGAATGGAGCGGAACCAGCGGCCCCAGGCCGGCGGGTCTTCGGCCCCGCCCGGCAGATCACGGGTAACGGGATGCATTTCACCGGTGGACGAAATTTCGGGATAAAATCCGCCCTCGGAAAGATCGCCCGTCGGAATGGCGGGCAATACGGCGGACAGCGGTGTTGTGGCGATCGATTCCGGGCCTGCGATTTCCGGCCCGGCCGCCACCAGCAGGGCGCCGCCATTCAGCACATACTGGGCAATGTTATCGTAATAGAGCAGCGGCAGAACACCGCGGTTCTGGTAACGGTCGAAGATGATCAGGTCGAAATCATCGATCTTGTCGATGAACAGCTCGCGCGTCGGAAAGGCGATCAGCGACAATTCGTTGATCGGCGTGCCATCCTGCTTTTCCGGCGGCCGCAGGATCGTGAAATGCACAAGATCGACGGACGGATCGGATTTCAGCAGGTTGCGCCATGTCCGCTCACCTGAATGGGGCGAGCCGGAAACCAGCAGCACGCGCAGGTTCTCGCGAATGCCCTCGACGATCTGGACTGCGCGGTTGTTGACCTCCGTCAGTTCGCCGGCAACGGGGTCGACGGAAAGCTCCAGAATGTTTTCGCCGCCGTTTTCGATATCGAAGACATAGCGCGTTGAAACATTCGGCGTGACCTGCATTTCGGCCACCACGGCGCCGTTCAGGCGTGCCGTGACCATGGCCGGGCCGGCGCCGCCTTCCGCCTCATCGACCGGGCCGTCATCGACCACGGTGAATTCCACCGGCAGGCTCTCACCGACAAGGCCGAAGCGCGGCGCCTCGTTGATTTCGATACGCCGGTCATATTCCTGCGCGGTGCCTGTCACCAGGGCATTGACCGGAATATCGGCCGGCAACGCGGCTGCATTGTCGGGAATGTCATGGATCTGGCCATCGGTGATGAAGAAGGCAGCACCCATCCGGCTTGGCGGCACGTCGCGCACGGCATCTGCAAGGGCGCGAAAGGCCAGCGTTTCGGCACGGCCGTTCTCCTCTGCGGTTGTGACATCGATGATACGCGGCTCCAGCATCGGGTCTTCGGCAAGCCGGGCCTCAAGTGTTTCGAGCGCCGCTTCGGTCTGGCCGGTGCGATCCTGCGTCAACTGGCTCTGGCTGCGGTCAACCACGATCGGCACGATGGTCGTCAACGGGGACCGTTCCTCGCGGCTGATCGTCGGATTGGCAATCGCCGCAACCAGCAGAAAACCGGCGGCCGCGCGCAGTGTTGTGGCGCGCATGCGGGTAAGGTAGCCAAGCACCATCAGGGCGATGACGGCGGCAAGGGCGGCATAGATCGCAGTCAGCGGCAGCAGGGGGGCGAAGGTCAGGTTCATTATTGTCCCAGCCTTTCCAGGAGCGCGGGAACATGCACCTGATCGGCTTTGTAGTTGCCGGTCAGCATATACATCACGATATTGACGCCGCTGCGGTAGGCGAACTGGCGCTGGCGCGGGTTTTCCGGCACTGTCGGCAACATCGGTGTCATGTCGGGATTGGTGGCCCAGGCGCCGGCGAAATCATTGCCGGTGATGATGATCGGCGAAACGCCGTCGCCGCCGCTGGTCACCATATCGGATGTGGCGCCGGAACGCGCCTCGACCCACAGAGGCGAACCGTCATAGCGGCCGGGAAAATCGGAAAGCAGGTAAAAGGCCCGCGTCAGCACATGGCCTTCGGGCACCGGCTCAAGCGGCGGTACGTCGATATTGTCGAGGATCGCCCTCAGCCGTGCCGTATTGGCGCTGACGGCACTCTGGCCGAGCGGCGAATACTGGTCGCGCGTATCGAACAGCACTGTGCCGCCATTGCGCATATAGGCCTCGATCCCGGCAATCGCCTCCTGCGAGGGCATCGGCGCGGAGGCCGAGATCGGCCAGTAGATCAGCGGGAAAAATGCCAGTTCGTCTTCCGCGGGATCGATGCCGACGGGATCGCCCGGCTCCAGTGCCGTGCGATAGGAGATGTAGTCGGACAGACCCTTCAACCCGCGTTCCGAGATGCGGTCGACCTCTTCCTCGCCGGTGACGACATAGGCAAGATGGGTCTCATAAAGCAGGTCGGCGATTTCCGTGTCGCTCATCTGCGCATGGGCCTTGCCGGCAAGACCGGGTGCCAAGGGCAGGGCAGCGGCAAGACTTGCTGCGAGGATCAGCGGCAGGGCAGCGCGTCGCGTCTTCAGGCTGGAGAATGCGCCGTTCATCGCCAGCATGATCACACCATCGGCGATCAGCAGGATCATGGCCGCCGCGAGCAGCCAGGGTTTGAGGCTGAAGGCGTGGGCATCGCCGATAGTCTGGAAACGGCTGCCTTCGCCGAGCGCGGCGGTATTCAGTGGTGACAGCGTATCTTGCGGGCCGAAGAGGTTGACGGCGGTAAAGCCGTCTGACGAACCGTAAAGCCCGGGCGGGTTTTCCGCTGATGCAATTTGAGGACCACCGTCACCGGCAAGCGGATTGGCGCCGCTGACATTGGCCGAAAGCGTTCCGTTGGCGACCAGAAGGCGGTAGGGCGGCAGCAGTTGCGCGGAGCCGCCATTACCATCGGCGGCCACACTGGCCTGTGAAAGATTGACGATCCGGCGCAGCATTTCGACGAAATAACCGGAGATCGGCAGGTTCGACCAGTTGGGATCGGCGGAGGTGTGGAACAGCACCAGACGCCCGTCGCCAAGTGTGTTTTCGGTCACCAGCGGCGTGCCGTCGGCAAGGCTTGCCCATGTGTGGTCCGCCAAAGTCGGTGCGGGCTCGGCCAGCACCTGCCGCGACACGGTGATGTCATCCGGCACGGGCAGGCCGTAGAACGGGCTTTCGGCCGGGAAGGGCGCGAGGTTTTGCGGCTCGTTCCAGCTCATGGCCCCGCCAAAGGCGCGCGCACCGGAGCGCAGGCGCACCGGCAGAAGCGTATCGTCGCCTTCCGAGGATGCCAGGCGCGGCCCGGCAAAACGGATCAGCGTGCCGCCGCCTTCCACCCATTGTTCGAGCAGGGCGTGGGTTTCCTCGCTCAGCGTTCCGACATCGCTCAGGATAATGACCGACGGTTTCTGCTCGACCAATGCATCGAGCTGTTCGGGCAGTGTGGCTGCGTCGCTTGAGATCAGATCGGCATAGGGCGCCAGCGCCTGGCGCAGATAATAGGCGGCCGACAGAAGCGGCTGGGCTTCATTCGCCGGGCTTCCCGAAACAAGCGCGACGCGGCGGCGCTGAAAGCCGTCGTCGAGCAGGTGCACCGCGCCGGCATTGGCCGCGCCGTCAATGGCGACGCGGGCAAAGTCATTGCGAACTTCGAAGGGCGCGCGGATTTCCGTGGTGGCCGTTGTCGCGCCGGTTTCGAAAACAAGCGGACTTGCCGCAATCACGCGGCCCTGAAGGTCATAGGCATTGATCGTCAGCTGATCTGCCGGTCCTGCTTCTGCGCGTACGGCCGTAATCCGGCTTGCGGTTGCGCCGTTGTCGACCGCGGTAATGGCTGCAGGGGCCGTATGATCGGTGGTCATCACCAGAACATCACCGGCACCCGCGCCGTTCAGCATCTCAAGGGCTGCGGTGTCATCCGGTTCGCCAAGCCCGTCTGCCAGAAAGGCGATGGTGCCGGGGGCGGTGCCGTCGAGCGCGTCGACAAGTGCGGTTGCGGCCGGCAGGCGGTCGGGGCGGGCGGGCTGCGGTTCGGCTGCCGCGAGCCTTTGCCGGGCCTCGGTTGCCGAAACCGGGCGCGGATCGCCGGCCGTTTCTGCCGTAAACGCCAGAACCACGGGTTGATCGGCACGGCCCGCCGCCTCGATCAGCGCATCGGCGGCATCGGTGATGGCGGCCCAGTCTTCCGCGCTTGCCCAGCCATTGTCGATCAAGAGGGCCAGCGGACCGCTCGAGGCAATCTCCGTTCGGTTCGGATTGATCACCGGATTGGCGATTGCGAGGATGACGAGCGTGGCAAGCGCCATCCGCAGCAATGTCAGCCACCAGGGGCTTTTGGCCGGCGTTTCGTCGCGCTTTGCCAGCCGCAGCAGGATGGCAAGCGGCGGAAACACCTCCCGGCGCGGGCGCGGCGGCGTCAGTTTCAGCAGCCACCAGATCGCCGGCAGAACCACGAGGGCGGCCAGCACGAACGGGCTCAGGAACTCGAAACCACCCATCAGCGCGGCCCTCCACTGATGCCGGAAAGCCGCATATGCATCGCCGTCAGCGCTTCCGATGCGGGCCGATCTGTATGGTGGGTGAAGAAGGTCCAGCCGGAACGCCGGGCGGTATCGGCAATCATGTCGCGTCGGGCCAGATATTGTTCCAGATAAGCGTTTTTCAGGCTTTCGGCGCGGCCCAGCGTCAGTTCCTGTCCCGTTTCCGGATCGGCAAAGGCGGTGCGGCCGCTATAGGGAAAGCTTTCCTCCGCCGGGTCGGCGATTTCCGCCAGATGGGCTTTCAGCCCGCGCTCGGAAAGCGGTGCAATCCGGGAAAACAGCGCTTCCGGGGTATCGAGAAAATCGCCGATGATGATCATTTCCGACGGGCCGCGCACCATCTGCGTGTCCGGCAGAACCGAAGGTATGTCGGGGGCGGCGGCCAGCAGATGGGCAAGCTTTTCCGCGCCGTTGCGGTTTGCCACCGGCTCCATCAGGCCCGGATAGCCGACGCGCTCGCCCGAGCGCAGCAGCGTTTCGGCAATGGCAAGCAGCAAAACCAGCGCACGGTGCTCCTTGGAGACCGAGGCGAGTTCGGAGCGGAAATTCATCGACGGTGTCAGGTCGGCAAAAAGCCAGACGGTGTGGGCCGCCTCCCACTCCATGTCGCGCACATAGGTGTGGTCGTCGCGCGCCGAACGCCGCCAGTCGACCTTCATCAGGGACTCTCCGGCGGCATAGGGGCGGAACTGCCAGAAGTTTTCGCCCGGTCCCCGCCGGCGGCGGCCATGCCAGCCGGCAATCACCGTATTGGCAATGCGGCGTGCCTCGATCAGGCAGTCCGGCAGCAGGGCCGCACGTCTCTTGCCTTCGATGAGGGCCGAATTGCGGGCGGTTGGCGGTGTCGTTTGTCCAATCGAAGCCAATGGCGGCTGCCTGTCAGTTGAGGTCGCGCGCAGCGATGGTGGCGATGACGTCGGTGACGGTAATGCCTTCGGCACGGGCGGCGAATGTCAGCGCCATGCGATGCTGGAGAACCGGTGCGGCAAGGGCGCGCACATCGTCAACGGAAGGCGCCAGCCGGCCCTGATAAAGCGCACGGGCGCGCGCCGTCAGCATCAGCGCCTGTCCGGCGCGCGGGCCGGGGCCCCAGGCAACATTGCGGTCGGTCTCCTCAAAGCCTTCGCCCGGCCGCGCCGCGCGCACAAGCGCCAGGATCGCCTCCAGCACGCTCTCGCTCACCGGCATCTTGCGGATCAGCGATTGTATTTCCATCAGCCGTTCCGACGTGACCACCGGGCTTGCCGTTTCTTCGGCAGCGCCGGTGGTTTCCAGCAGGATACGGCGTTCGGATGCGGCGTCTGGATAGCCGACATTGACCTGCAGCAGAAAACGGTCAAGCTGGGCTTCGGGCAGGGGATAGGTGCCTTCCTGCTCCAGCGGGTTCTGCGTGGCGAGCACGTGAAACGGCCGCGGCAGGTCGTAATGCTCACCGGCAATGGTGACCGAATATTCCTGCATCGACTGCAGAAGCGCCGACTGCGTTCGCGGCGACGCGCGGTTGATCTCGTCGGCCATCAGCAATTGCGCGAAGACCGGTCCCTTGATGAAGCGGAAGGACCGGCGTCCGGTCTCGCTTTCCTCAAGCACTTCGGAACCCAGAATGTCCGACGGCATCAGGTCAGGAGTAAACTGGATGCGGTTGCCGGCAAGGCCGAGCACGGTGCCGAGCGTGGTGACCAGCTTGGTCTTGGCAAGACCCGGCACGCCGACCAGCAATGCGTGGCCGCCGGAGAGAACCGCCAGCAGCACGCTTTCCACAACATTTTCCTGTCCGTAGATGACCTTGGAGACCTCTTCCTTCACTTTCTGAATGTCTTCAAGCGCCTTTTCTGCCTCTGCCACGATCTCCTGAGCAGCATTCGTGTCAGTCGCATCCATACACACGTCTCCACGGCCTTGAGCCTGTTCGGGTTTTGCCAGCATATCGCTGGTTTTGTCTTTCAAAAAGGATAATCACCTGTCGGCGGCTGACAAGCCGGTTTGGAATGACTATTTCGAGAGCAGACAATATTCCACCCGAAACTGGGACGGAAAGATGACGGACCGGACGACATCACTGATAAATGACGCTCAGGGGCTGGCGTCGGCGATTGCGCGCCAGCTTGAGGACGGGGGCAAGCGCGCGCCCGCACCCGTTGAAAAATGGAACCCGGCCTACTGCGGCGAACTCGATATGGAGATCCGCCGCGACGGCACCTGGTTCTATAACGGCACGCCGATCGGCCGCGCTGCTCTTGTGCATCTGTTTTCAACGGTGCTGCGCAGGGACGAGGACGGCGAGACCTATCTGGTCACCCCTGTCGAAAAAATCCGTATCCGTGTCGAGGATGCGCCCTTTGTCGCCGTGGCCATGGAGGCTTCGGGAAAGGGCGCGCAACAGGTTCTTTCGGTGCGCACCAATATGGGCGATGTGGTGGAAATCGGCGAGAGCCACCCGTTGCGGTTTGAAATTTCAGGGGAAAACGCCGAACTCAAACCCTATGTGCTGATCCGGGGACGCCTCGAAGCGCTGTTTTCGCGGGCGCTGACCTATGATCTGGTCGCGCTCGGCGAGGAAGCTGAAATCGACGGCACGGCAATGTTTGCGATACGCTCCGGCGGATTGCTGTTTCCGGTCATGGAGATGGCGATGCTGGAGAAGAACCTGTGAACGCCATCCGCACGCCCTATGCCGCTGCAAGCTTTCGACAGCGCGCGCTCAGTCAGCGCGGGCGGCCGGTGGAACAGGCCTGGCGGGATCATGGCGATCACAAGCTCAATCCGGACCTGTTTACCTATATCGAGGACCTCGATATGCGCGCAGCCGCGGTCCTGATCCCGGTGGTCGATTATGGCGACGAGGCGCGGGTGATCTTCACCCAGCGCACGACCAAGCTTCGCAAGCATTCCGGTCAGATCGCCTTTCCCGGTGGATCGATTGACCCGGGGGACCGGTCGCCGGAAGATGCGGCCCTGCGTGAATGCGAGGAGGAGATCGGTCTTGACCGTCGCTTCGTGCAGCCTGTCGCCCGGCTGCCGGTCTATCTTGCGGGCACCGGTTTCAGGATCACGCCGGTTCTTTCTGTCGTGCGGCCGGGATTTTCGCTGAAGGCGAACCCTGACGAGGTGGACCGTATTTTCGAGGTGCCGCTGGGCTTCATCATGAACCCGGCCAACCACGGACACGGAAGCGGTGTTCTTGGTGGCCAGACCCGGCATTATTACGAAATCAATTACGGCGAATACCGGATCTGGGGCATCACCGCCAGCATCGTCAGAACAATATATGAAAGGCTTTATGCGTGAAAACGGTCAGTGACGCTCCATGGTTCAGGGAAAGCCGGCTGCAGAAACTTCTCGACGTGCTGAACGACGATGGCGGTGAAACCCGCGTCGTCGGCGGGGCCGTGCGCAATGCGCTGATGGGCATGCCGGTCGGCGATATCGATGTGGCGACCACGCTCGTGCCGGATGACGTCATCGCGCGGGCGAAAGACGCCGGGATGAAACCGGTGCCGACCGGGATCGAACACGGCACGGTGACTGTGGTGTGCGAGGGCAAGTCCTTCGAGGTCACCACGCTGCGCGCCGATGTCGAAACCTTCGGTCGTCATGCGACGGTGCGGTTCGGCACGGACTGGGCCGAGGATGCCGAGCGGCGCGACCTGACGATCAACGCGCTTTATGCAGACCGCGACGGCACGGTGATCGATCTGGTCGGCGGTCTTGCCGATATCGAAACCGGCACGGTGCGTTTCATCGGCGAGGCGGAAACCCGGATCTCCGAGGACTTCCTTCGGATATTGCGGTTCTTCCGGTTCTTTGCCTGGTATGGCGGGGGCAGGCCCGATGCAGAAGGGCTGAGGGCGAGCGTGCGCCAGCGTGATGGCCTCAAGACGCTGTCAGCCGAACGGGTCTGGGCGGAAATGAAGAAGCTGCTTGCCGCGACCGATCCGTCGCGCGCGCTGCTGTGGATGCGCCAGACCGGTGTTTTGACCGTGGTTCTGCCGGAAACGGAAAAATGGGGGATCGATGCAGTGCCGGGGCTGATCGATGCCGAGCGCCATTTCGGCTGGGCGCCCGATCCGCTGCTGCGGCTTGCCGCCATGGTGCCGCCCTATGATGTGCGGCTGAAGGATATGGCGGAACGGCTGAAGTTTTCGAATGCCGAACGCGACCGGATGCTGGCCTTTGCTTCTGCGCCTTCCGTGGAACCCGAAACCTCCAGCGCACGCTTGCGGAAACTGCTCTATGAGCACGGGCAACCGGGGATGCTGATGCAGCTTAGGCTGGCGCTTGCCTCGGCACGGGCAAAGGCCGCAGACGGCGATCACGATGCGATGGCAAAAGCTGCGGGGCTGTCCCGTCTCGCAGAAGAAGCCGCGCATTGGGAAAAGCCGCAATTGCCGATTTCGGGCGGGGATATCGTCACGGCCGGTGTGCCGGCTGGCCCGGAGGTCGGGAAAATCCTGGCGAGCCTGGAAAAGCAGTGGGTGGAAAGCGATTTCAAGCTTGACCGGGCAGCACTGGCCGCCCGGCTGGATACGCTGAAATCGGACAGGACATAAGGCCTCAGGCCCAGTTTACTGACAAAGGTTCTTCCCCCACATTCGTCATGCTCGGGCTTGTCCCGAGCATCTAAACACGCATCAATGCGACAAGCGTTTCGGATGAAAATTTATTTAAATACAACATACTAGATCATCGGGCGGTTAATCTGAACCGCCCGATGATCCAGCTCTTTGTTTTGACGCATCGGGTTATCGAAAACCGGATTCCACTTTTTCGCCCGATGCTCTAAGAAACGCCAACGCCGCTCGTGCGGAACAGTGGTTAGATCCTCGGGACAAGCCCGAGGATGACGCTTCTTAAATGGAGAGGTTTGTCAGCAGCCTGGGCCTCAGGCCTTTTCTTCGTCCTTGATCCGTTCCTTGATGTTTTCAACCATGTTTTCGCGAATAATACCTTCGCCATGGCTGGTGCGCAGATGCTCAACGGAGCGGCGGATCACTTCAGCTTCGTCTTCTGCGCTTGTGTGCCAGGTGCAACCGGGCACAAGCGTTCCGCAATCAAAACGTTTCATGGTTTCCTCCTTTGTTTTCCGTCTTCGGATGAAACGCCGGTGGAGATCAATTGTTCGCCAGAAACCGGCGTCGGGAGACATTTTTCCGTGGTTGCCGTCATTCCTGCGGCGGCAAATGCGTGCCGCAAGACTGCGATCAGCGCCCTTTAATGGATCAGAGCGCTGATCCGTTCTCGGCATCGGGCCTCAATGCTGGGCCCAGGTCTCGAACACCGCAGACGATTCGCACGGCCGGCCATGCCGGTATGCCATTTCAGCGGCGTATTTGCTGTCATCGGTGCCCGCTACCTTTTCGGGTCTGGGCTTGTAATTTTCCGGTGATGCCTTGCGTTCTTTATTTCTGACTTCATCTGCCATTGTCCTGCTCCTCTCGGACAAGTTGCGCTCCAGGCCTCCTAAGTGACCTGGATATTAAACACCCTACTTGCAAGGTGAACAAGGCGATTCCGGGATGAAAAATTAACTATAACGATTTAGATTAAGGCCATCTTGTGACAGGCGGCAGCGAGGACAGGATCGCCTCGATATTGCCGCCGGTTTTCAGCCCGAAAATGGTGCCGCGATCATAGAGAAGATTGAACTCGACATAACGTCCGCGGCGGATCAACTGCTCGTCACGATCGGCCGATGACCATTCATGATTAAAGTTGGAGCGCACCAGCCGCGGGTAGATGAGATTGAAGGCGCGGCCGACATCCTGCACGAACGCAAAATCGGCGTCGATACCGCCCTTTTCCTCCGGCGAATGCTGCCAGTCGAAGAAAATGCCGCCCACGCCGCGCGGCTCCTTGCGGTGCGGCAGATAGAAATAGTCGTCGCACCATTTCTTCATTTTCTTGTAGTCGACCACATTCTGGTGCCGGTTGCAGGCGATCTCCATGGCGCGGTGAAACAGGATGGTGTCCGGGTCTTCCTGCCGCCGGCGGCGGCCAAGCACGGGGGTCAGGTCGGCGCCGCCGCCGAACCACCAGCTGCCGGTCACGATCATCCGCGTGTTCATGTGCACGGCCGGCACGTTCGGATTGACGGGATGGGCGATCAGCGAGATGCCGCTTGCCCAGTAGCGCCCGTTTTCTTCCGCGCCCGGCATGTTTTTCGCCATGTCCTCGCTGAATTCACCCTCGACGGTGGAGGTGTGGACGCCGACCTTTTCGAAGACGCGGCCGTGCATTACCGACATCCGGCCACCACCTTCACCGTTCTCCCGGGTCCAGTCCTTCGGCTCGAAACGACCCGGCTCAAGATCGCTCAAGGGGCCGGTCAGTTCCTTTTCCAGGGTTTCGAAACCAGAGCAGATCGTGTCGCGCAGGCTTTCGAACCAGGCACGGGCCGTGCTCTTTCTGGTCTCGATATCATCCGGCAGACCAACAGGTAGATTCGGCCGTTCCATGTAATGCGCTCCGCTTGAAATGCATGTGCCCGTTTGGCCGGGCTTTTGATTTGACTCGCAAATATGATGCGAAAACCTTATCTTCTTTATGAGGTTAAGGATAGCGGGATGACCAACCTTCCAAAGCCGCCGTCCATGGACGGCCTGAAGAAGCGGATCAGGCAACACCGTCAGCAGCAAAGCGATGGCGGTTTCGTGCGTGAGCACTATTGTCTCACGCGCGAGGAGGCCCGTGCCAAGGCGCGGGAGTGGTTCGAGAGTTATCCCAAGGCGGCCTACTGGACCGAGGTCGAGAGCTGGCGGGTGCTGAGCGGCGATCGGATCGAGTTCACCATGCGCAGACTGTCTTCGGCAGACTGAGTTTCTTCAGGCCAGCCCGTCAAAACCGCCGGTCTGCCGCAATGCCTCTCCCGCCATCATGCCAACGGAAACGGCAAGGTTGATCGAACGCTGGTCCGCGACCATGGGAATGCGCACGCGGTGGTCGACGCTGTCATGAACGCTGTCCGGCACACCGGCGCTTTCGCGACCGAACAGCAGGATATCGTCGCCTTCGAAGGCAAATTCGGTATAGGGGTGGCTGGCCTTTGTGGAGGCGAGCACGATGCGCTTGCCGCTCTCCCGTCGCCACGCCTCGAATGCGGCCCAATCGACATGCCGGGTCATCACCGCCTTGGCGATATAATCCATGCCAGCGCGCTTGAGGTTCTTGTCGGACAGGGCAAAGCCAGCCGGTTCGATGATGTCGACGGCCAGCCCGAGGCAGGCCGCAAGTCTCAGGATCGTGCCGGTATTGCCGGCAATATCCGGCTGATAAAGGGCGATACGCATGGTCATGGCCGCTGTTTACGCCCGGACGGGTTGTCGCTCAAGCCTGACGATGCGTCAGATGACGCCGAGAAGCTTCCACCAGAGGAAATCGAGCGGTATCAGAACCACAATCGTGATCAACGCCAGCGGAACCGTAATTCGCATCATCCGCGAGACCGGTTGGCCCGTTGCCTGCAGGCCGACCATCAAGGGGGCGGCCTGATAGGGCAGTATGACGGTTGAAAAGCCGACAACCTGGGTCATCAGAACCGCCGTCAGACTCAGTCCCGTCAGTTGTGACAACTCACCGGCGAGCGGTGTGAACACGGCTGGCACACCGGGAAGCGTCGTCACCAGCGCACTCAGGAAGGCCATCAGCGAAAGCGATATGAAATTGAGGAAATCCTGCCCCGGCGACAGCGGCAGGACGGATTCCAGTCCGCGTGCGATAGCAGCCCCAAGACCCGTTGCATTGATGACGGCTCCCAGTCCCAGAATGCCGGCGGTGAAGACGAGAACGCTCAGGCTGACGGTCTTGTCGAAATTCTCCGGTTTGATGACGCCAAGACCCGGAACCATCAATGCAATTGCCGCACAAAGCCCGACCCAGGCGGCATTGATGCCATGGATGCTGTCCGTCATCCACATGCCAAGCGTAACGAGCAGAACGGCAATCGCATACCATTGACGTGACGACAGAGGGCTGGCGCTTTCTTCGCTGTTCTTGCTTTCGCCATCGGGCCGTGGGGTGATTCTATCCGGGAAAAGTCTGATGATGAGCAGGAATGCAATCACGCCCTTGATCAGGCCGAGCACCGGAAAGTGCAGCGCAAGATACTGCGCGTAGGTTGGTGCGACGCCATAGATGGTTTCGCTTGCGCCCGCCAGCACGAGGTTCGGGACGTTTGACGGCAGAATGGCAAAGCCGGGCATATTGGCGGCCAGCGTCAGCGTGAGGGCGATTGCCGTTCGCCCGTTCGATCCCTCGGAAAAGCCGGCCCTGTCCGCCAGCGCCATCGCGATCGGCAGCATAACGAAGAAACGCCCGAGCGAAGAGGGAATGATGAAGGCGAGTGCCGCGGTGGTAATGAACAGGCCGCCGATGAGAAGATGGTAGTGACCGGTCAGGTGCCGTCCGAGAACGCCGCCAAGGCGTTCGCCCAGTCCCGAATTACGCACGGTTGCCGCGAGAATCGATCCGGAGAACACCAGCCAGATCGCCGTCGAGGCAAAGCCGGAGAAGACAATGGCAGGTGGCGCCAGTTCAAGCAGCAGGGAAATCGCGAAGAAAAGCAGGCTCGCCATGAAGCCCGGAACGAGCCCCGTCGCCCACAGGCTCAGCGTGACGAGGACAATGCCGAGTGTGCGGGACTGGTCCGTGGACAGTGTCTGGGGTGGAAAAACCGTCAGAAAGACGGCGATGCCGAGAATTGCCAGAACAAGGACATGTTTGAATGAGATGCGGAGGGATTGCATTGATCTTCCGTTACCTGAAACTTGATTCAATCTATCCTATTTTATGCCGACGTTTTGCGGTACAGCTATATGATGCCAAACCATATCGAAGTTACGCCACCGCTCATGCCCGAGCAGGGGCCGGGCTGGATCATCGATGCCTCCCGGCCGGTGACGGCACGCGTGCAGCGCTGGCAGGCGGGTGAGATCGGCCGTGCGCCGCATGCGCATCCGCGCGGACAGCTGCTGTGGGCAGAAGAGGGTATCCTCACGGTGCGCGCCTGCGGAACCCGCTGGCTGGCACCCACCAGCCATGCAATCTGGATTCCCGGCGGTACTGTTCATGATGTGATGATGGAGACCGATGTTTCGGCGTGTTTCATCTACATCGATCCGTCGGTGAGCGGTGTGCGCGAAAAGCGCTGTGAAGTCTTGCACATGACGCCGCTGATGCGCCAGCTCATGCTGCGGTTTCGCAATCCGGGGCCGGAAACGGACGGGCGACAGGGGCGGCTTTCACGTCTTTGCGCCGTGATCATCGATGAACTGGCGACATTGCCGAACGCGCCGCTCAGCCTTCCCGCCGGCATCGATCCGCGTCTTAAGCGGGTGACCGGCCGGTTGCTGGAGCGACCCGACGACAACGCCAATCTGGGGGAACTGGCGCGGTTTGCCGGTGCGGGCACCCGCACGCTCGAGCGGCTGTTCCAAAGGGAGACGGGCCTGCGGTTTTCCGAGTGGCGCAGCCGGCTACGGCTGATGGAAGCCATCAACCATCTCAGCCATGGCCGCAGCAGTGTCGAGATTGCCGGCCTGCTCGGCTATCGCAGCGCAAGTGCCTTCGTGGCCGCATTCCGGCGTCACTTCGGCGTGCCGCCGCAATCCTATCTGAAGGCCGGTTCGGCTGATGACGATTGACCTTGATTCTGGCCCGGACGTCGCCGGAGATAGGCCCATATCCAGGCAATCTCCGCCTCGACATCGCCGAAACGGTCATCCTTCTCGCGGCCGCCGGGTCTTGTTTCGCCGGGACGGTCACCGGCGATTGCGGCCAGTGCCTTTTCGGCACGCTGCGCGCGGTCTGCGTCAGGTGGCGGGTCGCCCATGCGGCGACCTTCCGCGTAGACCGTGATTGCATCGGAAAGCCGCTCGGCGCCGGCAATGGCGGGAAACCATGCCGCCGCCTCGCGGCCGGCCGGCGGCGGCTCGGCTACCAGACGGCCCAGCACGGTGCGCAGGTCGGACAGCGTTCGGGAAGCGGCAAATTCACGGGCCAGAAGGCTCTGGCGCAGTTGCGCCAGTTCGGCCTCGTCTTCCGTCTGCCGCACCGTGGCCGCAGCGAGATAGGCGCCGATCTTTTCCATGGCGTCCGAAAAGGCCCTGCCGAGCTGCCGTTCCTGCGATCGCGGCCAGATGAGATAACCGAAAACCAGTGCAATCGCCGAGCCGGCAAGCGTATCGGCAAGCCGCTGAATATCGTAACTGGCCACCGGCCCTGAAGAAACCAGATCGATCATCAGCAGGATGACCGGCGTCAGAAATGTCACCATCACCGCATAGCTGCGCAGGCCGGCAAAGGGAATGACAGCACAAAGCAGCATGATCACGGGGACGAAGGCCATCCCTTTCGGCACCAGCGCGGCAATTGCAAGCGCGATGGCGACACCGGCGAGCGTGCCGAGACTGCGGTGAATGGCCCGCAGGAAAACCGAACCGAAATCGGGTTTCAGAACGATCGCCACCGTCATCGGCAGCCAGTAGGAATGATCGCCCGGCAGAACATGGCTGAGCGCAACCGCCAGCCCCATGCAAAGCGACAGCCGGAGAGCCGAGATCACCACCTCGCGGCCGAGAACGAGGCGGCGCGCGACACGGGTGGCAAGGCTTGCGGAAAACACCGCATCCCGCTCTGATTCCTGCTGGTCGGCCGGCATTTGGTCCCGGGCAGCAGCCGAGGGCCACATTGTGGCGGCCAGACGGTCTGCAAGCTGTATCGTTTGATCCGGCTGCAGCGTATCGGTGCCCGCACCTGAAGGACGGCCGGCACGAGACATATAGGCCTTTGCCATGGCATCGAGCTTGTTTGCCGTTGCCGCCAGTTCCTGCCCGCGGGCAGCGACAATCGCCATTGAAAGCTGGTTGACGAGCGAAAGGACCGCGGCAGTCTTCAGGGTGTCGCGGGTGCGGGCGCGGCCGTGGCTTCGTTTTTCGATCAGTGTTGCATAAGCCGTTTTGGTGGCATCGCTTAAGGCGCGGCGCGCATCGATCATGCGCCTGCGATTATCCGGCGTCGGCACCTTTCCAACCGCCTCCGAGGCGCGGGCAAGGCGTGCGAGCATGGTGATGATATCGGCCAGCATGCGCCGTTCGGGCCGGTCGCGCTCCAGCAGAGCGCCGATGCCGAGCATTGCCGCCACAAAGGCGGCGCCGGCGAGATAGTTCACGAACACCATCCAGGCCGGCAGAACGGCTGGCGCGTGTGCATTGACGACGGCCAGCACCAGCATGTTGAGCGCGCCCGTGGAAAAGGCCGCGCCATAACCACTGACCAGCCCGGACAACAGGCCGACGGTCATCAACAGGGCAATGGTCGCAAGCCCGTGGCCGCCGACTTCCGGGCCGATGAGGCAGCCTGTGGCGCCGATCAGCGCGGAAATGCCCAATTGCCGGAATCGCTCGCGATAGGGATCGAGCCGGACCGTGACCGCGGCCAGAAAGCCGCCAAGCGCAACATAGAGCATCGGCCCGGTATGGCCGCTCAACTGTCCGATCAGCAGTGGCACACCGGTGCCGAGCGACAGGCGAATCGAATGGCGCCACGGCCGATAGGGCGTCGGTTTGAGCAGTGCAAGATTGTGAATCCACTGGCTGGTCCGGAGCATGGACAGCAATCATCCTCTTCAGCAACGTCGCCCGAATTCATCCAAAGCATGGCGGGCCCGGCCATACAAGTCCGGTCCCGGCGCGGTTACAGCATGCGTTGCCGGGATGCAACACATTGGGGCAATCGCTGCTTTTCACGCACCGGCTCTGGCCTTTGCGCATGTAAGGGGCTATAAGGGCCTCCGATTTTCTCAAACCGGCGAAAGGAGCATGGCAGATGAACATCACTGGCTTTGAATTGCTCCGCGTTCCACCGCGCCGTCTCGCGTGATCTTTCACACGACGTTCTTGTTTCCCATTTAGTCATTCGCATTCATACGGCCGCCTGACCGGCCGTTGTTTCCGTCCCGGGTTCGCTGTTGCGGGCAAAATTGTGCTCTTTTTATGAAGAGCAACCGGGAGGCATTGGAGTCCGATCATGTTTCGCTGGTTTGAAAACCGTCTCAATCCCTATCCCGAGGCAGAGCCCACGGCGCCCCCCACGGGTCTGATCCCGTTTCTGTGGCATTACTCGAAGCCTGCAGCGCCCTATCTGGCGTTGATGGCCGTCATTGCCGCGCTGGTCGCTTTCGGGGAAGTCTACCTGTTCCGTTTTCTGGGCGATATCGTCGACTGGCTGTCGACGGCAAACCGGGAGACATTCCTGGAAGATGAGGGCTGGCGTCTGGCCTTCATGGGCGCGCTGGTTCTGGTGCTGCTGCCGGGGCTGACGATCTTCTCCTCGCTGCTGATTCATCAGGTGCTGCTCGGCAACCTGCCGATGATCAGCCGCTGGCAGATGCATCGCTATGTCCTGCGCCATTCGATGAACTTCTTCGCCAACGAGTTCGCGGGCCGCGTTTCGCAAAAGGTGATGCAGACCTCGCTTGCCATCCGCGAAACGGTGATGAAGGCGCTCGACATGTTCGTCTACGTCGTCACCTATTTCGTTTCGATGATCTTCATCGTCGCGGCGGCCGACGGGCGTCTCGTCATTCCGCTGCTGGTGTGGATCGTGGTTTACGCCGCGATGCTGTGGTACTTCATTCCGCGTCTGAGGAAGATTTCGGCCGATCAGGCCGATGCCCGGTCGCTGATGACGGGCCGCGTGGTCGACAGCTACACCAATATCGCCACCGTCAAGCTGTTCTCGCATGCCGGTCGTGAGGAGCTGTTCGCGCGCGAAGGCATGGATGGCTTTCTGGAGACGGTCTACCGCCAGATGCGGCGCGTGACCCAGTTCCAGACGCTGGTCTACATCAACAATGCGGTCGCCCTGTTTGCGGTGAGCGCGCTGGCGATCCGCTTCTGGCTCGAAAACAGCATCACCGTTGGCGCGATTGCGCTGACGCTGGGGCTTGTCATGCGCATCGGCGGCATGTCGCAGTGGATCATGTGGGAAGTGACCGCGCTCTTTGAAAACATCGGTACCGTCTATGACGGCATGTCGATGATGGCGAAGCGGCACGAACTGGTCGATGTCGAGGACGCGCGCCCGCTTGTCGTTGAAAAAGGCGAAATCGTCTATGACGATATCTCCTTCCATTACGGCAAGGAAGGTGGCGTCATCTCGGATCTTTCGCTCGTCATCAAACCGGGCGAAAAGGTCGGGCTGGTCGGGCGTTCCGGCGCCGGCAAGACCACGATGATGAACCTGCTGCTGCGCTTCTTCGATCTGGAGGGCGGACGGATCACCATCGACGGTCAGGATGTTTCGAAAGTGTCGCAGGACAGCCTGCGCTCGATGATCGGCGTGGTGACGCAGGACACATCCCTGCTGCATCGTTCGATCCGCGACAACATCGCCTACAGCCGTCCCGGCGCCAGCGATGACGAGGTGATTGCCGCAGCCAAACGCGCCAATGCCTGGGACTTCATCAAGGGGCTTTCCGACCTTCAGGGCCGTGTCGGCCTTGATGCCCATGTCGGCGAGCGCGGCGTGAAGCTTTCCGGCGGTCAGCGCCAGCGGATCGCGATTGCCCGCGTGTTCCTCAAGGATGCGCCGATCCTGGTGCTGGACGAAGCGACTTCGGCGCTTGACTCCGAGGTCGAGGCGGCCATTCAGGAAAGCCTGTTCGGGCTGATGGAAGGCAAGACCGTGATCGCGATTGCCCACCGGCTGTCGACGCTGACCGAGATGGACCGTCTGATCGTTCTCGACAAGGGTGTGATCATCGAGACGGGCACGCACCAACAGCTCGTCGAGGCCGGCGGCATCTATGCCGATCTGTGGAAGCGGCAATCCGGCGGTTTCCTCGCCGAAGACGAAACCGCCACCGGAGCGGCTGCAGAGTGAGATCGAGCGGGCCCGCCGGATGGTGGGCCCGTCAGACTGCTGATAAAGCTATTCTCAAGTTTTTTCCTCATACCGGCTCAAGGCCGGTATGACGGAATGCAAGTGAAGGGGCTTTGAAGCGAGAGCATCGCCTTGCTGTCTCGGTGCATGCCAAAAACACCGTCACCCCGGCCTTGAGCCGGGGTCCAGGGCCATACGGGAAGCAAACTGTTTTAAGGGGCAGGCGTTCTTCGCTAATAAGAGGTGAGCAGGCCTTTTCCCATGCCGCCCATTCTATTTTGATCGAACGAGAATTGGCGCGCCTGCCGAATCCCTGTATCCATTTCCATCATGATATTTCAGCGCATTGCAGAACTGTTCGAGCGGTGGATCGATCCGCTGGCCGACCACGCGCCGGAGCGGCCGCCGGAGAAGCTCCTGCCGTTTCTCTGGTATTTTCTGCGCCAGGCGAAATGGCCGTTTTTCGCCATGCTGGTCGTTGGCGGCGGTGTTGCGATCATGGAATCGGCCGCTTTCTGGTTCATGGGCGTGCTGATCGATATTCTCGATGGAACACCGCGCGAGGCCGGTTGGTCGGGGTTGATGGCCGAACATGGCTGGGTGCTGATCGGCATGGCCGTTGCCATGGTCGTCGTCAGGGTCGGCTTTACCACGCTGCAGATGCTGATCGAGGAACAGACCATCGTTCCCGGCTTCAACAATCTGGTGCGCTGGCAGTCCTATCGTTATGTCGCGCGCCAATCGCTCGATTTCTTCCAGAGCGATTTCGCCGGTCGGATCGTTGCCAAGGTGGCGGCGGCGGGCCAGTCGATCGGCGATTTGATGTCGTCGCTGCTGCAGGTCGTCTGGTTCATGGCGATCTATGCAATCTCGACCATGGCGCTGGTCGCCGCGCTTGACTGGCGGCTGGCGGCGCTGATTTTGCTGTGGATTGCGATCTTCGCCGTTCTGGCGCGGTTCTTCGTGCCGCGCATTCGGGAAAACGCCCGTGAACTGGCCGAGGCCAATTCGGTGATGTCGGGACGGATGGTAGATTCGTTTTCCAATATCATGACGCTCAAGCTGTTCGGCAGCGACGAGGGCAATGACGGCTATATGCGCACGGGCTTCGAACGGCTGATTGCCCAGGTTCGCAGTTTTACGCGGCTGATCACCGGCGTCAGGGCTTCGCTCAGCCTGCTGTCCGGCGTGATGATCACGGCAATCGCCGCGCTTTCCGTCCATCTGTGGTTTTCGAGCAATATTTCGTCGGGGGCCGTTGCCTTCACGCTCGGTCTTTCGCTGCGGCTTTCCATGCTTCTAGGACGGCTGATGATGCAGTTGAACGGCATCATGCGTGCGATCGGCACCATCCAGAATTCTGCCGAGCTGATTTCGCAGCCGATCGGCCTTCTCGACCGGCCGGATGCGGTCCCGCTGGTCCTGCGCAATCCGGAAATCCGCTTCGAAAATGTCAGCTTCGGCTATGACGGCGGCCAGGACGTGATCAACGACTTTTCCCTTGCAATCGGCGCCGGCGAAAAGGTCGGTATCGTCGGTCGTTCGGGGGCGGGCAAGTCCACGCTCGTCAATCTGCTGCTGCGCTTTTATGATGTCGGCAGCGGCACGATATCGATCGATGGCCAGAATATTGCCGACGTCACCCAGGAAAGCCTGCGCGCCCAGATCGGCATGGTGACCCAGGATACCGGTCTGCTGCATCGCCCGATCCGTGACAATATCCGTTTCGGCAATGAGGATGCCGATGACGACATGCTGTGGGAGGCGGTTGAACGGGCCGAGGCCGACAGTTTCATCGCCGATCTTGCCGATATGCGCGGCCGCAAGGGGCTCGATGCCTATGTCGGCGAACGCGGCGTGAAGCTTTCCGGCGGTCAGCGCCAGCGCATTGCGATTTCGCGGGTAATGCTGAAGGACGCGCCGATCCTGGTGCTGGACGAGGCGACGTCGGCGCTCGATTCCGAAGTCGAGGCGGCGATCCAGGCCAATTTGATGAAGCTGATGGAGGGCAAGACCGTGCTTGCAATCGCGCATCGCCTGTCGACCATTGCAGCGCTCGATCGCCTGATCGTCATGGACAAGGGGCGTATTGTCGAGGCGGGGACGCACCGGCAGCTTCTTGAAAAGGACGGGCTCTATGCAGCACTTTGGGCCCGCCAGTCGGGTGGCTTCCTGCCGGAACTCGACGACGAAGGCTGATCGGATCGGTTCAGGGCGTTACCGGAAGGGAAATGAGGGCCTCAAGCCCGAAATGATTTGACCCCATATTGTGTCTGACACGCTTCACCGAGGCGATGTAGGCAGGCTGGCGCACGAGAATATGATCGATGGGCAGTCCGATCGACGGCATTTCGACCGGCCATGTCCGCGGTTCATGGGCGAAGGCCCTGAGACCCGTGGTTTGCAGGAAATTCAGGATATACGGTGACAGCAGCGAAGAGTTGAAATCGCCTGCCAGAATCAGCGGTCCGTCCGCGTCCCTCAGATAGCGCTTCACGCTGTTCAGCTGTTCCAGCTGCATGGTTTCATAATACGGTTTGGTCAGGTGCATGGCGACGAAGGTTGCCCGGGCACCGTTGATGTTGATGCCGGCGCGGATGAAACGATGCGCGCCGAGCGGGCCGAGATTTCGAACCTGCGGATTTTCAAGCGGATATTTCGACATCATCATCAGGTCGCAGTTTTTGACCAGTTCGCCACAGCCCACGCGATAGGGATAGGTTTTCGCAAGTGCGTCGAGATGAGGCCGTAAAGGGCCGGATTCGAGGGTGTAGACCACATCGGCGTTCTGATCCGTCAGCCAGTCTGCAATTTCCGCACCGTCCTGATTATCGCCAAGAATGTTGAACTCGATCAGTTTCAGGGCGCGGATATTGCCGTCGGGCCGGGCGTCGGGCTGAACGGTGCTTTGATGCAGGTGCCAGACCCACAGGCACAGCAGCGCAGACGCCACCAGCGGTATGGCCGACCATAATGTTCTGTCGAGCCCCAGAAAGATGAGCGAAAGGCACACAGCAGCCACGGCAATATGCACCCGCATGCCACCGACGAACGAGAAAAACCAGAATTGGGACAGGGAAGGCAAAACGCCAAGCAGCAAGGCCAGACTTGCAAAGGTGACGGCCAGAGTCTTCAGGGAACTCAAGCTTAAATCCTGAAAAAGAAAAATGACAAAAGAAAATATCAGCGTCTGAACATACCATTCGTCAGTACCGGCCGCAACGGTGTCGTACAAATGCTGCGCTGCCACATCGGATAGCTTGTGGCCACAGATGCCGGACACTGGACATCATAAGGGATCGCGCATAAAACTTAGGCTAAATGAACGTCACCATGGCGCCTTGTCGCAGGAAACTGCGAGGGAGAACAAGGCGTTTCCGACGGTGGCATCAGCTGATGGAGGGATAGCGGTGCAAGACGAGACTGTTTCGACGGATCATTCCGGCGAACCGACCCGGCGCGATTTTCTGTATTTGACAACCGGGGTTGCCGGGGCTGTAGGGGTGGCCGGCGTCGCCTGGCCATTCATCGACCAGATGCGGCCGGATGCGTCGACACTGGCGCTTTCGACTGTCGAAGTGGATGTCTCCAGTCTCGAACCCGGCATGTCGCTGACGGTGAAATGGCGCGGCAAGCCGGTCTTCGTCCGCAATCGCACCGAGCGCGAGATCGAGGAGGCAAGGGAGGTGCCACTTTCCGATCTCAAGGACCCCGAGGCGCGCAATGAAAACCTGCCGTCGGGTTCTCCGGCAACCGATGTTGACCGTTCTGCCGGTGAGGCCAAGGAAAACTGGATTGTCATGATCGGATCGTGCACCCATCTCGGTTGCATTCCGCTCGGTCAGGCCGGCGATTTCGGCGGGTGGTTCTGTCCCTGTCATGGCTCGCACTACGATACGGCGGGCCGTATCCGCAAAGGCCCTGCGCCGCAAAACCTTGCGATACCGCTATACGAATTTACGTCCGACACTGTAATCAGGATCGGTTGAGGGGGAGAGACTGGGCCATGAGTGGACACTCGAGTTATGTGCCGAAGAACGGTGTGTCGAAATGGATGGATGCGCGTCTGCCGCTGCCCCGCCTGTTATATGACAGCTTCATTTCCTATCCTGTTCCGCGCAATCTGAATTACGCCTATACCTTCGGCGCCATGCTTTCGGTCATGCTGGTGGTGCAGATCGTCACCGGCATCGTGCTGGCCATGCACTACACGTCCTCGACGTCCGCCGCCTTCCTGTCGGTTGAGAAGATCATGCGAGACGTGAATTATGGCTGGATGCTGCGCTACATGCATGCAAACGGCGCCTCGTTCTTCTTCATCGCCGTCTATCTGCATATCGCCCGCGGGCTTTATTACGGATCCTACAAGGCGCCGCGTGAAATTCTCTGGATGCTCGGCGTGGTCATCTATCTGCTGATGATGGCGACCGGCTTCATGGGCTATGTGTTGCCCTGGGGGCAGATGTCCTTCTGGGGGGCGACGGTGATCACCGGTTTCTTCACCGCCTTTCCGCTGATCGGCGACTGGGTTCAGCAGCTTCTGCTCGGCGGTTTCGCGGTTGGCGAGCCGACCCTGCAGCGCTTCTTCGCGCTGCACTACCTGTTGCCGTTCATGATCGCCGGCGTCGTGGTGCTGCACATCTGGGCGCTGCATGTCACCGGGCAGACAAATCCCACCGGTGTCGAGGTCAAGCAGAAGAGCGATACCGTGGCGTTTACGCCCTATGCGACGCTGAAGGACGCGCTCGGGGTCACGATCTTCCTGATCGCCTATGTCTGGTTCATCTTCTACATGCCGAATTATCTCGGCCATCCGGACAACTACATCCCGGCCGATTCAATGAAGACGCCGCCGCATATCGTTCCCGAATGGTATTATCTGCCGTTCTACGCGATGTTGCGGGCGATCACCTTCGATATCGGTCCGATCGATTCCAAGCTTGGCGGCGTTCTGGTGATGTTCGGCTCGATCCTGATCCTGTTCTTCCTGCCCTGGCTCGATACCTCCAAGGTGCGCTCGGCCGCCTATCGTCCGTGGTTCAAGCTGTTCTTCTGGCTGTTTGTCGCCAATGCGTTCATGCTTGGCTGGCTCGGTTCGCAGTCTGCCGAAGGCATATTCGTGATCATGTCGCAGCTTGGAACGCTTTATTATTTCGGATTTTTCCTCGTGATCATGCCGGTTCTGGGGCTGTTTGAAAAACCGGCCCGGGTGCCGAATTCAATCACCGAAGCCGTGCTGGAAAAGCAGGCCGCGCGCAAAAAGCCGGCCAAGGGCGACGTCTGATGCGTGGCGAGAGGGGAAAAACCATGAAAAAGCTTATCGCCGGTGTCCTGTTCACCGCATTTTTGACGCCGCTGTGTCTTTCGGTCGCCAATGCAGCCGAGGAAGGCGAGGAGGGCGGTACGCCGCATTATCCGATCGAGCATCCGCATCAGATGGACTGGAGCTTTGCAGGCCCGCTCGGCACCTATGACCGCGGTCAGCTTCAGCGCGGACTGAAGGTTTACAGGGATGTCTGTTCGGCCTGTCATTCGCTCGATCTGGTGGCGTTCCGCACGCTTTCGGATCTCGGCTATTCCGAGGCGCAGGTAAAAGCCTTTGCCGCAGAGTATGAAATCGAGGCCGGTCCCGATAATGACGGCAACATGTACATGCGGCCCGGCATTCCGTCGGATTATTTCCCGGCGCCCTTCGAAAATGCCGAGCAGGCGGCAGCCTCCAACAATGGCGCCGCACCGCCTGATCTGTCGCTGATGGCCAAGGCCCGCGGCATCAAGCGGGGCTTCCCGACGTTCATCTTCGATATCTTCACCCAGTATCAGGAGGGCGGACCGGATTATATCCATGCGCTGCTGACGGGCTATGAGGATGCGCCCGAGGGCACGGAAATTCCAACCGGCACCTATTACAATCCCTATTTCGCCAATGCTGCATCGCTGGCCATGGCGCCGCCGCTTTCGGACGGAATCGTCGCATATGACGATGGCACCCCGGAAACGACGGACCAGTATGCCCGCGATGTTGCCGCCTTCCTGATGTGGACGGCGGAGCCCAAGCTTGAGGACCGCAAACAGACCGGTCTGGTGGTCATGGTCTTTCTCGTGATCATGACGGTTCTGGTTTATCTCACGAAAAAATCGGTCTATTCACGCAAGCACGATTGATTTTTCGCGTTCGGACGTGAACAAGGAAAGGCGGCGTGGGCCGCCTTTTTGATGGATGCCCGAGCACGCTTATCTGGACTGAAGCCGAATAAAAGGACATCGGAAGATGAACGCCAATCCTGAATTGCTCAATGCCATTCGCTCGATTCCGGATTATCCGAAGCCCGGTATCATCTTTCGTGACATCACCACGCTGCTCGGCGATGCGCGCGCCTTTCGCCGCGCCGTCGACGAACTGGTGCAGCCCTATGTCGGCATGAAGATCGACAAGATCGCGGGTATCGAAGCGCGCGGTTTCATTCTCGGCGGCGCACTGGCGCATCAGCTGTCGGCAGGTTTCGTGCCGATCCGCAAGAAGGGCAAACTACCCGACAAGACCGTGTCGATGACCTATTCGCTGGAATATGGCGAAGACGAGATGGAAATGCATGTCGACGCCGTCAAGCCGGGCGAGAAGGTCATTCTGGTCGACGATCTGATTGCCACCGGCGGCACGGCGGAAGGCGCCGTCAAGCTGCTGAGGCAGATGGGCGCGGACATCGTTTCAGCCTGTTTCGTGATCGATCTGAAGGACTTGCCCGGCCGCAAGAAGCTCGAAGGCATGGGCGTCGAGGTTCGCTCGCTGGTGCAATACGAAGGCCATTAACGCCTGCGTCGCGAAGGCTCAGGCCGTTGCGGCAGCCAGCGCGTCGTTGATATCGTCCTGTATCTCTTCCGGCTTGACCGTCGGCGCGTAGCGCTTGATCGGCTCGCCATCGCGCCCGATCAGGAATTTCGTGAAATTCCACTTGATGATGCCGGAGCCGAGAAAGCCCGGACGCTCCTTTTTCAGATATTTGAAGAGCGGATGAGCATCGTCGCCATTGACATCGACCTTGGCGAACATCGGGAAATCGACGCTGAATTGCGTCTTGCAGAATGTCGCGATCTCGGCTTCGTCGCCCGGCTCCTGCCCGCCGAACTGGTTGCAGGGAAAGCCAAGCACGGAAAACGCCTGCTCGCGATATTTCCGGTAGAGTTCCTCAAGGCCTTCATATTGCGGCGTGAAGCCGCATTCGCTCGCCGTGTTGACGATCAGGAGCACATGGCCCTTGTAGTCGGAAAGATCGACGGTGGATCCGTCAATGCTCTTGGCTGAAAAGTCGTAGATGGTCATCTGTTCGCCCGGCTGTTGTTATAAGTGAGGAAATCAACTGTAGAGAAGGTGGGGCCGGGGCCAGCCACCTTCAAGGCAAAAAGAAAGGCCGGTCTTCTGCGGACCGGCCTCAGTTTGTTGATAAACCCTGTAAGCAATCACAGCTTTGCCCCACCGTCATTCCGGCCTTGAGCCGGAATCTAGTAAGCGCAAGTCCTTGCGCGCAAAGACACTTTCTGGAAGCGCACAGCAAGCGGCCCTGGATACCGGCTCAAGGCCGGTATGACGAAAGAACGCGGGGCAAACTTTGTCGGCAGTCTGGGGCCGGTCTTCTGCGGACCGGCCTTCTGCATGAAACGGGTGTCGCTCTGGCTCACGTATTGAAGCGGAAATGGATCACGTCGCCGTCGTGGACGACATATTCCTTGCCTTCGTCGCGGGCCTTGCCGGCTTCCTTGGCGCCGGTCTCGCCGTTGAAGGCGATGAAATCGTCATAGGCGATGGTGAAGGCGCGGATGAAGCCGCGTTCGAAATCGGTGTGGATCACACCGGCAGCGGCCGGCGCCTTGGTGCCCCGGCGCACGGTCCATGCGCGGGTCTCCTTCGGGCCGACGGTGAAATAGGTGATCAGGTCCAGAAGTTCGTAGCCGGCGCGGATCAACCGGTCGAGGCCCGCTTCTTCCAGCCCCATTTCGGAGAGGAACATTTCCGCTTCCTCGGCATCGAGCTGGGCGACTTCCGCCTCGATGGCCGCCGAGATGATGACGGTTCCCGCCGATTGCTCTGCGGCCATGGCCGCGACCCTTTCGGTCTGGGCGTTGCCCTTGGCGGCGTCACCTTCGGCGACATTGCAGACGTAAAGCACCGGCTTGGAGGTCAGAAGGTTCAGGCCCTTGAGGATTTTGATGTCTTCGGCATCCAGCTCGTTCAGAAGCGAGCGCACCGGCTTGCCGTCCTGAAGCAACTTCAGCGAGGCGTCCATCACGGGCAGAACGGCAAGTGCTTCCTTGTCCTTGCCGGTGGCGCGCTTGCGGGTCTGGTCGACGCGGCGTTCCAGGCTTTCCAGATCGGCGAGCATCAACTCGGTCTCGATGGTGTCTGCATCGGCAACCGGGTCGATCCGGCCTTCGACATGGGTGATGTCGTCATCCTCGAAACAGCGCAGAACATGGACGACGGCATCGACCTCGCGGATATTGGCGAGGAACTGGTTGCCGAGGCCTTCACCCTTGGAAGCGCCGCGCACCAGCCCTGCAATGTCCACGAAGGAAATGCGGGTCGGAATGATTTCCTTTGATCCCGCAACCTTTGCCAACGCGACCATGCGGTCGTCGGGCACGGCAACCTCGCCGGTATTGGGCTCGATCGTGCAGAAGGGGTAGTTGGCGGCCTGAGCTGCGGCGGTCTTGGTCAGCGCGTTGAAGAGGGTCGACTTGCCGACATTGGGCAGGCCGACAATTCCGCATTTGAAGCCCATGGGGATATCCTGCTTTTAAATTCGTTTCTCTGGCCCGAGGCTATGGGCGATGAAGGCGGTAAAGGTCAAGGCCTCATCACGCAACAGCGGCTTTTCTCACGGCCGCACTTGCGAAATCGGGGCCGAGAGCGCAAAATAGCGATATTGCGGTTCGTCAGTTTCTGATGTCGTCAGTGCGCTTGCGCCGGCCGCGTATTCTTCATTTTTTGATTTTGAAAAGAAGGGACGGGTCGGCCATGAGCGACACGGGCTCCGATACAAAACGCAAGACGAAGACCAAACCGAAGGTCGCCCGACCGCGGCTTTACAAGGTGATCCTCGTCAACGACGATTTCACGCCGCGTGAATTCGTTCTGGTCATCCTCAAGGCGGTTTTCCGGATGAGCGAGGAGCAGGGCTATAACGTCATGATGACCGCCCACCAGAAGGGACGGTGCGTGGTCGCCGTCTATAGCCGCGACATTGCCGAGACCAAGGCCAAGGAAGGCGTCGATCTTGCCAAACAGGCCGGCTTTCCTCTGATGTTCGTCACCGAACCGGAAGAATAGGCCGGTCGGGTACTGTTGGGCTGTCGCCGGTCAGTCTTTCTTCTGGCCGAACATCTTTTTCAGCATATCGGCCATGGGGCCGCTTTCGGGCATTTTCTGCTGCCCGTGCTGGCGGGCCTTGTGGATATGGGATTTCGCCTTCCGCACCGGTTTCGCAGAGGCCGGTTGCGGCGGCGCGCCGCTGCCGCTGCCGCCCGTTGCCAGCGCGAGCTTGTTCATGAACTGCGAATCCTCACCGCGCACCAGAAGGTCTGCGTTCGACGCAATCCCTGCCAGCAATGGCTCCAGCCATTCGCTGTCGACCTTGGCGAAATTGCCGAGCACATGGCCGTGGACGCGCGCCTTGTCGCCGGGATGGCCAATGCCGAGGCGCAGACGCCGGTAATCCTTGCCGCAATGGGCGTCGATGGACTTGATGCCGTTATGCCCGCCCGAGCCGCCGCCGGTCTTGATGCGGGCCTTTCCGGGGATCAGGTCCAGTTCGTCATAGATCACCAGCAGGTCTGCGACGGAAAGCTTGTAGAAGCGCAGCACCTCGCCGACCGCCTCGCCGGACAGGTTCATGAAGGTTTGGGGCTTGATCAGCAGCACTTTCTCGCCGGCAAGGCTGCCTTCTGAAATCAGCCCCTTGAACTTGGCTGACCAAGGCGAAAAAACGTTGCTGTCGGCGATGGCGTCAACGGCCATGAAGCCGATATTGTGTCGGTTGCCGGCATACTGGCCGCCCGGATTACCGAGACCCGCGATAATGAACATAAGCTGCTGTCCTTCAGGAAAAAGCGGCCCTTTTCCAACCTGTTTCACGTCGCATGTCAATATGCGTCGGCCGGGCCTCAGACGAGCGCCATCGCCTCGGAAAGCGGTAGCGGTGTCGAAAACAGGAAGCCCTGGGCATACTGAACACCGATTGTGCGCAGGTGTCGTGCCTGCTCTTCTTCTTCCACACCCTCGGCAATCATCAGGCAGTCCATGTTCGTCGCAATCGCCGCGATGCCCTCGATCAGCCGGCGGCTGCGTGTGGCGATCGCCGGGTCGGGATGCGTCAGCCCCTTGATGAAGGACTGGTCGATCTTGATGATATCGACCTGAAAGCGCGTCAGATAGGCAAGGGACGAATAGCCGGTTCCGAAATCATCAAGCGCGATCCGGCAACCGATGCGACGCAGCTGTTGAAGACATTCGGTGATCCGGTCGCTGTCTTCCAGGAAAACGGCTTCGGTGATCTCGACGGTCAACTGTGCCGGATCGACGCCGTAAACCTCAAGCTCGCTGGCTATGAATGCGATCTTTTCGGGCGTCAGCTCCACCGGCGAAAGATTGATGGCGATGTGCAGGTGTTCATCACCGTGGCGCTGGCCAAGGGCGCGCAGGCCGGAAAGCGCTTTTGAAAAGAGCTGCCGTCCGGCGAGATCGATCCGGTCCGATTCCTCGGCGATGGCGATGAATTCACCGGGCGGTATCAGGCCTTTTTCGGGGTGGTTGAGGCGCATCAGGGCCTCAAAGCCGACGATATTGCCGCTTGCAAGATGCGTGACGGACTGAAAATGGGGCTCGAACAGGCTTTCCTCGATCCCGCGCCGGATGTCGTCTTCCGACTCCGTCCGCTTCTTTCGGCTTGCCAGCATTTCGGGCTCGAATGTCCGGATGCCGTTTCCGCCTTCGCTCTTGCATGAGGAGCTGGCAATCGTGGCGAAATGAATGAATTCCTGGCTGTCGGCGGCATTTTCGGGGAAGTGGGCAATACCGATACTGACGGTGATCGACATCGTTGCAGAGCCGATCACGAAGGGCGCGCGTGCAGCTTCGCAGAGTGCCTCGGCGATGGTTTTGGCGTTCTTCCGGGCATCTGTGCCGGAGAGCACAAGCGCAAACTCATCGCTGCCGAGGCGGGCCGACAGCAGCGCCTTCTGCAGTGACGGGCGCCACCGCTTGACGAGTGCGCGCAGCAGCTCCTCGCTCGCTCTGTGGCCATGATGGTCGTTGATCGACTTGAACCGGTCGATATCGACAAGCAGACAGGCCAGCTGGCAGCCCGGTTTGGCATCGGCAATCAGGTCGGCAAGCCGTTTCTCGAAGCCGATCCGATTTACAAGGCCGGTGAGGTGATCGGCAAATTCCGCCGTGTCGGTATCCGCTGCCTCGACGGTCAGGTCGGAAATGTCCTGGATCACCGCAAGCGCGAAGGCCTTGCCATCCGGCGCGGATACCGCCGTTGCAGCAAACCATGTGTCGGAAGTGCTGCCGTCGGCGTGGCGAAAGCGCAGCATGCCCTTCTGGGGCTGGCCTTGCTCATGAAGGTCGGAAAGGCGTTTGCCGATCACATCCCGGTCAGGGGCGGCGATAAATGTGCCGATGTCGGCGCCTGTCACATCCTCGCGACCGTAACCGCTCTTGCGCAGCCAGCCCTTGCTGACATCGACGAATTTGCCTGCCGCCGAAATCAGACAGGCCATTTCGGTTTCGCTTTCGAACAGATGACCGAAGAGACGATGGTCGTCACCACCGTCCGACTGGGGGCGGGGGACAGACTCCCGTATTTCCTCCGGATCGGATTGCGATGCGCCGTCTTCGCCGCCAGTATCTCCGGAAGAACCGGCACGGGCCTTGAGTGTGCCGAAGAAGCGCCATGATGCCCAGCCAAGAAAAAACGATGCGACAACGCCTGTCACTATGATCAGCCACATCGCTGTACTGATCGAGGCGGGTCTTGAGAAATAGAGATTGAGCTTGCCGACTTCCTGTACGCCATTGCCGATCCCGTCATAAATGGGACGAGACAGGGAAGCCATGGCATTTGGCGTGCCGATTGGCAGGCTCGTGTCCTGCATCAGAAGATCGACCATTCCCGACCGATCGACGATCTCGACCTTGTCGACCTCGGGCGTCTTCTGAATGGCGGTCGCGATCATTGCCATCGTGTCATAATCGGCCGTCGCCATGGAAACGGCGAGCGCCGGCGCGCTGATATCGGCAAGCTGTGCGATATGTTTCGAGAAACTGGCGTCGGTTGCTTCGATCATGTGAAGCGAAAACAGCGAAAGGATTAACAGAGCCATGCTCACCGCGCAGGAGCTTGCCAGGGCGATCATGATGTCTCTGCCGGATCGAAGCCTGATCATGTGACCGTACTTGGCCCCTTCTCCACGCTGTATCCCGATTTTGCGGATGATCCGGCGAATGCCGGATGAATGTAAGCTATGACTTCCGAATAACATGCATGTTTTTTAGCTGACCTGCAATAACAAACGCCTAATTCTTCTGGTTGTGCAGAAGGATCTTTACGTCCGATTCCGCCTGTATCGGAAGACAGGCAGTGCGACCAGCCCAAAAATGAAAAGCCACGGGTTTCCCCGCGGCTTTTCAGTTTCTGTCAGAGAACGGCAGCAGCTTATTCTTCTGCGCCGCCTTCTTCTTCGGTCGTTTCGGCGGCGTCTTCGGCTTCGTCCTGTTCGGACTTCATGCCGGCCGGCGCTGCGATCGTGGCGATGGTGAAGTCACGGTCGGAGATGACCGGCGTAACCTTCGCGGGCACGTCGACAGCGGAGATGTGGATCGACTCGCCAACTTCGACGTTTGCAAGATCAACCGTGATGCTGTCGGGAATGGCGTTTGCCGGGCAGTTGAATTCAACTTCATGGCGCACGATGTTCAGGACACCGCCCTGCTTGATGCCGGGGCAGATTTCATCGTTGATGAAGTGAACCGGAACGGCAACCGTAACGGTGCTCTTGGCCGAGATCCGCAGGAAGTCGACATGCATGACGAAGTCGCGGACGGGGTCGAGCTGATAGTCCTTCGGCAGGACCATGTACTTGTCCTTGCCGACTTCGATCGTGAAGGTCGTGGTCATGAAGCCACCGTCGAAGATGCGCTTGGTCACTTCCTTGCGAGAGACCGCGATCGAAACCGGGGCTTTCTTGTCGCCGTAAATGACGGCGGGCACCAGGCCGTTGCGGCGCAGTTCGCGGGAGGACCCCTTACCGACCCGTTCGCGCGCTTCGGCCGTGAGCAGAGAGCTATTGTCGCTCATGGCATTTCCTTTCAGGTTATGTGGAGCGTTTCGCCGGCATGTTCTTGCCTTTGAAACGGGAGGGGCAAGCCCTCATTCGCGCTGCCTCCAAGGGTGTCTGCGCGAACGTGGTGCCTATATAGGACGGACGGGCAAAAGGCAAGGCCGGAGCCTGCGCGATCAAGGCAACCGCACTGATCAACGGTAACGATCACTCTCGATGTGTCGATCCGTCTTAGTCGAAGAGGCTCGAAACCGACGATTCGTGGCTGGTCCGGTTGATCGCCTCGCCGATAAGGGCGGCTGTGGAGATGACGCGGATATTGCCCGAAGCGACCATCTCGCCGCGCGGCTGGATCGAGTCGGTGATCACCAGTTCCTCCAGCTTGGACGAGCCGATCCGCTGGACGGCAGCGCCGGAGAGAACGCCATGGGTGATGTAGGCGGTGACCGAAAGCGCGCCGTTGTTCAAAAGCGCCTCGGCCGCGTTGCACAGCGTGCCGCCGGAATCGATGATATCGTCGATCAGGATGCACTCCTTGCCCTCGACTTCACCGATGATGTTCATGACCTCGGATTCGCCGGGGCGTTCGCGCCGCTTGTCGACGATGGCCAGCAGACAGTCCAGCCGCTTGGCCAGCGCACGGGCGCGCACCACGCCGCCGACATCGGGCGAAACCACCATGACATTGTCGAGATTGCGCCGCGCCTTGATGTCGCGCGCAAGAATCGGCAGTGCATAAAGGTTGTCGGTCGGAATATCGAAGAAACCCTGGATCTGACCGGCATGCAGGTCGAGCGTCATCACACGGTTGGCGCCGGCCTGGGTGATCAGGTTGGCAACGAGCTTGGCCGAGATCGGCGTGCGCGGTCCGGGTTTACGGTCCTGTCTGGCATAGCCGAAATAGGGGAGAACCGCCGTGATGCGCCGCGCCGACGAACGTCGGAATGCGTCGATCATGATCAGCAATTCCATCAGGTGGTCGTTGGTCGGGAAAGAGGTCGACTGGACGACAAAAACATCCTCGCCGCGCACATTTTCCTGAATTTCAACGAAAATTTCCTGATCGGCGAACCGCCTGACGCTCGCCTTGCCCATCGGGACATTGAGATAGTTGCAAATCGCTTCGGCAAGCTGTCGGTTGGAATTGCCTGCGAAAACTTTCATGTCATATCGCCCGTTGCGTCTGTCTGCCCGCTTTTTAACCGGCTTGCCTGTGAATGCAAGGCGGTTGTTACTGTCTTGTGACGGTTTCAACCGACTTTCCCGGATTCTCCTGTGCCCGAGAGCCTGATCCAGACCATTTCAGCCCTGGCTGTCGAGCCAGGCAAGCAGGGAACCGACAGATTCCTGACCGATATCCGCCATCATCGCCGGCGTTACCCCGTCCCACGGGTCGCTGCCGGAAAAACCGGCATCCGGAGAGGGCGTGCTGCCCTGGATGCGGTGGAGACGCAGACCGTCGGGACCGATGACATCCCAGACATAGACCACGGAGACCCGGCCATCCTGATCAACGACGGAGAAATAGCCCTTGAGACTGATGTCGGCGGTGGTCTGATCCATCGGCACGATGGTCAGGCCGGCCGCGCGCACGCTGTCGCCAAGCCGGGCGGAAAGGGGCGCGAGCTTCTCCGATGGCGCGCCGATGATCGGCAGGAAGCGGATTGTCTGGGCTGCGGCAACAGCGGTGGCCGGCGGGGCAGAACTTGGTTGCGTCGTAGCAGGCTGCGCGGCGGCAGGCTGCGCCGCGGCCGGTTGAGTGGCGGCCGGTTGGGCGGCGATGGCCTGCTGTTGTACTGCCGTGGCAGGGGGGGCAGCAGGGGCAAGCTGCTGTGGCGCGGTTTGCGCTGCGGCCGGCGCGGCCGTTGAGGCAACGGCCGCCTGCTGCGGCTGGCCGAGCTGTTCGGCCTGCTGACCGAATGTGCTGGGCGGCCTGCCCCTTGCGGGCGTGGCATCGTGAGTCGTTGCCGCTTGCTGCTGATACGTTCCGCCGCCGGCCGGACTGTCGGAATATGTCGTTGTCGGCGGAGCAAGGTTCTGTCGGGCGACGTTGGTCTGCGGGGCTGCTGCGACAGGCGGCGGGTTCTGGGCGACCTGCGGCGAGGCCGAGCCGACCGGCGCCGGCGGTGTGGACGTCAATGTCAGCACATCGCTGGTGGAGCAGGCGGCAAGCAGGCCCGCAGCAACGAAAATGCTTGCCATCCGGAACATTTGATCACGCCCTTCCTTTGAAATCGTTCGCGATTTTCAGGAGCGGACGCTGTGTTGTCAAACGGTGGACGTGATCATGCTTTATTTTGTGTAAAGGTCGAGGCTGAGCCGCGAAAGCGGCCTGGGATCATCCTCGCCGGTCAGGTAGGTGCGACCGAGCGTCATTGCCGTACCGCTGTCGGAATCCATGAGGATAATGTGCACGAACAGCGACATCGAAGGCAGGATCGGGTTCGGATTCCCGGCGTGGAACATCTGGTGTTCCATCCATGACGGCGCGAACCGCGCGCCCAGTGAATAGCCGCAGGCATTCAGTCGGTGGCGGGAAAGGCCGCGGTCATCCATGATTTCGGCGTGCTTGTCGAAAACGTCGCCGAAACTGTGCCCGGGCCGCAGCAGTTCTTCAATCGCCTCCAGCGCAGCCCGTCCGGCGCCGTAAAGCGCGTGGTGCCGGTCGCTCGGCTCCCCAACCACCACCGTGCGCATCGCCGCCACATGATAATGAGCCCAGACGCCGGCCCATTCGAGCGTGAGCTGATCGTTTTCCAAAAGCGTCTGGCGCCCCGATTTCGCGCGGCACAGAAGCGCGCTTTCGCCGGAACCGATGATGAAATTGTTGGCCGGATAATCACCGCCTCCCGAAAGCACCGCACCCTGCATGGCAGACAGGATTTCGCCTTCATCGGCGCCCGGCCTGATCAGCGGCAGCGCTGCATCGAAGGCGTCGTCGCACAGTGTCGCAGCCTTTTCGATACAGGTGATCTCGGCCGGGCTTTTGATCAGGCGCAGATTGCTGACCAGATAGGAAGAATCCTCAATCTGGCAGAAGCTGGAAAGCTGCTCGTCGAGCAGGTGGGCGGACCGTCCGGTCATGCCGTGGGTGTCGTATTCGACGCCGATCCGGCAGCCAAGCAGGTCGAGGTCGGCAAGCATTTCCTTCAGGTCCCGGCTCGGATCGGTCTGGCCGCGATCGACCCAGATGCGGATATCGCTGATATTCGAGGTCTGGCGCGCCTGGCGGACATCGGCCGAACGGGTCAGAAGCGTCATCTTGCCGTCGGCGGTCACCGCAAGGCACTGGAAAAACACGAAGCCGAAGGTGTCATATCCCGTCAGCCAGTACATGCTTTCCTGCGCAAACAGCAGCACGGCATCGAGCTTCTTGGCTGCCATTGCGCTTTTCAGCCGCGTCAGCCTCTCGGCATATTCTTCGCTTTCAAAGATAAGCGCCATATCTGTCTCCCCGGGCGTGTGTGGCACGCTGTTGACATGTGAAGCTCACCGAGCCCCGATCGAAATCGCCGAAATCTGCCGGCCGTAGTCCGGTTCGCCACGATGGGTGGCGCGGCGATAGGAAAAGAAATCCTGCTCGTTTTCATATGTACACTGTCCGACGATGTCGTGGACAATGCCGGCACGGTCCAGTTTCAGGCCGATAAAGCCAGCAAGGTCGAAGAGCGCGTGCCCCGCCGTTTCCGACGGTGTGAAGAAACGCGCAAATGCGCTGTCGGCCTGTGTAAAGCGTTCGATGAATTCCGGGCCGACTTCATAAGCCTTGCTGCCGATTGCCGGGCCCAGGCTTGCAACAATCGCCTCACGTCGTGCGCCGAGTGCAATCATCGCGTCTGCTGTTGTCTCCAGTATGCCGGTGAAAGCGCCGCGCCAGCCGGCATGGGCCGCACCGACAACGCCGTTTTCGGTATCGGCCAGCAATACCGGCCCGCAATCGGCCGTCAGGACACCGAGCACAAGCCCCGGCGTGCTGGTCACCAGACTATCAGCGCGCGGCCGGTCGCCGGTCAGGGGCCGGTCCACGGCGACCACATCGGCCGAATGGCACTGATGGAGGTTGATGAGGTTGTCGGCGTTCTCGCCAAACCATCCGGCCACCGCGGCGCGATTCGCTGCGACATTTTCAGTCCCGTCATCCGACCCCGCGCCACAGTTGAGGCTGTCGTAGATGCCGGTCGAGACACCGCCCCGGCGCGTGAAAAAGCCGTGACGGAAACCGGTTCCGGAAAGCCGCGCGCTCAAGAGCGGGCTTTGAACCGGGACAGGTTCAGCATGGGTTTCGGCTGTCCGGTCGGACTGGCGCATTGCAATTTCCTGGATCGTGTTTTGGCGGATGTTGGTGTGGGGCAGGTGTGGTTGTCAATCCTCGGCGTCAAACGGAATGAGCGCCAATGACCGGTGGGAAACGCACAATACCTTGAAAAGGTTACCCATTTCGTCAGCGCCTTCCCCTGCAAGTCGGCGGGCGGCCGCGACGATCTGCTGCTGGGTTTCGAAACTCTTTCCCCGGCCGAGCTGCGAAGCACGGGGACCGAGGCCGAGACCGGCGAGAAAAGCGCCCTGCATCATCATCGGATGGACATGGGCGCCCTCATGCTGCGCGGCAGCGGCAAGGGCTGCAAAATCGACATGGCTGGTGAGGTCTGCCTCGCCCGGATGGGCAAGCGGCGGATCGAAAACATGCTTGCGCACGGCCTGCAGGGTGTCGCCGAAACCGCTGTTCAGGTGGCCGTAATCGATGATCAGCGCGCTGCCGCCACCGGTCTTCAGCCTTTCGGCAATGCGGGCCATCAGCGCTTCGCGCGCCGGGGCAGGTTCGAAGATCGTGCCGTCGGCCTGTGTTTTCCAGTTGGCGGGAAGGGCGGCAGGATCAAGCCGGGCAGGGGAGACGCCGAAGGTCAGCGCGCCCTCGTCGTCAAGCGTCACCACGCGTTCGAAGAAACCGCTTCCCGTCTTGACGAACTGGCGCGTGGCGATAGCGTCGAACAATTCATTGGCGACAAACAGGGTGAAGCCGTCGGGCGCCGCGCCAATATCATCGATCCAGACGATCCGGTCGGTGTGGCGCGTAAGAGTGTCGGCCTGGCGCGCGCGCAACGCCGGGCTGGTTTCCATCAGGGCTACCGAAAGCCCGTCATAGAGGTCGGGCGCCAATTGGGCGATGACGTTCAGAATATCCGCCATCATCGTGCCGCGCCCCGGCCCGCCCTCGATCAGCACGGTTTTCTCGGGGCGGCCGTGGCTTTGCCAGACCTGAATCAGGAAGATGCCGACGAGTTCGCCGAAAAGCTGCGAGACTTCCGGCGCCGTGGTGAAATCGCCGCTACGGCCCAGCGGATCACGGTTGAGATAATAGCCGTATTCCGGATCGGCCAGGCAGAGGGTGAAATAGGTGCTGACCGGCATCGGCCCGCCGGTCTCGATCATTGTTTTGATCTTTTTGCCAAGCGGCGTGGTCACGATGGTCTGTCCGTGTCTGCGCGCCTTGCCATGCGGCCGGAATACCAGATGCCCCACAGCCCGGCGAGCAGCATCGGAAGCGACAGCACCATGCCCATGGTCAGCCAACCGCCGAAGAGATAGCCAAGCTGCGGGTCGGGTTCGCGGAAGAATTCCACGAAGATGCGCGACAGGGCGTAGAGGCAGATGAAGATACTGCCCGTCAGCCCCGGGCGCTTCAGCGTGTGGAAAAACTGCGTGGCGATGAACAGGATGATGAGCGTGACAAGACCCTCAAGGCCCGCCTCGTAAAGCTGGCTCGGGTGACGCGGCAGCGCCCCGGCGCCGGGAAACACCATGGCCCATGGCACATCGCTCACCCGGCCCCAAAGCTCGCCGTTGATGAAATTGGCGATGCGGCCGAAAAACAGGCCGATCGGGGTCACGGTCGCCATCAGGTCGAGCAGCGACCAGGTGTTGATGGCATGTTTGCGCGAGAAGAAGATCATGACCGTGATCATGCCGATCAGCCCGCCGTGGAACGACATGCCGCCATCCCAGACCTTGAAGACCATCAGCGGATTGGAAAGAAAAGCGTCGGGGACGTAGAACAGCATGTAGCCGAGCCGTCCGCCAACGACGATGCCCAGAACGGACCAGGTGATGAAATCGTCAAGCCGCGCCAGCGTCATCGGCTGCTTGCCGGCGGGCCAGAGCCGTTCTTTTTTCAGCAGCCAGCGTGCATAAAGCCAGCCGAGCAGAATGCCCGCGACATAGGCAAGCCCGTACCAGTGAACCTGCAACGGTCCGAGACGAAGCGCCACCGGATCGATAGCCGGATAGGGCATGGAGGCAAGCATGATATGGTCTGGCAGCAAGGTCTGAATTCCTCTATGGTCGGCGGGAAGATGGCGACATAATGCGGCCCGGTCAAGTTCGTCCGCGGTGCCGCTTCATGTACATTGTTTGCAGCCGGGCTTGCGCCTTTGCGACGGCTTCACTAACTCATGGGCAGGCACCGGTACGGTGCGCCCCGCATTGCGACAGGAGAAACCGACATGACATCCGGCACCACGCGCATCCTCGACGATCTGGCGAAACTGATGACCGATGCCGCAGGCTCGGTTCAAAGCGCGAGCAAGGACCTTGAAACCGCGGTCAAGGCGCAGGTGGAGCGCTGGCTGAACAGCATGGATGTGGTCCAGCGCGAAGAATTCAACGCTGTGCGTGAGATGGCGATCAAGGCGCGCGACGAAAACGACGAGCTGCGCGCGCGCATCGATGCGCTCGAGGCACAGCTGAAAGAAAAGGCCGGCGAATAACCGCCGCCTCGAAAAATCGGAATACAAATGTACAAGGCAGGTCTCATCGAGGCCTGCTTTTTTCGTTTGCGGCAAGCGTGTTGTTGCCCGAAACCGGTCCGGTAAGGTTCCCGAAGGCCGATTGAAGCTTTTCGGCAAGACTTTCACCAAAAAAAATCCCGCCTGTGGACATGGTTAAAAAAGGCAATTCGCTGAATCATTTAGGTCATGGCTCTGAATCATTTTCGTAACGCGAAAATGACAGATCACGGGAAAGCGGCATGCGGGGGGCTGGTGTTGGCGAATACGCATTATACACTGATTTTAATAGATGATTCGAAATAGAGCCCGGTGCGTGCAACGCGGGGAGGCCGGTATCGCAACTGGCCGAAGCCGGTGGGCGGTACTCGGAAAAGGTGGTTTATGGGTCTTGGTCTTTTGGAAATTGAACGTTTGAACAATCCGGTCGACATGATCGAGTTCGTGGCATCCACGAATGACTGGAGTTTCGAGCGTTCCGGCGAGGACGAGATCGCGATGACGGTCGGTGGCCGTTGGGCCGACTATCACGTCTCGTTTTCATGGATGAGCCAGCATGAGGCGCTGCATCTTGCCTGCGCCTTCGACCTGCGCGTACCTGACCACAGGGTGACCGAACTTGTACGCCTGCTGTCGCGCGTCAATTCCCAGGTGCTGATGGGCCATTTCGATTTCTGGCCGCATGAAAATGTTGTCGTTTTCCGTCACTCGCTGCTTCTGGCAGGCGGCGCCGAGCCCACCAACCAGCAGGTCGAGGGCACGCTGTCGAACGGGCTCGATGTGTGCGAGAATTATTTTCAGGCCTTCCAGTTCGTCGTCTGGTCCGGCATGTCGGCCGAAGACGCCATGAAGGCAGTGTTGTTCGAAACGGTTGGAGAGGCCTGATATGGCGGATCTCGGCGAAATCGAAGGACTGGTTCTGGTCGGCGCCGGCAATATGGGCGGCGCAATGCTGTCCGGCTGGGTTGCTGGCGGGGTGCCGCGCGAGGCGATCACGGTGATCGATCCGAACCCCTCCAACAGCATCAAGAGCCTTCTGGACCGCAGCGGCATCCGCCATGCGGTCGCGCCGCCGGACAATATCAAGGCGAAGATCCTCATTCTCGCGGTCAAGCCGCAGGTCATGTATGCGGTGCTCGACACGATTATCCCGATAATCGATGACGATACGCTGGTGATCTCCGTTGCCGCCGGCAAGACGCTTGCCTATTTCGAGGAACGTCTCGGTCAGCACGCCATGATCCGCACGATCCCGAATACGCCGTCCATGGTCGGACGCGGCGTCATCGGCGCCTTTGCCAACAGCCTTGTCTCAGCGCCCGCACGGGAAAAGGCGGATATGCTGCTTTCCGCTGTCGGTCAGGTCGAGTGGGTGGAAAAGGAAGCAGACATCGACGCCGTGACGGCGGTTTCGGGCAGCGGGCCTGCCTATGTCTTCTATCTGGTCGAGTGCATGGCAGAGGCCGGGCGCAAGCTCGGGCTTGACGAAGATCTCGCCATGCGGCTTGCGCGCGGTACGGTGATCGGCGCGGGCGCGCTGATGGACGGATCTGAGGACGAGGCCGGAACGCTGCGCAAGAACGTGACGTCTCCCGGCGGAACCACGGCGGCAGCCCTTGAGCATCTGATGGCCGAAGACGGCCTGCAGCCGGTCTTCGATCAAGCGCTGGAGGCCGCCTGCAAACGCTCCCGAGAACTGGCAGGCTGAACGCGATGACAGACGAGATTGCATTCGATGATTTCCTGAAGGTGGATATCCGCGCGGGCACGATCGTCGAGGCGGAAACCTTTCCCGAGGCGCGTAAACCCGCCTACAAGCTGAAGATCGATTTCGGGCCGGACATCGGCATCAAAAAGTCGTCCGCCCAGATCACGGTGCACTATACGCCGGAAACACTGGTCGGCAGGCAGGTGATGGCGGTTGTCAATTTTCCGCCGCGCCAGATCGGCCCGTTCCGCTCGGAAGTGCTGACCCTCGGCATGGCCGATGAAAATGGCGACGTCGTTCTCGCCGCAATCGGCAAGCCGGTCGAAAACGGCGCAAGGCTGCACTGAAGCCTATCAGCACGGAATGTGAATGGTTGCCCGCAATCCGCCAAGCGGGCTATCCGACAGCACCACATTGCCGCCATGGGAACGGGCGATGTCGCGTGCAATCGCCAGCCCGAGGCCGGTTCCAGACGAATCGAGATTGCGCGCGTTGTCGAGCCTGAGGAACGGCTTAAACACGTCTTCGCGCATGTCCTCGGCAATGCCCGGCCCGTCATCGTCAAAGGAGACCGACAGCCATTTCTCGCCGTGTTCGGCGGTGATTTCCAGGCGATTGGCATGGCGTTTGGCGTTCGATGCCAGATTGGCCACCAGCCGGGCAAAGGCATTGGGGCGCACCGTGACCGCATCCTCTCCGATAATCGTGTAGTGCAGCGTCTTGCCGGAAAGCTCGAAATCCTCCTGCTGGCGTTTGAACAGGGCGGAAAGGCTTGCCGTACCGGTTGTCTCCTCGGCATCGCCGCGGGCAAAGTCGATATAGCCCTCCAGCATTTTCTGCATTTCCTCGATATCCTGATTGAGCGCGTCAACCTCCGCACTGTCGCCGATCAGGGCGAGCTGCAGCTTGAAGCGTGTCAGGATGGTACGCAGATCGTGGCTGACGCCGTTGAGCATGGTGGTGCGCTGTTCGATCTGCCGCTCGATGCGCTCGCGCATCAGGATGAAGGCAAGACCGGCCCGCCGGATTTCGATGGCGCCGCGCGGCTTGAACGGCATGGATGAGCGATGTCCCTTGCCGAAATCCTCAGCCGCCTGTGCCAGGCTCAGGATCGGGCGGGTCTGCCCCCGCAGGAACAGGGTGGCGATGCCGATCAGCACCAGCGAGGTGCCGACCATCCACAGGATGAAAATGTGGGTATTCGACGCATAGGTCATGGAACGCCGGGCAAATATCCTGAGGATGCCTTCATCCAGCTTGATGCGGATTTCCACGAAACGCGAATTGCCCAGCGTATCGATCCAGAAGGGGCGGCCGATCTTGTCTGAAATGAGCTCGGCCAGCACCTGGTCCAGAAGGCCGAAAAACGGTTTCGGCAGCGGCGGCGGCAGTTTGCCGTCGGGCTCCAGGGCGACGCGAAGTCCCATGTCGCGCGCCGCAATCGATATGATCTCGTCCTCGTAATCGGGGTCTGTCGTGTCGATGAGGTCGATGATGGCGGCAATATCACCGGTCACGGCGTCGGAGAGCCGCTCCGTCACCATCTGCCAGTGGCGCTCCATGAATACCGCGGCGACGACGGCCTGAAGCAGCAGCATCGGGATGATGCTGATCAGCAGGGAGCGCGCGAAAAAGCCGCGCGGCAGGCGGTGATGGGTCCAGCGGGCAACGGTATTGTAGGCCCCGCACAGCTGGCGCAGGCCGGGCAGTCCTGCAATGGCGCGAAGCACCTTGCGCACCCCTCCGGCGGCTTGGTTGCAGGCATTCGTCAGGCTTTGGCGCAATTGTCTCAACGACACACCCTAATCCCGGTTCAGCCGGTAGCCGATGCCGCGCACGGTCTGCAGATAGCGCGGATTTGCCGGATCGCTCTCGATCTTGCGTCTGAGCCGGTTGATCTGCACATCGATCGTGCGCTCGTTGATCTCCGCGTCGGAACTGACAAGGTCATAGCGGGCAACGGTTTCGCCTGCCTTTTCCGTCAGCATGGTCATGATATCCTGTTCGCGTTCGGTCAGGCGGATCGGCGTGGCGCCCTTTTTCAGTTCGCGGCGGGACAGAGAGAAGGTGTAGGGGCCGAACATGATCTGTTCGATCGCCGGTGTCTTGGGCGTCTGGGAGCGGCGCAGGATATTGCTGATCCGCAGGAGCAGTTCGCGTGGTTCGAACGGTTTGGCGAGATAGTCGTCCGCGCCGGCTTCGAGCCCTTCAATCCGGGCGTCGGCTTCCGCTTTCGCGGTCAGCAGCAGGACCGGAACCGGGCGGATCTTGCTCAAGTCCCGGGTCAGTGACACACCGTCTTCGCCGGGCATCATCACATCGAGCACGAGCAGGTCGAAATCCAGCCCCTCGAGCTTGCGCCGCGCCTCGGCCGCATCGCCTGCGGTTGAAACGCGATAGCCCTGTTCGCCGAGATAGCGCTTCAAAAGCGTGCGGATGCGGGTGTCGTCATCGACGATCAGCAGGTGAGGGGCGTCGTCTGCAACTTTTGGGGTCATGAATTGGCTCCGTTGCCGGAGGACAGCGCGCCGCACAGATCGGTGGGATCGCTGTTGCACATGCGCGCCAGAAAGTGCTTTACGGCGCTGCGCTCGTTCTCCGGAAGGTCTTTCAGGGCTTCGGCAATGCGTTCAAGCTGCGGTGACAGCAGTTCCTGACGCAGGCTTTCCCCCTTTGGGCTCAGGGACAGGCGGCGTTGGCGGCGATCCTCCGGGCCGGTGGTCTGGCGCACATAGCCGCCGTCGATCAGCTGTTTGAGAACGCGGGCAAGGCTTTGCTTGGTAATACCCAGCGTGTCGAGCAGGTCGGCAACACTCATGCCCGGACGGCTGCCGACGAAGTGCACCACCCGGTGATGGGCACGGCCAAAGCCGATCTCATCCAGGATCGCGTCGGGATCCGAAGTGAAATCGCGATAGGCAAAGAACAGAAGCTCGACGATTTCAAACTCCTCCTCGCTGTTTCGGGTCGGGTTGGAAAACACGTCCGCTGTTATCGCTTCACTCTTCGGCACTGAGGCTTACATCCTTTCGCCGTTTTGCATTTCCCGGGTGGCGGGGGTTTGCAATCAAAACAAGTCTGACATAGGTGTTGCAATAGATTTAGAGCGGTTCCTTGTGAAATGGAAGCCGCACCGGCGGATCGAAAACGGGAGCGAAGAGAATAGCATGGCACAGCTTCAGGCCGGAATCATCCCCGTCACCCCGCTTCAGCAGAACTGCACGGTGCTGTTCGATCTGGAAAGCCGCGAGGGCGTTCTGGTCGATCCCGGCGGCGATGCCGAAGTGATCATCCAGACAATCGAGGAAAACGGCATCAAGCTGTCGGCGATCTGGCTGACCCATGGCCACCTCGACCATGCCGGCGGCGCGATGGACATGAAGGAGCAGCTCGGTCTTGAGATCATCGGTCCGCACGAGGATGATCGGCCGATTCTTGAATCCATCGAGGAAAGCGCGGAAAAGTTCGGGATGACCGGAATGGTGCGCAATGCCTATCCGGACCGGTTCCTGACGGAAGGCGAGACACTGACATTCGGCGAGCATGAATTCGAGGTGTTCCACACGCCCGGTCATGCGCCGGGGCATGTGATCTTCTTCAACCGGCGCCAGAAATTCGCGCATGTCGGCGATGTTCTGTTCCACGGCTCGATCGGCCGCACCGACCTGCCCGGTGGCGATCATCAGACGCTTTTGAACTCGATCCGCACCAAGGTGCTGCCGCTCGGCGATGATGTCGGCTTCATCTGCGGTCATGGCCCCGGCGGCCGTATCGGCGAGGAACGGCGCACCAACCCCTTCATTCAGGGGCTGTAGGACGCGTTTTAGCTGACAACGACTGTCTGTTCGGGGTCACAACCGGCACTTTCGGCAAACACGGCCTGACCGTTTTCCATGCGCACATCGCCGGCGGCAAGGCGGCGCAGGGCTGCGGGGTAAAGCCGGTGCTCGACGGTCAGGATCCGTGCGGCAAGGGCTGCGGCATCGTCATCGGGCTGAACCGGCACGGCCGCCTGGCCGATGATCGGGCCTTCATCCATGCCTTCGGTGACGAAATGTACGGTGCATCCTGCAATCCGCATGCCGGCGTCGATGGCGCGCTGGTGGGTATTCAGCCCGGGAAACAGCGGCAGCAGCGAAGGGTGGATATTGATGATGCGTCCTTCATAGGCGCGGATGAAATCTGCCGAGAGCAGCCGCATGAAACCGGCAAGGCAGATGAAATCGGGGCGCACATCGGCAAGGACATCCAGCATCGCCTGTTCATGGGCGCTCTTGCTGTCATGATCCCTGCGGGCAAGCGCATAGGCCGGAATGCCAAGCGCGCGGGCCTTGTCCAGCCCCTTCGCATCCGGCTTGTCGGCGATCACGGCAACGATTTTTGCCGGGAAGTCATCCGCCTGTGCGGCCTCGGCGAGCCTGACCATGTTCGAGCCGCTTCCCGAGATGAAAACGGCGACACGTTTCTTCGTCATAGGTTGATCATGCCCTTGTAGACCGTGCCGTCCATGCCGTCTTCGCGCGTGACAATGCGGCCGAGTGCAAAGGCGGTTTCGCCTTCGCGCGTCAGAACCTCAAGAACGGCCTTAAGATCATCCGCCTTGCACACGCCGATCATGCCGACGCCGCAGTTGAAAGTCCGCATCATTTCTGCCGGCGCCACGCCGCCTGCACGCGCCAGCCAGGAAAACACCGGCGGCACGGATATCGCCGCGAGATCGATTTCTGCCGACAGCGTTTTCGGCAGGACGCGCGGAATGTTTTCCGGAAAGCCGCCGCCGGTGATGTGGGCCAGCGCCTTGACCGCACCGGTCTCGCGGATGGCGGCCAGCAGCGGCTTCACATAGATGCGGGTCGGCTCCAGCAACGCCTCGCCCAGCGTCTTGCCCGGGGCAAAGGGGGCAGCGGCCTGCCAGCCGAGACTGTTCATCTCGGCAACGCGGCGCACCAGCGAAAAGCCGTTGGAATGAACGCCGGAAGAGGCAAGGCCGAAAATCACATCGCCTTGCTCGAGGTTTGCCGCCGGCAGAAGCGTCCCGCGCTCGGCCGCGCCGACAGCGAAACCGGCGAGATCGTAGTCGCCCTTGGAATACATGCCCGGCATTTCCGCCGTCTCGCCGCCGATCAGCGCGCAGCCCGCCTGGCGGCAGCCCTCGGCGATCCCTTCTACAATCGTTGCGCCTTCGTCCGGGTCGAGCGCGCCGGTGGCAAAATAATCGAGGAAGAACAGAGGCTCGGCGCCCTGCACGACGAGATCGTTGACGCACATGGCCACGAGGTCGATGCCGACAGTGTCATGCTTGCCCGCTTCGATGGCGATCTTCAGCTTGGTGCCCACGCCGTCATTGGCGGCAACCAGAACCGGATCGGAAAAGCCCGCTGCCTTCAGATCGAAAAGGCCGCCGAAACCGCCGATCTCGCTGTCGGCGCCGGAACGCCGTGTCGATTTGACGGCCGGTTTGATCTTTTCGACCAGAAGGTTGCCGGCATCGATATCGACGCCGGCATCGGAATAGGTCAGTCCGTTTCTGCGGGTCTCGCTCATGGGAAATCCTCGTGCAAAATTCAGATGTGGGCATTGCACGGGTTGTGATCCGATGCAAGCGCGAAGGCCGAAAGCCCCTGTTGATGTCGACAATAAAGCCTGCGAGCGCCCTCCACAGCGGGTTTGAAAGCCTGTTTGCGGACGGTGGATATCGGGGAGTGCCGCTGGAACCGGCATTCTTGAGACTTGACGGTGAACACGCAATAGCCAACAAACAAGGCGTGCCGACGGATTTTCCGGGCCCAAGCCTTTCAACAGAACCGGCAATCGTTTCTAAAACCGGAAGCGTGCCTGCGACGGGAGTGTGGTGAATGACAGGACGCATCAGCGGGGCAGGCCTTCGCAGACAGGTGATCTTCTGGCTCCTGTTCGCCGCCTTCGTGGCGCTCTTCCTTTATGTGTTCCGCAGCATTCTCCTGCCGTTCGTGGCGGGCATGGCACTGGCCTATTTCCTGGACCCGATTGCTGACCGTCTGGAAAAGTTCGGTTTGAACCGGCTGTGGGCGACGACGGCGATCATGCTGACCTTCCTCATCGTGGTGATTGCGGTCTTGCTGCTGTTCATTCCGCTGCTCGTCTCGCAGGCTTCCGATGTTGTCCAGCAGTTTCCGAAATATATCGCGGCGCTGGAACATTATGTGCAGACGACGCAGCTCAGCAAGCTGGTCGACTGGGCGAACGGTCAGCTGACCGACCTCAGCGAGAATGTCGGCAAGATGCTTTCAAGCGGCGCCTCGATTGCCGGTTCGCTGTTCGGCAGCCTGTGGAACTCGTCGATGGCCGTGGTCAACGTCGTCTCCTTCGTGGTGCTGGCGCCGGTGATCGCTTTCTACCTGCTGCTGGACTGGGACCGGATGATTGCCAAGGTCGACCAGTGGATCCCGCGTGCCCAGGTCGATGACGTGCGCTACCTTGCGCGCGAGATCAACGGCGTGATTTCCGGCTTCGTGCGCGGGCAGGGGTCGCTCTGCCTGATCCTCGGTGTCTATTATGCCGTCGCGCTCAGCCTGGCGGGTCTCAATTTCGGTGCCCTGATCGGGCTTTTCGCCGGCTTTGTCAGCTTTATTCCCTATCTCGGTTCGACATCGGGGCTGGTGTTGTCGATGGGCGTTGCGATCTTCCAGTTCTGGCCGGATTTCTGGATGATCGCGCTGGTGTTCGGCATCTACCTGTTCGGTCAGTTTCTCGAAGGCAATATCCTGCAGCCAAAACTTGTCGGCGGCAGCGTCCGGCTTCATCCCGTCTGGCTGATGTTTGCCCTGTTTGCGTTCAGTGTGCTGTTCGGCTTTGTCGGCCTGCTTGTGGCCGTGCCGGTGGCTGCTGCCGTCGGTGTTCTCGTGCGCTTTGCCATCGACCGTTATCTCACCAGTGATCTTTATTGGGACGGTGTCGAGCACGATACGGAAAAGCCCGCGCCGGTTAAGGAAGAAGAAAGCTGAGCACACACGCCGTGACGAAAGAGACCGACACCCTGCAACTGCCGCTCGCACTCGGCCATGATCCCGCCGCGGACCGGGAACACCTGCTGGTTTCCGCATCGATTGCGCCCGCCGTCGATCTGGTCGACCGCTGGCCCGAATGGCGTGCGCCGGTCACCGTGCTGAGCGGACCGGCAGGCTCCGGCAAGAGCCATCTTGCGGCAATCTGGAAGGGGATGAGCGAGGCGCATGACGTTACCGACAATCTGCGCGCCGGTCGGCCCATTCCCTATCGTCAGGGCGCTTTTCTGTTTGAAGACGCCGATCGCGCCGAATTCGACCAGACCGCACTTTTTCACCTCATCAACACGGTGCGCCAGAACAGCGGAAGCCTTCTGATTACCGCGCGCTCGGCGCCGGGTCTGTGGGACATAACGCTTGCCGACCTTCGCTCCCGGCTTCAGGCGGCAACGCTGGTCGAAATCGGCGCGCCGGATGATGCCTTGCTTCAGCAGGTCATTGTCAAACTGTTCTCGGACCGGCAGCTGGAGGTCGATCAGCGGGTCGTTACCTATCTCGTCTCGCGCATGGAGCGGTCGCTCGATGCCGCCTGCCGGATTGTCGATCAGATCGACAGACTGGCGCTGGCGCGGGGACGCCGGATCACGCGGGCGCTGGCCGCCGAAGTTCTCACCGCGCGTGAAAATGCCGTTTAGAGCATTTCAGACTGAAACGCTCTAGTGAGCGGTTCACCGGTTTGTGTGTCGAATTCTCATCGACTGCTTGCAAGCACCAATAATCTGCGCAAGTCTGACGTCGTGTCACAGTTTCGTTGCCAAATTCAGATAGTTCGGCAGACGGGGCGTTGTTGCCGGTGTGATGCGCTGCCGTGTTGTGGCCAATGAGAGGGAAAAGCGGAAACCATGGAAAACCTGTCTTCACGTGTGGATGATATGACCGAACTCGAGGGCGCCGAAGATCTGGCAAACAGCCCGGCGCGCTTCATCAACCGTGAGTTTTCCTGGCTGCAGTTCAATCGCCGTGTGCTCGAGGAAACGCTGAATCCGGCGCATCCGCTTCTCGAACGCGTGCGCTTCCTGTCGATTTCGGCGGCCAATCTGGATGAATTCTTCATGGTCCGCGTTGCCGGTCTGGAAGGGCAGGTGCGCCAGGGCGTGACCATGCTTTCCGCCGATGGCAAGACGCCGGCCGAGCAGCTTTCCGACATTCTGCGCGAGATCGACAATCTGCAGATGGAGCAGCAGGCCGCCCTTGCCGTGCTCCAGCAATATATGACCAATGAGGGCATTGCGATCGTGCGTCCGTCGGTACTGACGGAAGAAGATCGTGCATGGCTGACCAACGAATTCGAACGCGGCATTTTCCCGGTTCTCACCCCGCTTTCCATCGATCCGGCGCATCCGTTCCCGTTTATTCCCAATCTTGGGTTTTCCATGGGGCTTCAGCTCGTCAGCCGTCACGGCCGCGAACCGATGAATGCGCTTTTGCGCCTGCCGCCGTCGATGAACCGTTTCGTGCGCATGCCCGATCTCGACGGGATGATCCGTTATATCACCATGGAAGATGTGATCGGCCTGTTCATCCACCGGCTTTATCCGGGCTACGAGGTGCAGGGCCATGGCACGTTCCGCGTCATCCGCGACAGTGATATCGAGCTTGAGGAAGAAGCCGAGGATCTGGTGCGCTATTTCGAAACGGCGCTGAAACAGCGCCGGCGCGGTTCGGTCATCCGTATCGAGACCGACTCGGAAATGCCGGCGTCGCTGCGCCATTTCGTGATCCACGAGCTTGGCGTTCCCGAAGACCGCGTGGCCGTGCTGCCGGGGCTTCTGGCGCTCAACACGCTTTCGGAAATCACCAAGGCGCCGCGTCCCGATCTGTTGTTCAAGTCCTTCAATCCGCGCTTTCCCGAGCGCGTGCGCGAGCATGTCGGCGACAGTTTCGCCGCCATCCGAGAAAAGGATTTCGTTGTCCATCATCCGTATGAATCCTTCGATGTCGTGGTCCAGTTCCTGATCCAGGCGGCGCGTGATCCCAACGTGCTTGCCATCAAACAGACGCTTTACCGCACCTCGAACGACAGCCCGATTGTGCGCGCGCTGATCGACGCGGCGGAGGCCGGTAAATCGGTGACCGCGCTTGTGGAACTGAAGGCGCGGTTTGACGAGGAAGCCAATATTCGCTGGGCGCGCGATCTCGAACGCGCCGGCGTGCAGGTGGTCTTCGGCTTTATCGAACTGAAGACCCATGCGAAGCTTTCCATGGTGGTGCGCCGTGAAGACGGCAATCTCAGGACCTATTGCCACATGGGAACCGGCAATTATCATCCGATCACCGCCAAGATTTACACCGATCTGTCCTACTTCACCTGCGATCCGCAGATCGCCCACGATGTCGCGGAAGTGTTCAATTTCATCACCGGTTACGGCGAGCTCGAGCAGAACATGAAGCTTGCCGTCTCCCCGCGCACCATGCGTTCGCGCATCCTTCAGCATATCGAGGATGAGATCGAGCATGTGAAGAACGGTCTGCCGGGCGCGATCTGGATGAAGATGAATTCGCTTGTCGATCCCAAGATCATCGATGCGCTCTACCGGGCAAGCGGCGAGGGCGTGCAGGTCGATCTCGTGGTGCGCGGCATCTGCTGCTTGCGCCCGCAGGTGCCGGGGCTTTCGGAGAATATCCGGGTCAAGTCGATCGTCGGCCGCTTCCTGGAGCACTCCCGCATCTACTGTTTCGGCAACGGCCACGGTCTGCCGTCTGAGAATGCCCATGTCTATGTCGGTTCGGCCGATCTGATGCCGCGCAATCTCGACCGGCGGGTGGAAACCATCGTGCCGCTGACCAACCCGACCGTGCATGAGCAGGTGCTTTCACAGATCATGCTTGGCAATATCATTGACAACCAGCAGAGCTACGAGATACTGCCCGACGGAACCTCACGACGGGTGGAGCCGCGCGAGGGCGAGGAACCGTTCAACGCGCAGGAGTATTTCATGACCAATCCGAGCCTTTCGGGCCGCGGTGAAGCTTTGAAATCAAGTGCGCCAAAGCTCATCGCCGGGCTTTTGTCCGGCCACAATAACTAAGCCGGTATTTTATGGTCGAATCAGAAGCACAGGGGCGCCTTCCGGGCATAAACCCTGTCTCCGTGGTCGATATCGGGTCAAACTCGGTTCGTATCGTTATTTACGAGGGCCTGTCGCGTGCGCCGACAGTACTCTTCAACGAAAAGGTCCTCTGTGGCCTCGGGCGTGGTATTGCCGCAACCGGCAGGATGAGCGACGAGGGCGTGGAGCGGGCCTTGCGCGCGCTCAAACGTTTCAAGGCGCTTGCCGAACAGGCGCGTTCGGTCACCATGCATGTGCTGGCGACGGCAGCCGCCCGCGAGGCCGAGAACGGCCCGGCATTTATCGAAGCGGCGGAAGACATTCTCGGCATGGAAATCCGCGTGCTGACCGGCCGCGAAGAAGCGCTTTATTCCGCCTACGGCATCATCAGCGGCTTTTACCAGCCCGATGGTATCGCCGGCGACCTTGGCGGCGGTTCGCTGGAACTCATCGACATCAAGGACAAGACCTATGGCGACGGCATCACCCTGCCGCTCGGCGGTATCCGGCTTTCCGAACTGTCCGAAGGGTCGCTGAGCAAGGCCCGCAATTTTGCCAAGAAGCAGGTCAAGAAGGTCAGTTTTCTCGAAAAGGGCCGCGGCCGGACTTTTTATGCGGTCGGCGGCACCTGGCGTAATATCGCCCGTCTGCACATGGAAATGACCGGTTATCCGCTGACCATGATGCAGGGCTATGAGCTGAGTTTCGAGGAGATGATGAATTTCCTCGACCGGATTGGCGAGGACGAGGACCAGAAAGACGATGCGTGGCAGGCGGTCTCCAAGAACCGCCGCATGCTGCTGCCTTTCGGCGCCATCGCCATGCGCGAGGTGCTGAGCATCATGCAGCCGAAGTCGATCTGCTTTTCCGCGCAAGGGGTGCGCGAGGGGCTGCTTTATTCACTGCTGAGCGCCGATGACCAGCAGCAGGACCCGCTTCTGGTTGCCTCAAGGCAGCTTGCGCTCCTGCGGGCGCGCTCGCCCAAACATGCGACCGAGATTGCCGCCTGGACCGGGCTGATGCTGCGCCGTTTCGGCGTCGAGGAAACCCCGGAAGAGGCGCGTTACCGTCAGGCGGCCTGTCTTCTGGCTGATATCAGCTGGCGTGCGCATCCCGATTTCCGGGGCCCTCAGTCGCTGAACGTGATCGCCCACTCGTCGGTCACCGGCATTACCCATCCCGGCCGCGCTTTTGTCGCGCTTGCAAACTATTATCGCTTCGAGGGCCTGCGCGACGATGACCATACCAATGGTCTCGGCACCATTGCCACGCCGGAACTGCTCGACAGGGCGAAGCTGCTCGGCGGCCTGCTCCGCGTTGCCTATCTGTTTTCGGCCTCCATGCCCGGCATTGTCGGCGCGCTGGACTTCCTGCCCGGCAAGAACGACGATGTCGACCTCGAACTGGTGGTGCCGACGCAATATGCCGATTTCATCGGCGAACGCGTCGAGGGCCGCCTGCAGCAGCTTTCCAAGCTCACCGGCAAGAATCTGGCGATTGCCACGGTCTAGAGATAAGCGGCGCTCCCATTGTCAGGGTCGGTGGGAACCATAGCCGCTTTCTGGTTGTTGGTCCTGTTTCAGCGAAGCCACCTCCTGCCGCAGCGCCTTCAGCTCTGAAAGGATCAGCTGCATTTCCGGTTGCCTTGCCTGGCGGTTTTCCTCCAGCAGTTCCTGCTCGTGCTCCTTCTGCATGGCCGAGACGATGATACCGATGAAGAGGTTGAGCACGGTGAAGGCCGTGGAGAGGATGAACGGCACGAAGAACAGCCAGGCATTGGGATAGACATCCATGACCGGGCGGACGATGCCCATCGACCAGCTTTCCAGCGTCATGATCTGGAACAGCGAATAGATTGTCGCCCCCAGCGAACCGAACCATTCGGGAAAGGCTTCGCCGTAGAGCCGGGTGGCGATCACGGCGAAGATATAGAACACCAGCGCCATCAGCACGATAATCGAGCCCATGCCGGGCAGTGCTGCCACAAGGCCGCCGATCACGCGCCTGAGCGAGGGGATCATCGACAACAGTCTTAGCGCACGCAGAATGCGCAGCGCGCGCAACACCTGAAGTGGACCGCTGGCCGGCAGAAGGCTGATCGCCACGATTGAAAAATCGAACAGGCTCCAGGGATCGCGGAAGAAATGCAGCCTGTGGGCATAAAGGCGCAACGCAATCTCGACGACAAAGATGACGAGCACGATCCGGTCGAAAAACCGCAGCACCGGCCCTGCGAAACTTTGCATCACGGTTTCGGATGTTTCAAACCCCAGCGTGATCGCGTTGATGATGATGACCGTCAGGATAAAGGCCTCCCAGTTTCGGGAAGCCGTCAAAGCCAGTACCTTGTCACGCATCTCGTCTCAATCTCCGCTTGGGTCACCTTCGGCAAACGAAATGGGGATGGTTTGCGAGAAAGCAAGAGTTGCCGGCATGGCAACATCAAAGCCGCATTGCGGCCGTCTTCACGAATCTGTGAATGTCTTTGGCGGGTGCTTTCATGGACCTTTCGGCGGTTCTCCCGCACACTGATGCCATCCTCAAAACCCGGGGGAATGGCAATGCTTCGTCAATTCGCGATGCTCGTTCCTGCAATTCTGCTGCTCGTGGGCGCGGGCGCGGCTGCGCAAACGCGCCCGCCGGTCAGCCAGTGTCAGGCGATTGCGGCACGCCTGCCGGATGTGAAATTCGCAAGCTTCGTGCCCGTTGCCTATGAGGCGCCGGAGGTGACGATCACCTTCATCGGCCATTCCACCTATCTGATCGAAACGCCTGCCGGGGTCCGGATTGCGACCGACTATTCCGGTTTTCTGCTGCCCGGCGGCCCGCCGGATGTCGCCACCATGAACAAGGCCCATCAAAGCCATTTCACGCTGACGCCCGATCCGAACATCGGCATGGTTCTGCATGGCTGGGGTGACGTGCCGGGCGAGGCGGCCGACCACGACGTGGTTGTCGGCGATACCTACATCCGAAACGTCACCACCGATATTCGGGCCTGGGGCAGTTTCGAGGAAGACGGCAATTCGATTTTCATCTTCGAAGTGGCGGGCCTGTGCATCGGGCACCTTGGCCATTTGCATCACGAACTGACCGATACCCATATCATGGAGATCGGCAGGCTTGATGTGGTCATGGTGCCCGTGGATGGCGGGCTGACGCTGGGGGCCGAAAGCATGGGCAACGTGATCGAGCGGCTTTATTCCTCCATCGTGCTGCCCATGCACCGCACCGGTCCGCGTGTGAGAAGTTTCGCGGAGATGATGGGCGAGGGGTTCGAGGTGGTCTATTCCGACAGTCGCTCGCTGACGGTGTCGCTCCGGACGTTGTCGAGCCCGCCGAAGATCATTCTGCTGGAAGGCGTCTGGTAGGATTTGTCCGGCTCTCCCTGCGGTCTGTCGATCGCTCACGCTCTTGGGCTTGAACAGAAAGCCTCACGCCCTTATAAGGCGCCCATTCTATCCTTTGAACGATAAAGAGACAGGGCGGAGCTCATGGCGGGCCATTCACAGTTCAAAAACATCATGCATCGCAAGGGCCGGCAGGATGCGGTGCGTTCGAAAATGTTCTCCAAGCTGGCGCGCGAAATCACCGTCGCTGCCAAGATGGGCGCGCCCGATCCCGACATGAACCCGCGTCTCAGGCTGGCGATCCAGAACGCCAAGGCGCAGTCGATGCCGAAGGACAATATCGAGCGCGCCATCAAGAAGGCCGCCGGCGGCGATGCCGAGAACTATGACGAGGTTCGCTACGAAGGTTACGGCCCCGGCGGCGTTGCCGTTATTGTCGAGGCGCTCTCAGATAACCGCAATCGCACAGCCTCCAACGTCCGCTCGATCTTCACCAAGGCCGGTGGCGCGCTTGGCGAAACCGGCTCGGTCGCCTTCTCCTTCGATCACGTCGGCGAAATCGTCTACAAGCCGGAAGCCGGTGATGCGGACACCATCATGGAAGCCGCAATCGAAGCCGGTGCCGACGACGTCGTTTCCGACGACGAGGACGGCCACACGATCTACTGCGCCTTTGAGGACATCAACGAGGTTTCCTCCGCTCTGGAAAAGGCGCTCGGCGAAGCCGACAGCGTCAAGGCCATCTGGAAGCCGCAGAACACCATCCCCGTCGACGAAGACCGCGCAACGTCACTGATGCGCCTCATCGAAAACCTCGAAGACGATGACGACGTGCAGAACGTCTACTCGAACTTCGAAGTCGATGACGAGGTCATGGCCAAGCTTTCGGCCTGAGTTCCGTCACGCAGGTGTGAGGGGCGATGGCCGGGCTGACGCGCAGATCGTTTCTGGCGGCCGGCTTTTCGGCCATGGCCGCCGGGTCTGTTCGGGCTGACGTGCCGGGTCCGCCGGGGCCATATTATCCCACGCTTGCCGCTCTCAAGGATTCGCTTGCCGATTACGGCGTTGGCTGGTTCGACCGCCGCGCGCTGGCCAAGCTGGCGCGCCCGACGACGATGTTCACGTCGAAGGCGTTGCCCGACAGTGCCATTGCCATCGGAAAAACCAAGATCGGCGGCGCGCCCGATGTGCCGCCGCAGTTCGACTGGCCGATGCGCGACGTATCCTCGGCTGGGCTGGGCGAGGTGAAAATCCTCAAGAAACTGGCGCAGGAGCATCCGGAATATCGTCTTGATGACGAGATTGCCCGAAAGCAGGCGCTGGCAAGCCGGCCCGCGCCGCTTGCCTTCCTGATGCAGATCGATCTGGCCGAGGCAGCAAAAGCGGGGCCGATGGACCCGGATATTCCCCAAAACGGCCGACTTCTCCTCTTTTTCGATTTCGTGTTCCTGCCTTGGTTCGGCGAACAACAGGACGAAAAATCCTTCCGCCTCATCTATCTCGAAGACGGTGTTGGCCCGCTTCAACGCCAGCCGACGCCGGACCTTGGCCTGTCGCTTTGGGGTGAGACGCCGACCGGGGACGCGCCGCAAACCGATGCGGAACGGCTTCAGGCCCAGCAACTCCCGCCCGCCCGCCTGACCCCTGTTTTTTCCTATACGCTTCCCGGTGGCGGCACCTATCCGATGATGACGCGCTGGCCATGGCCAGACGTCGCCCCGCATCAGGCCTGGCTTGATGCCCAGACCGCTTTGGCAGAGGCCGGGAGCCAGCTTTTCGGCTGGCCCGAATACGTCCAGTCCGATCCCGGCATCGACCTCGGGGCGGACGACGCCCATGTGAACCTGCCGCACAATAGCCTGTTCATCCCGACGATCCGCGCAATGCCGGGTCCGATCACGAACTGGATACCGCTGGTGTCCGTCCTCGGTTATGACAGCGACTTTATCGATTTCAACGGCGGTTACTACGTGATGATCCGCCGCACCGATTTGCGCCGGCGCGACTTCTCCAAAGCCGTGATTGTCTACCAGACCGATTAGCGTCCTGATCGGCCGGTTTGTGCCGGGGCGCGGGACTGGGCCGCGCCATGTTTACAAGCCGATGATTGTGCGTATTGCAACAATTGGCATCTTCTGATTGTGTATCGCCCATTACTGGTTGTTATGGTGCGGGGAAATGCCTTCTTTTGCCAAAAGATATGGCTGGGTTCTCTTCGTTGTTCTGTCCGCAGCCACGGCCATGGCCGATGATGCCGACAGCCAGGCGAAGCTGGCCAAGCAGCTTTCAAATCCGGTGGCACCGCTGGCCGTGCTGCCGTTCCAGTTCAACTATGACCGCGGCTATGGCCCCGAAAAGGGCGACCAGTTGCAGCTCAATATTCAGCCGATCATCCCCTTGAACCTGAATGCAGACTGGAATCTGATCAGCCGCACCATCGTTCCAATCGAGCAGCAGAGCGACATTGCCGGCCCTTCCGGTGACCAGTTCGGCCTCGGCGATACGCTGCTGTCGCTGTTTTTCTCGCCTGTCGACAGCGGCGTGGACGGGCTGATCTGGGGCGCGGGACCGATTTTCCTGTTGCCCACGGCAACCGACGACCTGCTCGGAACCGAAAAATGGGGCGCGGGGCCGACCGGCGTCATCGCTTTCGAACACGGGCCATGGACGACCGGCCTTCTTGCCAACCACGTCTGGTCCTATGCCGGCGCGGATGACAGAAGCCGCATCTCGACGACGATGACCCAGCCCTTCATCTCCTACAACACCAGATCGGCATGGACCTTCTCTCTGACCAGCGAGGCGGAATATGACTGGGTGGGCGAGGACTGGATCGTGCCGCTCGACTTTACGGTCGGCAAGCTGGTGATGGCGGGCAAACAACCGATCAGCCTGACGCTTGGCGCGCGCTACTGGGCAACCGCGCCCGCCAACGGCCCGGAAGGCTGGGGGCTGCGGGCCGTGGTGAGCTTCGTGTTCCCGAAATAGCGCGTGGCTACGCCGCTTCTTTCAGCTCATTGCGCAAGGCACCGAACATCGCCACCGATTTCAGCCGCGCCTCGACCGAATGGACGGGCACGGAGATGATCACTTCGTCGGCCTTGGTGTCGGCGATGAAGCCTTCCATCTTGGCCCTTGCCTTTTCCGGTCCGCCGACGACGGCGAACTGGAACGTATGCTCGATCGACATCTTTTCCATCTCGGTCCAGTGGCCATCCATGCTCTCGACCGGACGCGGGGTCTTGCCGCGGGCGTTGCGGCGCAGCGCCACGAAGCTTTGAAGCGCCGAGGTGAAGTGATAGTCCGCCTCGTCATCGGTATCGGCGATCGCGCCCATCACGCCGACGATCACATAGGGTTTTTCGAGCTGGGCGGAGGGTTTGAAATTGCTGCGGTAGATGTGGAGCGCCTCGAACAGCATGTCGGGGGCAAAATGCGAGGCGAAGGCATAAGGCAGGCCAAGGGCGGCGGCCAGATGCGCGCTGTAGGTGGACGAGCCGAGAATATAGAGCGGCACCTTTGCGCCCGCACCGGGATTGGCGATCAGCCGTTGGCCCTCTTCCGGGTCGTCCATCAGCTTCTGCAGTTCGACAATATCATTGGGGAAGGTTTGTGCCCCGGCCTCCAGATTGCGGCGCAGCGCCCGGGCGGTGTTCATGTCGGTGCCGGGCGCGCGGCCAAGGCCAAGGTCGATACGGCCGGGATAAAGTGCTTCCAGCGTGCCGAACTGTTCAGCGATCACCAGCGGCGAATGATTGGGCAGCATGATGCCGCCGGAGCCGACGCGAAGCGTTTCCGTCGCCCGCGCCGCTTCCGAGATCACCAGAGATGTTGCGGCACTGGCGATGCCGGTCATGCCGTGATGTTCGGCCAGCCAGAAACGGGTAAAGCCTGAAGCCTCCGCCTGTTTCGCCATCTGCCGTGTGGCGTCGAGCGCTTCTGAAACTGTGCCGCCTTCAACGACGGGGCAAAGGTCGAGAATGGAAAATGCAGTCATCGGGAAATCCTGATCCGGAAAGTGAGGTTTGAACCACACTTAGGAGTTAATCACCTGATTTGCAAAGCGGTGTCACGCCGAATTCGGCTTTTCGTCAGTCCCGCGTGCGCGGCGGTCTTCGGCAACGAGATCGATAAATGCGCGCAGCGGGCGCGGCGTCAGCCGGCTCGAATAGTAGAGAAAGGGGCCGTCGAATTCCGGCCACCAGTCGGGAAGAAGCGGAACCAAGGCGCCGCTTGCAAAATGAGGTTCAAGCCAGTTGCCGAATGCAAAGACAAGTCCATGTCCGGCAATCGCGAGATCGATGGCGGCCTGCCAGGCCGAAGTGCCGATGGCAATGCTGGCTGCCGGATCGACCCTGACGACCTCTTCTCCTCTTTCGAATTCCCATTCGGCCAGCGCGCCGCTGGCAAAGCGGGTGCGGATGCAGGCGTGATCAAGCACGTCGCGGGGATGCTCGGGGGCGGGGTGCATTTTCAGATAGGCGGGAGACGCGGCAAGCGCGCCCCATTGTCGACGTGGCCCGATCGGTACGGCAATCATGTCCTGTGCCAGATGCTCGCCATAACGGATGCCGGCGTCGAAACCGGCGGCGAGTGTGTCCGTCAGCCGGTCATCGACGATAATTTCAAGGCGGACATCCGGGTGGCGTTTCAGAAAACGATCGATCAGCGGCGGCAGGATATCGCTCATCACCGCGCCCGGAACATTCAGCTTGAGCGCGCCGCGAACGGAGCCGGACGAACTCGCCGCGTCGGCCAGCGCCGAGCGTGCCTCGCTCATGACCGGCTCAAGTCGTTCGGCAAGCGCACGTCCGGCTTCCGTGAGGGCCACATTTCGGGTGGTACGGATCAGAAGCGGGACGCCGAGGCTAGACTCAAGCCGCGAGATCGTTTCGCTGACGGTGGAGGGCGCGACCCCCAGCCAGCGCGCGGCCGTGCGGAAGCCGCCGCCGCGGCTGACCGCCAGAAAGACCGAAAGGCCGTCGAGAGCAGGCAAATGAGGATTGTTCGACATGGCGATCAACCTATTCGGAATTGTCCGGATTATCAAATCAAAATGGACGTCCTAAATCGGTCGGGAAAACAACGAAAGGAAACCATTATGACCTTACCAGCAAGCGCCGCCGGCCGTTTCACCTTTCCCGGCACGGAAATCTCCGTCAATCGCATGGGCTATGGCGCCATGCAGCTTGCAGGCCCGCATGTCTTCGGCGAGCCGAAGGATCCGGATGAAGCCCGGGCCGTGCTGCGTGAAGCACTTGATCTCGGGATCGACCATATCGATACCAGCGATTTCTATGGGCCCTATGTCACCAACAGGCTGATTGCCGAAACGCTTCATCCCTATCCGGAAAACCTCACGCTCGTCACCAAGGTTGGCGGCTGGCGGGATGATCGGGGAGGCTGGAACATGGATCACAGCCCGGCATTCCTCCGCAAATCCGTCGAAGACAATCTGGAGCGCCTGAAGCTTGATCAGGTCGCAATCGTCAATCTGCGCATGGGCAGTGCTACCGGCTTTAGTGAGGACAGCGCCCTTGCCGAACCGATGCGCGAGATGCGCAGGATGCAGGAGGAGGGGCTGATCGCCCATATCGGTCTTTCGACCGTGACGGAATCGCAGATCAGGATTGCCCGGGATATCGCGCCGGTCGTCTGCGTGCAGAACCTTTACAACCTCGTTCACCGCGATGACGATGCAATGATCGACAGTCTTGCCGAGCAGGGGATCGCATATGTGCCGTATTTCCCGCTCGGCGGCTTTTCGCCGCTTCAATCGGATGAGCTGGCGAATGTTGCAAACGAACTCGGCACATCGCCGCAAAGCGTGGCGCTTGCCTGGTTGCTCGCCCGCAGTCCCAACATTCTTGTCATTCCGGGAACCGCGTCACGCACCCATCTGCGGGAAAACATCGCTGCCGCCAGCCTGAAGCTTGATGCGGACCATCTGCGTCGCCTCAACGGGATTGCATCGATCAGCTGAGTGCCCTTCCTCGCTGAAACATGAAAGGCCCGCCGAACGGATCGGCGGGCCTTTTCGATTTCGGCTCTATGCCCGCTGCAATGCTGCAACAGGCTGCACAAAGCCTTGGTTGCTTAGAGCAGCTTGCCCATGGCGACGGCGACGTCGGCCATGCGGTTGGAGAAGCCCCACTCGTTATCGTACCAGGACAGGACGCGTACGAGCTTGCCTTCGAGAACCTTGGTCTGCTGGGCGGCGAAGATCGAGGAAGCCGGATCGTGGTTGAAGTCACGCGAAACGAGCGGCTCGTCGTTGTATTCGAGAACGCCCTTCAGCTTGCCTTCGGCCATTTCCTTGACCGCTGCATTGACTTCTTCCGCCGTGACATCGCCGCGCGGAACGAACTTGAAATCGACCACGGAGACATTCGGCGTCGGGACACGGATGGACGATCCGTCGAGCTTGCCGTTCAGTTCCGGAATGACAAGGCCGATTGCTTTCGCCGCGCCGGTGGACGTCGGGATGATCGAAAGTGCAGCGGCACGGGCGCGGTAAAGGTCCTTGTGCATGGTATCAAGGGTCGGCTGGTCACCCGTGTAGGAGTGGATCGTGGTCATGTAGCCACGCTCGATGCCGAACTTTTCATGCAGAACGTAAGTAATCGGCGCCAGGCAGTTGGTGGTGCAGGAGCCGTTGGAGACGATCAGGTCGTCCTTGGTCAGCGTGTCGTGGTTCACACCGTAGACAATGGTCTTGTCGGCGCCCTTGGAGGGGGCGGAAACCAGAACGCGCTTGGCGCCGGATTCCAGCAGCATCTCGGCCTTTTCCTTGGCCGTGAAGATGCCGGTGCATTCCAGCGCGATATCGACATCGCTCCACGGCAGTTCCTTGGGGTCGCGGATCGCGGTGACGCGCATCGGGCCGAGACCGGCGTCGATGGTGTCGCCCTTGACGGTGACCTCATGCGGGAAACGGCCGTGAACGGAATCGTATTTCAGAAGATGGGCGTTGGTTTCGACCGGACCGAGATCGTTGATGGCAACGACCTCGATGTCCTTGCGGCCCGATTCGACGATTGCGCGCAGAACGTTGCGGCCGATGCGGCCAAAGCCGTTGATGGCAACTTTAACTGTCATGGTAGGACTCCCTATTCGCGAGTAGATTCTTACAAAACCCAAAGCCGCCGGATGACATTCAATTGCGGCAGGGCAACCTCTTTTGGACTGCGAGCGCATCGGCCATTGCGCACCGGTAAGCTGGCAGCCCTGATATAAGCCTTTTTTGCCGGAAATTCAGCATTCGTCTGGCGAAATGCAGTCATTTTCGGCACGAGACGGCCCGGCTTTAAAACCGGGCCGCTCAATTCATTCATGGTCAGCCGCTTATGCGCGCTTCTTTTCGACCGCTTCGACAATCGCTTCGGCGGTGATGCCGAAATGCTTGAACAGGTCGGCGCCCTTGCCGGATGCGCCGTAACCGTCCATGCCGATGAAGATACCGTCTGTGCCGATGAAAGAATCCCAACCCATGCGGATCGCGGCTTCGACACCGACCTTAATCGGCGAATTGCCGATGATGGCCTTCTGGTAGTCTTCCGGCTGCTCGAAGAACAGTTCCATGCAGGGCACGGAAACGACGCGGGTGGAAATCCCCTTGCCGTCCAGCGTCTTCTGCGCTTCGACGGCCAGGCCGACTTCCGAGCCGGAGGCAAAGATCGTGACTTCGGCTTCGTTGGCCGGGATCAGATCGTAAGCACCGGTGGCGCACAGGTTCTTCTCGTTATAATCGAGACGAACGGCCGGCAGGTTCTGGCGGGTGAGCGCAATGCCCGAAGGGGCGTGAGCGCTTTCCAGCGCAAGCTGCCAGCATTCCGCCGTTTCCATGGCGTCTGCCGGACGGAACATCTGGAGGCCCGGGATCGCCCGCAGCGATGCCATCTGCTCGACCGGTTCATGGGTCGGGCCGTCTTCGCCGACGCCGATCGAATCATGCGTCCACACATGGATGACCCGGATGCCCATCAGCGCGGCAAGGCGCACCGAGGTACGGCAATAATCCGAGAAGATCAGGAAGCCGCCGGAATAGGGGATCAGCCCGCCGTGAAGCGCGATACCGTTCATGGCGGCTGCCATGGCATGCTCGCGAATGCCCCAGTGGATGAACCGACCGGAGAAATCATCAGGCGTGATCGACGGCGTCTGGCTGGTATTGGTGTTGTTCGATCCGGTCAGGTCGGCAGAGCCGCCGATGGTTTCCGGAATCGCACCATTGATGACTTCGAGCGCGTTCTGCGAGGACTTGCGCGAGGCCAGCGTCGGCTTTTCGTCGGCAAGCTGCTGCTTGTACTTTTGAACCGTGCGGTCGAAGGAGCCGGGGAGTTCGCCGGCGAAACGGCGGTTGAACTCGGCCTTGATTTCGGTCTTGGTGCCTTTCAGGCGCTCTTCCCACTCGACACGTGCCTTGGTGGAACGCAGACCGGCAACGCGCCATGCGTCCAGAATGTCTTCCGGCAGTTCGAAGGGGGCGTATTCCCAGCCGAGCGCCTTGCGCGTTTCGGCGATTTCCTCATCACCGAGCGGCGAACCGTGGGCCTTGTTGGTGCCGGCCTTTTTCGGCGCACCGTAACCAATGGTCGTCTTGCAGGCGATCATCGTCGGCTTGTCGGATTTCTGCGCTTCCTCGATTGCCGCGGCGACTTCATCCGGATTGTGGCCGTCAATGTCGATCGTGTGCCAGTTAGCCGCGCGGAAACGGGCGTGCTGGTCGGTCGAATCGGCAAGCGAGACCGCGCCGTCGATGGTGATCGAGTTGTTGTCCCAGAACAGGATCAGCTTGGAAAGCTTCAGGTGGCCGGCAAGCGTGATCGCTTCCTGGCTGATACCTTCCATCAGGCACCCGTCGCCGCAAAGCGCATAGGTGTAGTGATCCATCAGCTCGCCGCCGAACTCATCGGCAAGCTTGCGTTCTGCGATCGCCATGCCGACGGCATTGGCAATGCCCTGGCCGAGCGGACCGGTGGTGGTCTCGATGCCGGAGGCGTGGCCGTATTCCGGGTGACCGGCGGTCTTGGAGCCGAGCTGGCGGAAATTCTTCAGGTCTTCGAGCGTCATGTCCTCGTAGCCGAGGAGGTAGAGCAGCGAATAAAGCAGCATGGAGCCGTGGCCGGCCGAAAGCACGAAGCGGTCGCGGTTGGGCCAGTTCGGGTTCTTGGGATCGAAACGCATGAACCGCGTGAACAGCACCGTTGCGACATCGGCCGCGCCCATCGGCAGTCCGGGATGTCCCGAATTGGCTTTCTGTACGGCGTCCATGGAGAGGAAACGGATCGCGTTGGCCATCCGGTTGTGTTTTTCAAGAGAAGTCATGTGTTCTTCGCTTTTCTTGATTCTGAGGGATTAGGTTGGTCGTTGGAAGTACCGGCCATCAGGCCAGTCGGCAGTGCTGCCGGTTAAATTACAGTGTTACCCGAACCAATCAAGGCGGCAAATTTGAAAGCGCCTCGATGGGCCTCGAGCCCGAAAACGCGTGGACACTACACCATTTCAAATGGGCCTGCCACAGCTTAACCCGCCATGAGGCAATATGGTGTATATCATGTCTCATTTCTGCGTTTATCCGTTCGCTAAATCGATTGATAGAGGAATTTTCATCGGGTTACATTGTTTTATGACAAATCGACGGTCAGTCCGGCGGCCGCAATGAAGCGCTTTTTAACAAAACCGGCGGCGTTTCGGCCGGTCAGGGAACAGTCCTCAAATTTCCACTTGACAACCACCGGTCTCAGTTGACCTCGGCTGTTAACTCTCCCTAAGATCATAATGAATTTTCGGGCATCTTGACGATTCGAAAAGCGCATTTTGCACCATATGGTGGTGAGCGTGTCGGTGGCTCAAGCAGTGCGCGTCTCTCTATTTCGGGAGGAAGGCAGTAGTGGCAGAAACGGGACGGCTTGAAAACGCGCTTCAGGCGCTTGAAAACGCTCTTTCGGGCCTCGAAAATGCCGTCGATGCCCGTGCGGAAAAGCTTCAGAACCGCGAGGACCTCGAAAACGAGGTGCGGATTGTCCACGAGGACCGCGCAGGCCTTGCGCGCGAACTCGACCAGGCGCAGTTTCGGGCCAACCGGCTGGAAGAGGTGAACCGTGAGGTCTCCCGCAGGCTGGTAACGGCCATGGAGACGATCCGCTCGGTTCTCGATCACGAGAAATAGGCCGGAAGGAACAGGGCAGATGGCGCAAGTCACCGTCAACATCGATGGCAAGGCCTACCGGATGGCCTGCGAAGAGGGGCAGGAGGACCATCTGGTCGATCTTGCAGCCCGCTTCGATTCCTACATCAGCAATCTGCGCGGGCAGTTCGGCGAAATCGGCGATCTCAGGCTGACGGTGATGGCCGGGATCATGATCATGGATGAGCTTCATGACCTGCAGACACTGGTCGATGCCAATGCCGCCGAACTGGATGACCTGCGCGCCAAGGCCGGCTCCGCCGACAGTGCGCGTGCCGCCCATGACGACGAAATGGCGGCGGTGCTGGAAAGTCTTGCCGGGCGACTGTCGAGCCTTTCGGCAAAAGTGTCCGGCGTTGACAAGTGACCGGTTTTTCGGGCTTTCGGGCAAACTCTCCGGAAGATTGAAGAAAATCGTTTCGCTGCCCCCTTTTTCCCTCTGGCAGGTGGAAGGGTGGAACGCTATATAGGAGCTACGGTCTGCGCTTCACGACAGGAATCTTCGAATCCCCGGGGCCTTACTCGATCCTAAGGGAGCTGTCCCTGACCTCGCCCGTGGGCTTGGTTATATGGCGCCCACCTACTTCTGTAGGCGCCCAGGATCCAACCGATTCCATCGGTCGCCGTGGACCGGCTTTATAATTCAGGTTTCTTTATGCTGAGACGTTTCTTTTTGCGGTTGACGGGTGGCTCTGGCGAGTTTCTGGAAGCCTATTTTTCCCGTCCTGGCGAAACCAAATCCGATCTTCGCAAGGTTCTTCTGTCCCGGCGCGACAGCTTGAGCGAAAAGGAACGCAAGAAGCGCGACAAGCGCATCATGCACGAACTCGAAGAACTGTTTACAGCGTTCGAAGGCATGACGGTCGCCGGATACTGGCCGATCAAGAGCGAATTCGATCCGCGCCCGGCGATGCGTGAAATCGAAAAGGCGGGCGGCAAGCTCTGCCTTCCTGCCGTCATCGATCGTGAGACCATTGTTTTCAGGGCCTATAAAACCGGTGATGATCTGATGAAATCCGGTTTCGGTACGCTTGCCCCGCCGGAGACGGCCGAGGCGGTCGATCCCGAAATCATTCTGATTCCCCTTGTCGGTTTCGATGGCACCGGAAACCGCCTCGGCTATGGCGCCGGCCATTATGACCGCGCGGTTGCCGATCTTGCGGCCAGGGGGAAGCGTCCGCGTCTGATCGCGCCGGCCTACGCCATCCAGGAAGCCCGCAGAATTCCATCCGAGCCGCATGACCAGCGACTGTTCGGCATCGTGACCGACGGTGGAACACGGACGATCATGGAAGTGGTGGAAGACGACGAAATGCATCTGGAGCCGCCGACGACCTGAGGCGATGGTGCGAAACCGGATTAATTTATTTCCATAGCCGCCGTGCCGCGATAGAGCGTTTCAGACTGAAATGGAATCGTTCTGCGACAAGGAATTTGCGCCAGGACCAAGGGCTTTGGCGCAGGGCATAGCCGAAGCTATGTCCAAGCCGAAGACCGCCGGTAATGGCGCAAATTCATGCCGCCCAGTTCAGCGCGCTTGACGCGCTGAACCGACCAAATCGCGGGCGTGTTCATTCCATGATCTGGAGATCATGGAATGCCGCCCTTGCGGGTTTGCCGAAACCGGCCCTCCACTTTGTCGAAACCCTTCGATATAGCTATGGCTATACCGCGCGGGCTTCTTCGCGTGGAATGACCGGTTTGGGCAAACAGAACTGTTTCCATTTCAGTCTGAAACGCTCTAAAGGGGGCAGCAGCACCATCACCACTTTGCCGCAACCCTCTGTCGCTTTTGACTGCGACGATGCGGCTGGAAACGGAATTTTCAATGCGTTTGCTTTTTCTCGGGGATATGGTCGGCAAGACGGGGCGTAGGGCGGTCTGGGATCGCCTGCCGGGCCTGATCAGCGATCTGAAGCTCGATTTCGTCATCGTCAACGGCGAGAATGCCGCCGGCGGCTTCGGCATCACCGAAACCATCTTTCAGGAAACCATCAATGCCGGCGCCGATGTGGTGACCACCGGCAACCATGTCTGGGACCAGAAGGATGCGGTGATCTTCGCCGACCGGCATGAGCAGTTCCTGCGCCCCGCGAACTATCCGGCCGGCACGCCGGGCCGGGGTTCGAGCATCCATTATGCCAGGAACGGCGCGCGCGTGCTGGTGGCCAACATCATGGGCCGCGTGTTCATGCACCCCGAGCTCGACGATCCCTTCAAGGCGGGTGAGGATATTCTGGGGGCCTGCCAGCTCAAGGATCAGGTCGACGCCATCATCTTCGATTTCCACGCGGAAGCCACCAGCGAGAAACAGGCCTTCGGCCATTTCGTTGACGGCCGCGCCAGCCTCGTCGTCGGCACCCACACCCATGTGCCGACCGCCGATTGCCAGATCCTGAATGGCGGCACGGCCTATATGTCGGATGCCGGCATGTGTGGCGATTACGATTCCTCGCTCGGCATGGACAAGGAAGAGCCGCTCTCCCGCTTTGTCTCCAAGATGAACAAATCCCGCTTCGAGGCTGCCTCCGGCCCGGCAACCATCTGCGGCGTCGGCGTCGAAATCTCCGACACGACGGGGTTGGCTGAAAAAATTGCACCTTTGCGTCTCGGTCCGAGGCTTTCGGAAACCATTCCGGATTTCTGGAACTAGAGCACGTCCATTTTACTCGGGGTCATATCCGCAGGAGACGAAGTAGTTTTCGCATTCCTGCGGCTCGAACAGTGTGACGATCTGTCCGACCGTGTTCCATAGGCTGTCGACCGTTCGCTCGGCTTTGGCGCGCAGAAGCGCCTTCAGCTTGGCAAAGGCCTTCTCGATGGGGTTGAAGTCTGGGCTGTAAGGCGGGAGATAGAGTAAGCGGCATCCTGCAGCTTCGATTGCATGCCGTACGCCCTCCGCCTTGTGTGCTGGCAGATTGTCCATGACGACGATGTCACCCGGTGCCAAGGTTGGAATGAGTACCTGCTCAACATAGGCCACGAAAGCGATCCCGTTCATCGCGCCATCGAGGACCATGGGCGCGGTCATGCCCGAAAGCCTGAGAGCTCCTGTGAAGGTCGTTGTTTTCCAGTGTCCGTGCGGGATCGGGGAACGACACCGCTCTCCACAAATAGCGCGCCCGCGAAGCCGGGCCATTTTCGTGCTGAGTCCGGTTTCATCAATGAAGACGAGACGTGCCGGTTCGAGATCGAGCTGACCGTCGAACCAGTCCTGACGCCGCTTCAGAAGGTCAGCGCGTTCCTGCTCCAATGCATGCGCGATCTTTTTTTGAATGTCCAGCCACGCTTTCGCAGCCAGACATCAAGCGCGCTACGGCCAATGGATACTGCCCGTTCTTCGGCCAGTCGCAGGACCATCTCGTTGAGCGTGATGTCCTTTGCCTCCTCGATCAGGCCGATGATGTAATCCTCGTGGGCATCAAGGCGCGAGCCGCCGCGGCGCCCTTGTTTCTCTGGTGTCAATCGACCCTGTCGGGCGCTGGCAATCCAGGCGATGGCTGTCGAAACACCAATCCCAAATCGGGCTGCTGCCGAACGCGCCGACATGCCATCACGTGACGCATCCAGAACGCGGCTACGCAGATCATTGCTGAAAGCTCGGGTCATATTGCCTCCGACCAAATCACAAGTCGGAGCAAGAGA
>PVUG01000018.1 GCA_003001975.1 Martelella mediterranea
ACACCCGTTCCCATTCCGAACACGGCCGTGAAATGCCCCAGCGCTGATGGTACTTTGTCTTAAGGCACGGGAGAGTAAGTCGCTGCCAGGTCTGCCAAATGCAGCATCGTTTATGTGTTCACGCCAATGTGGCCTTCGGCCACGCTGCAAACAGCGCGCCAAACTGTCGGCGACGCGCGCTCGCGCTGAGCAAAGAATATCTTCTCAAAACAATCAAACGGCGACTGCCGATACCAAGCCGCCGTAAAAGGCGGCTTTTTTGTTGCCAAAAGACACTGACATAACGCGGGGCAAGAGCAGCCCCCCGCCGAACCGCAGGCCAAAGGCCGAGGACCGGCAAAACAAGAAAACCGGGCAGGGCAAGACATAACCGTCTCCCAAATAAACCCCGGAAAGCTCAAGATTACCGCGGGGTGGAGCAGCCCGGTAGCTCGTCAGGCTCATAACCTGAAGGCCGCAGGTTCAAATCCTGCCCCCGCAACCAAGTCCATGTTATCAACGATATCAAAAGCCCTCGCATAACCGCGGGGGCTTTTGGCGTTCGGCTCAGTAGAACGTCGCGAGGTGTAGGAGACCCGCAATCGCACCATACAGGTCGATATCGAGACCCGCTCCGTCTTCCGATGGTGTCAGTTGTTTTCCATGAGGTCCTTCGCACGCCATTGCCGAGCATCGTATCGGACAGAAGCCGCTTGGGCTTGGTGTGCTTGTCTTCCAAAGCCGTTGGACGGGCAGCCTCGGAAACCTTCATACCACCATAAGCGGCAAACCTTGGACGTTGGAAGATCGGCCTCCTGTTCCTCGGTCGTCCCAATAAACTGCGCCTCGGTGAATCGGCTCTTTCGCATAAATCTGTCTTATATGATTGCGCAAATTCTACATCAAAACGCAGGACCATGCGGGGAGCAGGCCAACATCATCCCTCCCGAAACGATAGTCGGTAGACCAACCGGACTGGTTGAGCGGAATATCTCTGACTTGCCGCAGTGCCTGATCGCTTTGGAAAGCGGGCGGCTATTTTCGCAGCGCTCCCGGCGCCCCGACCGATCCACGTCTGCCGCCGCTCATATCCATGCGAACCTTGTCGAGTTCCTCGGCATAGCGGCGCAGAACATAGCTTTCGCTCAAAAGCCCGATGACACGGTTCGAAATGCGGTCGCTGACGACGACAAGCGCATCGGATGACTGTTCCTCGAACTGCTGTGCGGCCTGCCGCGCATTCATGTCCGGCGTCAGCACACAGGTCTTCAGCGCCAGAAACCGGTCCAGCGGCTGGTCGAGCATGTCGGCATCGAGAGCGTGGATTTCCGGCATGAGGGCGATGCCGGCATAGCCGCCCTCATCATTGACGGCGACCACCTGTTTTGCGGCGCCGAGCGGAAACATGCGCTGAAAGGTACCCACCGATACGCCGGCATTCACCGTGCGGATATCGCGCCGCATCATCCGGCCGACCGTCAGTGAGCGGATAAGCCCGATATCATGCGCACCACGGATGGTTTCACCACGCTGGTGAAAACGCCATGTGGTGAAGGAATAGCCGAAGAACTGGCGGATGAGCACGGAAGACACCGTGGCGACGGCCAGCATGGTGATGGCCAGAGACAGCGACCCCGAATCCTCGAGCGTGAGGAAAACCATGGTGAGCGGGCCGCCGACCACGGCGGCGGCAAGCCCGGTCATGCCTGCAAATGCGGCCACGCGCTCATCGCCGATCATGCCCGGGACCAGCATGTCGAGACCCCGGAAATAGGCAAGTCCGATGAGAGCACCGACGAACAGCGAGGCGAAGAAAAGCCCGCCGCGAAACCCACTGCCGAGCGACACGGCAGAGGCGATCATCTTGGCGATAATCATCAACAGAAGCACCCAGAGCGAGGCGGGCGGGGCTTCCAGCGTCGCCTGAAGCGCGCCATGTCCCGACGACAGGACGAAGGGCGCAAACGCAACCGCCACGGCAAGAAGCGCACCGCCGGCAATCGGCCTGAAGAGCGGCGGCACACGCAGCCTTGTAAACAGCTTTTCCGTTTCACTCACCAGCAGCATCAGCGCCACGCTGCAGATCGCCGTTACCACGGCCAGCCCCATCAGGGCCGCAAACATGCCGGTATCGATGGACGGCACGCTGCCCAGATGGGTCTTGTGCGCATCCGTAAGCCAGCCGGAAACGAAGGTCGCGGCAATACTGGCCGCCATGACCGGCGCCAGCGCAGCAATCGAATATGTGCCGATCACAAGCTCGAAGGCATAGAATGCACCGGCAAGCGGCGCCTGAAACGCCGCGGCAATCGCCGCGCCCGCGCCGCAACCGAGCAGAAGCCGCATATCGGAACGCCGGGCATGGAGAAACGCGCTGAGTTTCGAGCCGAATGCACCGCCCATCTGCACATAGGCCGCCTCAAGCCCGACGGAGGCGCCGAAGCCGTTGGAAACCACGGTCTGAAGGGTAATGACGAGACTGTCGTAGAAGGAAAGATGCCCACCATGCAGTGCGTTAGCCTCGACGGGGTCGACCATGCGGCGACCGTTGCGCTTCACCAGATAGGCAATCGGCACCAGAATGGCGCCGCCGATCAACGGAACCGCCAGTGCAACAAGCCCGGGCGAGCCGGCCAGTGCACTCAGCCGTTCGCCGGGCTCCAGTGAAAACAGCAGCGATTGCAGGCCATAGGCCGAAGACGATATCGCCACCTGCGCCAGTCCGGCGGCGACACCGATGACAGAGGCAATCGCCACCAGCCAGATCTCGCTGCGCCGGACCAGGAGACGCAGCCTCAGCACAGGCGAAAGCAGATGCATCCAGGCGTTGGTCGCACGCACGGTCGAGCGGAGAACGGATGAATTCAGATCGGGCAGAAAAGACACGGGAAATGGAGAGCCCTGCAAACGGATTTCAAAGGAAGGTGTAAGGATCAGGCCCTGCCGTTGTTCTGCCCCGTTTTAAAACGGGACAGAGCTTGCACGGCAGAGGTCAGTCAAGGTCATCCGCTTTCACGTCAACCGGCTTTTTCGAGGATCTTATTGTCGAATAGACAATGGAGATCAGCAGAGCCAGATCGATCAGCAGGATGATTGCCGAGATCGGGCGCTCGACGAAAATCATCAGCCCGTCGCGGGAAATCAGCAGCGATCGCCTCAGGTTGGCTTCCATGACGCCGCCGAGGATCATGCCGATGATCATTGGCGCCAGGGGATAGGAAGCGCGGCGCAGGATGTAGCCGATAATGCCGAAGGCCAGCATGACCCAGAGGTCGAAGACCGAATTTTCCAGCGAATAGACACCGAGCGTCGATAAAAGCAGCACGGCGGGCAGGAGCCAGGCCTTCGGAAGCTTCAGGACCGAGCCGAAAAACGGCGCCAGCAGCGTGCCCAGAATGAGCAGGAAGACATTGCCCATCAGATAGGAAATGAAAACGCCGCCGGCGACATCGGGGTGGTCCCGGAAAAGATCGGGTCCGGGAAAGAAGCCAAGAAGGATCAGCGCACCCATCAGCACGGCGGTCGAGGCATCGCCGGGAATGCCGAGCGAAAGCGTGGGGATCAGCGCACCGCCGCAACAGCCGTTATTGGCCGCTTCGGTGGCCACGACACCGCCCTCGGCGCCTTCGCCATATCCATCTTCCGGTTTCGCAAGTTTCTTCGCGGTGGCATAGGAGATAAAGGCGCTGACATCACCGCCGGCGCCCGGTATGGCGCCGAAAAACGTGCCGATCAGCGCCGAGCGCAGAAGATTGAACCGGTGTTTGAGAAGAATACCCAGAGCGGAAAACGAAACGATCAGGCGTTCGACGACCGGTTTGTTCTTGAAGCCGCGCGACTCGATCTGGAAGAAAAGCTCCGACAGCGCGAACAGGCCAACCACGACGGCAACCAGATTTGGGCCGCTCGAAAGCCGGATATCGTCAAAGGTGAACCGATAGGCATTGGTGAATTCATCGGTTCCGATCATCGACAGGAACAGGCCAAAACCGCCGACAAGCAGGCCCTTGATCGCGGAGCCTTCCGAAACCAGCGCGATCGTCAGCACGCCGAGAACCGCCATGCCGAAATATTCCGGCGGCGCAAAACGCAGGGCGAATTTCGCAAGCAAGGGCGACAGGAAGACCAGCACGAGGCCGCCGATCAGACCGCCAACGGCCGACGCGCTGACCGCAAGGCCGACCGCATCCTGGGCGCGGCCCTTCTGGGCCATCGGATAACCGTCGAAAAGCGTAGCCGCGGCCAGCGGGGTGCCGGGTATCCGTAGCAGGATAGCGGAAATCGAACCGCCGGCCGAACCGCCGATATAGACCGCGATCAGCATGCCCATTGCCGGGATTGCCGGCATGTGAAAGGCGACCGGCAGCAGCAGCACGATGCCCATCAACGGACCGAGACCAGGCAGAACGCCAATGAAGAGGCCGCCGACGACGCCGAGGCATGTCAACAGTATGGCCTGGAAATTGAAGAAGAGCGGCAGCCCCTCGCGCAACAGTTCAAACATGGGCGACCACTAGATCATCGGGCGATTAATTGGCATCGTCCGATGACCTAGATTCCTTATTTTGTCGCGTCGGGTTAACGAAAAACCGGTATCCACTTTTTCGCCCGACGCTCTAGCTGAAAAGGGTGATGTTGAAGACGCCGACGGGAAGGACGACGTTCAGAAGTCCTTCGAAGACGAAAGACGCGACGAGCCACATCCCGATTGCGCCGGGAACGGCTGAAACCGGCCGGACCCCGAAAGCAAGGAGGAAGACGAGCAGCAAGACCGGCGTAACAATATGAAAGCCGGCATAGGGCAGTACCAGAAGATACGCGACGAACACCGCAGACAGGACCAGCGCAAGCCGGGTTCCGTCGCTGGCTTTGAGCGGCGAAAGCGTCTGCACCTTTCCCAGACCGAGCCGGAGCGCATGAACGGCGACGATAACCGCCAGCAGGACGGCAATGACGCGGGGATAGAAGGCCGCATTTTCCAGCGGACCGCCGGAGGCGGCGCCCTGCTGTTCAAGCGATGTCGCCGACTGCCAGAAAATGGCGACCGGCACGGCGGCAATGATGGCCAGCGCGATCCAGTCGAACGCAAACGGTCGAATTCGAAACACGTTGTTCTCCCTGACAATACGGCGGCCGCTTTCCGGCCGCCGCATCATGGTTACCCGGCCGCTGCCGGGGAATATCCGGTTTACTTCTTGAGTTCGGCCTTTTCCCAGGCAATGGCGTCGATACCGGACTGAAGCTCATCGGCAACCGGGCCGACGATCTCGTCATACTGGTCCGGGCTGTAGCCAAGCGGGACATAGCCCATGCCCATCAGTTTCTTCTGAACGTCGTCGCGGGCAAGCGCTGCACCCATGGCATCACGCAGCTTCTGCGTCACGTCGTCCGGCGTTTCGCTGCGCACCAGCCACCAGTTCCAGCCCATCGGCGAAAGTCCGGTCATGCCGAGCTCGATGCCGAAATCCTGAACGCGCGGCGCGCCGTCATAGGTGGCCGAGGCGCCTTCCAGTTCCGACAGCACAGCGAGTGGGCGGACGGAATCCTTGTTGGCTGCATAAACGCCGGGATTGATCACGATGAAATCGAGAATGCCGCCGCGCAGATCCTTCACCGCATTGTCGATTTCCGGATAGGGCACCACCTGGGCCACGGCATCCGATGTCTGCAGCGCCTTGGCAGCCACCATATGCGGCAGACCGCCGGTCACGCCGGGCGAATAGCGCAGGTCACCGGGGTTTTCCTGCGCATATGCGATCAGCGCGGGAAAATCGGCGAACCGGTCGTCGTCTTCACGCACGACGATGGCGAAACTGTTGGACGTGCCAGACCAGAGCGGCTTGAAGTCCTTGTAGGTCCAGTCGGCATTGCCCATCATCGGCTGCAGCACCAACGGCGCGACATAGCCGTCGAAGATGGTGTAGCCGTCGGCCGGCTTTTCCATCGCTGTCTGGAACGCCTTGGTGCCGACAGCGCCCGGCGTCGAGACGACCGAGATGTTGACGCCAAGCTCGCTGCCCATCGCATCGGCAATCACCTGGCTTGCGGCCATGGTCGCGCCCGGTCCCCAGGGATAGATGTTTTCAATGTTGCGCTCGGGAAATTCCGCCTGCGCCGTTCCGGCCAGCATCATTGCCGCCGTCATGATACCAAGGATCTTTTTCATGGGTTCCTCCCTCTTCCTCAATCGGTTTCAAGTTCATACCAGCGGTAGAGTTCCGCCGGCGTATCGTGGGCTTTCAGTTCTTCGACCATCAGCCCGTAAAGCCGCTCGCTGGTCGCCGCATCCTGCACCGGCGCCGTCTGACCCGGATCGGTCGTCAGATCATAAAGCCGGGTGCCGAGATCATCGAAGCCTTTGCCATCATTATACGGCACGCGTTTGGCATCCCGGCGGGCATCGATCCCCAGAACCGGCACGCCCTTGGTGAAATCAAACCCCGGATGGAGCCGGGCGGTGCGCAGTTCCTCCACCGTGAACGGGGCGGTCATATGCGCGGGCGCCAGAGTATATTCGATCAACCCCTCCCGCCCGAGATCGGACGGGTAGTGATAGAGAACATGGTCGCCGTCGGTGATGCCGATGGGACCGGAAAACACCCCGAAAATGGCCGACTGGCGAATAGCCTCGCCACCGGTGAAAAGCGGCATGATGCTGTGGCCCGTCACCTCTTTTGGCGGCTCCAGATTGTAAAGCTCCAGAAAGGTCGGCATCAGATCCGTGGTCTGGGTCAGCCCTTCACGGCGCGTACCCGCCAGATGCTGATGATCGGGATGATGGATCATCAGCGGAATATGCGAAACCTCTTCATAATAGGGCATCCGGCATTTGCCCCACCAGTCATGCTCGGAGAGCAGGAAGCCGTGATCGGTTGTCAGCACCACGCATGTGTCCTTCCACATGTCGTGCGCGTCCATATAATCCATCAGCTTTCCGAAATAATCGTCGCACATGGCAACAAGCGCGGCATAATTCGCGCGGATTTCGGCGATCTCCTCCGGGCTTTCCATCGCCCGGTCGTAATGCGGCCAGTCGAGAATGCCGCCATTGTAGCCGGTCTCATAGGCTGCCTTGAAGCGATCGGGCGCATGAAACGGTTCATGCGGGTCGAAGCATTCCAGCATCAGGAACCAGTTATCGGCATCCCGGTTTCGGTCGAGGAAGTCGAAGGCGGAGGCAAAGCATTTCGGCCCCGGAAAATCGGCCTCGTCGACAATCGTTTCACGGTTGATCGCGTGCTGAAGGCGCTTGTCCGGATTTTCCGTGTTGTAATGGCGACTGTCGAACTTCTCCCGAATGCGATCCAGCGGCGGCTCGACCATGGCGACCCATGGGTCGTATTCCTGCCCGCGGATGAAATCATAGCTGGAAAAGCGCGTATGAAAGCCGTGGCCGCCATCCTCGAAATAGTGAAGGTGGTCGGAAATCAGATGCGTATAAACACCGTTTCGGTTCATGATCTCGGCAAAGGAATTGTCGAAAGGCTCAAGCGGCCCCCACGAGCGATGGGGGAAGTTCAAGCGGCCGGTATGCATATCCCTGCGGGCCGGCATACACGGAAGCGAGCCGACATAGTGACGGTCGAATGTCACCGAACGGGCTGCGAAACGGTCGAAATTCGGCGTCTTGACGGTCTCGCCGCCATAGGCCCCGAGCGCATTGCGGTTTAAACTGTCAAAAAGGACAAAGATGGTCTTCATGAATGCTCCTCTGTCGGCGACAGTGGCGGAATTTATTGATAAATGATAATAAAAATTTGTAGGCTACCGATAACTGAAAGCTATCATCATGCGTCTGCTCGTTTCACGTCATCTGGAGAATTTTCTGGCGCTCTTCGAAGCCGGCAACATGCACACGGCGGCGCAGAAAAAAGGCATCAGCCAGCCCGCGCTGACAAAGAGCCTGCAGCTGCTTGAAGACGAGCTGGATGCCGAACTGTTCGAGCGGACCCACAAGGGCCTTGTGGCAACGGAAACCGGACACATTCTCTACCGGCATGCCTGCGCAATCGAACAGGAAGCGCGCTTTGCGGCACTTGAAATTGCCAATATGCGCGGGGCTATGGGCGGCCGCATCAAGATCGGCGTGGGACAGGTGCTGGCCGTCAGCATTTTTCCCGCACTTCTGGCCGATTTTCACCGGCGTTTTCCCGATGTCGAGGTTTCCGCCGAAGCCGGCATTTCCACCGGGCTCGTGCAAAGCCTGCTGCGCGACAATCTCGACCTCGTCATCGCCGCCTTGCCGCAGGCCACACTTCCCGACCGTTTTGTCACCCTGCCGCTGCTGTCGACGGATATGGTCATCATCTGCCGTACGGATCACCCGCTCTGCCGTGAAAAGTCGATAACCCCGGAGGCGCTGACCGCCTTCCGCCGCGTCGGCTTCCTGGAGGACAGGGAATTCGAAAGCCGCGCCCGCCAATGTTTCGGGGAACGTTCGCAGTCCCTGCGGCCGATCCTGCAGACGACGTCGCTGAACATCATGTTCGGACTGCTGACCACGACGGATTATTACGCCATTGTCAGCGACATGATCGTGCCCAAGGCAGAAAAGGAAGGCCTTGCGGCGCGAACCATGGAAGGCGGGTTGTGGACGCTCGATGTCGACCTGATCTGCAAGGCCTCGCTGGCGTCCTCCAAACCGATTTCGGCTTTCAGGAAGGCATTTTCCGCCCACACCGGCGAGGCCGGTTGAGAAATCGTGTGTCCGCCCGCATAGGGGCATACACCCCGCTGCGTCTGTCATGACGCGCTGCGGGGTGCAAACCGGTATCATCACGGCAATAGGGTCCCGGCCTTTTTGCCGCGGCCGCGCCACCAGGTATAGACGGGCAGCAGGATCAGCAGACCGGAGGCAACGACAAAGACGGCGCTGATCGGCTGGTTCAGGAAGGTCATCCAGTTGCCTCGCGACAGCAGCATGGCGCGGCGGAAGTTTTCTTCCAGCATCGGGCTCAGGATAAAGCCGAGCAGCAGCGGCGCCGGCGGAAAATGCAGCATCTTCATGCCATAGCCGACAAGACCGAAGGCGATCACCAGGAAGATGTCGAAAACCGCATAGTTGATCGAATAGACGCCGATACAGATGAGCGCCAGAATGACGGGGAAGAGCACCGAGTAGGGAATTTTCAGCAGCCGCACCCAGATGCCGACCAGCGGGATGTTGAGGATCACCAGAATGAGATTGCCGATCAGGAAGCTGACGACAAGGCCCCAGAACATCGACGGCTGTTCGGTGATCAGATTGGGACCGGGATTGATGCCATGGATCATCAGCGCGCCCAGCATGACCGCCATCACCGCATCGCCCGGCACGCCGAGCGTCAGGGTTGGAATAAAGGCGGACTGTGCCGTGGCGTTGTTGGCTGCTTCAGGTGCTGTCACACCTTCAATGGCGCCCTTGCCGAAGATTTCGGGCGTCTTTGAAATGCGCTTTTCAAAGGCATAGGCAATAAACACGGCCATCGACGCCCCGGCGCCGGGCAAAACCCCGCAGATTGCGCCGAACACCGAACCGCGCCCCATGGCTGGCCACGAACGGCGCACATCCTCGCGCGTCGGCAGCATGCTGCGGAAGCTGAAGTTTTCCGAATGCGTGTCCCGCTCCTTGTGGGCGGATGCCATGACTTCGGAGACGCCGAAGATCCCCATGGCAACGGCCACCAGCGACAGGCCGTCGGCAATGCCCGGTATGCCGAATGTGAAGCGGAACTGGCCCGAGGTGATATCCTGCCCGACAATGCCGAGAAGCAGGCCGAGCGCGACCATGGAAACCGAACGGGGAAAACTGTCGCCGCCGATCGCCGCCGTGCCGATCAGCGCAAACAGGATCAGCGAGAAATATTCCGCCGCTCCGAATTCGAGCGCGAAGTGCGCAAGAACCGGCGCCAGCGTGCCAACGAGGATAATGCCGAACATCGATCCGACAAGCGAGGCGATGGCCGTGATGAACAGCGCAACGCCCGCGCGCCCCTGCTTGGCCATCGGATAGCCGTCCAGACAGGTCACGGCCGCCGGCGGCGTTCCCGGCAGGTTGAGAAGGATCGAGGCCGTGGACGCGCCATACTGGCCGCCATAATAGATGCCGGCCAGCATGATGATGGCTTCCGTGGGGCTGATGTAGAAGGTGACCGGCAGCAGCATGGCAATGGCCGGCAGAGGACCAATGCCCGGCAGAACGCCGACAATCATGCCCAGCACGACCCCGAGGAAACAGTAAAACAGGGCTGACCACGTGAAGGCGACATCGGCGCCCAGTGCAAGATTGGAGAACAGGTCGCTCACAATATCCCCCTGATCATTTCAAACGGAAGGCCAAGGCAAAGCACGAAGATGAACCAGGCCAGCAAGGGCGTGACGACGACGAGGCCAATCAGCCGCGCCAGCGAAAAATGCGGCGCGGCGAGACAGGCAACGCAGATCAGGCCGACAGAGGCCGGCGCCAGGCCGGCGGGCCTGAGCAGAAGCGCGAAGACCAGCATGGAAAGCGGCACGAAAACCCGGCTGCGCCACACGGCCACGCCACGGTCCGTCAATGTGCTGTCGGGTTCCAGATGCGCATGCGCCTCAAGAATAGCGATCATCAGGCCGAGAATGATGCAGGCAATGCCGATCAGCATCGGATAGAAGCCGGGTCCCATTCGTGTGGGCGTGCCAAGGCGCATGCCGCTGACATCCAGAAGCACGAACGCGCCGATCAGGATCATGATGCCGCCGGCGACAAGCGAGTTCCTGTCGATCGGGTCCTTGCCACCCTGTTTTTGTGCCGGGACGCTCATCAGAAGGCTCCGACTTTTTCAGACGGATTGGCCGGCGGGACGGGCGGATAGTGGACGCCGCGCTGGCCGGAAAGGCCCCGGTTGTCCACCGCTTCCAGTTCCGGTTCGCCAAAGCCGACAAGGGTACCGTCTTTCACGTAATCGAGGTCCTCGCCATAAAGCTCCGAAATCAGCAGTTCCGTCAGGCGCGAGACCACGGCGTCGGAACCCGGCTCGGCAGAAAGATCATGGCGCTCGTCAGGATCATTGACAAGATCGAAAAGCTGCAGCCGGTTTCCGGCCGGATACCAGATCAGCTTGTGGCGCCCGTCGCGGACCATGCGCGAGGCGCGCGCGCCGAGATGCGATTCACCGTAGATATGCGAACGCTGTGGCGCGGCTGCGAGGCTTTCGCCCTCGCAGGTTTGCGGAATGGCGATCCCGGCGAGGTCCAGCATGGTCGGCATCAGGTCATGCAGGGCAACCAGCCGGTCATCGCTGCCACCGGCCTGTCCGAGACGATGTTCTCCGGTTTTGTCGACAATGATCAGCGGCACCCGCGCGGAGGCTTCATACATCAGCCGCTTGCCGTAAAATCCGTGATCGCCCAGCATGTCACCGTGATCGGAGGTGAAGACGATGATGGTGTTGTCGAGCAGTTTTTCCTCGCGCAACGTGCCGATCAGCAGGCGCAGCTGATGATCGATATGGGTGCAGAGCGCGTAAAAGGCCCGGCGCATATCGGAAAGCTGTTCGGGCGGCAGGCTTGCGTAATACCGCCGGACCGCCTTCAGAACGAAGGGCAGCGTACCATCGTTTTCGGACCAGTCGCCGGTGACCGGCGCTGTCATCGCGCGCCGGGTATAACGGTCGAAATAGCTTGCAAGCGGCACGATCGGCGGATGCGGATGGGTGTAGGACACATGCCAGAATGACGGCCGCGTCGGGTCGCGGCGCTTGATCGCGCGCGCCGCCGTGCGGGTCGTCCAGTTGGTAACATGGGTCTCCTCCGGCAGGTGCCATGTCCGCCAGGAATATTCATTATTGCTCATGCCGTGCATGAACTGGTCCCCGGCATGGCCGCAATCGGCCAGATACATCTCGTAATCGTCGGGGCCGCCGAGATGCCCTCTGCCCTCTTCCGCAAGGATCGCGTCGTCGAAGCCGATACGGTCGCGCGGCGGATAGACATGAAGCTTGCCGATGGCCGTCGTCTGGTAGCCGGCCTTGCCGAAACAGCCCGCAAGCGTCGGCGCGCCTTCCGGCATCTTGAGATCCGGCTGGAAATCACGATCACCGTGCCCGCGCGAGGTCATCCCGGTCATCAGCGAACGGCGCGAGGGAATGCAGATCGGCGTCTGCGCATAGGTGTTTGGAAAACGCGTGCCGACTTCGGCAAGCCGGTCGATCGTGGGCGTTTCGATGGTGTCGTTGCCGGCGTGCCCCAGCAGATGGCCGGGCCACTGATCAACGGTCACGAACAGTATGTTGGGCTGCACCGTGTTGACCTTTCTCATGTTCTGACAGGCAAAAGCACCCGACGGGCGGTCCGCCAGCCCGCCGGGTGCGCGGCCGGGGAGGATTACTGACGGCTGGCGCCGGTTTCTTCAACGAGCTGGCCGAGCGTTTCATACTGCTCGCTGATAAAGCTCTTGAATTCCGCCGGCGTGCCGCCGACGAGGCCGATATTGAGTGCCGCGAAGCGCTCTTTCACGTCATCTTCGGAAATCGCCGCGTTGGTCGCCTTGTTCAGCGCGTCGACAATGGCCCGGTCCGTGCCGGAGGGTACGCAGAAGCCGTGCCAGGAGGTAAAGTCGACGCCTTCGACACCGGCTTCCGCAAAGGTCGGAACATCGGGAAGCGCATCCAGCCGGCTGGAACCGGTCACGGCAAGCGCGGTCACTTCGCCATCCTGGATCGAGGGAATGAGTGTTCCGTCGAGGAAAGCGCCCACTTCGCCGGAAATCAGGGCGGTGCGGGCGGGCGCTGCGCCATTATAAGGGATCTGCAGCGCTTCAAAGCCGGCCTGTTTCTTCAACTGCTCGAATGCGAGATGCTGGGCGGAGCCGACGCCGGACGAGGCAAAGTCGATTTCCGGGTCCGCATTGCGGGCTGTCTCGAGGAATTCCTCAATGGTCGAAACGCCGAGCTTGTCGCCAACGCCGAGGACGAGCGGAACCGAGGTGATCTGGATGACCGGATCGAAATCGGCAACGGGGTCATAGGTCAGGTTGGTGTAGACATGCGGATTGATCGCCATGGTGCCGATCTCGCACATCACCACGGTGTAGCCATCGGGATCGTCGTTGGCTACTTCGCCGGTGGCGACCGTTCCGCCTGCACCTGCGCGGTTTTCAACCACGACCGGCACGCCGAGCGATTTCGACATCGGTTCACTGAGGGTCCGCGCGATGCGGTCATTATTGCCGCCGGCCGAATAGGGCACGATGACGTGAACCGGTTTTTCCGGCCAGTCGCTCTGGGCATGGGCCGAGCCGGTAATGGCAACAGTGGCGGCCAGGATGGCGGCGGATTTCGTCAGTACGGAAATATTCATGATTTCTCCTCCGGTTTCTGCTGGTCTCCCGCCAGCGCATTGACCAATATCAAGATTATCTGTCTTATGAACAAATAAGTATTTGTTATCAATAAGAGGGCAGGCGGATGGAAATAGGTCAGCTGCGCGCAATCATCGTTCTCGCAGAAGAACTGCATTTTCACAGTGCCGCACAGCGGCTCGGGATCACCCAACCGGCGCTTTCCCAGAAGCTTCAGCGTCTTGAAGGGGAAATCGGCGTCACGCTGTTCAACCGGTCACAGCGCCGGGTCTCGCTGACGGAAGGCGGTCACGCCTTTCTGGAACGCACCCGCACGGCGCTGTCGGAAATCGAGAATGGCGTGCGCACGGCACGCAAGGCGGCGCGCGGGCAGATCGGCAGCCTGCATCTCGGCTTTGTCGAGAATGCAAGCCTGAATGTCCTGCCCGGCCTTGTCTCGGCATTTCGCCAGGCCGCGCCGGAGGTTGACCTGCGGCTGAGCGAGATGATTTCGGCCGATCTCTATCACTATCTCCAGACGGGACGGATCGATGTCGCGCTCACACGGCCGCTGTCGACCGATTTCGCCATCGATACCGTGCTGGTGCACCGCGAACCCTATCTGGCAGTGCTGCCGGAAGGACATCCGCTGGCCGCATTCGACAGCGTCACGGTCGCACAACTTGCCAGAGAAAACATGATTATTGCCGCCGGCGCGAAGGCGACCTATCTGCGAAACCAGTTTTCGCCGATGTTCGCCCGCGCCGGTTTCGGCATCCGGGTCGGTCAGGAAGTCAACCAGCTTCCCGCAATCCTCGGCCTGGTGAGCAGCGGCATCGGTTATGCGCTTTTGCCGGATTCCGCCTCGAAACTCGGAACCGTCGGCGTCGTCTACCGGCCGCTTGCCGAAAAAGACGCCCCCCACGCGGAACTGGTGGCGGCCTGGCGGTCAGACAGCCCCAGCCCGACCGTCCGGCATTTCATCAGTCAGCTTTCCGGCGACAGTTTTTCTTGAATTATGCCCGGTGTAAAGAACATGAGACCGGATGGTCAGGCCCTTCTTGGGTCACGGCAGCACGTTTGAGCCAAGTATGGAAACCTCAAGCGCTTTGCGCAGCCAACTGACCGGGCAGATGTGGCAGTGTCTGGCGATAAAGGCGAACCTCATTTCAGAAGGCAGTTTGCACGCTGGGTCTGGCAGTTTTTTGTGTAAGGCTCCTGAAGATCAAGCCGGCTTGTTTTATGTCTTGCCGCAGAATTCATTGTTACACGTATAAGCGACAAAACAGTGTCCAAATCCTGCCCCCGCAACCAAATTCGTGTTATCAAACAGATTAAAAGCCCTCGCATAACCGCGGACGCTTTGGTCGTTCTAGCGCCAAAACACCCGTCGCAATGAGCCCCATCCGGCTAGATGGCGACCCGGTCAGCATAGGCAGAAACCTCGACGGGACAGCCGATGGCTGTCGATGGAACCGAGTATTTGTTGTTGAAGCTCCCGGCCAACCGATTCAAGACGTTGAAGCGAGCTACGTATGGCCCGTGCCGGCTCAGAATTGATGCGGGCGAGAATGCTGTCCTTGGATAGCAGGCTTTGAGGAAGAGCCGTTTGAAGTGTTAAGCGACAGCAGAACCAGACGACCTCAAAGCATCTCAAGCGGTGTCGCTTTGCGCGGTGGCGCGAACGTCCGGTCGAGAGCCTGAAGAGTGTCTTCAGAGAGGATTATTTCTGCCGCAGCGGCATTGTCGGCAACGTGAGAGGACGAAGACGCCTTCGGGATCGCCATCGTGTCGCGGCGGCGTAGCACCCAGGCAAGCGCGAGCTGGGCTGCGGTGATGCCAAGGCCAGCCGCCAGTTCCCTCAGACCGGAATGCCGAAGCAGCCTTGCCTGCTCCACGGGCGAATAGGCCATGACGGGAATGCCGCGCGATGCGCACCAGTCGGCGAGGTCCCATTCAATGCCGCGTCGGGTCAGATTGTAGAGCACCTGATTGGCCGCAACCTTTGCCCCGCCGGGAACGGAGAATAGTTCCTCCATGTCGTTCACGTCGAAATTGGAAACGCCCCAATGGCGGATCTTGCCTTCTTTTACCAGCGCTTCGAAAGCTGCAACCGTCTCGGCGAGTGGAACGCCGCCGCGCCAATGCAAGAGATAAAGATCGATCCGGTCTGTCCCCAGCCGCTTCAAAGATGCTTCACAGGCAGCAATCGTGCCTTTGCGCGAGGCATTTCCGGGCAGCACCTTGGAGACCAGAAACACCTCGTCGCGCCGGCCGGCGATTGCCTCGCCGACCCGCGTTTCCGAACGGCCGCTGCCATACATTTCGGCGGTGTCGATCACGGTCATGCCGAGATCGATGCCGTGATTGAGCGCTTCGATCTCTCTTTCGCGCATCGCCGGATCGTCCCCGACATACCAGGTGCCCTGTCCCAGCGCGGCAATTATTTCCCCTTCGGGAAGCGTGACCGTTTTCATCGTTTTCCTTCCTTTCCGCATGATACATGGCTTACGGCAAAGCCGTAGCGTTCAGAAATAGGCTTTTCCTGCAGTCACCACAAACAGGCCCTTAAGCCTCGCTGTCCTGTCCGATCTCGTAACCGGCCAGAAGTTCCAGCGCCTTCACCATGCCGGAATGGTCCCAGCCGCTGCCGTCATGCGCCGCACAGGCGTTGAACAGTTCCTGGCAGGTGGCGGTATTGGGCAGCGACAGCCCCATCTGCCGGCCGGCGGAAAGCGCGAGGTTGAGGTCCTTCTGATGCAGCGCGATCCTGAAGCCGGGATCGAAGGTGCGCTTGACCATCCGCTCGCCATGCAGTTCGAGAATGCGCGAGGAGGCAAACCCGCCCATCAGCGCCTCGCGCACGCGCGCCGGGTCGGCGCCTGCCCGCGACGCAAACAGAAGCGCCTCGCCAACGGCCTCGATATTCATCGCGACAATCATCTGGTTGGCGACCTTTGCCGTCTGCCCCGCGCCGATACCGCCGACAAGGGTGATGTTCTTGCCCATGATTTCGAAATAGGGCTTTACCCGTGCAAAGACATCGTCCTTCGCACCGACCATGATCGACAGCGAGCCCTGTTTGGCGCCAACTTCGCCGCCGGAAACGGGCGCATCAACATAATCGCATCCCAGTTGCTCGATGCGGGCGGCATACTCCTTTGTTTCCACCGGTGAAATCGAACTCATGTCGACCACCGTCTTGCCGGCGCTCAGGCCCTCGGCGACGCCGCCTTCTGAAAACAGGACGGCTGCGACATCCGGCGTATCGGGCACGATGACGAACACGATATCGGCCTGTTCGGCCACCTCGCGACCGGTTTCGCAGACCGTCGCGCCCGCTTTCACGATATCTTCGGGAACATCGCCCTTGGTGTTGACGACAAGGCTGTGTCCGGCCGCCATCAGCCGTGCGGCCATCGGCGTTCCCATAATGCCCAGTCCGATAAATCCGAGCTTGCTCATTGTTCAAATCCTCCGTTTTGCGCCCCGTTTCCGGCGGGACGCTTTTCAAGGTTCATGTTTTCAGGAAAAACGCTTCAGCCAGCCAAAGCCCTGGTCCGGCACATATTCGCAGCCGATCCAGCCGTCATAGCCAAGCGTTTCGATATAGGGCAGCAGGAAGTCGTAATTGATTTCGCCGGTTCCCGGCTCGTGGCGGCCCGGGTTATCGGCGAGCTGAATATGGCCGATCCGGGCGAAGTGTTTCTTCATCGTGTTGGCCAGTTCACCTTCCATGCGCTGCATGTGGTAGATGTCGTACTGGTAGAAGAGGTTGTCCGATCCGACCTTGTCCATGACCGCCAGCGTCTGGGCCGTGCCGGACAGGAAAAAGCCGGGAATGTCGTAGGTGTTGATCGCCTCGGCCACCAGCATGATGCCGGCTTTCTTCAATTCGGCCGCGGCAAAGCGCAAATTGTCGACCAGCGTTTCCTCGGCCGCGTCGCGGTCGGCCCCTTCGGGAAGCTTGCCCGCAAGGCAGTTCACCTTCGGGCAGCCAAGTGCGGTGGCATAAGCGATGGCCTTGCCGACGCCGTCCTGAAACTCGCCCTTGCGGTCTTTCAGGCAGGCAATGCCACGTTCACCCCCGCCCCAGTCGCCCGACGGCAGGTTATGAAGCGCGATTTCAAGCCCGTTCCTGTCGAGCCGGTCCCGTAACAGGCCCGCCTCGAAATCATAAGGGAAAAGGAATTCGACGCCCTTGAAGCCCGTCTTTGCCGCCGCATCGAAACGGTCGGGAAACGGCATTTCGGTAAAAAGCATCGAGAGATTTGCTGCAAGTTTCGGCATTCAAGCCTCCTCATTTTCATGCTGTCTTCTGCGCATTGGCCTGTTTCAGGTCGTCGAATGCCGCAAGCGCGCGCTTCGCGCCGTTGATCAGAAGTCCGATATCGGAGCCGATCGCGGTAAAGACGCAGCCTTCTTCGGTGAAATGGCGGGCGAGCGCCTCATTGCCGATCAGGATGCCGGCCGGTTTTCCGGCAGCCTTCACCCGGGCAATCGCCGCATCGACCCTGGCGACGACATCGGGATGGCCGGGCTCGCCCGGATGTTTCATGTCGGCGGAAAGGTCTCCGGGGCCGATGAAGATGCCGTCCACGCCTTCGACGGCGGCGATCTCCTCGATATTTTCCAGCGCTGCGAGGCTCTCGACCTGCACCAGAACGCAGATTTCCTCATGCGCATGCTGGAAATAGCCCTCCATGCGACCGTAGGCGGAAGCGCGCGACTGCGAGGCGAAACCGCGCAGACCATCCGCTGATGGGTAACGGGTCGATGCGACGGCGCGCCTGGCTTCTTCGGCGGTCTGTACCATCGGGATCAGCAGGGTCTGGGCACCGGCATCGAGAAACCGCTTGATCAGCACGGTGTCATTCCATGCCGGACGCACCACCATGCTGGCGGTTCCGGTCTCTGCAGCCTGCAACTGCCGCACGACATTGGGGATTTCATTGGGCGCGTGCTCGGTATCGATCAGCAGCCAGTCAAAACCGCTGGCGGCCAGAATTTCGACCGAGATATTGTCGGAAAGGCTGCTCCAGAGGCCGATCTGCAATTGGCCGGTGGAGATTGCCTGTTTGAACCTGTTCTTCTTCATCTGCATCGTATCTGCTTTCTTTCGCTCCAATGCGGCTGCGGCAGGCAGGCGCACGCAAGGCACACGCCGCCCTTGCGGCCGCCGGGAGCGGTCGCTGCTCAAGTCGCTGTCATTGCCGTTCGCGGGGAAACCGAACTTTGTTCAGGATGGCCCTGAACGGCGGTTCATCTCTGCCGGGCTGCAGCGTCCGGCACATTCATTCAGCGGGAAAGGACGTCAGGCCGCATAGCCGAGACTGCCCTGCCGCAGGTGCCGGGTGTAGTCATGGCTGACGTCGCCGGTGATCAGTTGCTGCCGGGTCACCTCCTCGACGATGACGCCGTCCTTCATCACCGCCACCCGGTCGCACATATGCGTGACCACACCCATGTCGTGGGTGACCATCAGGTAGGTGAGGTTCTTCTCCTTGCGCAGATCTTTCAGGAGATTGAGGATTTCCGCCTGAACCGAGACATCGAGCGCCGAAGTCGGTTCGTCCAGAAGCAGGATCGGGGAATCCAGCGCCAAAGCCCGGGCGATGGAAACGCGCTGGCGCTGCCCGCCGGAAAGCTGGTGCGGATAGCGGTAGCGGAATTTCCGCGGCAGGCTGACAAGCTCCAAAAGCTCGTCAATCCGCTTGTCCCGATTGGCGACCCGGTGGATTTCCAGCGGCTCGGCCAGCGTGGTGCCGATCGTGTGTTTCGGGTGGATGGAACCGTAAGGGTCCTGAAACACGATCTGCAAAGCCCGTAACTGGGCCCGCGTGCGCTTTGCCGAGACGTCTTCACCATTGAGGCGGATTTTTCCCGTCCAGTCCCGGTGACGGCCGGCAATGGCGTTCAGCACGGTCGACTTGCCCGAACCGCTCTCGCCGACGAGGCCATAAACCTCGCCTTTGCCAACCTGGAACGAGGCGTTTCCGACCGCCATGAAGCGCTTGTTGCGTTCTCCGTAGAAGATGGAGAGATCATCGATTTCAATCATTGGGAACCCCCACTGTATCTTCCAGCCAGGACGGATCGCGCTGAAGAACGGCAAGACGATCACGCGGATGATCAAGCTGCGGCAAGGCTTTCAGGAGACCCTGCGTATAGGGGTGCTGCGCCTCGTCGAGTTTTGACGCCTCGATGGTTTCGACGATGTGACCGGCATACATGATCATCACCCGGTCGCAGAAACTGCGCACCAGATTGAGGTCGTGCGAGATGAACAGGAGCCCGATATCGCGTTCGGCCAGCAGTTCGTCGAGAATGTGCAGCACCTGTTGACGGACACTGACATCGAGCGCCGATGTCGGCTCGTCGGCGATGATCAGCGACGGCTGGGCGATGATCATCATCGAGATCATGATGCGCTGCCCCATGCCGCCGGACACTTCATGCGGATAAAGCGGATAGACCCGTTCGGGGTTGCGGATATGCACCCGTTCCAGGAGTTCCAGCGTGCGCTTTTTCGCCGCCTTCCTGTCCATTTTCAGGTGGATCCGGCAGGTTTCGGAAATCTGGTCGCCCACGGTCATGACCGGGTTGAGCGAAAATTTCGGGTCCTGCAGGATCATGGCAATCCGCCGTCCGCGCATCATGCGCATCCGCTCCTCGGGCATGGACAGGATGTCCTCGCCCTCGAATTTCAGGCGGTCGGCCGTCACCCGGGCCGCCTTCGGCAAAAGCCGCATCAGCGACCGTCCGGTCATCGATTTGCCCGATCCGGATTCGCCGATGAGGCCGACTTTTTCGCGCCCGATATCGAAGGATACGCCACGCACGGCCTTGTTCAGACCGATCAGCGTCGGAAAGGCGACTTCAAGATTGCGCATCGACAGGATCGGGGATGGTGTTGCGGTTTTGATATCAGCCATTTCGAGGATCCAGTGCATCACGAAGGCCATCGCCCAGAAGGTTGAAGGCAAGGCTGACCAGAAGAATGGCAATGCCGGGGAAGGTGGTCATCCACCAGGCATCCAGCAGATACTGACGACCTGCTGCCGCCATCGAACCCCATTCGGCGATCGGCGGCTGTGCGCCAAGACCGAGGAAGCCGAGGCCGGCGGCCGTCAGGATCACGCTCGACATGTTGAGCGTCAGCCGGACGATGATCGAGGGCAGGCAGACGGGCACGAGATGGCGCCGCAGGATGCGCGGCAAGGACGCCCCCTGAAGCTCCGCCGCCGCGACATAATCGGCATTGCGAACGGTCAGTGTTTCAGCCCGCGCCAGACGGGCAATCGGCGGCCAGACGGTGAGCGCAATGGCAAAGACCGCGTTTTCCAGTCCCGGGCCGAGCGAGGCGGAAAAGGCCAGCGCCAGAACCAGCGGCGGAAAGGCCAGGAAAATATCGGTGAGCCGCATCAGCACGACGTCGAGCACGCCGCCGACATAGCCGGAAATCGCACCGATCAGGAAGCCGACCGGAGCAACGATCACGGTCACGAGAACGGTAATGTAAAGCGTCGTGCGCGCACCGTAGATGAGACGGGAATAGACATCCCGGCCCAGCTCATCCGTGCCCAGCCAGTATTCCGAAGAGGGCGGCAGAAGCGTCGTCGACAGGTCCTGGAGGTATGGGTTGTGGGTTGCAAGCAGCGGCGCAAAGGCGGCGATCAGCAGTAGTGCGATCACGATCAGAAGACCGATCGCGGCCACCGGGTTTTCAAGCAGAACAAGCAGGCCGACATACCAGCGGTGCAGGATGGCCTGTTTCTTCGACTTGAAATCGTCGTCGAGCAGCCATTGATGCAGGCTCTGCTTTTGCGCAGATGTGGTTTCGATGGTCATTTCGTCCTCGGATCGAGAAGGCGATAAGCGACATCGCACAGGAGATTGACACTGATCGAGATGAGGCCGATGAGCAGAACGGCGCCTAGAACCGCATTCATGTCGGCAAAGAAGAGCGCGGTTGTCAGATACTGACCGAGCCCCGGCCAGCCAAAGACCGTTTCGATCAGAACCGTGCCGTCGAGCAGGCCGCAATAGGCAAGCGCGATGATCGTCAGAAGCTGCACGCGCATGTTCATGAAGGCATGCCGCCAGATCACCGCCCTGTTGGCGAGCCCCTTGGCCTGAGCGGTAAGAATATATTCCTGATTGAGCTGCTCCAGCATGAAGGACCGGCTCATGCGGCTGATATAGGCCATATTCGCATAGCCCAGCACCAGCGCCGGCGTGATCAGGTGATGCAGCGCGTTGAAGAACAGATCCCATTCACCGGCGAGCGCGGCGTCGATCATCTGGAAGCCCGTCGGTCCTTCGACAAGCCCTTCGTAGAAAATGCCGACCCGGCCACCGGGTGGAATGGCGCCGAGATAGGCGTAGAAGACCAGAATGATCATCATTCCGAGCCAGAAGATCGGCATTGAATAACCGACGAGGCCGACAACGCGGGCGATATGGTCGAACCACGACCCGCGCTTGACCGCCGCCATGATGCCGAGCGGCACGCCGAGCACCGTGCCGATGATCAGCGCCAGTGTCGCCAGTTCGATCGTCGCGGGAAAGACCCGCGCGAGGTCCGCGGCGACAGAGTTTTTCGTAAGATGGGACTGGCCGAAGTCGAAATGGGCAACCTGATAGACGTAGTTCAGGAATTGCTGCCACAGCGGCTGGTCGAGCCCCATCATGTGATAGACGCGGTCATAGGCTGCCTGGTCCGCCTGATCGCCGATAACGGAGATCACGGGGTCGGCCGGGACGAGCCGGCCGACGACGAAGGTAATAACAAGCAGTCCGAACAGCGTCGTCAGGATCACACCCAGCGATGTCAGCACCTTGCGCAGGACCTGAAACCAGTCGCTGTCCATCAACCTGTGTTCACGTGCAACGGTGTTCATGATTTTCTACTCGGTCTTGGTAACCGTGTCCCAGCGGGTGACCCAGGTCATCTGCCCGACATAGCCCTGCACTTCATTGCGCACCGCGCGTGCATCCATGCGCTGGAACGAGGTGACCAGCGGCGGAGAGGATTCGAGATATTTCTGGTTTATCTCCCTGTAGAGCTCCTCCCGGCGGGCGGGATCGACCTCGTGGGCGACATCGCGGACAAGCTGCTGGATATCGGCGGGAACGTCCCAGCCCGCGCGCCATGCCATATAGCCGGTCAGATTGGCTTCCTGGCTGTTGTCGGGGTTGAGCGCATAGGAGCGCAGAATGGCGTAAGGGTCGGGCATGCGCTCGCCGGTGCGCGCGGAGAAGACCTCATAGTCGCGCTTGCGGAAATCGCCGATATGGTCGCCCGACTGGAGATCGAGATCGATCCCTGCAAGTCCCGCATTGGCCTGTATCGACTGGGCGATCTCGTATTCGGGGGTTACCGGCGTCGCATAATAGACCTTGGAAAAACCGTCCGGATAGCCGGCTTCGGCCAGCAGTTCCTTGGCCTTGTCGACATCGAGCGAATAGGGATTTTCATCGATCGCGCCGGTCATGCCCTGCGGAATGATGGTCTGCTGCATCCGCCCGTAATATTTCATCACGGTGTTGGAAAGACCTTCATAGTCGATCAGATAGCGGAAAGCCTCGCGCACCTTGGGGTTCGACAGGATTTCGTCGTTCTGGTTGAGCGCCAGATAGTAAAAGCCGACACCGGGCGTCGTTTCGATGTGAACATCGTCTTCCGCCGCAAGCGCGTTGAGGTCAGATGAGGACAGACGGGTGGCGACATCGACGTCATCGGACTGCAATTGCAGGCGTTGCGAGGAAGATTCAGGGATATTGCGCAGGATGACGCGCCGCATCGCCGGCTTGCCGCCCCAGTAGTCTTCGAAGGCTTCGGCAATCAGCGTGTCGTTCGCCCGCCAGGTGCGCAGCGAATAAGGGCCGGAACCGGCATCATGGGTCTGCAGAAAGCCGAGCCCGTAGTCGTCGTTTTGAATGTTTTCCTGCACCAGCGCGCTGTCGACCACGGATGTCGAGAACGAGGCGAGGGAATAGAGAACCAGGTTCGGGCTCCAGACTTCCGGCGTTTCCACCACCAGCGTATGGTCGTCGGTCGCGCGGATCAGCTCGTCGACATTGTCTTCGGTAAAGCCCCACTGCTTGAGGTCGCGGGACGGCGCAAGGCCCATCTTCACAAGCCGGCGCAGGCTCCATTCGACATCGCGCGCGGTCAGTGCGTTGCCACTGTGAAAGGTAATGCCGTCGCGAATGTGAAACGTGTATGTGCTGCCGTCTTCCGATACATCCCAGCTTTCGGCGATGGCCGGTTCCAGAACCGTCTGGTCCTCGGCATTCGGCATCATCAGCCGGTCGTAGAGATTGGCGACGACCTCGGCCGATTCGAACTGGTTCAGCTCATGCGGATCCAGTCCGCGCATGGACGTCATGGTCATGGCGATGACGAACTGATCCTTGGGCGCTTTCGCCTCTGCGGATATGCCCGCGACCAGCACGACCCCGGCAAAAACCGAGCCGAGCAATATCTTCTGCAAGTTCATATTATCCTCCCGTAGATATAGACACCCGTATCTGATGTCTGATATATCATATCTCATACACCAGATATCGACGTCAACTGCAAAACGCGACGAAGGGGACAAAGACCGTGACGGATGAAAGATCAGAAGGGATGCCGCTGGCCCCGCTTCATGTCGATGCACATATGAACTTGCGCGATCACGTACATCAATCGCTGCGCATGGCGATCATTTCCGGCCGTTTCGAAAAGGGCGTGAGGCTGAATGAGCGACGGCTGGCCGAGGACCTTGGCGTCAGTACGACCCCCGTCAAGGAAGCCTTGCGACAGCTTGCCGCCGAAGGGCTGATCGAGGTCAGACCGCGCCGTGGCCTGATCGTCTGCTTCGACCGGGCCTTTGCCGAGGAAATGATCATGGCGCGCGCGGCGCTCGAAAGCACGATCGCGGCGTTGGCGGCGGCCCGCATCACCGACGCGCAGAGACAAAAGCTGCGGGAGGTTGTCGTGGACATGGAAAAGGCGACGAAGGGTGCAAATGCCGACCTTCTGGTGGAACTCAACACCGTCTTCCACAATGTCATCCATGACGCATCGCGCTCGGTTCACATGACCCATCTCGTCGATCTGCAGATGTTCTACGACAAGAGCGCCCGTCGGGTGATCCACGATGACGCGTCGGAGCGGGGGCGCGCCCTGGAAGAGCACCGACAGATTGCCGCGGCCATCATCGACGGCGATCCCGAACAGGCCGAGCAGGCCATGCGCAACCATGTTCGTCGTTCGGGCGAGCACTATATGAAGACGGTTTTTCCGCAAGACAGATAAACGGTTCGCAGCCGGCCGCCTGAAGGCTGATGCGCGGCTGTGCAGGAAATCGCTCCGGCAACATGGCATTGCCGGGGCCTATGGGAGCGAGACAATGAGAATATCCAGACTGGAAACCTTCATGCAGCGGGTCGATGAACGCCCGCGCCTACTCGTCAGGATCGAAACCGACGCGGGGATCGTCGGCTGGGGCGAGGCCTATAATCACGGCCCCGACAAGGCGCTCTCCCCGGTCATCGACTATCTTTTCGAGCAGTTCAGAAACGACGATCCGCGCCGCGTCACCTTCATCAACCAGAAGCTCATTCAGCAGTCGCGCTTTCCGCCCGGTGCACTCGGCCTTGCCGCAATTGCAGCCATCGACCATGCGCTCTGGGATATTGCGGCAAAGGCCGCGGGCGTTCCCGTCTATATGCTGCTCGGCGGCCATGTTCGCGATCGGGTTCGCGTCTATTGCGGTGTCTACAGCGCCCCCGATCCGGAAGAAGCCGTTCCAGCGATCCTGAAGCTTAACGCCGACTACGGCTTCACGGCATTCAAGCTCAGCCCCTACCGGCGCAACCTCTATAACGGGCGATGGGGAGCACTGTGTGAGGAAGCAGGCAATTATCTGGGCGAGCTACGGCGGCGCCTGCCGACCGATTTCGAATTCTGCTTCGATGCCCATGCCAAGATCTACGAACCCAATCAGGCGCTGCAGCTTGCAAAGGCTCTGGAGCCGCATGATCCGCTGTTTCTGGAAGAGCCGATCCGGCCCGAACACATTCCGGCCTGGGGTGCGCTGCGCCAGCAGATGGGCACGGTGCCGCTGGCGACGGGGGAATCGCTCTACAGCCGCTATGAGTTCCTGGCGCTTCTCAATGCCCGCGGCGCCGATATCATCCAGCCCGACATCTGCGTTGTCGGCGGCCTGACGGAGATGCGCCGGATTGCCGACCTCGCCGACGCCCACTATGTCAGCGTCGCACCTCACAACCCGATGGGTCCGCTGGCAACGGCGCATAACGTGCATTTCTGCGCGGCACAGGTGAATTTCCGCTTCCTCGAATACAAGTTCGCCAAGGAAGCGTCCTGGGCAAAGGACCCGTATATCCCCGTCGACGGCCATCTCGATCTGCGCCCCGATCGGCCCGGCTGGGGCATCGAAATCGACGAAAGCGGACTGAAGCAGGACGACTACATCCACTGGGAACGCGTCATGGCTACCAAGCCGGACGGTTCGACGGCCTACCCGTAACCCTCTCTCCCCCGGGCGGACCGCACCAGGCAGACTGCCCAAATCGAAGCCGGTTCTTCAGGACCGGCTTCCGATGTTCCGACCTCCAGCACCATCAGCATGGTATCCTTGACAACTGACCCTACCGGAAAAATACCGGTGGCCACCGTTCAGCTACACCACGTCCTGGGATATGGATCTTTGATTTTCTGCTGTCACCCATCGGGTTCGGACGACAACAAAAAATCCAGACCGGGAGTGTCTACGAAGCTCGGAGCTATTCACTGATTGATGATTGCTGTCCCTGATTGCGTAACCGCAAACCCACAAGCTAAATGTGAGACGCACGGGACGCAACTCACGGCATGAGACTACGCTGCCGCAAGTGCCTCGAAGAGGTGTTCAGCCGGATCAAGGCGCATATGCCGGGTTCGCCGGGGACAAGGTCCGGAGCAGATCGAAAGTCGCGGCTGTCTTCGGCTTCGCAAACGCAGCCTGTAATCTCGTCAGACCGCCCAAACTATCGCCGCTGTCGTTTTGCAGCAGCCGGCTAGATCGGCTCTGCTTCCAGCTCAAGTTCCCGTTCCTCGTTGGCCCAGTGAAAGGTCGACTGGCGGCATTTGGTGAGGTGGAGGCGCATGGCGTCGCGGGCGCTTGCCTCGTCTTGTGCGGCAATCGCTTCGAATACCGCGCGATGCTGGTTGCGGATCGCCTGGTTCTTTTCCTGCCGGTCGGTCGCGCTCGGTGCGATGGCCAGAAGCATTCCCTTGTAGATCGTGTCGCGAAGGCGCTCGAGACTCATCAGAAAGAAGCTGTTTTTCGTCGCCCGGGCGACAAGGAGATGAAACCGGAAGTCCAGTTCGAAGGAATATTTCGAAGCCGCATGTGTGGTTTCGAGCCGGTTCATCGCCTCCCGGATATCCTTCAGATCGCGGCTTGTCCGGTTGCGTGCCGCCATCGCCGCGGCCTCTCCCTCCACGCCCATCCGATACTCGTAACAAAAGGCCCGATTGCCGAGCGGCACCAGTAACCTGTTTTCCTCCATGGTGCGATCCTCCACCTCATCGCTCGCGCGCCGGTCGGAATTTTGCCAATTCGCGGAGCGCGTACTGCTATCCTAGTACCCCCTGGTGCCCATGCAAAAATCTGTTGTGCACCCAGCGGATGTGATGCCGCATCAGCCTGCACGCTTCGTCCTTGTTCTGGTTTCCGATGGCAACGACAACGCTGCGATGTTGGTTCTCGACCGTGTCCAGGAAGTCCGCCTCGAACAGGGACAGGCTCCAGGTCAGGTTCATCGACAGCATCATCTGACGGCGTAGCGACAAAAGCGTGTTGCGGTAGAAAGGGTTTGCCGATGCCTCTGCGACCTGAACATGAAAGGCGAAGTCGCGGTCGGCATTTTTTTCATCGGCGGCAGCGCGGGGCATATCGACGAGCCGATAAAGGGAATCCAGCTGGTCCTGCGTGCGCCGCTCGGCGGCCAGTGCCGCAGCTTCTCCCTCGACGCCTTCACGGAAACTTGCCAAGGGGCCCAGATCGGCGATGCTGGAAATCGAAGGGTATTCAGTTTCCGGCGGGATCTCCCGGACCACGAAACTGCCGGAGCCGCGCCGCGATTGAATGAGACCTTCACTGCGCAGCCGCTTCAGCGCCTCACGAATGACGGGCCGCGACACGCGAAATTGCGCCGCCATGTCCTGCTCCGAGGGGAGGCGCCCGTTCGTCGCCCATGCGCCGCCCTGGATCAGCGGAAGCATCTCCTCGTAAACGGTATCGGAGAGTTTGTAGGTCGTTTCGCTGTCGGTCAATTCGTCACCCGTATTCGCAAGCCGGCGCGCACTTGGGATCAAAGGCGTTTTTCCGCCTCGCATTCCGTCGATTACCGCTTTTGCCAATTATACATGAGACAAAGCGCAAGGCACGTCAATTATAGACATATAGCAAGAATGTTGTAAATGTTGTTATTATTTGATAACAAAACGTAGCCTTGTAATCAAACATTCCGTGTCGGAATGACTGAAATTGGGGGTATTCATGTTCAGTGCCTTGGTCACACGATGACGACAACCTCATCCACACAGGCTTGCGACGTTCTGGTTTCTGCCGCATTGCCGTTTTCACAGGACCAGTGGAGTCGGCTCCTGCAGGCGTTTCACGGTAAGGCGGTCGCGGTCGTCGATCCGCAGGACGATGCGGCCATGCGTGCTGCGCTGGAGACGGCCCGCATTGCCATCATCGCCACGGATCTGGATGTCAGGTTTCTGCGCGCGCCGCATCTTGAATGGGTGCATTGTGATCACGCCGGGCTGAACAGGTCGGCGCGTTCCGAGGTCTTCGAGCGCGGTCTGGCCGTGACCGGATCTGCCGGACGGTCGGCGCCGGCTCTTGCCGAGCATGCCCTGCTCCTGGCGCTGATGCTGGCGCATCGGTCCTGGATTTTTCTGGCAGCCCAGGCGCGTCAGGAATGGCTTCGCAGCCCGGAAATCGGGCAATTGCGCGCTCTTTCGGGGCGATGCATGGGGATCGTCGGCATGGGCAATACCGGGCGGGAACTCGCCCGGCGCGCGAAGGCCTTTGGCATGATGGTTCTTGCCTATCGCCGGCGTGATCAGGAAAAGGACGAAGGCGTCGACGAGGTCTACAGCAGCGACCGGGGAGACCAGCTTGCTGACATGCTTGTGCGCTGCGACGTCATTGTTCTCTGCCTCTCGCTGTCGGACGCAACGACCGGCCTGATTGGCCGCGAGGAACTTCTGCATCTTCCACGCGGTGCGTTGCTCGTCAACATGGCGCGAGGCGAGGTCGTCGATCAGCATGCGCTCGTTGATCTGCTTGAAGAGGGGCATCTGGCGGGTGCTGGGCTTGACGTTACCGCTCCGGAGCCGCTGCCTGCCGGGCATCCGCTCTGGTCGGCGCCCAATACGTTGATCACGCCGCATTTCACGCCGCCCGTACCCGACCGTTCCGAGCGCTCGCTGGAGATCATCCTCGAAAATATCCGGCGCTTTGATGCCGGAGAGACGATGATCAACCTTCTGCGTCAGGAGGATGCCTACACGGCCGACGCATAATGGCGGCTGGCGCATAGCGGCGGATGGCGCCGGAATATACATTTATCAATGTGTGTTGACAAATAATTACAAATATAGCAGGTTTTGCCAAACCGGATAGCTTCGGCGAAGGAGGACAAGCCGACGTCCGGAGAACACGAACCACATTCAGGAAAAATGGCGAAGACGAGCGAAGCACTGGGCTTCCGGCTCATGCGCTGTGTTTTCCCGGGTGGTGACAGGAGAGCGCGCCGTCGCGCTTTGATGGGAGGGGAAATGTCTGTACAAGACGCGGGAAGGGGGCTGCGGGTGAGGAAACCCGCCAGGCGCAGGTTGAAGGCGCGGGATTTCGAGGGGTATCTGTTTCTGCTGCCCTGGTTCCTCGGCCTCATCATCCTGACGGCCGGGCCGTTGCTGTCGTCGCTCTATCTGTCTTTCACGCGCTTTGACATGCTCAGCATGCCACAGTGGCTCGGCTTGCAGAATTACATCGATCTTTTCACCTACGATCCGAGCTATCGGGCCGCGCTGAGCGTGACACTGACTTATGTCGTTCTGGGCGTTCCGACCAACCTCGCCTTCGCGCTGCTGGTCGCCGTGATGATGAACCAGAAGGTTCATGGCGTCGGCCTTTTCCGTGGCATCTACTACTTGCCCTCCCTGTTGGGAGGCAGCGTCGCGATTGCCGTCATGTGGCGGCAATTGTTCGGCGGCGATGGCGTGATCAACTCATTCCTCGCCGTGTTCGGAATAGATGCGCCGAACTGGATCTCGCATCCCTCCTACGCCATCTACACCCTGATCATCCTGCATGTGTGGCAGTTCGGATCATCAATGGTGATCTTCCTGGCGGGTTTGCAGCAGATCCCGAGGGAGCTTTACGAAGCCGCGGAGATCGACGGCGCGAGCACCATGCAGAAGTTCTGGGGCGTCACGATCCCGATGCTGACCCCGGTCATCTTCTTCAACCTCATTCTGGGCGTCATCAACTCGTTCCAGGCCTTCACCTCCGCCTACATCATCAGCGGCGGGTCGGGAGGACCTTCGGACTCCACGCTCTTTTACACGCTCTACCTTTACCAGGAAGGGTTCACCCGCTTTCACATGGGCTACGCCTCGGCCATGGGCTGGGTCCTCCTCGTCATCATCGGTGCAATCACGGCGTTGAACTTCTGGGGTTCGCGGCATTGGGTCTTCTACGGTGACAATTGAATCATGACAGACACAGCGATCGAACACCAAACCATACGTCTCCGCCGCCGCGCCCCGATCAGGGCAAGAACCTTCTGGGCATATGGCGGCTTGATCTTCGGCGCGCTCATCATGCTCTATCCACTGCTGTGGATGCTGATGAGCTCGTTCAAGCCGGATGCCCTGATCTTCGCGCAACCGACCTCACTGCCCACGAAACTCGATCTCACCAATTACGTCAAAGGGTGGTTTGCAACGGACCCGAGTTTTGGCCGGTACTATATTAATTCCTTCATTGTGTGCCTGGGCGCGGTAATCGGCAACGTCTTCGCGTGCTCGCTGACGGCATTCGCCTTTGCGCGCCTCAATTTTCCGCTGAAGAAAACGCTGTTCGCGATCATGATGATGACTTTGATGCTGCCGCATCACGTCATCCTCATTCCGCAATACATCCTGTTTTCGAAACTCGGCTGGGTGAATACCTATCTGCCGCTGATTGCGCCGAAATTTCTGGCAACCGATGCATTTTTCATTTTTCTGATGGTCCAGTTCATTCGCGGCATCCCGCGTGAACTCGACGAAGCCGCCACGATCGATGGATGCGGCATGTTTCGCATCTTCGTCGAAATAATCTTTCCATTGCTCACGCCGGCTCTGGTGACCACCATCATCTTCACCTTCATCTGGACCTATAACGACTTCTTTTCGCAGCTGATCTACCTGACTTCGCCGAATACGCTGACGGTGCCTGTCGGATTGCGTTCGCTCATCGGGAATTCGGGTGGCGTCTATGGTCAGTTGCTGGCGATGTCCGTCCTCAGTCTCGTTCCGACCTTCATCGTCTTCATGGTGTTTCAAAAACGTCTGGTCGAGGGGATCAGCACATCCGGGCTGAAAGGATGACCGTGGTGGGAGGCCACGGAACCGGCGGGGCCGACCTCGCCGGAACAGCAAAAGGGAGGAATTGAAATGCCTGTAAATCGTTACGGATTGTATACGGGGCCGGCAATGCCCCGAAGGGCGCTGCTCAAAGGTGCTGCCGCACTGGGAACCCTTGCCGCTTTCGGCGGGTCGAAAGCCCTTGCCCAGAGCGACGCGGTGCGCTTTGCCATCAACGGCAGTGCCGACAAGCTCAGAATCCGGGGAGAATCGGTCGCCTTGTTTGCCGAGACGCATCCGGAAATTCCGGTCGTTTTCGAGGGAACGCCGAGCGCTGCCTATCCTGACAAGATGACCGCGATGATCGCGGGCGGCGATGCGCCGGATGTGTTTGCGACCGGGCCTGCCGACCTGGCGCAGTATGGCACGCGTGGTGTGATCAAGCCCCTGGACGAATTTGTGCCCGACATCATTCATGCTGATCGCTATGCGCCCTCCGTGCTCGATCTGGGCCGGATCGACGGCAAGCTCTACGGACTGCCGATCGCGGTGAGCACGCAGTGCATGGGCTATAACCAGACGGCCCTGGAACAGCTGGGCATGGAGCTGCCGGCCGAGGGGTTCACCTATGAAAGCTTCGGTGAATTCTGTGCCGAAATCCACAAGGCCGACAATTCGCTCTACGGGTGTCAGGACGGTGGCGCGTTTCTCTGGGACTTCATCCGGAAACTGCGATCTGAGGATCGTGTGCTGGTCGAAAACAACAAGCTGGCCGTTTCGGTCGATGACGTCGCGGAATGGCTGAATTTCTGGGAGGAAATGCGCAAGACGGGCGCGGCCGTACCGGCCGATGTTCAGGCCGCCTACGGTTTCGGCGAATGGACCAACGCCCCGATGGTCCTGGGCAAGGCGCTGTTCGCCACCATGTTCACCCAGGATCTGAAGAGCGGCATGCAGGCCTTGACCGAGGATGAACTGGCGATGATGGCCCCTCCCGGCTGGGGGACGGCGCAGAACAATGGCTGTTATCCGTTGCCGTCGAGTTCGCTGTCGATGAGTGCTGCCAGCAGGCTGCAGGACAACGCGGCATTCGTTATGGACTGGTTCTGTACTTCACCCGAATCCGGACGGATTCTCGGCCTCATCAGTGGCCCGCCGGCTTCGAATACGCAGCTTGCGGCCGTCAAGGAATTGCCAACGCTCGACCGGCTTGACAGGAACGTCCTCGACTACACCGAAACAGCACTCGCGACGGCGAAACCGGCTCCTCCGGCTTCACGCGCGGAAAACGTTTTGCGCGACCTGATGAAGAAGGTCAACGAAGACGTCGGTTTCGGCCGCTCGAGCCCGAAAGAGGCTGCCGAGGAATTCGTCAAGCGCGGCAACAGCGCAATCCGGCGCGCCTGATTTCATCGGATTGGTCGGCCGCTGTGTTTTACCGGGCAGCGGCCGGACACCATCGCCGCCCTTTCATTTTCCACCTTCAGGATGTGTTTTCCATGTCGTCAGTCAGTAGCAGAAATCCCGCAAAAACAGCGTCTCCCGAGACCGGAACCGAGGGGTGGTGGCGCCATCCCTTTTCGGTGTTCCAGTCGAACCTCCAGGAAGTCGACGCGACGATGGATGTCGAACGCGCGCTCGACATCATCGAGGCACAAGGCGCGGATACCTGGCTGATCAACACCGCCGGCATCGTTTCCTTTTATCCGACGGAATTGCCCTTCCAGACGCGCAGTCCATTTCTCGTCGATCGGGCCTCGGGCGACATGATCGGCGACGCGATTGCCGCCGCACACAGGCGCAATGTCAGGGTGATCTGCCGTTGCGACTTTTCGAAGGTTTCGTCCCGGATCGCCGCGGAACATCCGGACTGGCTCTACCTCTCTCCGAAAGGCGAGCGGCAGGTCTACAACACCCTCTACAGCTGCTGCCCCGCCGGCGATTATTATCAGGAGCGCTCCATAGAGGTTGTCGACGAAATTCTTTCCCGCTATCCGGCCGACGGGTTTTTCTTCAACTGGTTCATCTTTCCCGAGTTCGACTACAGCCGTGTCTATCATGGCCCGTGTCACTGCGCGAAATGCCAGGCATCCTTCGCCGAATTCAGCGGCGGCAAGCCGCTTCCAACCGGCCCGGACGACGAAACCTACGCCGAATGGCGACGCTTTGGGCACAAGGTCATCCGAGACCTTTGTATCCGGATCGGCGCGCATATCCGCAAGAAACGGCCGGAGGCTGCACTCGTGCTCAACCGCGAGGGAGCCGACGTCATCTACCACGAGGCCAACAATGCCTTTGGCCGTGATCTGTGGCCGCACATCACCTCGGAATCGGTCGGCGCGCATGCAACGGCCTTTCCCGAAGTGCCTGTCATGGTGAATTCGGTGACCTTTGTCGACATGCCCTACCGCATGGCCGGCGAGCAGCCTGAAAGCTTCGCGCAATATCTGCTGCAGGCGATTGCGCGCGGCGGCAATCCCTCGACCTACATCATGGGCGCGCCGGGGCGCATACCCTATGCCAGCCTGCCGGTTGCAGGCGAGATCCAGAGATTTTTCCGGGATCATCATGACGTTTATGAGGGGCTCGGCCCTGCATCGACGGTCGCACTGGTGCGGCCGAACCTGGTCCGCAGCGCAGTCATGGGGCACATGGCGAGCGCCTCCGAGTTCCAGGGGCTTTTTTCGGGTTTGAAAGAGTGCGGCCTGCCATTCGATGTGCTGTCGAAAGACCATATCGCGCGGATCGGCAGCGAGGGCGGGCTCGGGCGGTTCAGCCTGATCATCCTGCCCGACGTGGGAGAGATCGGCAGGGATGCGGCCGAGGCGCTCGATGCGTTCGTGCGTGCCGGTGGTCACGTGGTTTTGACGGGCGCAAGCGCCATCACCGCGGAGGGCGAGAGCGAGCTTGCCACGGGGCCGGCAGTCATGCAGTCCGGCGCACCGCTGGAGGGCGACGCGCTCTGGTCGAGCTATGTCACGGATGTGGACCAGCCCGATGCCGGCGACTACCGCCTGGCGGCACATGTGGTGCCGGTCTATGGCAGCTATGCCGATTATGTCTGGAAACCCAAGGCCGAACGGATCGGACGGTATATTCCGCAAGCGCCTTATGGTCCGCCGGAAAAATGTTACGGCCATATGCCCGGCGACCGCCCGGCAGCCATGCGTCTGGTCAGCGGCGGTTCGGTGACGCAGTTTCCCTGGACGGTGGGCCATACCTATCGCGAATTCGGCACGACCGAGGTGCGCGATTTCCTGCAGGACACCATCGCCGGCTTCGCGAAACCCGAAATCATCTCCGATCTGCCCGAGCAGGTGGAAATCATCGCCGGCCGCTCGGCCGCAGGTCTGGTCATCCACGTTGTCAACCAGACGGGCGTGAAGACGCGCGCCTTCGGTCCGCATGTAACGCTCGGGCCGTCCCGCATCCGTATCCGGGGCGGCAGGGGACCGGCGCAGCTTCTTCGGGCCGGTGAGTCGGTCGCCGGCCATAATGAGGGAAACGAACTGGTGATCGACCTGCCGAAACTCGAACTCTTCGAGGTCATCGTCCTTGCGGGCGAACCTGAGGGGGCGACGTCGTAACGCGGGAGCCAGGCAATGAAGTCAACAAGCAGAAGGGGGGAAGCGCTGTGGCCAAGGTATTGATTTCGGATGTCGAGAAGTATTACGGCGCCTTTCAGGCCATGAAGGGCATTTCCGTCGATATCGAAGACGGCGAATTCGTTGTGCTCGTCGGTCCTTCGGGATGCGGCAAGTCAACGCTTTTGCGGATGATCGCAGGCCTTGAGGAAATCACATTCGGCACCATCGACATTGGTGGCACCGTCGTGAACGATCTGCCGGCGAAGAACCGGAACATCGCCATGGTGTTCCAGAACTATGCCCTTTATCCGCACAAAACCGTTGAACAGAACATGGGCTTCTCGCTGAAGCTGGCAAAGTTTCCCAAACAGGAAGCGCATGCCAAGGTTTTGCAGGCAGCCGAGATTCTTGGCCTGACCGACCTTCTCGACCGCTATCCGCGGCAATTGTCCGGCGGCCAGCGGCAGCGGGTCGCCATGGGACGGGCTATCGTTCGTTCTCCGAAGGTCTTTCTGTTCGACGAACCCCTGTCCAATCTCGATGCGAAGCTTCGCGTGCAGATGCGTGCCGAAATCAAGGAACTTCACCAGAAGCTTCGGACGACGACCATCTATGTCACCCACGATCAGGTCGAGGCCATGACCATGGGCGACAAGATCGTCGTCATGCGCGATGGCATCATCGAGCAAATCGGCTCGCCCCTCGACCTTTACGATCAGCCCCTCAACACCTTCGTGGCATCCTTCATCGGCAGCCCTTCCATGAACCTGATTACGGGTGAAACGACGGCCGACGGGTTTCGAACGACCGGCGGCGTGTTGTTGCCCGTGCCGTTTTCCGCCGGAAACGGCGCCATTTACGGCGTGCGACCCGAGCATCTGCAGCTGGACGATGACGGCGTGGACATGACGGTCACGGTGGTCGAGCCAATCGGCTCCGAGGTGCAGATCCATGGCCGGATCGGCGACTTCCCGGTTGTTGCCGTGCTCAAGGATCGGGTCATGCCCGACCCCGGCTCGACAATTCGGGTCGGGCCGAAACTGGAGGCGGTCCATATCTTCGACGCGGATGGCGACGTCATCGAAAGACCGGCTTTTGAGACCGTTTCCGTCTGATGAAGACGGTTTCTGGTCGTCGGCGGGGTGCTGCGCGCCAGCGCGTGTTGCGGAACAGGCCCGCCGCCGGAACGCCCGAAGAACCTGAATGGATGAAAGGCATCTGAACATGAAAATTGGTTTCATCGGACTGGGCGTCATGGGGCGCCCGATGGTGGGACATCTGATCGAAGCGGGCCACGAGGTTTCTCTTCATCGCGTAAAGGTTGTCAGCCGTTTCCTCGTCGAAAAAGGCGGTGCGGAGGCTGCCAGTGCAAGAGCGGCAGTCGAAGGCGCGGATGCTGTCATCCTGATGCTGCCGGATACGCCCGATGTCGAAGCCGTGCTCTTCGGCAAAGATGGCGTGGCCGAGGGGCTGCCCACGGGCGCGTTGGTGATCGACATGAGCTCGATCTCACCCGTGGCGACCAAGGGCTTCGCCAAACGGATCGAGACCGCCGGGGGCCTATGGCTGGACGCGCCTGTTTCAGGCGGTCAGGCGGGGGCCGAGAATGCTGCCCTGACGATCATGTGCGGCGGTTCGGACGAGGCCTTCGCCATGGCAAAACCTCTCCTCGATACAATGGGGAAACGCATCACCCTCGTCGGCGGCGTCGGGGCAGGGCAGACCGCAAAGGTCTGCAACCAGATCATCGTCGGTCTCACGATCCAGGCGGTCGCCGAGGCGCTGACCCTCGCCGAGGCCGCCGGCGCCGATCCCGCAATGGTGCGCGAGGCCCTGATGGGCGGCTTTGCCGACAGCACCATTCTGAATGTCCACGGCAAGCGGATGATCGACAAGGCGTTCGAGCCCGGTTTCCGAATTGGCCTCCACCGCAAGGACATGTCTCTGGCCGTCGACGCGGCCCGGGCGCTGGACCTGGCATTGCCCAACACCGCTACGGTGCAACACCTCATGAACGCGGCGGTCGGACGCGGCGAAGGCGACCTCGATCACGCCGCCCTGATACGAACCCTCAAGGACCTGTCAGGCCGGTAACATTGCGCTGGAACCGAAAAAGGAATGCGATCCTGAAAAGCAACCAGACCCGGATATCTTTCGGCGCCTTCTGTTGGCACAAATCGTACCTGAAAGGCGGACAGTGATTACAAGATCGTCACTTGATCCTGCCGGTTGCGCCTCCCTTGAGGAGCAGGTCAGCAGTCCCCCTCAAGCTCGCTCTTCTTTATCTCTGCCTTTGCCGCAAATGTCGGCACGCTTCTTGCTCGTTTCAGCGCGATCGCTTTTGATCATGAGATTCGCTGATACAAGGAGAACAATGTGGAAGTTTCCGGAATTGAACACAAGCTGCAGTCAATTGGCCTCGAACTGCCATCGTCGTCTCCGTCTCGGGCCAATTTTCTGCCGTACAAGCAAAGCGGCAGTTTGCTCTTTCTTGCCGGACAAATCTGCGAATGGAATGGCGTGCCGCAGTTTTTCGGTCCGGTGAAAGACGGTTACGATCTCACGGAGGCCAAGAAGGCTGCCGAAATGTGCGCCCTCAACCTGCTGTTCAACATCAGACAGGCTGCCGGTTCCCTCGATAATGTCGTATCCGTCCTGCGTCTCGGCGCCTTTGTTTCAGCACCTTCCGGCTTTCCGGATGGCCCGAAAATTGCCGATGGGGCATCGGAGCTGTTCATCAATCTCTTTGGTGAAAGCGGTCGCCATGCCCGCACGGCCGTCTGCGTTTCAAGCCTGCCTGCCAATGCATTGGTGGAAGTCGACGCGATCGTCGAGATAAAGGCAGGATGAAAAATTGCGGAAGGCGCGGCGCCGTGTGACAACGCCTTCCGCAATCATCTGCCTATGGCGCCGTCTAATTTTTCGGCAAGCATAAAAAATAGCCATTAGCGCAGCTAATTTCATATTCTAACGTGTTGCAAACACGTGCAAATCGTCGGCACCTCCTGCCGGTACCTATGCTTAGACGATAGTCACCCCTCAAAAAAGATCAGCCTTCTGCCGCCCCATCCTTCCGGCTTGGTGACCGTCGTCGCGATCATGATGTGCTGCGATACACGGTTAATCTATTAAGTATATGAAAATAAAGTAAATTTTAGTTTGGCACAGGACTTGCAAGGTTGGTGGCAGCAGATTGTTTCGCAAATAGCAAGGCTGATAATTCGGTTAGGCCGCATCCGTTCACGGAGATTGAAATGTACCCCAATGTTAAACTGAGTTTGGAAAATCTATCGATGGTCTTCGAGACCAAGGACGGCCCGTTTCAGGCTTTGGCGCCAGTGAACCTCGATGTTTCTGCCGGTCGTTTCATCAGTCTCATCGGGCCGTCCGGTTGCGGCAAGAGTACAATATTCAACATTGTCGCCGGACTTCAGCCGCCCACAACGGGGCGGGTGCTGATCGACGGCGAAGATGCGACCGGCCAGATTGGCCGTGTCGGTTATATGCTGCAGAAGGACCTGCTTTTGCCTTGGCGCACGGTGCTCGACAATGTGGCGCTTGGCATGGAAATCCAGGGGATGCCGATCCGCGAAGCCCGCGAACGTGCCCATCCCTATCTTGCGCGCTATGGGCTCGGTGGCTTCGAAAACCAGTATCCGAATTCGCTTTCGGGCGGCATGCGCCAGCGCGCTGCGCTGCTGCGTACCCTGCTGCTCGACAATGACGTCGTGCTGCTTGACGAACCCTTTGGCGCGCTTGATGCGCAGACCAAGCGGCAAATGCAGGAATGGCTGTTGCAGATCTGGTCGGACTTCAACAAAACCGTGCTTTTCGTCACTCACGATATCGACGAGGCCATCTACCTCTCCGACGAGATCTGCGTCATGGGAACGCGCCCCGGCCGCGTCGTCAAACGCATGGAAACGCCGCTCGAACGCCCCCGCAAACGTTCGATCGTTGTCGAGCCGGCATTCATTGACCTCAAACACCATTGCCTCGACCTGCTCGATACCAGACCCGAGGACAGCGCCCTCGAAGCCGCCGAGTGAGCACAGAAAGGCCCACGAGAATGATACAAGCCATCACACAAACCATTTCGAAACTTCAGCCCGGCGCCACGCCCAGACGCGGCTATCGCAAGCTTCCGGTTGCAAGGGTTTGGCCAAGCTGGGCCATCGCTCTCGCTCAGGTCGGTATTGTAATCGTCCTGATCGCTTTATGGGAGGTCGGCGCGCGCACCGGCTTTGTCGATGCCTTCTTCTGGTCGCAGCCCTCGGCCATCTGGGCCACGGCAAAGACCTTCTTCACCAGCGGCACAGCCTTTATCGACATCAGCTTCACCTTCCGCTCGACCCTGCTCGGCTTTTTCTTCGGGACGTTGATTGGATCTGCCATTGGCCTGTCCTTCTGGTGGTCGAAGAATTATGCCGCCATCGCCCAACCCTACATCATCTGCTTTGAATCGCTGCCAAAACTGGCGCTGGCACCGTTGGTGGTGCTGATTTTCGGCATGGGCCTTGCTTCCAAGGTCGCGATCGCCATCGCGCTCACTGTCGTCGTATCGACACTGACCACCTATTCCGGGGTCAAGACGCTCGATCGGGATTCCGAACGGTTGTTCTATTCGCTCGGCGCCAGCCGTTGGCAGGTCTTTACCAAATTCGTCGTCCCGTCCTGCCTTCCGTGGATCATCTCGGTGCTCAGGGTCAATATCGGCCTGGCGCTGACCGGCTCCATCGTTGGCGAATTCATCTCCTCCCAATACGGTCTCGGTCGCACGATCCTTTACGCCGGCCAGACCTATGAAATCGCGCTCGTATGGGTCGCGGTCGCCGTTCTCTCCGCGCTCTCGATCGTCATGTACATCGCCGTGTCCTGGCTTGAGAGCTGGCTGAGAAAGGGCGTGGTGCACTAGGCGCCGTCTGCCGACGGCAGGAAAACGCCTGAACAAGCCCGCCGGTGAAGCGTGTCCGACAGAAGGCATGCCGGCGTGGCAGAATACCCACAACAACTCCCGAAACCGGAGACAAACATGAAGAAGCTTCTCAAAACCACATTCGCGGCTGTCGCACTGGTGACATCCGCTCTTTCCGGAGCTGCCGTTGCAGAGGAAATGGTGATTGCCGAGCCTGTCCACAGCATCGGCTATCTGCCGATGTATGTTGCGGTCCACAATGGTTACTTTGCCGAGGAAGACATCGAGCCGACGATCATGACATCGGAAGGCGGTGGCGCACATACCAATGCAGTGCTCACCAAACAGGCCTTCGCCTTCATCGGCGGGCCGGAACACAACGCCTTCGCCAAAGCCAAGGGCGCCGAGCTTCGCGCCGTTGTCAATGTCGTCAATCGCGGCAATGTCTATCTGGTCGCCCGTGCCGATGTGCCGGGTCCGGCCGAGGGCGAAAGCATGAGCGATTACCTGAAGGGCAAGACCATTGCCACTGGCGCCTATGGCGGCACGCCCAACTCGATTACCCGCTACATTCTGGCAACGAATGAACTCGACCCGCAATCGGATGTGGTCATGCGCGAACTCGCGACAGCCGGCATCATGGCTGCCCTCAAGACAAAGCAGGCCGATATCGGCGTCCTGACGGAACCGATGCTGACGGCCGGTATCGAGGAAGGTCTTTGGAAAGAACCTTTCTACAATGTACCCAGGGAGCTCGGCCCATACACCTATTCAACCCTCAACATCCGTCAGGAATCGATCGAGAACGATCCCGAACTGGTGGAACGTTTCGTGCGGGCGATCTCGCGTGGGCTGGACTTTACCCACGATAATCCGGAACAGGCGGCCGAAATCGCGGCAATCGAGTTTCCGACCATGGACCCCGAAGCGCTGAAATCCACGCTGGACCGCGCTTTTGCCGATGACCTGTGGAGTGCCGACGGCGACATCGCGCCCCAAGCCTGGGAGACCGGCAAGGCCGTGGTCATGGGGGCGGATATCCTCAAGCAGGACGTGCCCTATGAAGACATCATCGATCTGAGCTTCTGGGAAGATCTCCAGAACTGATCACCAGCGCGCGCGGGACATGCAGCCCCGCCACAGACTGACTTCAGGACATTCAGTGCGTTTCAGCCGGTCCTCCTCAGGCACCGGAGCTGTTCTGCGCGCGCCCGAAAACCGAAACCACCTTTGAGAAAGACAGGCATATGAGCGAGAAAATCTGGGACAGGTTCCTGACAGAACGGGACAAGGACGTCTTTGCCGCCTCCGGATATGGTGCACGCGGCGGCTTCGGAAAACGGCCGGCCCTGCTTGTGGTCGACGTCAACTGGGCCTTCTGCAGCGAGGCCCCCGAGCCGATCCTCGAGGCAATCAGGAAATGGCGCAATTCGTGCGGGGAAGATGCCTGGGAAGCCATGCCCTATCTCAAATCCCTGATCGGAAAAGCGCACGACCGTGGCATTCCGGTGATCTATACCACCGGTGTGAGACGCGACGACAACTGGGATAGCGGCTCCTGGTCGTGGAAGAACGGCCGCTCGGCGGAAGACACGAAAAAGCCCGTCGAAACCAATCTCGACGGCAACGAAATCGTTTCTGAGATCGCCCCGGCGCCCCAGGATATTGTCGTTTACAAGCAGAAGCCTTCCGGCTTCTTCGGCACCAATCTTGCCTCCTATCTGACGCTTCTGGGATGCGACAGTGTCATCGTTACCGGCACGACCACATCCGGTTGTGTGCGCGCAACCGTTCTCGATGCCTTCAGCCTGAATTATCGTGTTGCTCTTGCCGAGGAAGGTTGCTTCGACCGCAGCCAGGCCAGCCATGCCATCAACCTGTGCGACATGAACGCAAAATATGCCGATGTCGTCAAAACGGCCGAGGTTCTAGCCTTCTTCGACACCATCGAGAAGGGGCAGTTCGATCTGCCGAAGGGCGCAGCCGTCAAGGCACCGGATCTGACCCCGGCGGAATAAACGCCGGGAAAGCCTTCAAACGGTCGCCGGCCTTCCGGCGACCAGATACCATTGCCCGCCGCAAACCGTCCGGCCTCAAGTCAGTATCATTCCCATGTCCCATTGTTCTTTCGCCCCATCCCGGCGCGCAGCAACACCCGTTTTCAAGGCCTGACTGCATGCGACTGCTTTCCCGTTATTTCGATCCCTTTGCCAGGAATCCGCAACTCATTATCGTCTGCGCAATGAGTGTCTTCGTCATGTCGGGCGTCGGCCTTGTCGCGCCGATCCTTTCGGTTTACGCCAACACCTTCTCGGCTTCAGCTACCCTTGCCGGCATGATCATTACCCTTTTCGGCGTTGGAAGGCTGATCATCAACCTGCCGGCCGGTCTCATGTCGCAATGGTGTGGCAAGCGTGCATTGCTGATTGCCGGTACGATCATTCTCGTGATCGGTGCTATCGGCGCGGCCCTGGCCCAAACGCTGACAATGCTGGTGGTGAGCCGTTTCGTTCAAGGGATCGGCTCCGGCATCTACATGACCATTGCGCAGGCCATGATGGCCCAGATCGCGGCTCCCGAAGAACGCGGACGCACCATGGCGCTCTACCAGAGCGCCATTCTCGTCGGCACGGGTATCGGCCCGATGGTGGGCGGCATGCTGGCCAGTCATTTCGGCCTCTCGGCTCCTTTCTGGGCCTATGCCGTTGTCTGTACCGCCGCCGCAATTCTTGCCTTTTTTCTGGTCGAACCCAAAGATGTCGCGATGGAAAATGCCGGCCAGTCCGGCGAACGGCAACGCAGGGCCGGCGTAAACCGGAAGCTTTTCATGGACCGGACTTTCTTTTTCATCGGCCTTGTCAGCTTTGGTATATTCTTTACCCGAACCGCATCGCAGTGGACGCTTGTTCCACTGATCGCCGCGACGCGATACGACATGAATATCGGAATGATTGGCCTTCTGCTGACGGTCCAGTCGCTTTCGAATTTCCTGGTTTTGCCGATCACGGGCAGCATGGTTGACAGGTTCGGCGCACGCCCGCTGACCATTATTTCCGCGCTCATCATTGCGACAAGCCTGCTGATGGTGGGGTTTGGTCCGAGTCCCGCCTGGCTTTGGGCGGGCATGGTGATCCTTGGTATCGGTGGCGGGATCAACGCCCCTTCCATCGTCTCCTATGCTGCCGATATCGCACCGTCGCAAAGCTACGGGCCGGCGATGGGCCTGTTGCGAACCTGGGGTGATGCCGGCTTTGTCACAGGTCCGATCGTGGTCGGAACACTTGCCGATGCCGGAGGTATCGGTCCGCTCGGAGGGATTGTCGCCAACAGCCTTCTGATGACCCTGGCAGGAATTGCACTTCTCATGATCGGCCGCAACGCATCGCCGATCAACGAACCGGTCATCCGCAAACCCATCGAAGAAACATCCTATGCCCGCAAGCGGGCCTGAACTGAAGCAAAGGAAGAAAACATGAAAGAGGTCGCGTCATATATCTCGAAGGCGGAAGCCTTCAGGGCCGGTAGCAGTTCGCCCGTCGCCGTACTGGAAGAGTATCTCGCGACGATCGAGGCGCGCGAACCGGCGGTAAAGGCCTTCAAGGCCATGGCGGTCGAACGTGCCCGCAAGGAGGCGGCGGCATCGCAGGCCCGCTGGAGGGCAGGTGCGCCGCTCTCGCCGATTGACGGCATGCCCTTCGGCATCAAGGATATTCTCGAAACGGCGGACATGCCGACAGGGCAGGGATCTCCGCTCTGGGAAGGCTTCGAGACCCGCCGCGACTGCGCTTCGGTTCAGGCGCTTCGTGAAGCCGGAGCGCTCATCCTCGGCAAGACGACGACGACCGAGTTTGCCTCGCGCCCGCAATTTGCCGACACGACCAATCCCCATGATCCAACGCGCACGCCGGGTGGATCGAGTTCGGGCTCCTGCGCTGCCGTCGGTGCCGGATTCGTTCCGCTGGCGCTTGGAACCCAGGTGGTCGGCTCGACGCTGAGACCTTCGAGCTATTGCGGCGTCATCGGCTACAAGCCGAGCATTGGCGGCTTCAACCGCGGCGGCTCTTATGACTACCTGAGCCATAGCTGCACCGGGTTGATCGGAGCGGCGCTTGAAGACATCTGGGCAACGGCGAAAGCACTTGTGGAGCGCACCGGCGGCGATCCCGGCTATAGCGGTGTCACCGGGCCGGCGGAGCTTGCGGCAGCGCGCCAGCCGAAAACGCTGCTGTTCCTGGAGACGGATGGCTGGGAGCGCGCCACGCCCGGTGCCAGAGCCGCATTCGAAGCGGCCTGTGCAAAGCTCAAGGCCGAAGGCTGCGAAATCATTACGGGCAAGGAAAACGATCGTATCACTGCCATGGATGCGGCGATCAAGGACATCGCCAAGCTCTCCGACGTGATACTCGGTTGGGAAGGCCGCTGGCCTCTCAACGGTTACGCCAGGATCGATTCCGGCAAACTGCATCCTCTCGCTCTTGAACGTATCGAACGCAACAAATCGCTGACGCTTGATGATTACAAGGCAGCGCTTGAAACCCGAAGCGCCCTGCGCGAACGTTATGCGGCCATGATCGAAAATGCCGACGCTGTTGTCACACTGGCTGCAACCGGCGCGGCACCGAAGGGCCTGGACAGCACCGGCGATCCCGGTTTCAATATTCCTGCTTCGGTCCTCGGCGTTCCCGCCCTTTCCCTGCCTCTGCTTGAGGATGAGGGCCTGCCCCTCGGATTGCAGTTGATCGGCAAGGTGAACGAGGATGCCGGCCTCTTCGCCCATGGAGGCTGGATCATCGAGAATTTCGGCTGACAAACGTCGCCACCGGCCTTGCGAGCGATGGCCGGTGGCCCGGTTTGACCGACAGGTGATTGTGCAACGCAGCAAAACGCGCTTTGATGGCAGTGCTCAATATGCGCATCGAAAGGCACATGACGCTATGTCGGATCCCACGGGCAATCTCGATTCCCGTCTCCTGGAAACCTATCTGGCCGTCTGCGATAGCGGCAGCATGACGGCGGCCGCCAAACGCCTTGGCCTGTCGCAAGGCGCAATCTCCCAGCAGATCGCCAGGCTCGAAAACATGCTGTCGCTTTCGTTGCTTGAACGGCATGGCCGGCATCTCCAGTTGACGCCTGCGGGGCGCAGCCTGCGTTTTCATGCCCGCCGCGTCATCGATGAGTTGCGCGAATGCGAACGCGCCATGCATACATTCGCCAATATCAGCTATCCGGTGATCTCGGTCGGCATTCTCGACACGCTCGGCAAGAACCTCATGAGCACTCTGGTCCAGACACTGGAACCGTTGGTGGAGCAGATCCAGATCCGTGCTTCGGTCAACTACAATCATATCGAGGAACTGCACAACGGAACCGTTGACGTCATGATCACGGCCTACACGTTCGACCCTGCCGAGTATGATGTCTATCCGCTGGTCGATGAGCCACTGGTGCTGCTGGCACCCAAGGGATCTGTCCAGAACAGAAACAAAGTCGACCTCGAAGACCTTGCCAGCCGGCTGCCGATGATCCGGTTTGCCAATGCCCGCCGGCCAATGCGCAAACTTGCCGATGACTATCTCTTGAAACGTGGGATCACGGCAAGCCGCAGCATTGAGACCGATCAGTCGACATCAGTTCTGGTTTCGCTCAAGGAGCGTCAGGGCTTTGCCATTGTCTCGCCGTTCATGCTGCTCGATTCGCTGTTCGATCCTGCTACTATCGACGTGTTTGCACTTCCGCCACCTGGGCCGGTTCGACGCATCAACCTCGTCACGCGGCCGGGCAGATTCGCCGATATACCCTCGAATCTGGCCGCCAATTGCCGCCGCCACCTGCGGCGTGAGATCGAAACGCAGATCACTCCGCATCTGAACAATGCGCCGCGCCCGCAGATTCTCGAACAGGATTGACGTCTGTCCGGCAGCCGATTTTGTGATCTCGATGTGCTCCAGACGCTCCGGTGCAATCTCCCTTTTCTGCGCGTTTTCGAACCGCGCCGCATGGCCTGCATCCAGGGCGCTATCGCCAGAAACCGCAGAGGCGCCGGGGACGGCCCCGGACAGGCGCTGGGCGTGTCCAGGGGCGAGGGTTCATGGGGCGATCAGAGTAGCGCGGTCTTCGAAAGCCGTCGCGTCGACCTCGATCCCGAGGCCGGGCGTGTCGTCGAGCACGAGTTTGCCGTTTACGGGGCTGGCGGAGTTGCGAAATACTGGGCGCCCGCGTTCCCACATGTCGGCCAGTTCCACGGGTCGGGTCATGTTCATCTGTGCGGCCAGTACGTGCAGGTTGGCAAAATGCCCGACCGCCGGCTGCGTCTGATGCGGCACCAGTTCGACGCCGTGGGCAAAGGCCAGGGCGCCGCACTCTGTCAGGCCGGTGATGCCGCCCATCTTGACGATGTCGGGCTGGACCATTCGCACGCCGGCGCCGATCAGATCTTTAATGGCCTGCAGCGTATAGGTCTGTTCCCCGGCAGACACGGTGATCGACAGACGCTGCGCCACTTCGCCCATGGCGGCGACGTGGTAATGTTGCACAGGCTCCTCGAACCAGGCATATCCCAGCTCTTCGAGCGCCCGGCCCACACGCATGGCGCCGCCCACGGAGTAGCCGTTGTTCGCATCGAATCCGATCACCGCGTCGGGGCCGAGAAGCTCGCGCACCGCTCGGGCCTTGGCGATATCGCCCTTTATGTCGACGTCGAGCCGGGTGCGGTCGCCGTCCCAGCGGATCTTTACCGCGGCCGGAGATTCGGCCTCGACCCGGCGGGCGACCTCGCGGACAACCTCGTCGACGCTGCGTGCCGCATTGCCGCCGATGGAAGCATAAAGCGGGAATTCCGTGCGCCAGGCACCGCCCAGGAGTGTATAGACAGGTTGGCCCAGAAGCTTGCCCGCCAGATCCCAGAGCGCGATGTCGCAGGCGGCCAGCGCCGATGTTGCGATCCCTTCCGGGCCGAGCTTCACCAGACGGTGGAACAGGGTGCCCAACAGCACGTTGCGCTCGAACACCTGCTGCCCGACAAGCGCCGGAGCGATGTGGCGGGCCACGATGTCGAGCGCCGGGCGCCCGCCCATCATGGGTGATGCCTCACCCCAGCCGACGGTGCCGTCCTCGGCTGTAATTTTCACAAAGGCACTGCGTGGCATCCATCCCGTGCCATCGCCCATTTCCACCTGAAATGCCTCGACCTTGCTGATTTTCATGGCGTCGCCTCCTCCTGCGCTATGCCGTGCCGCGACCGGGACCGGTCGCGGATATTGTCCGTGTTGCGTCGTCCTACCACTCGGCTGCGATGTACTGTACTTCGCAGAATTCCAGGATACCGTGATGCGATCCTTCACGGCCGAGGCCGCTTTGCTTGCTGCCGCCGAAGGGCGCGGCCGGGTCCGACACCACACCGCGGTTGAGCCCGACCATGCCACTGTCCATCGCTTCGGAGACACGCAGGCCGCGTGCCAGATCGCGCGTGTAGACATAGGAGATCAGGCCGTATTCCGTGCTGTTGGCACGGGCGATGGCCTCCTCCTCGGTGCGGAAAGTCGAGATGGCGGCAACGGGGCCGAAGATTTCGGCGCTGGTGATCTCGGCCCCATCGGGTACGTTGGCCAGCACGGTGGGCGGGAAGTAGAAGCCGGGCCGGTCCAGCGGCTTGCCGCCGGCAAGGCAATGCGCGCCCCTCGCGACTGCGTCCTCGACAAGTCCGCCGATGCGGTCCATGGCGTCGCGGTTGATGAGCGGACCGCAGCCGGTGGTCGCGTCATAACCGACGTCGATCTTCAGCGCGTCCATGCGTTTGGCCAGCCCTCCGGCAAACGCATCGGCGATGTCGCTGTGCACGAGGAAACGGTTGGCCGCGGTGCAGGCCTCGCCGCCATTGCGCATCTTGGCAACCATGGCGCCGTCGATGGCTGCATCCAGATCGGCGTCCTCGAAGACCAGGAAGGGCGCGTTGCCGCCAAGCTCCATGGAGCAAGACACCACACAGTCCGAGGCTTCGCGCAACAGCACCCGCCCCACCTCCGTCGAGCCGGTGAAGCTCAGCTTGCGGACGCGCGGATCGTGCAGCATGGCGCTGACGGCGGTGCCCGAACGGCCTGTTGTCAGCACGTTGACCACGCCGTCGGGCACCCCGGCCTCGGCGTAGATTTCGGCCAGCGCATAGGCGGTCAGGGGGGTCTCGGTGGCGGGTTTCAGCACGCAGGTGCAGCCGGCGGCGAGGGCCGGTGCGATCTTGCGCGTGGCCATGGCGGCGGGGAAATTCCACGGCGTTACCAATACCGAGACGCCCATGGGCTTGTGCCCCAAGAGAATGCGGTTGGCGCCCGATGGCGCGTTATAGAGTTCGCCGTTGAGGCGCACCGCTTCTTCCGCAAACCAGCGGAAAAATTCCGCCGCATAGGCGACCTCTCCCTTCGCATCTCCAAGCGACTTGCCGTTCTCGAGGCTGATAAGGCTGGCCAACATGGCGGCCCGCTCGGTCATCAGTTCATAGCAGCGGCGCAGGATTTCGCTGCGCTTGCGGGGCGGGGTGGCGGACCAGCCGGGCAGGGCGTCCTGCGCGGCGGTCACCGCGTCCAGCGCATCCTCGACCGAGGCGTTCTGGACTCTCGAGATTTCCTGTCCGGTGGATGGGTCGGTCACCACGATGGGATCGCCGCCCCGGCCCTTGATCCAGCGGCCGCCGATCCACAGATCGGTCGGAATATCGCCGGGGTCGAAGCCGAGGATGGACGGAAAGGTCTGTGACATGGTCATGGCATGGCCACCTTCTGGTTCGAGGTTTCGTTCTGGGCAAGCAGGTTGTCGAGGTTTCCGGTCTGCGCCGCCGCCACGATGCGCGACATGCCGTCCAGATCGAGCGGGCGGGGGTTGTTCTTGACCAATCGTTCCGCGCCGAGGGAATTGCGCGCCACCTGGTCGAGCAGACTGTCGGCCAGCCCCAGTTCCGCCAGCGTTTCGGGAATGGCGATCGCCTTGAACAGCCGGGCCACTTCGCGGATGGAGGCCAGCGCGTCGGCGTGCGTGTCGCCAGTGGCATCAAGGCCCATGGCCGAGCCGATCTGCGCGAGTTCCGCTTCGCAGTAAGCGTGGTTCCAGGCCATGACATAGGGCATGAGTGTCGCCACCCCTGCGCCGTGCGGCGTGTGGGTCAGGGCCCCTACGGGGTACTGGATGGCATGGGCGGCGGCAGTGCCGGCGACGCCGAAAGCAAGCCCGGCCAGAAGGGCGCCGCGGGACATGGCGGCGCGGGCTTCCAGATCGTTGCCCGCGCGCACCGCCTGCTCGAGGCTCCCGGCGATCAGCCGGATGGCTTCCAGCGCGAAGAGGTCGGACATGGCATTCTTGCCGGTGAAGACATGATCGGTCGAAAGGTTCGGATTGGCATCGCGGTGCAGGGTGGTGAAGGCCTCGATGGCGTGGGTCAGCGCATCTGCGCCCGAGACCGCCGTGAGGCCCGGCGGGCAGCTCAACGTCAGTTCCGGGTCGCAGATTGATACGGTAGGGATCAGGTATGGGCTGGCAACGCCGATCTTCATAGCGCGTTCGGGGTCGGCCAGAACCGCGACCGGCGTCACTTCGGACCCGGTGCCGGCGGTTGTCGGCAGTGCGATCAGCGGCAGTATCGGGCCGGGGACCTTGTTCTCGCCGTAGTAATCCTGCGGTCGGCCGCCATGGCTTAGCAGCAAGGCGATAACCTTGGCCGCGTCGAGGCAACTGCCGCCGCCGATGGCCAGCACAATGTCGGCTTCGTGATCGCGGCCCGCACGGGCGCCAGCCTCGATGCAGGCCACCGGCAGTTCCGCCTCCACCCCGTCGAAGGTGGCCGTTTCCAGACCGGCGCCAGAAAGGGCATCGCGCAGAACGGCAAAGTCCGGATCCGCCGATAACCGTGCATCGGTGACCAGCAGCGCCCGGCGCCCGAGCCGGGCCGCGTGGAGCGCTGCGGCGTTGCGTTGGCCCGGGCCGAAGATGATGCAGGCTGGCGCCCGCGTCAGCCCGAAGTTAAGATTCGACAGCATTTCAGAAGTCCTCCCGTTGAAAATTGCCGGCCGGCCTCAGCCGGCCAGGTTCCTGATGTCTCCCCAGAGCGTTTCGGGCAGGTCGATCCCGGCGGCTGCGCGGGTTTTCCGACTGGCGCGACCGCGCTCGCCAGGTATCAGGACCCGGTCGAAGCCTTCCGCCGGCATCTCGGAGCGAATCGCGTCGAGATACGGACGCATGTCGGCGACCGGCCCGTCGGCAAGGATGAAGACATCGCCCTTGTTGCAGATCGTGTCGTCGTCGAGCGTGCCGGTCACGTCGCGCCCGATGGCTGCGTCGGCAAGACTGCTGACCAGAAGTTCGAAGGCAAGGCCGAGCGCATAACCCTTGGGACCGCCAAACGGCGCGATGGCGCCGGATTTCGCTGCCTCGGCATCGGTTGTGGGGCGGCCTTCGCCATCCAGCGCCCAGCCCTCGGGGATCGGAACGCTGCGGTTGGCGTGATCGTGGATCTCCCCCATGGAAACCAGACCGGTGGCAGTGTCCATCATGAAGATCTCTCCGCCGCCCACCGGCAGACCGATGGCAACGGGATTGGTGCCGATCATCGCCCGTCGCCCGCCCCAGGGATGCACCAGTGCTTCACTGGTGGACAGTGCGATCATGGACAGTCCCTTTAGCGCGGCGGCCTCGCAGTAATAGCCCAGCATACCGATGTGGTTGGAATTGGTGATCGCCGCCATGGCGACGCCGGTGCGGCGCACCCGGTCTTCGAGTGCGGCAATGGCGGCATTTGCGACCACGGGGCCAAGCCCCCGTTTGCCGTCGACCTGCAGAAAACCCTCGCCGCGCCAGTTGTGGCATCCTGTTTGCGACGGGTCGGTCACACCATTGCGAATCCGTTGCGCGATTCGGGGCAGGCGCAGCACGCCGTGCGACGAGATTCCTCTCAGATCGGCGTCGAGGAGCAGGTCGATCTGTTGCGCTGCATGATCTGGTCCAGTCAGATTCAAGAGTGCAGAAACAGAGGTTTTTCTCAATGTTTCCAGGTCAATAATCATTTCCTATATCCGATCCTATACGATATTGGATTGCAACTGATTTGGTAGAGTGCTATCAACGGCTCGTCAAGCACAGCATTTGGAAAACATTGATGAGGACCTCGAGGACAGTGCAGAAACATACCGCCGCAGGGCGTCTACGCCGCCGGCAGGGGCTGAGCGACGAGGTGTATGAAGCGCTTTACGGGATGATCATGAAGCTCGAGATCGCGCCGGGTGCGCGGATTTCCGTCGATGCGCTGACGCGCGACCTGGGGGTTTCCCAGACCCCGCTGCGCGAAGCGCTCTCACGGCTCGAAGTGCAGGGTCTGGTGGTGAAGACACATCTCGTCGGCTACAGCGCTGCGCCGCAGCTCGATGAGAAGCGGTTGCGTCAGCTCTACGACCTGCGCCTGTTGCTCGAGCCTCATGTCGCCGCCGAGGCGGCGCAGAACATGTCCCCCGACGATGTCGAGCGGCTCATGGAACTCGATGTCGAGATGCGGACAGGAACTGCCGAGGATCTGCAAAGCTATGCCGAGTTTGCAGAGCTCGATGGCCGGTTTCACGATCTCATCGCGCGCGGCAGCGGCAATGACGTGATTCATGAGACGCTGACGCGGCTGCACATCCACGTTCATCTGTTCCGCAGCAGCTTTCAGGCGACGGCGACGGATCATGCCAATCTCGAACACGAGGGGATTCTCGCCGCAATCCAGGCCAGGGATTCCAGCGCAGCGCACGCTGCGATGTACGAACACATTCTGCGGTCGAGAGACCGTTTCGTGAAAGGTTGCCCAAAACGAAGAGGTGTCAATTCAGGCTGACGGCGACCGACAGGCGGAGCCCGATTGGAGGCGGGGCCGTCATAAGTCACGGGGATCGGTCAAGGACCACACCCCGACAATCAGGGAGGAGAAAAACATGAAATTTTCCAGAAGATCGATACTGCGCATGTCTGCGGGCAGCGCCCTTGTTGTCGTCGGCGCGCCGGGCATTATCCGGGCGCAGGGCAGCGACAGGCCGATCCGTTTCGCGGTGGCCGCCACGGCAAGCCGCACGCTCGATCCGTCGCAGATGACGTTGGGTGCGGATTATTGGGTTGCCGTGCAGATCTACGACATGCTGGTCGATTCGCCTGCCGGCAGATTCAGCACGTCGCAGGACGACTACGAGCCTAAGCTGGCAGAATCCTATGATGTTTCGGAGGACTCGAAGACCTGGACTTTCCGCCTGCGCAAGGGTGTGCAGTTCCACAAGGGCTATGGTGAAATGACCGCCGAGGACGTGGTGTTTTCGATGGAGCGCGCCGCGACGGCGGGCGTGGCGACCTTCGCCTACAAGAATATCGACCGGGTCGAGGCCAGCGGCACCCACGAGGTTACCTTCCACCTGAAGGGGCCGGATCCGCTGTTTCTCGCCACCTCCATATCGCAGCCAACCTCGCCGATTATCTCGAAAAAGGCATTCGAGGAAAAGGGAGCCGAGACCTTTGCGCGCGAGCCGGTGGGCACCGGCGCCTACGAGGTCGACAGGGTCGACGTGCAAAAGGGGGTCTTCCTGTCGCGTTTCGATGATTACTGGGATACGCCGGCAAGAACCGCGCGGGTCGAGATCCTCTACGTGGCCGACACCACGTCGCGCACCCTGTCGCTGATGTCGGGCGAGGTGGACATGATCGAGGCGGTGCGCGCGCCCGGCTGGATCCCGCAGATCATGCAGCAGCGCAGCGACCTTGTGGTCGACGCCACCGATCCGGGGTCGTTCAACACCCTGAGTTTCAACATGCACTTCCCGCTCTTCCAGGACGTGATGGTGCGCAAGGCGGTGATGACGGCCATCGACAAGAACCAGCTTGCCCAGGCCCTGACGCCGCTGGGACAACCGGTGGCGACGATCTCCCCTGCGCATTACCCGACCGGCTGGTCCGTGGACGAACTGCCGGAGGATCTGCGTTACGAGTATAATCCCGATCTGGCGCGACAGATGCTGGCCGATGCGGGACATCCGAACGGCATCCGTTTCGAGGCCAATATCAGCCAGCGCGAGGACTATCGATCGATCATGCTGGTGCTGCAGGAACTCATGCGGCCCGCCGGCATCGACATGCAGCTCAACATCATGGACCACGCGGCCTATCACCAGGCCAACCGGACCGACGGCAATACGCTGGCGCTCAATTCGCAGAGCCTGCCGCCGGTGCCGCTCGACTATCTCAGCCGCTATCTCGCGAGTTCCTCCGAGGTGAAGTCTGATGGGTCGGGGGGCTACAATTTCAGCCATTACGGTGTCGTGACCCCGGGCGTTGACGATCTGCTCGCTGCCATGTCGCAGACAGCCGATTACGATGAGTATGTAGCCATCGGCCGCAAGGTCGAGCTGAAGGCGCAGGATGACATGCCTGTCAGCAACGTGGTCAATCTCGGCTACGCAGTCATTCGGGACCCGGCCATAAGGCTCGGTTACGAGGTCAGCAGCGGCTACGCCCGGTGGCCGTTGGCGCGCGCCGTGCGCAACTGAGCATCCGTAAGGAGGTCCTTGCATGGCCCGCTATTTCATGCTGCGCGTCCTCGACGCGGTGCCCACCGTTTTTCTGGTCCTCACCCTGGTCTTCCTCGCCCTGCGCATCCTGCCGGGCGATCCGGCGGTTGCGATCCTGGGCGATATGGCACAGCCCGAGGCGCTTGCCGCCTTCCGCGAACGGTTCGGGCTCAATGACCCGCTCCCGGTGCAGTACTGGTCCTTCGTCACCGACATGCTGACGCTGGATCTCGGCGCATCTCTGGCTTCGGGACACGCGGTTTCCGAGCTGATCCTCACCAACCTTGGCTATACGCTCGAACTGACTGTGGCGGCAGTGCTGATCGGCGTTCTCTTGGGCGTGCCGGCCGGTGTCATGGCGGCGGTCAATCGCAACCGGGCTCCCGATAACGGCTTCCGGCTGTTCTCGCTGCTGGGCTATGCGATCCCCGACTTCTATCTCGGGGCGCTGCTGCTTATTGTGTTTTCGCTGGGGTTGGGCTGGTTTCCGATCAGCGGAGCGGGAGAGGGCTTTCTCGACCGGCTGCACCATCTGGTCCTGCCGGCGGTAACGCTCGCCCTGATCAAGATCGCCTTTATCGGCCGGCTTACACGGACATCGCTGCTTGAGATGCTCGGACGCGATTTCGTGCGCACCGCCCGCAGCAAGGGCGCCCGCGAACGGCGGGTGATCTACCGTCACGCCCTGCGCAATGCGTTGCTGCCGTTGTCCACAGGGCTTGGACTGTCGCTGCTGTCAACGCTGTCGGGGGCGGTCGCGGTGGAGATGGTGTTCAACCGCCCCGGTCTCGGCCGACTGCTGATCACCGCGATCACCGAGCGCGATTACCCGGTCGTGCAGGCCGGAGTGATCATGTTCGCCGCCTTCGTCGTCATCGTGAACCTGCTGATGGAGCTGGTTTACGTCCTTATCGATCCTCGTCTGCGAGTACAGTAATGACCTCCACGACCGAAACGATACCGCTCGGCGACGCGCCCGGTTTCCGGGAAACGCTGCAGGATATCTTCGCAGGCCGGCCCGGCGCGATCATTGCGCTGGCCGTCGTCCTCCTCTTCGTTGCAGTGGCTGTTCTGGCCCCCTGGATCGCACCGTACGACCCCATGCAGCAGAGCTTCCTTGCCGTGAACGCGCAACCCTCTGCTAAGCACCTGCTCGGCACGGACCAGTTCGGGCGCGATGTGCTGTCCCGGCTGATCTACGGGTCGCGCAATTCACTGATTTTCGGCTTCGTGTCGCCGGTCATTGCCGCCGTCGTAGGCGGCGGCCTCGGCGTCATTGCCGGCTTTTACGGCGGTATCGCCGACCGCGTCATCAGCCGCGTGATCGACATGTTCATGGCTTTTCCCGAACTGCTGCTGGCCATCGTCGTGGCCGCGGCCCTCGGCGGCGGGTTCTGGAACGTGGTCGCGGTGCTGGCCATCGCCTTTACGCCGGGCTTTGCCCGGGTGGCCCGGGCATCGACCATGGCGGTGCGGCAGGAACCCTATATCGAGGCTGCGGTGGCCTCCGGTGTGCGCACGCCGGTAATCATCCTGCGCCATGTGGTGCCCAACATCTCGGCACCGATCGTGGTGTTGATGACCCTGTGGATGGCCTCGGCCATCCGGCTCGAGGCAACGCTGAGCTTTCTCGGCATCGGGACCCAGCCCCCTCAACCCTCCTGGGGCAATATCATTCGCGAAGGGCTGGGCAACATGTTCGCCACCTCCTGGCCGATCCTTGCCGGGGGCATGGCAATCACCGTGGTTGTGCTGGCCATCTCCGTGGTGGGCGATGCCGTTCGCGACGCGCTGGATCCGGAGGTGAAAGCATGACTGATCCGCTTCTCGATATCTCGGATCTCTCGGTCGAGTTCGGACCGAAAACCAACCCGATCCGCATCCTGCACGGAGTCGACCTGACGGTGGGGCAGGGCGAGGCGGTCGGGCTCGTGGGCGAATCCGGCTCCGGCAAGTCGTTGACCTCGCTCGCGACGATGCGGCTGTTGCCCGCCGCCGCACGGATCGCCTCAGGGCGCATAATGCTCGACGGACGTGACCTTCTGAGCCTGCCTGACAAGGCGATGCCGAACGTGCGCGGGCGCGACATCTCGATGATCTTTCAGGAACCGATGAGTTCGCTCAACCCGGTGATGACGATCGAGGCGCAGATATCCGAGGCGATCATGCTCCATCAGAACAAGAGCAAGGCGGAGCGCCGGGCCCGCGTGCTCGAAATCCTGCGCCTCGTGGGCATTCCCGACCCGGAGGCGCGACTGGGCGCCTATCCGCACCAGTTTTCCGGCGGCATGCGGCAGCGCGTGATGATCGCCATCGCCATCGCCTGCAATCCGCGTCTGCTCATTGCCGACGAGCCCACCACCGCGCTCGATGTCACGATCCAGGCACAGGTGCTCGACCTTCTGCGTGACGTGCGCGAGGAAACCGGGACGGCGGTGCTGCTGATCTCGCATGATCTCGGCGTGGTGGCCGAGGTTTGTGACCGTGTGGTCGTCATGTATTCGGGCCATGTGGTCGAGAATGCCGGCGTCGAGACGCTGTTCTCCGATCCGCAGCACCCCTATACGCAGGGTCTGCTGCGCGCGGTGCCCTCGCTCGACGGGCAGGAGAAGCGGCTCTACCAGATCCCCGGATCGGTGCCGCCGCCTGGAACCATCAAGGCTGGCTGTCCCTTCGCGCCCCGTTGTGAAATGCGCATGGCGGTTTGCGAACGGCAGATGCCGGCGCTCACGATCCGCGGCGATGGCCATCAGGCCGCCTGTTGGGCGACCGAGGATTTGGCAAGCGCGCCGGCGAAGCAACTCAAGGCCATGGAAGGCACGTCATGAACACCACAGTCCTGAAGGCCGAGGGCCTTGGCAAGACATTTCCGGGCCGCAGCGGCCTCGCCTCGGCCGGACGCAGCAAAGGCGTGCGGGCGGTCGACGACGTAAGCCTCAGCATGAATGCCGGTGAGACGCTGGCAGTGGTGGGCGAATCCGGTTGCGGCAAGTCCACGCTGGGCCGTCTGTTGCTGCGGCTGATTGAGCCCACCGAGGGTGAGGTGAGCATCGACGGAACCGATGTCTCGTCTCTTTCGGGGGGCGAGATGCGGCAGTTTCGCCGCCATGCGCAGATGGTATTCCAGGATCCTTTCGGGTCGCTGTCGCCACGCCGTACGATCGCCCGCATCATTTCGGAGCCAATGGAATCGTTCGGAACCGAAGCTACGGCCCGCGCCCGCCGCGAGCGGGTGGCGGAGCTGTTGACACAGGTCGGCCTGCCCACCGCGGTTATGGACCGCAAGCCCCGGCACTTTTCGGGGGGGCAGCGTCAGCGCATCTGCATCGCCCGGGCAATCTCGGTCTCGCCGCGGGTGATCATCGCGGATGAGCCCGTCTCCGCGCTTGATGTCTCCGTACAGGCGCAGATCATCAATCTACTGCAGGATCTGCAGGAAGACAGCGGCTTTGCAATGCTCTTCATCGCTCATGATCTGGCTGTGGTGCGTCACATCGCCGACCGGGTGGCGGTGATGTATCTGGGCCGGATCGTCGAGATCGGCAGCAAGGATCAGATCTACACCGCGCCGCAGCATCCCTACACGCAAGCGCTGCTCTCCGCGGTGCCCGAGGCCTCGCCGACGCGGCGGCGCAAACGGATCGTGCTGGGTGGCGATGTGCCAAGCCCGGTCAAGGTGCCGTCGGGTTGTAGCTTCCATCCCCGCTGCCCGATCGCGCAGGATATTTGTCGGACCACGCGTCCGGCCCTGGCCCATAAGAACGGCGGGTCCGAAGTGGCCTGCCATTTCGCCGCGCCCAATCCACTGGGCTGAAGGTGAAGAGGGTCCTGAAAACCGGGGAGGTTGCCAACCATGAAACAAACAAGTGCGCTTGTGAAAGAAGGCCAACAAAATAGGGCTTCCTTGAGTGTCGATTGACGAGTCCAAATATTCGGTTTTCCGAACCCGTCACCCGTCACCCGTCACCCGTCACCCGTCACCCTTCACCTTCGCGCACGGGATGATGTTGTGTGACGTCTTCGAGCCATCCGGGGCGCATTTCCGGGATGGAGGCGAGCAGAAGGTCGGTATAGTCGTCAAAGGGGGGAGAAAGAACCTCGTCACGCATGCCGTAACGTATGATCTCGCCATGGCGCATCACGGCAATCTTGTCGGCGATGGCGCGCACAACGGCAAGGTCGTGGGTGATGAACAGATAGGCCACGCCTTCCTCTTTCTGCAGGTCGAGAAGCAGTTTGAGAATGCCATCGGCCACAAGCGGGTCGAGCGCCGACGTGACCTCGTCGCAAAGGATGAGGCGCGGTTTGGCCGCCAGTGCGCGGGCGATGCAGACACGTTGTTTCTGGCCGCCCGAAAGCTCGGCCGGATAGCGATCGGCGAAACCGCGGCTAAGCTCGGTTTCATCGAGCAGCGCCTCGACCCGCCTGCGTTTTTCAGCGCCCTTGAGGCCATGGTAGAATTCGAGCGGCCTGCCGATGATGGCACCGACAGTCTGACGCGGGTTCATGGCCGTGTCGGCACTCTGGTAGATCATCTGCAATTCGCGTAGATCGTCACGGCTGCGTTGCCCGATCCTGGGTGACAGCGCACGCTCATCGAATGTGATATCGCCGCGTCGGGGCGGCAGCATGCCGGTGATGGCGCGGGCCAGCGTCGACTTTCCCGACCCGCTTTCACCGACCACGGCCAGGGTCTGGCCGGGCGTCATCTCCAGATTGATGTCCTTCAGGGTGTCGGTTTCCTGCCCCCTGTAACGCGCGGCGAGATTGCTGACGCGCAACAGCGGCGCCCCCCTGGAGGGCGTGACGGCATGCTGAACCTGCCGGATCGAGATGAGGTCTTTTGTATATTGCCGTTGCGGTGATCCGATGATCTGGGTTGTGTCACCATGTTCGACCATTTTGCCGTGTCGCAGCACCATGATGCTGTCGGCCACCTGCGAGACGACCGCAAGGTCATGCGTGATGTAGAGTGCCGCGACATGGGTGTCGCGGATCACCTCCTTGATGGCCGCCAGAACACCGATCTGGGTCGTGACGTCCAGCGCCGTCGTCGGCTCGTCGAAGATCACCAGCTCAGGGCGCGGGCACAGCGCCATCGCGGTCATGGCGCGCTGAAGCTGGCCGCCAGAAACCTGATGCGGGTAGCGATTGCCGATTTTTTCCGGTTCGGGCAGGCCCAGTTTTTCAAACAGGGCGATGGCGTCTCTTTCGGCACTGCGCCGCGGGGTTCCCGATTTGACGGATGTTTCGACGACCTGATCGATGAGTTTGCGGGAGGGGTTGAAACTCGCGGCCGCGGACTGGGAGACATAGGTGACGGTTTTGCCGCGCAGCCGGCGCTGCATCGCATGGCCGGCCTTCAGAATATCAACGCCGTTGAGCTTCACTTCTCCCGAGGCGATGCGAATACCGCCGCGACCATAGGCCATGGCGGAAAGGCCGACGGTCGATTTTCCGGCTCCCGATTCGCCGATGAGCCCCATGACCCTGCCTTTTTCCAGCATCAGGGAAATATCGTCGACGAGGACAACATCACGGGGCTTTTCGCTCGGCGGGTAACTGGTCGCCTCGATCTTCAGATTGTTGATTTCAAGAACGGGCTGGTTCATCCCCGGCCTCCTTTCAGGCTTGTCGTGCGGTCCAGAATCCAGTCGGCGACGAGGTTGACCGAGATGGCGAGCGCGGCAATGGCAATGGCCGGCGTCAGGGCTGCCGTGATGCCATAGACAAGCCCGTCGCGGTTTTCCTTCACAATGCCGCCCCAGTCCGCCAGCGGCGGCTGCACGCCAAGGCCGAGAAACGACAGCGTGGAAATGAACAGAACCATGAAGATGAAGCGCAGGCCGGCCTCCGCAACCAGCGGGCTTAAGGCATTGGGGAGGATCTCGCGGAAGATGATCCAGACGCTGCCTTCGCCGCGCAACCGTGCAGCCTCGACATAGTCCATGACGACGATATCGGCGGCAACGGAGCGCGCGAGGCGAAAGACACGGGTCGATTCGATCAGCCCCATGACCACGATGAGCACCGGCAATGTGGTGGGCATGACCGAGAGAATGACGAGCGCCAGAATGAGAGACGGCACGCTCATCAGCAGGTCGACGAGCCGCGACAGCGCCTGATCGACCCAGCCGCCCGCCACGGCGGCGAGGAAGCCCGTCAGGCTGCCGGTGACGAAGGCGAGGAGCGTGGCGGAGGCGGCGATGAAGATGGTGAAGCGACCACCCCAGATCATGCGCGAGAGCATGTCGCGACCGATCGAATCCGTGCCCAGCCAGTGGGCCGCAGACGCCGGCTCCCAGACAGAGCCGACGACTTCGGCCATGCCGTATGGCGAAAGCAGCGGCGCGAAGATCGCGGCTGCGAAGAACAGAATGGTGACGATTATTCCCAGAAGGGCGGAAAACGGAACCTTGCTCATTTCGGGTGCCTCAGCCTTGGATTGGCGAAAAGGGCGATGACATCGGTCACCATGTTGAGCCCGATGTAGACGGCCGCGAAGATCAGGCCACAGGCCTGCACCACAGGAACATCGCGTTTCGAAACGTGGTCGACGAGATACTGGCCGAGGCCGGGATAGACAAAGACCACCTCGACGACCACGACCCCGACGACGAGATAGGCCAGGTTGAGCATGACGACATTGGCGATCGGGGCAATGGCGTTGGGCAGGGCGTGACGGGCGATAATTGTGAAGTGGCGCAGGCCCTTCAGCTCCGCTGTTTCGATATAGGCCGACTGCAACACGTTGAGGATCGCCGCCCGGGTCATGCGCATCATGTGGCCGAGCACGACCAGCACCATGACAAGCACGGGCAGCGCTATGGTGTGCAGCTTATCAATCAGGCTCATGCTGTCATAGACGGTCGAGACGGACGGAAACAGCTGAAAACGAACCGCGAGCAGGAACATGGCGATGTAGCCCAGCAGGAATTCCGGAACCGAAATGGTGGCCAGCGTCAGGCCCGAAATCAGCTTGTCCGGCCATCTGCCCACGTAAAGAACGGACAGAAGGCCAAGAAAGAGGGCCAGTGGAACGGCAATGATCGCAGCAGTGCCGGCCAGAAACAGCGTATTTTTCAGCCGGTGGCCAAGGGCGTCCGCGATATCCTGACCATTGGTCAGGGCGTGGCCCAGATCACCGTGCAGCATGCCGGTCAGCCAATGGAAATAACGTGCGACGGCGGGTTCGTTCAGCCCCAGCTCCGTGCGCAGATTGGCCAGCGCCGCCGGCGTGGCGCCTTGCCCCAGAATACTCTGGGCCACGTCACCGGGAAGAAGCTGTGTCCCGGCGAAGATCAGCACGGATGCGGCAAGCATGAGCAGCAGGCTGAGGAGGATACGCCTGAAGGCCTGATATAAGAGACTTGTATTCATCTGACTTCCGATACCCTCCTGAACGGGCTGTCATGACGCAGCCCGCCGCGCTGTTCCTGCATTCCGGCATGACGAGTCTGCCGTCTGTCTCGGGTGACTGGCGTGTCCATTTTCGCCCCCTGATGAAAAAATTTCGCGCGCTCGCCTGATCGGCATGGAGCGCAGCGGCCATGGAGGAAAATCTCCGATCCGGCACGATGAGCATTTGTTTGACTAAAAGTTTGGCTAAGGTTAGTAAAAAATATGAAAGTGTCAACCGCGCGCCGTGAAGTGATCCGTTTCACGGCGCGCCGCATGACCGAATGCCCCCGTACCCGGAGCCCTGAAAATGAGCCAAACGCCCGCCGCCAGCCATCTTCGTTCCGCCGACTGGTTTCAGACTGCGACCCGCTGGACACAATTGACCTTTGTCGAAAACGACCCCGATCACTTCGATCCGGCGTTCTGGATCGATATTTTCCGTCGCACCGGGTCCAACGCTGTCTGCCTGAGTGCTGGCGGCTACATGGCCTTTTATCCGAGCAAAGTGCCCGATCACTACATCAGCAACCGCCTTGAGGATCGGGATATCTTCGGTGCGCTTGTCGACGGCGCGCGCCGTCTGGACATGCACGTCATGGCGCGTGTCGATCCCCATGCCATCCGCAAGTCGATTGCTGAAAGGCGGCCCGATTGGGTGCAGCGTCGTGCCGACGGCAGTCTTTTCGAACACTGGGCCTACGCCGATGCCATGGTCGTCAATCCCTTCGGCAGCTATGCCTTCGAGCAGATGCCCGAGATCATCCGCGAGATCGTGCGCGACTATGACGTGGATGCCGTATTTGCCAATCGCTGGCAGGGGCATGGCGTTGATTACAGCGAGGACAGCGCGCGCCGGTTCCGCGATTTTTCCGGGCTGGACCTTCCGCGCGCACAGGATGCCGCCGACCCGGCATGGCGAAAATGGCTGGAGTGGCGCAAGGGTGTGCTGACCGAACTGATTGCGCTGTGGGACAAGGCGGTGAAAAACGAGCGCCCGCATGCGAGCTTCATACCGAACATGGAGGGAAGCTCGCTGATGGAATTCGATCTTTCCGTCATTCGCCGCTTCTGCCCTTTCTTTGTCATCGACCATCAGGGCCGGCGGGGTGTCGAGCCGGCATGGTCGGCCGGGCGGGACGGCAAGCGGTTGCGGGCCAATTTTCCGGATCGTCCGGTGGCGCTGATTTCCTCGGTCGGACCGGAAGACGAGTTTCGCTGGAAGGACTCGGTGAACACGCCCGAGGAAATCCAGCTCTGGATCAATTCCGGCAGCACCCAGGGGCTGCGCGCCTGGTTTACCAAGTTCAACGGCGTCGTTTCCGACCGCCGCTGGATTGCGCCGGTGGAGGATGCCTTCGGGCTGCATGCCCGTATGGAGCCGGTGCTGCGCAAAAGTGTGCCGGCCGCAGACGTCGCGCTTGTCGATCCATCGATGATGCTTCGCCATTGGGCGCCGGAAGAGCGTTACCTGGCCGAACACCACGAAATGGGGTTCTATCAGGCTCTGGTTGAAGCCCGGATCCCCTTCGAGATGCTGTGCGACGAGACGATGACGGATGAAGCGCTGGATCAGTTCAGGGTGGTGGTTCTGGCGAATGCGGCGTTTCTGACCGATCGCCAGTGCGGGATGATCCGCCGTTATGTCGAACGCGGCGGCAGTGTCGTCGGCGCATATGAAACCTCGCTCAGGGACGAGCAGGGGGAATTGCGCCCCGATTTCGGGCTGGCTGATACATTCGGCGTGAAATTGCGCGAACATGTGCGGCAGATGTCGCGCAATACCTATCTGGCGCTGGATGGTGCGCATGAACTGATCGATGGCTATGCCGGTGCCGGGCGGATGATTGGCGGCACGCGGCAGATCCGGGTCGAGGCGGCGGGCGATGCAATCGTGCCGCTGCGCCACATACCGGATTTTCCCGATTTGCCGATGGAGGAAGTCTATGCCCGGCAAGCCCCGAGCGACCCCGCGATGATCGCGCGTGAAAGCGAGGGCGGCGGCCGCACGGTTTATTTTCCGTGGAATATCGGCGAGGTTTTCTGGAATGTGCTGGCCCTCGATCACGCCCGCCTGATCGCCAACGCCGTGCGGTGGTGCCTTGCGCGCGCGCCTTCGGTGATCGTGGAGGGCAGCGGCGTGGTCGATCTCGGATTGCGCCGCTTCGACGGTGGTCTTGCACTTTCATTGCTGAACCTGACAAACCCGATGATGATGAAGGGGCCTGTGCGCGAAACGATTGCCTTGCCCGAACAGCTTGTGTCGCTTGCCGTGCCGCCGGAATGCCGGACCGTAACGGTGCGCACGGTGATCGGCGGGCAGACATTCGAGCGTCCCGTTCATGATGGAAGGGTCGAATTGCGATTGCCGCCGATCGAAAGGCTCGAGATGGTCGAGTGCCGTTGGAAATGATGACCTGGCCGCTTGCGATGACAGGTTCTATCGTTTGGTTTGACAGGTTTCGCCGGATCACCTAACGAAAAAACAAACGATTTTGAAAAGAGGCCGAAATGGCGAAAATCACGGTTCAGATGCTTGCCGAGCAACTGGGTGTCTCCAAGTTTGCCGTATCCCGGGCTCTGAACAACAAGCCCGGCGTCAGCGACAAGACCCGCGCCCTGATCATCGAAGCGGCCGAGCGTGCCGGCTATCGCATGCGCTCCGGTGGCCGTGTGCTGGCCATCATGCGCAGCGAGGCCGAGGCGAACCGTGAGCTGTGGCTCGATGTGCGCCACGGCATGGAAATGCAGGCTGTCCGCGAGAATCTCGATATCGATTTCCTCATGTCTGAGGATACCGCCGAGATCGCCCGCATGGGGCAGGGGGCGATTGCCTTTCTCCTGATCGGTCCGGTCCGGCGCGCTGTGATGGATGCCGTGATCGCCTCGGGCACACGGGTTGTTGTGGTCGGCCATGATGTTCGTCCTCTGGCAAAGGTTGACCAGGTCACGACGACCGACGCGGAATCCGGCAGCGCCATCGGAGAATTCCTGTTGGCTGAGGGCCATCGCAAGGTGCTCTATCTTTACGGACAGGCCGGATTTCCGGGGCGGGAGGCGCGCTTGCAGGGGCTGCGAGTGGCGCTGCGGGATGAGCCCGACGCCGATATCCGCGAAATGACGCTGCCCGATGACTACAAGGGGGCCGGTCTGTTGCCGGGCTTGCGCAAGCTCGTCGACAGCGGGTTTGAACCGACGGCGATTTTTTGCGGCAGCGACGGCGTTGCCGCCACGGCCCTCTCAGAAATCACGCGCATCGGCATATCCGTGCCGCAGGACTGCACGATTGTGGGACACGGGAACTATCCGCTGGCAACACAGGTTTCGCCAACGCTGACGACGATTGACATGCCGAACCGGAAAATGGGTATCGAAGCGATACGCCTGCTGGCAAACCGGTTGAATGGTTCGACGGAAATTCCCCAGTCGCCGACGCGGCTCGGGCTGGTCGCCGAGGTCGTCGAGCGCGAATCTTCCGGCCCTGCGCGGAGCACCGACTGGCGCGCACTTTTGAGTGCTGGCGGGTATTGAGCCGGACATGGCCCGGGGCAGATCCGGGCCATGTTTTTGAGCGCGGTTGCTATTCCGCGACCCAGCATTTGGCAAGCGCATAGCCGCCCATCATCGATTGCGCCGGATCAGGCGCCCAGCCGGCGACCCTTGGCCCGATGGCATCGATAAAGTCGTTGAACAGCGGGATCAGCGCGCCGCCCTCGTCCCGGACGATGCTTCCCATCTCAAAATAGAGCTCCTTGCGCAGCTCCGGATCGGGTTGCGCCCGCGCTTCCAGCAGCATCCGGTCGAATTTGGGGTTGGAAAAGCGGGTGTCGTTCCAGTTTGCGCCGGACATGTAAGCTGTGGTGTACATCTGGTCCTGTGTCGAGCGGCCGCCCCAGTAGGACGCGCAGAAAGGCATCTCGTTCCAGACCGAGGTCCAGTAGCCGTCCGCCGGTTCGCGCTTGATCTGGAAGGGAATACCGGCGGCCTGTGCCGTTTGCTGGAAAAGCTCGGCAGCCGAAATCGCGCCGGAGAAAACGCTTTCGGATGTATGGAAGACGACGGGTTGGTCGTTGCCCGATTTCTTGTAGTGGTAGCGCGCCCTGTCGGGATCGTAGGGGCGCTGTTCGATTTCGGTGAACAGCGGATAGGCGGCGTTGATCGGAAAGTCATTGCCCAGCGAGCCGAAGCCCATCAGCACCATATCCAGCATTTGCTGGCGGTCGACGGCATATTTCAGGGCCAGTCGCAGATCGTTATTGTCGAAGGGCGGCGTGTTGCAATGCATCGGGAAGACCTGATGTCCCCGCCCGGTGGTCGACTTGATGGTGACGCCGTTGACACGTTCGAGCAGGGAGACGGTTTTCGGTTCGATATGGTTGATGATATCGACCTGGCCGCTGCGCAGCGCCGCCGTGCGGGCCGTATTGTCGTTTATGACGATGATTTCCACCTGATCGGCAAAGCCGCGGTCGTCGCGCCAGTAATTCTTGAAGCGCTCGCCGCCCACCCGAACGCCGGGTTCGAAAAACGAAATGCGGTAAGGCCCGGTGCCGATACCGGCTGTCGGATCGTCAATGCCACCATTGGGCTGGACCATCAGATGATAGTCTTCCAGCAGATAGGGCAGTTCGACATTGGGTTCGGCGAGTTTGACGACGACATTGTCGCCGTCAACGGCGACGGAAACGATGTTTTCCAGCAGGCCGAGCGCGCCGGACTGCGACTTTTCGTCGGAATGGCGCCGGATGGTGGCGGCGACGTCTTCTGGGGTGAGCTTTTTGCCGTTGTGAAATTCGACGCCCTTGCGGATCCGGAACCGCCACGTTTTCGCATCCTCGGAAGAATTCCATTCCTCCGCCAGCGCGGGCTGGAGTTCGCCTTCCGGCGAAAGCTGGACGATCTGCTCGCCCCAAAGGTGGCTGAACTGGAACATGACGGCACTGGCCGTTGTCGCGGGGTCCAGACTGTCCGTGCTGGAGCCGCCATTCATGCCTGCGCGCAGCAGGCCGCCGCGCCGCGGGGTCTGGGCGAACGCCGCGCCGCCAAACGGCGAGGCGGCTGCGCCCAGTCCGATGCCGAGCGCTGCCGCGCCCTGCAAAAATCGCCTCCTGTCGGGTTTCATGACGCCGGTCCTGTTCTGATTTCCCTCCATGAGGTCTCTCCTTTGCTTTCTTGAAACGCATTTCCAGGCGCGCGCTGGTTTGTCGCGCGGCATCTGGCTGATTTCGGGCAAGGACGGGCCTTGCAATAATCAATTTATATACGTTTTTGACTTGTTGACAAAACGTTTTTTAAAATGTTTGTTGCGCGTAATTGGGGCGCGGCCTGCCGACAGTGTCAGAATATGCCCCGGCGCAGAAAACAAAGACGGGAGTCAAAGCGTGCAGGACAAGAACACGCGGCATATCGCTTCATCGCATTTCAAGGACTGGTGGAAACGGCCCTATCGCATGGTTCAGACCAACCTCAGAATGCCGGACGCGCAGTATGACCAGCGCCTTCTGGCGCGCGAGGTGCGTGAAATGGGCGCCGACGTCCTGCTTTACAATATGGGCGGCATCTACGCCTTTTATCCGACGGCGCTGCCGCTTCAGGCTGAAAATCCGATGATGGCCGGCGATGCGCTCGGCGCAGCTGTCGAAGCGGCCCATGCTGAAGGCCTGTCGCTCGTCGGCCGGCTCGATCTGAGCAAGGCCACGCGAAAAGCCTATGAAGCGCACCCGGACTGGTTCGTGCACAATGTCAGAGGGCAGGCTCTCAGCTATAACGGAACCTATCAGGCCTGCGTCAACGGCGGCTGGTATCAGGATCATGCGCTGGATATCATTTCGGAACTGCTGCGCGGTTACGATATCGACGGCATATTCTTCAATATGTTCGGTTACATGAACCATACCTATTCGGGAGATTATTTCGGGATTTGCGTATGTGATAACTGCCGGGCGCGTTTCCGCGCCTTCAGTGGGCGCGAACTGCCGGAGCGGGAGGACTTTTCCGATCCCGCCTATGCCGACTATCTCAAGTTTCAGGATCGTAGCGCAATGGATCTCAGCGCAAGGATCTACGATCATATCAAACAGCTCAAGCCCGAGATCGGCGTCACCGGCGGGCGCGGAAAATCCGATCTGATCCGGCTGGAAATACAGCGTTTCATTTTCCGGGAGCCGCCGGAATGGCCATATCAGCCGGGGGAGCAGGCGCGCTGGGCCCGGGCTTTCGGCCAGGGGAAGAATGCCTCTTCGACCTCGACCAATTTCGTCGATTACCCCTGGCGGTTCGCCGCCGAAACGCCGGATTGCCATATCCTGCGCTTTGCCCAGCAGCTCGCCAGCGGTGCATCGCTCGACTACTATCTTCTGGGCACGCCCGACCAGGCCGACCAGAAGGCTTTTGGCCCGATAACCGAACTGTTTGAATGGCACCGGAAACACGAGGGCTGCTATTCCGGCCTTCGTTCGCGCGCGCGCGTGGCCATGTATCACTCGCGAAAGACCGGAAAATTCCGGGCGCGCACGCGGACGGCCGACCTCAAGGGGCATCCCTTTCGCGGCGCCTACCGTGCATTGATCGAGGACCGGATACCTTTTGATTTTGTCTGTGATGAAACCGCGGCGGATGATGGCAATCCCGGTCCACTCGAAGGCTATGACGTTCTGCTTGTCTCCAATGCGGCCTGCCTGTCGGATGACGAAGCGCGGCGGCTGGATGACTGGGTTGCCGCAGGCGGGACGCTGATTGCGACGGGAGAAACCGGGTTTTACGACGAGGAAGGCAGGCCGCGTGCGCTTCAGGCCCTTTCCTCTCTGCCGGTCCGGCAGCTGAATCTGGTGCGTCCGGATATGCGCGGCGCCTATTTCCGCAACGAGGGAGGCGAGGCGGGCTTGCCCGATGCCGGGCTCATCATGCTGGATGGGTACTACCTTCATTGCGAGCCGGCGGAAGATGCCGAACGCGTTTTGGCATTGCTGCCGCCGCAGCGGTTCGGGCCACCGGAACTCTGCTATCCCGACGTTGATTCCGACCTGCCGGGTATTCTGTCGCGCCGGCACGGTCAGGGCAGGGCAATCTACTTGCCGTGGTTTCCTGACTGGCAATATTACCGCGACAGCCTGCCGGACATGAGGCGGCTTGTCACCGGTCTGATTGGCGATGCGGTTGCAAGACCGGTCGTGGTCAGGGGTGCTGGCGCTGTCGAGGTGACGTTGCAGAAACAGCCTGAGACGGGACGTCTCCTCGTGCACCTGGTCAATTATTCCGGGCAGCGCAATAATCTCTACGAAAAACCTGCCGAACTGCACGGATTGCTGCTGGGCGTTCGCGGCGCGGCCGGAGATGCGAAGGCACTTCGCGAAGGCAGCGTGTTGCAGCCGCTTTCCCCTCAGGCCGATGAAGACGGATACTTATGGTACCGTCTGGGGCCGGTCGGGGCTTTCGAAGCGGTTTCGATCGCGTCACAAAGCTGATTGCGGGATGGCCGGCGCCGGTCGGGGCCATCGGATTTCAAATGTTTTAAAGCGAAAGGCGAAAATAATGGCGAATGTTGCATTTCTCGGTCTGGGGGTCATGGGATACCCGATGGCGGGGCATCTGGCCTCGAAGGGACATGACGTGACGGTCTATAACCGGACCGCTGCGAAAGCCCGAAAATGGTCGGAGGAAAAGGGAGGGGCCTCGGCGTCCACGCCGGCGGCTGCGGCATCGGAAAAGGAAATCGTTTT
>PVUG01000019.1 GCA_003001975.1 Martelella mediterranea
CGCAGCTTTTCTTCCATCGCGATCGGAACGATCAGCTCGACGTCAACCGTGACATTGTCGCCCGGCATGACCATTTCCGTGCCTTCCGGCAGCGTGACAACACCGGTCACGTCCGTCGTACGGAAGTAGAACTGCGGACGGTAGTTCGTGAAGAACGGCGTGTGACGGCCACCTTCATCCTTCGTCAGGATGTAGGCTTCTGCCTTGAACTTCGTGTGCGGCGTAACCGAGCCGGGCTTGCAGAGAATCTGGCCACGCTCAACCTGGTCGCGCTGAACACCACGGATCAGGGCGCCGATGTTGTCGCCGGCTTCGCCCTGGTCGAGCAGCTTGCGGAACATTTCAACGCCGGTAACCGTCGTCTTCTGCGTGTCCTTGATGCCGACGATCTCGACTTCTTCGCCAACCTTGATGATGCCGCGCTCAACACGACCGGTCACAACCGTACCACGGCCGGAGATCGAGAAAACGTCTTCGATCGGCATCAGGAACGGCTGGTCAACCGGACGCTCGGGCGTCGGGACGTAGTCGTCAACAGCAGCCATCAGGGCGCGGATTGCATCTTCGCCGATAGCCTTGTCGCCATCTTCCAGAGCAACCAGAGCCGAACCCTTGATGATCGGGATTTCGTCGCCGGGGAACTCGTAGGAGTCCAGCAGCTCGCGAACTTCCATTTCAACGAGCTCGAGAAGCTCTTCGTCGTCGACCTGGTCAACCTTGTTGAGGAAGACAACGATGGCCGGAACGCCAACCTGACGGGCAAGCAGGATGTGCTCGCGGGTCTGCGGCATCGGACCGTCAGCGGCCGAGCACACCAGGATCGCGCCGTCCATCTGAGCCGCACCGGTGATCATGTTCTTAACATAGTCGGCGTGGCCGGGGCAGTCGACGTGCGCGTAGTGACGCTTTTCCGTCTCATACTCGACGTGTGCCGTCGAGATGGTGATGCCGCGTGCCTTTTCTTCCGGCGCCGCGTCAATCTGGTCATACGCACGGAAGTCACCGAAGAACTTCGTGATCGCAGCCGTCAGTGTCGTCTTGCCGTGGTCAACGTGACCAATCGTGCCGATGTTGACGTGCGGTTTGCTCCGCTCAAACTTTGCCTTTGCCATGAAAATGCTTCCTGTAACTGGTAACACGGATGACCCGGCGAACCGGTTTAGTGCCGCCGTTTAAGGCTTTCGCCGCCAATAAGCAAGACCAAATTCAATAGTTTGACACGCGGGACCACAGCAGAGCCCGAAAGCCGACAGGTTTCACCGGGCCGGTTGCGCGTGTGAATGCCGGTTTTGGGAAAAAACAGCGCCGCGTCAACGCGTTGGATGCGGCCGACAGCGGCGGGCGGCAGTCCATGCCGGGAGCCCGGCAATCATCAGCACCCGGCAAGAATCGATGTCTCGCGCACGACAGTGGACGGCGCGCCCTCGGCCACAACCCGGTTGCGACCGAGCCGCTTTGCCCCGTAAAGCGCATTGTCGGCCATGCGGTAGAGCGCTTCATAGCCCTCCTGCGAGCGCGCGGTCGCCACGCCGATGCTGCAGGTTGCCTCGAAATCCATCCCGGCATCCGAAAACCAGCGCTGGCTCAGGTGATTGCGGATACGTTCCGCCATCACGCAGGCGCCCTGACGGTCAAGCCCGACGGAAAAGATGGCAAACTCGTCGCCGCCGATGCGCCCGATCACATCGGTCGCGCGCGTCTCCCGCCGCAGGATTTCCCCGAAGGCCCTCAACACCATGTCTCCGGCGGGATGGCCCAGCGTGTCATTGGTGACCTTGAAATTGTCGAGATCGAGCAGCGTCATCGCAACAAGGGTTGCCGAACGATCAGTATAAAAGCCGCCGACAGCCCGGTCGAAGCCCTCGCGGTTCAGCACACCGGTCAGCTTGTCGCGGTCGCGCAGGGTGTTCAGCCGGTCGAGCGATTCCACAAAATGCGCAGCCAGTACCTCCAGCGCCAGAACCATCGCCAGCAACAGGATGTAGACCTGCATGAACTGCCAGAAAATCGAATTCGGATCGACGATGTCGACGGAATAGAAAATACCGATTGACCGGACGGAATGGGCCAGACCAAGCGCAACGATGGTCCAGAAAATCAGCTTGTCATGGATAGTGTCGTCCCTGCGGATCCAGAAACGCAGCATGGTGACAAACATGATCAGGAAGAGCGCGACATTGATCGCCAGAGTGCGCTCGAATGTCGAACCGAAGAACAGGAAGTAGCAATAGATCGCGAATGTGATGAGGAAAACGGCCATGTTGACCGCGATGCCGAAACTTTTGCCCCGGCGCTGCAGCAAGGCCTCCGCAAGACCGATCTGCGTGGCGATGAAAAGCCCGTTGGCAACCGGCAGGATGAAGGCATCGGGCAAAAGCCCCCGCAGCATCATGGCGCAAAAGCCAACAGCCAGCATTCCATAGGAACCGGCCAGAAGAATAAGATACAGGCGGCGCACGCCGGTAAACCAGGCAACAATGAAACTTCCGGCCAGAATCAGCAGCCCGCCCGGAACTATGAGCGCTTGCATCATCATAACGTAACTGTTGCCGACGCCAAAAGCGTGCCCCCGCCCCTACCCGTTGATACAGATTATCGTCCCGTGACGGGAAACCGGCGCCTCCATGCCCCAAAGCGCCGTTTTGCATTCAGTCAATAGACGCGCATGATAGCGGCATCACGGGAATTTACAATATCCCTGCAACCACGTCGGATAGAGAATCAATCACGGTAAAATCTGGAGCGGGTAGCGGGAATCGAACCCGCATATTCAGCTTGGAAGGCTGCTGCTCTACCATTGAGCTATACCCGCCCAAATGTCAGACGCCGGTGGTGGAGGAGGTTGGATTCGAACCAACGTAGACTAAGTCAACGGATTTACAGTCCGTCCGTTTTAACCACTCACGCACTCCTCCAGTACCAGCCTGGACGGCAGTCATGCCTCAGATCGTCTGGCCGTTCGCGATTGCGTCGGGCGATGTCGATCTGCGCCGCGTATATGACCGCCTCGCCCCGCTCTGTCAACACGGGACGCCAGAAAAAAATGACAGAAAAATCACAGCCGCTTTCCCGCACACGCAGCTTTCGGCTTTCTTCAGCTTCAACGGCCTAGCTTGAGGCCGGCTGCGGCTTTATAAGGGGCGCATGAGCAAAAAAGATGACCAGAACGGCTCCCCCAGGGACGCCCACTACGCAAAGCTGAGACGCGCGCACCGCGATGCCAAGCGTTTCCGCGAGGGACAACCGGAAAAAATCGGCAGGCGCGGCCCGAAAAAGGCGCCCGCCCCCCTGCCCGTCAGCGACGACGAGGTGCTGCTGTACGGCCTGCATACGGTGCGCGCGGCAATCGAAAATCCGGAGCGCAAACTGCTCTCCCTGAAGGTGACCCAGAATGCGCTCGCCCGGCTGACGGACGGCCTCGAACTGCCGAAACACCTGGCCGTCGATATCGTGCGCCCGCGTGAAATCGACGATATTCTGGGCGAAGACGCCATCCATCAGGGCGTGATGCTGAAAACCCGGGCACTGCCGGTGCGCAAACTGGATGCGCTGCATGACAGCCCGCTCCTTCTGGTGCTCGACCAGGTGACCGACCCGCACAATGTCGGGGCAATCCTGCGCTCCGCCGTTGCCTTTTCCGCCGGCGCCGTGATCACCACCATGCGCCACAGCCCGGCCGAATCAGGTGTTTTGGCCAAATCCGCGTCCGGGGCGCTCGAACATATTCCCTATATCCAGATCACCAATCTCGCCAAGGCGCTGGAAGAACTGCATGCCATGGGCTTCACCTCGGTCGGTCTTGATTCGGAAGGCCCCGCCCCCCTGGAAGAAACGATGAACGGCAACAGGATCGCCCTTGTGCTCGGCGCCGAAGGCAAGGGGTTGCGCCAGAAAACCCGCGAGACCGTGACGGCGCTGGCCCGCCTCGATATGCCGGGGCCGATCAAGTCACTCAATGTCTCCAATGCCTCGGCGATCTCGCTTTATGCCGCCCGCCAGTTTCTGGCAAAATCCGGCGGAGCCTGAACATCCCGGCCGGCAACAAACCGGCATGGCAGGCGTTTAGCGATGTGAAGCTTCAAGATTCGAAAGGCCCGTCCATGAAAATCGTCTTCACCGATCTCGACGGCACGCTCCTCGACCACGAGACCTATTCGCTCGAGCCGGCACGGCCCGCGCTCGAAGCGCTCAAGGCGCGTGGTATCCCGATTGTGCTGGCGAGCAGCAAGACGGAGGCGGAGATGCGGCCGATTGCCGCGGACATCGGCATAAACGACCCGATGATCGTGGAAAACGGCGCGGGGATTATTGGCCTTTCGGACGATGACGCCGAAGATACCTATGAGCGACTGCGTGCCACGCTGACAGCGATGCCGCCGGAGTTGAGAGCAAAATTCGAAGGGTTCGGCGACTGGAGCGACGAAGTGGTTGCCGAAAAGACCGGCATGCGGATTGAAGCCGCGCGGCTTGCCCGGCAGCGGCGCTTTTCCGAACCGGGTCTTTGGTCCGGCAGTGAGGCGGAGCGTGAAGCATTCCGCGCCCACCTGCGGGATAACGGCTTTCAGGCAGTCCAGGGCGGACGGTTTTTCACGCTGATGCCGCAAACCTCCAAGGCGGATGCGATGAAGCGTGTCGCCGCGTTTTTCCGGCAAAAAACCGGCGGCCCCGTCTTCACCATCGCGCTTGGGGATGCTCCCAATGACGCGGCGATGCTTCAGGCCGCCGACAAGGGGTTTATCATCGCCAATCCCGCCCATGCCCCGCTTGAAGAAAGCCAGCGTGAGCGCGAAGGCCACATCATCCGATCCGAGAAGCCGGGGCCATCCGGCTGGAACGACATGATATTGCAATTATTGGCATAATATAGTTGGTAGGTAAGGCCCTTCCCCTTTCGGCCACCCGTCTTCGGGCCTTGCCGCAACAAAAAGACCAGGAGCGCCTGCAATGGCTGATTTTCATCAAAATGGCGTTGTCGCAACGCTTCACAATCTGCGCGAGCGCTCGCTGCATCGGGTCGAACGCGAGCTCACCAGCTTTTCCGCGACCCGGCCGATCACGCTGATCCTGCCATCTCTGTTTTCCGAGCTCGAGGCCGAAGCGCTGGACAATATCGTCAATCATCTGACGGAAGTGCCCTATATCTCGAACATCATCATCGGCCTCGATCAGGCTGACGAGGAACAGTATCGTTACGCGCTGAAATATTTCAGCCGCCTGCCGCAGCAGCATGCGGTTCTGTGGAATGACGGCCCGCGCATGAAAGCCGTTCACAACCGCCTTGGCGATGCCGCGCTTGCGCCGGAGGACCCCGGCAAGGGCCGCAATGTCTGGTATTGCATCGGCTATGTGCTCGGCGCGCGCAATTCCTCCGTGGTTGCCCTCCACGACTGCGACATCGTCACCTATTCGCGCGAAATGCTGGCGCGCCTCGTCTATCCGGTCACAAACCCGGCCTTCCCTTACGTGTTTTCCAAGGGCTATTACCCGCGCATTGCCGACGGCTCGCTCAATGGCCGCGTCACCCGGCTTCTGGTCACGCCGCTCCTGCTCAGCCTTGAAAAGACCATCGGCCATCAGCCCTATATCGATTATCTGAAAGCCTTCCGCTATCCGCTTGCCGGCGAGTTCGCGATGCGCACCCATATCCTGCCCGATATCCGCATTCCGTGGGACTGGGGCCTGGAAATCGGCGTGCTTTCGGAACTGTGGCGCAATTATTCCAACACCGCCATCTGCCAGGTCGACATTGCCGATGCCTATGACCACAAGCATCAGCCGCTTTCGCCGGAAGACGCCCAGAAGGGCCTGTCGCGCATGTCGACGGATATCTGCAAGGCCGTGTTCCGCAAGCTTGCGACCGACGGCGTGACCTTCTCGCAGGAAACGCTCAGAACGGTGAAGGCCGCCTATTTCCGCAACGCGCTCGATCTCGTCGAGGTTTATCACAACGATGCGCGCATGAACGGTCTTTCCACCGACCGCCACAAGGAGGAACAGGCTGTCGAACTGTTTGCCTCAAACCTCATCGAGGCCGGCAATTCCTTCCTGGAAACGCCGGACGCCACGCCGCTGATGCCACGCTGGAACCGCGTCCTGAGCGCCCTGCCAGACATTCTCGACGAAATGCAGGCCGCCGTCGCCGCCGACATGGCGGAATACGGCTAAGACAAAGCACCCACGATTCCGCCTCCCATGATCGGGGTGTTTTGAGGGTTGGCGTAAGTTTGAGAAACGACGACTGCGACAAGCCGGGCCGGAAACGGGCCGGCTTTTCTGTTGCCGTGCAGACGTCATTCGGCACAAGCCGGACAACGGGACACGCGAGCAACCCGAAACAAAACCAAGCGCAGAAATCTTATAAAATCAGGAGAGGTTCAAATGGCGCGCTCGGGAAGATTCGAACTCCCGACCCCCAGATTCGTAGTCTGGTGCTCTATCCAGCTGAGCTACGAGCGCTTGCCTTTTTGCGAAGCACCGCAGTTGTCTGCGGCGTGCGAGAGGGCTTCTAGAGCCTTGCGATTTGGAATGCAAGCGGATTTCGGAAAAAACCTGTCATTTTTCTGAAACACCCCGGATTTTGCCCTCTGCCGGCGGTGTGGATAACATCGGATGAAGCGTGATCGTGGATCATTTAGCGATAGATTTCATGGCGGTAGCGCAAGGTCCGCAGATCGTGGATGAGGGCACCCGGCGGCGCTTTCGCTATAGTGCGGATGCCTCAGGCGCCGGTCTCGGTCTCGCCGCGCCAGCTTTCGAACGCGACGGGCCGGTCGGGCACTTCGATGCGGAACAGCGTGCCCTGCCCGGCCTTTTCCACAAGCGCGATCGTGCCGCCATGGGCCAATACCAGTTCACGGGCGATTGCAAGGCCGAGCCCGGTGCCGCCGCTGCGCACGCCCCCCCTGAAAGCGGCGAACAGGTTCTCGCGCGCCTTTTGCGGCATTCCGGGACCGGTATCATCGACCGAGAGCGAAACCACGCTGCCGTGGCGCTGTGCGGAAACGATCAGACAGTTGAGCGAATCGCGCCGCTCGCCGGCCTGCTGGGTCAGCGCCTGGACACTGTTGCGGCACAGGTTGAAGACCACGCGGAAGAACTGTTCGGGATCGGCATCGACCTTCAGGTCTTCGGGAACGCGGTTGATCCATTCGATGGGCACATCCGCCGACAGATCCAGATAATCATGCACATCGTTGATCAGATCACACAGACTGACCATCTGGCGCTTGGGCTCGGCTTCGGAAACCTGACCATAGCTCAGCACCGAACGCGAATAGGCCGCCGCACGGTCGATGGCGCGCAACAGCTTCGGCGCCACCCGGCCGACCACCGGATCGTCGATGCCGGCGATCCTGTCGGACATCAGCTGTGCGGAGGCCAGAATATTGCGCATGTCGTGGTTGATCTTGGAAACAGCCAGCCCGAGCTCGGCAAGACGTTTCTGCTGGCGCAGCGTTCGCTGCAGCTCGACCTGCATGGTGGCGAGATGACGCCCGGCGATGCCAAGCTCATCCGTGGTTGCGGCAGGATGGAAAACATTCTCCGGCAGATCGGGTTTTTCCGAAAAGGCCTGCATATTGGCAATCTGGCGCCGCAACGGCCGCACCAACATCGAGTTCAGTCGGAAAAAGATCAGCATCGCCGTAAACGTCGAAAGCAGAATGCTCAGCAGGAAAATGTTGCGGGCATAGCCCCACAGCGCCTGATGTAGTTCATCATCGGAGATAACAAGTTCGATGATCGCGTCGCTGTCGCCGATATAGCCGAAGACACGGATCGCCCGGCCACCGCCGAACAGAAGCTCGTCAAAGGCGTCAACGACCGCTTCCACCGGGCCGACATCCGTCAGATCGTAGGTATTGCTGATTTCCGGCGGCATGTCGGCGATGGCGAGAAGCTGGGAGGTTCCGTCCTTCCTCAGCACGATCGCCTTGGTGCCGGTCGCCATCAGCGTGTCGTCCTGCAGTGCGCGCGGCAGAACCTGCGGCTGCAGTCCATCGATCACGGTGGCCGCCGCTGCCGCCGTGCTCAGCCGGTCGTCGAGCCATCTCAGCCGCATGCTGGCAAGCGAGGGCACGAAGAACACCACCTCGGCAAACATGATGATCGCCACGGTCAGTGCGAGAATCCGCCCGGAAAGGCCCGAAAGAAAACCGGGCACGGCAACCTTGCCGGCAGACGCATTCTGCCCATCCCGGGGTTTTCCCCAACGCATCGCTTGCCTCCGAATTCAAGATGTCGAACGATCATAGACCAATCGTTCGCAAGACAAAACCGCCATGTTTGAGGCACTTGCAAACGCATGCGCCCGGCATGATTGACAATTTGCGGCGCTTTCCCTTATAAGCCGCGCAGTTTCCGTGCCCTTTCCTGCTGAAAGGCAGGATCAATGCCGGTAACATCATCCACACGCTTAAACTGCTTCGGCAGTCCATCAAGAAGGGCCGCACACCGCGGTATTTAAACAAATGTCTACCAAGCGTACCTATCAGCCTTCCAAGCTTGTTCGCAAACGCCGTCACGGCTTCCGCTCCCGCATGGCCACGAAGGGCGGCCGCAAGGTTCTTGCAGCCCGCCGCGCCCGCGGTCGCAAGCGTCTTTCGGCTTAAGGGCTTTCAGCCCTGATGTCCGGGCCGGAAGAACAAACCGAAACGGTTGTCGGGCGGCTGAAGACCCGCCCGCAATTTCTGGCCGTTCAAAAGGGCGAACGGCGGAAGGGCCCGCTGTTTCTGCTGGAAGTACTTGACCGGCGCGATCCCTCCTCAGGGCCCCGCGTCGGTTTTACTGTGACCAAAAGGCAGGGAAACGCCGTCGAGCGCAACAGGATGCGCCGCCGGCTGAAAGAGGCTGTGCGTCTCAAGGGCGCATTTGCAATGCAACCCGGTTGCGATTATGTCGTTGTGGGCCGTCGGGAGGTGCTTGGCGCCTCCTTTGCCGCGCTCGCAGATGAGCTGGAATCACGGATTTCAAAATCGCCTCGAACCGGACGGAGCCGGAAGGCGTCCGCACCAGGAAGATAAGATGGAAAATAACCGCAATTCTATCATTGCGATCGCGCTCACGGTCCTGGTCGTTCTGGCCTGGCAATTCCTGTATATGGGCCCGCGCCTGGAAGAGCAGCGCGCCGCACAGGAGCAGGCAGCGCAGCAGCAGGCGGCACAGGAACAGACCGCCACGACCAACGACAATGCCGCTTCCAGCGCTTCGGGCGGAACGGCAAATTCCGCCAGTGGCGACGCCGTATTCTCCCAGGCAGGCGCCCAGCAGGAAACCGCGCCGCGGGTCAAGATCGACACGCCTGCGCTTGCCGGCTCGATCAACCTTGCCGGCGCACGCATCGACGATATCAAGCTGAAGGACTACCACGTCACCGTGGACCCCACGAGCCCGATCGTCACGCTGTTCAGCCCGGCCAACAACGAGAACGGCTATTTCGCCGAACTCGGCTTCGTTCAGGGCGAAAATTCCGGCACGGTTCCCGGACCGCAGACCGTATGGACGCTGGAAAAGGGCGACACGCTGACGCCCACGACCCCGGTCACGCTGTCCTACACCAATGATTCCGGCCTGACCTTCCACCGCACCATTTCCATCGATGACGATTACATGATCACGATGGACGATACGGTGACCAACAGTTCCGACAAGCAGGTGACCGTCAATCCTTACGGCCGCCTCACCCGCTTCAGCCTGCCGGACGAGCCGTCCGCCTGGGTTCTGCATGAAGGCTTCCTCGGCGTAATGACGCCCGACGGCGGCATCACCGAAGACACCTACAAGAATGTTGCCGACGAAAACGAGACTTACGCGAATTCGAACGGCGGCTGGTTCGGCGTGACCGACAAGTACTGGGGTGCTGCGATCATTCCGCAGTCCACCATGAACTACGACGTCCGCTTCTCGCACTTCAATGACGGCCGGGAGCGTTATCAGGCGGATTACTCCGACAATCAGCCGCTGACGATTGCCGCCGGGCAGTCCGCCGAACTGCAGACCAAGGTGTTTGCCGGCGCCAAGGTCACCAATATCCTGACCCAGTATCAGGATCAGTACAACATTCCGCTGTTCGACCGGATGATCGACTGGGGCTGGCTGTGGTTCCTCACCAAGCCGCTGTTCCAGCTGATGGACTTCATCTATCACCATGTCGGCAATTTCGGTGTCGCCATCCTGATCACCACGGTCATCATCAAGCTTCTGTTCTTCCCGCTCGCCTCCAAGCAGTATGCCTCCATGGCCAACATGAAGCGCATGCAGCCGAAGATGACCGAGCTGAAGGAACAGTATGGCGACGACCGCATGGGCCTGCAGAAGGCGATGATGGAGCTTTACAAGAAGGAGAAGATCAATCCGGTGGCCGGCTGTTGGCCGGTGCTGTTGCAGATCCCCATCTTCTTCTCGCTCTACAAGGTTCTCTACGTCACCATCGAAATGCGTCATGCGCCGTTCTTCGGATGGATCCAGGACCTTTCGGCGCCTGACCCGACCAGTCTTTTCAACCTGTTCGGTCTCTTGCCCTGGTCGCCGCCGGCGATGCTGATGATCGGTGCATGGCCGCTGATCATGGGCTTCACCATGTGGCTGCAGATGCGCATGAACCCGACGCCGCCGGACAAGACACAGGCGATGATCTTCAACTGGATGCCGGTGGTCTTCACCTACATGCTGGCGCAGTTCCCGGCCGGTCTGGTGATCTACTATGCATGGAACAACTCGCTTTCGATCCTGCAGCAGTCGATCATCATGAAGCGCCACGGCGTCAAGATCGAGCTGTTCGACAACCTGAAGGGCACGTTCCGCCGCAAGAAACCGGCCCCTTCGGAATAACGCGGAGCCTCGACCGGCAATCGCCTGCTGGCGATTGCCGAAACGGGCAGTTGGCGCATGCCGGTTGCCCGCAACGTCTCCTCCTCTCCCCGCGTCATCCTCGGGCTTGACCCGAGGATCCAGTCACGGCAGCAGCAGGAAGAACGGTTGCGCCTGCGGTGCACGGCATAAAACCGGCATTCGGCAGTGCTATGCGGAACGGCACATGGATCCTCGGGTCAAGCCCGAGGATGACACCGCAGAGCGAAGCATACCCTTGAAGGGCCTTTTTGGCGGGCCAAGCGATAACGAGGCGTCGGCATTTTGTCCGACTTCCCTTCATGCTAGAGAAACGGACATGACCCAGCCCATCGATCAAGACGCCGCCCTGTTCGCCCGCCCGTGGATTTTCATTCGCGGCGTACCGTCGATGAAGTTTCTGCCGCCGGAAGGCCCGCCGGAGGTTGCTTTTGCCGGCCGCTCCAATGTCGGCAAATCGTCGCTGATCAATGCGCTCCTGACCCAGAAGGGTTTGGCGCGGACCTCCAACACGCCCGGCCGAACCCAGGAACTCAACTATTTTGTCCCCGATGGCTATTCCGGCCAGGGCGAAGACCTGCCGCCGATGGCGCTCGTCGACATGCCGGGCTATGGCTATGCCCAGGCCCCGAAGCAGCAGGTCGACCAGTGGACCAAACTCGTCTTCGACTATCTGCGCGGCCGCGCCACGCTGAAACGCGTCTATGTGCTGATCGATGCCCGCCACGGCATCAAGAAGAATGACGAGGACGTGCTGAACCTGCTCGACAAGGCCGCCGTCTCCTATCAGATCGTGCTGACCAAGACCGACAAGATCAAGCCGCCGGCGGTCGAAAAGCTGCTGGCCGCCACTGCGGAAAAGCTCCGCAAACGCCCGGCCGCCTTCCCCGGCATTATCGCAACCTCATCGGAAAAAAATGCCGGCCTCGATCTGCTCAGACAGGCAATCCAGGAAACTGTCGCCGGCTGAACGCAAAAAAGGAACCGCCCGGAGGGAGGCGGTTCCAATGAGCAATCAGGGGATCGCTCTCCTGCCGGGTTTTGCTGCCCCGGCAAAGCAGAGAAGCTGACGATCAGCTTGCGGGCAGAAGCACGGTGTCGATCACGTGGATCACGCCGTTCGACTGTTCGACATCGGCAATCGTCACTTCTGCGGTACGGCCGTTTTCGTCGGTCAGCGTAATCACGCCGTCCATTTCGGTCGCGCTCAGCGTGCAGCCACCCACCGTCGGCACATCATGTGCGCCACCATCATCGGCAATCATCTTCTGAATGGCCGAGGCCATGGCATCGGCGGAAACGACATGGCACGTCAGCACCTTGGCAAGTGCTTCCTTGTTTTCCGGCATCAGCAGTTCGTCAACCGTGCCCTCCGGCAGATCGGCGAAGGCAGCATTGGTCGGGGCAAAGACGGTGAACGGGCCCTCGCCCTGCAGCGTTTCGACAAGGCCGGCAGCCTTGACCGCAGCCACCAGCGTGGTGTGATCCTTTGAGTTCATCGCATTTTCGACGATGTTCTTGTCGGGATACATCGCCGCACCGCCGACCATCGGATTGGCGGCAAGGGCTGCAACGGCGGAGCCGGTAATAACAGCGGTGGCGATGGCGGTGCGCTTGAAGGTCTTCAGCATGATAGTCTCCTCTTGATGTTTCACCTTACCCGGCACCCTCCTGGCGCCGGGGATGAAACAACTGACGGAGACGATCCGAAAAGAGTTTCAGATTATTTGTGATTTTCTCTCAAGTATTTGAATTTCATAAATTTAAATCGACTTCAACTCACCGACCGCAATCACCGGCCCGGTCGCCGACCCCGTCGGCGAACCGCCATAGGGCTCGATACTGATTGCAAAGAAGGCACCTGCGCCGATCCGTTCGCTGATGTCGCGCGGCACGGTCAGTTCGCCCTCTCCCGTCTGCGGCAGAACACCGAGCGAGACGGCCGGGTCGTCGCCCTCGATCAGCCAGAGTTCAAGCGATTTCTCATCCGGCGCGCCGGCAGCCACCGGCGTCAGGGAGACCTGACCGCTGCGGGCATTGTAACGGGCGACGAGATTGACCGCATTGTCCTGGCCGCTCAGTTCGGCAAGCAGTGTCGTCTGCGGTGTCGCCATATGTTGATTGTAGACAGTGAAGGCCACTGCCGCGATGACGGCAACCGCGGCAACGCCGCGCCAGAGTGCTGCCGAACCCCACAACCGTGCGGCAAGCGATGGCCGCGCGTCTTTCGTCTCGGAAAAGAGCCTTTGTTCGATCGCTGTGAAAACCGCAGGCGGCGGTGTCTCGACACCATAGGCCTCATCAAGCGGCTCCAGCTTACGCTGCCAGTCGCGCACCAAGGCGGCAAAGGCGGCGTCATGCGCAATCCGCGCCTCGGCATCACGCCGCTCAGCATCCGAAAGCGCGCCGATCACATATTCGCCGGCGAGCATCTCGTCTTCGGATTCACCGCCTTCCTGTGGCGTCGGCCTTTTCATGCTTCCAGACACTCTTTCAGTTTCAAAAGGCTGCGACGCAACCAGGTACGCATCGTATTCAGCGGCACATTATTCCGTTCCGCCAGTTCATTATAGCTCAATCCACGCACATAGGCCTCCCTGACGGCAGACGCCCATTCCGGTTTCAGCTGTTGCATACAGCTGTCGATCCGGCGCCCCTCGCCTGCAAGATGCGCATGCTCTTCGGGGCTGTCGTCCTCATCGGCAAGGTCATGCACAGTCTCGATATCCCGCGCTGCTGGCTTTTTCTGCCGCAAACGATCGATCGCGTGGTTTCGCGCTACCGTCGCCAGCCAGCCTTCCGACGAGCGGCCATCGCCCGCAAACATGCCGGCACGCTGCCATATCCGCACGAAAATATCCTGAAGCGCGTCTTCCGCTTCACCGCGGTCGCCAAGAATACGAAGACAGATCGCAAAAAGTTTCGGACTTGCTTTCTGATAAAGCCGGTCGAAGGAGTGCCGGTCCCTAAGGGCAATGCGCCCAAGCAGTGCGCCAAGTTCATCGTCTGCCATGAATGCGCGGTTCCCCTTCCCGTTGCTCCATTTGTTATAGGGCGCCGCGGTCTTCCGGCAAGGTGGTTCCGCGCAATACTTGGCGGTGGAATATTCACTAAGGCGCAAGGATACGCTAAAAGGCCGCGAGGACCAAAGCACCCGGGGTAATTCATGTCATTGTCGGAAAGCGAAGTTCAGGCACGTCTGCTGGTGCAGGCGCTGCCTTATATGCAGAAATACGAGAACAAGACCATCGTCGTGAAATATGGCGGCCACGCCATGGGCGATTCCGAACTCGGCCAGGCCTTCGCCAGCGACATCGCGCTTTTGAAGCAGTCGGGCGTGAACCCGATCGTGGTCCATGGCGGCGGCCCGCAGATCGGCAGCATGCTGAAGCGGATGGGTATTGAATCCAAGTTCGAAGGCGGGCTGCGGGTGACCGACGAGGCCACCGTCGAGATCGTCGAAATGGTGCTTGCCGGTTCGATCAACAAGGAAATCGTCGCGCTGATCAACCAGACCGGCGAATGGGCTATCGGCCTGTGCGGCAAGGACGGCAATATGGTGTTTGCCGAAAAGGCCAAGAAAACGGTGATCGATCCGGATTCCAACATCGAGCGGATCCTCGATCTCGGTTTCGTCGGCGAAGTCGACACCGTGGACACCACGCTGCTCGATCTGCTCGCCAAATCCGAGATGATCCCGGTGATCGCCCCTGTCGCCCCCGGCAATGACGGCCACACCTACAATATCAACGCCGACACTTTTGCAGGCGCAATTGCCGGGGCGCTGCGCGCAACCCGCCTTCTGTTCCTGACCGACGTGCCGGGCGTGCTCGACAAGAACGGCGAACTGGTCAAGGAACTGTCCGTTGCCGAAGCCCGCAAGCTGATCCTCGACGGCACGATTTCCGGCGGCATGATCCCCAAGGTCGAAACCTGTATCGAAGCGATCGAGGCGGGTGTCGAAGGCGTGGTCATCCTCAACGGCAAGGTCAAGCATTCCGTCCTGCTGGAAATCCTGACCAAGGGCGGCGCCGGCACGCTGCTCGTCCCGTAAACCGCCGAAACCGGCCATCATCCTTCAAGCGCCCCGCTACCGTTCAGGCGATATGCGGGGCGTTTTCCTTTGTTGCTGCCGGCTGAGCGGGCTTGCGGTCCGAAGACAGAAGCAGGGTCAGCACGATCACCACCGCATAGGCGGCAAGGTTGTAGATCAGCGACAGGGCAAAGGCGCCCACATAGGCGGCATGGCTTGCCGCGCCCGACTGCATCATCTCGCCGAGGCGGGCAAAGAAGATGCCGCTGATGATCGCGATACCGAAGGCGCCGCCAAGCTGCTGGACGGCCTGCAGCGCGCCGGAGGCCGACCCCGCCTCTTCCTGGGGCACACCCGCCAGCACCAGCTGAAAGATTGATGCGATAGAGACACCGAGGCCAAGCCCGGCGATAATCAGCGGCATGAACAGGGCCCAGCGCGACACTGCGTCGCCAATGCTCAACACATGAAGCCTGAGCCAGAACATGCCGATGCAAAGCAATACAATGCCGAGAATGACGCGGACTTTCAGAAAATGGTGACCGAGCCGCCCACTGATCAGCGAGGCTGCAAACACGCCGACGGAAAACGGGATCGTCGTCAGTCCGGATTTCAGCGGCGCGAAGCCGAATCCGACCTGCAGGAAAATCGCAAGACAGAGAAAGAAACCCGGGATCGTGGAAAAGAAGAACAGCGCCATCGAGCCGCCGACCATGAAATTGCGGGTCTTCATCAGCCCGAAGGACAGAAGCTGCGGCCTTTTGCGGGCGTTCTGGCGGCGCTCCCAGAACACGAAGGCAGTAAGCACCGGCAACGCTGCAGCCATCATCGCAAAACACCACAGCGGCCAATCAAAGGTGCGACCTTCAACCAGCGGAAAGATCAGCAGGAACATGGCCACCGCGATCAGCAGAATACCGGCATAGTCATTGCGGGTATCGCTGCGGCGCGGCGTGGACGGCACCAGTTTCGCACCGGCGATCACGGCAAACAGCCCGATCGGCAGATTGATCAGAAAGATAGCCCGCCAGCCAAGGCCAAACAGGCTGTGCTCGACCAGAAAACCGCCGATGATCGGTCCGCTGACGGTCGCGATCCCGGCCATCATGCCGAAATAGCTGAAGGCCCGGGCGCGCTCATGCGGCGAAAACATCACCGTGGCCAGCGCCAGCACCTGCGGCGTCATCATCGCCGCCGAAAAGCCCTGAAACAGGCGGGCAAAGATCAGCAGCAGCGTGGTATGCGACAGGCCGCAAAGTGCGGAACCGAGCGTAAAGCAGCCGACACCGACAATGAACATGTTTTTTTTGCCGACAAGATCACCGAGCCGCCCGAAGGGCAGCAGCGCCAGTGCGAACATCAGAACATAGCCGGCAACGATCCACTCGATGGCCGAATTCGAGGCATTCAGGCCTTCCTGGATCGATGGCAGAGCCACGTTGACGATGGTCACATCCAGCATGTTCATGAACACGGCCGAAAGCAAAACGGCAAACGCCGTCCAGCGACCTGGATGTTGCTCGGTGTCTGCACCTGCCGGCGCGGTTTCCGTTGAACTGGAAGCCAATAGGGTCTCCGATTGCGTGTTGAATGCGGTCACGAGTTGGGCAAGGTGCGTCCAAAAGTCAACGGCACCCGCTCTCTTCTACAAACCCGGCATCATGTCGCCGGGTTCGGTCTTCACGCCGGATGCCCTGAGCGCAGGCGCGGGCATGAAGATTGCCGCAACAAAGACCGTGGCCATGGCCAAAATCATATAGCCGATGCTGGCGGAAAAACCCGCGACATAGGCATTCGCCGTTTCAGCTCCGGCCTGTTGCCGTTGCGCGATCATAGAGAAGAACAGTGCACTGGCAATGGCAATCCCGAGAGCGCTGCCGGCCTGCTGAATAGCCTGCAATGCGCCGGAGGCCGATCCGGCATCGCGTGCCGGCACATCGGACAGGATGATCTGGAACAGCGGTGAAGCCGTCATGCCCAGTGAGAAGCCGCAGATGAACAGCGGCAGCGCGAAGTCGATGATCGCCAGGTCCCGGTCAGCGTGTTGAACGACAATGAAGAGTGCCAGATAACCGACAGCCATGACCGCCGATGCGGCAAGGATGCGCCCCTTGAGAAACCGGTCGGAAAGGCGGCTGTTGGTAATAGCCGACAGGAACGCCCCGAGCGGAAACGGAATGGTGCTCAGCCCCGCCTCGAGCGGCGTGAAGCCAAACCCCTGCTGGAGGAAAATCGCAAAGGTCATGAACAGGCCGGCCGGCGTCGAATAAAACATCAGCGCGATGAAACCGCCGAGCGCATAGGCATGATTGCGCATCAGCGAGACCGGAAGAAGTTGCGACAGGCCGTTTTTGTCGCGCCGCCGCTCGAAAAAATAAAACGCGGCAAACACCGGGAAAGCCGCCGCGATCATCGCAAAACACCACAACGGCCAGCCGAACCGGCGCGCTTCGACCAGCGGAAAGATCAGCAGCACGAAGGCCGACGCGATGATGATGACGCCCGTTGTATCCAGCACCGGCCGCTCGCTCGCCGCGATATCTGGAATCAGGATGCGGCCGGCAATCACGGCGGCAATTCCGACGGGCACGTTGATATAAAAGATCGAACGCCATTCTAGCCCGAACAGATCGACGGCGATCAGCCAGCCGCCGATCAGCGGGCCGGAGACAATGGCGATGCCGCTGGCGATCCCGAACAGGGAAAATGCGCTGGACCGTTCCTTCGAGGCAAACATGTCCTGGACCAGCGCAAGAACCTGCGGCGCCATGATCGCAGCACCAAGCCCCTGACAAAGCCGCGCGACCACCAATGTCGCGATGTTTGGCGCGGCACCGGAACAGGCCGAGGCCAGGGTGAAGAAACCGACGCCGAAAAGGAACATCCGTTTCTTGCCGATGATGTCGCCAAGCCGCCCGCAAGGCATCAGCGCTAGTGCGAAGACCATGACATAACCTGCCACGATCCACTCCAGCGAGGAACTGTGTGCATTGAGATCCCGACCAATGACGGGCAGCGCGACATTGACAATGGTGGCATCGAGCAGGTTCATGAAGGATGCGGCAATCAGCACCGACATCGCCAGCCAGCGTCCCGGCCAGGCTGCCGCCTCCACTTCAGAAGCTTCCGTCATTCATGTCCCCGCTGCCACCGCCTGTTGCTGTCTTCTCAACCATCAATTGCCGCTGGCGGCATGCAAGTCAATCGCAACCAGAGCGTTTCAGCGTGAATTGGAAGGGTTCTGCGGCAAGGAATTTGTGCCGCCCTATCGGGCTTGCGGAAACCGGCCATTCCCCCTGAAGCGATCTAGGCGAGAAGAAGCGTGAGCACGCCGAGAACGACAAGCGTGCAGCCTATAGCCTCCGCGCCGGTCATCTTTTCCTTGAACACCAGCACCGATGTTGCAAAGGAAAACAGCATTTCCACCTGCGCCACCGCCTTGACGATCGCCGCCTGCTGCAGCGTCATCGCCACGAACCAGCCGAAGGACGCCGTGGCGCCGACGAAACCGACTGCAAGCGCCGGGCGCCAGGCTTTGGCCACCTTGACCAGTTCGCCACGATCGAAAGCGAGCATCCAGACCAGCATCGCCAGCGTCTGGATGGCGATGACCACCACCAGCGTGAAGGAAGCCTGCATGATCGCATCCGGTTGCGGCAGGCTTGCCGCCAGCGACAGCGAAGCCGCGCGATAGGCCACCGCCGAAAGCCCGAACAGCGTGCCCGATGCAATGCCGATCAGCGCAGTGCGGGTCAAAAGCCCGCGAATGAGGCCACCGGGACCGACATCATTACGCGACAGCGAAATCAGCATGACGCCGGCAATCGAGATCAGGATGGCGGCAATGGCGGCAAACGAGATGGTAGCGCCGAAGAAGACAAAGGCGAGAATGGCGGCCTGTGCCGGTTCGGTGCGCGAATAGGCGGTTCCGACCACGAAATTGCGGAACGAAAACAGATAGACCAGCAGGAAGGTCGCGCCAATCTGCCCGGCAGCGCCGATCACCGCCCAGAACAGGAAAGCGTTGTTGACCGACGGCACCGGCCGGCCGAGACCGAAGATCAGAATTGCGAAATAAAGCGCGGCGAACGGCAGGCCGAAACCGAAACGGGTAAAAGTTGCGCCGAGCGTGGCCATACGCCCCTTCAGATATTTCTGAAGCGTCGAGCGCATGTTCTGCAGAAAGGCTGCGGCAAAGGTAATGCCGATCCAGAGTTCCATGGAATAAGACCTTGCGTGGTAAAGACGGAGGGTGGGGCTCAGTTCACGCCCGAAACACGCCGCCCGCAGACTGTCTTGCAAAAGGTCGCGAAAAACCGGACCGGCAGGCGCTTTCTGTCCTGCAGGATGATCGCGCCACGATGGCAGGGTCTGATCGCTCCGGTATTCATGGCTCATGCCTACCACAGTCTTCCCCGCCCCGGAAGCAGGGCCTGACGGAAAGCAGTTTCCTTCGCGCGCCGGCTCTGCCATAAGCAGATCATGACCAAGCCGAAATCACACCCCGAAGCGTCCGATTTCACCACGATCCGTGACTGGGTCTTCGATCTCGACAACACGCTTTATCCGCACCAGGTCGATCTGTTTTCGCAGGTCGATCGCAACATGACGGCCTATGTGGCCGAACTGCTGTCCCTGCCGGAGCAGGATGCGCGCAGGGTGCAGAAAGATTATTACCGTGACCACGGCACGACCTTGCAGGGGCTGATGATCAACCATGACATCGACCCCAATGATTTTCTCGAAAAGGCCCATGCGATCGATTACTCGGTGCTGGAGCCGAACCCGGTTCTGGGGGCGGCGATCAAGGCTTTGCCGGGGCGCAAGTTCATCTTCACCAATGGTTCCGTGGCGCACGCGCAAAAGACCGCCGAAGCGCTCGGCATTCTCGACCATTTCGACGATATTTTCGATATCGTTGCGGCCGGGTTCACGCCCAAGCCGGAGGCCGATGCCTATGCCCGTTTTCTGGACCGCTCCGGCGTCGACACCGGCCATGCCGCCATGTTCGAAGACCTGCCCCGCAATCTGCATCAGCCGAAGGCGCTCGGCATGAAGACCGTGCTGATCGTACCGCCCAATCTGGAATACGGCCTTGCCCAGACTTTCGAACGGCTCGATGACCAGACCGGCCACATCGACTATGTCACGGAAGATCTGACCGGGTTTGTCAGCACTGTGCTTGGCTATTTTGATGAACCGAAAATGAATTACCGATAATTCAGGTACCTTTCGGATAATTAAGTCGGCTTTACTGTTCCCTTCGCTTACCCTCATGGCTGTCATCACGGCAGAACGAGGATTTGGGCCATGACCGGGAAATATCTGACACTGACGGCAATCGCCGCAACATGCGCGCTTGGCGCAACCGCAACGCCAGGCATCGCACGGGATATGCGCGGACCTGCACCGGCAGAGCGCGGCTTCATCTATCTTCTGAAGAATGCCGACACCAACAAGGACGGAAAGATCACCGAGGAAGAAGCCATCGCCTTTCAGGGCGGCCGCTTCGCGGAAATCGACGTCAACGAAGACGGGGTGATCACACCCGGCGAATTTTCCGACTACCGCAAGGCGAAAATTGCCGAGTTCCGCGAGAACAATCCCCGCCCCGAGCGCTCCGCCGACAAGGCCGGGATTGCCGAAAACAGTGGCGACGGTGACCGGGACCGCAACGGCTGGAAGCCGCACATGGCGATGCGTGACGGCGGACATCACCGGATGGGCCCCGGCGCGGGTCATCACCGCAATTGGCAGGGGTACCATCGCGGCAATATCGAGCGGATTTTCTTCGTCCGTGCCGACAGTGACCGCAGCGGGCAGATTTCCGAGCAGGAATTTTCCGATACGGCTGCCAGAATGTTTTCCCGCATGGACCGCAACGGCGATATGGTGATCACCGTTGATGACCTGCCTGATCGCCCGATGCGCTGGTAAACCTTAAACAGCATTTCCAGACCGTCTCCATCGGTCGCGTCCGATGCGCTTCATCGGCATGCCCCCGCGTTTTCGCGGGGGCATTTGCGTTTGTGCGGCACGGCGGCAGAGATTGACGCACTGGCGCACCTCGCCTAGAGCATGTTGGAAGGTTTGAGACCTCCGGATTCTTCCGCGCCTGTTCAGCGCGACTTTCAAAGGACGACAGAATGACCGACCACGCATCGCTTGAAAAAACCATCGAAACCGCATTCGAAAACCGCGCCGAGATCTCCGTATCGACCAAAGGCGAAGTCCGCGAGGCGGTGGAAGATGCGCTGAACCTGCTGGACAGCGGCGCGGCGCGGGTGGCCGAGCGCCAGGAACACGGCCCCTGGAAGGTCAATCAGTGGCTGAAAAAGGCGGTTCTTCTTTCTTTCCGCCTCAATGACATGAGCGTCGTCAAGGGCGGCCCCGACAATGCAACCTGGTGGGACAAGGTGCCCTCCAAGTTCGAAGGCTGGGGCGACAACCAGTTCCGCGATGCCGGTTTCCGCGCCGTGCCCAACGCCGTTGTGCGCCGCTCTGCCTATATCGCCCCCGGCGTCGTTCTGATGCCCTCCTTCGTCAATCTCGGCGCCTATGTCGATGAAGGCACCATGGTCGATACCTGGGCAACCGTCGGGTCCTGCGCCCAGATCGGCAAGAACGTCCATCTGTCCGGCGGCGTCGGCATCGGCGGCGTGCTGGAGCCGATGCAGGCCGGCCCGACCATCATCGAGGATAATTGCTTCATCGGTGCGCGTTCGGAAGTCGTGGAAGGCTGCATCGTGCGCGAAGGCTCGGTGCTCGGCATGGGCGTCTTTATCGGCAAATCCACCAAGATCGTCGACCGTGCAACCGGCGAAATCAGCTTTGGCGAAGTTCCGCCCTATTCGGTTGTCGTTGCCGGCACGCTGCCTGCCGCCAAGCCGATGGGCAACGGCGCTCCCGGACCGGGCCTTTACTGCGCAGTGATCGTCAAGCGCGTCGATGCGCAGACCCGTTCCAAGACCGGTATCAACGAGCTTCTGCGCGACTGATCCTGAAAAAGCGGCCCCTGCCGGATGGTTTTCCGGCAGGGGCCTGATCGCCCGCAACAGCAGAAAAGCGTCCGGATATCTTCATATGACCGTCACCGATCCCGTCCGCGTCCTCGAAACGCTTGTCCGCTGCCCTTCTGTCACGCCGGAAGAAGCCGGGGCGCTTTCCGCCCTCGAGGCGATGGTGAAACCGCTCGGTTTCTCGGTCGAGCGGATGGTCGGGCGCGAACCCGGCACGCCGGATGTGGAGAACCTTTATGCCCGCCGCGGCACGGATGGCCCGCACCTGATGTTTGCCGGACACACGGATGTGGTGCCGCCCGGCAACGAAGCCTCCTGGCGCCATCCGCCGTTTGCCGCCGAAATCGAGGATGGTCTTCTGTTCGGCCGCGGCACCGTCGACATGAAGGGCGGGATCGCCTGCTTCATTGCCGCCGTCGCCCGGCTTGTCGAAAAAGGCCATGCCCTGCCCGGCTCGATATCGCTGCTGATCACCGGCGACGAGGAAGGCCCCGGCATCAACGGTACGGAAAAACTGCTCGCATGGGCCAAAGAGCGCGGCGAACACTGGGACGCTTCGCTCGTCGGCGAGCCGACCAACCCGGATGCGCTCGGCGACATGATCAAGGTCGGCCGCCGGGGATCGCTGACAGGCAGGCTGACGGTGACGGGAACGCAGGGCCATGTGGCCTATCCTCACCTTGCCGACAACCCCCTGCGGGCAATGACGGCGATGCTTGATGCGCTGATGGCCAAGCCGCTCGATGACGGCACCGATCTTTTCCCGCCGTCCAACCTGGAAGTGACCTCGGTTGATACCGGCAACACCGCCACCAATGTCATTCCCGAATCGGTATCCGCCACCTTCAATATCCGCTTCAACGATATCTGGAGCGCGCAAACGCTGAAGGCCGAGCTCAACGCCCGGCTGGAACGCGCCGCTACTGACGACACGCTTCGCCCCGGACGCGATCCGGCACGGTTCAATGTCGAATGGCTGGGCCGGGCAAGCCCGGTGTTCCTGACCCGCGACCAGCGCCTGTCGGGCAGCCTTGCCGCCGCCGTCGAGGCCGTAACCGGCAAGGTCCCTGCCCTTTCCACCACCGGCGGCACGTCCGATGCGCGCTTCATCAAGGATTACTGCCCGGTGGTCGAATTCGGCCTCGTCGGCCAGACCATGCACAAGGTTGACGAACATGTGCCGGTGGCCGATCTTGAGATGCTGACCGAAATCTATGGCCATTTCATCGAAAGGTGGTTTGCCCTTGCCGACGCCCGGTGAAATCCTGTTCTACATGCGGGGCCTCTGGCTTCTGATCAAGGCCAATCCGGCCCACACACGCTATCTTGATTTTACCGAACGCGGTCTGGCGCGTTCGTTCTGGGCGCTTGCCTATTCCTTTCCCTTCATGGTCGCCAGCGAACTTGTCAGCCTCTCAAGGCTGATGCCGCAAACGGTAACCGTCAGCGCAGAGACGATTTTCAGAAGTGCTCTGGTCCAGGGGCTGGGCTGGATGGGGCCGATTGTCGTTCTGGGCGTCGTCTGCATGGTCTCGGGCATGCCGCGCTCGTTTCTGAAGATCGTGGTCACCACCAACTGGATTTCCCTGCCGATCAATATTTTCGCGGCTCTGGCAATCTTTCTGATCGCCACCGGTCTTCAGCCGCTGGCCAGCATATTGCTGCTGCTTTTCCAGGCTGTCGTGCTGGCCGCATTCCTGCTCGAAATCCGGATCGTCTACCTGCTGATGAACGACAAGGCGCTGCCGACAGCGACCGCCATCATCGCCTCGGCGATCACAGCGCTTTTGATTACCGACCTCGGCACACGCTATATCGTGGGCGGGTGACCGGCGCTTCGGCTTGACAGCACTGCCTGCTGCCGCAATCGTAACGCGACGTTTTATTGGGGGTGAGAGGGTATGAAAACGAGATCGTTTCTTTCTATTGCCGTGCTTGCAGCACTGACCGGTTGCCAGACCGGGCCGATCGACGTGCTCTACAAGGAAGGCAGCACCCGCGCCGAACGTCAGGAAGCCTATGACCAGTGCTTCATTCAGGCGTTGAAGGAAGTGCCGCAAAACATGGTGACCGAGGTTTCCGGCGGCTACAGCGTTCCCGGCTTCATCGACTGCAATACCGATGGCGACAGGACCTATTGCGGTGAGGTCGGCGGCTATACCACCCCCGTCACCAGCTACAGCTACGACACCAATGAACGGCTTCGAAACCGCTTCATCAATCGCTGCCTTGTCGACAAGGGGTTTACCACCATCGAGCGGCCGATCTGCGAGACGCGTGAGGAACGCACCGCCTATGCGCTGCTGCCCGAACAGCCCAACGCCGCCCGCATCGCCTGCGTCGCCGGACAGAGTTTCGAACCGAACTAACGTTACACAGCGCGCTGGTTTACCCGGCGAGACAAGGCTTCGGCACTTTCCACCCGTTCGGAATAGCGCTCGGTTAGATAGTCGCTGCGCCCACGCAGAAGAAGGGTGAACTTCACCAACTCCTCCATCACATCGACGACGCGGCGGTAATAGGCCGATGGTTTCATCCGCCCTGCCTCGTCGAATTCACTGAAGGCCTTGGGCACAGACGACTGGTTGGGGATGGTGAACATCCGCATCCAGCGGCCCAGAATGCGAAGCTGGTTGACCGTGTTGAAGCTCTGCGAGCCGCCGCAGACCTGCATTAGCGCCAGCACCCTGCCCTGCGTCGGTCTGACCGCACCGGATGAAAGTGGCAACCAGTCAATCTGCGTCTTCATGATCGAACTCATCGCCCCGTGACGCTCGGGCGAGCACCAGACCTGCGCCTCCGACCAAAGCGACAGATTTCTGAGTTCCTGCACCTTGGGATGGTCATCCGGTTCGCTGCCGACCAGCGGCAGGCCGTGCGGATCGAAAATGCGCACATCGGCGCCATAGGCTTGCAGCAACCTCGCGGCCTCTTCCGTCAGAAGCCGTGAATAGGAGCGTTCCCGAAGCGAGCCATAGAGCATCAGGATGCGCGGCGCATGGTCGGAATCATCTTCGAAAAACAGTCGTTCGCGATCGATCGGCCGAAACGCCGTGTCATCCAGTAGCGGCGTGGTTACGTCTTCGGGTAAATTCACTCGGACTTGCCCTTTGCCGGAACCACGACCTCGCCATCTTCCTTCGAAAACCCGCCGATATCGGCGTTTTCCAGAATTTCCAGCACGGTTTCAGATGGGCGACAGAGTTTCGTGCCCTTAGCCGTCACCACGATCGGACGGTTGATCAGGATCGGATGGCCCATCATCGCGTCGATCAAGGCGTCGTCGGAAAGGGCCGGGTCATCAAGCCCGAGTTCGTCATAGGGGGTGCCCTTGCGCCGCAGAAGATCGCGGACCGGAATGCCCATTTCCGCAATCAGCGCCACAAGGCGATCACGCGTTGGTGGCGTCTTCAGATATTCGATGATCTCCGGCTCCTCGCCCGACTGGCGGATCATCGCCAGAACATTGCGCGAAGTGCCGCATTTCGGGTTGTGATAGATCGTCACCGGCATGGCGGACTCCAATATATCCATAAATCTGGAATTATTGATACATAGGATCGACGACGGACGCAAGTGCCCCTGAACTACGGATAGTCCACTTGCATGAAATAAAGCCCCTCGGGCGGCGCCACGGTTCCGCAGGCGCTGCGATCGCGGGCCTGAAGCGCGGCGGCAACATCGTCGGCGCTCATCTTGCCCTCGCCGGCCAGTTTCAGCGTGCCGGCAAAGGAGCGTATCTGGTTGTGCAGAAAGCTCTGCGCCGAGGCCCGGATTTCGATCACCTCGCCGCTGCGGGTCACATCAAGCCGGTCCAGCGTGCGCACCGGCGAATTCGCCTGGCATTGCGCCGAGCGGAAGGTGGTAAAGTCATGACGGCCGACAAGCCTTTGTGCGGCAGCATGCATGGCCTCGTGGTCAAGCGGGCGCGGCACCCACCAGGCGCGCATGTGATCGACCGCCAGATGGGCCCTGCGATTGATGATGCGATAGAGATAATGACGCTTGAGGGCGGAAAACCGCGCGTCGAAATCATCGTCGACCGGCATGACCTCCGTTACGGCGATACTGTCCCTGGCGATACGCAGATGGGCGTTGATCGCATTGAGCAGAGTGAACGCGCTCCATTCCCGGCCCAGATCGAAATGGGTGACCTGGCCCAGCGCATGAACGCCGGAATCGGTGCGCCCCGCGCCGCGGATCGTCACCTCTTCGCCGGAAAAGCCCTTCACCGCCTCCTCCAGCGCACTTTGCACGGACCGGCCCGTCGCCTGCCGCTGCCAGCCGACATAGGGCGTGCCATCATATTCGACCGTGAGACGGTAGCGCGACATCAGGACAGGACCGTGCCGGGGGCAAGCGGATTGCCGCGCAGGAAATCTTCAGCCGGCAACACCTTGCCGCCGGCCTTTTGAAGCCGTGTCAGGCAGACTGCGCCTGTACCGCAGGCGATGGTGAGCGGTGTTCCGTCAACAACCGTTCCCGCCGGGCCACTGCCCTTGCCGATCCGGCTTTCATGGACCTTCACGCGCTCGGCCCGCCGCTCTGTCGGCATCTCGGTCCAGGCGCCGGGAAAAGGTGCAAGGCCGCGAATGTGATTGTGCACCGCCTCTGCCGGCTGTGTGAAATCGATCCGGGTTTCGCCCTTGTCGATCTTTTTCGCATAGGTCACGCCATCTTCGGCCTGCGGGGTCAGCGGCAGGTCGTCGTTTTCCAGCTTTGCCATGGCTTTTGCCATCAGCTTCGCGCCCTTCAGCATCAGCTGATCGTGGAGGTCTCCGGCGGTCATGTTCGCGCCGATGGCGACTTTTTCCGTAAGCGCGACGGGCCCCGTATCAAGCCCCTTGTCCATACGCATGACCATCATACCGGTCTCGCTGTCACCGGCCATGATGGCACGCTGGATCGGGGCCGCGCCGCGCCAGCGCGGCAGCAGCGATGCATGGCCGTTATAGGCGCCGAGACGGGGTCCCGAAAGAACCGCTTCCGGCAGGATCAGACCGTAAGCGACCACAACGGCGACATCGGCATCAAGCGCCCGGAATGCCGCGCGCTCTTCGTCCTGTTTGAAATTGACGGGCGTGCGCACTTCAAGGCCAAGCAGTTCGGCGGCCTGATGAACCGGCGACTTGACCTCGGAAAGGCCGCGCCGGCCGGCCGCGCGCGGCGGCTGGGTGTAGACGCAGGCGATTTCGTGTCCCGCCTCGCACAGCGCCCGCAAGGTCGGAACGGCAAAATCGGGCGTTCCCATGAAAACGATCCTGAGCGCCATTGTCCGTCCTTTCGCGATGTTCAGTTCTGTTGGCAAGCTGCCGGCTGAAGCCTACAGCTTTTGCTGCCGCGCCACCTTGGCAAACCGCTTGATCACCCGGTCGCGCTTCAGTTTCGAGAGATAGTCGATGAACAGGGCGCCATCCAGATGGTCGATCTCGTGCTGCAGGCAGGTCGCAAGCAGGCCGTCGGCCTCGATTTCCTGCTGCTTGCCGTCAAGATCGGTATAGCCCACCCGCACACTTGCGGGACGCTCGACCTCGGCAAAGAATTCGGGAATCGACAGGCACCCCTCCTCATAGACCGAGCGTTCGTCGGAAGAGGAAAGAATGGTCGGATTGATCACAACGAGAGGATTTTTTTCCCTCTCCTGTTCCGGGGCGTTTCCATCTTCATCTTCGCCCTTGCTGGTGACATCGACCACCAGCATGCGTCGGGGCACGCCGACCTGTATCGCGGCCAGCCCGATACCGGGCGCCTCGTACATGGTTTCCAGCATGTCGCCGGCAAGTTTCTTCAGGTCGTCGTCTACACGCTCGACCGGTTCGGAGACCTTGCGAAGCAGCGGGTCCGGCAGAATTATCAAAGGCATCGTCGTCATGCGTTTCCCTTAGCGCAAGTTTGGCAAAGAAGAAACGGTTTCGTTTCGCCCAAAGCCACCGTTCATTGCGATCCACGCCATTCTCAGATATGTTCACGTTTTGATCTTTTCAAGGCGTCGATTTATGCTAGTCTCCCCGGACGGAAGGAACAGCGCGGATGGAACGACTGGCACATGAAATCACTATAGCCGGGCCCGGCATGATCGGCCTCGGTGTCGCCGTCCTGCTGGCACTCCTTGCCGCCATCGTCATTGGGGCGTTCAGGCGGGGTACGGGCCGGCGCGCGGACACACTGGAACGCGAGTTGCAAAATCTGGTGCGCGCCCAGACGGAGATGCAGGGCCGGATGGCGACCATGGCCGAGCTTTTCGGCAACCGGCAGGCGGAGCTCGATGCCTCGCTCGGCACCCGTCTCGACGGCCTGTCGCGGCGAATCGGCTCCACCCTGCATCAGCAGCACCAGACCACCCACGAGAACCTGCGCCGCCTGCAGGAGCGGCTGGCGGTGATCGATGCAGCCCAAAACAATATCCAGTCGCTCGCCAAGGACGTCGTCGGGCTGCAGGCAATCCTGTCGAACAAGCAGACCCGCGGCGCTTTCGGACAGGGACGCATGGAGACAATCATCGCCGATGCCCTGCCGGCGGGCACATTCCGGTTTCAGGCCACGCTTTCAAACGGAACCCGGCCGGATTGTGTGGTCGACATGCCCAATGGCGCGCCGCCACTGGTGATCGACGCCAAATTTCCGCTGGAGGCCTGGAACGCATTTCGCGACGCGCAGGACGATGACGCGAAACGTGCCGCCGGCCAGCGCTTCCGCCGCGACCTCGACACCCATATTCGCGATATTTCCGGCAAATACCTCCTGCCCGGCGAGACTCAGGATACCGCCTTCCTGTTCGTGCCGTCGGAATCGATCTTCGCCGATATCCACGAGCACTTCGAGGCAAGCGTTCAGCGCGCCCATGCAGCCCGCGTGGTGATCGTTTCGCCGACACTGCTGCTATTGTCCATCCAGGTGGTGCAGGCGGTCATGAAGGACCAGCGCATGCGCGAACAGGCCCATCTGATTCAGGGCGAGGTCGCCCATCTGATCGGCGATCTCGGCCGGCTGAACGAGCGCGTGGAAAAGCTCAACAGCCATTTCTCGCAGGCCCGTCAGGATGTCGAACAGATCCGGGTCTCGACCGGAAAAATCGCCCGGCGCGGCGAACGGATCGGTGCGCTTGAATTCGAAACCCGGGCAGACCCGGCAGCAGACAGGAATGACAATCCGTCTAACTCCGAAGAGGCAGATGATCCGGCCACGTCCGGCGTCAGGCGCATGAAACTGCGCGTCGTCGACGAGGACTGATTGTCATTGCCGCAACTTGGCAATAAAACCGCTGAAAACGGCGTTTGGCGACGGCATTGCCTTCGCCGCCATCAACACGATGCGAGGAGACATTGCCATGATCACGGTTTTCGGGTCCATCAACATGGATCTCATCAGCACCACCGAGCGCCTGCCGGAACCGGGCGAAACCGTGGCCGGGCTTTCGTTTTCGACCGCTCCCGGCGGCAAGGGCGCAAACCAGACGCTGGCCGCCCGCCGCGCCGGCTCGGATGTGGCGATGGTGGGCGCGGTCGGCAGCGATGAATTCGCCACACCGGCAACCGCACTTCTGGCGGATGCCGGCGTCGACCTGTCGGCGCTCAAGATCTCCGACGGAGCAACCGGCACGGCGACGATCCTTGTCGGCGGCGACGGCGAAAACGTCATCGTGCTCAATGCTGCGGCCAACTTCACGCTGAGCGAAGATGACGCCCGGGCGGCCGTGGAACGCATGTCGGCGGGCGATATTCTGATGCTGCAGCTTGAAATTCCGGCGCCGGCCATCCGCGCTGCACTGGAAGCCGCCCGCAAGAAGGGCGTGACGTCCGTTCTCAACACCGCGCCGCTGACCCCGCAGGCGGCCGAACTTGCCGCGCTGGCGGATATCGTCATTGCCAACGAAACCGAGTTCGAGCGCCTCGTGGGTGCGGAAGAGCTCGGCAGCGAAGGCCGGATCGCGATGCTGAAGACCCATCACGACCGCACGGGCCAGACCATGGTGATCACCCTTGGCGGCGATGGCGTCATCGCCATGCATGAAGGCGCTTTCTTCAAGATCGATGCGCTGAAGATCGACCCCGTCGACACAGTCGGCGCGGGCGATACGTTTTGCGGCTATCTTGCCAGCGGCCTGGAACAGGGGCTTTCGTTCGAGGCTGCGGCCCACCGCGCTTCGGTCGCCGGCGCCCTGGCCTGCCTCAAACCCGGTGCCCAGCCATCGATCCCGACCGCTGACGACGTCGCCAAACGGCTGTAACAGCGGGCACCCGTCAGATCAGAGACGGGCGAGCCGCTCCGTCAGCAACGCGAAAAACCCGGTCGCATCGGCCTTGCCGATCACCAGCGCATTCGGCTTGCGATCGGTTACATGCCACCAGTCGACGACGGTTTCGCCGAGCGTGAGCTCCGAAACGGTCTCGATCTCGACATTGCAGTGACGCCCGGAAAACAGCTCCGGCTTCAGCAGATAGGCCGTTACCGACGGGTCGTGCAGCGGCCCGCCGTCCGAGCCGTATTTTTCCAGATCGAAACGCTCGTAAAAGCGCAGCATCGCGGCCATGGCCTGCGCCGCCGGCCGGCCGATCGCATCAATCCTGTCGACACGTTCCTTCAGGCAGAGTAGTTGATGGGTCACATCAAGCGGCATCATCACGATCGGAATACCGGAGGCGAACACGGCTTTGGCGGCCTCCGGATCGACATAGATGTTGAACTCGGCCGACGGCGAAATATTGCCGCCCTCGAAATAACCACCGCCCATCATCACGATTTCCTGCACCCGGCCGACGATTTCCGGCGCCTTTTCGAAGGCCGTCGCGATATTGGTCAGCGGACCGAGCGTGCAAAGCGTGACGGTATTTTCCGGCTCGCTCTTCAGGGTTTCGATGATGAAATCGACGGCGTGCATTGCCTGCAGCGGCATTGTCGGCGCGTCGAGCTCCGGACCGTCAAGACCGGTCTTGCCATGCACATGTTCTGCCGTGACCAGCGGCCTGCGCAGCGGGCGGTCGCAGCCGGCAAAAACCTTCATATCCGGCCGCCCAGACAATTCGCACACGATGCGCGCATTGCGCTCGGTCAGCGCCAGCGGCACATTGCCGGCAACAGCCGTGATACCGAGAACATCGAGCTCCTGAGGGCTGGCCAGCGCCAGCATGATCGCCGCAGCGTCGTCCTGCCCGGGATCGGTGTCGATGATGATTTTTCGTGCGCTCATGATGTCCGTCTCTGCCCTGGTGAAATACCAATTGGTGAATGGCGACTGGTCCTGCACTTGTCAAGCCGACGCGGTCTTGCGACGCTTGTGCCGATGCCCCATATCGCAAGAACAAGGACCGGAGCAGCCCAATGCCGAGAATCGACCTGCGTATCAATCCGACGATGCTGGAAAACCGTGCGCAGGACGCTGCACTCAAGGGCGCATCCGGCTACCCGCCCTTTGATGTCGAATGGTTTCCCGATGAACCGGCCGGCATTTTCCTGAGAATAACGCTCGCCGTTGCCGGTTTCGATGAAAGCGAACTCGATGCCGTCGCACAGGACAATATTCTCGTGGTCAGCGGCAATCGCGAAGAACGGGAAGACGGCGAATACCTGTTTCGCGGCATTGCCGGGCGCCAGTTTCGCCGACAGTTCGCTCTGGCGGACGGGATGGAGGTTGTCGGCGCAAAACTCGATCGCGGCCTTCTCGCAATCGACATCGCCAGACGGCCGCAAGAGGTACGAAAAATTAAGATTTCGGTTTCACAATAGCCTTTGAAACATGCAGGCAGGTCGTTGGGAAAACGATATTTTCAGCGCCTGTGCCGACATCACAGCGAAAAGACAAAGGCGCCCGTTCCCATGAAATTTCCGTCCGCGGCAACCGCTTTCGAAACCGATCAGCTCGCCGCCTTCGGCGCCGGCCACCTTGGCTATTTCCGCGCATTTGACCGGGAAGAAGCGCTTCGCCAGTTTCCCGATGCGGAAAGGCTGAAATCGGCAGAAAAGCTCTGGGCGCTGTTTCGGGCAGATGGAACGCTGCTGCTGTTGACCGAAAACCGCACCAGCATTTTCTTCAAGGCCATGGAAGAAGACCTGAAGACCGTGACACTGCACTGAGGCAGGCGGCAAAACGCCGGATCAGACTTTCACGAATGTCAGATAGGCGCTTGAGCGCCCTTCCCTGCGCGCTTTGGCCTCATAGCGCGTCCCGGGCCAGTTTTCATAAGGCCTGAGCCAGTCTTCCGATGACCGCGCCTGCCAGTCAAAGCCGCCATGATCACGGCAATGCAGCAGCGTCCAGTTGATGTAGGAATCAATGTCGGAGGCAAAGCAGAACCGGCCACCGGGCTTCAGCACACGATAAAACCGGTCGAGATTGACGCTGGACACGAAACGGCGTTTCCAGTGGCGGCGCTTCGGCCACGGATCGGGATAAAGCAGATCGATATGATCGAGTGAGGCATCCGGCAGCCAGTCGAGAACGGTAACGGCGTCGTCGTCGTAAAGCCTCAGGTTCGGCGGTTCGCTTCCCTCGACCTGCCCCAGCAGCTTTGCCATCGAATTCACGAAGGGCTCGATGCCGATGAACCCGATCTCCGGGTTCTCGCGAACCCGGTGCAGAAGGTGCTCGCCACCGCCGAAACCGATCTCCAGACGCACCGTGCCAACCTCTGCGGCAAAGAGCGACCGCGGGTCCTGAGGCGCCGTCCCGTGCGGGTCGAGCGCCAGTGCCGGCAGCACTTCCGCAAGATTACGGGCCTGCCTGTCGCGCAGGGGTTTTCCCTTGCGACGTCCGAAAAAAGCCTTGCCGGCCTGATGTTGACTGTTATCGCTCACGGCAGCAGATCAGTTCTTCAACGCCTGTTTCAGCGGCCGCACCAGATCGAGCCGCTCCCAGGAGAACGAGCCGTCACGCCCCGCCTTGCGGCCAAAATGGCCATAGGCCGAGGTCTTGGCGTAGATCGGCTTGTTGAGGTTCAGGTGGCGGCGAATACCCGACGGCGACAGATCCATGGTCGCGCGGATCGCCCTTTCGACATCCTCCTCCTTCACCTTTCCGGTGCCATGCAGATCGACATAGATCGACAATGGCTGCGAGACACCGATGGCATAGGCCAGCTGGATCGTGCATTTCTCGGCAAGATTGGCCGCCACGACGTTCTTGGCAAGGTAGCGCGCCGCATAGGCTGCGGACCGATCCACCTTGGTCGTGTCCTTGCCGGAGAACGCGCCGCCGCCATGAGGGGCCGCGCCGCCATAGGTATCGACGATAATCTTGCGGCCGGTCAGACCGGCATCGCCATCCGGGCCGCCGATGACGAACTTGCCGGTGGGGTTGATGTACCAGACACACTCGTCGGCGATCGGCAGTTCGCCAAGCGCTTCGCGGATATAGGGTTCGATGACACTGCGGACCTTGTGGGAATCCCAGCTTTCATCGACATGCTGTGTCGACAGCACAAGCGATGTCACCTCGGCTGCCTTGCCGTTGTGGTAGCGCACCGTCACCTGGCTCTTGGCATCCGGACCGAGAAGCGCAACATCGCCCTCGCCCGCCTTGCGGGCTTCCGAAAGCCTCTGGAGAATGCGATGGGCGTAATAAATCGGCGCCGGCATCAGTTCCGGCGTTTCGCGGCAGGCAAAACCGAACATGATGCCCTGGTCGCCCGCGCCTTCGTCGCCCTGCTTGTCGGCGGAACTGTCCACGCCCTGGGCGATATGCGCCGACTGCGCATGCAGAAGAACGTCGATGCGCACGGTCTTCCAGTGAAAACCATCCTGCTCATAGCCGATATTGCGGATCGCGCGGCGCGCGGCGGACTTGAAACGCGAGGGATTGACGATCTCGTTGCCGTGCTTATCCAGTTTCATCAGGCTCGGCGGCAACCGCACCTCACCGGCAATCACGACCCGGTTGGTTGTGGCAAGCGTCTCGCAGGCCACCCGTACAGACCACGGGTCGACACCGGTCTTGACCGCTTCGCGGTAAATCAGATCCACGATTTCATCGGAAATCCGGTCGCAGACCTTGTCAGGGTGTCCTTCGGAAACGGATTCGCTGGTGAAGAAATAATTGGTGCGCATCGGGATTCCCCACATAGAAATTAGCCCGAATTTGTTAGACGCTTAACCGCAAAATGACAAGCGCACAACAATATAAATATATCTTTATATCGCTAAAAAATTCCCGGAATTGCGCGCAAAACAACACCCGAAAGGTCGCCGCAGCAACCTTCCGAGCTGTTTTTGTTTCAGACGCTTCGAAGCCTCAGTCCGCTTCGGCCGCCAGTGACTTGACCAGGTCCACCAGCTTGCGACGTACTTTCGCGTCTCCGATCTTCACAAATGCGCGGTTGAGCTGCAGCCCCTCCGAGGACGACAGGAAGTCGACCACATAGCTGGAACTCGACGCCTCGGCCATCCCCGATGCATTCGCCCCCTGATCACCGGGTACATCTTCGAAGAAGAAGGACACCGGAACATTCAGGATCGTCGAAATGTTCTGAAGACGGCTGGCACCGACGCGATTGGTGCCCTTTTCGTATTTCTGGATTTGCTGGAATGTAATTCCGAGGCTTTCACCAAGCTTTTCCTGGCTCATGCCCAACATGGTACGGCGCAACCTGATCCGACTCCCGACATGAATGTCGATGGGGTTCGGCTTTTTTTGTTTTCTGTCATTTCTCATCCTACTTTTAGCAGCTTTACAACTGACTTCCGAGCCTGACTCGGACAGAGCATCTGCAACCATCAGAGTTGGGCGATAAAAAGCCCTAGTTGAAAGCCAAGCGCTTTCACTATGCAATTTTGGGGTATTGTGGTCAATTACGCGTAAAATATAAAACCATGGGATGAATAAACACCACCTAATGGAATAGAGCTTATACACTTTAGGATTGTTTTTTGTCGTCTATCTCCGGGGGTACAATCCAAGGTAACGCAACCGGTACGTCCATTACCCCGGGTTCGTCGAAAGGAAGCCGCCGGATAATTTTTCCGCGCGAATCAATGACAGCGGTAACACCGTTTTCCCCGACCCGAATCAATTTTTTCCCTGTTTCCACCGCCCTGATCCGCGCCTGGGCAAAGTGTTGATATGGCCCCGGTGTACGACCGAACCATGCGTCATAGGTAAGGTTGAGCAGAGCCGATGTCTGAGCGGTCTGGCCGGTTGTCAGACGCGGAAAACTGGCCTCGTAACAGACCAGTGGAAACAGGCTCAGCCCGTCGGGCAAAACCAGCATCTGGCGGTTTTCGGCGGGCACATAGCTGCCGGGTAGCCTTGTAAGCGCCTCAAGGCCGATTGACCTGAAGAAGTCGGAAAATGGCAGATACTCGCCGAAGGGGACCAGATGCGTCTTGCCGGCGATGGAAACCGTCTGGCCGTTGTCATCGAGAACATAGATCGCATTGTAGAATTCGGGCCAGCCGTCAGGCTTGCGTCCGGCAAGACGGGCCGCCCCGAGGACAAGCGCCTGGCCGGGTTTCAGCATTTCGCCGATGGCGGTGCGAATATCAGGCCGCGTCTCCAGCAGGTACGGCAGGGTGCTTTCGGGCCAGATAATCACATCCGGCTGCGGCGCTCCCGGCTCACCTGCTTCAGAGGAAAGCGCCAAAAGCCTGGCAAAGATCTCTGCCCGCCCCTCTTCGCTCAGCCATGCCTCATCGCCGACAGCCGGTTGCACAAGCCGAAAATTGACGGTTTTCTCCGCGACTGGCTCGGCTGTATCGAGGCGATACCAGCCATAGCCGAGATCGATCATCACAAGCAGCACGGCAAGCGAAAGCCCGGCCAGACGCCCCCGCCGGTCGGCAAGAAGGGCCGGCGCGGCAAAGATGAAAACGGCAAAACCGCCCATCACATAAAGCCCCGTCAGGCGCACCGACTGCATGAAAACCGGGCTCGGCATCGCGGTATAGGCAATGGCGTTCCACGGAAACCCGCTCGCCACGTGCCCGCGCAGCCACTCAACCGCAACCAGCGCAACGGCAAGAGCGACAAGCCGCAGCGGCCCCCTTGCCCAAAACAGCGCAGCCAGCGCCCCGGCCAGCCCGTAAAAAACAGCCAGCACAGCCGGAAAGGCGACAACAGCCAGCGGAAGCGCCCAGGCATAAAGGCCGGCATCCTTCAACAGTGCGGCACCGAGCCACCACAGACCGAAGACGAAATAACCGAAGCCGAACCACCAGCCGCAGGCAAAGCCCGAAAGCAGACGTTGTCGAAGCGTTGCGGCACCGGCCAGCGCCCCGTCCATCATCCACACCAGAACAGGCATGGCAACGAACATGACCGGCATCACGCCGAACGGCGCCAGCGCAAAGGTCGCCACCGCCCCGCAGACGAAAAGGACGAGCCGGCGCTGCCAGATATTCAGTTTCCGAAGATAGCCGGAAAGCCGCGTCAGCGGATTTCCACTACTCGTCAATGGCACATTCCGCCCGATCCTCACCCCTCCGAGCGCTCGTCGATCACGGTGTCGTCGGCGGGTAGCGCATCAACGGGCTCAGCCTCGCGCGGTTCATCCTGGCCGGGTGTTCCGGTGCGCACCGCTGCAGCCGAACGGCGGCGGGCGGGACCACGCTTGCGCAGCACCCTGACACGGCGGATACGGCGCGGGTCGGCGTCGAGAATATGCACCTCGAACCCCGGCAACGCCTGTATCACCTCGCCGCGCGCCGGTATCCGGCCGATGGCGGAGAAGATCAGGCCGCCAAGCGTATCCACATCGTCACCATGTTCGCCGATCTCGAAATCGGGGCCGATGGCTTCCGCGATGTCCTCAAGCTCGACGCGGGCATCGGCCAGGAACACATCCTCGGAGACGCGCGTAAACATCGCCTCCTCGCTGTCATGCTCGTCGTCGATCTCGCCGATCACCATCTCGACGATATCCTCGTGGGAAACGAGGCCGTCCGTGCCGCCATATTCGTCGATCACGAGCGCCATCTGGGTGCGGCCGGCCTGCATGCGCTGCAACAGATCAGACGCCAGCATCGACGGCGGGACGAACAGTACCGGCCGGATGATGCCGGCTTCGGCGACCGTCTTGTCGAGATTGACCTTGCCGAGATCGAGCGGGTTCTGCTGCGGTTTCGCGTGGCGCTCGGTCGGTTTGACCTCCGCGTTTCTGGCCGAAGCCGATTTGGCCGCATCCCGCGCATTTGCCGGCCGTGCACGCCGGCGGCCACGCGCCTGCTTGGACAGATAGGCGAGCAGGTCGCGGATATGCACCATGCCGCGCGGGTCATCCAGCGTTTCGCAGAAGACCGGCATGCGCGAATGGCCGCAGTTTTCGAAAATCAGCAACAGATCGCCGATCGTGGTTCCCTGCTCGACCGCGTCGATATCGGCGCGGGGCACCATCGTGTCCTCGACCCGCACCTCGCGGAAACGGAGAATATTGTTGAGCATTGCCCGTTCTTCGGGCGAGAAATCATTATCGCCTGCGCTCTCGGTCGAAAGCGCATCTTCCAGATCCTCGCGCAGGCGCGAAGAGCCGTTTCCGTTGCGCTTGAAGCGCAACAAAAGGCCCCGCAGCGGCGAGCCGACATGTTTTTGAGGATTTTTGTCCGAGACCGGACTGTTGGGCTCGTCGAGTGTGGAGCCGTCTTCGGCATCCTGACCGCTGTCTGCTAGCGGCACTGTCTGTTGCTGGTTCATCGTTCCTTAGGCGTTAGAGAGGGTCACTGCCCTGATAAGGATCAGATAGGTCAAGTGTGGCAAGAATGCGAGTCTCCAGCCCCTCCATAACCTCCGCTTCGTCGTTTTCGATATGATCATAACCCAAAAGATGCAGGAATCCATGCACCAGAAGATGGGTCAGATGATCGTCAAAGCTCTTTTCGAGCGCCTCGGCCTCGCGCGCAACCGTTTCAAAGGCAATCACGATATCGCCGAGCATCGGCCCCGGCATCTCGCCGGGAGCGACCGGAAAGGCCGGAAAGGAGAGCACATTCGTGGCGCTGTCCCTGTCCCGCCATTCAGCATTGATGTCGCGAATGGTCGCATCATCGGCAAACACCAGCGACAGTTCCGGCGCAGGCTGAGGAAAGGGCTGCCCTTCAACCTCTGCCAGATAATCGCCTGCTGCACTTATCACACGTGCAACAAAAGCCTCAAGCGCTTCCTCGCTGGGCCAGCCATCGGCTTCCCGGCTGACCTGATAGTCGAATTCACGCATCGTCAGTCGTCATCGCCGCCGGTGGATGGCACCAGACGCCCCTCATAGGCCGCAACGATGCGGGCAACGAGCGGATGGCGGACAACATCCTTGTCGGTGAACCTGTTGGTCGAAACCCCTTCCACGCCGTCAAGCACCGAGAGCGCCTCGACAAGGCCGGACTTGACGCCGCGCGGCAGGTCGACCTGGCTCGGATCGCCGGTCACGACCATGCGCGAATTCTCGCCAAGACGGGTCAGGAACATCTTCATCTGCATCGATGTGGTGTTCTGCGCCTCGTCCAGAATAACCGCCGCATTGGTCAGCGTGCGTCCGCGCATGAAGGCAAGCGGGGCAATCTCGATCACACCCGCCGTCATCGCGCGCTCCACCCGTTCGCCGGGGATCATGTCGTAAAGCGCGTCATAAAGCGGCCTCAGATAGGGATCGACTTTCTCCTTCATATCGCCCGGCAGGAAGCCGAGCCGCTCGCCCGCTTCCACGGCGGGGCGCGATAGGATGATCTTTTCAATCGCCCCGCGCTCCAGAAGCTGGGCGGCATAGGCAACGGCCAGATAGGTCTTGCCGGTTCCCGCCGGACCGACGCCGAAGACCAGTTCGTTGCGCTCCATCGCGCGGATATAGGCATCCTGCGCCGGTGTGCGCGCGGCAATCGACTTCTTGCGCGTCGAAATCTGCGACATGGAAAGCCGGGCCTTGCGCTCCAGCGTCGGCAGGGTCAGCTGATCGTCGGCAGCCTGTGCCATGCGGATCGCTCCCTCGACATCGGATTTTTCCAATTGAACGCCTTTCTGCAGCTGCTCATAAAGATAATCAAGCGCTCGCCTTGCCTGATGCGTGGCAAGCGTCGAGCCGGAAAGCGCCACCGCATTTCCGCGCGGCACAGCCGTCACGGAAAGCTGTTTTTCCAGCAATTTCAGATGTTCGTCGAACTGGCCGAACAATTCGCTGGCATGGCGGTTGTTCTCGAAGGTCAGGACAAAATGGCTGGCCTCATCGGCAGGCCCTGACTGGATTTCATGCTTTGCAACCATTTCAGTAGCGTTCAAGCGGTCCGGCTCCTTGTCAAAAGCAAATAACGCCACCTGTCAGCGCGAGCCTGACATGCGCAGCGTCCTTGTTGCGATACATAGGAAATCGTTCGGTCAACGACAGAGGTAAAGCGGCAGAAATGTGAGTCTTTATTCGCCAATCTCTCTTCATGGAGAAAGGCTAAACGCGAATCTGCACTTTGTGAAGCACATTTCAGACACGGCCCAAGATTTCACCGCCCTGTCACAGATCAACCGAGGCGGACCGCCGCCAGACTGTTGGCGCTGGCATCCGTCACTTTGACGCGCACCATATCGCCGACGGCAGCATCACCGGCATCGATCACCACCGATTGCAGCCACGGCGAACGGCCGACCAGCTGTCCGGGATTGCGGCCGGGTTTTTCGAGCAGAATATCCATTTCCATGCCGATCCGCGACTGCGCGAATTCAAGCTGCTGACGCGACAGCAGCGCCTGCAGCCTCTGCAGCCGTTCGGATTTTTCGGCTTCCGGCACCTGACCGCCAAGCTTGGCGCCGGGCGTGCCCGGACGGGGTGAATACTTGAACGAAAACGCCTGCGCGTAACGCACCTTTTCAACGAGATCGAGCGTCGCCTGAAAATCCTCTTCCGTCTCGCCGGGAAAACCGACGATGAAATCGCCCGACAGGGCGATATCCGGCCGGGCGGCGCGAATGCGCTCGATCAGCGCAAGATATTCCTCGGCCGTGTGGCGACGGTTCATCACCTTCAGGATACGGTCGGAACCGGCCTGAACCGGCAGATGCAGATAGGGCATCAGCTCCGGCAGCTCCCGGTGGGCGGCCATCAGCGTCTCGTCCATGTCGCGCGGATGGCTGGTGGTGTAGCGCAACCGGTCGATACCATCGACGGCGGCAAGGTCGAACAGAAGCGCGCCAAGCCCCCATTCCGCGCCATCCGGCCCCTCGCCATGCCAGGCGTTGACGTTCTGGCCGAGCAGCGTGATTTCGCGCACGCCGTTTTCGGCAAGCCGCCTGGCCTCATCGACAATCTGTTTGCGCGAGCGGGAAATTTCCGCGCCGCGCGTATAGGGCACCACACAGAAGGTGCAGAACTTGTCGCAGCCTTCCTGCACCGTCAGAAATGCCGAAACATTCTTCGGGCGGGAGCCGCGTTCCTTCTTCGGCAGGTAGTCGAACTTGTCCTCGACCGCGTATTCGGTATCGACCACGCGCTCGCCGGACTTGGCGCGGCGCAGCGCATCGGGAAGCCGGTGATAGGTCTGGGGGCCGATAACCACATTGACATCCGGCGCACGGCGCAGGATTTCCTCGCCCTCGGCCTGGGCGACACAGCCGGCAACGCCGATCAGCGTTTCCCGCCCTTCCCGCTCACGCGAAATCTTCAGTTCGCGATAGCGCCCGAGCGCGGAATAAACCTTTTCCGCCGCCTTTTCACGGATGTGACAGGTGTTGAGCAGGATCAGATCGGCATCCTCGATCACCTCGGTCGGCTGATAGCCGTCGGCGGCCAGCGCCTCGCCCATGCGCTCGCTGTCATAGACATTCATCTGACAGCCATAGGTCTTGATGAACACCTTGCGCTGGTTGGTTGCAGGGCGCTGATTGGTTGCAGGCGCGTCCTGCCGGGTCAATGTCGTCGTTTCCTGTGTCATGGCGGGCCTTTTAACGTGGTTTCGCCTTGGAGAAAATGAAAAAATGCGTGAGCGGGCAAGGCCTCGATATGCCTTCAGCGCCCGCTCAGCCGTTCGGCAAGAAGCGTGCGCATGCGCTCTTCAACCTCGGCTGCGGCCTGCTTGCGCTTTGTCCCCGCCTCGAAGGTCACACTCTCGCCGAAACAGACATCGACATCGAGCGCCCGCGCCCTGATGACCCCGGCTAGCGACGGCAGCATTTCGACATCGCCCGGCCAGGATACGACAGAACGCTTGAAACGGCCCATCGGCATGCCCTGAATACCGGTATAGGCCACGGCAACCGGCTGGACGTGGACCGTGCCGTCGGGCGAGAACGGTACCGCGCTCGAAGCCGCGCCGAACAGCGAATATTTCAGCGGCAGCAGACGATTACCGTCGGATGTCGTGCCTTCGGGAAACAGGATGATGATTTCGCCGGCGGCCAGCCGTTCGGCAATCGAGTTGATCTGACGGCCGGTTCCGCGCTTGTCGGCGCGTTCGATGAACACCGAATTCTGCAGCCGTGCAAAAAGGCCGAAGATCGGCCATGAACGCACTTCCGACTTGGCGATGAAAGCGACATCGGCAACCCGCCCGAGCACGATGATATCGAGCCAGCTGGTGTGGTTTGCCGACAGCATCAGCGGCCGCTGCGTTTCGATCTCGCCATGGACATGAATGCGGATCCCCAGCACGAAACAGGCCACCATATGCCAGTAACGCGGCATTTTGCGTGCAAGCGTCCACCCGCGCCAAAGGGCCAGGATCTGCAGGGGCGAGAGAATCACCGTGGCAAGGAACAGCGCAAGCGCGACATAGGCATAACGCAGCCAGATCATCGCCCGAACGACCTCCGGCTCGCCGGATGAGCGCCGGCAATCACTCGCTGCGGCCCTTGATCGGAACGCCGTAGAGTTCCAGCCGGTGATCCACGAGCTTGAGGCCGTATTCACGCGCGATGCGCTCCTGCAGGGCCTCGATTTCCGGAGACTGGAACTCGATCACCACGCCGCTTTTCAGGTCGATCAGGTGGTCATGATGTTCTTCCGGCACGGTCTCATAGCGCGAACGGCCATCGCGAAAATCATGGCGCGCGATGATCCCGGCATCCTCGAACAGCTTCAGCGTGCGGTAGACGGTCGAAATCGAAATCCGCGAATCAATGCCTGCGGCGCGGTTATAGAGTTCCTCGACATCGGGATGGTCCTGCGCCTGCTGCAGAACGCGCGCGACAATACGGCGCTGTTCGGTCATGCGCATGCCGCGTTCGGCACAGATTTCCTCAAGTGTTCTCGGCAGATCCGTCATTTACCCTACCGGCCGGGCGCACCGGCAACCTCCAGAATACCGTCTTCGACTTCGGGTTATCCGAGATCGCGCCGCAAGACAAGCGCGGTCGAACGGGTTCCGTCATCATGTGCATAATAGGCCTTGCGGCGGCCCACTTCAAAGAAACCGAGCTTGCGATAAAGACCGAGTGCGGCGTCGTTCTGGCTATCGACCTCCAGCAACATATAGGCCGCACCGCGCGTGCGGGCCTCCTGCATGGTCGCCACCATCAGCCGCCAGCCCACGCCATTGCGGACATAATCCGGACCGACGCAAAGGGTGAGAATTTCAGATTCCTCGCCAACACTGCGCGCCAGAACGAAGCCGGACGCCGGCGGGTTGATCACCCTGTTCATATGCCGGGCAATGTGGCCGAAAACCGGTTTCTGCCCCAGCAGCCTGCGCAACTCACCGGCGCTCCAGGCATGGCTAAACCGCCTGCGGTGAATATCGGCGGCCAGACCCAGATGCTCATCAGTCAACGGGAACAGGTCGATTTCCGGCGGTCGTTTCAAAAACGGAAGCATGGCAAATCCGGTCGTCAGCGACGGGCAACGGCAAAGCCGCTCTGAGGCTTGGCATCGGGCGCGCGCAGATAAAGCGGGCTTACCGGCGCGCCAGGCAAGGCTTCAACACCAAGCCGTGCGATCGATTCAATGTCAGCCTGCACCACATCGGCACCGGTCTCAAGACCTGCGGCCACAGCGCCGCTGCCGAAAGCGACGGCCTGATAATCGCGCATCAGGCCGTCAAGTGCCTCATAGGCATAGGCGGCTGGCGCGGTCAGCGCCTTGCCGTCAGCGGCAAAAATCTGGGCATAGGCCTCGCCGCGGCGGGCATCGATCGTGGCCAGCACAGCATGGCCGCCGGCAAGGGCTTGCGCCTGAAAGGCAATCGCGGCCAGAGCGGACACGCCGACGCATTCGGCCTTTGTGGCCAGCGCGAATGCGCGCGCGGCCGAAACGCCGACCCGGATGCCCGTAAACGAGCCCGGGCCGATATTGACCGCCACCCGGTCAAAACCCGCAGGCGCCTTTCCGGCGTCCTGCAGCGTCGTATCGATCACCGCCATCAGCCGTTCAGCGTGGCCCTTGCCGATCGTCTCGACGTTACGCGACAGCACCGCGCCACTTTCGGAATCGAAAAGGCATGCAGCGCAATCCGCCTGAGCCGTATCGAGCGCCAGTATCAGCATTCCGGACCTTTCAGAACCGCCTTGGAACCGTCGTCAAGCCTTTGTCAGACGGCTTCGACATGCTCCACTTCGGGCACGAAGTGATGCAGCAGGTTCTGAACGCCATGCTTCAGCGTCGCCGTCGAGGAGGGGCAACCCGAGCAGGCGCCGCGCATGTTGAGAAACACCGTCCCCTCGCGGTAGCCGCGGAAGGTGATATCGCCACCGTCCTGGGCGACGGCCGGACGCACACGGGTCTCCAGCAGTTCCTTGATCGTGGCAACGAGGGTCTCGTCGCCATCATCGAAGAATTCCTCGCCGTCATCGTCTTCCACCTGTGGCGCATTACCGGCCATGACCGGCGCACCGGACATGAAATGCTCCATGATGGCGCCGAGAATGGCGGGTTTGAGATGCTGCCATTCGGCATCGCCCTTGGTGACGGCGACGAAATCATAGCCGAACATCACACCTTCCACGCCGGGCACGGCAAAAAGCCGGGTCGCGAGCGGCGAGACGATCGCATCATCGGCAGAGCGGAAATCCGCATTGCCGCTTTCCATCACCACCTTGCCGGGCAGGAATTTCAGGGTCGCCGGGTTCGGCGTCGTTTCGGTCTGGATGAACATTCTCATCTCCAAATCTTGTCGTATCGGGCGCTTTGCCCTTTATATCGGCGCTTTGACGCTCAACCGCAAGGGCGTCAGCACAACGCGTCGATATCGGCATCGTCCAGCCCGTCGGGCAGAACGGTCACAGGAATGGTGAAGGCCTTGCCACGGCCTGCAAGCAGCGAGACCAGCGGCCCCGGCCCGTCCTTGGCCGCACCGGCGGCCAGAACCAGGATGGCAATATCGCGGTCGTCCTCGACGACGGCGTTGATTTCGTCGGAACGATCACCCTCGCGGATGACGATTTCCGGCTCCACGCCGATGGACTCACGCGCCGCCTCGGCCGCCTTGTTGACAATCGCCTCGGCCTCTTCGCGGGCCTCGGCGCGCATGAATTCCTGCACGCCGATCCACTGCTGGACATCGTGTTCGGGGATCACATAGCAGAGCACCAGCCCGCCATTGGAATTCTTGGCGCGCCGCCCGGCATAACGCACCGCGCGGCTGCATTCCGGCGTATCGTCGACAATGGCCATGAATTTTCGGCGATGTCCGGCTTCGCCGGAAAGTCGTTTGGAAACCATGTTTTCGAAACTCCAATTATCCAGCACGGTACCGCTCAAAAAGCCCGGCGCCCAAACGCCGGACCGGGCACGATACACCGTTGCGGCGAACGCCCCTGCAAGCAGTCCGAACACGGCATCATAACACAGATGACGCAAAAACAAGCGTCAGAGAAGACCGACGATCTCGTGAACATCCTTCATCGTCTTTTCGGCGATGGCCCCTGCCCGTTCCGATCCGTCCTTCAGGACGGCATCGATATGGGCCGGATCAGCGATCAGACGGCGCATCTCGGCATTGACCGGCGAGAGCACGGAAACGGCCAGTTCGGCCAGCGCCGGCTTGAACTGCGAGAACTGCTGACCGCCGTATTCGGCAAGGACATCGGCCTTTGTCCGGTCGGAAAGGGCAGCAAAGATACCGACGAGATTGTCAGCCTCGGGACGGCCCTTCAGACCATCGACTTCGCTCGGCAGCGCGTCCGGGTCGGTCTTGGCCTTGCGGATCTTGCGGGCGACGGTGTCGGCGTCATCGGTCAGATTGATGCGCGACAGGTCCGACGGATCGGATTTCGACATTTTCTTCGAACCGTCCTTCAGGCTCATCACGCGCGGCGCCGGCCCCTCGATCAGCGGCTCGACCATCGGGAAATAGGCATGCACCGGCTGATCGCCCACGGTGATGTCAACACCCTTTCCGATCTCCTTGATCTTCTTTGCAAAATCAAGATTGAACTTCATCGCGATGTCGCGGGTCAGTTCAAGATGCTGCTTCTGGTCATCGCCAACCGGCACATGGGTGGCGCGATAGACCAGAATGTCCGCCGCCATCAGGCTCGGATAGGCCAGCAGACCGAGCGAGGCGTTTTCGCGGTCCTTGCCGGCCTTGTCCTTGAACTGGGTCATCCGGTTCATCCAGCCGATCCGGGCCACGCAATTGAAAATCCAGGCCAGTTCGGCGTGCTGCGGCACGGCGGACTGGTTGAAGACGATATGCTTTTCCGGATCGATACCGGCGGCAAGATAAGCCGCCGTGATCGCGCGCGTCTGGCCTTTCAGGTCGTCATGGACGAGCTGCGCGGTGATCGAATGCATGTCGACAACGCAGTAGATGCAGTCCATCTGGTCCTGCAGCGCAACGAACTTGCGCAATGCGCCGAGATAATTGCCGAGATGGAGATTACCGGTCGGCTGTACGCCGGAGAAGATTTGCGGCTTGAATTCACTCATGTCATGGTCTCTTTCGGACGGGTGGAAGGCCCGGTCTGTTAAATATCGACAGCGCTTATGCACCGCCGGCAGCAGCAGGTCAAACGGCGAAGCCGGCCTAGCCCTTGCCGCGCCGCTTCACCAGACGGCCGAGCAGAGCCCGGTTGACACCGCCGGTTGCCAGAACGAGGCCGAAATAGACAACCGCCGCAAGCCCCAGCAGGATCAGGAGGCCGCCGAGCTGCTGCAGGAAGGCTGCTTCCGGCGCAAACCAGCCGGACATCCGCCCCGCCGCCAGCCGCACCGCCACCGCCATGACAACAGCGCTTGCGATGATCAGCGGTCCGCGGCGCATCAGCAGCTTGTCGAAGCGCAACTGCCCGGTGATGATCAGGGTTGCGGCCAGCAGCAGCACATTGGTCCAGCCCGAGACCACTTCCGCCAGCGCAATGCCCCGTTCGGCAAGAACCGGAAACAGCGATATCGCCAGCGCCGAGTTGATCACCACGGCCACCAGCGTGAAGCGCATCGGCAGCTTGGTATTCTCGCGCGCATAAAACGCCGGTTGCAGCGCCTTGGTCAGCGCAAAGGCCGGAAGGCCGAAAGCGTAGACGGTCATGATCGCGGCCACCAGCGCCGTCGTCTCCGGCCCGAACGCCCCGCGCTCATAAAGCACGCGGGTAATTTCCGGCGAGATCACCATCAGCCCGAAGGCCGCCGGCACCGTCAGAAACAGCACGAATTCGATGGTGCGGTTCTGGATATGCGAGGCTTCGGGCGCATTGCCAGCCTTCAAAGCGCGGGAAAGTTCCGGCAACAGCACAACGCCGCCGGCAACGCCAACGACGCCGAGCGGCAACTGGTAAAGCCGGTCGGCATATTGCAGAGCGGAGATCGCACCATCCTTGCCGGAAGCCACCGCCTGGCCGATGATCTGGTTGATCTGGATGACACCGCCGGTGACGGCGGCAGGCACCGCCAGCGCCACCAGACGCCGGATCTTCGGGGTGATCTTCGGCAGGCGGAAGGTCAGCCGCATGCCGGCGCGGCGCACATCGAAATAGACAACGCCGAGCTGGATGATACCTGCGGCAAGAACACCCCACGACAGGTTGCGCGCCATATGCTCGGGATCGGCATTCACCGAAATGCCATAGGCCAGCACGCCGATCAGCACGAAATTGAGAAACACCGGCGCAATCGCGGCGGCGAAATAGCGGTGCAGCGAATTCAGCATGCCGCTCATCATCGCCATCAGCGACATGCAGATCAGATAGGGAAACATGACCGAGGCGAGCCGCACGGTCATCTCGAATTTTTCCACGTCATCGGCAAAGCCCGGCGCGATGATGAAGCGCACGAGAAGCGGCATCGCCAGTTCCATCACCACGGTGATGACGAACAGAAAGGAAAACAGAACGCCGAAAACCTGTTCGGAAAAGCGCTTGGCGCCGTCAACGCCGTTTTCCTCGATCTCCCTGGAAAACAGCGGCACGAAGGCGGCATTGAAAGCCCCTTCGGCAAACAGCCGGCGAAACAGGTTTGGAAAGCGGAAGGCGGCGTAAAAAACGTCGGCCATGGCGCCATTGCCGAGGGCTGCCGCCATCATCGTCTCGCGGGCGAAGCCCAGCAGCCTGCTTGCGAATGTCGCGCCGCCAACGGTGGCGAACTTGCCGACGAGGCTCATGCCTTGTTTCCGCCCCTGTCGCTTTCGGAGCCTGCCTCGGCCGGCAGCAGCATGCCCTGCGGCATGCCCTTGCGATAAGCATCACCCTTGTCGTCCAGCACCGCCTTCATCCTTTCAACGATTGCCGCCCGACGGTTTTCATTGGTAATCTTGGCGCCGACAAGGTCGGTAATATAAAAACTGTCGATCACCTTTTCGCCGAACGTGGTAATCCGCGCGGTCTGGATATCCAGCGACAATTCGGACAGCGTCTGGGTGACGTCGGCCAGAAGCCCGGTCCGGTCCAGGCACTCGATCTCGATCACCGTGAAGATGTTCGAAAGCTTGTTGGAGACCGAAACGTGGGTGGGCACCGAAAACGGCCGCACCGTCCGGCGTTCGCGGCTGCGCGCGGCAATCAGGTCGTTGAGATGTTTGCGCCCCGTGAGCACATCCTCGATCAGCTTGCCGATGGTGTTGGCGCGGCGTAATTCGTCGGCGTCATCGTCAAAGGCGCGGTTGAGCAGGATGGTGTCGAGCGCGCGGCCATCCGTGGTGGTGAAGATCTGCGCATCGGCAATATTGGCGCCGGTTGCGGCACAGGCGCCGGCGATAATCGACAGCAAGCGCGGATGGTCGGGCGCCAGAAGCGTGATCTCGGTGATATCGTGGAAGGTGTTGGTGCGCACCATGGTCGCAAACAGCTTGCGGTCCTTGTCCGCCTCGCGGATGAAGCGGGCGTGGCGCACCTGATCTTCAAGCGGCACCGAAAGCATGTAGTTCTGGTAGTGCAGATTGGCGTATTTGTGCCGCTCATTGTCGCCCATGCCGACCAGCGCATCATCCAGCTGTTCGATTGCGTGCTGGGTGCGGGCCTTGCGCGAGACGGCCGAAAACCCGCCGGAAAGCAGGATTTCGGTTTCATAATACAGCGTGCGCAGAAGCTGGCCCTTCCAGCCGTTCCAGACATCGGGACCGACAGCGCGGATATCGCAGACCGTCAGGATCAGCAACATGTTGAGCCGGTCGAGCGACTGCACCTTGTCGGCAAAATCGACCACCGTCTTGCGGTCGTTGAGGTCGCGGGTCTGCGAGGTCATAGACATCAGCAGATGATATTCGATCAGCCAGGAGACAAGCTCGGTCTGCTTGACGGTCAGGCCGAGCCTCGGGCAGATCTTGCGCGCAAGCCGGGCGCCCGCAATCGAGTGGTCTTCCTTGCGGCCCTTGGCGATATCGTGCAGCAGCACGGCAACATAAAGCACCGTGCGCTCTTCGACCGAAGAAATCAGCCGCGCCGCCAGCGGGTGCATCTCGCTTTCGCCGCCGGCATTGTCGAGTTCGGAAAGCACGTCCACGGATCGGATCAGGTGCTCGTCCACGGTGAAGTGGTGATACATGTTGAACTGCATCATCGAGACGATACGGCCGAATTCCGGCAGGAAGCGGCCGAGCACGCCGGCCTCGTTCATGCGGCGCAGATAAAGCGCCGGGTTGTTGCGCGAGGTCAGGATCGACAGGAACAGCCGGTTGGCCTCGTCGTTTTCGCGCAGTTCCGCATTGATCAGCGACAGCGAGCGCGTCACCACCTTCAGCGCGTCGGGATGAAACTCGAGATCATTGATGACGGCGACATAGAAGAAGCGGATGATCGCCACCGGGTCCTTCTTGAACACATCAGGCTCGGCAAGGGCAATGCGGCCGCTGTCGGAGACGAATTCGAGGGAGCCAGGGATCTTGCGCTGGCGCTTTGTGAATTTCGACAACACGGCCTGGCCGAGCGTGGGGGCGGCCTTGGCCTGCTGCTCCTCCAGATCGGAGCAGAAAATCCGCGTCAGATCGCCGACATCCTTGGCCACCAGAAAATAGTGCTTCATGAACCGCTCAACAGCCGAAAGGCCGGGCCGGTCCTGATAGCCAAGGGCCTCGGCGATCTCGCGCTGAATGTCGAAGGACAGCCGCTCCTCCGCCTTGCCGGTGATGAAATGCAGGTGGCAGCGCACCGCCCAGAGAAAATCTTCCGCGCGCAAAAACAGCTTCAGCTCCTGACGCGACAGCACCCCCAGATCGACAAGCTGGGCGGTATCACGCACGCGGTAGAAATATTTGGCGATCCAGAACAGCGTATTGAGGTCGCGAAGACCGCCCTTGCCCTCTTTCACGTTAGGCACGACAAGATAGCGCGTATCGAAGGATTTCTGGTGCCGCTGGTCGCGCTCGGCCAGCTTGGCGGCAATGAATTCCGGCGCGCTGCTGGCCACGATCTCGTCATCGAAGCGATGCGCAAGCGTATCGGAAAGCTCTTTCCGGCCGGCGATATAGCGCATTTCCAGAATCGATGTGCGGATCGTCATGTCGGACTTGGAAAGCTTGATGCATTCGGCCACGCTGCGGGTGGCATGGCCAACCTTCAGCCCCATATCCCACAGCATATAGAGCACATATTCGATCGATTTCAGCGTCTCCTCGCGGTCGGCGCCGTTGATCAGGAACAGAAGATCGATATCCGAACCGGGCGCCAGCGTGCCGCGCCCGTAACCGCCGACAGCGGTGATGGTGAATTCGTTTCTGGTTTCGGGATAGATCGACTGGGTGACCAGCGTATCCAGCGCAATCAGGATCTGGTCCTGCAGCCAGGAAATCCGGCGGGCGCATTCCAGGCCGCCACCGTTTTCCTTCAGAATTTCATAAGCGCGCTCGCGCCCCTGGGCGTTCACCTGTTTCAGGTGCGCCAGCACGTCCCGGCGCAGCGCATCGGGACTGCCGGCATGCTTCTTGGCGATCGCGCGCAATGCCGTCTTGAGCTTGGAGGGCTCAAGCACATCGGTCATCGCGTAAGGATCGGTTTGCGCCTTGCGGGCATTGCTCTTGACTGTCTGCGCGCTTGCGGATTTCTGCATCGACCTGCCTTTTCCCTGCGGTTCTTTCGCCGCCGGTGGTGTCTTAAAGCAAATCAGTCCTCAATGGAAATATCATCCTGCATTTTCCGCTTCAGGGCATAAAGCGCGTCCAGCGCTTCGCGCGGGGTCATGTCGTCAGGCTTCAGATCATTCAGCATGGTCTCGACCTGAGAGGCATGCGGCTCGGGCTCCGGCGCGCGCATCGACGCCTGAAACAGCGGCAGATCATCGATCAGGCTTGATGCCGGGTTCTTGCGGTCAGCGTCTTCCAGCCGGGCCAGAACATTTTTCGCCCGTTTGACGACGGCAGACGGAAGGCCGGCAAGGCGGGCAACCTGAATGCCGTAGGACCGGTCGGCGGCCCCCGGCCCCACCTCGTGCAGGAACACGACCTCGCCCTTCCATTCCTTGACCCGCATGGTGGCGTTGACGAGACGCGGCAGCTTCTCCGAAAGCGCGGTCAGCTCATGAAAATGGGTGGCGAACAGCCCACGGCAGCAATTGACATCGTGCAGATGCTCGACCGCCGCCCAGGCAATCGACAGACCGTCGAAGGTCGCCGTGCCCCGGCCGATCTCATCGAGGATCACCAGCGAACGCGGCCCCGCCTGATTGAGGATCGCGGCGGTTTCCACCATCTCGACCATGAAGGTCGAGCGGCCGCGCGCCAGGTCATCCGAAGCGCCGACGCGCGAAAACAGCCGGTCGACAATGCCGATATGGGCTTTGGTCGCCGGCACATAGGCGCCGGTCTGGGCGAGGATCGCGATCAGCGCATTCTGGCGCAGGAAGGTCGATTTACCGCCCATATTCGGCCCGGTCAGAAGCCAGAGCCGACCCTTGTCGCCGCTTTCGGGCGACAGCGTGCAGTCATTGGCCACAAACGGCCCCGCCGATTGGCGCGCCAGCGCCTGCTCGACCACCGGATGGCGTCCGCCCTCGATCTCGAAGGCCGTGGTGTCATCGACGGCCGGCCGGCAATAGGCCTCGGCCTCGGCAAGCAGGGCAAATCCGGCGGAAACATCGAGCACGGACAGCGCCAGCGCACCGTCCTTCAGCTGCTCCGCGCTGGCGACGACGGCCTGCCTCAACGTCTCGAAGGTCGCAAGTTCGATTGTGAGCGCCTCGCCGGCGGCGTTGGCGATCCGGCTTTCCAGATCGGCAAGCTCGGCCGTGGTAAACCGCATCGCATTCGCCATGGTCTGGCGGTGGATGAATTTCGCCTTGGCCTCGTCGCCCTCCGTCAGAGCCTTCGAATTTCCGCTGGTCACCTCGATGAAATAGCCAAGCATGTTGTTGTGCTTGATCTTCAGCGCCTTGACGCCGGTCTCCTCGGCATATTGCGCCTGAAGGCCGGCGATCACCCGCCGCGAGGTGTCGCGCAGGCCGCGCGCATCATCAAGGCGCTCGTCCGCTCCTTCGCGCACGAAACCGCCATCGCGCTTCAACAGCGGCAGTTCGTCGGCAAGCGTGGCGCCAAGCTGCGCTTCCAGGTCTTCCGGCAGGGCGGCAAGGGCATCAAGTGCGGCCGCAAGCTCCTCCGGCAGCGATGCGGGCTTAAGGATATCCGCGATTGCACGCGCCACCTCAAGCCCCTTCAGGATCGAGCCGAGGTCACGCGGACCGCCCCGGTCGAGCGCCAGACGCGACAGCGCGCGCGGCATATCCGGCAATTGCTTCAGATGATCGCGAAGAGCGGCGGAAAGGCTGACCTCGCCGAGGAAAAACGCCACCGAATCAAGACGCCGGTGCACCTGTTCGGGCGCGGTGAGCGGCGACATCAGCCGCTCGCACAACAGCCGTGCGCCGCCACTGGTCACCGTCCTGTCGACGGCCTTCAGCAGCGAACCGTCGCGACCGCCATTCATGGTGCGAATCAGTTCCAGATTGGTGCGCGTCGCCGGATCGATGAACATCGAGCCCGATCCGCCGTCCTGTTCGGGAATGCCAAGTGCGGGGCGCTCGTTGATCTGGGTTTTCTCGACATAGGCAACGGCGGCGGCAGCAGCCGAAAGCTCGGGCCGCGAGAAACGCCCGAAACCATCCAGCGTTGCCACTTCGAAAAACCGCGACAGCCGGTCTTTCGCCGTGGCGCTGTCAAACAGAACCGACGGCTGCGGGGCGACTGCACGGCCGAGAAGATCAAACACCGGCCGCAGCTTTTCATCGGCAAAAAGCGCATCGGAGACAATCAGTTCGCGCGGCTCGACCCGCATGATATCGGCGGCAAGCCGGTTTTCCGATGTCGCGCACAACCGGAAGACACCGGTGGAAATATCGATCCAGGCCAGCCCGTAGGCCGTCTCGCCCTCGCCCTTGACCCGCGACAGCGCCATCAGGAAATTGCTTTCGCCGGGCGCCAGCAGCTTTTCTTCCGTCAGCGTTCCCGCCGTCACAAGACGGGTGACATCGCGCCTGACCACGGATTTTCCGCCGCGTTTCTTGGCCTCCGCCGGGTCTTCCGTCTGCTCGCAGACGGCAACGCGAAAACCCAGCGCGATCAGCTTTTGCAGGTAATCGTCGGCGGCATGGACCGGCACGCCGCACATCGGAATGTCGCGGCCGAGATGCTGGCCGCGCTTGGTGAGCGTGATCGAAAGCGCACGGGCGGCCTCCACGGCATCGTCGAAAAACAGCTCGTAGAAATCGCCCATGCGGTAAAACAGCAGGAGATCGGGGTTTGCCGCCTTGATCTCGATATACTGCTCCATCATCGGCGTTGCCGATGCCCGGCTTTCCTCGGAAATAAGCTCTTCGGTCTTGATGCGGTTATCGTCTGCCACGGTCACTTGCTTGCATATGTTCATGGGGGTTCGCTGCGCCGGAAGCGCCATAGCGGCCATGCTTCCAACACCTCGATTGTCTTTTCATGTGTCACGAAATCGAAGCTGCCGGAAGAGCGCAGCAAGAGAAAGCTGGGCAAAACGTTTGAAGCGCCGCAGTGCCGCGCAAAATTTCACGGACGCATCCCGGCAGTGCCCCTTGCAACAGCGTTTGCCGGGGCTTCAGCTTGCGAAACGACCCGCGTCGGCACCGTAATAATTGATGTAGCGATCGGAAATCGAGGCAATCGGCAGCACCACGAGAACATCGGTGGTGTTGAAGGCATGGTCGACCACGGCGCCCTCACCGACCATTGCGCCGAGGCGCAGATAGCCCTTGATCAGCGGCGGCAGGCCCGTCAGCGCCCGGCGACCGGATACGTCTTCCGCGCTCATCAGGTTCATGTCGACGGCAAGTTCGGCGCGGGCTTTCACCGCCCATTCGCCGGTGGCGCGGGCATTGTGATAGAGAAACGAGAGCGCCATGGCATGTTCGGCGGGGTCCGTGCCGTGGAACGACGCGCAGCCGAACATCGCACCGATATTATGCTTCAGCGCATAGGCCCAGTTGCCCTGCCAGAGCAGTTCAACGGTGCGCTTGCTGCGATAATCCGGCAGCACGCAGGAACGGCCGAGTTCCATGAAACGCACATCGGGATGGCGGGCGACGAGCTTGTCGGTCTGATACTCCGAATCGGAATAAAACCCGCCATGCTCCATGGCCACTTCATGACGCAGCAGCCGATAGGTTGCCACGATCTGATCCTCGACATCGCCATCCAGCTTGGTATCGAGCACCAGAAGGTGGTCGCAGATATCATCCCACTGGTCGAAATCACGCTTGGCCCGCATCGCATCAGCGGGAAGACGAGCCTGCATTTCGTCGACAAACACGCGGTAGCGAACCGCCTGCGCGGCTTCGATTTCGCCCGGCGTGCGTGCAATACGGGTTTCCAGTGAGCCGATGCGGCCGAGGATACCTTCCTCCAGCAACGACTTGCTGACCGCCGGCGCGGCGCCGGCGCGTTCGGCAGCCTGAAGAAGGTCGAGCGCTTCCATGGTCATAGCGTGTTCCGGATCGTTCATCTTGGATGTCATAAACCATCTCACTGCGACACGTTCGTGACAGTCGCATCTCGCCGTTATGGAGGTCAAATTGTCCGAAAGAGGCTGTTCAATGTCATCACTGCGCCTCCTTGCATATACCGTTCTGGCATCTCCCTGTGGCCAAAAGACTAGTACATGGCAAGGGCGAGGTCCAGAATCTTTTGTCGCCCCGTCAACACGAAAACGATCCCACAGGATACAAACGATGTCTTGCAATCTGTTGAAGAAAAAGTATTTTCCGGAGCACTTCGAACGAAGGCGAACATATCAACCGTCGCCGCGCCCCGCTCCCTTGAACAGGAATTCCTGTGCAAAGATCAGCACCGCGCCGACGGTGATGTAGCTGTCGGCAAGATTGAAGATCGGGAAGGTCCAGCCGCCGACATGAAAGCGGATATAATCGACCACATGACCGTAAATGAAATGGTCGAGAATATTGCCGAGTGCGCCGGCAACCACCAGAGCAAAGCCCAAAAGCGCCCATGTCTGCCCCGGCGCGGTCTTGCGCCAGAGATAGATCACAACCGCCACGATCACCAGCCGCAGCCCGACCAGCGCCCAGCCATTGGTATCCGACAGAAGCGAGAAGGCGATGCCGGGATTATAGGTCTTGAAAAGCCCCAGAAACGGCAGCACCGGGATCATCCGGTGAAACGGCAGATAGACCTCGACCGCATATTTGATCGCCGCATCGACCAGCAGCGCAATGACCACAAAGGCTGCGGCGGGAACGGGACGCGAAAGCGGCGCGGTCATTGGCCGGCCTCCGGCGGATCGAGCGAAAGGAGATGGCGGCGCGCCTCGTAGAGCATCACCCCGGTTGCAACGGCAAGATTGAGCGAATCAGCCCTGCCCTGCTGGGGAATACGGGCAAGACGGCCGGCGCCGTCAGCCAGTTCGGCCGGCAGGCCCTGCTGCTCATTGCCCATCAAAAGCACCACCGGCTTTTTGCTGTAGTCGATGGTGCGGTAATCGACCGAACCCGCCAGATGGGTGGCAACGATCTCGGCGCCGCTGTTTTTCGCCCAGTCCAGGAATGCGCGCGGTTCGGCGCGGGAAACCGGTAGCGCGAACACCGAGCCCATGGTCGCCCGCACGGTCTCGATCGAAAACGGATCGGTGGTCTCGCCGACCAGGATCACGCCTGCGGCACCGGCGGCATCGGCGGTGCGGATGATGGTGCCGAGATTGCCGGGGTCACGAACCCGGTCGAGCGCCACATAGGTCTCGTTCTTTTCCGGGCGGATATCGCCAAGCGGCCTGTAGTGGCTGTCGAACACGCCGACGACCATCTGCGGATTGTCGCGCCGGGTGATTGCCGAAAGCACCTTTTCGGAGACCTCCAGCACCAGGCCGCCGGAGGCGACCGTCTTGGCGGCAACCTTTTCCACCGGCGCCTTGCCCTTTGCGGCCTTGGCATAGATCAGCGTGCGGATCGACCAGTTCAGCTCCAGCGCATCGATCACCAGCTTGAGGCCCTCGGCCATGAAGGTGCCGGTTTCCTCCCGGTGCTTTTTTTGCGAAAGCGCGCGGATATCCTTGATGATCGGGTTGGAAAGGGATGTGACCTCTTTCACCGTTCCCACGCGCGGCGCGCGTCTGTCATCTTTTTCGAAGCTCATTGAGGCAACCACCGCGCATAAAGGGATGTTGAAAGGGCACGACCGGGTTCATTGCCCGAAAGTCCGCCCTCGCGAATAACCAGCTCACCCGATTCGACCACGCCGCCAAAGCCGCGCATCGTCTCCATCATCAGTTCATGAACGGAATAGAAGCTGGCGCGGATCGAATAGGCCGTCAGCACGAAGCCGAGCGCATCCGGTTTAAGGATTGCCCGGCAAAGGTCCAGCATTTTCGGCAGATGTTCGAACAGCTGCCAGACCTCGCCATTGGGCCCGCGTCCGAATTTCGGCGGGTCGGTGAGAATGATGTCATACTGATTGCCGCGCCGCTGTTCGCGCTCGATGAACTTCATCGCGTCATCGCATATCCAGCGGATCGGCCGGTCATCAAGGCCGGACAGCGCCTGGTTCTCGCGCGCCCAGCCGATGGCCTTCTTCGAGGCATCCACATGGGTCACCTCTGCGCCCGCAGCCGCGGCAACCAGCGAGGCAACGCCGGTATAGCCGAAAAGATTGAGCACTTTCGGCGCTCCCGCCGCACGGCCGGACGCGTTTTGCAGCGCATCGCGCATCCACTGCCAGTGCGCCACCTGTTCGGGAAACACCCCGACATGGCGAAAAGACGTGAAGCGTCCGAGAAAATCGATATCCATGATCCGCAGCGGCCAGGTCTCGCCAAGCGCGGCCTTGGGAAAACGCCAGCGCCCCATGCCATCCTCATCCGTGTCTCCGGTGAAGATCGCATCGGCATTGGCCCATGTCTTCTCATCCAGCAGCGGCGGCCACAGCGCCTGCGCTTCCGGGCGGACAATGCGGTAGTCGCCATATTGTTCGAGTTTCAGGCCGTGGCCGCTGTCGATCAGGTGAAACCCGTCGGCACAGACGGATTGCAGAATGCTCGGCACGCGCTCTGCCGGCCGGTCGCCATCGCGCAGCGCGATCCATTGCGGCTCCGGCTGGCGGCTGCGGCGCTCATTCTGTTTATCGCCGGACGGCGGGGATTTGCGCCGCTCGTCGGCCCGCGCTGCGGCGTGCCCGCCCTTGCGCGGCCGGTCAGGCTTTGCCTGCGGCTTCCCACCTGCCTTGTGGCGGCGTGTCTTGTCCTGTCTGGAAGGCGTCATAAAAGGCCATCATCCCGCAGTGTTCGAAAGCTGCGGTTTATCAGCCCTGTCGTAAAAATGGCAAGCCTCGTCAGCACGCCATGTCAGGAAGACGGCAGCTGGTCGAGCGGCTTTCCGGCCGAAACCTCGGTGGAGCGCGCCTTCTGCTTGTCGGCTTCCGCGCGCCACAGCGCCGCCTCGCGCTTGCTGGTTCTTGCCGTCTTGCGATACTTGCGCTGGGAGATCCAGGCAAAAAGCGCTCCGAGCAGAATGCCGAGAATGAAGGCGATGAAGATGTAGACGAAGAACGGCGCCGAGACGGAAAGCACCGTGTCGGCTGCATTAAACGGGTTGAGCGCCATCGTGACCGACTGCCGGTTGGCAACCGACAGCAAAACAAGCACCACCCCGATGGGCAGCAGAATGACGAGATTGACAAGCTTTGACATCATGCGCCTCGAACGCGTTTTTCACTTTTTTAGCGGTCAGGCCCGCTCCCGCTAGCCATCGTCTTTCTGGTCGGGATTGAGGCGCTCGCGCAATTCCTTGCCGGTCTTGAAGAACGGCACCCATTTTTCTTCCACGAAAACGGTATCGCCCGTGCGCGGGTTCCGTCCCGAACGCGATGGCCGGTTCTTGACCGAAAATGCACCGAAACCGCGCAATTCGACCCGGTTGCCGGCAGCCAAGGCATCCGCGATCTCGTCAAGAATTGCATTCACGATATTTTCGACATCGCGGTGATAGAGATGCGGGTTACGCGCCGCAACAATCTGTACCAATTCCGACTTGATCACACCTAGCCCCTCAACTCTCTGATTTTCATTGCCAATCAGTCTGCCCGACAGACACGAGTCCGTCAACAAGTCCGCTCTGGTGAAAGGCACCTTCGCTGACAAACCAACCCATACCAACTGATTCGAGCAGTTTGGCCCCCATTTTTGCTAAACCGAACCCGAAACTATCCCTGTTTACGTTATCCCAGGACTTGATTTCAAGGGAGTCCGAAATGCCGTTGTCGGCAAGATAGGCCGAAATTGCATCGCGTCCGCCGATTTCATCGACAAGACCCGCCGCAACCGCCTGCCGTCCGGTGAGAATCCGTCCGTCCGCAAGCGCCAGCGCATCGTTCCGCGGCATGTCCCGGCGCTCGGCAACAAGGTCGACGAACCAGTCATAGCTGTCCATCACCATCGAGCGCACCATGGCCTGGGCATCCGGGCTGGCATTGTTGAACGGCGACGGTTCCGCCTTCAGCGGCGCGGATTTGATCGAGTCGACCGAAATGCCGATCTTGTCCAGAAGCTCCTTGGCCTGCGGATACATGAAAATCACGCCGATTGAGCCGGTAATCGAGGTATCGCCGGCAAAGATGCGGTCACCGGCAAGTGCGATCATATAACCGGCCGAGGCCGCCTGGGTGCGGATTTCGCTGACCACCGGCTTTTTCTCGCCCACCTCGCGCAAGGCCTTGTAGAGCGCCTCGCCGCCAAACGTCGTGCCGCCGCCGGTCGAAAGCGAGACGACCAGCGCCTTGGCCGCCGGATCGTCACCGATTTCGCGGATCGTCTCGAGCATGACGGGATCATCGCCGATCACGCCGGAAATGGTAAGCTGGGCGATATGCGGCCGGGACAGCATCGCGCTGCCCTGCGTCCCGCCATAGGTCCTGAAGACGGCAACGACCAGCAAAACGGCCACCACCAGTGCCGCCGCACGCCACCAGCCGACACGCCTGCGCAGGCGTCTGCGTTCGAGGATATCCGACAGATTCATCAATGACCTCACAGGTTTTTGAACGACGATCGCCGCCGACAAGGTTGGCGAATGTGCGTTCCGCCCACATCTGATGTCAATCGTAAACGGCTTTATTTTCCAAGGCCAAACTTGTTATCGCCGCCAAAACATACTACCTCTCCCCTCTGACAGGCAACGGCTCTGCACTCATGCGGGCATGGTTCGATGTCCGCAAAAGCCGACTGCGACACAGGCTTTTTTGAAACGGTGCACTATGAGTATTTCAACCACGGCGCAGCCCGGCAACGGCCAGCCCGGTTCTTCGATTGAAGAAAGTTTCCGCAAGGCCAAGCGGCACTCCGGCCATGTGCGCCGGCTGAAGGTCATTCTGCCGCTCGCCGCCGTGCTGATCACGATCGGTCTGGTTGCCGCGACCTTCCTGCGCTCCATCGTTCCCGAAAACATCTCGCTCGATGCCGCCTCGATCGAAAACGGGATGATCGTGATGACCAATCCCGGCATGTCGGGCCGCAATTCCGATGGCATCCGCTATTCGCTGAAGGCCGACCGCGCCCTGCTGCCAGCGACCAATCCCGATGACAGCAGCGTGCTTCTGGAAAATGTCGTGGCCAGCGTTCCCGTCGACGACACGGTCACGGCCGTGGTCGATGCCACCCGCACGCTGTATGACCGCGTCACCGAAAAGTTGACCATCAACGAGCCTTTCACGATCACGCTTTCGAACGGCATGACGGCGGACTTTTCCTCGGCCGAAATCGACATCAAGGGCGGCACGCTGGTAAGCGACACGCCGATTACCGTAACAGCGCCCCAGGCTTCCGTGGTTGCCCAAAACGTAAATATCGTCAATAACGGTCAGAAAATTCGGTTCGGCGGCGGCGTTCATGTTACCTTGTCGCCCGCGGCATTGGCCCAGACCGGTAAATGAGGTTTCAGATGGATCTGAGCAAATTGACAATCTGTCCGCCCCGCCGGTCGACCAAGGCTATGCTTGCCTTGCTGTGCACGCTGGCACTGCCAGTATCGGAAGGGTTCGCGCAATCGACCCAGACGAGCGGCTTTCAGCTTTCCGGCAGCGAACCGATCGACATCAACGCCGATGAATTCGAGGTCGACGATTCGACGAAGCTCATTACCTTTTCAGGCAATGTGGTCGCCGTGCAGGGCGCCAACCAGGTCAAGGCCGGCCAGATGACCGTGCGTTATGCCGGCGGTTCCACCGGGATTGCTGCCGGTCAGGGCGATATCGAGCGGATCGACCTGAGCAGGGCCGTCAGCCTCGAGACCGATACCCAGACGGCAACGGGCGACACCGGCTATTTCGACATGACCGCCCAGCAGTTCGTGCTTGAAGGCAAGCAGGTGGTGCTGAAGGAAGGCGAGAATGTCTTCGTTGGCTGCAAGCTCACCGTCAACATGGCCACCAGCCGGGCCAAGCTGGACGCTTGTGGCGACCGGGTCCAGATCAGACTTAATCCGCAATCACGGCCGGGCAATTGATATCGCATGCCCAGAAAACCGACACAGAAAACACTTTCCACCGCAGATCGCCCCGCCGCCGCGGCAACCACACCGGGAAACGGTGAGGCTTCGCGCGAAAACGGTCGTTACGACGGCACGCTGATTGCACAGGGGCTAACCAAGACCTACCGAAGCCGGCGTGTTGTCAACGGCGTCTCGCTTGTCGTCAGACGCGGCGAGGCCGTCGGCCTTCTCGGACCGAACGGTGCGGGCAAGACCACCTGTTTCTACATGATCACCGGACTGGTGCCTGTCGATGAGGGCAATATCGTCCTGCACGGCCGCGACGTGACAGCGCTGCCGATGTACCGCCGGGCGCGTCTCGGTGTCGGCTACCTGCCGCAGGAAGCCTCTATTTTCCGTGGTCTCAGTGTTGAAAACAACATCAGGTCGGTTCTTGAGCTGACCCCGCTGAAGAAGCGGGAGCGGGAAGAAAAACTCGAACAGCTCATGGAAGAATTCGGCATTGCCAAACTGCGCAAGACATCGGCCGTGGCACTGTCGGGTGGTGAGCGCAGGCGCCTTGAAATTGCCCGCGCCCTTGCCACGGACCCCGATTTCATGCTGCTCGACGAACCGTTTGCCGGCGTCGACCCGATTTCCGTTGCCGATATCCAGAACCTGATCCGCCACCTGACGCGCCGCGGCATCGGGGTGCTGATCACCGACCACAATGTTCGCGAAACGCTCGGCATGATCGACCGCGCCTATATCATCCATGCCGGTGAAGTGCTGACCCATGGCAAGGCCGACGAGATCGTCGCCAACAGCGATGTGCGCCGTTTCTACCTCGGAGACAATTTCAGTCTCTAGAGCAATTCCAGGTGAAGTGGACACCGGTTCACCGTCCGGAATTGCGTAAAAACAAAAGGCTAGAGCGGTTCAATGTCTCCGTGAAAAGCAGAACTGCTCTAGCATCCCTGCGCCGAAACCCGGATTCGGGCTTGATAAACAAGCAATTTTTGTGCCAATCTCCCCAAAAACGCGATAAAGAGTTCAGTACGCCAGCGGACGCTCTCGTTGCAGGCCGTTGCGATTTTGGGGTTTTGCTTTCGACATGGCACTAGGCGCCAATCTTTTTCTTCGTCAGAACCAGTCGCTGGTGATGACGCCGCAGTTGATGCAGTCGATCCAGTTGCTGCAAATGCCGCATGCGGAACTCAACCAGTTCATTGCCCAGGAAGTCGAGAAAAACCCGCTTCTTGAGGTTGCCGGCGACGAGGCCGCGGCCGACGACGGGGCAGACGCCCCGGAAACGACGGACAGCGCCGGTCAGGACATGTCCAGCGACTGGTTTACCGATGAACGGCAAAGCGACAGCGCCGCGCATCTTGGCGACAGCCTCGACAGCAATTTTGAAAGCGTCTACGGCGATGACAACGCACCGGCGCGCCCGGATGCCCCCGAACTCCTGAGCCAGTGGAAGTCGATGCCCGGCAGCGGCGGCGGCGACGACCATGTCGACCTCGATGAATTCGTGGCAGGCAAGCCCTGCCTGCGCGACCATCTGACCACCCAGATCGCCCTGACCTTCAAACGCCCGGACGAACAGGCCATCGCCCGCCACCTTGTCGACTATCTCGACGAGGCCGGTTACTTCCGGGCCGATACCGCCGAAATTGCCGAACGGACCGGATTGACCACGGAGCGGCTGGACGCGGTTCTGGAAAGGCTCAAGACGCTTGATCCGCCGGGCATCTTCGCCCAGTCGCTTTCCGACTGCATGCGTCAGCAATTGCTCCAGACCGGCGACTTCACCCCCGCAATGGCTGTTCTGGTCGACCATCTCGAACTGGTGGCCCGCCGTGACTTCACCAGGCTCAAGAAGCTGTGCGGCGCGGATGAAGAAGAACTCCTGAAAATGATGCAGAGCCTGCGGCGGCTAAACCCGAAGCCGGCCGGCGCCTTCAACAGCCACCCGCCCGAATCGGTTTTCCCCGATGTCATCGTGTCGGCCCGCAAGGACGGTGAATGGCAGGTGGAGCTCAATCCCGACACCCTTCCCAGGGTTCTGGTCAACCGCTCCTACCTCACGCAGATCAAGGCGTCTCACGGCATGTCGGATGCCGATCAGACCTTTCTCAACACCTGCCTTCAGACGGCGAACTGGCTGACGCGCAGCCTCGACCAGCGTGCGCGCACCATCCTCAAGGTCGGAAGCGAGATCGTGCGCCAGCAGGATGCGTTCCTCAAACATGGCGTCGACCACTTGCGCCCGATGAACCTCAAGACCGTGGCCGACGCCATCAAGATGCACGAATCGACGGTCAGCCGCGTCACCTCGAACAAGTTCATCCTGACCCCGCGCGGCCTGTTCGAGCTGCGCTATTTCTTCTCCGTCTCGATCGCCTCCGATCAGGGCGACGGCAGTGCGCTTTCGGCAGAATCGATCCGTCACAAGATCCGCCGGATGATCGCCTCGGAGACACCGGAAAAGGTTCTTTCGGACGATGACATCGTTGCCGAACTGAAGCAGGAGGGAATCACGCTCGCCCGTCGCACCGTCGCCAAATACCGCGAAGCGATGAATATTCCCTCCTCGGTACAGCGCCGCCGCGAAAAACGGGCCCATGCAAAAGCCGTCGGCGCCTGAAGACAACCGGATTGCAGCGCCTTCAAAAGAGGTCGCCGGCATGATTGACTTCCTCCGGCATGAACGGTAGAGCATCCGCCGCAAGAGGGACGCCGCCTTTAGCGAACGAGACGAGACGCAGATGCGTCAGGACCGGGTGTGCGGCGCACCGACCGCGCCCGGCGGAAAAATATGCAGAAGAATATTGCGGAAATCCCGCTGGCAAACGGCTGAAAAATGCCCACATGAGTTATGATGACGTTGTGTCATCGCAGTGCCGTACCGGACACCGGCAAACCCACTGCTGAAGTTCTTGGAGGAGAACGGAGTGTGGCTTAAACTGGTGGCCGCAAACGATAGAAGAAGGGAAGATCCATGAGTGTTCGCGTCTCGGGAAAACAAATGGAAGTCGGCGAGGCTTTCCGCGAAAAAATCGAAGATCAGATCGAGGAAGCGGTCACCAAATATTTTGACGGCGGCTATTCCGGCCAGGTCACGGTGGAGAAATCCGCAGGCGGTTTCGAGACCGACTGCAAGATTCATCTCGACAGTGGCGCCGTGCTTCACGCAGCCGGCAAGGCCCATGATCCGCAGGCCGCCTTCGATGCAGCATGCGAACGCATTGCCAAGCGCCTGCGCCGCTACAAGCGCAAGCTGAAGGATCATCACCAGAGCAACGGTCAGGCCGATTTCGCCGAAGTTGCCTATTCGGTGATGGACATGCCGGACGAGGATGATACCGAAATCCCGGAAGATTACGCGCCGGCAATCATCGCGGAAGCGAAGACCGAAGTGCGCACGATGGCGGTTGCAACGGCCGTCATGGCACTCGACATGACCGACAAGCCGCTGATGCTGTTCCGCAACCCGGACAACAAGACGCTCAACATCGTCTATCGCCGCCCCGATGGCAATATCGGCTGGATCGATACGGCCAGCATTCAGGGCTGAACCCACTCCGGCGGGTGCCGTTCAGGCGCCCGCCCCCAAGCCGCAACCCAGGATACCAGGACATGGCCCTTGACGACCTGCTGAAACAGGAGGCGATCATCCCCGCCCTCAAGGCAAACTCCAAGAAGCAATTGCTGCAGGAGATGGCCGCCAGAGCGGAGACCGTGACGGGGGTGCCGGAGCGCGAAATCTTCGAAGTGGTGCTCCAGCGCGAGCGCCTCGGCTCCACCGGTGTCGGCAATGGCATTGCCATTCCGCATGGTAAACTCGCCAATCTCGATCATATCTGCGGGGTCTTTGCCCGTCTGCAGCACCCCGTCAATTTCGAGGCGCTCGACGATCAGCCCGTGGACCTGGCCTTTCTACTGCTGGCGCCCGAAGGCGCCGGCGCCGACCACCTCAAGGCCCTGTCGCGCGTGGCGCGGCTGCTGCGCGACCAGGAACTGGTCAAGAAGCTCAGAGCATCCGATACGGAAAGCGCGATCTACGCCTTCCTGAATTCCGACCCGGATTCTTCGGCGGCCTGAACCGCCCCACCACAGACCGACCATCGAAAAAGGCGTTCCGCAACAGCGAAACGCCTTAAGACGTCTGACAAAGCTCGCCCCGCTCTCTTTCGTCACCCTCGGGCTTGACCCGAGGGTCTAAGCACGCATGAACACGACAAGCGTATCGGGTAAAAATCCAATTTAAAACAATCTATTACGGACCACCAACACCGCTCGCGCGGAACGGTGATTAGATCCTCGGGACAAGCCCGAGGATTGTTTGTTCAAAACGGTCTATTGTTAAAGCGGGACTGCGGGCATCCCCCCGCAGTCCCGGCGACAGGCGACCGTCCGAGGATTGGGACAGCACCCCAGGTCATCAAGGCTCCCTGCCGCCTTTTGCTTCACCGCTTGGAGAGTTGATTGGGCATAAGACGCCCGCAAACAATCCTAAGCCCGCAAAGGATAGCAGGACAATGGACATTTTGCACACTGCACCGCATCGATGCTTCGGCATTGATGTCGCCAAGGACAATCTCGTCGTCAGTGACGGCGGCGCCTGCGTGACCATTCCCAACAATCGCCGCGGCATCCGGGCCTTTCTCAAGGAAAGACAACCCGACTTCATCGTCTGTGAACCGACCGGCGGCTACGAACTCATCCTTCTGGAGGAATGCCTTAGCGCCGGCATTGCCTGCCACCGGGCTGACGTCATGAAACTCAAAGCCTATATCCGTTCCATGGGAACGCTGGGCAAGAGCGACGCCATCGATGCCAGGCACATGGCTGTCTACGGCCGCGAACGGTGGGTAAGCCTGCCCTTGTGGCGCGAACCGGACCCCGAGGAGGTGCGGTTGCAGGCATTCGTGCGCCGCCGGGCCGATCTCGTGGCGCTTAAGGTTGCCGAGCAGAACCGTTCCAAAGCGGGCGGAGCCAAAGCGTTGGCCGCTTCGTTCAAGGCGGTGCTCGGCGTCATCCA
>PVUG01000020.1 GCA_003001975.1 Martelella mediterranea
GCCCGGATGCCGCGGCGATTGTTGGGAATGGTCACGCAGGCGCCGCCGTCACTGACGACGAGATTGTCCTTGGCGACATCAATGCCGAAGCATCGATGCGGTGCAGTGTGCAAAATGTCCATTGTCCTGCTATCCTTTGCGGGCTTAGGATTGTTTGCGGGCGTCTTATGCCCAATCAACTCTCCAAGCGGTGAAGCAAAAGGCGGCAGGGAGCCTTGATGACCTGGGGTGCTGTCCCAATCCTCGGACGGTCGCCTGTCGCCGGGACTGCGGGGACAAGCCCGCAGTCCCGCTTTAACAATAGACCGTTTTCAACAAACAATCCTCGGGCTTGACCCGAGGATCCATGTCAGACGGCAAGTGGCGGCAGAAATTACTATTAATTCAATAACTTGAATCGCCTGGATGCTCGGGTCAAGCCCGAGCATGACGCAAGTGGAAGGGTACAATCGCCATCAACGAAACGCGACCGACGGCTAAACCGGAAAGTAGCGGCTCAATGCCGGGGTGACGGGCAGTGGGTGGGCAGTCTCCTGTAACAAACTGCCCGTAAGATTTGCCCTACGGCCGGTTTCGAAGCGCCTCGGCCTCGGCATAGAACTTCTTTTCCCAGTCCTTGTGGTTGTCGAGGCCTTCGCGGATGAACGGCGTGAAGATCGCCATATGCATCAGCAGCCAGTTGACGAATTTCGCCGGAAAACGCGTCGGCTTGACGAAATCGACGAACAGCACCACGCGGGTCTTGTCAGTGTGGTTCCAGGCCTCGTGCTCATAGGCGTCGTCGAAAATCAGTACCTTGCCTTCTTCCCAGTGGCAGATCTGGTCCTTGACGCGGATCGCCAGTTCGTCCGGCTCGGCCTCCGGCACGATCATGCCGAGGTGAAGGCGCAGCACGCCGTTATAAGGGCCGCGATGGGCGGGAAGATGCTTGCCGGGCTCGAAGATCGAAAACATCACCGTCGTCAGCCCCGGTATCTTCTGCATGGCCTTCCAGGTTTCCGGGCAGGCGGCGATATTCTGTTCCGATTTCAGCCCGTAACCGAGCAGGAAGAATGTCTTCCAGTGGTTGTCGTCGGAAATCGTCTTCACATCGGTCGAGATATCCTGGAAGCTCGGCAGCTCGCTCTGGCGCAGAAGGACCTTGTCCAGCTCGGCACGAATGGCGGGCGCTGCCGCCTCGACCTCTTTCGCCCAGGGGAAGGTGGCATTGTCATAAACCGGCGGATTGCCGTGAATGGCATGTTTCAGATTGAGCTTTTCCGCCCAGTTGACGATGCCCATGAAAAAGCGGGTCGCAGCCGAGGGTCGTTCCATCGGCGCAATACCATCGGTTCCGAAAGTCTGCCCTTCATCGGTGCTTTCTGTCTGCGCTTTTGCCATCGTCCACTCCTGTCTGCATGGCCGCCGGATCACGGCCTGTTCCCATCCGATTACCATAACATCGTCGAAAACAAGGAAAAAGTGCGGCAGGTATGTGCGTTTCACCACGGTTTTCACTTGCCAAGGACCGTCCTTGTCGAAACATTCAGGCAAACACCGACTTTTCCGATGCAAAGCCAGAGTTCATGACGCCACGCCAACGTATTATCCCCGTCCGGCGCGAATATAACCGCTGGGTCGCCAACCAGACGCTGGAAGACTACGCGCTGCGCTTTACCGCCAAGAGCGCGCGGCGTTTTTCCTCCAGCCGGATTTCGCAGACGGCCATCGGCGCGATTTCGTTTCTGGCGCTGGAGGCCATCGGCGGCACGATCACGCTTTCCTACGGCACGACCAATGCCTTTTTCGCAGCCATCGTCGCGGCAGCCGTGATGCTGCTGGCCGGTCTGCCGATCGCGAAATATGCGATCCGCCACGGCGTCGACATCGACCTTCTGACCCGCGGCGCATCCTTCGGCTATATCGGCTCGACCGTCACATCGCTGATCTATGCAAGCTTCACCTTCATCCTGTTTGCCATCGAAGCCTCGATCATGTCGGCCGCGCTGGAACTGGCCTTCGGCATTCCGTTGTGGATCAGCTATGTCATCTCGGCGGTGCTGGTCATTCCGTTGGTGACCTATGGCGTGCAGATGATTTCACGGTTCCAGCTTCTCACCCAGCCGTTCTGGATCATTCTCAACATCCTGCCCTTCATCTTCATCGCCTTCATGGATTTCGAGAAATTCGAACTCTGGCGGGCCTTTGGCGGGCTCAATGCGGCCTCTGCGGAGCCGGGCACGGCGGCGGCCTTTACGCTGACCGGCTTTGCGGCAGCGGCCGGCGTCATCTTCGCGCTGATGCCGCAGATCGGCGAACAGGTCGACTTTTTGCGGTTTCTGCCTGCAACGGGCAAGCGCAGTTTCCGCCACCGGCTGGCCGTGTTTCTGGCAGGTCCCGGCTGGGTGGTCGTCGGCGTTCCCAAGCTGATGGCCGGATCGTTTCTGGCCGTTCTGGCCCTCTCCTCCGGCGTTCCGGCCGAAAGCGCCGCCGACCCGTCGCACATGTATCTGACGGCTTTCGGCTATATGCTGCCCAACCAGACCGCCGCCCTTTTGCTGATGGCCGCTTTCGTCGTCATCTCCCAGCTCAAGATCAATGTGATGAACGCCTATGCGGGTTCGCTCGCATGGTCGAATTTCTTTTCGCGGCTGACCCACAGCCATCCCGGCCGCGTCGTCTGGCTGGTGTTCAACGTGGCCATTGCCCTGCTTTTGATGCAGCTCGGCATCTACCGGCTGCTGGAAGCCTCGCTCAGCGTTTTCGCAATCATCGCCATGTCCTGGCTGTCGACGATTTCCGCCGATCTGTTCATCAACAAGCCGCTGAAGCTTTCGCCACCCGGCATCGAGTTCAAACGCGCCCATCTCTACGATATCAACCCGGTCGGTCCGGGCGCCATGTTCCTTGCCGCTGCCATCGCGCTTGCCGCGCATTTCGGCGCGTTCGGCGCGCTCGCCGTCTCGTTCGCGCCCTTCATTGCCTGTTTCGTGGCGCTCATCGCCTCACCGCTGATCGCCTGGAGCACGGGCGGACGCTATTATCTGGCGCGCAAGCCGAGGAAGGGCTGGCAGTCGCTGACCACCATCACCTGTTCGATCTGCGAGCATCCGTTCGAGCCGGAAGACATGGCGTGGTGTCCGGCCTATGCAGGGCCGATCTGTTCGCTCTGCTGCTCGCTCGACAGCCGTTGCCACGACTTGTGCAAACCGAAAGCGCGGCTCAACACGCAGGTGGCGACGGTGGCCGGAAAACTGCTTCCCGCCCGCATTGTCGCCCAGCTTGCCACCCGCCTCGGGCGCTACAGCATTGCCTTCGTGCTGTCGGCAGCCGCAATCGGCGCCATCCTGTTCATGATTTCGCACCAGATGGCCGAGGCCGCCCCGGAAACGGCATCGGTGGTTTATGACACGGCGCTGATCGTCTTCTTCGTCTTCGCCCTGATTGCCGGCGTTGTCGCATGGTTCTTCGTGCTCGCCCATGACAGCCGCATGGTGGCGGAGGAAGAATCCTCGCGCCAGACGACCCTGCTCCTGAAAGAAATCGCCGCCCACGAGAAAACCGACGCCGCCCTTCAGGCCGCCAAGGAAACGGCGGAAGCGGCCAACCGCGCCAAGAGCCGTTATGTCGTCGGCCTTTCACACGAGCTGCGCACGCCGCTCAACGCCGTTTCCGGCTATGCACAACTGCTCGAACGCGACGTGACCATTCCCGAAGCCCGCAGACCGGCCATCAAATCCATCCGCCGATCAGCCGACTATCTCTCGGGCCTGATCGACGGCCTGCTCGACATTTCCCGCATCGAATCCGGTCGCCTTCAGGTGTTCTCCAACGAAATCGACCTGACGGAATTTCTCGACCAGATCACCGACATGTTCGAAACCCAGGCGCGCGCCAAGGGCCTCGTCTTCCACCACGAACGCGACCGGACCATGCCGGCCTATGTACGCACCGATGAAAAGCGGCTGCGCCAGATTCTCGTCAATCTGCTCTCCAATGCGGTGAAATTCACCGACAGCGGCGCGGTTCGTTTCAAGGCGCATTACCGCAATCAGGTCGCCACCTTCATTGTCGCAGATACCGGCGGCGGCATTGCCGAAACGGATCTCGAACGCATCTACGAACCGTTCGAGCGCGGCGACGGCAAGGCGGAAAAGCCGGGTCTCGGCCTCGGCCTCACCATCACCCGGCTTCTGGTCAACACGCTTGGCGGCGCCATCGATGTCGAAAGTGCGGAGGGCAAGGGCACCACCTTCACCGTCAGGCTGATGCTTGCCTCCATTGAACGCCCGGCCCCGCCACGCGGCAGCGCGGACCAGGCCGGCGGCAGCTATGACGGCCCGCGCCGCACGATCATGGTCGTCGACGACAATGCCGACCACCGCGCCATGATGCGTGATATTCTCGAACCCCTCGGCTTCACCGTGATGCTGGCGGAAGACGGGGAAACATGCCTGAAACAGATTGCCGGCAGGCGCCCCGATATATTCCTGCTCGACATCCGTATGCCGGGCATGAACGGCTGGCAGCTTGCCACCCGTCTGCGCGATGCCGGCGTTACCGCACCGATTGTCATGCTGTCGGCCAATGTCGGCGACGATGCGATTATCGGCCGGGGCGATGACAGCCACAATGATACGCTCGCCAAGCCGGTCAGCCTGAACCGGCTGAAGGATGTTCTGGCCGTCCAGCTTGGCCTGAACTGGCACGACAGACCGGAAGCCACGCCCGAACCGGCGACAAAAACACCGGAAAAACTGCTCTTTCCGCCCGAAACGGTGCGCGATGAATTGATGCGCCTTGCCGAAATCGGCTATCTACGCGGTATCAGGGACATGCTCGGCGAACTTTCGGCCAGTGAGGCTTACCGGCCGTTTGTGCGAAAGGCCGAGCCATTCATCGCCGGTTTCGACGTGGACGGTTTTGTCCGCTTCCTGAAAACGGCTGAAACCGGCAATACCGGAGAGGAACTGAAATCCGATGGCTGAGGAAATCGTACTTCTGGTCGATGACAGTCCGGAGACGCTGAGCTTCCTCACCGAAGCGCTGGAGGAGACCGGCTATTCCGTGCTGATTGCGACTTCCGGCGAGAGCGCGCTGAAGATTGTCGAGCGGGTTTTGCCCGACCTCGTGCTGATGGATGCGGTGATGCCGAAAATGGACGGTTTCGAAGCCTGCCGGCGGCTGAAGAGCGGACCGGCGACGGAAACCCCCGTCATCTTCATGACCGGGCTTTCGGAAACCGAGCATATCGTTCATGCGCTGGAATCGGGCGGCGTCGACTACCTGACCAAGCCGATCAATATCGACGAACTGCGCGCGCGCATCCGCGTTCATCTGGCAAACGCCCGCTCCACCCAGAGCGCCCGTGTGGCGCTTGACGCCACCGGCCGTCACCTTCTGGCAACCGGGCCCGACGGGTCGTTTCGGTGGATGACACCGCAGGCAAGCCGGCTTATCGGCGCTGCAACCGGCGGCGAGCCAGACCTTGACCTGATTGCCAGTGAGACCGGCCACTGGCTGCAATCGGGTGGGGCTTCAGGTGCCGCACCAGATCAGCCCATGCTCCCGATCACGTTGAATGGCCGGCTTCTCTATCAGCTGGCTTTTCTGGAAAAGACGGGCGCCGACGAATATCTCTTCCGCGTAACCGGAGCCAATCCGGTGAGCGATGACGCGGCGCTGCGGAAGAATTTCCCGCTGACAGTGCGCGAATCCGAAGTGTTGCTGTGGATCGCCAAAGGCAAGACCAACCGCGACATCGGCGATATTCTCGGCCTCTCCACCCGCACGGTGAACAAGCATCTGGAACAGATCTACGTCAAGCTCGGCGTCGAAAACCGCGCCTCTGCGGCAGTGAAGGCAGCCTATGTGCTGCATGATATGTAGAGGAAACACGGGAGGCGATGCTCCGCGCCAATTGATGAGAACCGCTTCCCCACTCTGGGGTCATCCTCGGGCTTGACCCGAGGATCCATGTGCCTCTCCACATACGAGACCGGTCACCGGTCTGATGACCTGAGCCATAAAGCTCAATCTTTTCCTGCCGCAACCAGACTGGATGCCCGGGTCAAGCCCGGGCATGACGCAGAGTCTGTGGGACGGTCTATAAATAAACAAAGCGCGGGAACATTGCCCCGCGCTCGTAGAGATAAATCCGTCAGGTCGAAAGCTTACTGCCCCAACCCTTCAAACAGCGCCGTCGACAGATAGCGTTCGGCGAAGGACGGAATGATGATGACGATGTTCTTGCCTTCGTTTTCCGGGCGCGAGCCGACTTCGATGGCAGCCTTCAGTGCAGCACCGGAGGAGATGCCCACCGGCACGCCTTCCAGACGCGCCACTTCGCGCGCCAGCGCAAAGGCATCGTCATTTTCCACCTGAACCACTTCGTCATAGACCGAGGTATCAAGCACGCCCGGCACGAAACCGGCGCCGATGCCCTGAATCTTGTGCGGAGCGGGCGAGCCGCCCGACAGTATCGGAGAGGCGGCGGGCTCAACCGCGATCACCTTCACCTCCGGCTTCTTCTGCTTCAGCACCTGGCCGACACCGGTGATCGTGCCGCCCGTGCCGATACCGGAGACGAAGAAGTCGACGTCGCCCTTGGTATCGTTCCAGATTTCTTCCGCCGTGGTGTTGCGATGAATTTCCGGGTTTGCCGGGTTTTCGAACTGCTGCGGAATAACCGCGTTTTCGATTTCGGCAGCCAGTTCCTCGGCCTTGGCGACAGCGCCCTTCATGCCCTTGGGCGGCTCTGTCAGCACCAGTTCGGCGCCCAGCAGCGCCACCATCTTGCGGCGCTCGATGGACATCGATTCCGGCATGGTGAGGATCAGGCGGTAACCCTTGGCGGCCGCGGCAAACGCCAGCGCAATACCGGTATTGCCGGAGGTCGGCTCAACCAGAACAGACTTGCCGGGCGTGATCTTGCCGGCCTTTTCCAGCGCCTCGATCATCGCAAAGCCGATACGGTCCTTGACCGATGCGATCGGGTTGAAGAATTCGAGCTTGGCCAGAAGATTGGCCTTCACGCCCTTTTCCTTCGCCAGCTTGTCGAGGCGGACAATCGGCGTATCGCCGATGGTTTCAAGGATGGAGGAATATACTTTCCCGCGTCCGGGCTTGCCGTTCTGTTCCATATTGATAGCTCCCTGAATGTGTTACTTTCTAGGTAGGATCCGCTGGGACGAAATTCGAGGTACGAAACTGTAACCCGGCCTCATCTTGCAGAACCTCATTCCAATTACAGACCGTTTGATGGAACAGGATTTCAACACCCCGGCACAGCACGGCGGAATTGCCGTTTGTCACGTCGAAAACGCCAGAAACGCCCAGAAGCACACGCCGCCGATGACAATCACGGCAAGCGTCACAAGCGCCAGCAGCCTGCCATAGGCGCGCGAGCCGCTGCCATAGGCCAGCACGACCTTGGTCACCAGATTGGAGACCGCCGCCAGAAGAACCGCGATGGCCGCCGTTTCAACAGGCACGGAACCGCCGGCCAGATGCGCGGTTGAAAGCGTGATCGCATCGAGATCGGGGATGCCGGAGACCAGCGCGATGATTACGATGCTGGAAGGCCCGAGAAGCTGTACCAGCAGTTTGGCGCTGAAACTGACCACCCCCAGCAAGGCCCCGAAGCGCAGCACCGACCAAAATTCGAACGGGTTGGAGAGGTGCAGGTCGGCCCTGGTGTCCGCCGCCTTCCGTCTGCCGTTCAGAATGAAACTGGCGACAACGAAAACGGCAAGCCCCGGCGCCAGCGCGAAGGCGAGCGGCTCCATCAGAACCGGCGCCACCGCTACGGCGATCACGAAACAGCGTACCAGCGAAAGTCCGCCGGCAATCGATGCCGCGCCTGCAAGCTGGCGCGAAAGCGGCGGCTGGGCCACGGAAATGCGGGCAAAGGAGAGCGTCGTCGCCGTCGATGACACGATGCCGCCGGTGGCGCCGGCAAACAGAATGCCGCGCTCCGGCCCCGCCACCCGCATGGCCACATAGCCGGCATAGGAAAGCGCTGCGATCATGATCGTCATCAGCCAGACGGAAAACGGATTGAAGCCGCCCCACGGATCAATCGCCCGGTTCGGCAAAAGCGGCAGCGCCACGAAACTCATGGTCAAAAGCACCAGCGCGGAGCGCAGCTCCACCCATGTCATGGTTCGCAAAAAACCGTGCAGGCTGTGGCGCGCGGCCAGAAGCACGGTGGTGACTACTCCGCCTGCGGCCGCCAGCCGCATATCGCCGGTTGCCGAGACAACGCCGAGCGCAAAGACGACAAGCGCTGCGACAATGCCGGTGACGCTGAAATCGCCGCGGGGTGCTGCGGCGCGGTATTCGAAAACGACAAAGGTAATCACCAGCGCCACGGCAAGCGCTGCCGGCAAGGCCGTCCCCATATTTGTCCCGATATACCCGGCAAGCCCGCCCAGAAGCCCGACAAGCGCGAATGTGCGGATACCGGCCACGCGCTCGCCGTCGGCCATATCCCGTTCCTGCCAGCCGCGCTCGATACCGGCCAGAAGACCGATCGCCAGCGCCAGACCGATCCGCTGAAATGCTTCCGTCATATCCATGAGCAAGCCTCCGGAAAATGCGCGGCCGCAAGCCACCTGCCCTGCCCGCCAAAGACTAGCGCATCGACTGGTAAAACGGAATTGGAAATGAAGTCACCCTATCCCGCGCCGCCGGGCTTGCCATCGCCCCGCAACCGGCTAAAACCTGAAGCGCAACAAGGAAACAGCCATGCCCGAACCGCATCATCTTCTGGCCTTTATGCTTATCGCCCTTGCCATGGTGATGACGCCGGGTCCCAACATGATCTACCTGATCTCGCGCTCGATCTGTCAGGGCGCCACAGCCGGACTGGTCTCGCTTGCCGGTGTCGGGCTGGGCTTTGTCATCTACATGCTGTCGGCGGCGTTCGGCCTGACGGTTCTGCTGCTGGCGGTTCCCTTTGCCTATGACACGATCCGGCTTCTGGGCGCCTGCTACCTGCTTTACCTCGCCTGGAATGCGGTCAGGCCCGGCGGCCAGTCGGCTTTTGCCGTGCGCAAACTGCCATCGGACAGCATCCGCAAGCTCTTCGTCATGGGGCTGGCAACCAACCTGCTGAACCCGAAAGCAGCCGTTCTATATCTGTCGCTCCTGCCGCAATTCATCGACCCCGAACGCGGGCACATCCTGTCGCAGACGCTGGTTCTGGGCTTTGCACAGATCGCCGTCAGTCTGGCCGTCAACACGCTCATCGTGCTTGGCGCAGGCGCCATTGCCGTGTTTCTGGCAAACCGGCCGCTCTGGTCGCGCATCCAGCGCTATCTGATGGGAACGGTCCTCACCGGCCTTGCCGTACGGATGGTATTCGAGGCGCGGCGCTAGGCCGCCGCGCCAAGAACAAGAAACCCTATACCCCCGTCGAGCCGAAGCCGCCGGCACCACGCACCGTATCCGTCAGGTCGTCGACAACCGTCACCGGCATCTGCGTGACCGGAGCGATGATGACCTGGGCGATGCGCATGTCGCGCTCGATGGAAAAGTCCTTGTCGCCGAGATTGACGAGCAGCACCTTCACTTCGCCGCGATAATCGCTGTCGATGGTGCCGGGCGTGTTGAGGCAGGTGATGCCGTGTTTGAAGGCAAGGCCCGAGCGCGGGCGGATCTGCGCTTCATACCCTTCCGGGATTTCGAAGATGAAGCCGGTCGGCACCAGCGCACGCTCGCCGGGTGCAAGCGTGAGCGGCTCACCGGCGGCAACAGCGGCGCGGATATCCATGCCGGCCGAACCGGTGGTCTCATAGGCAGGCGGCTCGATGCCGTCGGCATGTTCAAGGCGCTTCAGTTTCAGTGTCATTTTGTTTTCCGTATCTGTTGCGGTTCCGGCCTCGCGGTTGCCTGCCCCCATCTCCCCTCGCGCGTCATGCTCGGGCTTGACCCGAGCATCCAGCGGCCTTCCGGCGTGGGAGCGCGTGTGTGGATCCTCGGGTCAGGCCTGAGGATGACGCCGGCGTGAGTGGAAGGGCTGCAACACAAAACCAACATTGGTCATGAGCCCTGCAAGGCCACCATCAATCTCGCCAGCACCATTGCCACTGAGCGGCAACGGGTCAATTGCATCTTGCCGCCCAAATCGCTAGATAGGCGTCAATCAACAGGATTTAACAATCAATGCCCGAGACCATTGCCGAGGCCGTTGCCCGCCGTCGCACCTTCGCCATTATTTCCCACCCGGATGCCGGTAAAACCACGCTGACGGAAAAGCTGCTGCTTTTCGGCGGCGCCATTCAGCTGGCCGGTGAGGTGAAGGCCAAGAAGGACCGTATCCAGACGCGCTCCGACTGGATGAAGATCGAGCGCGAACGCGGCATTTCGGTGGTCACTTCGGTGATGACCTTCGAGTATGAAGACACCGTCTTCAACCTGCTCGACACGCCCGGCCATGAGGACTTTGCCGACGATACCTATCGCACGCTGACGGCGGTGGATGCGGCCATCATGGTCATCGACGCGGCCAAGGGTATCGAGCCGCGCACGCTGAAACTGTTCGAAGTCTGCCGCATGCGCGACATCCCGATCATCACCTTCGTCAACAAGATGGACCGCGAGGCCCGCGACACATTCGAGATCATCGACGAGGTGGCGGAAAAGCTGGCGCTCGATCCGGTTCCGATGACATGGCCCATCGGCCAGGGCAAGAGTTTTGCCGGCACCTATCACCTGCGTGAAAGCGCCGTGCGCTATGGCGACAGCGAGCGCGAGCTGACAAAGGTGAACGGCCCGGAAGTGGTTTCCGAAAAACTGCCGGAACACGAACGGCAGGACTGGGCCGAAATGGCGGAACTGGCCATTGACGGTTATCCGGTATTCTCGAAGGAAGCCTTTCTCGAAGGCCATATGACGCCGGTCTATTTCGGCTCCGCGCTTCGAAACAACGGCGTGCGCGACCTGATCCACGCCTTGTCCGAGTTCGGCCCGCCGCCGCGCGCGCAGGTGGCCGATACCCGCACCGTGGAAGCCACCGACCCGAAGATGAGCGCCTTCGTTTTCAAGATCCAGGCGAATATGGACCCGAACCACCGCGACCGCATCGCTTTCGCGCGAGTCTGCTCGGGTGAACTGAAGCGCGGCATGAAGGCCCGCCTTGCCCGCACCGGCAAGCAGATGGGGCTGACAGCACCGCAATTCTTCTTCGCCTCGCAGCGCCAGCTTGCCGATACGGCCTATGCCGGCGATGTCGTCGGCATTCCGAACCACGGCGCGCTGCGCATCGGCGATACGCTGACGGATGGCGAAGCGCTGGTGTTCCAGGGCGTTCCCAACTTTGCACCGGAAATCCTGCGCCGCGTGCGCCTGGAAGACGCGATGAAGGCCAAGAAGCTGAAGGAAGCGCTGCAGCAGATGGCCGAGGAAGGCGTGGTGCAGTTGTTCACTCCGGAAGATGGTTCCCCGGCCATCGTCGGCGTCGTCGGCGCGCTGCAGCTCGATGTGCTGAAGGAGCGGCTGAAGGCCGAATACGGCCTGCCGGTCTCCTTCGAGATGGCACGTTTTTCGATCTGCCGCTGGATTTCGGCGGAAAAGCCGGCAGAGCTCGAAAAATTCATCTCATCGCACCGCGGCGATATTGCCCGCGACCTCGACGGCGATCCGGTGTTCCTGGCACAGGACGGTTTTTCGCTCAATTACGAGAGCGAGCGCGCACCGGAGATCAAGATGATCGCCATCAAGGAATATCATCAGGCAAAGGCTGCCTAGGGAGACGTCATGAGCGAGAAGGAAACAGTCGGCATCTGTGGTGCCGGACGCATGGGGTCGGCCATGGCACGCCGACTGGCCTCTGCCGGTTTTGAACTGGTGTTGTGGTCGCGCAGCGGCGTTCCCGATGAACTGCTGAGCGAGACCGGCGCCCAGAAGGCCCGCAACCCGGCAGCCCTTGCCGGCAAGGCCGATATCATCATCACATCGCTGATCGATGATAATGCGGTGGAAGACGTGCTCACCGCAATGATGACCACATCCCTGCCCGGCAAGCTGGTCGCCGAGATGTCCACCGTCAGCCCGAAGACGCTCCGCCGCTTTTCAGAGCCGATCAAGGCCAAGGGCGGCAGCGCCATCGACGCCCCGGTTTCCGGCGGCCCGGAACTGATCGCGGATGGCAAGGCGGGCCTTTATATTGGTGGCGCCAATGCCGATTTCGCCCGTTTCCATCCCGTCGCCATGGCGCTGTCGGACAGGGTTCATCATGCGGGGTCTCTGGGCATGGGGGCGGCCGCCAAGGTCGTCAACAACATGATGCTGTGCGGCTATTGGGAAGTGCTGAAAGAAGCACTACTGACAGGGCGCGAAGCTGGACTTCCGGTCGAAACCATGCTGGAAATCCTGCTGACCAGCCCCGGCGCATCACCGGCGCTGAGAGGGCGTATTCCGCGCATTCTCGGTGAAGACAAATCGGTCGGTTTTCCCGTCAGGGGCGCACTCAAGGATGCAACGCTGTTTGCACGCGTCGCCGACAGTTTCGGCATCGAGACGCCCGCAATCGACGCCGCCGTGAAGAGTTACACGCACTGCCTTGAAGCCGGTCACGGCGACGAGGACCTGTCCGCCATGGTGCGCACCGCGCTGGAAAAGAGCTGAGCCTATTCCCGCGCCTCTCCGGGAATTGCGGCAAGATCGTTGACGAACGACGCCGCTTCTTCACACCAGATCTGCCGTTTGGGCGGCAGATCATCACGTTGGTCGATCAATCCCCAGCGCAGCGCCCAGTCGTCGGCGGCCTCCCCCTCGCCATGGGAAAGCACCGGCCCGCCGCAGGTCTCGCAAAAGGCCTGGGCCCGCTTGTTGCCGTTTTCGGCCATTTTCCAGTATTCGCGCAACACGCCGCTCAATATCTCCACATCCTCGCCCGAGACCAGAACGGAAATACGATAGGGCGATCCCGACAGCCGCTGGCACTGGTTGCAGTGGCAGACAACGACGGCTTCGGGGTCGACGCTCGCCTCAAAGCGCACATTGCCGCAAAAGCAGCCTCCGGTGACGTCCATGGTGTATTCTCCGCTTGTTGTGGGAGGCTGTTTTTGCCATGGCCCACCGATGCAGTGCAACACGACAAGGCTTGAAGAATCCTGAAACCGGCATCAGATTAATGCAATCACACATTGGAGCGCCGATCCGACTGAAACAGATCGACGCTCCAGATCATGCGCCAGGAGAGCGTTGATGAATATCGGCCAAGCCGCCCAGCAATCGGGCCTGCCGCCCAAGACGATCCGCTATTACGAGGAAATCGGCCTCGTGGTGGCCGACCGCGCGTCCAACGGATACCGGGACTATTCCGACAATCATGTCCACCGGCTGAATTTCATCCATCGTTCGCGCGATCTCGGCTTTTCCGTCGAGGAATGCCGGATGCTGCTGTCGCTTTATGACGACGATGCCCGCGAAAGCGCGGAGGTGAAGGCGTTGGCGCTTTCAAAGATCACCGAGATCGACGCCAAGCTCGAAAAACTCGCCGGCCTCAAGGCAACGCTCCAGCATCTGGCCGAAAACTGCCATGGCGACCATCGACCGGATTGCCCCATTCTCGAGGAGCTTTCCGGCGAAAAGGATTGCTGCGCAAGCCTTCCCGAGATGAATGACGGGACCGCTCAGCGCGTCGGCACCGGCTCCTCGCCGCGATAATCATAAAACCCGCGGCCCGATTTGCGTCCCAGCCAGCCGGCATCGACATATTTCACCAGCAGCGGGCATGGACGGTATTTGTTGTCGGCCAGCCCCTCATGCAGCATCTGCATGCCCGCTAGGCAGGTGTCGAGGCCAATGAAATCGGCAAGCTCCAGCGGCCCCATCGGGTGGCGGGCGCCGAGCTTCATGGCGACATCGATGGCATCGACGGAACCGACGCCCTCGTAGAGCACATAGATCGCCTCGTTGATCATCGGCAGCAGGATGCGGTTGACGATGAAGGCGGGGAAATCTTCCGACACGGTGGGGGTCTTGCCGAGCGAGCGGACGAATTCCTTGGCGGTTTCGAACGTCACTTCCTCGGTCGCGATCCCGCGCACCAGTTCCACCAGCTCCATCACCGGCACCGGGTTCATGAAATGCACGCCCATGAACCGTTCCGGCCGGTCTGTGGCGGCAGCAAGCCGGGTAATGGAAAACGCCGATGTATTGGTCGCCAGCAAGGCTTCCGGCTTCAGGATCGGGCAGATTTTCGCGTAAAGCTCCCGCTTGGCGGCCTCGTTTTCGGTAATCGACTCGATTGCCATGTCGACGGAGGCAAGATCCTGCAGATCCGTCGATCCGCTGATCAGCGACAGCGCTTTCTTGCGGTCTTCATCGGAAAGCTTTCCCGAATTGACCTGGCGCGCCAGATTGCCGTTGATAGTGGCAAGCGCACCCTCGATCTGCTCGCGTTCCTGATCGATCAGGTGCACGTCATAGCCGGCAATCGCACAGACATGAGCCACTCCGCAGCCCATGGCGCCGGCTCCCACGACCCCGATGCGCTTTATGTTATCAGCCATTTCGCGCTCCTTCTTGTTGTCGGCACATGAAGAGACGCCGCGCGCCCGTTCCGTACCACTTGATAGTCGCTCAGGTCCACCTTTTCCAGTGCCTTGCGGATGGGTTCGCCCGATCAAGGCTCCGTTAATTCTTTGCGTTTCCCCTGTCGCCGGGCGAAAAAGTCCGCTAGAGCCTGTGACAGAAAACAGACGGATAACGGCATCGGCATCATGAATACGCGACGCATCGCCATCTTCGGCGCCACAGGGTCAATCGGGGTCAATACACTTGATGTGATCGAACAGCTCGGGGGACGCGACGCCTTCGAGATTACAGCCCTCACCGGCAATGCCAATGTCGACGCACTGGCGCGCAAGGCCATTGACCACGGCGCGAAATTGGCCGTCACCGCCGACGAAACGCGCTATGCCGCTTTGAAAGAGGCGCTGTCCGGCTCGCCCGTCATGCCTGCCGCCGGTGAAAGCGGGCTGTCCGAAGCCGCGCAGATGAACAACGACATGGTGATGGCCGCAATCGTCGGCACGGCGGGCCTGAAACCCACCCTTGAAGCAGCACGGGCCGGCGCGGATATCGCGCTTGCCAACAAGGAATGTCTGGTGTCGGCGGGTCCGCTTTTCATGGATGCGATTGCTGCCGGCGGCGGCACGATGATCCCGGTCGACAGTGAACATTCGGCCGTCTTTCAGGTGTTCGAGGAAAATCAGCGTCGCGCGCTGGAGCGCGTGATCATCACCGCCTCCGGCGGGCCGTTCAGGACGAAAAGCCTGGAAGAAATGCGCCATGTAGATGCCGCCACCGCCCGCGCCCATCCCAACTGGTCGATGGGCCTGAAAATCTCGATCGACAGCGCCTCGATGTTCAACAAGGCTCTGGAAATGATCGAGGCCATGCATCTGTTCGCGTTGCGCCCCGATCAGGTGGAGGTGATTGTCCATCCGCAATCGATCATTCATTCCATGGTCGGCTATGCCGACGGTTCGGTGCTGGCACAGCTTGGCACACCCGACATGCGCACCGCCATCGGCTATGCGCTGGCCTATCCCGGCCGCCCCGCGCTTTCGGTGGAACGGCTCGATTTCGCAAAACTGTCCCGGCTCGACTTCGAGGCGCCCGACGAGACGCGTTTTCCGGCCCTCAGGCTGGCGCGGGTCGCCATGGATCGGGGCCGGCTTCAGGGCGCAGTGCTGAACGGCGCCAAGGAAGTGGCGCTGGAGGCTTTTATCGCCGGGCGCTGTGGCTTTCTGGAAATGGCCGAGATCACCGAAAAGGTCATGGACGACCTCAGCCATCTGCCCGCCGCTACCGGCATTGACGATATTTTTGCCGCCGACCAAGAAGCGCGACGCCAGGCCGCAATGCTGGTGACCGGTTGAAATCTACCACTCTATCCGGCTGCCGTCATAGGCCAGGAAAAGACCGGTCTCGCCTTCTGCAATCCCGTTTAACGCCGAAAGCATGCTATCCGCTGCTTCGCCGGCTTCAACCCGCCGGTTGCCGGTGGCAAAGGGATCGGAAAGCGGTGTGGCCACCGTACCGGGGTGAAGTGCAGCGAGCGAGAGCCGCGGCAGTTTGCGCCGGGCTTCGATCGATGCGGTGCGGACAATCTGATTGAGCGCGGCCTTCGAGGCCCGATAGGACATCCAGCCGCCGATGTGATTGTCGCCGATTGAACCGACACGCGCCGAAAGGCAGGCAAAAATCGTTCGACGGTCACGCGCGATCAGCGGCAGGAAATGCTTCATGACCAGCGCCGGGCCGATGGCATTGACGGCAAACTGGTTCGACATCGCGCCGGCATCCACAGCCCGGATGGTCTTTTCAGGTCCAACACCATCGATATGGAGCGCACCGGTGGCGCACAGGATGAGGTCAAATCGCGTATCGGCGAAATTCGCAGCAGCCGCGGCAACGGACGTCTCATCAGTGATCTCAAAGCCGTCATCGCGCCGCGAAAGCCTGTGGAGGCCGCCGCAGCGCCGATCGTCTACAATCGTCTCACAAAAGGCCCGGCCAATGCCGCCCGATGCTCCAATGACGAGCGCATGATAGCCTTCTGCCAGGCTGGTCATTTCCGATTTCGACATCCATCTCTCCCTGTAGAACCTGATCTACGCGCGGGAGGTTCATCCGGATTACCTGTCGAAAATCGCCTGCCAGATTTCGAACGGATAAGCGCCGTCACATCCTTCCGGTGCAGTGTTGGTCATGGCCACAGCGACCGTGCCGCTTGCCGGATCATAGCACCAGCGATTGCCGTAAACCCCGCCCCACGACACCGTGCCATCCGGCAGCGGTGAATTGTCGAGAGCGGCATCTTCCGTGACAGCGCCCAAAAAGCCGAACTTGACGCCCGGGCGGACATTGAGACGGCCGATCTGGTTGGCAATGGCCGCTGCGACTGTCTCGGGCTTCAAAACGCCGTCACCGCCCTTGCGGATCATTTCGAGAAGCCGGATCACATCGCCGGCGGTTCCCGCCATACCGCCGCCACCGCTCTGAAAAGCATGACGGTTGAAAATGCGCGCGGGCGAGAAGCAATAGACATTGTCATAGGGACCGGGAACACGCTCGGGCTCTCCCATCGGGCGCGGTGCGGGCGTGTCGTTGACGTAAGGCACGGCAAGCCGCGCGGGATCGTCAACGACAAAGCCGGTATCCCTGATGCCCAGCGGTTCAAAGACATAGGCGCGGATCGCCTCTTCCACCGTGCCGCCGTGGATTTGTGCCACAACGGCCCCCAGAATATCGATCGCAATCGAATATTCCCAGGCCGTTCCCGGCTTGTAGGAAAGCGGCACGGTGTTCAGCTTCGAGAAATTCTCCTCAAGCGTCATCTCGGTATTTTCAAGACCGGCAGTGACGGCTTCATGCTCGGGCAAATCGCCCTTGTCGAGCTTGTAGGTCAGCCCGGCGGTATGGGTCAGCAGCTGGCGAATGGTGATATCGGCCATCCGCCCGTCCGGCCCCGGCGGATGAAACCAGTCCAGATAATCGGAGACCCTGCCGGCAAGCGACAGCCGGTCGTGATCGATCATCGCAAGTGCCGTCGCTGCCACGAACGGCTTGGTCACGGAAGCAAAACGGAAGACCGTATCCAGCGCAACCGCCCGGCCCGCTTCGCGGTCTGCAAAACCGGCGGCGCGTTCATAGACCGGCACGCCATTGCGCCAGACCATGACAACGGTTCCGACGATCCGCGCCTGAGAAAGCGCCCGGTCCACTGCCGCGTCAACGCGTTGCGAAAGTTCCATGGAAAGCCCTCCAGACCAAAACCAACACTGGTTGCTTGATCCGGAAAGGCGAACGTTGAGTCAAGTGAATTCCAGGTAACGGCCGTTACGCGACAGCACGCGCCAGCGCACACTGCGACCATAGCGAATGCAGCGCTTCGACCAGATGATCCATATCCTCATCGCTGTGCAGCGGCGTCGGCGTGAAACGCAGCCGCTCGGTCTTGCGCGGCACGGTCGGATAATTGATCGGCTGGACGTAGATGCCGAAATCATCGAGCAAAATGTCCGAAATCCATTTGCACTTCGATGCATCCCCGACCATGACCGGCACGATATGGCTCGAATTGTCCATATGCGGAATGCCCTGCGCATCGAGCTTGCGGCGCAGTGTGGCGACCCGCTCCCGGTGACGCTCACGCTCGATCTGGCTGACCTTCAGATGGCGGATGGAGGCAACGGCACCGGCAGCCAGCGACGGCGGCAGCGCGGTGGTGAAGATAAAGCCGGAGGCAAAGGAACGAACGAAATCGACAACGGCCTTGGAGCCGGCGATATAGCCGCCCATGACGCCGAAGGCCTTGCCGAGCGTGCCCTCTATGATGGTCAGACGATCCATCAGCCCGTCGCGTTCGGCAACGCCGCCGCCGCGCGGACCGTACATGCCGACGGCATGGACCTCGTCGAGATAGGTCATTGCGCCGTATTTGTCGGCAAGATCACAGATTTCCTTGATGGGCGCAATATCGCCGTCCATCGAATAGACCGATTCGAAGGCGATCAGCTTCGGCGCGTCGGGATCGGCCGCCTTCAGCTTGGCTTCGAGATCGTTGAGATCATTGTGCTTGAAAATCACCCGCGCGCTCTTGCCGTGGCGAATTCCCTCGATCATCGAAGCATGGTTCAGCGCATCGGAAAAGATGATCAGGCCCGGAATTTTCTGGCCGAGCGTGCCAAGCGTTGCCCAGTTGGACACATAGCCGGAGGTGAAGATCAGTGCCGCTTCCTTGGCATGCAGGTCGGCCAGTTCTTCCTCAAGCTGAACGTGATAATAATTGGTGCCGGAAATATTGCGGGTGCCGCCGGCCCCTGCCCCGCAAGCCTCGATCGCCTCCTGCATGGCGGCGATCACGGTGGGACACTGCCCCATGCCGAGATAGTCGTTGGAACACCAGACCGTGACGGGGGATGCCGTGCCGTCCCTGAACCGCGAGGCACGGGGGAATTCACCGCGATGCCGCTTCAATTCTGCGAAGACACGGTAACGGCCCTCATCATGCAGTCCCGCAAGTTCACTTTTGAAAAATGCTTCGAAATCCATCACTCAAGTGCTCCACCGCAAGGCCGTTTTGTTTTCCTTCAGGATTTGACGAAGTTTGCACAACGTCAAGCCGCAAAGCCTCAAAAATCGGGCACATGCGGCAAAAGGCCCATGTTTGAATTATTCCAAACTGCTTCTACACGCAACCGCCCATGGTAAAACTTGATCGGTATCAATTCACAGAGATTATCCACCTACCCTGAAAACTGCCCCTTGAAACACGCCTGCAGGACGAGAAATAATTGACTGACAGCATAGCGTTGTCTGCCATAGTCGAATTGACCGGCTGATGCTTTGGATGCTTTTTCACTTCCCGCGTCAGCGCTATTCGGATATGTATTTGTAGAAGCGGCCGAAAATCGGCCGTGGCAAGAAAAGCGGCGGCAGGCACGGGACCCCGGGGAGCGTCCGGTCGTACCGCGACCAAATCGGTGATGAGGGAATCATGAAAAAACTATTCGCAGGACTTCTGATCGGTATTTCTTCGCTTGCGGCCACGGCCTGCACACCCACACAGGAAGGCGCTGCAATCGGCGCAGGCAGCGGCGCACTGATCGGCACGGCCATTGACGACGGCGGCCTCGGCGGTGCGCTTCTCGGTGGTGCAATCGGCGCAGGTGCCGGCGCGCTGGTCGGTCGGGCCGTCGAAAACCAGCCTGGCAAATGCTATTACCGCGACCGCTACGGCCGCGAATATGTCGACGATTGCCCGCGCTAAAACAATGATACCGCCGTCGGTCTCCGGCGGCGGCTGTCTGTTGGCTGTGCCCATGGCGTTCGACAGGAACAACACGGCAATGGCTGCAACAAGAACCCGACAATTCAGCGCATCCGAAAGGTTCGGTTAACGCTGTTGCCGGGTTTTGGATTTTCACGGAATGCATAGATCGCTTCCGTGCTAATATATTGTCGCGTCTATTCAATTTACGGATCAGCGACTTGGTTTGAGTACATTATGGTAACCCGTTTCAACCGGCGACAATACAGCACGCTTGCGTCTCTCAAGGCCGGGATTCTGTTGTCTGCGGCCCTGTTCGCAGCGCTGTCTGCCGGTGTCGGCGAGGCGCAGGCCTTCTCCCTGTTCGGCGTCCATTTGTGGGGCGAACGCGAAGAAGAGATCGACAATGTCGAGGACCCGGTTCGCTATAATGTATCTTTCAGCGTCACGGGCGGCGATAGCGAGCTGGAAAAATTCCTGCGCAACCGCTCCCAGCTCGTCTCGGATGAGAAGAAACCGGTCGATGGCGATCTCGGTCTTCTGGTCAAGGCCCGCGACGACCTGCAGATTCTCGTCGGTTCGCTTTACGAAAAGGCCCGTTACGGCGGCCTGGTGAATATCAGTATCGAAGGTCAGTCGATCGAGGATATCGTCGGCCTGCCGAATTTCGACCGGGTAAATCCGGTGCCTGTGACGGTCAATATCGAGGCCGGACCGCAATTTACCTTCGCAAAAATCGATATCGTGGATGCGCCGCCGGGCTTCAATGCCACAAAACTCGGTCTCGTTGCCGGTAGCCCCGCCTATTCGACAACCGTTCTGACCGCTGCCCGGCAGATCGTCTCCGACCTGAAAGACGACGGTCACCCGTTCGCGACAATTACCCGGCGCGAGGTGATTGCCAACCATAGGAACAATACCATCGATGTGGTCATCGATGCCGAGGCCGGCCCGAAAGCCAATCTCGGCCCGATCGCGATTACCGGATCGGATGCGGTGGATCCCGATTTCATCCGAACCTATTCCCGGCTGAAGGCCGGCGAGCCGTATTCACCGGAAACGCTTTCCGATGCCGCCAACCGCCTGCGCACGCTGAAGACCTTCAATTCCGTGGTGATCAACACGGCCGATACGCTGGATGAAAACGGCCAGCTCCCCGCGACCATTGCGGTGAAGGACGGCAAGTTCCGTTATTTCGGCTTTGGCGGGACCGTATCGTCGATCGACGGCCTCGGGCTGGAAGGCTATTGGGGCCACAGAAACCTGTTCGGCAAGGCGGAAGGGCTTCGCCTTGAGGCCGGCGTTTCACGCATCGGTGCCACCGGTGACCTTGGCTCGCTCGACTATGCCGGCGGCATCACCTTTACCAAGCCCGGCCTGTTCCACCCCTCGGGCATGTTCACGGCAAGCCTCGTGGCGGGAACCGAAAACCCGGATCCCTACACCGCCAAGACCCTAGCCGGCAGCGTCTCCTACAGCTACGAGCAGAATGAATTCAACACGATCACGCTTGGCGCGACGACGGAATATTCCCATATCGAAGATGCGTTCGGCACCGATGACTACCTGACGTTCTCGCTGCCCGTCGGCTTTGACCGCGACACCCGCGACGATGCGCTCAATCCGACCGAGGGCATCTACCTCGTCACAACGGCCGAACCGGCCTATGACTTTCTCAACAGCACGGTCTATTCATCCTTCGATGCCGTCGGTTCGACCTATTTTTCGGCGGGCGCAGACGACCGCTTCACGCTTGCCGCAAGGGTGGGCGCCGGAACAATCGTCGGCGGCGGAAGCCTGAAAGACATTCCCGCCAACCAGCGCTTTTATTCAGGCGGCGGCGGAAGCGTGCGCGGTTATGCCTATAAATCCATCTCGCCGCGCAATGCGGATGGCGAGGAAACGGGTGGCCGGTCCTATGTCGAGGCTTCGCTTGAAGCCCGCATCGGCGTCACCGAAAACATCCAGATCGTGCCCTTCATCGACGCTGCCGATGTTTCGGCCGACAATTTCCCGGATTTCAGCAATGTCCGTGCCGGCGCCGGCATCGGGGTGCGTTATCTGACCGGCTTCGGTCCGATCCGGCTCGATGTCGCCCTGCCGCTTGATCGCTATCCGGACGGCGACAAATTCGGTATATATGCCGGGATCGGACAGAGTTTCTGACCGGCGGACCGGGGACATCCCCGAAAATGACGTTCGCCACGCCCGGATTGACGCTGTATTCACACGTTCCATGGCATATAACTGGCCCGATCAGGTAGGGAGCCTGTATCGGGGACACCGTAAAGCACAGGAAGAAAATGGCCGCACTGCTTCGCATATTGATCAAGGTGATCGCGGGACTTGTCGCCGGCGTCGTACTCATCGCGCTCGCTGTCATCATTTTCGTCGGTTTCACCGGCTTTGGCGCCAATTTCGCCGTGCAGCAGGTCACCCAGCGGATTGCCTCGCCTGATTTCGCGGTTCATGTGGGCCGGGTCAGTGCGCCGCTTACCGGTCATTTCACGGTTGAATCGGTCACGGTTTCCGATATCGACGGCCCTTATGTCTCGGTCGACGATGTCGTGCTGGACTGGTCTCCGCTTGCCCTTCTCCGCGGCAATTTTGTCGCCGAAACCCTTTCCGCCCAGAATGTCGCACTGGACCGCCTCCCCGCTGCCGGTGAAGACAAGGCGGAGAAAAGTAGTGATGCAGGCGGCGGTTTCTCGCTGCCGATCGGCATCAAGATCGCCAGCTTCGACTTTCCGCAGATCGACATTGCCGCACCGGTGCTTGGCGAAGATTATCCGCTTTCGGCAGCCGGAAAACTCACCGCGGCAACCGATACGATTTCAGCATCGCTCGATGCCAGACATCGCGCCCGTCCCAGCACCTATGTCAAGGCCGATGTCGAATATGCCCCGGCCGACAACCGCCTCGATCTGGATGCCGAGGTCAACGAGCCGCAGGGCGGGGTTATCGCCACTTTGATGCAGCTGCCCGGCGCGCCCGCGCTCAACATCACGCTCGGCGGCGACGGGCCGCTATCGGACTGGCAGGGCAAGGTTACGGCCGAACTCTCCGGTGCGCCGCTTGGCGAAATCGATATTCACCACCAGCTCGACAGCGCCAATGAGCGGCTGATCACCGTTTCCGGCACCGGACAGTTTGCGCCGTTGACGCCCGAAGCCTTTGCCAGCCTTGTCGAAGGCACCACGAACCTCGACATCGCGGTGTCGTTGTCGCCTTCCGGCCGTATCGCCATTTCGAAGGGCAATATCACCACCGGCAGTTTCACCCTTGCGGCATCCGGCGCCTATGACCCGGCGGGCAACAACGACCTGAAGGCCACGCTGAACGGCACTGACGGCCCCGTGCCGTTTTCCTGGCCGATGGGCGAGAACATGCTGGACCTTGCCATCTCGAATGCGTCCATCGCGCTGACGGGGGCCGCCGAAAATGCCGATCTTCAGACATCCGTCACGCTTGACAGGCTTTCGATGCCGGAAATCAGCGTTGGCGGGCTTGCCCTTGTCGCCAGCGGCACGGGGCTCAACCTTGCAAACCGCAGCGGCAGCCTCGATACCGCGCTGACGGTCGAAACCCTGTCCTTCGAAAACGACAACCTGAACCAGCTCGTCAAGGCGCCGATATCGCTCTCGGCCCCGGTTTCCCTTTCCGGCTCACGCATTGAAATCGCATCCGCCGAACTTGAAAGCGGCAGCATCGGCGGCACCGCATCCGTGGCTTACGACATGGACGCACAGAATGCCTCCGGCAATGCCCGGCTTTTCGTTCTGGCCGATGCCCTGCCCGCACCGGCCGCCGGAATGATCGAAGGCATGACGGAAATCGAGACCGGTTTTTCAGCCGATCTTGCCGATGCCAGCTACACGCTTTCCGATCTCCACATCAAGAACAGCCTCGTTGACGCCACGGGCGACGTTTCGCTGGCAGACGGCACAATCGATGCCTCGCTGAAGGCGGCACTGACCGAACTCGGCACATTTGCTCCGCAGGTCGGCGGAGCCGCGGAAATTTCGGCTTCCGCGACCGGCGCCCTGTCCGCACCTGATATCGAGGCCACTGCAACGGCCGACAATCTGGTGATTTCCGGCGAGACACTGAAGGATTTTTCGCTTTCGCTGAAGGGCAAGGCCGATCCGGCGGCCCCCAGCGGCTCCGTTTCGGCGAAAGGCACCTATGCCGATGCTCCGCTGACACTTGCCGCCGATGTCACATCCACGGATGGCACGATCAACATTTCCGGGCTTGAAGGCGCGGTCGGGGGCAATACGCTTTCCGGCGATCTGACGCTCAATGAAAGCTTTCTGCCCGCCGGCGGCATCAATTTCAACTTTCCCGACCTGAAACTTCTGGCCGGTCTTGCCGGACAGGACGCTTCCGGCGGCATTTCGGGCCGGATCGCGCTCGACAATGCCGGCAACGCGCTCGGTCTTTCGCTCGACGCTGAGGGGAACAGGCTCTCCTTTTCCACGATCACGGCGGAAAACATCGATGCCGACATGACCGTCGCCGACCTTTCGGAACTGAAGGCCAACGGCAAGATCACGGTCGGTTCGGTTTCCGCCAGCGGGCAGCGGGTCGCCAATATCGTCCTTTCAGCAAGCAATGAGGGGGCTCAGACCACTTTCGACCTTTCCGCCGATTATGACGGACAGCCCGTCAGCACCGAAATCCGCGTCACGCGTGCAGAAACGATGGATATCGAAATCCTCCGGCTTGAGGGGTCGCCGATGTCGCTTGCGCTCAAGCTTGCCGAACCGGGGCGGATCACGATCGCAGACGGCACGGCCGATATCAAAAACCTCAGGATCGGCATTGGTGGCGGCACGGTCAGCGCGCGCGGCAGCGTTGGCGAAAGCATGGACATGACCGTCAATATCGCCAATGTCGGCGCGTCGATTGCCAACGCGTTCGTGCCGAACCTCGGCCTGCAGGGCACGGTTTCCGGCACGATCACGGCAAACGGCGCCCTGTCGAACCCGGCCGCCAGTTACGACCTGAGCTGGAACAATGCCAATCTGGCGCAAGCCAGCGCAATCGGCGGCCAGCCCTTCAGCCTGTCGACCAGCGGCCGCTACGAAAACAACCGGGTCACCACCGACACGACGGTGACCAATGCGCAGGGGCTGACGGCCAGGGCCAATGGTTCCGTCGGTCTGGGCGCGAACATGCCGCTCGATATCACCGTCACCGGTCGCCTGCCGCTTGCGCTTGCCTCCGTCGCCGCGGCCAATGCCGGATTTGCGGTCTCGGGCAATGCCGACGTGAACATGAGCATCGGCGGAAGCGTAAAAGCGCCGTCCTATTCCGGCGGCATGGACGTCAACATCACCTCCGTGACCGACCTCAGGCGCAATCTGCGGGTCAATGACATACGCGGCCGGATCTCGCTTTCCGGCGATCGCATGGTCGTGGAAAACATCACCGGACGGCTTGCCGCCGGCGGCACGATGACCACCAGCGGCAGTATTTCGCTTGCCGGCGACCTTCAGGCCTCCCTGCGGCTCGACGCCAACGATGCCGTGATCAATGACGGACGGCTGCTGACGACCACGGTCAACGGCACTGTTACGCTTGAAGGACCGCTACTTGGACAGCCGACGGTTTCCGGCCGGCTCAATCTCGGCAGGACGGCCATCGTCATTCCCGACCGGCTGCCGGCATCGATCTCGGAAATCGACATCGTGCATGAATACGCCTCCGAGGCTGTGAAACGGCAAGCACAGGAGCTTTCGCCGCAGCAGACGACCGATGCGCGCTCGTCCTTCAACCTCGACATCACCATCTCCGCCCCCAACGCGATTTTCGTCAGGGGCCGCGGCGTCGATGCCGAGCTGGGCGGTTCGATCAGCGTTTCCGGCACGACCGCAAACCCGATCATTACCGGCGGTTTCGATCTGATCCGCGGCCGTCTTTCCATCCTTAACCGTCGTTTCGATTTTGACCGTGGGCGGATCACCTTCGGCGGCGCACTGGTGCCGCTGATCGACCTGCAGGCACAGACCTCGGCCGGTTCGACCGCCATCACCATCGCGCTTCAGGGGGTGGCAACCGACCCGCAGGTCAGCCTCAGTTCCGTTCCCGCCCTGCCGAATGACGAGATCCTGGCGCAGCTTCTGTTCAACCAGTCGTCTTCAGGGCTGTCGGCGCTGCAGATTGCCCAGCTTGCCGATGCCGTGATCCAGCTGACCGGCGGCACCGATCAGTCGCTGTTCGGCTCGATCCGGGATGTGCTCGGCATCGACAATCTCGATGTATCGACGGATTCCGACGGAAACACCGCCGTCAGCGTCGGCAAATACCTGAACAGCAACACCTATGTTGAAATCGAGCAGAGCCGCGACAGCGGCACCAAGGCCAGCGTCAACATCGATATCGGCCGCAATTTCATCGTCAAGGGATCGGCCGGTTCCCGCGGCGAGGCCAGCGGCGGGATTTTCTACGAGAAGGAATACTAGGGCCTGACGGCCCAATCAGTTTGTGGACAAACCCGAAGACGTGCGGGGTGTTGCCGCCGTCAGCCGTCCCCACAGGTGTCATGCTCGGACGTGATCCGAGCATCCATTCCGCTCAACCCTTTTGATAAGAAAGGGTTTAAGGCAAGCATACATCGTGTGACCCTGGATCCTCGGGTCAAGCCCGAGTTGATGACCCGGAGTGAGGGGCAGCTTTGTCAGCAGCCTGCTAGGGCCTAACGGTCCAATGATCTGTGACAATCCCTGCCCCCTTGCCTGCCGCAATGCAGACCAACGGCATGACGGAGTTGAAATAACGGCGATATCATGGCAATCGAATGAGGGGGCAGGCGCATGCTGATCTTCTCTGTGCTGGCCCACAAGAGGAGATTTACATTTGCCCACGCCGGAATCCGCTCGAGACCCGATTGCCTTTCCGTCCTTTCGCACGCTGGTCCGGCGTGAACGGTTTTACGGTCTCACACTGCTGACATGCCTGCTGGTGCTGCTGTTCGAAGACAAGCTCTTTGCGCGTCTTGATCAACCGGTGCTGTTGGTGCTGACCATGGCCTGGCTTTTCTTCGTCATCCTGGCAACGGCCATCGGCGTCGTCCGCCATGCCGAGGCGCTGTCGGAGCGCCTGGGAGAGCCGTTCGGCACATTGGTCCTGACACTATCCATCACCGGCATCGAAGTGATGAGCATTACCGCCGTGATGCTCCACGGCGACAACAACCCCGCCCTTGTGCGCGATACGCTGTTTTCCGTGGTCATGATCATCATGGGCGGCATGGTCGGCATCTCCCTGCTGCTCGGCGCATTTCGCCATCGCGAACTGACCTTCAACCTCCAGGGCGCCAACGCCTATCTGAGCGTGATCATTCCGCTGGCCGTGTTCAGCCTGATCCTGCCGGACGTGACCCTGTCGACGCAGGGCCCGACCCTGACCGGACTGCAGAAAACAATGGTCGGCGCGATGGCAGGCGGGCTTTATCTCACATTCCTGCTGATCCAGACCGGCCGGCATCGCGGCTATTTTTCGCAGCCGCTGGAGGAAGAAGCACAGGCCGAAGAACATCATGCAGCGCCGTATACGCCGCTCATTCTCCATGTCATCATGCTGTTCTGTTACATCGTTCCCGTGGTGTTTCTGGTCGAGCAGTTTGCCAGACCGGTCGATTATGTGATCGAAACACTCGGCGCCCCCACCACGATCGGCGGCATTTTGATGGCAATCCTGGTGACCACCCCTGAAGGCATCGGCGGCGTGCGTGCCGCCCTTGATCAAAAGCTGCAGTCGTCGGTGAACATCTTTCTCGGTTCGGTTCTTGCCACGATCGGCCTTACCGTGCCGATCATGCTCGTCATTGCCAGCCTGCTCGGGCTTGACCTCGAGCTTGGCCTCGACCCCACCGATATGCTGCTGCTGGTGCTCATTCTCGCCGTCAGTATCGTGACCTTTTCCAGCGGCCGCACCAATCTGCTACAGGGTGCCGTGCATTTTCTGCTTTTCATCGCATTTCTTGTTCTGAACTTTAACGGCTAGGCAATCCGGCCACCGATACCGCGACACAGGAAAGGATCGAAATCAATGACGAGTGCAGTCACGGCACGGTTTTTCCGGGCAGTCTTCAGCCTTCTGATCGTTTTTTTCCTGACGGCAATGGTGTCTATGTCGGGCGAAACGACGGCATGGGCGCAGGAACAGGAAAGCGAGCCCCCGCAGGAAATCCGGGTCGGCTACCGCGTCACGCCCCCCTTTGTCATGCGTAACGCCGACGGCGATTTCACCGGCATGGCAACCGAACTCTGGAAAGAGATCGAGGCCGGTCTCAACGTGACCGCCAGCTATACCGAATACGAAACCATTGCCGACCTTCTTGCCGCCGTTGAAGCCGAAGAACTGGATGTCGCGGTTGGCGCCATATCGATTACCGAAGACCGCGCCGAAGTTGTTGATTTCACCCAACCCTGGTTCGATTCCGGCCTCAGGATCATGATTGACGACCGGTCATCGTCGTCGCTGGTCAATATCTGGAACGGGCTCGCCGAGGCCGGGTATCTGCGATACTATGGCTGGCTGCTGGTGTTTATCGTGCTGGGCACAATCGGCCTCACCTTCTTCGACCGCCATTTCGACAAGAACTTCCCCCGCCGCTGGCGCGACGGCGTATCCGAAAGCTTTTATGCCGTCATGCTGGTGGTCACCAAAGGCTCGCTTCCAAGCCGGTCCAAACTGTTCGGCTGGATCGGACGGGTGTTCGCCGCCTTCTGGCTGGTGATCGGCATTGCGGTCGTCGCCTATGTCACATCCTCGGTCACCAGTGTCATGACCAGCATTGCCATCACCGGCAGCGTCACGGGGCCGGACGATCTGCCCGGCCACACCGTCGGTGTGTTCCGCGGATCCTCCGCCGAAAATCTCGTGCGACGCGAGGGCTACGATTTCGTCACCTATAGCGGCATCGAAACCGCGGTCGAAGGGCTTCGCAATGCCGAAGTCGACGCGCTGGTCGCCGATGCGCCGGTTCTCGAATACTTCAAGGCGCAGAATCCGAGCCTCGGCCTCGATGTCGTCGGCCGGCTGTTTGCGCCCGACAAGTTCGGTTTTGCCCTTCCCTATGGACAGGATACGCTGATCTATCCCGTCACCGTGCGGCTGCTTGCTCTGAAGGAAAATGGCTATCTGACCGAACTCAGCCAGCAATATTTCGGCGACGAGCGATAAAGCCGTGGCCTGAAAACACGCCGGCCGGGGCTGCTGACAAAGCTATTCCCAAATTTTTTCGTCATACCGGCCTTGAGCCGGTATCCAGGGCCACTTGTTATGCGCTTTCAAAAAGAGTCTTTGCGCGCAAGGACTTGCGCTTATTGGATTCCGGCTCAAGGCCGGAATGACGGCGGGGAGAGAGGCAAAGCTGTGATTGTTTGCGGGGTTTGTCAATAATCTGAGCCGCCGCCTGAAGACACGGCAACCCGGGCTGCGAACAGGCGACAGCGATGTGCCGTCTCAGCGCATATTTCCGACCGTCTCCCTAATCGGTATACCCAAGCGCCTGCGAGACATTGCGCGTTGCCGATTTCAGGAGCGCTACGTAGTCTTCCTTGCGGGCCTCGTCGAACCGAAACAGCGGAAAGGCGATGCTGATCGCCGCAATCGACTTTCCGACATGGTTGAGCACCGGCGCGGCGATGCAGCGCACACCGGCCTCGCTTTCCTCGATTTCCTCTGCGTAACCATTTTCCCGCACCGCCTGGAGCTGCTGGCGCAACACCGCCTTGTCGGTCACGGTATTGGGGGCGGAGACCTCCATATCCATGACGGCAAGCCGCCCCTCGATTTCCTCGTCATCGCGAAAGGCCAGAAGCGCCTTGCCCAGCGCGGTGGAATGCAGCGGATTACGCGTTCCCAGCGTCGAATTCATCGACAGGCTGTAGCTTGAATCATACTGATGAATATAGACCACGCGCTGTTCGCGCCCGTCGAAAATACCGAGATTGATCGATTCGCCGGTGGCCCGCGACAGCCGCCCCATGGCCTTGTCGGCAACGCGCAGAATATCCGCCTGGCTCTTCATCGTCTGCGCGGCGAGGCTGAACAGGCGCGGCGTCAGCTCATAGCGCTCGCTTTTCTCATCCTGCGCCACATAGCCAAGCTCCATCATCGTGTGCAGGAGCCGGTGTGTGGTGCTTTTCGAGGTCATGGCGCTCTGCGCGATCTCGGCGAGCGCCGCGCTGCGGTTTTCCGCCAGTGTTTCCAGAACCGCAAAGACCTTGAGGACGGCAGCCACATTCTCCGTTTTCGGTTTGTCGTTTTTCATTCAAATGCTCCACCTGCCCGCATCAGCCGACAACCGGCCCCCGCCCTAAAGAGACAACGAGCCTAACGCTCGTTCAACGCGCATCATGTCCTCAGTCCCCACCAATCACTCCTCCCGACCGTGCTGCCGGGTCGCGACGGTCACGCCGGGACAGCTTCCCCCAGTTCGACACGCTGCCCTTCGGCATCGAAAAGATGCTGGTCAGCCGGTTCGAAACCAATACGCACGGTCTCCCCGACCCTGTGCTTTTCCATCTGATGGGTCTGGAAAATCAGTGGCTTGCCGGAAGGAAGGTCCACATGAACGATGGTCTCGCTGCCGAGATACTCGACCAGACGAACGCGTCCCTCTGTCTGGATCGAACCGGCATCCGGCTTGATGGCTTCCGGGCGTACACAGACCGTCAGACGCTCATGGCTCTCCGGCAGCCCCGGCGGCAGCGGATGGGTTCCGAAATCGCCGAGATCAAGCTTGCGCCCTGCCCCCGTTCCGGTGACCGTCGCCTCGAACATGTTGATCTTCGGCGAGCCGATAAAGCCGGCGACGAAAAGGTTTGCGGGCCGGGTATAAAGCTCCTCCGGCGTCCCGACCTGTTCGATTTGCCCGGCGCGCAGCACGACGATGCGGGTGGCCAGCGTCATCGCCTCCACCTGATCGTGGGTCACATAGATCATCGTGGTCTTGAGACGCTCATAGAGGCTTGCCAGCTCCACCCGCATCTGCACCCTGAGTTCGGCATCGAGGTTCGACAACGGTTCATCGAACAGGAAAAGCTGCGGCTCGCGCACGATCGAACGGCCGATGGCAACACGCTGTTTCTGGCCGCCGGAAAGCTGGCGGGGTTTGCGCGCCAGCAGCGGCTCGATCTGCAGGATGCGCGCGGCTTCATCGACCCGCCGGTCGATCTCGGCGCGGCTCATCTTGAGGTTCTGCAGGCCGAAGGCGAGGTTTTTCCGGACTGTCATATGCGGATAGAGCGCATAGGACTGGAACACCATGGAAAGCTCACGTTTGGAGGCCGGCAGGTCGTTCACCACCTTGCCATTGATGGCGATGGTTCCGTCGGTGATTTCCTCCAGACCGGCGATCATGCGCAAGAGTGTCGATTTTCCGCAGCCGGACGGGCCGACGAGCACGAGAAATTCGCCATCGTGGATTTCCAGATTGAGGTCGTGCATCACCGACAGCGAGCCGTAGGATTTGCCGACTTTTCTGAGTTTGAGTTCAGCCATCTTTCAGCTCCTGCTTATTTCATGCCCGATGTCGCGATGCCGCGAACGATAAGTTTCTGGAAGGCGACGAAGAAGATCACCACCGGCACCAGCGAGAGCACCGACATGGCGAACATCTGCCCGAAGGCGGATTCGCCCTCCGTGTCGATGAACAGCCTGAGCGCCAGCGGCACGGTGTAGTTCTTGATGTCGTTCAGGTAGATCAACGGCGCCAGAAAATCCTCCCAGACCCAGATCATCGAAAAGATTGCCGAGGTCGCCAGCGCCGGCAGTGACAGCGGCAGGATCACCGCCCAGTAGATCTTGAAGCTCGAACAGCCGTCGATCTGGGCCGCCTCGTCAAGCTCACGCGGGATCTGGCGGAAGAACTGCACCATCAGGAAGATGAAGAACCCGTCGGAGGCAAGAAAGCGCGGCACGATCAGCGGCAGATAGGTATCCACCCAGCCAAGCTTCAGAAACATCACATATTGCGGGATCAGGACGACGTGATAGGGGATCATCAGCGTCATCATCATCAGCCCGAAAAACAGCCGTTTTCCGGTAAATTCCAGCCGCGCGAAGGCATAGGCCGCAAACGAACAGGAAAACAGATTGCCGATCACGCACAACACCGTGACGATGGTCGAATTCCGGTAGAAGACCGTGAAGGAAACCGGCAGCGCTTCCCAGCCTTCAGTGTAATTGCTCCACTGGAAGCGTGAGGGCCACAGGCCCAGACTGCCGAAAATCTCGTTTTCCGGCTTCAGCGAGGAGGCCAGCAGCCAAAGCAGCGGATAGAGCATGATGAAGGAAAACACGATCAGGAAGATGTGCTTGAAAAGCCGCGCCCGTCGCTCCCGCCTGTTTTTCGCCAGCCGGTATTCATGCGCGACCCGTGCGGCCTCATCGCGCTCGGCCTCCAGTTCCGTCTCGGCCAGCGCGGCCTCAGTCGCGTTCATTTTCATAATGCACCCAATATTTCGAGGTCGCGAAGGCAAGCGCCGTGAACAGGCCGATGATCACCAGCAGCACCCAGGCCAGTGCGGAGGCATAGCCCATGCGGAAGAACTTGAAGGCCTCGTTGAAAAGGTAAACCGTGTAGACCAGCAGGCTGTCTGCCGGGCCGCCCGTGCCGTTTGAAATGATGAAGGCGGGCGAGAAGATCTTGAACGCCTCGATGATCTGCAGCACCAGATTGAAGAACACCACCGGCGCCAGCATCGGCAGGGTGATCGCGTAGAATTTGCGAAAGCGGGAGGTTCCGTCGATATCCGCCGCCTCGTAGAGATCGCGCGGTATGCCGCGAAGGCCGGCGAGAAAGATCAGCATCGGCGCGCCGAACTGCCAGATCGCCAGCACGATCAGCGTATAGATCGAGGTCGATGGGTTGGTGATCCAGCCCACGCCCTGAATGCCGAAGACGGCCAGCACCTGGTTGACCACGCCATCGATTGAAAACAGCTGCCGCCACAGGATCGCGATCGCAATCGAGGCGCCGAGCAGCGAGGGCAGGTAGAAAATCGCGCGGTAAAGCCCGATTGTCCTGAGGCCCTTGTCCAGCAGCATGGCGACGCTCAGCGCCATGATCAGCCTCAGCGGCACGGCGAAGATGACATAATGGAAGGTGACTTCCAGTGTTTTCCAGAAGCGCCGGTCGCGGGTGAACATGTAGATATAATTGTCCAGCCCCGTCCAGCGCGGATCGCCGACCATGTCATAGCGTGTGAATGACAGATAGAGCGACACCAGGATCGGGCCGATGGCGAGCAGGAAAAAGCCGATCAGCCAGGGAGACAGGAACATATATCCGGAAGCGTTGCGCGCTTTCGTATTCTTCATCGAACCACTCTTTCAAAAGGAAAGGCGGTCCCCGCACCGGACGGGGACCGGAGGCAAGACCTGTCAGCGCGCGCGATCGATGATCGCCTGTGCATCGTCGACGAAGCGTTCGGCTGCCTGCTGCGGCTCGATATCGCCGAGCACCACATTCGTGCCGGCGCGAATGAAGGCGTCACGCACTTCGCCCGCCCCCTTGGGCTCCGGCGGCGGCAGCGGGCCGACCTTGTCCTGGATGGCGTTGAAGTAATCCACGGAGACCTTTTCGGCCGGCGTGAAATCGGGCGCCAGCGCCGCACGCACATCCGGATTGGCGGGAATACCGCGTTCCAGACCGAGGATCTTCGTTTCTTCCGGATTGTTGATCCAGTCGTTCATGTACATGATCGCGGCTTCGGTATCCTCGCTGTCGCGCGTCAGGCTCATGAACATTGACGGCTTGATGAACTGGCCGGGATCGCCGCCTTGCCTGTGCGGCACCATGGCGGCGCCGACGGGATCCTGCATCAGCGCCTGAACGCCGACGATCTGGTTCGACCAGAAGTTCGAAATCGCGGTGTCGCCGGCAACAATGCCGACATCCGACATCGGCAGGTTGGCATCGAGCGATTTATCGGCGGACCGCAGCACACCGGCGTCCCTGAGGTCGCGCCAGAACTGCCAGTAATCGGCGATGATATCCGGAGACACGGTCACATCGCCATCCGGGCCGAAGAAGGAACTGCCGTTCTGGCGGATCCAGACCTCGCACACTTCCAGCACCACCGAGCAGTCGTCGGAGCCCTTGACCTTGCCGCCGGTGGCCTCGGTGATGGTCTTGCAGACGTCGGCGAACTGCTCCCACGTCCAGTCGATCACATCGACATCGACGCCGGCCTCTTCGAAGATCGTCTCGTTGTAGACGAACACCTGGCTGTTGGAGCCGATATTGAGCGCATAGAGCTTGCCATCGACCATGCCGCCCTGCAGCGGGCCCTTGTCGAAATTCGACAGATCGAGACCGTTGCCAATGAAGGGGTCGAGCTCCTGCAGCGCGCCACGGCGCACATATTCAAACAGGAAACGATAATCCATCTGCACCAGATCGGCCATGTTGCGGCCGGCGGTCTGGGTCGCCATCTTGGTCCAGTAATCGCCCCAGCCGATGGTCTCGCCCGAAACGGATATGCCCGGATGGTTCTTTTCAAAAACCTCGATGACCTCGAAGGTGCGCCTGTCGCGCTCGGGATTGCCCCACCAGAAATGGCGGATGCTGCGATCCTGCGCAAGCGCCGGCATCGGCAGGCCCGCAGCCAGCGCCAGCCCGCCCGTGGTGGTCAGGAATTTCCTACGTGAAACGGCCATAAACTCCTCCTTTTCATGGCTTTCCGATGTGTATCCCGGCTCCTCAACCGGATACGTCGCATATGTGTGCAGGCGCGGAACCAGCCCGGCGCCATTGGGAAAACAGCGGAAACCGCATCAACCACCGCCCGGAAAGGCATGACATGCCATCCCGCCTCGGCGGTTCAGAACCGCTCTCCAACGCTACAGTGTGTTGACAAAGGTCGCTTCAGTCTCATTCGTCATGCTCGGGCTTGACCCGAGCATCCAAGCACCTCTCGCCACGACAGGCCTTCCGGCTGAAGCGACGGAATCATTTAGTCTGTGCAAGACAGACGCACCGCGTAGGCGGCAACGTGGTTAGATCCTCGGGTCAAGCCCGAGGATGACGCCCGTAGAATGGACAGCTTTGTCAGCAGTCTGCAGCCCGTCAGGACTGGTTCCTGTTTTCCGAATTTCCTCCCTTTCGGTCACGTCACGGCATCACCCGTATCGCCAGTCGGCTTGCCTGCTTCGTTCCTCCCCGCAGACGCCCGCCGACGGAACCCGTTTCAAATGGACACAGTTTGTAAACCTGCATACCGTTTTTTTCAAAACAGCGTTCCGCTTATGAAATTTACAACACAGCACTTCGATGATTGCAAGGATCATTTAATCTGTCCCAGAGGCGGAAGCGGCGCCGGAAAGGCCTGAACGCCTTTATGGCGGGGGCTTTGGCCGCCGGACGACCTCATTGACCAAAACCAAGCGGGGGACTGCGAGTGCCGGCGACGCAAAATGCGATCACGGGTCACGATGCGCCCTGTATCACCGCCGAAAACACCGCAAAACGGGGCCCGTCGGCCATCAGCTATTGACAAATGACGGTCCCGTAAGGTTTTTCTGACCGACCAAAAGCCCGCCGGAATCGGCTGGTGAGAACAATACCGGCGCGCCTGCGTCGAAAAACATATTTCCGGGAGGACCTCGATGAAAAAGATACTGCCCGCAGCGGCCATCGCTGCCACCATCCTGTCGGCCGGGGCGATGCCGGCCTGGGCCGATATGGACCCGGTCAACCTGCGCCTTGCCCATGTCGTGAACGAGCAGGACGGCTTCCACGCTGCCGCCACCAAGTTCCAGGAACTGGTTTCCGAGCGCTCCGACGGCGCGATTTCGGTCGAGATTTTCCCGAACGCCACGCTTGGCGACGAGCGCACCCTTCTGGAAGGCATGCAGATCGGCACGGTCGATATGGGTGTGATCACCAATGGTCCGGTCTCGAATTTTGTCGAAGATATTGCGGTTTTCGAACTGCCGTTCCTGTTTCCCTCGCGCGACGCCGCCTATGAGGTTCTCGACGGCGAGATCGGCCAGGAACTTCTGGACCGTCTCTCGGAAGTCAACCTGAAGGGCCTCGCCTATGCCGAACGCGGTTTCCGCAACCTGACCAATTCCGAACATGCGGTAAACACCCCGGAAGACATGGACGGGCTGAAAATCCGCGTCATGGAAAACCCGGTCTATATCGACACCTTCCGCGCGCTCGGCGCCGATGCGGTGCCCATGGCCTGGACCGAAGCGCTGACCGCCATGCAGCAGGGCACGATCGACGGCCAGGAAAACCCGGTCAACGTGGTCTATTCCTTCAAGCTCAACGAAACCCAGACCAACATGACGATGACCCGCCACAGCTACGCGCCGGCGCTGTTCGTCATGGGCATGCCGATCTGGAACGGCCTGTCGGAAGAAGCGCAGGAGATCATTCTCCAGTCCGCCCGCGATGCCGCCCAGTATGAGCGGGACCTGAATGCAGCGCAGGAAGACGAACAGCTTCAGGCGCTGCGTGATTCCGGCATGGAAATCATCGACGACGCCGACCTTTCGGCCTTCTCGGCAGCCGTCGAGCCGGTCTACGAAAAATACGGCAGCCAGTTCGGTGATTACCTGCCGCGCATCCGCGAACAGCTGAACTGATATGCTGCGGGTGCTGGCGTGGATTGACCGTGCGCTTGGCGCACTGCTGAAGCCGGTGGTCTTCGCCGGCATGGTGGGCCTCAGCCTGGTGATCACGCTTCAGATCGTATCGCGGGTGGCCTTCACCTCCGTCCCCTGGACGGAGGAGGTCGCCCGCTTTCTTCTGATCTGGACCACCTTTCTCGGCGCAACGCTCGCCTTCCAGCAAGGCCGTCATATCGCCGTCAGCATCCTGCGCGACCGCCTGCCGCCGCTGCCGCGCCGCATCGTCGCGCTCGCCGGCACGCTGGTGATCCTCGCCTTTCTCATCATGCTGGCCATCATCGGAACCCGGTACATGAACGTGCAGAGCTTTCAGCGCTCGCCGTCGCTGCGCCTGTCGATGTTCTGGGTCTATGCGGTGATGCCGGTTTCCGCCGTGCTGATGGCGGTTCTGGCCGTCATCGACGTGGTGCGTATTCTTGCCGGCAAGGAACTGCGCGACGCACCCGGGGAGCTTGCGGAATGACGCTGCTGCTGGTCGCCCTTTTCGTCCTGTTCCTGCTGATGGGCATTCCCGTCGCCATCGTCATCGGTGCGGCCACCTCGATGGCGCTCAATGCCGCCAATGTGCCGCTGATGGTGGTGCCGCAACAGATGTTTGCCGGCATCAATTCGTTTGCGCTGGTGGCCGTGCCGATGTTCGTGCTTGCCGGCGACATCATGGCCCATGGCGAAATCTCCCGCCGGCTGGTCGCCTTCGCCGATGCGATTTTCGGTTTCGTCAAGGGCGGGCTGTCGGTGGTTTCGGTTCTGGCCGGGATGTTCTTTGCCGCGATTTCCGGCTCCGGCGCGGCAACAACCGCTGCCGTTGGCGCCAGTCTGGTGCCCGAACTGAAGCGCAAGGGCTATGACCCGGCTTCCGCCGCCTCGCTGATTGCCGCCTCAGGCACGATCGGCGTGGTAATACCGCCGTCCGTGCCGATGATCCTTTATGCGGTGATTGCCCAGGAATCGGTGGCGAAACTGTTTCTGAATGGTATCATTCCCGGCGTCGCCATGGGGCTCGGGCTGATCGGCATCGCGCTCGTGCAGGGCCATCGCCGCGCCTATCCGCGCGGAACCGAACTGAATATCCGCACGATCCTGAAAACGCTGAAATCGGCAAGTTGGGGCCTGATGGCGCCGGTCATCATTCTCGGCGGTATCTTTTCCGGCATCTTCACGCCCAGCGAGGCCGCGGCGGTCGCCGTCAATTACGCCGTCATCGTTTCGCTGTTCATCTATCGCGATCTGTCGCTGCGCGATCTCTATCGCATTGTCGTGAAGGCCGGCGTGACCACCGCCGTCATCATGTTCGTGATTGCAGCCTCGTCGGTGCTGAGCTGGACGCTTTCGAACTGGCAGGTCCCGGGCGCCATTGCCGATTTTGCGCTGTCGCTCTCGGGCAATGTCTATCTTCTGCTGCTGATCGTGATGCTGCTCATCCTTCTGACCGGCACCTTCCTGGAAACGGCATCTGCGCTGATCATCCTGACGCCGATGTTGCTGCCGCTGGCCGCACAGATGGGTCTCGGTACGGTCCATTTCGGCATCATCATCGTCGTCGGACTGGCAATCGGCATGGTGACGCCGCCGGTGGCGGTGAACCTGTTCGTGGCCTCCACGACCGCAAACCTGCCGATCGAGCGGATCATCCGGGCCGTGATCCCCTATCTCGCCGTTCTTCTGGGCGTTTACCTTCTGATCGCCTTCGTGCCGCTGATCCTCGGCTGAGGGACGGTCAGGCAGAAAGCGTGAAGCGAACGCGGTGCGTTCCGGGCGCAAGCCGGGTTCGCCTGCCGTCAAGCGGCACGCCATCGACCACGACATCGCGCACGCCTTCGGGCAGTTCGACATCGGCGCTCACCGAAGGCGGCAGCACCAGCTGCCATTCCCCTTCGTCGCCATTCACCCGCCAGTTGCTCTCGATCACGCCTGTCCGCGCTTCATAACTGGCCGCAACATGGCCGATGCGGCGGTCGAAGACGGGACGCGCCAGAACCGCGCGATAACCGGGTTCGGCCTCGTTCCAGTCGATGCCGGCAAGGCGCGACCAGATCCATTCCCCCACTGCACCATAGGCATAATGGTTGAACGAATTCATGTTCGGGCTCTGGAAGCCGCCCTCCGGCGTCCAGCCATCCCAGCGCTCCCAGATCGTGGTTGCACCGTGGCGGATCGAAAAGCCCCAAGAAGGATAAGTGTCCTTGAGCAGCAGGTCGATCGCGCGGTCGGGGCCGATATGATCCGCCACCACCGGGCAGACATGCCGCACGCCGAGAAAACCGGTCTGCAAATGCCAGTCCGCCGCCTCGAAAAGCGCTTCCAGACGAACGGCCGCCTGTTTACGCATCTCCTGCGGCAGGATCGCGAAATTGAGCGCTAACAGATAGGCCGTCTGGGTATCGGAGGCGAGTTTTCCATCGTGCCAGTAAGCCGCGACAAAGGCTTTTCGAAGTTTCCGGCCCAGCGCCTGCCAGCGCCGGCGGTCACGCCCGGTGGCGCCGGCGATCTTTTCCATCAGGTCGGCCAGATGCACCCAATAGGCGCTTGCGACCAGAAAGGGATCGGTTTTCGGGCCGACATTCAGCCAGTCGCCGTAGTTGTTGTTGTTGCGATTGACGCGCAGGCCATCCGGATTGGCGGCCTCGATATAATCCATCCACGCAACAAGCCGCTCATAGACCCTGACAAGCAGCGCGCGGTCGCCATAGCGCATGAAATGATGCCAGGCCATGATGACGGGCGCATCGCCCCACCCCGGCGCACCGGGCTGCGGCGTCAGGCGATAGGGATTGAGCGGCTTGGTCGGCGCGACATCGGGAAACGCCCCTTCGTCCGACTGGCCGTCGATCAGGTCTTCCATCCACTTTGAGAGGAAGGCCTCGACATCCATGTTGTAGCCGGCCGTGCGCCAGAACACCTGCGCATCCGCCGACCAGCCATAGCGCTCGTCGCGCTGCGGGCAGTCGGTCGGCACGGAGAGGAAATTGCCGCGCTGGCCCCAGAGGATGTTCGACAGCAGTCGATTGACCAGCGGATGGCCGGTCTCGATTTCGCCGCGCACGGGCGTATCGGTCTGGATCGCGATTGCCGCAAGCTCCGGCGTGCTTTCCGCAGCGCCTTCCACGGTCAGCCCCGCATACTGAAAACCCCGGAAGGTGAAGCGCGGCTTGAACACTTCCTCGCCTTCCCCTTTGGCGATGTAGATATCCTCGTTGACCGCATAGCGCATATTGTCGAGATAGAGCGTGCCGTCATCCTGCAGGCGTTCGGCAAAGCGCAACCGGAAGACGGTCCCCGCCGGGGCCTTCACCTTCAGTTCGGCAAAACCTGCAAGGTTCTGCGAACAATCGTAGATCCGCATGCCATCTTTTTCATGCAGGAAACGTCCGGCAAACCGGGCCACTTCACGGGCAGGCTGCACGCGCTGGGCATCGAGCAGCGGCGCACCCGGCTCGGGAATGAAGGCTTCAACCGGTTGCCATGACGATGCATCAAAGCCCGGCCTGTCCCAGCCGTCGATTTCCAGCCGCGCGTCATAGGCTTCGCCCGCCAGAAAGTCGCTGTAGAGGATCGGCCCCTGCGCCGTCTGCCAGTTGCCATCGCTGACAATGCGTTCGACGCGGCCGTCGGCATATTCGAGATGGATCTGGCACTTGAAGGCCGGGCGGCCGCCGTAATGATTACCCGCGCGACGCTGGTTGTGGCCGATCCGGCCCGAATACCAGCCCTCCCCGAGGATCGCGCCAATGACGTTTTCACCGTCCGCAAACATCCCGGTCACATCGAATGTCTGGTATTCGACGCGAGTGTGATAATCGGTCCAGCCCGGCGCCATCACGTGATCGCCGACACGCGCGCCGTTGATCGAGAATTCGTAGAGACCGAGTGCCGTCACATAGGCAAATGCGCGAACCGGCTTCTCGCCAAGTCTCGCGGTCCGGCGCAGATAGTCGGCCGGGCGCGCCTGAAAGCGGTTGTCGTAGCGATTGCCCTGCGGCACGTCGCGGCCGGCCGGCAGCACGAAATAACGCGCGATCCATTCCGCCTGCCAGTCTTCCGCCCGAAGCCCGGTGAAAAACCGTACAGGCGGCGCGAAACCCGTCGTCTCCCCCGTCTCGTCCCAAAGCTGTACCGACCACCAGACCGACAGGTCGGAGGCCGGCGGCGGACCGTCCCAGGCAACACCCGGCCAGCGTTCTTCGCGCCTGCCGCTGTCCCAGAGATCGCCCTTTCCCTCGGCAACACCACGCGGGTCGGTTCCGGCGATAACGCGGAAGGCCCGCTGCTCCCGCGCGTCTCCGCCCAGCCCCCATGAAAACCGCGGCATTTCGCCGTTCAGCCCGGCCGCCTCGTCCAGGGCGGCAACGCGCAGGCGCAAGGGTTTCAGCATCGTCCCGTTCCCGTTGTCTTGTTCAGGATTTCAAAGTTCGAGGGCGCGATTGCGCGCATTGCGCACATGCGCATCCATCGCCTCGACGGCCGCCGCCCGATCCCGCTTCTGAATGGCATCGATCACCGCCAGATGGTCGCCGAAGGCTTCCGGCAGCACGGTTTCATTGAGCCGGATCCGGTCGAGCTTGATCAGCCGCATGCGGATGGCGTTGATGTTGTAGGCGTTGCGCAGAAGCTCGTTGTCGGTGGCGAAAATCAGCAGGTTGTGGAAGCCTGTATCGATCTCCTGCCCGCGCGCCAGCAGTTCCGGCGTCGGCGCCTTTTTCACTGCTTCGATCATCTCGGCATGCAGCTTGCGCTGGCTTTCCAGAACCGTGTCGGACATTTCCTTCACGGCATGGATCACCGCCTCGCGCTCAAGGGCGGCGCGCATCTGAAAGGTGTTGCGGATCATCGAAAGATCGATTGCGGGGATCAGAATGCCGCGCTGCGGCAGCACACTGACCAGCCCTTCGGCCTGAAGGCGCGGCAAAAGCTCCCGGAGCGCGCCGATCGACAGGTTCAGCATTTCGACAAGCGCGCGCTGGGAAACCATCTGGCCGGGCCGCAACTGCCCGTTCATCAGCGCCTCCTGAAAGAGGTCGTAGGCCGCATCCTTCACGCCCGCGCCGCCAGCTTCGGCTGCACCTTGTTTTGCCACGGTTGTTCTCTCCCTCTTTCGGCCCGGACAGCACCATGGCGCTGCCCCTGCCGTCAACCCGTTCAGCCGGCGACCGGCTCATGCCCGATTGCCGCATGCACCTTCTCCATATCGGCATCGCTCGCCGGAGAAAGCGGCGGCAGCGTGCGCCTGAAAGCGTCGTCATTGTGCATTTCGGCAACCAGCGCCTTCAAAACCACCGTACCGCCATAGCCGTCAACAGCCTCGATCCGCGCCTTGGCCCGGGCCCTGAGCGCGTCCGTGACCGGTCCGGTATAAAGCTGAACTGTATCAGCGGGATAAGGATTTGTCATACCGCCGATCATACCAGCGCCGCCGGCGGCCACCATATCGGGCAATATCCGGTCGTCACCGGTAAAGATCGACAATTGCGGGAAGGCTTCGATCAGCTTCAGCCCGTCAGCAAGATTGCCGGTGGAATCCTTGATGCCGATCACTCGCTTGCCGAACCGTTCCAGCATCACCTCCACCTGGGGCACATCGAATGTGACGCCGGAAAAATGCGGGAAGTTATAGAGAACGATCTCGATGTCCGGCGACCCGGCACGCTCGATCATCGCCTCGTAGAAATCAGCGACAGCCGTGCGCGACGACGGCGCATAATAATAGGGCGGAATCACCAGAGCCGCGCGCGCGCCGACCTGGGTGATCGCTGTCAGCATGTCCGCGGCCTCGTCCAGCGCGGAAGCGACCACGCCCGGGATATGGCGTTTCATGTCCATGCCGGTCCCGGCAAGCGCCCTCAAGGCTGCGGTTTTCTGGCGGGTCGAGAGCGAAGCGCCCTCACCCGTCGTGCCGAATTCCGAAACGAAGGAACAGCCCTCCGCCAGCACGAATTCCATATGCGACTTGAGGCGCTGAACATCGATTTCACCGGCGGCCGTCACCGGTGTCACGCACGCCCCGACAACACCTCTCAGATCACTTTCCGCCAGCATGATGTTCCTTTCCCGCATATTGATCGGATGTTTTATCCTATAACTGATACAATCAGTATTTACATCAGTGATCGAAACCCGTAAAGTCTATTTTGCCCGCCGGGACATTTTGCTAAATGAGGGGCCCGGCTGACCTGACGTTTAGGGAGGAATGATTTTGAAGAAGTCACTTATCGCCAAGGCGCTCCTGTGCTCGGTGTTCATCGCAACGCCCGCTCTGGCCCAGGATCCGATCGAGTTCAAAATGACCGTGCCGAGCGTGCCGACCGACCTGCACACCAAGGCGCTGCACGTTTTTGCCGAAGAAATCGAAAAGGAAATGCCCGGCGCGTTCGACGTACAGATCTATGATTCGGGCTCGCTGTTCGGCCAGGGGGCCGACCTTGACGCCCTGCAGCGCGGCAATGCCGAAATGACCTATGTGTCCTATCAGCTGATCGCCGACGCCCTGCCGCAATACGGTCTTCTGACCGCCGGCTACCTGTTCCAGAGCCCGGAACACTATCGCGCCTTCCTCGACAGCGATATTGGCGAAGAATTCAAGCAGACCGTCTCCGACGAGATGGACATCCAGCTGCTCGACGCCTGCTATCTCGGCACCCGCCAGCTCAACCTGCGCAACGAGATGGACATCCAGACCCCGGATGATCTGGCCGGCGTGAAACTGCGCATGCCAAGCTCGGATGCATGGCTGTTCCTCGGTCAGGCGCTTGGCGCCAATCCGACGCCGCTGCCCTTTGGCGAGGTCTATCTTGGCCTGCAGACAGGCACGATCGACGCCCAGGACAACCCGCTGCCGACCGTCGAGGCCGCCAAGTTCTACGAAGTCACCGACCAGATCACGCTGACCTCACACCTTGTCGACGCCATCAACTTCTCCGTCTCCAACATCTTCTGGGATGAGCTGGACGATGCGCAGAAAGAAGCCGTCACCAAGGCTGCAAAGGCTGCCTGCGACTGGAACAATGCCGAACGCGTGAAGGTCGAGCAGGACCTTGTCGCCTTTTTCGAGGGCGAGGGTCTGGCCGTCACCACGCCGGATGTCGATGCATTCCGCGCCCATGTTCAGGAGGCCTACATGAATTCGCCGCGCGCGGCGGACTGGCCCGAGGGCTGGGTCGAAAAAATCAACCAACTCGCCGAGTGATCCGCCATGCCGGCCCGAGACAATGCCAATGCCCTGCGCAAGTGGGGCATTTTTCTAAAGGCGGTCGCGGATACGATCGGCGCCCTGTTCTTTCTGTCGGCCTTCGTCGGCTTCATCATCCAGATCTTCTACCGCTACGTGATGAACCGGCCGCTGTTGTGGACCGAGGAATTCACCATGATCGCCTTCGTCTGGGCGGTCTTCTGGGCAGCCGCCTTCTGCGTGCCGATCCGCGAGCATGTCTCCTTCGATGTCGTCTATGACATCGTTCCGGAGCGCACGCGCCGGCTTTTCACCATGTTTTCGATGGTGATGCTGATCGCCGCCTTTGCCCTGCTGATCCCGTATACCTGGGACTATCTCGACTTTCTGACACGCAAGAAGAGCTCGGTTCTGCGCATCCCAATGAACTGGGTCTATGGCTGCTACCTGCTCTTCCTGTTCGGCTTCACCGTCCAGGCGATCTGGCGGCTCGTGCGTCTTTTCGGGCCCAAATGGACCGAAGAGATCTGACGGGGGACTTTTGACATGGCATTTCTTTCCGAGCATGCGCTGATCGTCATGCTGGTCATCATGGTGACGATCACCATCACCGGGCTGCCCTTCGGCATCTCGATGATCGTCGCCAGCATCTTCTATCTGTTCCTGGCCGGCCGCGATGTGGGGCTTGCCGCCGAAAACGTGCTGAACGGCGTTTTCGGCAATTTCGTCGCGCTCGCCGTGCCGCTGTTCATCTTCGCCGCCAATGTGATGAACGAGGGCAAGATATCCGACAGGCTGCTCGATTTTGCGCTTGCCGTGGTCGGCCGGCTTCCCGGTGGGCTGGCACAGGTCAACATCTTCACCAGTCTGATCTTTTCCGGCATGAGCGGCTCGGCGATTTCCGATGCCGCAGGTGTGGGCAAGATCATCACCGAAATGATGATGAAGGAAAACCGTTATCCGCGCGGTTTCGCCGGCGCGCTGACCGCAGCGTCTGCCGTTGTCGGACCGATCTTCCCGCCGTCGATCCCGATGGTGTTTTATGCGCTGATCTCATCGACGTCTGTCGGCGTGCTGTTCCTCGGCGGCGTCGTGCCGGCGATCCTGATGTGCACCGTCATGGCGATCGCCGTCGGCATCATGGCCAAGGTGCGCGGTTTCCCGATCGAACAGGCCGTGCCCTTCCGCGCCCTGCCGCTGATCATCATCCGCGCCTTTCCCGCATTGCTGATGCCGATCATCCTGCTCGGCGGCATCTATTCGGGTATTTTCACGCCCACCGAAGCGGCTGCCGTTTCAGCGCTCTACGCCCTGCTTCTGGCTGTCTTCGCCTACCGGGTGCTCGGCCTGAAATCCTTCTGGAACGTGGTCGTTTCCAGCATGAAGACCACCGCCGTGGTCACCATGGTGCTGTGCGGTGCCTTCATCTTCAATTATGTGATCACCGTCGAGCGCGTTCCCCAGGCCGTCTTCCACCTGTTCGAGAGCTTCCAGCTTGAAACCTGGCAGTTCCTGATCCTGCTCAACATCCTGTACCTGCTGCTTGGCTGCATCCTCGACGTTTCGACGATCATGCTGGTGGTAACCCCGCTGTTCATTCCGACGGCGGCAGCGCTGGGCATCGACCTCAACCATCTCGGCGTGGTTCTCGTCTTCAACATGATGATCGGTCTGATCACCCCGCCCTACGGGATATTGCTGTTCATCATCAAGGCGCTGAACGGGATACCCTTGGCGGAAATGATCCGGGAAACATGGTTCTTCATGGCCATCCTGATCACCATGCTTCTGGCGCTGACCTTCATTCCCGGCCTGACCTTGTGGCTGCCGCGCGCAGCGGGCATGCTGTGAGAGTCCAAAGGGATTGCGAAAAACGGCCGGTCCGGAGACAGACCGGCTGTCAGATTATTAGCCCGCCTCCCCCGCTCCGCGTCATCCTCGGGCTTGACCCGAGGATCCAGGCGGCAAGGCCTATGGCTTCGAAAAATTACGCGAACTCAATGCCTTGATCGACATGGATGCTCGGATCAGGTCCGAGCATGGCACCTGTGGGACGGTCGACTGCAACACGAATTCCCGTGTCTCTCGCCCCGCCGGCAGTCTGGCACCCGGTCCGGAAACAGACCGGCCGTTTCGCACTTTGCCGATGCAGAAATGCTTCAGCGCTCCACCAGCTCGATCAGAATGCCATCGGGGTCGCGGCAGAACGCCACCTTGCTGATGATATCCCGGTTATAGGCCTGACGCGGAGCCTCGACCATTTCCACACCCGCCGCTTCCAGCCTGCGGTAAAGCGTTTCGACATCATCGAAGCAGAAGGTCAGGTGGCGCAGGCCGGCGCGGCCGGCGGCAACGTCTTCCGCCTGAAGCGCGCCTGTGGCCGGGCCCATGATCTCCAGCATGGCATTGCCCGCATCGAGGAAACAGAGCTGGTGGCCGGCCGGCCGCCGGTCGACCGGTTCCCCATCGGACCGCTCGTCGCCCGACCGGCGCACGACCAGCTTCAGGCCCAGTAGATCGACATAGAAATTCAGGCTCTTGTCGATATTGCTGACGGTCATGCCGACATGTTCGAAGCCCTTCAACATGGATTTCAGAACCTCCTCATTCGTCCGTTTCGCCGGATGAGAACTGCCCGAGTTCATCGGCCTTCAAAAGCTCATCCTTGACGTTGTTGATATGGCGCGCCATGGCGTCGCGCGCTGCTTCGCTGTTTCGCATTTTCAGCGCTGCAACGATGGCGTAGTGATCGCCGATCCAGAGCGCCCGCAGGCGCGGTGCGTGAATATAGCGATGAACCCGCTGCCACATGCGCGAGGAATCCCGCTGGTCCCACAACGCCTGCACCATCGACAGGATAATGGCGTTGCCGGTCATGTTGGCGATGGAGAGATGAAACTCCCGATCCCCCTTCTCGTTGACGGCCACTTCGTCGGTTTCGAGCTGCATGCGCTCGATACAGTCTTCCAGCTCCATGATATCGTAGCGCGTGGCGCGCTCGGCCGCGAATGCTGCGGCACTCGTTTCCAGGGCAAGCCGCGCCTCCAGCAGCTCGAAAGGACCGGGACCGATATCGGTGTTGAGCGCATCGAAGGAGAGCGCGTTGACATGCGCCGGCAGCACGATGATGCCCGCCCGACCGCGCACCTCGACAATGCCGCGCATTTCAAGCGCGATGACCGCCTCGCGCACAACCGTGCGGCTGACTTCAAGCTGCTCGGCAAGTTCCCGTTCGGACGGCAGGTGCCAGTCGGGCGTCGCCTGGTTTTCCTCGATCATCCGGGCGATCCGCCGGGCAACGACCTGATAGAGCCGTTTGGCGGCCAGCAGGCGCACCTTGCGGCCATCGCCAGCCCGTTCCTCCCCGTCCTTTCGGTTTTCCTGCACGGCGTTCGCTATCCTTGTTGTGGCAGCCACGAGCCATAGAGCGGGTGGTCTGCCGTAATCGGCATCGGCGTGGCGCGGCCGGTGCGATCGGAATGGTAGGCCGCCGTTACCAGTTCCAGAGAATTGCGGGCATCGTCAAGCGTGACGGGCGGTTCGCCGCCTTCGACAAGCGCGTGATAAAACAGTTCGAACTGGCGGGTATAGCCATCCTCGGTCTTCGGCATTTCGGCAAACGCCGCCTCCACCAGCCTCTGGTGAGCCTCGTCCCCGGCAGTAAACCGCCAGGGGTCACGGGCCACGGTATACGGCTCAAGAATGCTTTCCACCGTCACCTTCTCGAAGCAGAAGCGCAGGCGGGAAATCTCCTCATGCGAATTGAGTGTCATGGACAAGGCAGCCAGCGAACCATTTTTCATCCGCACCGCCAGCGCCATCGTATCCTCGGTCTCAATCGGATTGTTGAGCGTAGCGCCATAGGCAAAGACCTCATCGCAGGGACCGTGAATGTAATTCAGCATGTCATGGGCGTGAATGGCATGCCCCAGCAAACCGCCGCCAAGCTCGGTCTTCCACTTGCCGCGCCATTCGACGGCAAAATATTCAGGCGGCCGCCACCAATGCGTCTCGATCGTGGTCAGGAAGGCACGGCCCGTCAGACCAAGTTCGACAAGGCGCTTCAGTTTCTGCAGCCCCGCGCCGTAGCGATACTGAAAGATCGGCATGATGGTCCTGCCCGTTGCCCTGGCGACATCGCTGATCGCATCGATATCGGCGACCGAGCCGAACAGCGGCTTTTCGCAGATCACATGCTTGCCGGCCTCAAGCGCCCGCCGGCTCAGATCGAAATGGCTGTGCGGCGGGGTGCAGATATCGATGATGTCGATATCGTCGCGGGCAAACAGCGTATCCACATCCTGCGTGTATTCCGGTATGCCGAATTCATCGCACAGCTTGCGCCCGCGGTCCTCATCCAGTGAGCACAGCACGGGCACATCGAAAAGCTCTGCATTCCATTTAAACCCTGTCAGATGCCGCTCGGCGATGCCGGCGCCAATGACGGCGACACGAAACTTCCTGGTCATGATCGCCCCCTACCCTGCCCGGCGCGGGGAAATGTTCTCGGCCTTCGCCTGCGCTGCGAGCGACAGCCGGCAAACCTCGAAAACGTGATCCTGGCTCATCGCGGTTTCGGTGCGATCGCGCACATCGGCAATAAATTGACCAAAATATTCAATCGGCTCAGCCGAGCAGTCGATATATTCGACGCCCGCCTGATTGACGAGGAACAGATGATCCTTGCCCGGTTTGCCGGCAATATCGATATATTTGCGCAGTTCGATATAGCCATCGGTCCCCAGTATGGTCAGCCGGCCGTCTCCCCATGTCGACAGGCCTTCGGGCGTGAACCAGTCGACACGGATATAGCCGGAAGCATGATCGCTGCGCAGCAGCACTTCACCGAAATCCTGAAACGCCGCGTGCTGTTCGGTCCCGAAATTGCCGATGCTCGATGCGGTGACTTCGCCCGTCGCAGAGCCGGTGAAAAACAGGAACTGATCGATCTGGTGGGAGGCGATATCGACGATGATGCCGCCAAAGCGCTCCGGCTTGAAGAACCAGTCCGGGCGCTTCTCGAACTGTTTGCGGTGCGGCCCCATGCCGAGCGTCTGCACCACCGTGCCGATGGCCCCCTCACGGACCAGCTTGCCGGCCTTGACGGCAGAACGCACGCACAGACGTTCGGAAAAGCAGATCGAGAAAATCCGCCCGGTGCTTTCGACCGTGGCCTTGACGGCGGCAAGCTGCTCCGGCGTGGTCACACCGGGCTTGTCGACCATCACATCCTTGCCCGCTTCCATGGCGCGGATCGCAAGATCGGCACGGTCGGCGGGGATGGCGGCGATGCAGATGACGTCGATATCGGGATCAGCGAAAATCGCATCCCGGTCGATTACCGGAATGTCCGGATATGTCTCCCTGAAACCATCGACAAGAGCCGGAACGGAAGTCTTGTCACAATAGCCGACGAACTCTCCTCCGGCGGCAAGCAATCCCTTGACCTGATCGAAAATATGCCCGTGGTCGATCCCCACGACAGCAAATCGCAGCATTTGACGTATCCTCCGCTATGCCCAGACCGCCACGCAGCCGACCGCACAAACCAGCCGGCAACCGCAGCATCACCTCCACTTTGGACAGACCAGATATAATTGTGGCGATTTTGTCAAGACAGATACTACCGCGTAAACGGTTCAAAATGGCCAAAATAATAGCTATTTCGGGAGAATGAGCGCGATCTTGATGCTTCGAGAAATTCAGTAATTTTTCTTTTGGTCTAACCAATAAATGCCAGGGAAAGAGCCGTGACGGGACTGAGCGATGATAGACACAGCGACGAACAAACGCCGCCCCGAAATTCGAACAGGCCTCATTCGGAGAGCGGAGAAACCGAACCTGAGCATCCTTCGTGCTGGGCACGTGCTTCCTCGCCTTCCCCTACAAAGGTCCGTGAAACGGTTAGGCCAGGCACGCCTTGCCGGGATCAAGAGGAACGCATACACTCCGGGCTTGCCCGCGACCGATACGACTGACTGCGGCAGTCATCCGACAAACGGCATTGCCGTGCGTTCATCCGCAATCCCGAATGACAGACACATGCCAAAACGCTCTCTCGAAGCCCGCATCTATGCAATCTATGAGACCCTGACGCCGGCGGAAAAGCGGCTTGCGGAGGTTCTGCTGCAATTCCAGATGGACCTGCCGAGCTATACGGCGGGCGAACTGGCGGAGAAGGCGCATGTTTCCAAGGCAACGGCCGCCCGCCTGATCCGCACACTTGGTTACAAGACCTATCCCGATGCCAAGCGGCAGATCCGCGAAGACCAGCACTGGGGATCGCCCCGCGCCGGGCTGGCCGATGCCAGCGAACCGGCCCCCGCCAAACTGTCGATCGCGACGACGATGCAGATGGATCTGAACAATATCCGCGCCACGGCGGAAGGCTTGCCGGAAAAGACGCTTGAGGAAGCGAGCAAGGCGATCATTGCGGCAAAGCGGGTCTGGATCATGGGGCTGCGCAGCGGCTATGGGCTGGCGCATCAGGCCGCACATTATTTGACGCTGATGAAAAGCGATGTGCATGTCATTCCGACCGGCGGCGCCAGCTACTCCCATGAGATCGCATCGATTACCAAGGGCGACGTTCTTCTGGTGATTGCCTTTCGCAGGCGTCCGCGCCTGTTGCCGACAATTCTGAAAGAGGCCCGCGCCGCCGGAGCGGTCACGATCCTGATTACCGATCTCAGCGCGGCCGAGAGCGCCAAGGCGGCCGAACATGTGCTGCGCTGCCATTGTCAGTCGCCCTCGCCGTTCAACTCCTTCGTCGCGGCGCTCACCATCATCAACTATCTGGCCTGGAGCGTGGCGACGGGCATGGGCGATGACAGCCTCAAGCGCTACGAGCGTATCGACTGGCTGGTGAAGCGGCTGGACGATGTTTCGACGCCGCAGACCAAGGGCGGCCCCGTCTGAGGCTTCCGCCGTGCGGTTTTATTCCGCGGCCAGAAGCTGTGTCCGCGTCGGCGGCGACCACACGCCTGTCTTTGCGGTGGGCAGCCCGCACCGCACCAGCGTCTCGGCCAGACCGACGGCGGCAGAAACGCCATCGACGACGGGAATGCCGTGACGCGCCTGAAGATCGCGGGCAAAGCCCGCCATGCCGGCGCATCCAAGCGCGACACCTTCCGCACCCGCCGCGATGCCCTTTTCGATGAAGGCCGAGATGGTCTCGAATGCCCCGCTTTTCGGGTCTTCCAGAGCCAGAACCGGAATGTCCGAAGCAAAGACCTTGCGGCAGCGCCGGTCAAAACCATAACGCAGGATATTGTCCTCGATCACCGGCGCCGAGCGTGACAGCGTCGTCACCACGCAGAAGCTGTGGGCCAGCAGCGTGACGGCGTGGAAGGACGCCTCGCCGATGCCGATCACCGGCCGGGTGGCGACAGCCCGCGCGGCATCGAGGCCGGTATCGTCGAAACAGGCAATCACATGCGCATCCGCCCCTTCGGCTTCCGCCGCTACAATCGCCTTCAAGAGGCCCGGCACGGCCAGCGCGCCGTCGAAAGGCCCCTCGATGGCATCCGGGCCGCACAGCGACTGGCGCCCCAGTATCTCCGTATCCCTGCCGACAACAGCTTTTGCCGCATCGGCGATGCGGGCCGTCATGGATGGCGTCGTATTGGGGTTGATGACTGCGATACGCATCGTCTTGTGCTCTTTTGCGGTGGAAGGGGCTTTTTCAGAAGATGGTCGGGCGACCGTCGATCAGCGTGTCATAGGCAATCGGGGTCTCGGTGAGGTGGCCGTCGCAGATACCGCCCTGCCAGCGGGCATAGGCGTCGGGGTCGATGCGCGGCGTCGTCCACATGCCGTTGGCGCGGTATATATCGGTCAGTTTCACCAGAAGATCGGGGGCAAATTTCGGGAAGGTTTCGGCGAGAAAATCGCGATACCCTTCCGCCTCGCGGGCAAGTATCCAGTCCATGCCGCGCTTCAGCGCCCGGGCGAAGCGGGTATGCGTCTCCAGCCACACATCGTCTGCCTCACCCTCGGTGTAATAGACGCTCCAGGGGATATTGCCGCCGGTTATCGACAGCGGCTGCACGACATACCCGCCGCCGGCCTCCTCGAGCGTCACCGCAGAGGGATAATCGATGACGAGGTAATCGCCCATGCCGCCGACGAACAGGTCGGTCAGCATCTTGCCGTCAAGATCCTGCACGAAGCCGACCGTGGCCGGGTCAATGCCCTTTTCGCGCAGCATCATCTTGATGAACAGGCCGACACTGGCGCCATTGCTGCCCTTCATCGCGATCACCTTCCCGGCCAGCGCGCCCCAGGCGAAATCTTCCGGCCGTTCGCGGCCGATGATCGCCAGAGGCGCGCGCGCGGCAACCTGCGCAAAGGGGACATAGCGCTTGCCGCGACCGTGGAACATCGACGGCACCCAGATGCCGCCCAACGCCGCCTGCGCCTTGCCGGAACCGATATCGTCGAGAACCCGGTCCCAGGGCGACGGCACCTCGGCGGTGACATTCAGCCCTTCATCGGCAAAGAAACCCTGCCATACGGCGACATATTCGGGCAGGTAGTTGAGGCTGTGCCCGGTGGCGGTAATGTGAAAATTCTGCATCGTCTTCTCTTTGTTATTTCATGCGCCGGTTATTTCAGGCGCTGGCCGTTTTCGACATCGAACAGAAGGACGTCGTCAGCGTCGTAATCCAGCGAGCACGACTGGCCGATTTCCATGCGCAGATGGCCGGAGACACGCACGAACACCAGCCCGGTTTCCAGCAGGCGGCCGTCGTCTTCCTCATCGCCGGTCATCAGCCGGCAGCCGATCACGGTTTCCGCGCCAAGGCGCTCGACCACCGAGACACGGGCCGGAAGCCGGCCCTTGCCCTGGCCAAGCAGCGACAGTTTTTCCGGGCGGATGCCGAAGGTGACTTCCCGGCGCTTCGGCAGCGGGGCGGGAAGCTCGGCGACAAGCTTTCCCGACAGTTTCAGCGTGTCGTCACGGATCGATGCCGGGACAAGGTTCATCGGCGGCGAGCCGACGAACTGGGCAACGAAGGTGTTGGCCGGCTGGTCGTAGATTTCGTCCGGCGTTCCGACCTGCTGCACCACGCCCTTGTTCATGATGATGATGCGGCTTGCCATGGTCATCGCCTCGACCTGGTCATGCGTCACATAGACGAATGTCTTGCCGACCTTGTGATGCAGGGCGGAGATCTCGGAGCGCATCTGGGTGCGCAGCTTGGCATCGAGGTTGGAAAGCGGCTCGTCGAGAAGATAGAGCGAGGGGTTGCGCACCAGCGCACGCGCCAGCGCCACGCGCTGACGCTGGCCGCCGGAGAGGCTCGCCGGCCGGCGATCAAGCAGCGGCTCCAGCTCAAGCTGGCGGGCAATCTTCAAGGTCCGCTCGGCGATATCGGCGCGCTTCATCAGCCGCGCCCGGGCGATCATGTTGACGACCGGCAGATGATACCATTTGCGGAAGGCATCCATGATCAGCGGAAAGGCGATATTCTCGCGCACGGTGGCATGCGGGTAGAGCGCATAGGTCTGGAACACGAAGGCGACGCCACGCTTCTTCGGCTGCCAGTCATTGGCAACCTCGCCGTTAAACAGCAGGTCGCCGGAGGAGATATCGCTGAGGCCTGCAATCATCCGCAACAGCGTGGACTTGCCGCAGCCGGAGGGGCCGAGAAGAACCAGAAACTCGCCGTCATGAATTTCGGCATCGAAGGTCTTGATAACGGTGTTGTCGCCAAATGTCTTGGAAACGTTCCTGAAGGTCAAAGCGGGCATGAGCGTTATCCCTTGACGGCGCCGGAGGTGAGACCGGCCACGATTTTACGCTGGATAAGAAGAAAGAAGACGATGGCCGGAATGCTGAACACCAGCGCGGCCCCCATGACGGCGGACATCGGGGTTTCATACTGCCCGACGAAGGAGGCTAGCCCGACGCTTGCCGTCCACTTGTCGCGGTCCATGAGGAAGGTGGAGGCGAACAGGAATTCGTTCCACCCGGCAAAGAAGGACACGACGGCGGCTGCGGCCATGCTGGGCATGATCAGCGGCAGGATGATCATCGTCAGAATGCTGAAGCGCGGGCAATTGTCGATGATCGCCGATTCCTCGATTTCGTAGGGAACCGCATCCATCGCGCCCTTGAGTACGAAACAGGCGACCGGCAGCGAAAAACCGACATTGGCGAGAACCAGACCCGCAAGGCTGTTCAACAGGCCGAAGGTGATGAACATCGCATAAAGCGGCACCAGAATGAGCGCCTCGGGCACGACCTGGGTGACGAAAAGGAGGAAGCCGACCAGCCCCTTGCCGTGAAAGCGGAAGCGGCTCAGCGCATAGCCCGCCAGCGAGCCGAGCGTCAGGCTGAGCACCGTGCCGCCGGCGGCAACCAGAAGCGTGTTGAACAGCCACAGCCCGATCGGGACCTGATTGAGATCGTTGAAAAGCTGCGGGAAATGGCGCAACTGCAGCCAGATCACCTGACCGGAACCGTAAAGTTCGGAATTTTCCGACAGCGCGGTGGCGGCCATCCAGTAGACGGGGAACCCGGCCAGCACGACGAGAACGCCGATCAGCAGGTAGCGCAAAAGCCGGAGCGTGAGTTTTTTCGTCGTCATCAGCGCGACATCCACTTCATGCGGCGTTGTTCGAAAAAGTAATGGATCCCGGCAATCGCCAGCGCCAGAACCAGGCCGACCGCGCCATAGGCGCTTGCAAGACCAAGCTGCTGGTTCTCGAAGGCGACCTGCTTGATCTTGACCACCAGCGTGCTGGTGGAGCCGACCGGCCCGCCGCCGGTAAGCAGGTAGATGATATCGAAACGGCGGATCGACCAGACGCAGACCAGAAGCGCTGCCAGCTGAATGGCGGGCCGGATATGCGGCAGGGTGACCATGCGGAAGCTGCTCAGCCCGTCGGCGCCATCGATTGCCGCGGCCTCGCGCACTTCGCCGGGAACCGACTGAAGCGCTGCCAACACGACCAGCATGACGAAGGGCGCCACCTGCCAGACCGTCACCGCCAGCACCGAGGCAAGCGCTAGATCTGTGCTGGTGAGCCATGCGAACCGGCCAAGGCCGAGCTCTTCGGTGATCCGGTTGAAGATGCCGGAACGGTCGTTATACATCCACAGCCAGATCAGCGAGGCGGCGACATTCGGCACGGCCCAGCCGAACAGGAGAATGCCGCGGGCAATGGCCCGCCCCCTGAACGGCCGGTCGATTGCCAGTGCGGAAATCACGCCCAGCGACACGCCGAAGATGACGGCCAGAGCCGCATAAATCAGCGTAACGCGGATTGACTGGAAAAACGACGGATCGCCGAGAAGCCGCTCGTAGTTACCAAGGCCGATGAACCGGCCGTGGTTGGGATTGATGATCCGCGTCTTGGTGAGGCTCATATACATCTGCCGCGCCAGCGGCCAGAACATGAACACCACCAGATAGATCATGGGCGGAAGAATGAAGCCGTAGGCAGTCAGGCGGGTTATGCTTTTTTTCAGTTTCGGGCCTGTCATGGCCATTCCTCCGCCAGCGGGGATTAAAACTCGCGATCGACCTCAGCCTGGGCTTCGGCAAGCGCATCGGCAGGAGACGTGTCGGTCAGGATCGACTTTTCGACAGCCTGCATCACGTAGCGCATGATCTGCGGGGTCTCGACTTCATAGCCCGGAATGAGCGTGCTGCGCGAGTGCTTGGCAAGCTCGGCAAACTCGTTCGCCCAGGGGTTGGCGGCGGCGAATTCGGCCGTGACCGGGACGTCAGTTGCCAGCGCATCCGGGCCGGAAGCGGCACGCAGCGACTGCTGACCTTCCGGGCTGACCAGCCATGTCAGGAAGTCGATGGCTTCCTCCTGATGGTCGCTGTGGGCGCTGACGCCGAGGAAAATCTGCTGATGGGCGCCGGGATGGGCAAACGGCATGGCAGCCGCACCGATATCAGCGCTCGGAAGTGCGCCGCCGGAAGCGATGTTCAGCGTGCCGCCGGAATTGTCGATCGAGAAGGCGACCTGCTTTTCCTTGAAGCGCGTGCGCTGCGTCGGCATGCTGTCGCCGACCGGGATGATGCCGGAGGCGTAGGTGTCCTTGAAGGCCTGAACGGCTTCAACGGCTTCCGGCGTGTCGATCGTCAGATTGCCCTCGTCATCGACCCAGTTGACGCCATAGCCATAGGCCCAGTTCTGGAAGTCCATCGACCAGCCGCTGAAATCGTTGATCTGGTGACGGGCGGTGAAACCGATAACGCCAGGGGTCTTTTCAGACGCTTCCTTTGCCGAGGCAATCAGTTCCTGCACGGTGGTCGGAACCTTGACGCCGAGCGCTTCGGTCACCTCCTTGTTGAAGATCAGCGCATAGGCGGCGCGCTGCCATGCGATGCCGTAACGCACATCATCGACCACGCCGTTCTCGTTGGTGGTGTTGAGGTCGACACCCTCAACGGCATCGCCGACATCCACCAGAAAGCCGGCATCGGCCATGGTGAAGAACACGCCTTCCTGCATGATGGCGATATCGGGCCCCTGGCCGGCGCCCATCTCGGTGGTCAGCTTGTCGGCGTATTCCTTCGACGGAATGGCCTCCTGCTCAAGGACGACATCCGGATTGACCTCCTCGTATTTCTTGACGGCGGCCCAGAGGTTCTGGCCGCGCAGGGCGTCGAGCCACTGCGAGTTGGAAATCACCAGGGTGACCTTCTCACCGGACTGGGCGAAACTCGTTCCGGCACTGCCGAGCGTGGCGGCAAGACCGACGAAAACGGCGGAGGCCAGAAGCCTGCGGCGGTGTATCTGCTTGAACATGTCGTTCTCCTTCTGAGGTTTTGTTTTTTTATTCTGCGTTGAGGTTTGAGGGCAGGTTAACCCGCTTTGACGCGATGCGGCGCGAGCGGGGTATGGCAGCTCAGGTTTTCTGCACCGTCTGCTGTCACCAGATAACAATCGCCGACATTGCAGCCCGCCACTTCCGGCTCGAGCCACTGGGCGTGGAGAACGAAGGTCATTCCCTCTTCCAGCTTGTCGTGATTGTTCGACTGGATATTGTAATTCCTGAATTTCTGCATCGACACCGAATGGCCGACATTGGGGTTATGCGGCCCGAGCGTTGCCGGATAGACATGCATCAGCTTGCGGCCCTGGCGCTCCCAGTCTTCATCCGGCACGTGCCTGCGCGGGATCAACCGCGGCTTGCCGTCGTCTTCGGAAACCCAGTTATAGGGCATAGTGCGGCTATCGGCCGAATTCAGATAGCCGCGCTCGAGATAGGGTTCGAAGGAGGCGTTCGCCACTTCGGAAACGAGGTTGCCCGGCCGGACCTTTGCCGCGGCTTTCTCCACGCCCTCAACGCACATTTGCAGAACCTCTTCCTGCTTGTCCGTGATGTCGCCGACGGCGATCATGCGGGCGATCTGGGCGGTGTAGCCCTGATAGATGACGGCGGAAATATAAAGATTGATCAGGTCGCCATTGCGCACGACATGGCCGTAGGGCTTGCCGCAATGGGTGCCGAAACGGTTGATGCCGATCTGGTAGCCGTCGCCGGTCTCCCCGCCGCGCGCCATCTGGGCATAGGTGAAGGCGGCATAGATTTCGTAATCGGTCACGCCCGGCCTGATCACATGATAGGCCGCCTGAATGCCGATATCGGCAAGCTGGGCGGCAGCGCGCACGACCGCCTGTTCACGCGGGGAACGGACCTTCTGCATCCGGTCGATGATCGATGCGCATTCGGCAAAGGCGCTTTTGGGCAGGCGGGTTTTCAGGCCGTTCCAGTAAGGCGTCGATGTCGCATCGCCGATCAGGCCGACCTGCGCGACGGAAAAGCCCTCGCGCTCGAGAAAGGCACCGACCGCCTCGACCACCTTGTCGACCGTATTGCCCGGCCGGTTATAGGTCTCCCGGCCCCAGGTGCCGACCTGCCAGATATCCTCGACGAGAACCGGCTCGCCGGCCGGCGGCAGCAGCACCGAACTGCTGAAGATCGAAAACATCGTCAACGGCTTGTCGTCATCCGTCGGCACGACAAGAACGCCCTCGCGCGCCCAGTCGCAGATATAACGCAGATAGGAATTGGAGACCTTGTAGGACCCGATGGAATCGGCATGGATGAGGATCACGTCATGACCGGCAACCACGGCCTCCCGTCGGATGCGGCGCAGCCGGTCGACAAACTCGCTCTCCGGCAGCGGGCCGACAGGCTCGAACGCGAAGGACGGCTGAAAGCCATCCAGAAGACGTTCGAACCGATTGTCGGGCGCAAAGCCTGACGAGGTGAGGGAAGCATTTATGGCAGTCATGGCATGGTCTCATCGATACTGAAGGTAAGATCAGCTTATCGATGAAATTTTTTTTGCAAATAGCGACCACGCATCAAGTTTAAGCGCCGTGCCCATCAAATATGCATTCGTAATTTTTGTCCATTCTGATGCAAAAAAGTGACCAGAGGCTCAGATGCCCTTATCTTCAGGGGGCTGTAAAGACAGCGATTTTTTGGTGACAACGAGCAGTCTCTGAAATTTTTATTTCAATTTTCTGCAAAAAACCATCAAACCACAATTTCAGCCCCGCCTAACTTATGGGCAGAAGCAGAAAAACAGCACCTTCCGAAGCAGCGCGAAAACAGCACAAGCCCGCCGCCCCGTGCCGAGAAGCCATCCTTCAGGGCACAATTTGTAACAATGGCCCGTTTTAGCTTGGGGGACGGCCAGACGACCATTTCTGAAAAACACCACCCGGCCATAGCGTTCAGATTGAGGGCACAAACTGGCAGAAACGGGGCCGACTGCGGACTGTCCGCTTTTCGACAGGTCTAGCTAAGAGCTAACCATACGAGCAAACTGTAGCGCTTTGGCTTTTTAAGCGTCCTTGTCAAAATTCAGCCCCGCTGATCATAGGGGAGATCGCTATCGCCGGGAACAAGTTCGGATGGCACGCGATCAATCGAGTAGGCCACCGTGTTGAGCCGACGCACCTCGGAATGGTCTGGAACGAACTCGAATTTCTCAGGATAAAATACGCAGATGTTGCTCCCGTCAGAAACTGAACTACGGTACCGGACGCCGTCGAAGCCTCTTCGCAACAGAACTTCCGCCAGCAATTGGGTCAGCAAATAGGGTGTGCGCTCGTCTGGCGTTACTGGCATACTCATAAGCCTGTCAAAAGCCTGGATCGTTTCGTACAACGACAGCCGAGCGTCTGATGTGGCAAAAATCGAAATGTCGGGATTGAAATCAGCCAAGCGAATAGCTTCGCAACTTCTGAAGCCACCAATGGAAACGTGATGGCCAGGATGCGGCCTGATCTCGGCAACAGCTGTGTATTGCTCGGAGGCCAGATACATTACCGAGACACCTGCGCGGTTAAGACGACCGAACCCTGCCTTGGGTGGTGGTGGCGCCCCAATCTCTTTATCCTGCCATGGAATCCTGATGATCTGTGTTTCCCAGCCAGCCAGCGGAAATCGCCTGAAAGTCCCGGACTCTCCCAAGCGGGCTCGATACCAAATCTCACCTTGCGGAAGCTGCATTTCGATATCGTCCAGAAATGGCGCGATCATCTCCTCAAGCCCTGGCTCGACCTGATGAAAATTCTGAGTTAGCAGTCGATGTTGTAATTCCACGAACGCAGCCGGTTTGGTTCGAGAGATCGCGAAGTTCATCATGCGAACACCGTCATTGAACCCGGCGTAGACGGCAATGCCCTTGTCCCAGTCGGGGTACACGGGCCAATTCAGCCACTCGTCGAAGTCATCAACAAAGAGGTTCGATTTCGGCGGTACCACTATGGGGTTCTCTGCGGAGAGCAGCGACATGACGCTATCTCCTCCCCAATGTGGATTGTACTGATGTTCGTCGTAGTGAAAGCGGATGAGCGCTCGAAGGAGCATCACGAGGTGCTCGCGGTTTTCTGGATTTCGGACATCCACGTCGTCGCGAGCACAGAGGGCACATCGACCCTTCGTGCAATCGTCTAAGATGATTTTTTTTACGCTTGGATGACGAGCGCAATCTAAGCAAATACTCGTAGGGGCTACCTCTTCCGGATCGAAATCTAGCTCGTTTTCCATCTAACCTACTAACTCATAGCGATGCGAATCTAGTGTATTTTGCATCCATGAGTAGCTCAGATCGCTGGTCATTCAAAGTGCAGGCGAGGACGGTTGAGAACGGCGGTGCAAAAGTCGGCCACGGAAGCGGCGGAATAATTCGTCCGCGGGCGGAGTAAAATCCGGCCACCTATCTTCCTTCTGCAATGAGCGCAGGAGGGACAGAGGATCTACACCGTGGAACTTTATCTGAAGGTTCGTCTGGCCGTCTCGGAAGGGATGAGCCAACGTCAGGCATCCAAACACTTCAACATATCCCGCGACAGCGTAGCGAAGATGCTGTCGTATTCGACGCCTCCTGGCTATCAGCGACAATCACCAGTCCGGCGGCCGAAGCTGGACGCGTTCGTTTCGACGATCGATCACTGGTTGGATGAAGACAGACACGTACCG
>PVUG01000021.1 GCA_003001975.1 Martelella mediterranea
AAGGTGCGTTCGACTTGCATGTGTTAAGCCTGCCGCCAGCGTTCGTCCTGAGCCAGGATCAAACTCTCAAGTTGAATATGAGAATTTTATCCAAGCTAAATCACGTTCACTAGCATCTTCGCTTTCGCTATAACGCTTGTGTTGTTCAAATTACCGAAAAACAGCCTCAGCTGTTTCAGTAAGAATTGACGGAAACCTATATATGTTCGAACACCTAAATGTTCATACACACCTTAGATCCGCGCATCACTGCGCAAAATCCAAGCAGTTTCCTAAAACGTGACCGCTTCTTAAGTCTCTTTGGTAAGCCCGAAAGCCTACCGACAAAGCCGCTCGCCACGTTTCTCTTTCTTCATTATGCAATTGTCCAAATAACCGATGTGGAGATCACCACATCCAAATACCATTCCGCGTGCCAAAACCCTGAAGTTCAAACACGTCAATCAGCGAAGCTAATCGGCGGAAGTGAAGTCAACATCGCTGGTCGCGAGAGCGACCGTCGACCCCGTCGGTGATGCGCATATAGGGTGAAACGTCCTTCGAAGTCAACACGTGATTTTCAAAAAAAGCAAAAAAGCGTCATTGTCCGGAATTCCGGGTTCGCAATTCGCCCTTTATCGCGATGGACGCAAATTGCTGGTATCACGGGCGGAAGCCATACGGAGCGGATCATGCATAATCTCATTACCGATATTTCCGGCATAAGCGTCGGCCATGCGCAGGACCGTCAACTGGCCTCCGGGGTGACGGCGATTGTCTTCGACCGGCCGGTTATTGCCTCGGGGCTCTCGCTTGGCGGTGCCCCCGGCAGTCGCGACCAGCTGCTGCTTGATCCCGCCCGCAGTGTTGAGACTGTCGATGCGTTTGTGCTGTCGGGCGGCTCTGCCTTCGGGCTCGACGCCGCCGGCGGTGTGCAATCCGGTCTTCGTGCCGACGGTCGTGGACTGGCGCTTGGATCAGCCCGCATACCGATCGTCCCCGGAGCAATCCTGATGGACCTGCTGAACGGCGGGGACAAGGACTGGGGTTTGCACGCCCCCTACCTCAAGCTCGGCTACGACGCCTACCGGGCAACAACCCACGGCGCCTTTCCCCTCGGAACGGTTGGCGCGGGGACGGGTGCAACCACCGTCAATCTGAAAGGCGGGCTTGGTTCGGCCAGCGCCGAGACGGCTGACGGCTTTCGGATCGGCGCACTTGCCGCGGTCAATGCGATGGGGAGCGTGACCATCGGGGACGGGCCGCACTTCTGGGCGGCTTCGCTGGAAGACAATGGCGAATTCGGAGGGCTTGGGCACCCGGACGCCATTTCGAAAGATGCCGCTAAGCTGAGGATCAAGGGCGGGCCGACCACGGCCACCACGCTCGGCGTTATCGTCACCGATGCCCGCTTGACCAAACAACAGGCCTACCGCCTGGCGGTCATGGCGCATGACGGTTTTGCCCGGGCGATCCACCCGGCCCACCTGCCGTTTGATGGCGATACGGTGCTGTCTGCAGCGACCGGCGAAAAGCCGGCCCCCGACGATCTTGCCTTTGCAGAAATCTGCCTTGAAGCCACGCGCACGATGGCGCGGTCCATCGCGCGTGGTGTCTATGAAGCAGAAACGCTCCCGCAAAGGGGAGCGCTTCAAAGCTGGAAAGACAAATTCGGGAAGGGCTAGCCCTTATTGCGCGGCGTAACCACCGCCAATCGCGACATTGAGCGCGACGAAATCGCCCGCCTGCTGGGCAATCGCGTCGGCAAGGCTCGCCTCGGCATCCGACACGGCGCGCTGGGCATCAAGAACGTCCAGCAACGAGGTTGCACCGTCACGATAGCTCGAGGTCGAAAGTTCCAAAGCGTCGCGGTAGGAGGCAACCGTTGCCCGCAATGCCGAAACGGTCCGCCCGTCGCGCGTGACGACGGCGAGCGCCGATTCGACTTCCTGAACGGCGTTGAGAACCGTCTGTTTCCAGGTGAGATAGGCCTGGCGGGCTTGCGATTCGGCACTCGAAAGGTTGGCGCGCAGGGCGCCACCATCGAAAATCGGCAGGCTGAGCGTCGGGCCGAACGACCATGACGTCTGCCCCGCATTTCCAAGAGAGCTGTCGGTGATGCTTGCCTGCAGCGTGCCGCTGAGCGAAATCGTCGGGTAAAGCTGCGCTTCGGCAACCCCGATATTGGCCGTTGCGGCAGCAAGATTACGCTCGGCTTCGCGGATATCCGGACGGTTGCGGATCAGATCGGCCGGTACGCCGGAGGACAGACGCGCATGGGTCACCGGAATCGGCTTCACCTTGTTCATCTGGTCGATCAGCGTTGCTGCCGGCAAGCCCATCAGCGTGGACAGTGCATAGACCTGCTGACGATAGGACGCTTCAAGCTGCGGAATACTGGAAAGCTGCGCGTTGACGAGACCTTCCGACTGCACGACGTCAAGCCGTGACGCCGCACCGGCATCAAGCTGGAACTGGGTCAGGCGGAAGGTTTCACGGCGGCTTTTGAGATTGGAACGGGCGATCGTCAGGCGTTCCTGATAAAGCCGTGCATTGATATAGGCATCGATCAGGCTGGAGATGAGCGTCAGCTTGGCGACATCGGCGCTGGCATAGGCAGCGTCAAGCTGGGCCACCGCCGCTTCCCCCGAACGCTGATAAAGACCGAAGAGATCGAGAACCCAGGAAATCGGAACCGATCCGCCGAAGGTATTCGAGGTCTTGCGGGCCTGAGGCGACGCGCCGTCACCGCCGGCACCCGCGCCGGTATCGTAGCCCTGCAGATTGACCTGCGGATAACCGCCCGCCGTCGAGGTGACGACATTGGCCTCGGCCTGAACAATCGCCTCGAGCGCCTGAAGAACCGAAAGGTTCTGCGCCATGCCGGCATCGACATAGGAGTTCAGCAACGGGTCGTTAAAACTCTTCCACCAGGCAACTTCCGTGACATCGCCCACGCTCTGGCTGCTGCCTTCGGAAAATTTGTCCGGCAATGCCGTTTCCGGCGCCACGTAGTCCGGGCCGACAGCGCAGCCGGCCAGCAGGAGCAACAGAAGCGGTACGGGGGTAACGCGGCTCAACACCATGGTCTCAATCCTGTCATCTCGGCACGTCCGAACGGGACGGCCTACCCTTACTGTTTTAGACGCCGGCACGAGGCCGGCGCAATATCGTTAATTTTGTTTTAAACGATCTGTTGCTCTTCTGCCGATTTGTCTTCCTTCTTGCCGATGCCCATAACCCGGCAAACGGCGACGAAGAAGGACGGCACGAAGAAGATGCCCAGTGTCGTTGCCGCCAGCATGCCGCCGAACACGGCAATACCAATGGCGTTCTGCGCGGCAGACCCCGCACCGGTTGCCAGCACCAGCGGCGTCACGCCGAGGATGAAGGCAAGCGAGGTCATGATGATCGGCCTCAGACGCATGCGGGCCGCGTGGACTGCCGCATCAAAGAGCGAATCACCCTTGTCGCTTTGCTCACGCGCAAACTCGACGATCAGGATCGCGTTCTTTGCCGCAAGCCCCATGGTCGTCAGCAGCCCCACCTTGAAGTAGATGTCGTTGGACTGACCATCGAGATTGGCCGCAACAACCGCACCAAGGATACCCACCGGCACTGCCAGAATGACCGAGAACGGAATACTCCAGCTTTCATAGAGCGCGGCAAGGCACAGGAACACGAACACAATCGACACCAGATAGAGGTAGGCGGCTTCGTTACCGGAAATCACCTGCTGCAGCGACATATCCGTCCAGGCCACCGTAAAGCCGCCGGGTGAAGATTCGACCTGCGAGATCAACTGGTTCATGGCCTCACCAGAGCTGAAGCCCTGATTGGTCGAGCCCTGAATATCGACCGCGGTGTTGCCGTTATAATGCGACAGCGACGGGGCACCGGTTGTCCAGTCGATATCGGTGAAGGCCGAGAACGGCACCATTCCACCGCTCGAATTGCGGGCATACCACTTGTAGATATCCTCGGGCTGCATGCGGTAGGGCGCATCGCCCTGCACGTAAACCTTCTTCACCTTGTCGTTCAAAGTGAAGTTGTTGATGTTCGTGCCCGCATAGATCGTGGACAGCATACCGGTGGCTTCCGCAATGCTGACACCATAGGCACCGGCCCGCTGCTCATCGATATCGATCAGCATCTGGGTTTCATTCGGCAGCGTATCGGTACGAACCTGGGCGGCAATACCGCCAGTGTTCATCTGCTGAATGATGCGCTGTGTGGTGGCAAGAGTTGCCGCCTGGCCCTGATTGCCGCTGTCAACCACAAAGCCGGTCCAGCCGGTCGACTGACCAAGACCCGGAATTGCCGGCGGTTGAACAACATAAACCTGAGCATCGCGAACATGCGTGTAGAAATAGCCGTTGGCACGCTGGGTGACCGCCGCTGCCGTCAGGCTTTCCGCCGTCCGGTCTTCGAACGGCTTCATCTGAACGAAGGCCATGGCATAGTTCTGCCCCTGCCCGGCAAACGAGAAGCCCAGCACGCTGAACACGGCCTCGACGGCATCGGATTCATCGTTGCGGAAATAATTCTCGACCTGCGTGGTAACGGCTTGCGTACGGTCCGTCGTCGCACCTGTCGGCAGATTGACGAGCACGAACAGAGAGCCCTGATCCTCATCCGGCAGGAAGGATGCGGGAAGCTGTACGAAGTAGTGATAAACACCGAACAGCAGAACAGCGAACACCGCAAAGACGATGATCGGAACCTTCAACAGGAAGCTGACGGCCCGAATGTAGCCATCGGTCAGGCTGTTGAAGCCGCGATTGAACATGCCGGAGAGACCGCGGTCCTTCTTGGTCGGATCCACGGGTTTCAGCATGGTGGCGCACAGTGCCGGCGTGAAGATCATCGCGACCAGCACCGACAGGACCATCGCAGCAACGATCGAGATCGAGAACTGGCGATAGATGATACCGGTGGAACCGCCGATGAAGGCCATCGGAATGAACACCGCCGTCAGCACCATCACGATACCGATCAGCGCGCCGGAGATTTCACCCATCGATTTCTGAGTGGCTTCCTTCGGCGGCAATCCGTCCTCATGCATGATGCGTTCGACGTTCTCCACCACGACGATGGCGTCGTCCACCAGAAGACCGATCGCCAACACCATCGCGAACATGGTCAGCGTGTTGATCGAGAACCCGGCAAAGGCCAGAACGCCGAATGCACCCAACAGCACGACCGGCACCACAAGGGTGGCGATCAGCGTCGCCCGAAGGTTTTGCAGGAAGATCAACAGAACGAAGAAGACGAGCACGATCGCCTCGAACAGCGTATGCACAACCTGTTCGATCGACAGTTCCACGAACGGCGTCGTATCATACGGATAGATGATCTCGACACCTTCCGGCAGGGTCGGCCTGATGGTGTCCATGAAGTCGGTTACGCGCTCCGACGTCTGAACCGCGTTGGCACCATTGGCAAGCTCGATCGCAAAGCCGGCGGCCGGAGAGCCGTTATAGAATGTGCTGAACTGATAGTAACGCTGACCCAGTTCAACCCGCCCGACATCCGAGATTGTCACCGTCGCACCGTTTTCGGTGGTCCGCAGGATGATGTCTTCGAATTCCTTGACGTTTTCCAGCTGGCTGGAAGAAACGGCGGTGATGGAGAGCTGTTGCCCCTTCAGCGAAGGATTGTCGCCGACGTCACCAACAGCAACCTGCTGGTTCTGCGCCTGAATGGCGTTGGAAACGTCGGAAACCGTCAGATTGTACTGATTGAGCTTGTAGGGATCGAGCCAGACGCGCATTGCATAGGGCGTATAGAAGCCCTGAACGCTGCCGACACCGTCAAGTCTGGAAATGGAATCGTTGATATTACTGTCGATGATGTTGCCGAGATCGGCCGGCGAATAATTGTTGTTCTTGTCCGTCAGCGCCACCACCATCAGGAAGCTCGACGACGAACGATTGACCGTAATACCGAGATTGCGAACAATATCCGGCAGCTGCGGCTGCACCAGTTGCAGCTTGTTCTGCACCTCGACCTGGGCGATTTCCGGATCGATGCTCGGCCCGAAGATCACCGAAATCTGGGCCATACCGGGGCTGGACGTCGACGTCAGGTAGAGCATGTCGTCGAAGCCGGAAAGACCGTCCTCGATAACGTTCGTCACCGTGGTTTCGACCGTTCGCGCACTGGCGCCGGGGAAGGTTGCCGTCATCGAGATCGTCGTCGGCGCGATCTGCGGATACTGGGAGATCGGCAGCTGCGAGATGCCGAGACCGCCGATCAGCATGATCACGATGGCGATCACCCAGGCGAAAACCGGTCTGTTGATAAAGAAATTAGCCATTCAATATTCCTCGAGCGCTTGGGTTCCGGAGCCTGAACACCTTCACGCTCAACCGTTTCCGCCAGATGCCGATGAACCCGACGCATCGCCGCCGGAGCTTGAGCCGGACGAAGCGCCCGAGCCGGAATCCGCATCAACGACAACGCCCTCTTCATTGATCTTCACCGGTACGGGCGTGACGTCGGTAACGCCGCCGACCAGACGCTGGAAGCCATCGACGATGAGACGATCACCATCGGAGACCTTGTCGGTGACCAGCCAGGCGTTGTTGGAAACTTTCACATTCTGGAAAATCCGCGTCTCGATCTTGTTGTCGCTGGTCACGAACATGGCGGAGACCTTGCCGCCGGCCTCGATCTGGGCGGCGAGCTGCGGAATGAGGAAGCCTTCTTCCTCGGCAACCGTCAGCGTGGCACGCACGAACATGCCGGGCAGCAGAACATTGTCGGGGTTGTCGAAGACGGCACGCAGATTGACCGTGCCGGTCGATTCATTCACCGTCCGCTCGGAAACGTCGAGATGACCGGCAACCGAATAGTCGCTGCCATCGTCAAGCTCGACGACAACCTTGACGCCGGAAAGGTCCTGCTCGCTCTTGAAGTCCGGGTATTTGCCCGACGCGCTCAGAACCTGCGCGGCAGATTCATACATGTCGACATAGATCGGATCGAGCTGATTGAGACTGACCAGAGCCGAAGAGGACGACGGCGAAGCCAGGTTACCGATCGAAATATTGGAAACCCCCAGAACACCGTCAAACGGAGCGGTAATGTCGGTATGGCCGAGATTGATCTCGGCGGTCTTGACCGCTGCCTTGGCTGATTCGACGTCGGCCAGCGCCTGTTCGTAGGAGGTCTGGGCGTCGGTCAGCTGAATTTCGGTAGCGCCCTGATTGACGATCCGCTTGTAGCGTTCGTAATTGGCCTCAAGGCCCGGCACCGTGGCATTCGCCTTGTCGAGCGAAGCCTGAGCCTGCGCGAGATTGGCTTCGTAAGTATCCTGCTCGATCTGATAAAGCAGATCGCCGGCCTTCACGAAAGCACCATCCTTGAAGGCCTTTTCGGTAATGATACCAGTAACCTGAGGACGGACTTCGGCGGAACGATATGCAACCGCACGCGCCGGAAGCGTCGTGGTGATCGGCACCGTCTGCTTTTCAAGTGTAATAACGCCGACCTGGGGCGGCGGCATCTGTGCCCCGCCCTGTTGTTGCTTACCGTCATCACTGCACGCGCCGAGCGCAACTGCAAGAACACTAACAACGGCAATCGGAAGCTTGCGCGACAGCATGGGCACCTATCCAGAAAGTAAGATCAAACAATGGGCACTTTCTTAACACAATCCCGATCGCACAGAAACTCAATATCTTGCGTACCGAAACAGGCTGCGAAAGCTCGCCAGATGACGAATTCGTTTTGGTGACGTATCGCAGATAACGTCACTTTACAACGCGATTTTTCAATCCGCCGTCAATTAATCCAACAATTAATTGCGTTTTATCAACCAGTGTTGCGGGCACGGCACAGGCAATCATCCGCGGGTTGAGCACGCATCCCAGCATGTCGACGATGGCCGATGCGTCGAGCGCGGGGTCCCCTGCGCCGTAGATCCCGGCCTCCATTCCCTCTGCGATCAGTGACGAAAGCTTGTCTTCAACAAGGCGGCGGTAGATCCGGCCGCCCTTGGAAGGATCTTCCAGCACCAGCGGGATCATTTCGAAAAGATACTGGTTTTCCCGCTTGTCGTGAAGGTGCTCGCGCGCAAGCCGGGACAAAAAGACGACCAGACGCGTGTCCGGCGGATCGCTCGGATCCTCGACGGAACAGCGTTCGGCAATACGGCGGGCATGGCGATAGGCAATCGCGCGCCCGAGCGTGAGCTTGCTGCGGAAATGCTTGAACACATTCGCCGGCGACATGCCGAGTTCGCCGGCAATATCGGCTATCGAAACCGCACTGTAGCCGCTTGCACGAAACAGACGTTCCGATGTCTCAAGGATCGCCTCCCGTGTTTCTTCGGCCGATCGCCTTGGTTTACGCATCACTCCCCTCCCCAATGCGCCTCCGGATAATAGGCCGCAAGGTTGGCGCGCACGCGGTCCTTCACGCTCTCGCCGCTTTCATCGGGAACAAAGCGTTTGCCGGTGATCATCTCGAACGCCCGGGCATAGACGCCCGAAGCCGCCTCGATCACATCCTGCGGGATTTCCGGAACTGGATCCGAATAGGGATCGCAGCGCGCCACCACCCACGACCGGATGAAATCCTTGTCGAAGCTTTCAGGCCGTTCGCCGGCCTCAAACCGGGCCTGATAGCTTTCGGCCATCCAGTAGCGGCTCGAATCCGGTGTATGGATTTCATCGGCCAGCAGAAGATTGCCATCACGATCAAGCCCGAACTCGTATTTCGTATCGGCAAGGATCAGCCCCTGCCGCGCCGCCAGCTCCTGACCGCGCGCAAACAAGGCCAGCGCCTTTTCCGAGACCTCGTCCCACCGCGCCTGGCTCAAGAGACCGCGTTCGACAATCTCGTCTGCCGTCAGCGGCTCGTCATGCCCGCCATCGAAAGCCTTGCTGGTCGGCGTAATGATGGCTTCGGGCAGTTTTTCGTTGTCGCGCATACCATCGGGAAAATCGAAGCCGTAAAGCCTGCGTTCACCGCGCTTGTAGCGGGTCAAGACCGAGGTATCGGTCGTGCCTGCCAGATAGCCGCGGACGATGATCTCGACCGGCAGAATATCCAGTCGCTTGCCGACGACGACATTCGGGTCAGGATAGGCGACAACATGATTGTCGGCGATATCGGCGGTAGCATCGAACCAGAAGCGGGCAATCTGCGTCAGAATTGCCCCCTTGTGGGGAATGGAAGCCAGAACCCGGTCGAAAGCGCTGATACGGTCGGTCGTGATGATGATCCTGCGCCCATCCGGCAGGTCGTAGTTCTCCCGCACCTTGCCCTTGTAATAGCCGGGCAGTTCGGGAAAAAATGCTTCGTCGAGAATGCGCAAGAAAACGTCCTTCAGTCGTATCGGTGAGCCGTGGCTCTGTTGCAAAATGTTGCAAAGCCGTTCGACCCTCATTACAGATTGTTCACCTATACGGCAATCATATTGAGTAGTGAACGTATTGCCCGCGTTCCGGGGTTCGGCAGCTTTCATGGACATCATTCCCTCGCTTCCCGTCCTGTTGGCCTTTTCGGCGGCCACGCTGCTTCTGGCGCTGACCCCAGGTCCCGACATGACGCTTTCGATCAACAAGGCGCTGAAGGAAGGGCGGGCCGCCGGCCTTGCCGTTCTGGTCGGCACCAATCTGGGCCTCTGCGTGCACACAATGCTTGTTGCCTTCGGGGTTTCCGCCCTGATTGTCGCCTCACCGACCGCCTTCATGATTTTGAAAACCGGTGGCGCCGCCTATCTGTTCTGGATCGCCGTCATGGCAATCCGAAAGGGCAATAATTTCGTGCTGGAGGCGGAAGCCCGGACCGAGCGCAAGCGCAATCGGATCAGGGCGGCAATTGCCAACGGGTTCTGGATCAACCTCCTGAACCCGAAAGTCATCATCTTCTTCATGACCTTTCTGCCGCAATTCGTCGATGCGGGCGATCCGAACGTCACCGGCAAACTGCTGTTCCTCGGTTTCACCTTCATCGTCGTCGCGCTCCTGCCGACGATCGCCATCGTTGTCGCCGCCGACCGGCTTTCAGGCTGGCTGATGGCGCATAAACGCGTGCTGCGCGGCATCGACTACCTGTTTGCCGGCGTGTTTTCGCTGTTTGCGGTGAAGATCTTGCTGACGCAGGGGCGGTAGAAAATCAGTCATCGAGGTTCGGGTGGATCGAAACCCGGCAGGTTATGCGACTTAAGAGTGCAAATGATTTCTAGTATCACCCCACCAATGTTACGAAGACGAGGACGCACCAGATGGTCTCAGCCAATACAAAACGCGTGGCAGCTGTTTTGTCGATAATAGTTCTTTCGGGATGCGTTCCGCAGGAACAAGGCACTATGATTCAACAATCAAATCTAAGAACAACGCCTCATGAACCTTCTATTGCAGCGGAACAATTGAGAACCTGTTTTGCAGCGGGAAAATTACAAAAAGAAATCAGTCCTGATACCGTCGCACACTACAGTCAGAAATACACTTATGCACTCGCATCACTGATGAAGCGAAGTCCGGACGAAATCTCTCAATTTGCTGACAACGTTCGTGCATATGTATATCAGTTCGAGCAAACCAGTATTTTTGGCACCAACCAATTCAATGCGGTATGCTACTTCGGCGACCTAGGAAACGGTCCACAATTCGCTACCATGATCATCACTGATAGCGTGGATTCAGTGAACAGAGCGGAAGTCGCCGGTGCCTTGGTCGAAACATACGAAAATCTTTCCGGAGAGAAATTATCGCCCCTAAGGAAAGCAATGTTAATAATGAGTACGCCCGCATAGTAACCCGAAATGCGGGTCGACGCACCCACGTAATAGCCTTACTTCTCAGTCGCCGTGATTGGCGATCATCATCGCCTCGTAAGCCATGCGCTCGGTCTTGCGCATCCGCTCCGATTCCGACTTCAGCTGGCCGCAGGCCGCCAGAATATCGCGGCCGCGCGGGGTGCGGATCGGCGAGGCATAGCCGGCCTGATTGATGAAATCGGCAAAGCGTTCGATCGTCTCCCAGTCGGAACACTGGTAGTTGGAACCGGGCCAGGGATTGAACGGAATCAGATTGATTTTCGCCGGAATGCCCTTCAGCAGGTTCACCAGATCGCGCGCGTCTTCGAGACTGTCATTGACGTCCTTGAGCATCACATATTCAAACGTGATCCGGCGCGCATTGGACAGGCCCGGATAATCCCGGCACGCCTTGATCAGCTGCTCCAGCGGATACTTCTTGTTGATCGGCACCAGAATATTGCGCAGGTCGTCGCGCACCGCATGCAGCGAAATCGCCAGCATGCAGCCGATCTCCTCACCGGTGCGATAGATTTCCGGGGCCACGCCGGACGTCGACAGCGTGATGCGACGCTTAGACATCGACAGACCGTCTTCGGCAGATGCAATCAGCAGCGCCTTCTTCACATGCTCGAAATTGTAAAGCGGCTCGCCCATGCCCATCATCACGATATTGGTGACCTTGCGGTCGGATTCGGGAATGAAGGCGCCGTTCGGTGCATCGCGGTTGGGAAAGTCGCCGAGCGCGTCGCGAGCAACCAAGAGCTGACCGAGAATTTCCTCGGGCCTGAGATTGCGCACCAGACGCTGCGTGCCGGTGTGACAGAAGGAACAGGTCAGCGTGCAGCCGACCTGGCTGGAAATGCACAGCGTGCCGCGGTCTTCCTCGGGAATGTAGACCGTCTCGATTTCCACCGGACGGCCCGCGCCATGGGCCGGAAAACGCAACAGCCATTTGCGTGTCCCGTCGGTCGAAATCTGCTCGGTGACGATTTCCGGCCGCGCGATATCGAAGGCGTCCGACATTTTCGCGCGCAGGTCCTTCGCCATGTTGGTCATTTCGGCAAAGTCGGAGATCCCGCGCACATAAAGCCAGTTCCAGATCTGGTTGACGCGCATGCGGATCTGCTTGTCCGGCACACCGATCGATGACAGTGCCTCGGCCATTTCCGGTTTGGAAAGACCGATCAGCGTGTTCCCGACTGCCGGTTTGCGGCGGGGTCTGGCACGCTGGGCGTCAAGATCGATGGTTTCGACAGCGGACATTGTCGGGCTCCCGTAAAAACGCGGACTACAGGTATTCGTCGCTTTCACCGGCCCTTCGTTTCAGGGACCCGGCGATACGCCACCTGCAATGTAGAAAAAAAGAACTTGCTCTTCAGGCTTGAACGGCGCCGGAACGAACACGACACCAAGCATTTGCGGCGAGCCTATAACACGGTTGTCGCCCGGCGTCATCCCTTTCGCCACATAGAGCCCTTCAGGTTTATATGGAAGCGTTCTGCGGCAAGGAATTTGCGCCAAGACCAAGGGCTTTGGCGCAGGGCATAGCCGAAGCTATGTCCAAGCCGAAGACCGCCGGTAATGGCGCAAATTCATGCCGCCCTTCGGGTTTGCCCAAACCGGCCCTCCACTTTGTCGAAGCCCTTCGCCATAGCTATGGCTATGCCGCGCGGGCTTCTTCGCGTGGAATGACCGGTTTGGGCAAACAGAACTGTTTCCATATAAAACTGAAGGGCTCTAGCTGTCCCGCCCGCGCCACATGACCGGCAACAAAAAACCCGGCCGAAGCCGGGTCGATTGCAAAAGCGGGACTGCCGTTACTGGCAGGCGCTGATCTTGTTGAGCGCTGCGGTGATGCCGATCAGCGAATAGGTGTGGGTGGTGTTGGTGCCCCGTGCCGAAGTCGCCTTCACTTCCATCGTGCGTCCACCCTTCATGGCGGCGACCAGCGCCGGCTCCTGCGCCGCGTTTTCGAGCCAGCCGCCACGGCCCTTGTGGTACATCGGGAAGCTCTTGCCATCGACGATGACGTCAATGGTCGAACCGTCGCGCAGGTTGTAACCCATCATCGCCTGCGGTTCGAGCGATACGTTCTGCCCCGGATATTTGGTGACCACGAAGAAATTGTCGCCATGGTCGACATTGGCCGGTTCCTTCTTGGCCGGCACCGAAAGGACGTAGCAGACCTTTCCGGCGTCGGAATTGTAGGAATAGGCGACCCAGGCGTCGAATTTCTGAATCGGAGTCGGCGTCTGCGCGGAAGCGATCGAGGCGCCGGTGAACAGAATGACCAGTACGAGGGCGATTCTTTTTGCAAACATAAGATCCTGCCGATTTTCTCTGCTGCCGCCGGCCCCTGCCCTTCAAAAAGGGCCAGACCGATACGTTACGAATTTGTTCATCTAGATACGCAACCGAGGTTACCAAAATCTCAACACCGTGTGGATTTTCGGTCACCGCCCGGTCTGCGCTGCCGGATTGGTTGTGGCACGACAAATGCCGCCAATCACGGCAAGATTGCGGCAGACGACGTGCAATGATGTGTCATTCGTCTCCGAGCGTCGTCAATGCCGCATCTGCACGGTCATAATGCTCTATTCTCATATTTCTGCGGATCATCGTCAACGCCGCCGTCAGCACGGCCAGATCGTCGGTAAAGCCGACAAACAGGAAGATATCCGGTATGAGATCGGCGGGCATGACGAAATAGGCAAGTGCTGCGTAAAGCACGGCCCGCGCGCCAAGCGGGGTTTCGCTGTCGGTCGCACAGTAATAGGCAGCGACCGCATCACGCGCAAACGGGATATGCGAAGCCGTCTTGCGCAGCTTGCCCCAGAAACCCTCGCGCACCGTACGTTCGTTTTCGGCCCTGGTTTCCTCGTCGCCGGGCTCGAGGATGTCGCCATATTTGATATCGCTCATGATCGGCTCCTTCGCTCCGAAATATAGGTCAGAGCGGCCAATATTCAAACGCCGAACCGGCTTGCCGCCTTGTCCATGATGCCGGCCATTTCGATATCGCGGGCGCTGATGCCACCGGATGAATGGGTGGTGAGCGAAACCCCGACCCGGTTATAGACATTATTCCACTCGGGGTGATGATCGAGCCGTTCGGCGGCCAGCGCGCATTCGCTCATGAACGCGAAGGCCTCGCGAAAATCGGCAAACCGGAAATCGCGGGAGATTGCGGTCTCGTCTTCCGTTACCGACCAGTCCGCATGCGATTGCATGGCTTCGTGCAGCGCTTCAGGTTCCAGTCGGGCATCATTCATGGCATTGTCTCCGCAAACGTCAAAATCACGATACTTCACTAAATTGCGTAAATATCATGGCACAACCTGACAACCACTCCGTTCTTTTCGTCTGCAGCGGCAATATCTGCCGTTCGCCGCTTGCCGAGGGCGTGTTCACGCATCTTGCGCAGGGCGCAGGCCGCAGCCGCGACTTCACCATCGATTCCGCCGGCATCGGCAACTGGCACGAGGGCGAGCTGCCCGATCCGCGTTCGCGCGCCACGGCGAAGCGCTACGGCTTCGATATTTCCGGCCAGCGCGCGCGCCAGATCCGGCCGGCGGATTTCAGCCGGTTTTCACTCATCCTCGGCATGGACAGCGCCAATATGGCCGCACTGAAACGTCTCGGCGGGGCCGATCCCAAAGCCGAAGTCGCGCTGTTTTCAGATTACACGCTCGGCAAGAAACAGGATGTCCCCGACCCCTATTACGGCGGCGATGACGGGTTTGAAACCGTCTACCACATGCTCCTGGCCGGCTGCCAGTCGCTGCTGTCCAGACTGTAGGCATCGCTCGGATCGTAAAGGTCGAAGGCCTCTTCCACTTGGTAGGGGCCCCCGCCGACCGAATCGCGCGACGACATCAGCACGAAACGCCCGACGGTAAACGGCAATGTCTGGAAATTACCCCGGGCGGAAAGATATTCGACCACATCCTGCACCTTTGTCCCGCGCAGCCGCGCCAGCGTGACATGCGGGGTGAACTTGCGCGGATCGGCCCTCAGGCCCAGTCGCTGACAGATCCTGTCGATTTCGCCCTGCAGCGCAAAAAGCTCCGGCGCGGGGGACACACCAGCCCAGATTGCATGCGGCTTCTTGTTGCCGAAGGCGCCAGTTCCGGTAAGGCTGAGCTGAAAGGCGGGGCGCTCGATCCGGTCGAGCCAGTGGACGACTTCGTCCGCCGTGCGGAAGTCGACATCTCCGATGAACCGCAAGGTGATGTGGTAATTTTCCACATCGATCCAGCGGGCCCCGGGCAGGCCGCCGTGCAACAGCGAAAGACTTAACGCCTGTTCGCGCGGGATTTCGAGGGCGGTGAAAATTCTCGGCATGGCGAGCTCCCCGAATCTGCTAGTGACCTCTACAGCGAATCATCTAACCCGCACTGAAGCAAGCGTTAATTTCACTCCTCCCCGATTGTATCGATGAAAGCCTCCACTGACGGCAGCGAGTTTTCGACCATCTTGTCGACCCCCCCGGCATTGGGATGCATGCCGTCTGAAAGCTGCAGGGCGGCGTTTGCGGCAACACCATCGAGAATGAAGGGATAAAGCGGAACGTCGAATTCCGCAGCCAGCGCGCCATAGATCGGATTGAACGCTTCGGCATAATCCGGCCCCATGTTCGGCGGCGCCATCATGCCCATCAGCATCACCGGAATATCACGCCCCTGAAGGCTTTCGATAATCGCGGAAAGGTTGCTCTTCACGTCCTGCGGGGCAATACCGCGCAGCGCGTCATTGGCGCCGAGTTCGAGGATCACGCCGTCCGTGCCGTCGGGCACCGACCAGTCGACCCGCGCCAGACCGCCGCTGGTGGTATCGCCGGAAACACCGGCATTGGCGATTACGACATCGTAGCCGGCATCCGTCAGCGCCGCTTCAAGCCGTGCGGGATAGTCTTCCCCTGCCCCCAGCTCGTAACCTGCAACAAGACTGTCGCCGAGCACGACAAGTTCGAGCGGTTCACGCGCTTTTGATGGCGAAGCCGCCACAAGCGCAGCAAGAAATGTAAAAACAATCGGCGCTGTCGCTTTTAATCGCATCATCAGGCTCCTAAATCCTTCTCAATCGCGTTTTCCGGTCCATCCGGCTTGCCGGCCCGTATTGCCTATATGTGTTTGCTCCGCCGCCGATTTCAAAGCAGGAAGATCATTTGTCCGAAAATCTCATCACCCTCGACAATGCCCACCTCACCCTCGGCAAGGGTTCCGCCGCCGTTCATGTGCTGAAAGGCATGTCCGTTGAAATCGGCCGTGGCGAATCCGTCGGCATTCTCGGACCATCGGGTTCGGGCAAATCGACATTGCTGATGGTGGTCGCAGGGCTTGAACGGCTCGACAGCGGCGAAATCACCATTGACGGCACCGCGCTCACCGGGCTTTCGGAAGATGCGCTGGCCGCCTTTCGCGGCGAAAACATCGGCATCGTCTTCCAGTCCTTCCATCTGATCGCCAACATGACGGCGCTGGAAAACACCGCCATTCCGCTGGAACTTGCCGGCCGCGCGGATGCGTTTGAACGCGCAAGGGCAGCCCTTGAGAGCGTTGGCCTCGGCCACCGGATGACGCATTATCCCGGCCAGCTTTCCGGTGGCGAGCAGCAGCGCGTCGCCATCGCCCGCGCGCTTGCGCCAGAGCCATCCGTGTTGATTGCCGACGAACCGACCGGCAATCTTGACGGCGACACCGGCACCCAGATCGCCGATCTTCTGTTCGAACGCCAGCGCGAAAGCGGTACTACACTGGTGCTGGTCACCCACGACCCGGCGCTGGCCGCGCGCTGCGACCGGCAGGTCCATGTCCGTTCCGGTGAAATCGTCGGTCACGAGACCACCGGGGCCGCCAACTGATGCAGGCAAACCGGCTGAACCTCTCGCTCGCCCTGAAATTTGCGCTGCGCGAAATGCGCGGCGGCCTTTCCGGCTTCTACATCTTCCTTGCCTGCATTGCGCTGGGCGTTGCTGCCATTGCCGCCGTCAATTCCGTCTCCGATGCCGTCAACGCCGGCATTGCCGAGCGCGGCCGGGAAATCCTCGCCGCCGATATCCGCTTCGAGCGCGACAACGAGGCCTTGACCGGCGACGAACTCGCCTATGTCGAAGACCTCGGCACGCTGTCGCAATCGGTAACGATGCGCTCGATGACCAGGCTTCCCGATGGCTCCGACCAGTCACTGGCCGAGGTCAAGGCCGTCGACGGTCTCTACCCGCTCTATGGCGCCGTGATTTCCGATCCGGCAATGCCGCTCGAAGATGCGCTGGGCGAAGGCGATGACGGCCGCTACGGCGTTCTTGTCGCCCCGCTTCTTGTCGACAGGCTCGGCCTTTCCGTCGGCGACAGCCTGCTGCTTGGCAGCGCCGAACTCAGGGTTTCCGGCACGCTCGAACAGGAGCCGGATTCGCTTTCCGAAGGCTTTGCCTTCGCGCCGCGCATTCTGATCGGCCGCGATGCGCTTGAAGCGTCCGGGCTCGTGCAGCTCGGCAGCCTTGCCGAATATGCCTATCGCGTTCGCCTGCCCGCCGCTTCCGATCCGAATGCAATCAAGACCGCAGCCGAGGAAGCCTTTCCCGATGCAGGCTGGTCGGTGCGCGTCAGCGATCGCGCCGCACCGTCCTTGAGCGAAAATGTCGACCGGCTTTCGGAATTCCTGACGCTTGTCGGCCTTGCAACGCTGATCACCGGCGGCGTCGGCATCGCCAACGCGGTCAGCGCCTATCTGGAAAGCCGCAGGCGGGCGATTGCAGCCTTCAAATGCCTCGGCGCGCCGGCCAATATGGTCGTCGCCATCTATTTTCTGCAGATCATGCTGGTGGCCCTGATCGGCATTGTGACGGGTCTCGTCTTCGGCGCGGTCATTCCGCTCATTGCCCTGCCCCTCCTGTCCTCGCTGCTTGAGATCGCCATCCCTGCGGCAATCTTCCCCATGGCCCTGCTGATTGCCGCGCTCTTCGGCCTTCTGACCGCGATCGCCTTCGCCATCCTGCCGCTGGCCGCCGCCCGCGCCGTGCCGGCAACAGCGCTTCTGCGCGAACACGGCTTCGATGAGGGCGGGCGCCCGGCATGGCCCTTCGTGGCAGCGGCAGTCGTCACGCTGACCGCTCTGGCCGCGCTTGCCATTTTCACCGCGGACGAGCGCTTCGTCGCAAGCGTGTTCCTCGCCTCCGTCGCCGGCGCGTTTCTGGTGCTGCGGCTGGTGGCCGTCGCCATCAAATGGCTGGCGCGGCGGGCGCCGCATCCGCGCGCGCCCTCGCTCAGGCTTGCCATCGGCAATATCCATCGCCCCGGCGCGCTCACCGGTTCAGTCGTGCTTTCGCTTGGCCTCGGGCTGACGCTCTTGGTGGCACTGGCGCTGATCGACGGCAATCTCAATCGCGAACTCTCCCGAACGCTTCCCGAGCGCGCCCCGGATTTCTTCTTCGTCGATATTCAGGGCAGCGAGGTCGACGGTTTCCGCGATCTGATTACACAGGAAGCACCGGAGGGCGAACTCTCGCTGGTGCCGATGCTGCGCGGGCGCATCCTGGCGCTGAACGATACACGCGCCTCCGAATGGGAAGCGCCGCCGGAAGCGCGCTGGGTGCTGCGTGGCGACCGCGGCATTACCTATGACGCCGACCTGCCGGAAAATTCGACGCTGGCCGAGGGGGAATGGTGGCCCGAAGATTATGACGGCGAACCGCTGGTCTCCTTCGCCGCCGACGAAGGGCAGGAACTCGGCCTCAAGCTTGGCGATACCGTGACGGTCAGCGTGCTTGGCCGCGAAATCACAGCCAGGATTGCAAGCTTCCGCTCGGTGGAATGGGAATCGCTGTCGATCAACTTCGTCATGGTGTTTTCGCCCAACACCTTTGCCGGCGCGCCGCATGCCTGGCTGGCAACGCTCACCAATCCTGACGGCAGCACCGAAAAGAACGCCGAAATTCTCGGCTCCGTGACCCGAACCTTCCCGACGGTCACCACGATCGAGGTGCGCGCTGCTTTGGAGATTGCCGGAGAACTCGTCGGCCAGCTTGCAACCGCCATCCGCGCAGCCGCAGCCATTGCGCTGATCGCCTCGGTGATGGTGCTGGCGGGTGCGCTTGCGGCCGGAAACCGCAGGCGCGGCCATGACGCGGTGATCATGAAGACGCTCGGCGCCACCCGCCCGGCGCTGATCCGGGCCTTCGTCTACGAATACCTCATTCTCGGCGCCATGACCGGCATCTTCGCGCTCGTCGCCGGCTCGGCTGCCGCCTGGTATGCGCTGACACAGATCATGATGCTGCCGTTCGCGCTGCTGGCCCCGGTCGCGCTTGCCACCGTTGGCGGCGCCATCGTTGTCACCGTCGCCATCGGCCTGTTCGGCACATGGCACCTTCTGGGCCAGAAGCCCGCGCTTTATCTGCGGGAGTTATGACGAGGGTGACACAGCCGGCGAGGGCATTGGTGACGGCTGCCAGCCCGTTGACGCCACTCTCCTCTGCGTCATCCTCGGGCTTGACCCGAGGATCCAGGGCCACACGACGTGACGCAGTGAAAGAGTTCTTTATTTCAAAGACTTGAACGAAATGGATGCTCGGATCGAGTCCGAGCATGACGCCGTGAGATGGATGGTCGGTTACCTTAAAAGTCCTGCCGGTATTCCTGCGCGGCTATCGGTCGCGGCGCAGGGTTTCCATCAGTTCTTCGTTGCGGCGGTCGGCGAAATAGTTCTGCACAGCAAAAAGCGCCCAGAGCGCCGCGACCGGCCAGCCGATCAGCGTGAGCTGGAGGATCAGGCAGATAATGCCTGAAATCGGCTTGCCGATGGTGAAAAACGAAAGCCACGGCAGAATGACGGCAATGAAATAACGCATGGAAATGTCCTCTCTTTGAGCCTGTCCTGCGCATCAAGGGGCCGGACGATTTTCTGCTACATGGTGCAGGCGCCGTCGTTTTTGGAGATGCGAGGCCCGATTCTTACGAAATTTTGAGGAACGCCTGTCGCTTTTCGGGCCACCATGCCTTGTATCCTATTGCCGAACCTATCATATTATCGACAGGCTTGCTGGAGCCCCCCAGCGGCGCCTGGGTATTGCGTATGCCGCATTTTCCCGACACCGTGATCAACGAGGGGCTTTTCTAAGAGGAAATTGATGGCTGATCTTCGTAACTATCAGAACCGCGCGCAGGCGGGAGCGCACGCGAGTGCTGAAATCGATCAGGGCCTGCGCACCTACATGCTCAACATCTACAACCTGATGGCGCTTGGCCTGGTGATTACGGGCGCACTCGCTTTCGGGCTGAGCACGCTTGCAACCACCACTGATCAGGCCGCTGCCGTTGCGCAGCTTCCCAACGGCATTCTGCTGACCAGCGTCGGCGCCGCCGTTTACGGAACGCCGCTCAAGTGGCTGATCATGTTCGCACCACTGATCGCATTCTTCTTTCTGGCTTTCCGCGTCAACAAGATGAGCGTGTCGGCTGCGCGCACGTCCTTCTGGGTCTATGCCGCCCTGACAGGCCTGTCGCTGTCGTCGATCTTCATCATGTACACGACGGCCAGCATCGTACAGACCTTCTTCATCACCGCCGCGTCCTTCGGTGCGCTGTCGCTTTACGGCTACACCACCAAGCGCGATCTTTCGGCAATGGGCTCGTTCATGGTCATCGGCCTGTTCGGCATCCTGATTGCCATGGTGGTCAACATCTTCCTGCAGTCGAGCGCACTCAGCTTCGCTGTCTCCGTCATCGGCGTTCTCGTCTTTGCCGGCCTGACCGCCTGGGATACGCAGAAGCTCAAGGAAATGTATTATGAAGGCGACGGTGAAGTCGTTGCCGGCCGCAAGGCCGTCATGGGCGCGCTGACGCTCTACCTCGACTTCATCAACATGTTCCTGTTCCTCCTGCGTCTGCTGGGCAACCGGAACTGATATCGCAGAAATTCAATTGATCGAGGCGGCCTTCCGGGGCCGCCTTTTTTCATGTCCAACCCCCTTGAGCCGGCCGCTTGCCCATGTCGATCACCATCCGCCCCGCCACATCCGACGACATCACCATCATTACCGAGATCTACGCAGAAAGCGTGCTGAACGGCACCGCCAGCTATGAGCTTGAACCGCCGGCACCGGCCGAGATGCGCGCCCGGATGGACGCGACCAAGGCCGGCGGTTTTCCCTATATCGCCGCCGTCGAGGCGGACAGTTTGCTGGGCTATGCCTATGCCGGCGCGTTTCGCACCCGCCCGGCCTATCGCTGGCTTGTCGAGGATTCCGTCTATATCGACCCTCGGGCGCGTGGCAGAGGCGTCGGCAAACTGCTGCTTCAAACCCTGGTGGAAGAGTGTGAAGCGCGCGGCTTCCGGCAGATGGTCGCCGTCATCGGCGGCGCGAGCCCGGCCTCGATCGCGCTGCACCGGACATGCGGTTTCACCGATGCCGGCCGGTTGACCGGTACCGGTTTCAAACACGGACAATGGCTCGACACGGTGTTCATGCAGCGCCCGCTTGGCAAAGGCAATGCCTCAGATCCGCTGCCGCTTTCGCTTTGATCCGGCCTATTTCTCGACGAGTTTCAGCTTGCGGTCGAAGACCTTGAGCACCTGACGCAGATCGTGGCCGCGTTTCAGCACCATGCCGGCGGTATTGGTGACGCTGAAGGCGCCCTGTTTGGACGCCAGTTTCGGGTTCTTCTCGATCCGGTAGAGCGGCATTTCGCCGGAGCGCTTGAAAACCGAAAAGACGGCCTTGTCCTTCATGTGGTCGAGAGCGTAGTCGCGCCACTCGCCGTCGCCCACCATTCTGCCATAGACCCAGAGGATCGCGTCGAGTTCACGCCGGTGGAATGTGACGGGCAATGGCTCGGCCTTCTGGCCGGGTCTGAACGGGGCGATTTCGACGACATTGCTGCCGTCCGCCTCTTGCTTGCGTTGCGTATCCGGCTTTTGCACCATGCTTTCCCGCCTCGCATCCTGATTACAGATAAATGACAGTCTGCCCGCTTCAGCGAGAATTGCAAGGGCGCGCTTTCACCCGTTTCACCATGGCAGGCCAATAATTTGTTAACCCAAACGGCTTATCAATTCGGCAAGGGTTTTCGATCAGTTCCAGTAGTGCGTATCCATGTGTTCAGGCATCCCAAAACCGCTGACGTCCGGTGCGTTGGAAATGCGCCCGGCCATTTCGTGCCGTGCTGACGGGCGAAAGGCGACGGATCGATGAGCATCATCCGCAAGGACCTCGGACCAAGACCCCCTGCCCGGCTGAAATCGAAACTGTCGGTGGTACGCCCCGGCAAGACCGTGCCCGATCTTCGCCTGGAACTGAGAAGCGGCGGCGAATTTTCCATCTTCTCCGATGCTCCGGGGGAGCTGGAACCCGCCATGGAGCGGCTGGGCGATCAGGCCGTTGAACCAAATCCCTTCCAGACATTGCCGTTCCTGACCGGGCTCTCTGGCAGGGCCGATGCACAGACGCGACTGGCGCTGATCGAAGATAGCGCCGTTGCGGCCGGGGCCGGCCATCTTGCCGCGCTGATGGGGTTTTCGGTTGCGAGCGGAAATTCACACCTTGTCGCCTCCGCAGCACCCGGTGGCTATCACGCCCCGCTGATCTCGCGTCACCGCCCGATGGCAACGCTTGACCAGCTGTTCGAGGCACTGGCCGGCTCTCTTGCCAATCTGCCGGGCGTGGTTGCCTTTCCCGGGCTTCTGGCCGACGGCGCTTTCATGCGTTCGGCGCGCGCGGTCGCTGCTGCACGCGGCCTTGCTTTCCGGGTTGCCGGCGCATGGCGCGGCCACGCATTGTCCGGGCGGATCGACCCGACCAGCGGGCTTTCCCACGCAGACCGGGAAGCCTGGCAGGCCAATCTCGAAAAATGGGAAAACCTGCAGAAAAAGGGCAGGATCACCTACCACGTTGCCCGCAACCCAGCCGAAATTTCCGCAGCGCTTGAAGAACTCTCACTGCTCTGCGACACGGACGAGCACACCAGCCGGTGTGCGGCATGGTTTCCCACCGTCAGGCTGCTTTCCGAGCGCGACCGGATCAGGCTGCATGCGCTTTATCTTGACGGACAGATGATTGCAGCCGCGCTCCAGCCGCTTCATCGCAGCGAGGCCTGGGTCTGGCAGGTCATGGTCCGGCCCGACATGAGCGACAAGGCAATCGACGAGCAGCTGATCATGCGACTGACGCAATGGAACCTGCGCGATGCCAATATCGCCGTAACCCGCGTTGCGCCCGCAGCCGGCCCGTTTCTTGCGGAGCGGTTCTGGCCGGTGGACGAGGGTTATGCAAGCCTGCTCGTAGCATTGCGCCCCGGCATGGAGCGCGCGCTCGACAGCGTCGCCGCAACCTATGAAGATGCCGGGGCGCAGTACCCCGGACATCAAACCGAATAACAGTATTGCATCGTGAAAACGGCTGGCAGCGGCGGCCATGGCCCTGACACGGGGTCAGGAACAGCTTTTCAACCGCGATTCCTCGGGCCGGTTCATCAGCGCGAAAATGTCGATATTCTGAAGCAGCGGATGGAAACCATCGTCGTCGCCGGCCTCGATCAGAACGTCGAGCGGCACGACCGGCGCGACCATGGGGCCGTTCCAGCAGGCAGCATCGAGGTCAACCGAAAAGCCGGGTTTGGCGCCGCCGGCCTGGCGGGCGGCCGCCATCTGCTCCTGCTGATCCCTAAGCGCCAGAGCATCGGCGGGCGAAAGCCGCAGCACCGTCAGATGCTGACCGGGCTTGCGAAACTTTGCCACGTCGGCTTCCTCCGCAGCGGCATTCGCGCTCACCAGCGTATAATCGTGACTGATCTCGCCGGCGCCGGATTTCTGGTAAACCGTCAGCACAATCTCGTTTGTCGGCAGCTTCATCTCCTCCGGCGCCAGCACCGCAATCCTGAGCGACGCGGGATTGGCCGCGATCGGCGACGGGATGGTCGTCGGCTTGGCGCCCGACAGGAAATTGAGCGAACAGGCCGAAAGCAGGGCGAGACCGGAAGCAGCCAGGAGTGTCTTGAAGATTGGCATGGGCATGATCGGGCGGGTCACAAACATGGTTAATAATCATTCATCCTATCGGGGATAGTTTAAGGGCCGGTAAAGAGTGAGCCGCTGACTGATACCGATGGCGCAACAGGCGCGCACGAAAACATCCCGTGCATGCGCCTTACCCTGCTTGACATTAATAATTATTGTTTTACGATAATTTTATATCGTAGTATAAGATGAATTTCGATGGACCCGATCAACTCTTCCGCCCTTTCGCGGCTATGCGGCCGCATGAAAACCCTGACCCGGATCATTCAGGCCGGGCTTGTGGCCGGTCTGGCCTACGCCGGCTGGACGGCCCTTGCCGGGCAGGACAGGATTTCGGCCTTTCTGACAGATGCGCTCGACCTCTCCGTTGTCGCAACGCTCACACCGGCGACAGGTCTGGCGCTTGCCGCCCTTACCGTGATGTTCGCCGGGCTGGCGTTTTTCGGGCTACAGACCGTCTGGCAATTGTTCGACCGGCTGCAATACGAAACGCCATTTTCCCATGCGGTTGCCGCACTTCTGCGCCGCGCGGGCCTGATTGCGCTTGCCGGCGCTGTCGCCAGCCTTTTTCTCACACCCGTGGCAACCCTTCTGGCGACACTCGCCAATCCGCCGGGCAGCCGCACGCTCTCAGTCGGCCTCGGCAGCGATCAGCTGATGCTGTTTCTGCTCGCGGGACTTCTCTTCGTGATGGGGCATGTCATGGTGCTCGCGACATCGATGAATGAAGACTATGAGCGTTTCGTCTGACCCATGCCGATCATTGTCAATCTCGATGTCATGCTCGCCCGCCGCAAGATGCGGGCGAAAACCCTTGCCGAACATGTCGGCATCACCGAGCAGAACATCTCGCTGCTGCGCTCGGGCAAGGTCAAGGGCGTGCGGTTCGAAACGCTTGAAAAGATATGCCAGGCGCTCGATTGCCAGCCCGGTGACATTCTGGAGTATCAGCCGGACGAAACCGGCTGATCCTTATCTCCGCTCGGGGTCGCAATTGCCCCGGGCGGCAGATCAAAGCCCGATTTCGTGGGCATAAGGCGGGTTGGCGCCGGCGCGGGAGACGGTGACGGCAGCGGCCTTTGCGCCCAGCGCCAGGGCATCCGCGATTGCCTCCGGCGACAGCGTTTTGACCTTCTCCTTGGTCAGCAGACCAGCGATATCGAGCGAGGCAAGAATGCCGGCGTCGAACGTGTCGCCGGCGCCGACGGTGTCGACCACCTCGACCTTTTCACTCGGGACCTCGACCTTGTGCTCGGCGGTATAGCCGATCGCTCCGTCCGCACCGCAGGTGATGACGACAAGGCTTGCACCGGCCGTAATCCAGTGGCGGGCCTTGTCATCGAGCGAGCCTTCAAGACCGAACCAGTCCAGATCCTCGTCGGAGAATTTCACGATGTCCGATTTGGCCGCCATGCGCTCGATCCGGGCACGGTGACCGGCGGGATCGGTGATAAATGTCGGGCGGATATTCGGGTCGAGCGAGATCACGCGGGTTTCAGCCTCGCGCATCAAAAGCGCTTCATAGGTGGAACCGCAGGGTTCGGGGATCAGGCTGATCGCGCCGAAATGCATGGCCGCACAGTCTTCGCCGATTGCGGGCAGATCATCCTCGGTAATCATCCGGCCGGCCGTATTCTCGTCGTAAAAGGCATAGCTTGCCGAACCGTTGACCAGCTTGACGAAGGCCAGCGTCGTCGGCCGGTCGGAAACGGCGACATAGGAATGATCGACCTTCGATGCGTCGAGTTTCTCGCGAATGATATCGCCCATCAGATCGGACGATATACCGGAGAAGAACCCGGTCGGGCGGCCAAGCCTGGAAAGCGCGACCGCCGTGTTGCAGACGGCACCGCCGGCATAGGGCGCAAATGCCGGTTCACCCTTGTCGGTCTGACGCGGCAGCATGTCGATCAGGGCTTCACCACAGCATAAAATCATTCTCTTCTCCCGTTTTTTGTTCCCGCGCCTGTCGTCCCGGCCTAGACGATCAGTTCCTCAAGGCCGCCGCGGGCCCGCGACCATTCCATCGGATGATCGAGAAACGCGCCGACGGCATCGAGCGTTGCCTTGTCGGCCAGCTCTTCCTCGCGTGCGACCGCAAGAACGTTCTGCCATGTCGCCAGGTAATGAAGCTCAACGCACCCTTCCCGGAAACGTTTCTCGGCCTGTTCGAAAATATCATAATAGAACAGAGCCATGCCGTGTTCCACCAGCCCGCCGGCAGCGCGAATGGCATTGATGAAGTTGAACATGGAGCCGCCTGCCGTGGTCAGGTCCTCGATCACCAGAACCCGCGCCCCGGCTTCCAGATGCCCTTCGATCTGGGCGTTCTTGCCATAGCCCTTCGGCTTCTTGCGCACATAGATCATCGGCAGTTCCAGGCGGTCGGCAAGGAATGCGGCGAAGGGAATGCCCGCCGTTTCGCCGCCGGCCACACAGTCGAATTTCTCGAAACCGGCATCGCGCAGCACCTTGGCTGCGGCAAAATCCATCAGCGTGGAACGGATGCGCGGATAGGAAATCAGCTGCCGGCAGTCGATATAGACCGGACTGACCAGACCGGAAGCAAGCTTGTAGGGCTCATCCGGGGAAAAATGGACGGCGCCGATTTCCCACAGCATGCGGGCCATCAGTTCGCCCATCACTGCGGGGTCGGCAAAACTTGCTCTGCTCATCTCAACAATCCTCTTTGTCTTTGCGCCGTCAGGGCCTTGCAGGGTGCGGGAGGGACACTCTCCTGCAAGACACAATCTGCCGGCGCACGCCGCCCCAGGGGCAGCCGTTTCCGTTCCGGCCCTGAGTTGAACTGTCGGGACCGAAAAATCAATCGCAGCCGGTATATTTCGTCATGCCGAATGGCATGCCCGCCACAATAGCGGAACGCCGGATGGCCGCAATGACGGATATTAAATCGTTTAAAAAAACTTTTTGCCGCTGCTCTAGACTTCCATCGAATATCCGGCTCCGCGCACGGTGCGGATCACATCCGGCATCTGCGAGAAATTGAGCGCCTTCCTGAGCCGGCCGACATGAACGTCGACGGTGCGCTCATCCACATAGATGTCGTGCCCCCAGACACCGTCGAGAAGCTGCGCGCGGGAAAACACCCGCCCCGGAGACGTCATCAGGAATTCCAGAAGCCGGAATTCCGTCGGTCCAAGCCGCACTTCACGCGCCTTGCGGTGAACCCGGTGGGTTTCGCGATCAAGCTCGATATCGCCGCATTTCAGCACGCTGGAGAGCACTTCCGGACGCGCGCGGCGCAGGATCGCTTTCACACGCGCCATCAGCTCCGGCGTGGAAAACGGTTTGACGACATAGTCATCGGCGCCGATCGCAAGCCCGCGCACCCGTTCGCTCTCCTCGCCGCGCGCCGTCAGCATGATGATCGGCAGGCGTTCGGTTTCCGGCCGCATTCGAAGGCGTCGACAAAGCTCGATGCCCGACACGCCCGGCAGCATCCAGTCGAGCAGAAGAAGGTCGGGGACCCGCTCTTGCAGCCGGATTTCGGCCTCGTCGCCGCGCATGATGGTCTCGACCTCATAACCTTCGGCCTCGAGATTGTAGCGCAGCAGAACGCTGAGCGCTTCCTCATCTTCAACAACTGCTATCTTCGGCACCATTGGGCTGATATCTCCCTCGTCTCAAATGGCTTCAGACATCATCGGAACCGACGGCAGGGGAATTGTCGTCCTTCGGACGTTCTCCCTGCGGCTGGGCGCCTGTCGCGATGTAGTAAATCATCTCGGCGATGTTGGTGGCATGATCGCCGATGCGCTCGATATTCTTGGCGCAGAACAGAAGATGCGTGCAGGTGGTGATATTGCGCGGGTCTTCCATCATATAGGTCAAAAGCTCGCGGAACAGCGAGGTATAGATCGCGTCGATCTCGTCATCACGCTCGCGGATCGAACTCGCCTTGTCAGCCTGGCGCGTGGTGTAGGCATCGAGCACTTCCTTCAATTGCAGGAGCGCCAGTTCGCACAGATGCTCGATGCCGTGGGCCAGTTTGCGGGGCACGCCGGTGCCCTGCACCGAGATCACCCGTTTGGCGGTGTTCTTGGCCATATCGCCGACGCGTTCGAGGTCGGCAGCGATGCGGATGGCGCCCATGATTTCGCGCAGGTCCGCAGCCACCGGCTGGCGGCGGGCAATTGTGACGATTGCCTTCTCGCCAATCTCGCGCTCCGCTTCGTCAAGCGCCAGATCGTCGGCGATCACCTTTTCGGCAAGCTCGGTATCGGTGTTGACGAGGGCGGAGACCGATTCGCTGACCATCTCTTCGGCCAGACCGCCCATTTCGGAAATGCGGCGCTGGAGGTATTTCAGCTCGTCATCGAATGCCGTCGAGATATGCGAGGGGGCCATGTTCTTTCCTTTCCTGGCTTGAGCGTGCGGCAGCCGCCCCTCAGCCGAAACGTCCCATGATGTAATCCTGGGTCCGCTGGTCCGCGGGATTGGTGAAAATCGTATCGGTATCGTTCTCCTCGACCATATGGCCGAGGTGGAACATCGCCGTGCGTTCGGAAACCCGCGCGGCCTGCTGCATGGAGTGCGTCACCATCACGATGGTGTAGTTCTCCCTGAGATCGGAAATCAGTTCCTCGACGCGGGCCGTTGCGATCGGGTCGAGCGCCGAACAGGGTTCGTCCATCAAGATCACTTCCGGGCTCACCGCAATGGCGCGGGCAATGCACAGCCGCTGCTGCTGGCCGCCGGAAAGACTGGTGCCCGGCTCATGCAGGCGATCCTTGACCTCGTTGAACAGGCCCGCTTTCTGCAGGCTGGTCTCGACGATCTGGTCGAATTCCGTGCGGTGGCGGGCAAGACCGTGGATACGCGGCCCGTAGGCAACATTCTCGTAGATCGACTTCGGAAACGGGTTGGGATTCTGGAACACCATGCCGACGCGGGCGCGCAGTTCCACCACATCGATCCCGGAGGTGTAGACATCCTCGCCGTCGAGCGTGACCGTACCGGTCACCCGGCAATTGTCGATCGTGTCGTTCATCCGGTTGAGCGTGCGCAGAAAGGTCGACTTGCCGCAGCCCGACGGGCCAATCAGCGCAGTGACGGCGTTCTCGCGGATGTTGAGGCTGACATCGAACAGCGCACGCTTCTGCCCGTAATAGACGGACACCGCCTGACCGGCCATCTTGTATGTGTTTTCGCTCATCGTCTTTTTCCAAGCCTTTTTGCGGTCATAGTCATCCATCGCCTACCAGCGCCGTTCGAAACGGCGGCGCAGTATCACCGCCGTGACATTCATGAAGATCAGGAATGCCAGAAGCACGATAATGGCGGCGGAGGTGCGCTCGACAAAGGCGCGTTCGGCCTCGCCCGCCCACATGTAGATCTGCACCGGAAGCGCTGTTGCCGGGTCAAGCGGGCCTGCCGGATAATCGGCCACGAAGGCGACCATGCCGATCAGAAGCAGCGGTGCGGTTTCGCCCAGCGCCTGGGCAAGACCGATGATCGTTCCCGTCAGAATGCCCGGCATGGCCAGCGGCAGGACATGATGAAACACCGCCTGCATTTTCGAAGCCCCGACCCCTAGCGCCGCCGAGCGGATCGAAGGCGGCACCGCCTTGAGAGCTGCCCGCGTCGCGATGATGATCGTCGGCAGCGTCATCAGCGTCAGCACCAGCCCGCCGACCAGCGAAGCCGAACGCGGCAGGCCGAGGAAGCCGATGAACACCGCAAGGCCCAGAAGGCCGAACACGATGGAGGGCACGGCCGCCAGATTGTTGATGTTGACCTCGATAAGGTCGGTGAACCGGTTCTTCGGCGCAAATTCCTCAAGATAGATCGCCGAGGCCACGCCGATCGGCAGAGCCAGAAGCAGGACCACGCCCATCATGTAAAGCGTACCGACAAAGGCCACGCCGATCCCGGCTGCTTCCGGCCGGCTGGATGCGCCATGGGTGAAAAAGCCGGTGTTGAAGGACTTGTTCAGCCGTCCCTCGGCCTTCAACTCCTCCATCCACTGCAATTGCCGGTCGGAAACCCGGCGGCTTGTTTCCGGTACGGAAAGGTCGATCTGGCCCTTGTTGGCGGAATCGATATCGGCGGCGGCCAGAAGCCGCACATCGACGGTCTTTCCGATGACGGAGGGGTCTTTCAGCACCACATCGCGCAGCTCAACCCGGCTGCTGCGGGAGATCATCCGCATCGCCGCGCGCATTTCAGGCCCGTTTTCGGGATTGATGGCGAGCGTGCGGGCAAGCGCTTGGCGCACCAGTTGCGGATAATCGGCCGTCAACAGCAGACGCGGGTTCTCATCGCGCGCGCCATCGGGATCGATCACCGAGGCCTCGAAGGTGACCGGCAGGGTGATGGTCGTCTGCTGAAACGCGGTATAGCCCTTGCCGGCAACGGAAAACAAAAGCGCGCCCAGGAAGAAAATGCCCACGCAGATCGCCAGCAGCCCGAAAACGCGGAAACGACGTTCGGCCGCATTCCGGCGTTTCAGCGACTTGCGGCGCCTTGCGGCAATCGCCCGGCTTTCTCCATCCGTTCCGGTCGCGGTGCGGACTGTGTCGGTCATGCGTACTGCTCCCGGTATTTGCGCACGATATAGAGCGCATAGACATTGAGGCAGAGTGTGATCACGAACAGCGTGAGGCCAAGGGCGAAGGCCACGAGCGTCTGCGGCGTGTTGAATTCCAGATCGCCGGTCAGCTGGTTGACGATCTTGACCGTCACCGTCGTCATCGGCTCCAGCGGGCTGAATTGCAACTGCGCGGCAACGCCGGCGGCCAGAACCACGATCATGGTTTCGCCGATGGCGCGCGAAGCCGTCAGCAGCAGAGCGCCGACAACACCGGGAAGCGCCGCCGGCAGCACGACGCGCTTGATGGTCTCCGACTGCGTGGCGCCGAGGCCGAGCGAGCCCTTGCGCAGGCTGTCGGGAACCGCATTGATGATATCATCGGACAGCGAGGAGACGAAGGGGATCAACATGATGCCCATGACCACGCCCGCCGTCAGCACCGACTGCGCCTCGATGAAATTGCGATAGCTGCCGGTAAAAAGCCCGTTCAGTTCTGCAGAAATATCGCGCAGCAGCGGCCCCACCGTGACAAGGGCGAAGAAGCCGTAGACGATGGTGGGAATGCCCGCCAGCACTTCAAGCAGCGGCTTGGCGATCGCGCGCAGTTTCGGCCCGGCATATTCCGACATGTAGATCGCCGCATAAAGCCCGATCGGGACGGCAACCGCCATGGCGACGATGGAGATGTAAAGCGTGCCGGCAAGCAGCGGGATCAGCCCGAACTGCCCGGTTGCACCGCTCTCGCCAGCCGCAGCAAAGCGCGGGTCCCAGACCGTGCCGAAAAAGAAATCGGCCGGCGGCACCTGGGAGAAGAACCGAAGAGATTCCGTCAGCATCGACAGCACGATGCCGACCGTCGTCAGGATCGCGATGGTCGAGGCGAGGACAAGGGCTGCAAGCACGGCCTGTTCAACGCGGTTGCGCGCGTGAAAAGACGGCCTGACCGCGCGATAGGCCAGGCCGAGCGAGACCAGCGCCACCGCCAGCGCCGCAACGGCCATGGCCGCGCGCGATGCGGCGGAAAGCGCATTGAACCGCTCGGCCGAAGACAGCACGAAAGGCCGGGGCGAAGCGGCAAGCGGAATGCCGTTTGCGGCAAGAACAGCGCGCAGCGCGCCCGCATCCTCATCGACGCGCGCCCGGGCGTCCTCCGGCAGCTGCCGCAGGCCATAGGCCACGGAAATCACCGTATTATAGGTGAGGCTCTGGGCCGCGGCCGGCTGCTCCTGCACGCTTTCGGGAAAGTCGCTGCGGATCTGTGCGCCGATGACCAGCGGACTGACCACCATCCACACCGCCATCAACAGCACGGCCGGAACGATTGCGGCCATCGCCACGAAGCTTGCATGGTGGGCCGGCCGCGAATTCAGCCGTTTCAGGCTTTCTCCGGCAAGCGCGTAAGCCTTGGCCCTTGCCGAGAAATAACCGGCAATACCAAGCCCGGCCACAATCGCCAGTATGATCAAAAAGACATGCATTATGTCGTTCCAGACCGTCCGGGATTTCCGGACCCTTGTTTCCGGCAGCCCTGAAAAACATGGACACAGCCGGGTGTTTTATTCCGTCTTTGGCAGCGCCTGCCCTAATCTTCAGGCGAAACCGTTGCTTCCTCGAATGCGGCAAGAACCGCCGCGCGCTGTTCCTCCGATGCCGGCACAAGTCCATATTCGGCAAGCGGCCCGTAGGGGCCGGCCATGGCGTCCGACAGGAAAAAGGCAACATATTCCCGCAACCCCGGAATGGCCCCGACATGCGCCATCTTGACGTAGAAGAACAGCGGCCGCGATACCGGATATTCGCCCGACCCCACGGTTTCAACCGAGGGCGTGACACCGGAAATCGTCGCCACATTCAGCTTGTCGGCATTGTTGTCGTAAAAGGACAGGCCGAAGACCCCGAGACCGGTCCGGTCGGCCACCACGCGGGCAAGCGTCTCCGTATAGTCGCCGTCGATCCCCGGCGCCCGCCCGTCCCTGCGCACGGCAATGCATTTGTTTTCGCCCTGTTTTTCGCCAAAGGTCTCCGTCAGAAAAGGCAGCGCACCGGCTTCCGCACAGCCGACGGCCAGCACCTTTTCCTCGAAGACTTCGCGCGTGCCGTGCTTTTCTCCGGGAATATAAGCCTTGATCTCGGTGTCCGGCAGCGCGGGATCGATCTCGGACCAGCGGGTATAGGGGTTTTTCACCAGCGCGCCGTCAATCACCAGTTCGGCCGCCAGCGCCCGGTAGAGATCAAGCGGCGTCAGCGCCATCTGCGGCATGGAGGCATCGGTGGCAAAGACAATGCCGTCATAGCCGAAAACCACTTCCGCGATCTCGGTGACCCCGTTCTTCGCGCAGTTTTCAACCTCGCCCGGGCGGATCGGCCGCGACGCATTGGCGATATCGATGGTGCGCGGGCCGACACCCCGGCAGAATTCCTTCAGGCCGGCCGAAGAACCGCCGGATTCCACCACCGGCGTCTTGTAGTCGGGATAGATCTCGCCAAAGGTCTCGGCAACGATCTTGGCATACGGCAGGACGGTCGACGAACCGGCGATCTGGATCTGGTCACGCGCCTCGGCCGGCCCGATGGCGAGAAGCACACCGGAAAGCACAACAGCCGGCAAAATGAAAAACTTCATGGCGCATCCCTTGCGGGTTACATGCCCGCACCGTTCCAATCGATGCCCGGGCGGGGCCGCCACGAACCGGCGGCATTGATCTGGCCCGGTTTTATGTCATTTTTGATTCAGTTTTATGACAGTACAAATTATTGTTTTTTATATTATATTCCGAACAGTCAGAAACGGACGGTAAAGGTCGTTCCCTTGCCGACGGCAGACTTGACCACCAGACGCGCACGATGGCGGCTGAGGATGTGTTTCACGATCGCAAGCCCCAGTCCGGTGCCCTTCTTCGAACGGCTGTCGGCGACCGAAACCCGGTAGAAGCGTTCCGTCAGGCGCGGCACGTGTTCGGCGGGAATGCCCGGACCATAGTCGACGACGGACACTTCCGCCGCCCCGTCTTCCCGCGCCTTGAGATAGACATCGACCCGGCCGCCCTCGGCACCGTATTTGCAGGCATTTTCGATCAGGTTCTCGAACACTTCCAGCAATTCGTCATTGTCGCCGTTCACCGTGACCTGTTGTTCCGGCAGGAAAAGATTGATCGCGACGTTCAGGTCCTCGGCAAGCGGTAGCAAGCCGTCACGCACATGCTCAAGCAGCGTATTGAGCGTGACCTGCTGCTCCGGCGAAAGATGGGCCTTGGCCTCCAGACGCGACAGCGACATCAGGTCATCGACAAGCCGGCTCATCCGGGTCGCCTGATCGAGCATGATCGGCAGGAAGCGCTCCTGCGCCTTAGTATCGTTTTTCGCCGGGCCCTGCAGGGTTTCGATATAGCCGCGCAGCGAGGCAAGCGGCGTGCGCAGTTCATGGCTGGCATTGGCGACGAAGTCGGAGCGCATGCGGTCGATCCGACGCGCCTCGGAAATATCGCGCAGCACCAGCATGAAAACCGGCGTGTCATCCGCGCCGCCGGCAACCGGCGCAACCCGCACGAGGTAGACCCGCTCGGAGGGCAGCCGTTCGGAATATTCAATCTGATTGGTGTGGCCGTTGGCCAGCGTGTCGCGAATGGTATCGAGCACGCCCGGTGCGCGCATGCGGGCGGAAATATGCGAGCCGAGGGGAAAGCTGCCGAACGTGCTGCTGGCCGAACGATTCTGGAACAACACGGATCCGTCTGCGGCAAGCAGATATACGGCAAGATCGATCTCATCGAGGAAGCGCGGCAGATCGCCGAATTCAGTCGCATTCTCGCTCGGTTCGCGTTCCAGCTCCTGCTGTTCCGGTTCATCACCGGCCGGTGAACACGATGCCAGCGCCGCCGCGGATACGGCGAGCCAGCCGACGACGGCGGCCACCGGCGGGGCGAAACCGAAACCGACCGCGGCAAGGTCCGTGGCAGCGGCCACCAGCAGAACAAGCCGCGCGGCCAGCGCGCGGACCGCAATACTTCTGACCGTCTGCTCCAGCCTGCCCACCTGATTCCCTCAAAACTTATGCAAGTTGTGTTGCATATACGCCTTTTGTGACAGGAATATTCATCAACACACGAAAATGCCGACCATTCAGTCAGCCGCGCGCGCACGAATGGCGAAGATGTCCAGCGGCGCCCCGCCCCCGTTGAGATCGCTGGAAATCATCATCTGCGTCGGCAACACCCCGCCCTGGCTCGGATCAAGCCGAATCACGAGGCTTTCCCTGTGGGCGCTCGGCGTGAAACGGTGACGCTGGCAGCCGTCGATCGTGCCATCGGCACAATAGATGCCGACCGACTGTCCGCCGCCATCCGGCGCCAGCACGCTTGCCTCGATCAGGACCGGACCGTTCTCCAGCATTTCCCTGACGGCCGGCGGCAGGTTAATGCTGACGGCGCCGGCATCACCGCCCGCCTGCGCTGAAATCTGCACGGCCGGCACGCCATCAACCGTGACATTGTCGACTTGCACGGCAGAGCCTGCCGCAAAGCCGGTCTCCGAACCCGGCTGGAAGAGGCCGGTCCAGCCTGACGCCCCCTCGAAATCCTCGGCTTCGATACGCGGCGCGGGATTGGGCACGGCCGTATCGAGGCTGTCCGGGTCAAGCGCGAAATTCGAGCTGACCACCCACCAGCCGCCGAACACCAGAAATGCCAGAACGATAACAAAGATCAGCAACCTGGCGAACCGGCCGCGCTTGCGCGGGGGGCGCTCCGCCCTTTCCGCCCGGTGTGCCTTTCGGTTTTTCTTCGGCCGCTTTTTGCCGGACGCCTTGAGCGTGCCGCCGCCCGGCCGCCGCTCCTCTGCCGCAACGGCCAGATCATCGATCGCCGAAAGCTCTCCGGAATCGAGATGGCCGCTTTCCGCACTGTCTTGCGTCGAAACCGCAAAATCGGCCTCGGTAAAATCCGTCTCCCGCCGTTCAGGCGAGACAACCGGACTTTCGGGATAATCGAAATGCGCTTCCGGTTCCGCACGCAGGCCGAAATCGCCGATCTGCGGCTCTGCCGGGGGCGCGTCCTCGAAAGACGGCTCCTGCGGTGCGTCCGGTTCGGGCGCCGCCGGGCTTTCCGGCACGCGACCGACGGCAAAGGGATCGTCGAAGACCGCCGGCCGCGGCGACCGCGCCTCGCGGGCCTTGCGGGCGGCTTCCGCCTCCTCGCGTTCTATCGCCGTGATGATTTCGTCGAGGCGATGGCGCTGGCGCGCGACGGCCTTGCTGTCGGTAATGCCCTGCTTGGCAAGGCCGCCTTCAAGAGCCTGCCGCGCGGACTGATAGATCCGTGCCCGCTGGTTGGCATCCTCCCGGTCAGTGCTCTCCAGCGCTGTTCTTATGGCTTGTTCAAGTCCGCTCACAGTTTCATCCCGTTACGTTTCACGAGGCTTTCTCAACGCTATTGACAGTGTTTCACCCTGCTGATCAAGGCCAAATAGCGCGTCCGACCCTGACCGGTTATGGTGCCGGCCGACGATGCTTCAACGCCGCAGCACTTCAAAGCGTTGCAAAACTTCGCGAAAAATGTCTCCCTTGGGCGATATTCCGACGCACGATAATCCGTGCGAACGAGACCCGAGGAACCCATGTCGCAAACTTTCCGCCTTGATGACCTGATGCAGATCGCCCGTGAGGACGGCCGGATTGTGGCCGAGGATGCGGCCGCGCGTCTGGGCGTCACCGTGCAGACCATCCGGCGTGACCTGCTGAAGCTCTCCGAAGCCGGCAAGCTGACCCGCGTTCACGGCGGCGCGGTGCTGGCATCGGGCACCAGCAATATCGGTTATGATGACCGACGGGCGCTCTATACCGACGAAAAGGCGGCCATTGCGGCAGCCTGTGCTGCCGAAATTCCGGACAATGCCGCAATCTTCATGAATATCGGCACGACCACGGAAGCCGTCGCCCGCGCCCTGCTCGCCCATCGCGACATTCTGGTGGTGACCAACAACCTCAATGTCGCCAACACGCTGGTCGCCAATCCCGATTGCAGGATTGTGGTTGCCGGCGGACAGCTACGGCGCACCGATGGCGGTCTCGTCGGCACGCTGGCCAACACGATCGTGGAACAGTTCAAGTTCGATCTGGCGATCATCGGCTGTTCGGCGATGGATGATGACGGCGACCTGCTTGACTTCGATATCATGGAAGTCGGCGTCAGCCAGACGGCCATCAGACGCGCGCGCCGCACCTTCCTGGTAGCCGATCATTCGAAGTTTTCGCGCTCGGCGCCGGCGCGGATCGCTTCGCTTGCCGATATCGACACCTTCTTCACCGACCGCAAACCCTCCCACGACCTGGCGTCGCGCTGCACCGCCTGGAACACACGGGTTGTCGTGGCCGGATAGCCCGCACCGCCGGCGCTCGTCCACATCCGAAAACCGTCATAATCACCCGGTTTGGATGACAAGGATGTTTTTTGATTTACGTACATCATTTTTCACGCTATAGTCCGCCCAACGAGGACCGGACAAGGCTTCGGGCAGCAATGCCCGCCCCCGGTGAGGAGCGAAACAAACCAGGCGGACGAGATGCGCCCTACCGTACACGACATTGCTGCCGAAGCCGGCGTCAGCCTTGCCACCGTTGACCGGGTGATGAACGCGCGCCCCGGCGTGCGCGAGAAAACCAGGCTCAAGGTGGAGCAGGCGATCGAGAAGCTCGGCTATGTGCGCGATGTCGCGGCCGCCAATCTGGCCAAGGGCCGGAGCTATCCCTTCACCTTCATTCTGCCGTGCAACGACAACGCCTTCATGGCTGAGCTGCGTTCGGCCGTTATCCAGGCCGATGCCCGTGGCCGGGTCGAGCGCACCCGGATCACCATTGTCGACGTACCGGCTTTCGATGCCGAAGCCCTGGCCGACGCCCTGCTTGCCGCCGGCGAGAGCGAGACCGCCGGCATTGCCCTCGTCGCCATCGAAGCCGATCCCGTGCGCGCGGCGGTCCGCTCGCTCACCGAGCGGGGGATCCCGGTCGTCACCCTCGTTTCCGATCTGGAAGACAGCACGCGCGACCATTATGCCGGTGTCGACAACCCCTCCGCCGGGCGCACCGCGGCAACGCTGCTCGGGCGCTTTCTGGGCCCGCGAAAGGGCACTATCGGCGTGCTGGCCGGTTCGCTTTCGGTGCGCGACCACCAGAACCGTTTCGACGCGTTTTCCGAAACCATGGAAGCGCATTTCCCCGGCCTTGCCATTCTGCCGGCGATGGAAGGCCGGGACGATGCGTCCCGTGCCCGCCAGCTGGTTTCAAAGGCACTTGCCGAAAATCCGGACATGATCGGGCTTTACAGCCTCGGCGCCGGTAACCGCGGCCTGATCGCCGCGCTGGAAGAGGCGCGCGAAAACGGCCGTGAGGTTGTCACCATCGCCCACGAACTTTCGCCCCATTCACGTGCAGCACTGGAAAGCGGCCTTTTCGATGTCGTGCTCAATCAGGATGCCGGGCATGAAGTCAGAAGCGCCATCCGCGTGCTCAAGGCCAAGGCCGACGGGCTTCCGGTGATCGCCGCACAGGAACGTATCCGCATCGACATCTTCATCAAGGACAATCTGCCCTGAAGAGGCGGAGAAACAAGGGAGAAGCAACCATGTATCTCGGGTTAGACCTCGGAACGTCCGGTCTCAAGGCCATGCTGATCGACGACGCCCAGACCGTCATCGCCAGCGCCGACGCGCCGCTGACCGTTCAGCGTCTTCATCATGGCTGGTCGGAACAGAACCCCGCCGACTGGATCGATGCCTGCAAGATTGCCGTCGACCGTCTGGCCGAGCGCCATCCGGCAGAGCTTGCGGCGGTGAAGGGCATCGGCCTTTCCGGCCATATGCACGGCGCAACGCTGGTTGACGCCGGCGGCAATGTCCTGCGCCCTTGCATCCTGTGGAACGACACGCGCTCCTATGCGGAAGCCGCTGCCCTTGATGCCGATCCGCGCTTTCGCGCCATCACCGGCAATATCGTCTTCCCGGGCTTTACCGCACCGAAACTGGTGTGGGTGAAGAACAACGAGCCGGAGATCTTTGCCAAGGTCGCCAAGGTTCTGCTGCCGAAGGATTATCTCCGTTTCTGGCTGACCGGCGAATATATTTCGGAAATGTCGGATTCGGCCGGCACGTCCTGGCTCGATACCGGAAAACGCGACTGGTCGGATGAACTTCTGGCCGCCACCGAGCTTCGCCGCGAGCAGATGCCGGCGCTGGTCGAGGGATCGCAGCCCGGCGGCACGCTGAAACAGGCGCTTGCCTCCGAATGGGGCATGACAGGCCCGGTCGTCATTGCCGGCGGTGCGGGCGACAACGCGGCCTCTGCCTGCGGCATGGGCACGGTGGCCGATGGTGCCGCCTTCGTTTCGCTCGGCACGTCGGGCGTGCTGTTTGCCGCCAATGACCGCTATCTGCCGAAACCCGAAAGCGCCGTTCACGCCTTCTGCCATGCCCTGCCCGCCACATGGCACCAGATGGGCGTCATCCTGTCGGCGACCGACGCGCTGAACTGGTATGCGAAGGTGACCGACAAGAGCCCGGCAGAGCTTACGGCCGAAGTCGGCGACACACTGGTCGCACCGACCGACGTTACCTTCCTGCCCTACCTTTCCGGTGAGCGCACGCCGCACAATGATGCCGCCATCCGCGGCGCTTTCATCGGGCTTGCCCATGAAAGCGACCGTGCGGCCATGACCCGCGCGGTCATGGAAGGCGTCACCTTTGCGCTGCGCGACAGCATGGAAGCGCTGAAGGCGGCAGGCACGGACCTGACCCGCATTACCGCCATCGGCGGCGGCTCGCGCTCGCGCTACTGGCTGAAATGCATTGCCACCACGCTGAACCTGCCGATCGACATTCCCGCCGACGGCGATTTCGGCGCGGCCTTCGGCGCGGCCCGCCTCGGGCTTGCCGCCGCCACCGGCGCCGATCCGCGCAGCATCTGCACCCCGCCGGAAACGGCGGAAACCATTGACCCGGAGACAGCCCACACGGCTGCCTTCGAGGCGGCCTATCAGCGTTACCGGGCGCTGTATCCGGCCATAAAACCGCTTTCCGGAAACTGATACGCAGACCGGGCGCTGGCATCGTCCAGGGACCGGAAATCTGCAGATAACAACAGACTGAATGGGAGTTACAAGATGAGCACCGGCTTTTTCGGCGACGTCACCAAGATCCAGTATGAAGGCCCCGAAAGCGAAAACCCGCTTGCCTTCAAATATTACAACCCCGACGAAATCGTCATGGGCAAGCCGCTGAAGGAACATCTGCGCTTCGCCATTGCCTACTGGCATTCGCTGGCATGGGAAGGCGGCGACCCCTTTGGCGGCCGCACCTTCGACCGCCCGTGGTATGACGGCGGCATCGACAAGGCCAAACTCAAGGCCGATGTCGGCTTCGAGCTGTTCACCCTGCTCGGCGCCCCCTTCTACTGCTTCCACGACGTCGATATCCGTCCGGAAGGCGCAAACTTCGCCGAAAGCACGAAGAACCTGAACGAGATCGTCGATTATCTCGGCCAGAAACAGGAAGCAACCGGCGTCAAACTGCTCTGGGGCACGGCCAACCTGTTCACCCACCGCCGCTTCATGTCGGGCGCCTCGACCAATCCGGACCCGGATGTCTTCGCCTACTCGGCAGCAACCATCAAGACCTGCATGGATGCCACCAAGAAGCTCGGCGGCCAGAACTATGTTCTGTGGGGCGGTCGCGAAGGCTATGAGACCCTGCTCAACACCGACATGGGCAAGGAACTCGACCAGATGGCGCGCATGCTGCACATGGTGGTCGAATACAAGCACAAGATCGGTTTCGAAGGCACGATCCTGGTCGAGCCGAAGCCGCAGGAACCGACCAAGCACCAGTACGACTACGATGTCGCCACCGTCTACGGCTTCCTGCAGAAGCACGGTCTGGAAAAGGAAGTGAAGGTCAATATCGAGCAGGGCCACGCCATCCTCGCCGGCCACACCTTCGAGCATGAACTGGCGCTTGCCCGCACGCTCGGCGTTCTCGGTTCCATCGACATGAACCGTAACGACTACCAGTCCGGCTGGGATACCGACCAGTTCCCGAACAATGTCCCGGAAATGGCGCTGGCCTATTACCAGGTTCTGCTGAACGGCGGCCTTGGCACCGGCGGCACCAATTTCGACGCCAAGCTGCGCCGCCAGTCGATCGACCCGGCCGACCTGCTTTATGGCCACATCGGCGGCATGGACAGCTGCGCACGCGGCCTGAAGGCTGCGGCAAAGATGGTCGAAGACGGCGCCCTGCAGAAGCCGCTCGACGAACGCTATGCCGGCTGGAACGGCGAAACGGCCAGGAAGATGCTTGCCGGCGAAATGACGCTGGAAGACATCGCCACCATGGTCGAGAAAGACGATATCAACCCCGAGCCGAAGTCCGGCCGCCAGGAATATCTGGAAAACATCGTCAATAAATACGTCTGATCACGCGACAGATGTAACGTGCACACGAGGACCGGGGCGGGAAACCGTCCCGGTCCTCAGTGTATCGGAAAACCTCTTTTTCCATTCTGCGCCGAGGGAATGATACCGTTCAGTCCACGCCCGTGATGCGGAGCGCGCGACTGTCACTGTCGACAATGTCATCCATTGCGCGTTCCAGCGCATCGCGATCATCGGCACCGCGCAGCATGCGGCCGGCCAGCCGGTCGAAGCGGCCCCGGGCGATGTCGGCAATCAGCGCTGCGGCATTTGAAGGCGGCACATTGATATTGTCTTCAAAAAGCTGTTTGACGTCAGGCAGATAGGTCTGGCCCGCCTCGGTATTCAGCTGAAGCTCCGTCATACTGGTGCGCACGAGGCCCGGATCAACGGCAAAGGCCCGCACGCCGCCGCTTGTCGTCGTGTCGTTCAGGCTTTCGGTAAACCGCATGATGCCCGCCTTGCTCGACGCATAGCCTGAACCATGCGGGAAACTCGTACCTGTGCCCCCGCCGACGAGATTGACGATGCGCCCGCTGCCGCGCGAGAGCATGTCGGGAGCCGCGGTCCGGCAGGTGTGAAACACGCCGCGCAGATTGATCTCGACGTCCTGCCACCAGATATCCGGATCGCACTCCCAGATGGGGCCGAATGCGCGGAACGCACCGTGATTGTTGACCAGCAGATCGACCGGGCCGAGATCCGCGCCGATTTTCGCGAAGACAGCTTCCACGGCCGTGCGGTCGACAAGGTCGACGGGGTATGCGCGCGCCGTTCCCCCCTCCGCCGTGATCATGGCGGCCGTTTCGTCGATTTCGGATTTTGTGCGGGCGAGAACGGCAATTTTTGCGCCGGCGCGCGCCTGATACAGGGCGATTTCCCTTCCGATTCCCCGACCGCCTCCGGTCACGACGCTGATCGTTCCTCCCAGGTCAGCCATACCGGCCCTCCTCTTTTCCCGGTTTCCTGCAGCCATTGGTCAATGGCGCATCGCCAAGCTGGAACAACGGAGATGCGATTGCAAGCCCGTGAGGGAGAACGCCGGCTGCCCATCGGCATCAGGCGGGCAGCGGGAGGAGAAGATTACGCTTCCAGCTCGACATTCGACAGCGGACGCGAGCAGCAGGCGAGGATATAGCCTTCCTCGATCTCGTCATCGAGGATGCCGCCATTGTGCTGCATGTCGACCTTGCCGGATTTGCACATGGTGCGGCAGGTGCCGCAGATGCCGCTTTCGCAGGATGACGGGATGCGCACCCCGGCCTTGCGGGCGGTCTGCAGGATGGTGAAGCCGGCCTCCGCTTCCACCTTGACCCCGGAATCGGCGAACTCGATCATGAAGGATTCGGCTTCCTCGCCGCTTTCGCCGACAAACACCGTCGGCTCCGGCACTTCCGGCGTGAAGGTCTCTTCGAAATAATTGCCGGCCATATCGAAGCTGGAGACTTCCAGCGCGTCGCGCACGGTGGCCATGAACGGCGCGGGGCCGCAGCAGAACACCCGCCGTTCAAGGAAATCCGGCACCAGAAGGGCGATCTTGGCGCGGTCGATCAGGCCCCTCAGTCCCGACCAGAGCTGGGTACGCTCCAGTTCGGAGACGATGAAGCCGAGATTGAAGAACGGCATGTAGCGCGCCTTGTATTCCAGCTCCCAGCGGAAAATGATGTCGTTGGGCGAGCGCGCGCAGTGAATGAAGGCGATATCGGTATCCGGGTTGCGATCGCCGAGATCGCGCGTCATCGACATCATCGGCGTGATGCCGGAACCGGCGGAGATGAACAGGTATTTTTCCGCCGGATGGTTCACATAGGAAAAATCGCCGAGCGGGCCGATCGCCTTCAGCTTCATGCCGGGATGCAGGTTTTCGTGCATCCAGCGCGTGCCGATACTGTCCTTCTGCGCCTTGACCGAGACCGCAATGGTGAACGGCCGCGTCGGGCTGGAGGAGATCGTGAATGTGCGCATGATCGGCTCGGGGCCGACCGGCAGTTCCAGCGTGATATACTGACCCGGCAGATACCGGAACCAGATGTTCGGCTCCTCCGCCTTGAAGGTGAAGGTCATCACGTCCGGCGCTTCCGGCGTCCACGCGACACATTCCAGCATGTGTTCGCGGCCGTTCCAGGGCACCATTTCATCGATATGTTTGAACGGCTGCGGTTTCTTCATGTCAGGCGACGATCGAAAGCGGTTTTTGGGCATCGGTCAGGCGGTTGATCGATGTGTTGACATACCATTCGACGAACTGCATCACGCCGCCCTCGTCTTCGGTCGAATAGGGACCGGGTTCATAGGCCGGCGAGCGGATGCCGCGCGCGTTTTCCTCGACGATCTGGCGGTCCTGATCATTGGTGAAAGTCCACACATGGGTGAGGTCCTCGACGTCGTAATCAATGCCTTCGACCGCATCCTTGGGCACCAGCCAGGTGGTGGTGACTTCCGTTTCCTGAGGCCCGCGCGGGATAACCCGGAAGGAGATGGCGTGGTCGCCGAGGAAATGGTTCCAGGTGGTCGGATAGTGGAACAGAAGCAGAGCCCCGATGCCGCCGGCACCGGTTTTCTCGCCCATATTCTTCTTCACCGCCGGCTTGCCGGACATGGTGTAGCTTTCCGCCCCGTCAATCAGCGGCATGCGGGTGACACGGAACTGGCCGTCGGGGCTGAGGAAGAACCGCGCCTCAAGCCCGGCCTGTTCGCAATGGGCCCAGTGCGCGAGAATTTCCGGATCGTCCATCATGCCCTGCACGCCGGTGACCGAAGCGGCCTCGGGATAGGTGCGGCAAAGTTCGGGATGATTGGCGGCACAGTGATAGCATTCGCGGTTGTTTTCCCAGACCAGCTTCCAGTTGCCCTTCTCGATGATCGAGCTTTTGAAGGCGACCTTGGTTTCCGGGATATTGTGGGGCGCGAGATAGGGCGCGATCTTCTGGCGCAGCGGTTCGATATCGGGTGCGACATCGGCCAGACAGATGAAGATATAGCCCTCGATGCTTTCGCAATGGATCGGCTTCAGGCTGAATTTCGACTTGTCGAAATCCTCGCCCATATGGCGGACGAACTGCAGCGTGCCGTCAAGGTCGTAGGTCCACTGGTGGTAGGGGCAGACGAGCTTGGCGCTGGTTCCCTTTTCCGCCGAGCAGACCCGCGAGCCGCGGTGACGGCAGGCATTGTGCAGCGCCCGGATTTTCTTGTCGCGCGCTCGCGTCAGGATGACGGAGTATTCGCCGACCTGAACGGTCATGTAATTGCCGGGCCGCGACAGTTCGCAGTCGTGCCCCACAAACAACCATTCACGGTAATAGAAATTTTCCATGTCGATCCGGAAGATATCCGGGTCTGTGTAGAAAGGCTGCGCCAGGGAAAAACCGTCCCGGCGGTTCTGCAACTGTTCAAGCATTGACTGACGTGTTGTCATGGCGGCCTCGCAGGAGAAAACGAGCAATTAAGGCTGCATTAAATCATCGCGTGCGCTGGCCTTGCATCTCATGAGCGACATGACTTTCGAAAATGACGACACCGGCATGACGGCACCTGTCGGATCGCACTGAACTGTTGCGATGGCGCAATTCGGCGTTATCATGAAATGCATACTTGCATATTAGTTTGCTGACGAACCATCGCAAAGCTCTGGGAGGACGACTGCATGGACAGGAAAAACAAGCATTTTCACCTGAAGCGCGCCACGGCCACCGCCGCCGTGATCATCGCGGCAATGGCGCCGGCAATCGCCGCCGATATGTCTGACCCGGACGATACGATGTTCAGCATCGAGGGCTATGCCGCCGTGGCGAACGTCACCGGCGGCGGCGTTTATCCCGAAGACGACCCGCGTTATATCAAGGTGTCCACGGCGGAAGAGTTTCTCGCCGCCCTTGCCAGCATTTCGGATGAGGACAACGAACCCTACCGCGTCATCGAAATTACCGAGGATCTCGACCTTGGCTACGCGGCCGCGGGCGGCGATGCAACGGCGGCGAAATATCCGTTCTTCAAGGCCCACAACCCCGCGCTTGCCAATCCGCTGTTGATGAAGACCGGCGTTTCGAAGATCAACATCACCGGTTTTGACGGGCTGACCATCTATTCGAAAAACGGCGCCCGCATTCTGCATGCCGGTTTCAATATCGATGACGGCAGCAATCTCATCATCCGCAACCTCGTCTTCGACGAGTTCTGGGAATGGGACGAGAAAACCGGGGGCGACTACGACGAGAACGACTGGGATTACATCACCATCGGCAATTCCAAGAAAACCGCCATCGGCGGCATCTGGATCGATCATTGCACCTTCTACAAGGCCTATGACGGCATCGTCGATATCAAGCGCGGCGCGTCCAATCCCGCCGATACCGGCCTTGATACGCAGAAAGCCAATGGCATCACCATTTCCTGGTCGCAGATCCTGCCCGGCAGCGGCAACCCGGATTTCATGAAAGGCCAGTTCGACTATCTGGAGCAGAACCGCGGCGACTTTCCGTTTTACGATTTTCTGCGTTCCTTCATGAGCGAAGACCAGATCATGGAAGTCGAAACGCCGGTCAAGAAAGGGCATCTGATCGGCTCGTCGAGCAAGAAGGAAAAGCCCGGCTTCACCGTCACCCTGGCGCATAATTATTACAAGGACCTGCAGGACCGCATGCCGCGGCTGAGAACCGGCGACGTTCAGGTTTACAATCTTTATGCCGACGTTGCCGATGTGCGCGAAACCATGGTCTGGTTCGACAAGCTGATGGCCGACAATCCGGACAAGGCGGCACAGCTGAAAGGCGACCCCTACAAGCTGAAACTCTACACCAACGGCTCGATCTCAACCGAGGGCGGCGCGGTCATGGTGCGCAACAGCGTCTACAAGGGCGTGGAATGGCCGCTGAAGAACAACCAGTCGAAACCGGATGACCCGACCTATACCGGCGCCATCGAAGCCTTCAACACCCGCATGGAGCTCCTGGCCGGCGACGACGCCGAGCGCCTGCCGGACCCAATGGGTTCCTACACCGACGATCACGGGACGGAATGGATCTGGTGGCAGGGCGACAGCGGCCTTTCCGGCACCCCGCTCGGGCCGCTGGATGCACCGGCGATCCCGTTCAAGTGGAACAATGGCGAGCCGCCCGTGCCGAACAATCTGGTCGATACCGATCAGGTGGAAGACCTCGTGACATCCTATGCAGGTGCGGGGAAAATCGACCTGACCGCAGACCAGTGGATGACCCCGGTTCTCAAATAAGGCCCGGTCAAACCGGCGGCGCTCACCCTTCGGCGGCGAGCGCCGTCACTTCGATTTCAATTTTGTATTTCGGATCGATCAGACCGCATTCGATCATTGTCGCCGCCGGCGGATTATCGCCGAAGGTTTCGGCAAGAACCGGCCAGCAGGCGGGAAAATCGGCGGCATCCGGCAGATAATAGGTGACCCGGACGACATTGGCGAAACCGGTGCCCGCCTCTGCAAGAGCCTTGCTGATGGCTTCCAGTGCGGAGCGGCACTGGCCGGCGACATCTTCGGGAATATCTCCGCCCTGTGCCGTCGTGCCTGCGACATGAACAAAGCCGCCGGCCACCACCGCACGGCAATAGCCGATTTTCTGTTCATAAATCCCGCCCGAACTGATCCGTCTGATTGCCATGAGAAAATCCTTTGTTGTGTCGTGCCTTTGTTCTAAACGGGAAACGCTCAACGAAGAACAGGTTTGTCATGGCGCGGATTATCGATATCGCCCGGGAGGAAGACATTGCGCTGGCAGAAGGCCGCAGACTTCTGAACGAAGGCGAACTCGTGGCCATACCGACGGAGACGGTCTACGGGCTTGCCGCCGATGCCACCAATCCGGACGCGATTGCGAAAATCTATGCCGCCAAGGGGCGTCCGGCCTTCAATCCGCTGATCTGCCACATGTCGGATCTTGCGATGGCGGAAGATTATGCCGTGTTTTCACCGCTCGCGCGCCGTCTCGCCGAAGCATACTGGCCCGGCCCGATGACGCTGGTGTTGCCGCTGAAAGAGAACGCAGGCATTGCGCCGGCGGCAACGGCAGGCCTGCCAACGGTCGGCGTGCGTGTGCCGAAGGGCTTTGCCGGCAAGCTGATTGCCAGGACCGGTCGCCCGCTTGCCGCCCCCAGCGCCAATACATCCGGCAGGATCAGCCCGACCACCGCCGCCCACGTCGAAGCCGACCTTGGCGACAGGCTGCAGCTCATCCTCGATGCAGGCCCGGCCGAAGTCGGTGTGGAATCGACCATATTGAAGGTCGAGGACGACGCCATAACCCTTCTCAGGCCCGGCGGCATCGCAGCCGCAGAGGTCGAAACGCTGACGGGTCGCCCCGTCCTGCGCCCGGCCCGCAAGACAGCCATTGTCGCGCCCGGCATGATGGTCTCGCATTACGCCCCGGCAGCCACCGTGCGGCTCGACGCGACACGGGTGGAAGACGGCGAGGCGCTGGTGCTGTTCGGCCCGCAGACAATCGAAAACGCATCCGCCGCGCGCGCCACCTTCCAGCTGAGCGAAACGTCCGACCTTGCGGAAGCGGCAAGCCGGCTTTACGACACGATGAAACTGGCAGATGCCAGCGGCGCGCGCGTCATCGCCTTTGCGCCGGTTCCCAAAGACGGTATCGGCGAGGCCATCAACGACAGGCTTTCGCGCGCTGCCGCGCCTCGGAAGGAAGACTGACCGCATGACCACGCCCGCCCCCGAACTTATCGCCCGGTTTTCCCAGATTGTCGGCCCGGCCCACGCCCTGACCGAAGCCGCCGATATCGAGCCTTACCTCATCGAAAACCGCGGCCTTTACCGGGGCCGGACCGTGCTGGTGCTCAAACCCGGTTCCACGGAAGAAGTCTCGGCAATCCTGAAACTGGCGAGCGAAACGAAAACGCCGGTGGTTCCCGCCGGCGGGCGCACCGGCCATGTCGGCGGTCATGTGCCGCGCGAGGACGGCACCGACATCGTGCTGTCGCTGGAGCGCATGGACAGGATACGCTCCATCAATGCTGCCGGCGGTTACATCATCGCAGATGGCGGCGCGATCCTTGCCGATGTCCAGAAAGCAGCCGACGAGGTTGACCGGCTGTTTCCGCTTTCGCTCGGCTCGGAGGGTTCCGCCCGCATCGGCGGCAATCTGTCCACCAATGCCGGCGGAACGGCGGTGCTGGCCTATGGCAATATGCGCGCGCTCTGCCTCGGGCTGGAAGTGGTGCTGCCGACGGGCGAAATCTGGAACGGGCTCAGAAGCCTGAAGAAGGACAATACCGGCTACGATCTGCGTGACCTGTTCATCGGCGCGGAAGGCACGCTCGGCATCATTACCGGCGCCGTGCTGAAGCTTTTTCCCAAACCGCGCGGCCATCAGGTCGCCTTTGCCGCAGTCGAGACGCCGGAAAAGGCGCTCGACCTGTTCAACCTCGCCTCCAACCGCTGCGCCTCGGCGCTGACCGGTTTCGAGTTCATGGCCCGCATGGTCTTCGATTTCACCGTCAAACATACCGAAGGCGCGCGCGACCCGCTGGCGACAAAATACCCGTGGTACACGCTGATCGACGTTTCGACCTCCGACAGCCAGCAATCCGCCGACCAGATGCTCGAAACCCTTCTGGAAGAAGCTTTCGAAGCCGGACTGGTCGAAGATGCGGTGATCGCCAAGTCGCAAGGCGAGATCGATGAATTATGGCACATGCGCAACACCATGTCGGAAGCACAGAAACCGGAAGGCGGCTCCATCAAGCATGACGTTTCCGTGCCGGTGTCGGCCATTCCCGCCTTTCTACACGAGGCGGATGCAGCGGTGATGAACGCGGTTCCCGGCGCGCGCATCTGCGCCTTCGGCCATCTCGGCGACGGCAATATCCATTACAACATCTCCCAGCCCGAAGGCGCCGACAAGGCGGAATTCATGGCGCGCTGGGGCGAAGTCAACAAACTGGTCCACGCCATCGTGCTGTCGCATGGCGGTTCGATCTCCGCCGAACACGGCATCGGACGGCTGAAGCGCGACGAACTGGCCGAGATCCGCGAACCGATCGAAATCGACCTGATGCAACGCATCAAACACGCCTTCGACCCCGCCGGGATCATGAACCCGGATAAGGTGCTGAGAAGCCGGGGCTGAGCGCCCCGGCTTCGGCAAATGCCATCAAATTGGAATCAATCCGGTTGCGGTGCATAAAACAGGCCGCGCCGGGCGAAGGCCCTGCGCGCGTTGACGAACATCACGATAATGGCAACACACAGCATGGCGACATCGCTTGCCGGTGACGCCATCCACAGGCCGGTTTCACCAAACGCAAACGGCAGGATGAAGATCAGCGGAATGGTGAAGAAATAGGTGCGGCCAAGACTGATGACCGCCGCATTCGCCGCCTGGCCGATCGCCTGAAAATAACCGGACAGCACCATCAGCGGCCCGACCAGAATATAGGCGGCGCTGATGAAGCGGACGATATGGGCTGCGCCGGCAATGACCGCCGGATCGGACACGAAAAGCGCGCTCAGCGCCCCCGGCGCCAGTTGAAACACCGTTTCGACCAGAAGCCCGTAGCAAAGCCCGGCGCAAACACCGATGACCAGCGTGCGGTCGGAACGCTCAAACGCCCGCGCCCCGAAATTATTGCCGACAATCGACTGGCAGGCGAAATTCAGCCCCATCAGCGGCAGGAAGGCGAAGGTCAGAAGACGCGAGGCGATGCCATAGGCGGCAATCGTCACATCGGCATTGTCGCCGCTCCACAGCTGAATGCCGACAATATAGGAGCCCGCCGACAGGCTGACGCCGACAAGCGCCAGCGACGAGGGCAGACCGAGCGCCAGTATCCGCCCCCAGGCCTCCGTTGCCGCAAGACCGGTTTTGCGCCAGAGCGCAATCGGCGTGCGGCCGGAAAGCCTGAGCATGATGACGAAGACAAGCGCAATCGCCTGCGCGGCAAGCGTGCCGATGGCCGAACCGGCAACGCCAAGCCCCATCATGGCGATGAAAACATAGTTGAAGCCGATATTGGCGAGCGTGACGAAAACCCCGATCAGCGCCATCAGGCCGGGCTTGCCCTCGGATCTCAGCGTATCGCCCTGAACGCCGATGAAAAACTGCAGCGGCGAGCCGAACACCATCAGCGCAATATAGATATCTGCCATTCCGGCAAGCCCGCTGTCACCGCCCGAAAGCCAGCCGACCAGCGAGTGGCCCCCGGCAAGGTAGAGCACCATCAGCGTAACGGCCGTGACAAGCGCCAGCAACGTCGCCGACTGCACGGCCGATTGCGCCCCATCGTGATCGCCCGCCCCCAACCGGCGCGCCAGAATGGAGGCCATGCCGGAGGAAACCAGTGTGGAAAGTGCGTTGATGGCCATGAACAGCGGAAAAACGAGCGTGACGGCGGCCAGTGCCTTCGCGCCGACATAGACCCCGAGAAAAATGGCGTCGACCACCGTATAAAGCCCGCTGACCAGCATCAGCAGAATGATGGGTGCCGCCGTCTTGAAGAAAAGCGGGCCGAGCGCCCCGGCAAGATAGGGATTGGCGCGGGAAGAAGACGTGTCATCCATGGTGTTGTCCTTCATGGACACCCGAAAAACGCAATAACGCGCCGCAGGAAAGGCGCCCGCATTACCTTGAAGCTTCGAGTGCCGTTTTTGGAAAACAACCAACGAAGACCATGTCCGACTTCACCATCGCATATTCAGCGCGCGGGCGGCAGGCGTCAGCAGCCGGGCGCAAATAGCCCCGCAAACCGAGCCAAGTCAAGAAGAAGAACGTGGGCCTGCTTCAGCGTTCAGACTGCTGACAAACCTCTCCGTTTAAGAGGCGTCATCAACTCTGTTGTTGTTGATTGTCCCTTATCCTTGCGTTGATGGTTATGATGATTTTTCGCATTGTCGCGGCGATTGCGACGATGGGTGGTTTTCCATTTTGGATGAGGCGTTTGTAGAAGGGTGCGAATTGTCCCTTTCCCTGTGCGGCACACATGGCGGGCATGAACAGGGTTGTCTTGACCTGGGGCCTTCCGCCCCGTTGTCGTCGGCGTCCGTTTGCGTTGCCGCTTTCGCTGGGGTGGGGCGCTGTCCCTGCCAGAGCCGCCGCCTGTCGGCGCCCCATTGAGCCCAGTTCGGGAATTTGAGCCAGAAGGCTTGCCGCGCTCAGGAAGCCGACGCC
>PVUG01000022.1 GCA_003001975.1 Martelella mediterranea
CGCCGCCATCAATCGCCAGATCGCACTTCTCGACAAGGAAATCCGCAGGCTCATGCGCAGCGAAGCCTTTGCGGCCAGAGCCAGCATCGCAATGGCGATGACCGGCATCGCGGAGACAACCGCAGCCGCCCTGATTGCCACAATGCCCGAGCTCGGGACGCTGGATCGAAAGAAAGCAGCGGCACTGGCCGGCCTGGCACCTCATCCAAACGAGAGCGGCAATAAAATCGGCTACCGGAGAATGCGCGGCGGAAGACCGGTCATGCGAACCATCCTGTTCATGCCGGCCATGCAGGCAGCCTGTGGAAGAGGCGAGTTCGCCATCTTCTACAAGCGCCTTGTCGAAGCCGGGAAAAAGCCAATCATTGCCATCGCCGCTGTCATGCGAAAAATTGTCGTAACCCTCAATGCAAGGTTCAGAGATCAAATCATCCAACAGAGTTGATGACTTTGTGGGGAGGCCGGCGGCAACACCGTCGACAGCGTTTCCGGTCTGGTCAGTCGTTTGGCGATCCAGATGCCGTTTGCGCGGGGTCCACCACGTGCTTTTCCCGTGAAGTAGGTTTTTATCCAGAGGTCCGGGGTAAGCAATCAGCCCCGGATTTCCGAAACATAGACCAGACGCTTTTCCCGGGCCGACATATCCGCCGCCTCGGCGATTTCCAGCGCCTTCAGCCCGTCATTGCCGTTTGGCGACATCGCCGCGCCGGATTTCAGGTTTTCGGCAAAGCTGCGGATTTCGGCGGCGAAGGCCTCGACATAGCGGGTCATGAAGAAGTCGTAGATCGGCGGGCGCAGGAAACCTTCGGCGGTTGCAAGCTCGATCGATGCCGGGCGGAGGTTTTCGGCAGAGACCGCGCCCTTGGACCCCAAAACCTCGATCCGCTGGTCATAACCGAAGGTGGCGCGGCGCGAATTGGAAATCGTGCACTGGCGGCCGGAGACCGTGGTCAGGATGGTCGATGCGCTGTCGAAATCGCCGATCTTTCCGATTTCCGGGTCGATCAGCGCCGAGCCGCTGGCCTGCACCGTCTCGATTTCCTCGCCGAGCAGAAACCGGCTCATGTCGAAATCGTGGATCGTCATGTCCTTGAAGAAACCGCCGGAGGAGGCGAGGTAGGAAACCGGCGGCGGCGCGGGGTCGCGCGAGACGATATGCAGCATTTCCGGATTGCCGATCCGGCCATCGGCAATCGTCTGTTTCAGCGCCTGGAAATTGGGGTCGAAACGGCGGTTGAAGCCGAGCATCAGCCGGGTGCCGGTCTCCTCCACGACGGCAAGGCACTGGCGCGCGCGGGCCGAATCGAGATCGACGGGCTTTTCGCAGAAGATCGCCTTGCCGGCGCGGGCGAATTTTTCGATCAGGTCTGCATGCGTGCCGGTCGGCGTGGCGATGATGACGGCATCGATGCTGCTGTCATTGGCAATCTCATCGATGGTCGAAACGCCGGTTTCATAGGTCGCGGCGATTTCGTTGGCCGCTTCGGTGTTGGCGTCGGCGACGGCGGCGAGCCTGACGCCGGCAACCGAAGTGACGGCGCGCGCATGCACGCGGCCGATGCGTCCGGCACCCAAAAGTGCAATCGATACAGTCATATGTCCTCCCGCTGTTCCGCATCTGCGGCTGATCTTGTGCCGCTTGATGAAATGGAATAAAAATTCTAAAAACATCAAATGTGGAATATGTCAAGCGCAATAGCGGAGCCCAGCCATGCCCAGCCACACCAGTGCGGCGCCCGATACGATCGATGCCTTTTTCGCCCGTCTGGCGGAGCGTTCGTCGGCCTTTCCCAAGCGGCTGAAACAGTGCGCCGATTTCGTTGCCGCCAATCCCGACCGGGTGGCGGTATCGACGGTCGCCGAACTGTCGGGCGAGGCGGGCGTACAGCCATCGGCGTTCATGCGGTTTTGCCAGGAACTGGGGTTTTCCGGTTTTTCGCAGATGCAGCGGCTGTTTCGCAGCGACTATTCCCGCAAATGGCCGGATTATGCAACGCGGATCGATTCGCTGCGCGATCATGGGTCCGACAGTCCGGCAGCGCTGCTTGCAGAATTTGTCGAGGTCGGCCGGCTTTCGCTGGAAAACCTGCTGACATCGGTCGAAACCGAAGCGCTGAACCAAGCGGTGGAGATGTTGGCGGGCGCCGAGACCATTCACCTTGTCGGTTTTCGCCGGGCTTTTCCCGTCACCTCCTATCTCGCCTATGCCTTCGAGAAGATGGATATTCCCGCCATGCTGCATACGGGCATTGCCGGGCTGGGGCTGGAATATGCGATCCGGCCCAATGATGCCGTGCTGGCCGTCACCTTTGCCCCCTATACCGAACGCACGCTGGAAATTGCGGAGGCGGGCCGGGCCCGTGGTGCGGGCCTTGTCGCCATCACCGACTATGTCACCAGCCCGCTGGTGCAGCTTGGCGCAACCACGCTGCATGTGGCCGAGCCCGATGTCGGCGCGTTTCGCGCGCTGTCGGGGTCGCTGTCGCTTGCCATTTCGCTGGCCGTCTCGGTCGGCGCGGCCCGCGAAAACCTTAAAAATGGAAAATAAATATTGCAAAAACAAAAAAATGGAATTTAAATTCCTTCTGCGGAACGTGATCTCTTTTGCGTTCCTGCACTGAAATCTGCCCTTGCCGGGAGGAGGTCGGGGCGGGTTCATCCAAGGAGGAGGACTTGAGCATGAAAAACAGATTTCTTGCACTGGCGGCCGCAGCCGTCGCGCTGACCGGCCTTGCGCCGGCAGCCGCGCAGGCCGAGGGCGAGCGTTTCGTTCTGATCTCGCATGCACCCGACAGCGACAGCTGGTGGAACACCATCAAGAACGCCATTAATGTCGCCGGCGAGCAGATGGATGTGGAGGTGGAATACCGCAATCCGCCGACCGGCGACCTTGCCGATATGGGCCGTATCGTCCAGCAGGCGGCGGCGTCCAACCCGGATGGCATTATCGTGACGATTGCCGATTTTGACGTGTTGTCGGGGCCGGTTTCGGATGCCGTGGCCAAGGGCATTCCGGTGATCACCATCAATTCGGGCACCGAAGAACAGTCGAAACAGCTCGGTGCGATGATGCATGTCGGTCAGCCGGAATATATGGCCGGCAAGCTGGCGGGCGAACGCGCCAAGAAAGAGTCGGGCGCCGACAGCTTCCTGTGCGTCAACCACTACATCACCAACCCGGCATCGGTTGAGCGCTGCCAGGGCTTTGCCGATGGTCTGGGCGTCGAACTCGGCGAGCAGATGATCGACAGCGGCATGGACCCGTCCGAGGTCAAGTCGAAGGTCATGGCCTATCTGAATTCCAATCCCGATACCGGCGCCATCCTGACGCTCGGCCCCAATTCCGCCGAGCCGACGATTGCCGCACTCGACGAGATGGGCCAGTCGGGCGAGATCTATTTCGGCACGTTCGACCTTTCGAGCGGGATTGCCGATGCGATCAAGGCCGGCACGGTCAATTTCGCAATCGACCAGCAGCCCTACCTGCAGGGCTACCTGCCGGTGGTCATTCTCACCAACTATGCTCGCTACGGCGTGATGCCGGGCAACTCGATCAATTCGGGCCCCGGCTTCATCACCGACAGCAATATTGAACTGGTTGAGAAATACGCCGGCCAGTATCGCTGACGTTAGACAATGGCGTCGCCGCGCGGGCCCTTTCGCGCGGCGGCTTTTCCGGCCTTGGCCGGCCCCTTGAGACACCCGGCACGGCAGGCCGCGTCGCCGCGCCGCCGTTACGGGAAGCTGTTGCCTGCGTGGCGGAGAGAAATCGATGTCCAAATCCCAATCCCAAAAGCCGCACCGGCCGATCGAGGAACTGATCCTCGAAGAGCGCATGCGCCCCGTGCCGCGCTGGCGCAAGGCGCTGATCCGACCGGAACTCGGCTCCATCTGCGGCACCATCCTGGTTTTCCTGCTGTTTGCCGCGATTGCCGGTGACAGCGGCATGTTTTCGGCCGAAGGCTTCATCAACTGGGGCACGGTGTCCGCCCAGTTCGCCATCATCGCGGTGGGCGCCTGCCTGCTGATGATCGCGGGCGAGTTCGACCTGTCGATCGGTTCGATGATCGGCTTTTCCGGCATTGTCATCGCGCTCTTGACGGTGCAATGGGGCTGGCCCGCGTGGGCGGCGATCATCACCGCCTTTGCCGTCGCCATTGCCATCGGCGCGCTGAACGGCTTTCTGGTGATCCGCACCGGCCTGCCATCCTTCATCGTCACGCTGGCCTTTCTGTTCATCCTGCGCGGCCTGACGATCTTCATCGCCATCTCGACCACCGGCAAGACCATTATCGGCGGTGTGCGCGAGGCGGCGGAGGGCGATTTCGTCGCGTCGCTTTTCGGCGGCAAGGTCTTCGGCTGGTTTTTCCGCTGGCTTGCCGACAATGACATGATCGCGACCTTCGTTGCCGGTCCCCGCGCCGGTCAGCCGGTGGTCGACGGCATTCCCATGCTGATGGTCTGGGCGCTGATCCTCATCATTCTCGGTCATTTTCTGCTGGTGCGCACCAAATTCGGCAACTGGATCTTTGCAGCCGGCGGCGATGCGCAGGCCGCGCGCTATGTCGGCGTGCCGGTCAATCGCGTGAAGATCCTGATGTTCATGCTGACGGCGTTCTGCGCCACCATCTTCGCCACCTGCCAGGTGATGGAATTCGGCTCGGCGGCGGCAGACCGCGGGCTTTTGAAGGAGTTCGAGGCGATCATTTCCGTCGTGATCGGCGGTGCGCTTCTGACGGGCGGCTATGGCTCGGTCATCGGTGCGGCCCTTGGCGCGCTGATCTTCGGCGTCGTCCAGCAGGGCCTGTTTTTCGCCGGCGTCGAAAGCTCGCTGTTCAGGGTGTTCCTCGGCGTCATCCTGCTGCTGGCCGTCATTCTCAACACCTATATCCGCCGTCGCATCACGGGAGAACGCTAGTCATGAGCGCACCTCTGATCGAACTCGAAGATATCGAGAAACATTTCGGCCCCGTCATCGCGCTGGCCGGTGTGTCGCTTTCGGTGATGGCCGGTGAGTGCCATTGCCTGCTTGGCGACAATGGCGCGGGCAAATCCACCTTCATCAAGACCATGTCCGGCGTGCACAAGCCGAGCTATGGCCGCATTCTGGTCGACGGCAAGGAAGTCACCTTCAACGACCCGCGCGATGCGATGGCGGCCGGCATTGCCACGGTCTATCAGGACCTGGCGATGATCCCGCTGATGTCGGTTACCCGCAATTTCTGGATGGGCCGCGAACCGGAGCGGCGCATCGGCCCGATCAAGGTGTTTGATCACAAGAGGGCGGGGGCGGTCACCGTTGAGGAGATGGCCAGGATGGGCATCCACCTGCGCTCTGCCGATCAGGCCGTCGGCACGCTTTCCGGCGGCGAGCGGCAGACGGTTGCCATTTCCCGCGCGGTTTACTTCGGCGCGCGCGTGCTGATCCTCGACGAGCCGACCTCGGCGCTTGGCGTGCGCCAGACCGCCAATGTGCTGTCCACCATCGATGCCGTGCGTAAAAAAGGGATCGGCGTCGTCTTCATCACCCACAATGTCCGCCACGCGCTTGCCGTTGGCGACCGCTTCACCGTCATCAACCACGGCAAGACGCTTGGCACCGCCAAACGCGGCGAGATCAATGCCGAACAGTTGCAGGACCTGATGGCGGGCGGGCGCGAACTTGTCGAACTCGAATCCTCGCTTGGAGGCACTGTCTAGAGCATGCATGAACTCGATTGTCTCACGATCGGCCGCTCCTCGGTCGACCTATACGGTGCGCAGGTCGGCGGGCGGCTGGAGGATATGCTGTCCTTCGAGAAATATCTTGGCGGCTCGCCGACCAACATGGCGACGGGTGCCGCCCGCCTCGGCCTGAAATCCGGTCTCATCACCCGCGTCGGCGACGAGCATATGGGCCGTTTCATCCGCGAGGAACTGGTGCGCGAAGGCGTGGATGTCTCCGGCGTGGTGACGGACGCGGAACGCCTGTCAGCGCTGGTGATCCTGGGCATTCGCGACGAGGAACAGTTTCCGTTGATCTTCTACCGCGAGAACTGCGCCGATATGGCGCTGTGCGAGGCGGATATCGACGAGGCGCTGATTGCGCGGACCCGTTCGCTGGTGGCAACCGGCACGCATCTTTCCAACCCGCAGACCGAGGCGGCGGTGCTGAAGGCGCTGACCCTTGCCCGCAAACATGGCGCCCGCACCGCGCTCGATATCGACTACCGCCCCAATCTCTGGGGACTGTCCGGCCATGGCGACGGCGAAAACCGCTTCATTGCATCTGAAAAGGTTACCGCCAAGCTGCAATCGACGCTCTCGCTTTTCGATCTGATCGTCGGCACGGAGGAAGAGTTTCATATCGCCGGCGGCACGACGGATACGCTTCAGGCACTGAAGAATGTGCGCACGGTGAGCGCCGCCACACTTGTGCTGAAGCGCGGCGCTGAGGGCGCCTCCGCCTTCGAGGGCGATATTCCCGACGATATCGATGGCGGCGTTGCGGGAAAAAGCTTCCGTATCGAGGTCTTCAATGTTCTGGGAGCCGGGGACGGCTTCATGGCCGGACTGCTGAAGGGCTGGCTGACGGATCGCAACTGGCGCGAAAGCCTGACCATTGCCAATGCCTGCGGGGCGTTTGCCGTCTCCCGCCACGGCTGCACGCCGGCCTATCCGAGCCTGACCGAGCTTGAATATTTTCTGGAGCACGGCGCTGAAACGCTGGCCCTGCGCAAGGACAAGGCACTGGAACAGCTGCACTGGTCGACCAACCGTCATGGCGAATGGCCGCAAATGCGGGTGTTTGCCTTTGACCACCGCATCCAGCTGGAAGAAATGGCGGAGCAATATGGCGCGCCGGCCGACAGAATAAGCGCGTTCAAGGAACTTTGCCTGAAGGCCGTGCTGAGCGTTGCAGATGGCAAGCCCGGTCACGGGATCCTGTGCGACAATCGGATCGGCCGTTCGGCGCTCTACAAAGCGGCGGGAACCGGTCTGTGGATCGGCCGCCCGACGGAATGGCCGGGCTCGCGCCCGCTGTCGCTCGAACCCGAGCTTGGCGAGGATATCGGCGGGCTTTCCGAGTGGCCGGCAGAGCATGTCGTTAAGGTTCTGTGCTTCTACCACCCGGACGACGACGCGCCGCTGAAGGCCGAGCAGGAGGCGACGCTGAAACGGCTTTTTGCCGCTGCCCGCCGCAACCGTCTGGAATTCCTGATGGAGGTTGTGTCATCGAAGCATGGCGAAACCGATGATATGACGGCGGCAAGGGTGATCGAACGGCTTTACGAGATCGGCATCTATCCCGACTGGTGGAAGCTGGAACCGCTGACCTCCGAAGCCGCATGGGCCAATGTCTCGGCCGCAATCGAGCGCAATGACCGCCACACCCGCGGTATCGTGGTGCTCGGCCTCGATGCGCCGGAGCAGGAACTGGCCGCAAGCTTCACCACGGCTGCGCGCTTCCCGCTGGTCAAGGGCTTTGCCGTCGGCCGTTCGATCTTTGCCGAAACCGCGCGCGCCTGGCTTTCCGGCGCGATTGGCGATGATCAGGCCGTGGCCGAAATGACGGAAAAATACAGCCGGTTCTGCCGCTACTGGGATGAAGCGCGAAACCGGATCGAACAGCATGAAACACAAGAGGCGTTTTGATGAAAACGATACGCTTGACCGCCGCACAGGCACTGGTGCGCTATCTCATTGCCCAGAAGAACGAGGATGGCGATCCTGTCATTCCCGGCTGCTGGGCGATTTTCGGGCATGGCAATGTCGCAGCCCTCGGCGAGGCGCTTTACGGCGTGCGCGACAGCTTTCCCACCTGGCGCGGCCACAACGAGCAGACCATGGCCCATGCCGCAATCGCCTATGCCAAAGCGAAGAATCGGCGTCAGGCCATGGCGGTGACCACCTCGATCGGCCCCGGCGCGACCAATATGGTGACGGCCTGCGCGCTGGCGCATGTGAACCGCCTGCCGGTGCTGCTGATCCCCGGCGACGTTTTCGCCAGCCGCGCGCCCGATCCGGTGTTGCAGCAGGTCGAGGATTTTGACGATGCCACGGTTTCGGCCAATGACTGCTTCCGTCCCGTCAGCCGCTATTTCGACCGCATCACCCGTCCCGAGCAGTTGCTGACCGCGCTGCCGCGCGCGCTTTCCACGCTGACGGACCCGGAGCGCTGCGGGCCTGTCACGCTCGCCTTCTGCCAGGATGTGCAGGCCGAAGCCTTCGACTGGCCGGAAAGCTTCTTTGCCGAAAAAATCTGGTATCAGCGCCGCCCGGCGCCCGATGCGGATGCGCTGGCGCGCGCCATTGATGCGATCAGGGCCGCGAAGCGTCCGCTGATCGTCGCAGGCGGCGGCGTTCTTTATTCCGGTGCGAGTGATGCGCTGAAAGCCTTCGCGGAAAAGCATCAGATACCGGTCGCCGAAACGCAGGCCGGCAAATCCTCGCTTTCCGCAAGTCACCCGCTGAACCTCGGTTCCATCGGCGTGACCGGCTCGTCGGCCGCCAATGCGATTGCAGCCGACGCCGATCTGGTGATCGGGCTCGGCACCCGGTTTCAGGATTTCACCACCGGCTCGTGGTCGGTGTTCAAAAATCCGTCGCGGCGCATCCTCGCCATCAATGTCACACCGTTCGACAGCTACAAGCACGATGCCCTGTCGCTTGTCGCCGATGCCCGCGTGGCGCTCGAAGCGCTCGGCGAAACGCTTGGCGCGCACGCAGCTCCTCCCATCGACCCCGAGCTGAAGAAAACATGGATGGCTTCCGTTGCCGCTGCAACCGATGCACCCTCCGGCAATGCGTTGCCAAGCGACGGGCATGTGATCGGCGCGGTGCAGCGCCAGAGCGGCGAGGATTCGATCGTGGTCTGCGCCTCCGGCGGGCTGCCCGGCGAATTGCACAAGCTGTGGCAGGCGGAAAAGCCCAATGGCTATCACCTCGACTATGGCTATTCCTGCATGGGCTACGAAATTGCCGGCGGGCTCGGCGTCAAGATGGCGCTGCCGGAACGCGATGTCATCGTCATGCTCGGCGACGGCTCCTATCTGATGGCGAATTCCGAACTGGCGACCTCGGTCATGCTCGGTCAGAAAATCACGGTCGTGGTGCTTGATAATCGCGGTTTCGGCTGCATCAACCGGCTTCAGCAGGCAACCGGCGGCGAGAGTTTCAACAATCTGATCGACACCGCGCGCCATGTGGTGCCCGCCGATATCGATTTTGCCGCCCATGCCGCGGCCCTTGGCGCAATCGCCGAGAAGGTCGATGGCATCGGCGCTCTCGAAGCAGCACTTGCCCGCGCAAAATCCAGTGAGCGCAGCCATGTCATCGTCATCGACACCGATCCGATGATCACGACGGAGGCCGGCGGCAATTGGTGGGATGTGGCCGTGCCGGAAGTGTCCGAACGTGACGCGGTGAATGCGGCGCGCAAGGCCTATCTCGAAGACCGCGCCCGCCAGCGCGCTTTCGACTGAATTCTTTTGCCTTTGAAAGGGTGAACCATGATCCTTTACGGAACCAATCCGATTGCCTGGTCGAATGATGACGACCAGAGCCTCGGCGCTGATATTTCGCTGGAAACCTGCCTTTCCGAAACCGCCGCAATCGGTTTCGACGGCATCGAGAAGGGCCACAAATTCCCGACCGATCCGGAGGCGCTTTCGTCAGTGCTCAACGCCCACGGCCTGAAATTCGTGTCCGGCTGGCACTCGCTGAACCTGCTCGCCCATTCGGTGGAAGACGAGAAGGCGGCAATCCGTCCGCATCTCGATCTTTTGAAGTCGCAGGGTTCGAAGGTCTGCATCGTCTGCGAGACCTCGAATGCGATCCACGGCAATGATGCTGTGGCGCTTGGCAACCGCCCGGTGCTTGACGATGGCGCCTGGGAAGACTTCGCCCGCAAACTCGACGCCATCGCGGCCTACTGCGCCGAAGACGGCATCGCGCTGGTCTATCACCATCACATGGGCACGATCGTTCAAAGCGAACAGGAAATCGACCGGCTGATGGCGCTGACGGGAGCGGATGTGCATCTGCTTCTGGATACCGGGCACGCGGCCTTTGGCGGCGGTGATCCGGTGGCGCTCGCCCGTCGCCATATGGGCCGCGTCGCCCATATCCACGCCAAGAATGTGCGCGGCGCGATCATGCAGCAGGTGGCGGACGAGGGGCTGAGCTTTCTCGAAGGCGTGCGGCGCGGCGTCTTTACCGTTCCGGGCGATGATGAGGGGATTGTCGACTTTGTATCGGTGCTGAAGGTCGCCGCCGAACACGGCTATTCCGGCTGGATCGTGATCGAGGCCGAACAGGACCCTGCGGTGCGCAACCCCTTCCGGTATCAGAGCATGGGACTGAAGGCGCTGAAAGCGGCGGCGCTTGAGGCCGGTCTGCGATAACGAAAACGACGAGGAGACGACAGCGATGAGCCGACTACTGGTCAAACCCGACGGAACCCGCGGCAAGGTTCATGACATCACACCCGAAAGCGCCGGATGGGGCTATGTCGGCTTCCGGCTTTACCGCCTCTCGGCAGGCGAAAGCGTTTCCGAGGAAACCGGCGACCGCGAGGTGATACTCGTCCTCATCGAGGGCAAGGCGGAAATTTCCGGTGCCGGCGAAGATTTCGGCAGGCTTGGCAAGCGCATGAATGTGTTCGAGCGTGAAAAACCGGCTGCCGTCTATGTGCCTGATCACAGCGACTGGTCCGCCATGGCTGCAACCGACTGCACGCTGGCCGTCTGCTCGGCGCCGGGCAAGGGCGGGCACAAGGCGCAGGTGATCGACGATATCGGGCTGGAAGAGCGCGGCAAGGGCTCAAACACGCGCTTCATTCATCCGATTGCGATGGAGGATCGCGATATCGCCGACAGCCTGCTGGTGACGGAGGTGTTCACGCCGGCCGGCAACTGGTCGTCCTATCCGCCGCACCGGCATGACGAGGATAATTTTCCCGAGATGACCTATCTGGAGGAGACCTATTATCACCGTCTGAACCCGCCACAGGGTTTCGGCTTCCAGCGGGTTTTCACCGAGGACGGCGAACTGGACGAGACGATGGCCGTGCATGACGGCGACGTGGTGCTGGTGCCGAAGGGTCATCACCCCTGCGGCGCGCCGCATGGCTACGAGATGTATTATCTCAACGTGATGGCCGGGCCGATGCGCAAATGGCGCTTCAAAAACCATCCCGATCACGATTGGATCGCGCAACAGCAGAAATGACAGTTGTCACGGCGCGCAGTTGATTGTGGCCGGTGATCGCCGATAATGGATAAAGTGAATCACCACGCATAGGTTTTCCCGTGCCATCTCCTCTGCTTCTCCGCCTGCGGCTGGCGGCGCTGGTCGTTGGCGTTTTCCTGGTCGGCGCGAATTCCTTCATTCTCGGGCCGATCCTTGCCGATGTCGCCGCGACGCTGAAAACGGAACCGGTTGCCGTGGCGCGGGCGATCTCCGCCTTCGGTGCTGCTGCCGCATTCTCTGCCTTTTTCCTGTCCGGTCTGATTGACCGCTACGCCATGCGACCGGTGCTGGCCGGTTCCGCCTTTTTGCTCATGGGCGGCTTTGCAGGCTCGGCGCTCAGCCATAGCTGGCAGACGCTTTCCGTGTTTCAGGCGCTGGCAGGCGTTGCCACCGGCGTGCTGTTGCCGGCGATCTATTCCGAGGCCGTACGCTCGGCGCCTGAGGGGCAGGGAACGCGTGTCTTCGGCCTTGTCCTGTCCGGCTGGTCGATTGCGCTGATCGTCGGGGTGCCGCTTTCGGCCCTGCTCAGCGATGTTCTCGACTGGCGTCTGGCCTATGGCGTTCTTGCCATGCTGGCCGGACTGGCCTGTGTGGTCTTCGCCGCCACGGCTGACAAGCAACCGCCGGTGCAAAGCGGTGAGAGCCACAGCCGCCGCGCGGTGATCCGTGTCCGCGGCGTCGTCAGCATGCTTGCGACCGGTTTTCTGTTCATGACGGTGTTTTACGGGACCTACGCACTTCTTGGCCTGCGGATGCGCGATGTGCTTGGCATCAGCGCGTCTGCGGCCAGCCTTGCGGTGATGGCCTATGGCGTTGGTTTCGGTCTCGGCGGCGCTCTGGCGCGCCATGTCGACCGGATCGGGCCGGCGAAAGTGTTTCCCCTGTTTCTAGCGGGATCGGGACTGGTCTATCTGTCACTTGCTCTGGCGACCCGGTCTTTCTGGCTGTCGCTTCTGGCGACATTCCTGCTCGGCATCTTCAACCATTTCGGCCTGAACCTGACCGTGCTGCTGCTGGCGCTGCGCAAGCCGGAAGCGCGTGGCACGCTGATCGGCCTGAACACCACCGCCACCTATATTGCCGTGTTCGTCGGTCCGCTGCTGATGAGCGCGCTCTATGCGGGGATCGGGTTTGGGGCAGTCAGCCTCTCCGCTTTCGTCCTGCTGGCGGTCTGCGTCGCTCTGATGTGGCGGCTTAGCAAGGCCGATGCCGCTCAGTGAAGTTCGCGCGAGATCGGCGCGCCCACCGAAAAATCGGTAAAACGCACTTTCAGGCCGGCCCGTTCCGGCGTGCAGGCGGTCATGCCGACCTGGGCATCGGCTGAAGGGAAGGGGCAAAGCCGCGCCATCTGCCATTGCCCGTCGCCCAGATGAAACTGCACGCGCACCGCGTCGTCATGCCGGGTGATGCGGATCGAAACCGGCGTTTGTGGATTTGCCGCATGCAGCGGAATGACCGACCAGTCGGACACATCGCGGGTGACGACGGTGGAAAAATGCATCAGCCCGTCGGTGAATTCGATGCCCGCCTTGATCCAGTGGGTTTCATCGATGCGCAGCATCAGCCCGGCCTGATCGTAAAGCGTCTCGTATGCGGCGGTCATGGTCGCGCTGGCGGAAAAGTCGCCGGTGACCGGCGCAAGATAGGCATGGCCGCTGTCGCGGGTGAAACCGTAAAACGTCCTGCGCCAGAAATCGGTGGCCTTGTCCGTCACCAGCTCCAGCGTGTCGTCCTTTGCCGTCCATTCCGCCGGTTCGTTGAGCCAGCTCGCCATCTCATTCCCCCCATTGTGCAGAAATTCTATTCCGGCAGTCGATAATCCTTCAGCCTGTCTTCCCGGAACACGAAAAGCTTGCCGCTTTCCTGATAATCGGGCCTGGTCAGCGGCACGATCTTTGCGGCGACCTCGCTTGGATGCGGCAGCGTCATCGGGTCTTCGCCGGGGGCTGCCTGCGCGCGCATGGCGGTGCGGGTGCGGCCGGGATCGAAATTGGTGACCTTGATCGGCGTGTGGGCGGTTTCGCCGGCCCATGTCCGCCCCAGCACCTCGACAGCGGATTTGGAGGCGGCATAGGCGCCCCAGAAGGGCCGGCATGTGTGGGCAACGCCCGAGGAAATCAGCACGGCGCGTCCGGCATCGGATTGCAGCAGCAGCGGCTCCAGCGACCGGATCAGCCGCCAGGTGGCGGTCACGTTCACGGCCATCACCTGTTCGAAAACCTTGGCCTCCAGATGGGCCAGAGGCGAGACCACGCCGAGTACTCCGGCATTGGCCACCATGATGTCGAGCTTGCCCCAGCGCTTGAAGATCGAGCCGCCGAGGCGGTCGATGGCGCCCATGTCGGCAAGATCCATCGGCACCAGCGTTGCCGAGCCATTGCCGTCGGCCTTGATTGCATCATCGAGTTCTTCGAGACCACCGACCGTGCGCGCGCAGGCAATCACATGCGCGCCCTGTTGCGCCAGCGCCAGCGCGGTGAAATAGCCGATGCCGCGCGATGCGCCGGTAACGACCGCCAGACGGTTTTCGAGTGTCTTGCTCATGATGCGTCCCCCCTCCGATATGTTCAGGCTTCAGCCATTGCCGGCCAGAAGCTCGATCTTGGAAAACTCGCCCTCATGCTCCTTGTCGAGCAGGCGGGTCGGGTAATCCCCGGTGAACTGGTGATCGGTGAACTGCGGCAGGGCATTGTTCCGCTTCTCGCCGCCGACGGCCATGTAGAGCCCGTCGATCGACAGGAATTCCAGCGAATCGGCGCCGATGAACTTGCACATGTCGGCCAGCGTTTCGTGGTTGTTGGCCAGAAGCTTGTCCCGGTCCGGCGTATCGATGCCGTAGAAATCGGAATAGTAGATCATCGGGCTGGCAACGCGGATGTGGACTTCCTTCGCGCCTGCCTCGCGCAGCATCTGCACGATTTTCACCGAGGTCGTGCCGCGCACGATGGAATCATCGATCAGAACAACACGGGCGCCGGAAATCACGGCTCGATTGGCCGAGTGCTTCAGCTTGACGCCGAAGGCGCGGATCTGCTGCGTCGGCTCGATGAAGGTGCGCCCGACATAATGGTTGCGGATAATGCCGAGTTCGAAGGGAATGCCGCTTTCCTGCGCATAGCCGATGGCTGCCGGCGTGCCGCCGTCGGGCACCGGCACGACGACATCGGCCTCGACCGGTGCTTCCTGCGCCAGGTTGATGCCCATGTTCTTGCGAGTCTGGTAGACATTGCGGCCGCCGACGATGGAATCGGGACGGGCGAAATAGACATATTCGAACAGGCACAGCCGTTCGGGCTGTTTCAGCGCGGGCTTGCGCGAATCGATGGAAATCGAGCCATCCGGCTGCTCCTCGCAGATGATGACCTCGCCGTTTTCGACGTCGCGCACGAATTTCGCGCCGATGATGTCGAGCGCGCAGGTCTCCGAACAGAAGATCGGCTTGCCGTCCAGCTCGCCCATCACCAGCGGGCGGATGCCGGTGGGGTCGCGCGCGGCGATCAGCTTGGTGCGGGTCATGGCGATCATCGAATAACCGCCTTCCATCTGGCTGATGGCGTCGATGAACCGGTCCGACGATGTCTTGGCGCGCGAACGGGCGATCAGATGCAGAACAACCTCGGTATCCGAGGTCGACTGACAGATCGCACCATCGGAAATCAGCTTGCGCCGCATGAACAGGCCATTGGTGAAATTGCCGTTATGGGCAATGGCAATGCCGCCGACGCCGAGTTCGGCAAAAAGCGGCTGGACATTGCGCAGCACCGTGCCGCCCGTGGTGGAATAGCGCACATGGCCCATCGCCATCGAGCCCCTGAGGCTCTCCAGCATGGCCGGGTCGGTATAATGGTCGCCGACGAGGCCCAGATGGCGTTCGGAACGGAATTGCTGACCGTCATAGGAGACGATGCCGGCGGCTTCCTGTCCGCGATGCTGAAGCGCATGCAGGCCCAGCGCCGTCAGTGCGGCTGCGTCGGGGTGGCCCAGAACGCCGAAAACGCCGCATTCCTCGTGCAGCGTATCGTCATCAAGGCTGAAATCATCATGATCGTCAAAACAGGTGTTCATCGCATGATCCGCAATTGGCTGGGGCAGGGCTGGTCCGAAAACAGGGCTTCAGACTACATGTCATTGGGCCGGAAATCCGGCGGAAATTTCAAAATTACGTTACCATCGACCATTGCCAGCAGCTGCGTCTCATCGCGACTGCGGTAGGTTTGCAATTCTCCGCCGCCGGGCAGATAGGATTCCAGCTTGGCGGCAAGCATGTCGAGCGCCGGCTTGGACTTCGCATTCCTGATCCAGTCGGGGCTTTGCGCATCGCCGACCAGCCAGTTCCAGAACGCCACGGCGACGGCCAGAATCAGCACGCCGCGCACCAGCCCGAAAACAAAACCGAGCGAACGATCAAGCACGCCGGCCCGGCTGTCGATAATATAGTCCGCAAAACGCGTGGTCACCAGTGAAAGAAGCACGAGAGCAATCAGAAAAACGATCGCGAAGGCGCCGGCCATGGCCAGGCGCGCATCCCCGAGAAAGCCCTCAAGGCTCGGTGCGAGCCAGGGATAGGTAAAATAGGCGATAACCGCCGACAACCCCCAGGCGAGAAGCGACAGGATTTCCCGTGAAAAGCCGCGCACCATGGCAAGTAGTGCCGAAAACAGAACAACGCCGACAACAATCAGATCGAACAGGGTTAGTGGCATGCATTGCTCCGCTTTTCGTGGGGGGATAAGCCCGCACCTGCGACCGATCGGTTCCTCTGGCGGACAGATCAGTCGCTGTCATCCGATACCATCTCCGGTCTGCGGCCGGCGATATCGGCCACAAGTTCCGGTAGAGATTCCAGTCCTTTTAACCCGTTTACATTCGCTGACGCAATTTCTGCCGAACCGGCCGGCAGAGCCGCACGCGAAAACCCGAGTTTTGACGCTTCCTTCAGTCGCTGTGCGGCGTGGGTGACCGGCCGTATGGCGCCTGAAAGACTGACTTCGCCGAAATAGACACAATCGACCGGGAGAGCAAGTCCGACAAGTGATGAAATCAGGGCTGCCGCCACCGCAAGATCGGCGGCCGGTTCGGTGATGCGATAGCCGCCGGCGATGTTGAGGTAGACATCGTGATTGCCGAGCCGAACCCCGCAATGGGCTTCCAGAACCGCCAGGATCATGGAAAGCCTGGCCGAATCCCAGCCAACGACGGCGCGGCGCGGCGTGCCGAGCGATGTCGGCGCGACAAGCGCCTGCACCTCCACCAGAACCGGTCGCGTGCCTTCCATGCCGGCGAAAACGGCAGCCCCCGGCGCCTTGTCGTTGCGTTCGCCCAGGAACAGTTCCGACGGATTGGCAACCTCGCGCAGGCCGGTGTCGCCCATCTCGAACACGCCGATCTCGTCTGTCGGGCCGAATCGGTTCTTGACGGTCCGCAGGATACGGTAGTGATGGCCGCGCTCGCCCTCGAAATAGAGCACGGCGTCGACCATGTGCTCGACCACGCGGGGGCCTGCGATCTGGCCTTCCTTGGTGACATGGCCGACCAGCACCATGGCGGTTCCGGTCTGCTTGGCAAAGCGGATCATCGCCTGCACCCCGGTGCGCACCTGCGTCACCGTGCCGGGCGCGGCCTCGGCCTGATCCGACCACAGCGTCTGGATCGAATCGATGATCACCAGATCGGGGCGGGGGCCTTCGGCAAGCGTCGCCAGAATGTCCTCGACATTGGTTTCGGCGGCAAGCAGGACCTCGGCATTCGCCGCGCCAAGGCGTTTTGCGCGCAGGCGCACCTGGGCGATGGCCTCTTCGCCGGAAACATAGATCACGCGCTGGTTCTGGCGGGCAAGGGCTGCGGCGGCCTGCATCAGGATCGTGGATTTGCCGATACCGGGATCGCCGCCGACAAGCACGGCCGAGCCGCGCACGAAACCGCCGCCCGTCACCCGGTCGAGTTCGGCCATCCGGCTGGCAATGCGGGGGGCTTCCTCGCTTTCGCCATCGAGCGTCACAAGCGCGACGGGGCGGCCCTTTTTCGGTGCGCGGGCCGGGCCGCCGCCGATACCGGCCGTCGGGTTTTCCTCGACGATCGTGTTCCAGGCGCCGCAGGCATCGCACCGACCCGCCCAGCGGGGATGGATGCTGCCGCAATTCTGGCAGATGAACTGGGTCTTCGGTTTGGCCAAGGTCTCTTCTTTGTCCGGAAAAACGCGTCAGTCCGGCTGGATATAACGGCGACGGTAGCGCAAGCCAAGGGCGGTCAGCAATTCATAACCGATCGTGCCGGCTGCTGTGGCCGCTTCGTCCAGCGGAAGGTTGGGGCCGATGAGTTCGATATAGTCGCCGACCCGTATCGCGCCTTCGGGAACATCGGTCACATCATAAACGGTCATGTCCATGGTGATGCGCCCGGCAATCGGCACCTTGTAACCGGCGACAGAACCGTAACCGCCGGCGCTGACGGCATCACGCAACGGAACGCCGGAGCCGGAGAGCGACCGGTGGTAGCCGTCCGCATAGCCGGACGCCGCGATTGCAAGCTGGCTGTCGCGGCCAAGCCTGCAGGTTGCCCCGTAACTCACCGTCGTACCGGCCCGGGCCTCGCGAATCTGGACGATCCGGGCCTCGGCCGTTGCCGCCGGGCGCAGCCGTTTCGAGGTGCCGGCCTGCGAATCGCCGCCGTAAAGCGCGATGCCGGGCCGGGTGAGGTCGAAATGATAGTCCGGTCCAAGGAAAATGCCGGCAGAGGCCGACAGACTGGCCTCCACGCCCTCGAAGGCGGATGCGGCGATCCGGAACCATTCCAGTTGCGCCTTGTTCATCGGCGAGGCCGGATCATCGCCGCAGGCGAGATGCGAGAGAATGAGGACCGGCTCGAAACTCGCCGGCCGCGAGACATCGCCGGCCAGCGCCAGAGCTTCCTCCACCGTCAGGCCAAGCCGGTTGAACCCGGTATCGATCTGGAGCGCGCACGGATAATCGCCGAATTCGGCAACAGCTGCGAAGAAGAAGGAAAGCTGTTCGCTGCTCGCAAGCACCGGGACGAGATCGTTTTCGAAAAACACTTCCTCCGTGCCGGGCCACATGCCGGAAAGCACAAAGATGCGGGCATCCGGCGCAAACCGTCTAAGCGTTGCGCCTTCCTCCGGAACGGCGACGAAAAAATCCGCCGCACCCGCGCCATAAAGCGCCTCGCCGACATCCTCGATGCCGAGGCCGTAACCATCGGCCTTGACCACGGCGGCCGTGCGCGCCCGGCCGGAAAGCGCACGCATGGTCTTCCAGTTGCTCACGATGGCGCCGAGATCAACCGTCAGACGGGCAGCCGCCGCCTCGAAGGGGATTTCCCCCTCCGCAAGCGTTTCTTCAACAGGTTCATTCGAAAAATCAGACATGAAATCGCCGTTTGTTGCAAAATTTTGGCGATTATAGCGCGCTTACGCCGTGTCGCCCATGCCTATTCGTCAAAGCTGGAGTAGGACGGATCGGCAAGATCCGCAAAGCGCGTATAGGCGGCCTGGAAGGCGAGGTTGGCGGTGCCTGTCGGTCCGTGACGCTGCTTGGCGATGATCACGTCGGCGGTTCCGCGTACCTTCTCGTATTTCATCTTCCACTCGTCATAGGCCGGATCGTCCGGATCGCGCGGTTCGAGGTTCTGGACGTAATATTCCTCACGATAAACGAACAGCACCACGTCGGCGTCCTGCTCGATCGAACCCGATTCGCGAAGGTCGGAAAGCTGCGGGCGCTTGTCGTCGCGGTTTTCCACCTGACGGGAAAGCTGGGAAAGCGCGATGATCGGAACGTTCAGCTCCTTGCCCAGCGCTTTCAGGCCGGTGGTGATCTCGGTCACTTCCTGCACGCGGTTGTCGCCGGCCTTTTTCGAGCCGGTCATCAGCTGCACATAGTCGACCACCAGCAGATCAAGCCCGCGCTGGCGCTTGAGGCGACGCGCACGGGCGGAAAGCTGGGCAATGGAGATGCCACCGGTCTGGTCGATATAGAGCGGCACTTTCTGCATGGTCTGCGAGCAGGCGACCAGCTTGTCGAAATCGGCCTCGGTGATATCGCCGCGCCTGATCTTGGAGGACGACACTTCCGTCTGCTCGGAAATGATACGGGTGGCGAGCTGTTCGCCGGACATTTCGAGCGAGTAGAAGGCGACAACGCCGCCCTGTTTCGCCTCGATCGTGCCGTCGGGCAGCACTTCCGGCTCGTAGGCCGAGGCGACATTCCAGGCGATGTTGGTCGCAAGCGAGGTCTTGCCCATGCCCGGACGTCCGGCAAGGATGATCAGGTCGGAGCGCTGCAACCCGCCCATCTTGGCATCGAGCGTGTTGAGGCCCGTCGAGATGCCGGAGAGATGGCCGTCGCTCTCAAACGCCTTGCTGGCCATGTCGATAGCGATGGTCACCGCGTTTTCGAAGGACTGGAACCCGCCTTCGTAGCGGCCGGTTTCAGCCAGCGCGAACAGCTTGCGCTCGGTGTCCTCGATCTGCTCTGACGGCGGCAGGTCGATCGGCGCTTCATAGGCGGTGTTGACGATATCCTCGCCGATTTCGATCAGCTGACGCCGGAGCGCCAGATCGTAGATCGTGCGGCCATAATCCTCGGCATTGATGATGGTGACGGCTTCGGCGGCCAGACGCGCGAGATATTGCGCCACCGTCAGGTCCCCGACCTTCATGTCGGAGGGCAGATGAGTCTTCAGCGTGATGGTGTTGGCGATCTTGTCCATGCGGATCGTATCGCCGGCCAGTTCGTAGATCTTGCGATGCAGCGGCTCGTAGAAATGCTCGGGCTTCAGAAAGTCGGAAACGCGGTAGAAGGCGCTGTTGTTGACGAGGATGGCGCCCAGAAGGGCCTGTTCGACTTCCAGATTGTTCGGCGCTTCACGCCCCTGCGGGGCACCGGATGCCTGGAACGAAAGGGACGGCGCAATGTCATTCATGGTTGATCTTTTCCGAAGGTCTGAAAACGGTTCGCTGGAGCATAGACGATTGATGCTGCAAACACACCCGCTGCCACATCACACGCGGGTTCTCAACATCAATTCACAGGTCATCGGCATTGTTCAGCGTCAAATGGCGCCAAACGGGGCCGGGCACCTTGACACGAATCGACACCGGCCAATCACACGATAGCACAAAAATGCCCGGCCTCCTGTGAGAGACCGGGCACAAACATGTCGAAAGCAGGAGACGCCGATCAGGCGTTCTTGTCTTCCTCTTCGCCGTCTTCCTCAGCGGAAGCTTCGGTTTCTTCTTCCTCGTCGTCGAGGTCGTAGTCGGCATCCGGGTTGAAGAAGTCTTCCGGACGCAGGGCGTCTTCGTCGACACCGTAGATGGCGTCGGCGGAGGTGAGGTCTTCACCCTTGAGCTGACGTTCGGCTTCTTCGGCCGTACGGGCAACGTTCAGTTCGACGGTGACATAGACTTCAGCGTGAAGCTGGATTTCGACCCGGTGCAGACCGACGGTCTTGATCGGGTGGTTGAGGACAACCTGGTTGCGGGAAATCGTGAAGCCTTCGTCGCCGAGGATCTCAACGATGTCGCGGGTGGCAACCGAACCGTAGAGCTGACCGGTTTCGCCGGCGGAGCGGACAACGATGAAGGACTTGCCGTCCAGCGTGTCGGCAATCTTCTGGGCTTCGTTGCGGCGCTCGAGGTTGCGGGCTTCAAGCACGGCGCGCTCGGCTTCGAAACGGGCCTTGTTGGCGTCGTTGGCGCGCAGTGCACGGCCGGTCGGCAGCAGGTAGTTACGGGCATAGCCATCGCGAACCTTGACGGTTTCGCCCATCTGGCCAAGCTTGGCGATGCGTTCAAGCAGAATTACTTCCATGGATTGTTCCTTTCATTGTCGTCATCGTTCGGCGGTGTTGCATCCGGTGAAAGGGCAATGGCCCGCCGTGTGTCAAGAAGACCCATCACCACAAAGATCAGGGCCGGGAAGGTGAAAATCAGCGAAAGATAGGACAGGATGATAACCGGCACGGCCCAGCTCTTGCCGCGCGCGGCAAGGTGCATGCGGGCAAGGCCGGCCAGAAGAAAGCCGCCGCCGAATGCGCCGAGGCAGGCTGCTCCCACCAGTGCTATGGTTCCACCGAAGAAGGTTGCAACAAGCGCTGCAAGAAAAACGAAGATGGCATTGCGGTGCATGCGCAGCGACTGGGCGACATCCTCGCGCGGCCGGCTCGTCAGGCCCGAGGAAATCACGATCCGGGTCGCGAAATGATAGGCCACGAACAGCAGGATGACCGAGGTTGCGCCCTGAACGATCGGCAGCATCACCACGAACATCGACTTGAACTGGGCAATCAGCGCGGCATCGTTTGCAATTTCCGGGTTCTGCACCGTCAGCGCTTCGACGAAGGCGTCGATCAGCTCGCCGGTTGCATCGGGGCCATAACCGGCGACGACGCCGAGGATGATCAGCGCCAGCGTGATGATGGCACACAGATGCAGCAGCAGGTCGGACAGCGGATACCATGCCGTCAGCCCGTCGGGGCCGCCGATTTCGCTTGCCGGACGTGCCAGATTGCCGAGATGGCTGAGCCAGCCGGCCGGCACCAGCGTGATGGCAAGCGTGTAAAGCGCGAAAAACGGCGAAACAACGAGGGCGCCGAGACCGCCGGCGACAACAATCGCGGCGAGGGCGGCAAAATTGCCCCAGCCAAGGCCGGCAATCAGGATCGGCAGGGCGGAGGCGGCCGACAGCAGCGTTGAAAACAGCGCATTGAAACTCGCCGCGTAAGCAAGCATGAAGCCCGCAACGCCGGCAAGCGCGCCAATCAGCAATGTCTTTGCATCAAGTGTTTTCATCCGCTGTCCTGCCCTGCGAGCAGTTAGAGAAGGCTGCCGTGTGTGCCGTTCTCAACCTGGGTTTTATTTATGAGGCTGCTGCGCGCCCACCGCGCCGGAGCCAATCTCGATTGTGTCATCCTCGGGTCAAGCCCGAGGATGACGCAGAGAATGAGGAGGGCGAGGGGCGCGAAAGCCTGCCCCGCCCACCGGAATCTTTAGGAAACGACGTAAGGCAGAAGGCCGAGGAAGCGGGCGCGCTTGATGGCGCGGGCGAGTTCACGCTGCTTCTTCTGGCTGACGGCCGTGATACGGGAAGGAACGATCTTGCCGCGCTCGGAAATGTAGCGCTGCAGCAGACGAACGTCCTTGTAGTCGATCTTCGGAGCGTTGGCGCCGGAGAAGGGGCAGGTCTTGCGACGACGGTTGAACGGACGACGCGTCGGGATGGAGGCGATAGCTACCATGATTTTAACTCCTTAATCTCGCAATCAGCTGCGCGGACGACGATCGCCGCGGTCACCACGGTTGTCGCGGCCGCCATCGCGGCGCGGACGGTCGTCGCGGTCACGCTTCTGCATCATCGCGGACGGGCCTTCCTCGTGTGCGTCGACCTTGATGGTCATGTAACGCAGGATGTCCTCGTTGATGCGCATCTGGCGTTCCATTTCGTGGATCGCTGCAGCCGGCGCGTCGATGTCCATCAGCGCGTAATGCGCCTTGCGGTTCTTGCGGATACGGTAGGTGAGGGACTTCAGGCCCCAGTTTTCGATACGGCCAACCGAGCCGCCGTGCTCTTCGATCAGTCCCTTGTACTGCTCGACGATGCCGTCAACCTGCTGCGCCGTGATGTCCTGGCGGGCCAGGAACACGTGTTCATAAAGTGCCATGTTGAATTGCCTTTCTTGCATTTACCCTTGTTCCGGACCTCGGCGGCTAAGCCTCAACGACTGCTCCTGGAGGGCCAAGCCCGGCAAGAAAAGCGTTTGATCGAGACGGTCGAGAGCGGCGACACGGGAGGCGGGCATACTTTACATGCCAGACGGTTTGCGGCGGGAAACAAAGCGTTGCCCAAACCCGAAACCGGCCCTCCGTTCAGCCACCAGCCTGAAGACCGGACCTTTGGATTGGCGTGCTTATACGCATTTTTGGCGGGAATGCAAGGGGCTGTTTTGCGCGCACGATGTGGGGGCGAGGTTTTCGTCTCAAGTTTGAAATTGCGATGTTCACGGACCCATCGCAGTTGCCGGCGTCAATTTGAGCATCGCCGCGCGACGGGCCTCATAGTCGGCAATGACATCTGTGAAAGCCCGCAGCATTGGCTCGAATTTGGTGAAATCAATCGTTTCGCGTTCAGGCGCGACGATGTCGGTGGCGAACTCGTTTTTGCCGTAGAATTTGGTGAGGTCGAATTTTTTGTTGCTAGGATTGAACGTCCTGCCGTTGATCGACTTCATAACCATAGGGTCAAAAAGATCCTCTATGATTGCCTCCACGCCCTTGGTCGTTGGAACAGGAACGACATAGAGGTTGTCGAAGACATGATGGAAGGGATCAAGCCTGCTGACGGGCGCTCCGCTCTGTACGGCACTAATGTAAGAAAAGATTCCATTTGATGCCTTGTCGTTGTCTACAACCATGATGACTGGGTGGCTGGCAACTTGCTTGAAAGGCTTCATCCGCTCGCGGAAGCCTTTCATCAATTTGTACATTTCATCTCCGCCGCCAGACAGTTCCTGAAACATCGCGGTAAGCGATCTATAGTTGAAGAACTGAATCTTCATTGGAACTTTTTGTTCGGTGTCAATCAGTGCCGGAAATTTAGGTGCCAAACGCTTGATCGCAGATAGCAGGTAAATGTTGTCTGTCTTGCCCTCGCAGATTATCGTTGGCCTTAGCATGCCATGGAAAGCGCAGTAGTCGAGAAAGCGCCCATAAAGTTTTGAGAAGCCTGGCTGCTCCAATTTGAAAAAGTCAGCAGGGTCATTTGCGGCGAGAGTAGGGCTCCGGATTTTTCGAATCTGATGAATGAATGTCAGCATTCCGTCGATTGTGTCGTTGCTCACCGGTTTGTGCCTGACCCCAGAATATGCATATCCGTGAGTGAAAAGGTGATGGCACATCGCCCGGACCTGCTTATAGTATTCATGTCGAACGTTGAGCTTTTGGTTGACGATTAACCCGGTCGTATCTTGCCGCGAATCCCGGCGCTGCATCCGGGTCTTATCGTGGTTAATTTTGAAGCCTGCCCTGTAGACCAAAGCCAGTAAGCCATCACCGGCCACCCATTTATCTTTGCTTCCTCGTACAAGACGACCGATTGCCTCCGGAAACTCCTTTTCATTGGTTGAGAAGGTGATGTCGTCGGCGTAGCGCGTGTAAGTGCACCGATGTTTACGGGCTAACTTGTTTAGTTTGATGTCAAGAACATGGGCAATAAGATTCGATATCGCGGGCGAGCACGGGCTGCCTTGCGGAAGTTCATTGTGATGACAGGCAATCTGCGCAATCACTGTGGCAATCTTAGGATCGAGGGCAAAGTTCCGATCTTTCAAGAAGAATCCAAACACGCGACCAAAGTTGATTGACGGGAAGAAGTCCTTCAGGTCAATGTTGAAGACCCATCGTTTGTTGCGATGATTTGCGGCATTCGTAATGATCGAGGAGCCCTTCTTGAAGCCATGCGAAAGGACCCTTGATTTTGTTGTTCTGGCGCCCTCCATTTCGGCCTGAATTCTAGCGAGTAGTTCTGCGAGTTTTCTTTGAAGCAACTTAAGGCGCGAGTTCGGTGCCGCGATTAGGCGACGTCCGCCATTTTTCTTAGGTATTGGAAAGTACTTGTAAGGGTTTTCTTGCTTATACCAATAAAGGGCATACGTTACCGTTTCCCCTTGCAGCCCAAGTACTCTTGCAAACTGAGGAAGCGTTCTAGCATCTTTCAGGTTTTTGATATCAGACATAGGGGCTTGCAGATACTCGTTCGCCAAATTAGCGTATTTACGGATGGCAGTCCGCAAGGAATGTGTAGGCAGTGGCCTTCACATTGATATCAACTGTCGCCGAACCAACAACAGCAAAATCTATCTGCAAGCCCTTATTGCTAATAGGATATCGATACCTAGTGTGCAAGTGGCGCGTTACTCCAAATCAAGTTTTTCTCGCTTTACAAAACGTGGCTATTCGTTTGCGCCAAGGATGTCTAATCTGAGTAGTCATTTCTCTATATACCCATTCCTGTCGCTTACAAAGACTGGTCATCCTGTCCACGTTCCTACACTAAAAAGCTAATATACCCCGCATAAGCCACCAGCATCACCACCCCCGTCGCCCGGTGAAATTTTGGCGCGAAAAACAGCATCGCCGCAAAAAACACGCTCGCTGCCAGCATCACCGGCACGTCGAGCGTGGCGAAGCCGTCGGATACCGGAAGCGGGGCGATGACTGCGGTGGCGCCGAGGATGCAGAGGGTGTTGAAGATGCAGGAGCCGGTGACGTTGCCGATGGCGACATCGGAATGGCGTCTGGTGGCGGCGACGACGGCGGTGGCCAGTTCCGGCAGGCTGGTGCCGAGGGCGACGACGGTCAGTCCGATCACGGCATCGGACACGCCGAAGTGGACGGCAAGTTCGGTGGCGCCGCGAATCAGGAATTCCGCGCCGAAGAGCAGGACGATCAGACCGGCAATGATCAGAAGCGCCATCTTCCAGACCGGCATGGCATCGGTCTCGACGTCCACGTCGTCATCGAGGGCGGCCCCGGCTTTGCGCGCCCACAGATAGGTGCGCAGCAGATAGAGTGCGAGCAGGGCCAGAAGGGCCAGCCCGGCAATGCGGTCGATCACATCATACTGGACCAGGAAAAACAGGAAGACGGCCGAGGCGACCATGGTCGCCGCATCGCGCCTGACGCTGCGGTCCCACCCGGAAATCGGGAAGATCACGGCCGCCGTGCCGACAATCAGCAGAATATTGGCAATGTTGGAACCGACGACATTGCCGAGCGCGATGCCGGGCACGCCGGACAGTGCTGCGCGCACCGAGACCAGCAGTTCCGGCAGCGAGGTTCCGAAGCCGACAATCACCAGAGACGCGACAAGCGGAGAAATGCCGATGCGCCGGGCCGTGGCGACCGCGCCGCTCACCAGCCATTCAGCACCGAAATAAAGGCCGAGGAGACCGAGCGTAACGTAGATGTAATCCAATTCCGGTCCCTGTCATTGCCAGGCCGGCTGAAAACCGGCGAAACGTACGGTGGTGCGCAATGCATATGGTGCGCGCACCCGCAGAAACAATGTTTCGCCGGTTTTTCGCTCAGATCGGCATCGGGAATTCGCGATGCACCATGGCAATATCGTGAAGCACGTCGTCGGAAAGCGTGATGTCGGCCGCCGCGATATTGTTTTTCAGCTGTTCCATCGAGGTCGCCCCGATGAGTGCCGCTGTAACGAACGGCCGTGACAGCACGAACGCAAGCGCCATCTGCGCGGTATCGAGACCGTGCTTTTCGGCCACGGCGCAATAGGCATCGACCGCCGGTTCCTGCTGCGCCTGCCGCCGGCCGCCGAGTTCCGGCTGGATAGACGCGCGTGAACCGGGCGGGATCTTGCCGCCGCGATATTTGCCGGAGAGCAGGCCGGTCGCCAGCGGCGAGAACGCCAGAAGGCCGACATCTTCATAATAGGCCAGCTCGGCCATATCGAGATCGTGATGGCGGTACAGCAGGCTGTATTCATTCTGAACGGTCGAAATCCGTGTCCGGTCGCACTGTTCGGCGCGGTTGAGATAGCGCATCGTGCCCCAGGCGGTTTCGTTGGACAGGCCGATGGCGCGGATCTTGCCGTCCTTGACCAGCCGGTTCAGCGTGTCGAGCGTTTCGGCAATGTCGATATGGCTCTGGTAGCGATCCTGGCCGTAAGGGGTGTAGGTCCAGGAATTGCGGAAGTGGAAATGACCGCGATTGGGCCAGTGAATCTGATAGAGGTCGATATAATCGGTCTTCAGCCGTTTCAGGCTGGCGTCGAGGGCGGTGCGGATCGTCTGCGGCGTGATCGGCTTGCCGTCGCGGATCCAGTGGCGGCCGGAGCCGGCGATCTTGGTTGCCAGAATGATGTCGTCGCGCTTTTTGCGGTTCTCGAACCAGCTGCCGATGAATTCCTCGGTCCGTCCATAGGTCTCCGCGCTCAGCGGCGTGACGGGATAGAGTTCGGCCGTGTCGAAAAAGTTCACGCCGTTTTCCACGGCATAGTTCATCTGGGCATGGGCTTCGTCTTCGCTGTTTTGCGAACCCCATGTCATCGTTCCCAGGCCGATTTCGGACACTTCGATTCCGGTGCGTCCCAAGCTATTGGTTTTCATAGATTTACCTTGAAAGTCAGTTTGGCGGGTTGCGGCCGAATGTAACCGGATGCACGTTAAGAGCAAGCGCCGGCGGCGATTTTTACGTGTTAATTCGCCGGCCAATGCAGTGCCGTGGCTATTGACACAGGCGGATGAAACGTCAAATGGAGTTGCATTTCCGGCGTGGACCGGCAGAAGGCCGCGCCGTTGAACACGAAATGATTGGCTAAGGGGCCACAGATGACAGTCGCATTTACCTTTCCCGGACAGGGAAGTCAGAGCGTTGGCATGGGCAAGGCGCTGGCGGATGAGTTCACCGCCGCCCGGCTGGTTTTCGAGGAAGTCGACGATGCGCTCGGCGAAAAGCTTTCGCAGACCATCTGGGAAGGGCCGGAAGATGCACTGCAGCTGACCGCCAACACGCAGCCCGCGCTGATGGCCGTTTCGCTTGCCGTTGTCCGCGTGCTGGAGGCCGAGGGTCTCGACCTGAAGACCGACATTTCCTATGTCGCCGGCCATTCGCTGGGCGAATATTCCGCGCTGTGCGCTGCGGGCACGTTTTCGCTTGCCGACACGGCCCGGCTTCTGCGCATTCGCGGCAATGCCATGCAGAAGGCCGTTCCGGTGGGCAAGGGCGCGATGGCCGCCATTATCGGCCTGTCGTTCGAAGACATCGAGGCGCTGTGCAGCGAGGCCGCTTCTGCCGGTGTGTGCGAAATCGCCAATGACAATGGCGGCGGCCAGGTGGTGATCTCCGGTGAAAAGGCCGGTGTTGAAAAGGCCGTGGCAATCGCCAGCGACAAGGGCGCAAAGCGCGCGCTGCTCCTGCCGGTCTCGGCACCTTTCCATTCCTCGCTGATGGCGCCTGCCGCAGACGCGATGGCCGAAGCGCTGGCGGATGTCCGCAAGGGTTCGCCCGTTGTGCCGGTTGTTGCCAATGTGCGTGCCGAGCCGGTGACCGATCCCGAGGAGATCGTCAGCCTGCTGGTGGCGCAGGTGACCGGCCGTGTGCGCTGGCGCGAAACGGTGAGCTGGTTTGCGGCAAACGAGGTAGAAACGCTCTACGAGATCGGCGCCGGCAAGGTGCTGACCGGTCTGGCGCGGCGTATCGACCGGGCGCTGAACGGTGTCGCCGTCGGCGCACCGGCGGATATCGACGGCGTACTCAAGGCCATCAAGGGCTGAGGTTTGAGATAAGTTGAGAACGGTCTGCGCTGTGCGGGCCTGATGAAGCGAACAATACCGGACGAGGTTTTGATATGTTGGATCTGACTGGGCGCAAGGCGCTGGTGACAGGCGCAAGCGGTGGCATCGGCGAAGCGATCGCCCGCCAGCTTCACGGACAGGGCGCCACCGTCGCGCTCCACGGCACCCGCGCGGAAAAGCTTGAGGCGCTGGCCGCAGAGCTTGGCGAACGCACCCTTGTGCTGCCCGCCGACCTTTCCGACCGCGATGCGGTCAAGGCGCTTGGCGAAAAGGCCGAAGCCGATCTCGGCGGCGTCGATATCCTGGTCAACAATGCCGGCATCACCCGCGACGGCCTGTTCGTGCGCATGAGCGATGCGGACTGGGAAAGCGTACTCGATGTCAACCTGACGGCCGCTTTCGTGCTGACGCGCGCGATCATGCATCCGATGATGCGCCGCCGTTTCGGCCGGGTGATCAACATCACCTCGATCGTCGGCGTTACCGGCAATCCGGGGCAGGCCAATTACTGCGCCGCCAAGGCCGGAATGATCGGTTTTTCCAAGTCGCTGGCGCAGGAAGTTGCACCCCGCAACGTCACCGTCAATTGCGTGGCGCCGGGCTTTATCGAAACGGCGATGACCGACAAGCTGAACGACAAGCAGAAGGAAGGCATTCTTTCCGCCGTGCCGATGAAACGCATGGGAAGCGGTGATGATATCGCTTCCGCTGTCACCTATCTTGCCTCCAATGAGGCTGGCTATGTGACGGGCCAGACCCTGCACGTCAATGGTGGCATGGTGATGGTCTGAACAAGGGCCGTTTTAGGCGGGGATGGGGCGGCGAAATGCCCTTACTTGCCGTAAACCGGCGCTTTTTGGGCTTTGCGCCGTGAACAAACCATGGTAAGCGGGCCGGGACTGCCAAGAACAGTCCAGCGGACGAAACCCGGTTGATCCGGGTTTTCCATAGTGGGCCTTGGTTCACATGTTTGCTGCCGCATCTCTTGAACGGAAAAAGAGGGCCGGCGGCGTTAACTTCAGAGGATGCCCTGGGCATTCCATCGAACTTGAGACAGGTCGAGGATACCGACATGAGCGATATCGCAGAACGCGTTAAGAAAATTGTAGTTGATCACCTGGGCGTTGACGCCGACAAGGTTGTTGAAAGCGCCAGCTTCATCGACGATCTGGGCGCAGACTCGCTCGACACCGTCGAGCTGGTTATGGCCTTCGAAGAAGAATTCGGTGTCGAAATTCCCGACGATGCAGCCGATTCCATCCTCACCGTGGGCGACGCTATCAAGTTTATCGAGAAGGCTCAGGCCTGATCGAAAGAAATTGACGGGCGGTTTTCAGGGGGTTCCCTGAATACCGCCTTGATCGGCCCGGTCAAACGGGCCATTTTTTTGTCCTGAACACCGCATTCGACCTCTGCCGGTTTTTGCAATCTGGCCGACGGTGCGGTTTGATCGGGGCTGACTGCCGGAAAGGCGCTGGTCACATGTTTGATGCGACCGGCTCCGTTTCAGGATATTGAAGCCGCTATACTGGGACAGCGGCGATCGGGCTTTGCCGAAGGCCGGTCCGATATAAAATTGAAGAAGGGGCGATCCACCAATGAGGCGTGTAGTAATCACCGGTTTGGGTATGGTAACGCCGCTGGGATGCGGAACCGAAGTAACCTGGTCACGTTTGCTGGAAGGCCGTAACGGCGCAAGCAAGGTCACAGCTTTCGAGACGGATGATCTGGCGGCCAGGATTGCCTGCTCCATCCCGTTGGGCGACGGCAGCGATGGCACGTTCAATGCCGATGAATGGCTTGAACCGAAAGAGCAGCGCAAGGTCGACCCCTTTATCACCTATGCGATGGCTGCTGCCGATATGGCGCTGAACGATGCCGACTGGCATCCGAAAAGCGATGACGACCAGATTTCGACCGGCGTGCTCATCGGCTCCGGTATCGGCGGTCTCGATGGTATTGTCGAAGCCGGCTACACGTTGCGCGACCGCGGTCCGCGCCGGGTTTCGCCGTTCTTCATTCCGGGACGGTTGATCAATCTCGCTTCCGGCCAGGTCTCCATTCGCCACAAGCTGCGTGGCCCAAATCACTCTGTTGTCACCGCCTGCTCGACCGGCGCGCATGCCATTGGCGATGCAAGCCGTCTGATCGGCTTCGGTGATGCCGACGTCATGGTTGCAGGCGGCACGGAATCGCCGATCTGCCGCCTGGCTCTGGCCGGCTTTGCCGCCTGCAAGGCGCTGTCGACGGATTACAACGACGATCCCCAACGCGCTTCGCGCCCCTATGACGTTGATCGTGATGGTTTTGTCATGGGCGAGGGCGCCGGCGTTGTCGTGCTCGAAGAGCTTGAACATGCCAAGGCCCGCGGCGCCAAGATCTATGCCGAAGTTGTCGGCTACGGGCTGAGCGGCGATGCCTATCACATTACCGCGCCGTCCGAAGATGGCGAAGGCGCTTTCCGCTGCATGACAACGGCCTTGAAACGGGCAGGCATTACCCCCGGCGATATCGACTATATCAATGCCCATGGCACCTCGACCATGGCCGATACGATTGAGCTTGGCGCGGTAGAACGGCTGCTCGGCGATGATGCCGACAAGGTGTCGATGTCATCGACAAAATCGGCGACCGGGCATCTGCTGGGGGCTGCCGGTGCGATCGAGGCGATCTTCTCGACCCTGGCGATCCGCGACAATGTCGCCCCGCCGACGCTGAACCTCGATAATCCCGAGCGCGAAACCGCAATCGACCTCGTGCCCAAGGTGGCCCGCAAGCGCGATATCGATGTGGCGCTGTCGAATTCCTTCGGTTTCGGCGGCACCAACGCGTCTCTGGTGCTGCGCCGCTACAACGGCTGACGTCAGCACAAGTCCGACACAGTCACTGTGGATGAGAAAAACAAACGGCTGACATTTTGCGGCCGTTTTTTTATCTAGGTTCAACGGCTTCGATCTCGAATTCGATTTATCGCCGCGACCGGCCGGGATACAGGCCGGCCGGGGGCATTTATAAATTTCGCTACGCGCTGCGGCGCGGTGGCAAAGCTGTTTGAAAAGAGGTACCGGTGCGCGGTTCTGATCAGGATAACGGGCGTGAGAACGGCGATGGCGCGAACGACGACCGCCGTCCGATTGTGCCGAAATCTGCCAAGGAAGCATTGCGGCCCGAGCGGGTGCCCGAACCCGTTCGACGCTCGAAAAAGGCGAAGAGCCAGTTCGTGATCTTCCTGAACTTCGTGATGACGTTGCTGGTTCTGGGCGCTGTTGCGGTCGGCGGTATCTATTATTATGCGAAATCGAGCTATGACGAGCCCGGTCCGCTGACGGTGAATGCCGAATTTACGGTGCGGGAAGGCGCGGGGGTTTCAACGATTGCGCGCGACCTCGAACGCAACGGGATCATCAGCGATTCGCGGATATTCCGCTATGTCACGGCCGCCCACCTTCGCAGCGAGGGCGAAACGCTGAAGGCCGGTGATTACGAGATCAAGGCCGGTTCCTCGATGGCGGATATCGCGGCCTTGCTCGAATCGGGAAAATCCATTCTCTACAGCATCTCGTTTCCCGAAGGTTACACCGTTCAGGAGGTTTTCGACCGGCTTGCAGCCGACCCCAACCTGAGCGGCGATCTGCCGGAAGAACTGCCGCCGGAAGGCAGCCTGATGCCGCAGACATACCGTTTCTCGCGCGGGACGGATCGCACGGAAATCATCGACCAGATGCGCGAAGGCCAGCAGCAGCTGATCGACGAAATCTGGCTGAAACGCGATCAGGGACTGCCCATCGATAACAAGGAAGACTTCGTTACGCTGGCCTCGATCGTCGAGAAGGAAACCGGCATTGCCTCGGAACGCCCGCAGGTTGCCGCGGTGTTCCTCAACCGGCTCGAGCGCGGAATGCGGCTGCAGTCGGATCCGACGGTGATCTACGGTCTTTTTGGCGGCGAGGGCAAACCGTCCGACCGGCCGATCTACCGGTCCGATCTCGACAAGGAAACGCCCTACAACACCTATCAGATCAGCGGCCTGCCGCCGGGGCCGATCGCCAATCCGGGCAAGGCCGCGCTGGAGGCGGTTGCCAATCCTGCGCTTACGGATGACCTTTATTTTGTTGCCGACGGCAGCGGTGGTCATGCCTTCGCCAGAACGCTGGATGAGCACAATGCCAATGTGCGCCGCTGGCGCCGGATCGAGGCCGAGCGGGGCAGCGACTGACGCGTCGAAGCTGTGCTCAAACCTGCCGCTTACCGCAGGCCGCGAAATGCTGTAGGTTGCGCCGCAAACGGCCTTTCGGTCAGCACATTGCCAGGAGAGCAACTTATGAAGCCGCAATCGATGACGGGCTTTGCACGCAGTGACGGATACTGGCAGCGTTATCGCTGGACGTGGGAACTCAGGGCCGTCAACGGCAAGGGGCTCGATGTCAGGCTGAGATTGCCGCAGGGCAGCGATCATCTCGAAACGGATGTCAGGAAACGCCTTGCCGAGCGGCTTTCGCGCGGCAATGTCCAGGTTGCGCTTTCGATCACGCTGGCTGAAAGCCGGCTCGAACTGGTTGTCAATGAAGCCGCTCTTCAGGCGGTTCTCGATCTCAAGGCGAGACTGGGTGACGTTCTCGACGACAAACCGCTGTCGCTGGAAGGCCTTCTCGGCCTGCGCGGCATTGCCGATTTTCGCGAGGGTGAGGAAGACAGCGCGGCATTGGAAACCCGCGATGGCATGATCCTCGGTGACCTGGATGTCGCGCTTGACCGGCTTTGCGCCATGCGCGGCGAAGAAGGCGAAAAGATCGTTGCGGTTCTGGGCCGGCAGATCGACAGGATTGCCGAACTGACCGGAACAATCGAGGCCGATCCGTCACGCACGCCTGCCGCAATTGCCGAGCGGCTTTCCGAACAGGTCGGCAGGCTGGTTGATGCCGCGCCCTCGCTGGACAGCGACCGGCTTTATGCCGAAGCGGTGCTGCTGGCAACCAAAGCCGATCTGCAGGAAGAAATCGACCGTCTGAGTGCCCATGTCACGGCAGCGCGCGCGCTTCTGGAAAAGGGCGGCCCCTGCGGGCGGCGGCTGGATTTTCTGGCCCAGGAATTCAATCGTGAAACCAATACGATCTGCTCGAAGTCGAATGCAGTTGCAGTGACGGCGGCCGGCCTTGAACTGAAAACCGTCATCGACCAGTTTCGCGAGCAGATCCAGAATCTGGAGTAACCCCATGGCAGAAAACCAGACTGCGAACCGACGCGGCGTCATGCTGGTGCTGGCCGCCCCCTCAGGTGCGGGAAAATCCACCATTGCACGGCGGCTTCTCGCTGAAGATCCGCTGATCGATCTGTCGATCAGCGCGACCACCCGTCCGCGTCGCAAAAGCGAGCAGGAAGGGGTGCACTATTTCTTTCTGGAGCCGGACGAATTCATCAAACGGCGCGATGAAGGGGGCTTTCTCGAATGGGCCGAGGTTCACGGCAATTTCTACGCCACCCCGCGTGCCGCCGTTGAGCGCTCGCTTGCGGCCGGGCGTGATGTGCTTTTCGATATCGACGTGCAGGGTGCGGAACAGCTGAAACAGGCGCTGCCGCGCGATGTCGTCGGCATTTTCGTGCTTCCTCCGTCGATGAAGGCGTTGAAGGCGCGGCTCCTGGCCCGCGCGGAAGACAGCAAGGCGGCCATGGACGTCAGGCTGAAGAACGCGACCGGCGAGATTTCACGCTGGCGCGATTACGAATATGTGGTCATCAATGACGACCTTGAAGATGCCTATGATCTGGTCCGGTCGATCCTGAGGGCCGAGCGGGCCAAGCGCGAATATGAAAGCGTGATTCCCCATCACGTCGACGCGCTGCTGTCGGAGTAAAGGATGTCAGAGCGCGCTCGCAAGCGCGCAGAATTCGGCAACGCTCAGCGTTTCGGCACGCCGGGTGGGATCGATTCCGGCCTTTTCAAGCAACGCCTCGCCACCCAGCCCCTTCAGGCTTTGCCGCAGCATCTTGCGGCGCTGACCGAAGGCTGCCTGGGTGACTTTTTCAAGCGCTGAAGCCGTCACGGCAATCGGTTGTGTCCTCGGCGCAAGATGGACCACGCTCGACGTCACTTTCGGCGGCGGCGTGAAAGCCTGCGGGGGCACGTCGAAAGCGATCCTCGCCTCTGTACGCCAGCCGGCAAGCACGCCAAGCCGGCCGTAATGCGCGCTGCCGGGCTCGGCAACAATGCGCTGGGCGACTTCCTTTTGAAACATCAGCGTCAGGGACTGCCAGTAGGGCGGCCAGTCATCGGGCAGCAGCCAGTTCACCAGCAATTGCGTGCCGACATTATAGGGCAGGTTGGCAATGACGCGGATCGGATGGCCGCCGGCAAGGGCGGCATAGTCGACCGTCAGCGCATCGCCTTCGATGATCTCGAGCCTGTCGGGATAATGCGCCGCAATCTCGTGCAAGGCCGGCAGGCACCGCGAATCGCGCTCGATCACCGTCAGTTTCCTGACCCCGAGAGAAAGAATGGCCCGTGTCAGGCCGCCGGGGCCGGGCCCGACCTCGACGACATGGGCGCCTTCCAGCGCGCCTGCCGTGCGCGCGATCTTCTGCGTCAGATTGAGGTCCAGAAGGAAGTTCTGTCCGAGCGCCTTGCGGGCATTCAGTTCGTGCGCCGCAAGAACCTCGCGCAGCGGCGGAAGATCGTCGATCCGGGACATTATCGATCCTGCTTTCCGCCGGACAGCGCGGCTGCAAGCTTCAGCGCCTCTTCAAGGCTTCGCGGATCCGCTATGCCGCGCTCGGCAATGTCGAAAGCCGTGCCGTGGTCCGGCGACGTTCTGACAAAGGGCAGGCCGAGGGTCGCGTTGACGCCTTGCTCGAAACCGAGCGTCTTGACCGGAATCAGCGCCTGATCGTGATACATGCAGATCGCTGCGTCGTATCGCGCCCGCGCGCTGGCATGAAACATGGTGTCGGCGGGCAGGGGACCGACGACATCGATGCCTTCGGCGCGCAACGTATCGAGCGCCGGGCGGACAATTTCTTCGTCCTCACGCCCGATTGTGCCCTGTTCGCCCGCATGTGGGTTCAGACCGGCAACGGCCAGCCGCGGGGCCTTGATGGCGAAGCGCTCGGCAAGGTCGCGGGCCGTGATCCGGATCGTTTCGATGATCAGCGCCTGGTCAAGCGCGGCAGGGACGTCCGACAGCGGAATGTGAATGGTGACCGGAACCACGCGCAGCGCCGGGCAGGCCAGCATCATCACCGGACGGTATTGCGTCCCGGTCTCGCGACGCGCAAGTTCGGCCAGGAATTCGGTGTGGCCGGGAAAGCCGAAGCCCGAACTGTAGAGAACGGATTTTGCAATCGGATTGGTCACCAGTGCTGCGGTCTTGCCGCGCTGCGTGAGCTTTACACCGGTTTCGATTGCGGCAATCGTTCCGGCCGCCGTCGCCGGATCCGGCTTGCCGGGAGCAACAGGCGTTGCCGCGTCGATCGCGAAAACCGGCAGGGCGGCATGAAACGTATCGCAGGCCGCTTCGGGGGCGCAGACCTGCACCGGCACATCCAGCTCAAGCATGGCGGCACGGGCCTGGAGAATGCGCGGGTCGCCGAGATAGACGAAAGGCACAATCCCGGTCTCGTCGCGTCGCGACCAGGCTTTCAGGGCGATTTCCGGGCCGATGCCGGCAGGGTCGCCCTGAGAAAGAGCAAGTGGCAGATTGGTCTTCATGTCCGGGGCAATCAGGATTTACCCGGCGTGACGATCTGGGCCTTGCTCTTCAGCTCATCCATGTAACGCTTGCTTTCGCTTTCCGTATCGGCGTCGGCAGAGTCTTCCTTGGCGCTGAGAACCAGCCGGGCCGCGTAATCGTCCGACGTGGTTTCGCGCTCGCAAATCGCCAGGAATTCGGCGCCATACGGCGTTGTCTTGACCGATGTCGTATTGCCCGTGGCCTTGCTCACCGCGTCCTTCCATTCGGCCGGCAATTGCGGCTCCAGGAAACGGCCATAGTCAAGGACGGTCACGTCGTTCATGGTGGCCGCAAACGAAATGGCCTGATCGCATCCGGGGAATTTCGAACGCGCGGATTCAGCCTCGCGCTTGCGCTTGGCCAGCAACGAGCCGCGTTCCTTCTCCGGTACGACGAAAACGATCCGCTTCAGCAGGTATTCGGTGGTTTCCGGCTTCTTGCCTTCCTTCTCCGCTTCTTCAAGCTGGGCGATGAACTCGTCGTCAGGCAGCAGTGTGCTGCCGCCATAGCGCGCGCGCAAAAGCTGGCCCCAGCTCATGGAGACGGCAATGTAGAACTTGAAATGATCGACCCCGACGCCGGCCTGATTGAGAATGTTGCTCATCTGGGCGACGGACATGCCGTTGCTCTTGGCGAAGTTGGCAAAGGACGCATCGACTTCGGGCTGGGTGACGGACATATTGCGCAGCGCAATCTCCGACTGTTTCAGCGCCTGATCGATCATCGCCTCACGGGCTTTTTCGTTGAGATTGCCCTTCGTGCCCATCAGCCGAAGCAGGTTCCGGCGCTTGGCGATGTCGTCATTGGTGATCGGCACGTTGTTGACGATCACCGCAATGTCGACGGTCTTGGCGAAGGCGGGTTGCGGGGCAATGCCCACGATGCTTGCCGTGGCGATCATGGCGGCGGCAAATGCGGTCACTGAAAATCTCGCGGCAGTCATATTGTTTCCTTTCAACAGCCCCACGCTCCCGTCAGGTCTGCGTGCGGCATCGATACGGCCTTCCGGCGGGCGCGGCGTTTGCCATAAGCTTTCACGGCGCCATCTTGCCGCTCCCCCCAAGGCGCGGTCCGATAAGGTGTCTGTTTCCTACAAGGGCATGTCATCCACCGACCCATGCCCAGAACTCGATGGCAATGTTTTGTCCATTTTAGGGGCAAAAGCAAGGCATTGATCGGATAGAACGGGTTGTCGGGTCTATTCGAATGAATCGTTGCCGACAACGATGTCGCCGAGTGTGCGGAACGTCAGACGTGCGCCGATCGTCCAGTCGACGGCTTCGCGGTTGTTGTCGTCCCAGTCTTCTTCGTAGGTGATCGAGAAAATCGTGCAGATATCCTCATAGGTCAGGCCGACCCAGCGATTGGTGACGACATTATTGGCGAGGTCATAGGTCAGGGAACCGGAAATTCCCCAATTCTCGTTCAGGCGAAGCGTGCTGGTGGATTTCAGTTCGCTGTTGCGCTCTTCATAGGCATAGCCCGGCTGGGCTGCGATATTGGTATAATCAAGCGCGGTATCGAACCGGTGCGATCTGAAATCGATACCGACATCGGTTCGTGCAAGCGAAAAATCCTCTTGATCGAAACGCGCGGCACCCGTCAGCGAAAGGCCGAAGGGGAAGCTGACGGCGGCGGCGCCGACATAATCGGAGCGCGACGATTCCAGGCCCGAGTCGATGCCGACACCGACAAGGTCGGGCGAGGCATAGGAATTGCGGCCGGCAAGCTGGAAAGATTGTCCGAACAGGCCGTTGACCAGTATGCCGGAATCATAAACGCCACGATAGCGGAAGCCGATATTGGCGCGTGTACCGCCTTCGACGCGGTCGAAACCGGAAAACTTGTCGCGCTCGAACAGTGTCAGGGGATCGAAGACGAAGCTCTGCGCGTCCTCGTTCGGCAGGCCGCCGGCATGCTGTTCGTCGGGGCGTATGAACACCTGGCCGACCGGTTCCAGGATATGCGAACCGAAACTGTTGCTGATCAGCAGCGGATATTTGAGTTCGAGACCTGCGGTCACCATGGCGCGGGCGGCCGCATCCTCATCGACGAAATTGCCGGGATAGGAATAGGCGCCGCCGTTGATCTGGTCGGGGTCATCGACATTCAGAAGATAGCCATCGGCACGCGCGGCCAGAAGCGGTGTGATCTGCAGGCCCTCATCGGTGGTAAAGGTCCGCTTCCACTCCACTTCGCTGGTCAGGCGGGTATTGTTGCCCTCAAGACCGAGGAAGCGGTCATTCACGCTCGTCGGCTTAACGTCGTTTTTGCTTCGGACGATATTGGTCAGGTTGTTGGTGATGGACAATTGTCCGCCGAAGATCGGCTCCGGTGCGATATAATCGTAATCGATAACCGGCACCACGATCGCCTGCTTGCTTTCCGCGGCATTGAAGCTGTCGGCGTCCTGAACATCGAAATAATTCGCCTTGATCGAAAGCGAGCTGCGCTCCCCGATTCCTTCAAGATATATCTGATTGTTGAAGATCTTGTCGTCGTGGCCTTCGATCGAATAGGTCCGCGCAAAATTGTTGTCGCTCTGGATCATGGCGTCCCAGCCGAAAACCCAGCGCGGATTGATCTGGAACTGGCCGGTGGAGGCGATCAGGGCGCGGCCGTCGGCATTGGCATCGCTGGTGCCGCTGGAAAACCGGTCGCTGCCCTGCTGGTCAATGCCGGCAAAGCGCAGCGTATGTTCGCCGTTGCGATAGCGTTTGCGGTATTCCGCCTCGACCAGGAACCCCTGTTCCGTGTAACCGGTACCGGTAAAGGTGACGTCCGAACTCGGCGAAATCGGGATATAATAGGGCAGGGAAAACCCGACACCGAGATTTTCGGCAATGCTCATCGAGGGAAACAGGAAGCCGCGCTTGCGCTTCACACTCGGGTCAGGGACCGTGATTGACGGCAGGCGCGCAATCGTGTGCCCGAGGAGCTGGAAACGCGGGCTTTCGAGACGGACCGTGTGCGTGACGCCGTCCTGAATCACGCGCTGTGCCCGGATCTGCCAGAAGGGCGGTTTCTCGGGATTTTCGGCGCAGGGGATGCAGGCCGTGTAGACGCCGTTTTCCAGGATCATCTTGTTGCCGTCGACGCGTTCGGCGCGTTCGCCGGCAACCGCGATGTTGTCCGGTGTGCGCACGCTGATCGCGTCGAGAAAGCCATTGGCGAAGTCGTCTGTAACGTCGAGCTTTTCGGCCCGCAGGTGATTTCCGTCGGGATCGATTACCTCGATCCCTTCATAGGCCATCAATCGGCCGGCCTTCTGGTCGTACTCCACCTTGTCGGCGACCATGCGGTAACCGGCATAATAGATCTGCACGCCGCCGAGCGCATAAACCTTCTGGGTATCGTGATTGTAGACCAGCTCATTGGCTGTCAGCAGCATCGGCCCGGAATCATCGCCTGGTGCGGAAATCCCGAGATCTTCCTGCGCGCCGGCGGGCGTTGCCAGAAGGCCGACCGGGGTCAGCGCGCTTGCAAGAACCAGAAGCCCGGCAAGGCGCAATTTGCTCTTACGTTGCCGGGACACTAGCCGTCCTCCTGATGCAATAAAATAGTCAAGCCCAATGCCATCGCCACGACCACCGGAATCCAGGCCGATAGAAGCGGCGACAAAACTCCGCTACTGCCAAACGCCTTTACAAGTACACTTGTCACATAAAGCAGAAACCCGGACAGGATTCCACCCAAAATAACAGCAGGCGACTGCGCAAAACGCGAAAACTTGAGACAGACAGTTGCTGCGATTAACGTCATAGCTACCAAAAGAAAAGGAAGTGATAACAGATAATTATATTGAGTTTCCAAAGCCTTGGTTGACATTCCGAACCGCCGCGCCAGTTCGATTTGTCGCGGCAGCGCAAAAATGCTGACAAGGTCGGGCTGCACGAGATTCTGCTGGACAAAATCCTCATCCAGATTGGTTTTGACGCGTACCTCGTCTTTGTGTGTGGATAATTCGCCGACTTCGACTTCCGTCACGTCGTAGAGCGTCCACCAGCCATTGTCCAGTACGGCCCTTTTGGCATCCTGCCGTTTGGTGAGCTGTCCTTCATCACCGAAATAGATGACAACGGCCTGCAACAGTTCGGTTCCGTTTTCGGCAATGCCGCGGCCGCCGATAATGGTATCCTGTCCATCCGTCTGCTGGCGCAGCCATGGCACCGTGTGGTCTTGACTGTGGCCCGCCGCCTCCAGTCCCATCGCCTTTTTCTGAGTCCAGGATGCAAGCGGGTTCAGCGCCAGCACGCTTGTCGCACCGAGCAGGGTGGCGCCGACGACGAAGGGCAGGATGAACTGCCAGACCGAAATGCCCGCAGCGCGGGTAACCACAAGCTCATTGCGGCGATTGAGCGCAATCAGCGCGACCATTGCCGCAAACAGCGCGATAAAGGGAATCGTCTGCTGGAGGATGTAGGGCAGGCGCAGAAGGGTAATCACCATCGCGTCGGTCATGCCCTGACCGGCTTCGATTGAAATATCGCCGATCACCTCGCTGAAATCGATCAGGTAGATGATCGACATGACGCCGAACAGAAACCATGCCACGGTCACGACATAGCGGGTGAAGAAGTAACGGCCGAGAACGGAGAAAATCATGCTGCTTCTCCGCCGTTTGGTGTGTGGCGCCGGCGCAGCCTTGATATCGCCGCGTAGAATCGTTCGACCAATGGCCCTTTCTTGCGGGCGCGGCGCGGCTTCAGCAGAAGATAAAGGCCGACGACCAGCAGGATGATGACGATGGCATAGGAAATGGGCACGAACATCGGATCATTTTCCGCGCGATTGGCCGAAAAGTGCGACATCAGTCGGAGCAGAAGCGTCACGATAAACGCGGTGGCCATCGGCGGTATGCGACGTTCGCGGTGGGATCGTGCATCGCCTGCGATGACGATGGTAAAGATTGCGTAGATCAGAGGCAACATCCAGTCGGTCATCCGCCGCGTCAACTCAGCGCGATAGGCGGCCGGATTTTTCATATAGTCCGGGTCGGTCGTGTCCGGATTGAGCAGGAACGACAGGCTGCGGTCCGAAGCCTTGCGTGATGTTTCGCTGCGGTCGCTGGTCAGCTCAGAAAGGTCGAAACTGTAGGAATCGAATTGTACGATCGAAACACTGCCGGCCGCGTCTTCTCTCTGCACCTGGCCGTTTTTCATGATCAGCTGGCTGCCGCTTTCATCGACGGCGCCTTCGCGGGCATAGTAGATGTAAGAGTCTTGCGGCTCGCGGTAATCGGCCACGAACAGGCCCTTGAGAACACGTCCGGAAAGCCGTTCGGATATCTGAATGTAGAGCCCGTCCTCGATCTCGCGAAAGGTTTTTTCCTCGATCACGGTGGAAAGCAGATCGGCATAAACCGATGCGATCAGGGAGCGGACCTCCGAACGGGAGCGTGGCTCGATATAGTTGTCCAGAACGAAGGAAAAGGCGCACAGCGCTATGGCAAAGGCGATGATCGGCCGATAGATGACCGACCGGCGCGCACCGGCGGCATCGATGACAGCAAGCTCGGAATCATTGTTCATCGTGGTCAGCGTCTGCGCTGTGCCAAGCACGATGCCGAAAGGCAGAACGGTCGGAATGACGGTGGGCAGGATCAGCGTGGCGAGTTTGAGGAACGAGAGAATGGACTGGCCGCTGTCGGTCACGAGATCGATTCGTCCCAGAACCTGGGTCAGCCAGAGGATCGCAAGCACCGGCAACAGCGTTGCCAGAAACATCCGGACGACCCGGGCCAGTATGTAGCGTTCCAGTATTTTCATGCGCGTGTTGCTGTCCTCAAGACCTGCTGCCGTGTGCGGAACGATTCCCACACCTTAATGGTGTTTCATGCCCGTAGTTTCTTTTTCCTCAAAAAGATAAAGTATTCCAATGAAAATGACGACAGCACCCAGCCAGGCGAGGATAACGTCGGAAACATAATGGCCACCATAGGCGACGCGCATCACCGGGGCTGAAACAGAAACAGCGATCAGCGGCGGCGACAGTAGAAGTTTGAGTCGGTTGGGTATTATAAAAACTGCGTAGCAGAACAGCCACCCTGCGGCTGCCGCTTCGCCCGAAACAAACGAACAGTTGGAAACGCAGCTTCCGGAAAAGTCTCCCGCCGGCATGAAGGCGTGCTGGCCACCGAAAAGATCGGTGTTGCGCGGGCGCGGGCGGTGGGAGATTTCCTTGAGGATCCAGTTGACCAGTATCCCGGGACCGATAAGGAGTGCGGCCAGAGCGGCGGTCAGCCGTCGTGCCTGCCATCCATCGAAAGTCGCGCCGTGATGTGAACATACATTGATCAGCTGGTAGATGATCACCAGTGCGAGGACTGCGGGCAGAAAGAGGATCAGCTCGCGCAGAAGGCCAAGCGCTTTATCCTGTGCGTGTAAAAAACTGCCACAGATTATGCCATCGGGCGCTCCGGGTGCGCATGGCAACCGGGTGTAAAATGACCAGCTCACGCTGATATCAATATCGGGAAACAGATAAAAAAACAGAAGCAGCACCCACCACAGCGCGAAAAGCGCGACAAATGCGAGCTTCAACGGCGGTAGGTCGCCAAGGTGGCGGGAAGCGTCTGTCAGCCGTGGCTTGACTCTGAAACTTGGCAATTCAGCTTTTCCGGTTTCTTTCGTCGCGTGTACAGGCACATCGTTTTCAGTTTCGGGGTTTTAAGTGTTATGGGGGAAGGGTCAACAGTTCTTGGTTGGTTGCGTTAACAAGGCGTAGACTTCTTTTGCCAAAAACATTCGTCAGATTCATGACCCGCATTCCCGAAACTTCGGAGCATTGAAAATGAAATTCTCGATTTCCTTTGTGAAAACGGCTGAAACCGCTGATAAAACAGTCATAACACTTGCCACCGAAGGCGGCGCACCAGCGGGGCTCGACGCTCTCGGCGGGATTGAGGCGCTTTATCAGAAAGCAGCGGAAACGGCTGGTTTTACGGCGAAATTGTGCACTGCACTTGATCTCCTTTCACCCGCCGGCAGTGCGGCTGCCCGTGTCTTCGTCCTCGGGCTTGGCAAAAAGGAATCACTTTCCGAAAACAGCTGGATCAGCGCAGGCGGCAAGGCGGCACGTCTGGCCTCAAAGGTGGATACGCTGGTAATCCATCCCGAAGTGGCAGGCGTTGCCGACATTGCGGGCAGTGTTGCCGATTTTGCGCTGGGGATGATGCTTGGCGGCTATGATTTCGACCAGTTCAAAACGACGGGCCGTGATGACGATGGAAAAACGCGCGACGTTGCCGTTCAGATCGTGACATCGGACCCGGCGGCTGCCGAAGCCGCTTTTGCCGAGCGGCAAGCCATTGGCGACGGCGTTTTGCTGGCGCGCGAACTCGTCAACCTGCCGGCCAATATTCTCGGCCCGCGTGAATTTGCCGACAAGGCGATGGCGCTTGAAGCGCTTGGCGCAAAGGTTGAGCTGCTCGATGAGGCCCGGATGAAGGAACTCGGCATGGGCGCGCTTCTGGGGGTTGCCCAGGGCTCCGTCCGTCCGCCCTATCTGGCCGTGATCGAGTGGAATGGCGGTCAGAGCGATGAACGCCCGATCGCTTTCGTCGGCAAGGGCGTCGTCTTTGATACCGGCGGTATCTCGATCAAGCCCGCAGCCTCCATGGAGGACATGAAGGGCGATATGGGCGGTGCGGCCGCCGTCATCGGCCTTATGCATACGCTTGCCGCCCGCAAGGCCCGGGTCAATGCGGTCGGTATTCTCGGTCTTGTGGAAAACATGCCGGATGGAAACGCCCAGCGCCCCGGCGATATCGTGACATCCATGTCCGGTCAGACCATCGAGGTGATCAATACCGATGCCGAGGGCCGTCTCGTGCTTGCCGATGCGCTGTGGTATTGCAACGAACGTTTCAAACCGCGTTTCATGATTGATCTGGCCACGTTGACGGGGGCTGTTCTGGTCGCGCTCGGGTCGCATCGTGCCGGGTTGTTCAGCAATGATGACGGTCTTTCCGCCGAACTCGCCAAGGCCGCGGATACCACCGATGAAAAAATCTGGCGCCTGCCGCTCGGCGAAGAATATGATCGCATGGTCGACAGCCGTTTTGCCGATATGCGCAACACGGGCGGATCGCGCCACGCCGGCTCGATCACGGCGGCACAGTTTCTGAAGCGTTTCGTCGGCGAAACGCCCTGGGCGCATCTCGATATCGCCGGAACGGCCATGGGGGCACCCAAAAGCGAGATCAATCGCGGCTGGGCTTCCGGTTTTGGCGTTCGCCTTCTTGATGAACTGGTGCGTGGCAATTACGAAAAGCACGACTGAGACATGGCGAAAGAGGGCGGCCGGTGACCGAAATTCTGTTTTATCATCTGACGGAATCACTGCGTGAGGCAGCCCTGCCGCCGTTGGTGGAAAAAAGTCTGGAACGCGGCTGGCGTGTCGCGGTCCAGACGGTCAGCGAGACCGAGCGGGATCGCCTTGACGGCATCCTCTGGACCTTTCGCGCGGACAGTTTCATTCCGCACGGGACCGATGCCGAAGACGAAGCCGGCGCACAGCCGGTTTTGCTGACGGTTGGCGGTGAGAACGCAAACAACGCCGATATCCGCTTCTTCGTGGAAGGCGCGGATGTCGACGACGTTGACCAGTACAGCCGTGTGGTGGTGATGTTCGACGGTCATGATGTCGATGAACTCAACAAGGCGCGTGCCCATTGGAAGACGCTCAGGCAGGGCGACCACACCCTGACATACTGGCAGCAGGGTGACGGCGGGCGATGGCAGAAAAAGGCCTGAAACCCTGTCCGACGAGGCCGGCTTTCAGACCGCTGACAAACCCGAAGACGTGCGGGGTGTTGCCTCCATTAGCCGTCCCCACAGGTGTCATGCTCGGACGTGATCCGAGCATCCATTTCACTTAAATCTTTGATAGGAAAGGGTTTTAGGTGAGACGTATATCGTGTGGCCCTGGATCCTCGGGTCAAGCCCGAGGATTGTTTGTTCAAAACGGTCTATTGTTAGAGCGGGACTGCGGGCATCCCCCCGCAGTCCCGGCGACAGGCGACCGTCCGAGGATTGGGACAGCACCCCAGGTCATCAAGGCTCCCTGCCGCCTTTTGCTTCACCGCTTGGAGAGTTGATTGGGCATAAGACGCCCGCAAACAATCCTAAGCCCGCAAAGGATAGCAGGACAATGGACATTTTGCACACTGCACCGCATCGATGCTTCGGCATTGATGTCGCCAAGGACAATCTCGTCGTCA
>PVUG01000023.1 GCA_003001975.1 Martelella mediterranea
GGCGTCGGCTTCCTGAGCGCGGCAAGCCTTCTGGCTCAAATTCCCGAGCTGGGCTCAATGGGTCGCCGACAGGCGGCGGCCCTGGCGGGGACAGCGCCCCATCCCTGCGAAAGCGGCAATGCAAACGGACGCCGACGACAACGGGGCGGAAGGCCCCAGGTCAAGACAACCCTGTTCATGCCCGCCATGTGCGCCGCACAGGGAAAGGGACAATTCGCACCCTTCTACAAACGCCTCATCCAAAATGGAAAACCACCCATCGTCGCAATCGCCGCGACAATGCGAAAAATCATCATAACCATCAACGCAAGGATAAGGGACTATCAACAACAACAGAGTTGATGACGCGGAGAAGGAAGAAACCGCCTTGCGTCACATCCGCGCGTCATTCCAATAGCCCTCCAGAACGCTCCGAACCAACACCTAAATTTTCCCCTTGCCCATCCTTGACCACCTTATTACTAACTGGTAGGTAATAAGCAAGTTGATGGGAGGAAATCTATGTCTGATACCAATCGTATCGGGATCATCATGCATGGCGTCACAGGCCGCATGGGGATGAACCAGCATTTGATCCGTTCGGTTCTGGCCATTCGTGATTCCGGCGGGCTTCGGCTGAAGGACGGCTCGAAGGTGATGCCGGATCCGATCATTGTCGGCCGCAATGCCGCCAAGATCGAGGAACTGGCGAAGCGCCATGGCGTCGCGCGTTATACGACCGATCTCGATGCCGCCCTTGCCGATCCCTACAACATCATTTTCTTTGATGCCGCGTCCACCAAGCTGCGGCCGACGCTGCTGAAAAAGGCGATTGATGCGGGCAAGCATGTCTATTCCGAAAAGCCGGTTTCCGAAGGCCTTGAGGAAGCGGTCGCAATTGCCCGCTATGCCAAGGAAAAGGGCGTCAAGAACGGTATCGTCCATGACAAGCTCGACCTGCCTGGCCTCGTCAAGCTGAAGCGCCTGCGCGACAACGGCTTTTTCGGCAGGATCCTCTCGGTCAAGGGTGAGTTCGGCTACTGGGTGTTCACCGGCGAGGACCAGCCGGCGCAGCGCCCGAGCTGGAACTACCGCGCGGCCGATGGCGGCGGCATGGTGTCCGACATGCTGTGCCACTGGCGCTATGTGCTCGACAATGTGGTGGCGCCGGTCAAATCCGTGTCCTGCACCACCGCAACCCACATCCCGACGCGCTATGACGAAGAGGGCAAGGAATATCAGGCAACCGCCGATGACGCCGCCTATGCCACCTTCCAGCTCGAGGGCGATATCGTCGCCCATATCAATTCAAGCTGGTGCACCCGTGTGCGCCGCGACGATCTGGTGACCTTCCAGATCGACGGCACCCATGGCTCCGCCGTTGCCGGCCTGCACAAATGCTACAGCCAGCACCGCGCCAATACGCCGAAGCCGGTCTGGAACCCGGACGAGCCGCAGAAACTTAATTTCTTCGATGACTGGCAGGAAGTGCCGGACAACACCGTGTTCGACAACGGCTTCAAGGTGCAGTGGGAGCAGTTCCTGCGTCATGTTCTGGAAGATGGCCCCTGGGCCTACACCCTGACCGAGGGCGCCAAGGGCGTGCAGCTTGCCGAGGCCGGCTACCAAAGCGCGCGCGAACGCCGCTGGGTTGATCTCGAAGACCTGGGGATCTGATCATGACCGCCATCAAGCTTCCGACCGCGTCCGGCGGGATCGAGACCTTCAGCTTTTCCGGCGCGCCCGTTGCTGGCGACAAGGGAGACTGGAACCGCAAGGTGTTTGCCGCCGCCCATGTGGTGGTCGATCCGCTTACCGACAACAATCCCTGGTCCGATTGCAATGTCGACTGGGACAAAACGCTCGCCTTCCGTCACCATCTCTGGTCGCTCGGTTTCGGCGTGGCAGAAGCCATGGACACCGCCCAGCGCGGCATGGGCATGGACTGGCCGACCTCGCTGGAACTGATCCAGCGCTCGGTGAAAGACGCACAGGCCGGCGGCCACTCGATCGCCTGCGGCGCGGGCACCGATCATCTCGATCCGGCCGACGCCAGGATCATCAATGATGTGATCGCGGCCTATGAAATGCAGTGCGAGGCGGTCGAGGCGACGGGCGGGCAGGTCATCCTGATGGCCTCGCGCGCGCTGTGCAAGGTCGCCAAAAGCGCCGACGATTATGCCCGTGTCTACGGCCGCATTCTCTCCGGCCTGAAACAGCCGGCCGTGCTGCACTGGCTCGGCGAGATGTTCGATCCGGCGCTCGAAGGCTACTGGGCCAGCACCGACCATATGGCGGCGATGGAAACCTGCCTGAAGGTGATCGAGGACAATGCCGACAAGGTCGACGGCATCAAGATTTCGCTGCTGTCGGCGGAAAAGGAAATCGCCATGCGCCGCCGCCTGCCGGCAGGTGTCAAAATGTATACCGGCGACGACTTCAACTATCCCGAACTGATTGCCGGCGACGATCAGGGCTACAGTCATGCGCTGCTCGGCATTTTCGATCCGATTGCGCCGGTGGCGGCCACCGGGCTTGCGGCCCTGGCAAAGGGCGACATGCAGCGCTGGGGCGCGGTGATGGAACCGACCGTTCCGCTGTCGCGCCATATCTTCAAGGCGCCAACGCGCTACTACAAGACCGGCGTGGTGTTCCTCGCCTATCTGATGGGCCATCAGGATCATTTCACCATGCTTGGCGGCCAGCAGAGCGCCCGTTCCGCACAGCATCTCGCGGACGTGGTCCGCCTTGCCGACAAGGCCGGGCTGATTGCCGATGCAGACATGGCCGCAACCCGCACGGCGCGGGTGATGGCAACTTATGGCGTCGGAGTGTGAGCCCATGGATACGATTACCCCCGAACGGCTTTCGCTGAACACCGCCACCACACGGCCGCAATGGACGCTGGACAAGGCGATTGACGGCGCGGCCCGTCACGGCTTCGGCGGCGTTTCCCCCTGGCGCGACCAGTTGCAGGCACTCGGCGCGGAAAAGGCCGCACGCCAGATCCGCGATGCGGGCCTTGCCGTTTCCGGCCTTTGCCGCGGCGGCTGGTACACCGCCGAAGGCGCGCTGACGGACGCCGTTATCGACGACAACCGCAAGGCCGTGGATGAGGCGGCCACCATCGGCGCGGCCTGCCTGGTCATGGTCGTCGGCGGGCTTTCGCCCAGAAGCCGCGATCTTGCCGGTGCCCGCGCCATGATCGAGGACGGCCTTGCAAACACGCTAGACTATGCCCGAAGCGTCGGCGTGAAAATCGCCATCGAGCCGCTCCATCCCATGTATGCCGCCGACCGCGCGGCGGTGAACACCATGACCCAGGCGCTCGACATCTGCGACCGGCTCGGCGACGGCATCGGTGTTGCCGCCGACGTCTATCACATCTGGTGGGACCCGGCGGTGAAGGAGCAGATCGCGCGCGCAGGCAAGGACCGGCTGATGGCCTTTCATCTGTGCGACTGGCTGGTGCCGACGGCAGATATGCTCAACGACCGCGGCATGATGGGCGATGGCGTGATCGACATTCCCGACCTGCGCCAGGCTGTCGAGGCGCAAGGTTTTTCAGGCCTCAATGAAGTGGAGATTTTTTCCGCAGAGAACTGGTGGAAACGCGACCCGGACGAGGTGATGGAGATGATTATCACGCGGGCCGCCAGTTCCTGCTGACAGAATACAGGCCTGACCGCGCAGGCAGGTGGCAGCACGCCGCAAATCGGGAAAGAGGAGTCCCGGGCGGCTGACCAGCCAGGAAACGAGCGCATTCGCCGCGCCGGCGACAAACCCGGCGCGTTCAACCGACCATCCGGTCGTCAAGGGAGGAGACTATGAATACCAACGTTTTGAAGCTGGCCGTGTCCGCGGCCGCATTCGCCGCCGTTGCAGCAGGTAGCGCCGGCGCCGAGACCTGGCAGCCCGACCGCCCCATCAATATCATCGTGCCGTGGTCGGCCGGCGGCTCGACCGATCAGGTCACCCGCGTCGTCGCGCCGATCCTTGAAGAAGCGCTCGGCACCGAAGTCGTCGTCGTCAACCAGCCGGGCGCGTCCGGTTCGATCGGCACCAAGGCCGCCCTCGACGCTCCGCGCGACGGCTACACCTGGACGGCGAACGCGATTGCCAACAACGCCACCTACGCCGTTTCCGGCCTGCTCGACAGTTCGAATATCGATGATTACCGGATTTATCTTCATGTCGCCAATGCGCCGCTGATCTCCGTCAACGCCAATGCCCCCTACGAGGATTTCGGTGCATTGCTGGATGCCATGAAGACCGGTGATGTGACCGTCAGCACGGCCGGCGTGACCTCTTCCGGCGGCACGGCCTACTCGACCATCAAGGATGCGCTGGATGGCGAGATGACGGCCCGCATGGTCGCCTATGACGGCGGCAATCCGGCGGTTATCGCGGCTGCTTCCGGCGAGGTCGATATGACCACCCAGCTGGCGGTGGAACAGACGGAAATGATCAAGGCCGGACGCCTGCGTCCGCTGGCGGTTCTCTCCGACACCGCGCTTGAAATCGAAGGTCTTGACCCGATCCCGCCGATTACCGAATGGCTCGATATTGACGTCGCGCCCGACTATTTCGGCGTTTTCATCCCGGCAGGTGCACCGCAGGAAGTCTATGACACGGTCGACGCCGTCTGGGCCGACAAGGTGATGAATGCGGATGCGCTGAAACACTATGCCAACCAGCGTGGCGCGATGTTCGCACCCAGCTTTGGCGATGAAGCCCGCGCCCGTGCCGTGCCGGTGGCGACCATGGAAGCCTGCGCGATGAAGGAACGCGGCGAAGCCGTCAAGGACCCGTCCGAAGTCGGCCTGACCTGCAAATAATCGCAGTATGCGAATACCCTGCCCCGCCTCTTTTTCAAACAGGAGCCGGGGCGGGATGACATGCAGACCCATTTCGCGCGGGAACGCAAAATGCGCTTCTGCCCGAACATTCTCAATTCATTGAGGGGCGCGCCCCATGCTGAAGATCAAAACAGTCGATCTCGCCGTTTCGACCATTCTGCTGGCCATTGGCATCGCCGAATTTATCGGCGGCTTCACAATGGACCGGCTGGAAGTGCGCCAGATCCATCCGGCCAGCATTCCGGGTCTCCTGCCCATGGTACTGGGCCTTGCCATTGCGATTGTCGCCGCCCTGCAGCTCATCGGGCTTTATCGCCGGGGTGACGCCGAGATCGAAGGGGTTGCCGGCGGTCTGGTCACCGTCAAGGAACTGGCACGCCTCGCACTGCTGATCGCAATCTGCGCATTTTACGCATTGTTTCTGGTCGGGCGCGTGCATTTCTGGGTGGCGAGCAGCCTGTTCATTACCGGTTTCATGCTGATTTTCGAGCTTTCGCTGCGCATGACGAAGCGAAAACTCGCGATCACCATCACCCGAGCCGTCGTGATTGCCGTTGTCTTCGGTGGCGCTGTTTCATTCCTCTTTGAAGATCTGTTTCTGGTGCGCCTGCCATGACCTCAGTTATCGACGCGCTGCTCTCCGCTTTTGCAAACCTTTCAACGCCGATGATGCTGTTCAATGTCGTCTGGGCGACGCTGCTCGGCATTTTCGTCGGCGCGCTTCCCGGGTTGACGGCCACGATGGGCGTTGCCCTTCTGACCACGCTGACCTATTCGCTCGATCGCGATGCGGCCATTCTGGTGCTGATCTGCATGTATGTCGGCGCGATCTACGGCGGCTCGCGCAGCGCCATCCTGCTCAATATTCCCGGAACGCCGGCAAGTGCGGCCACCGCGCTCGACGGCTTTCCGCTGGTGCGCAAGGGCAAGGGCAGCCTTGCCATGGCGATTGCCACGCTCGGCTCCATGCTCGGCACGCTGGTCGGCATCATCATGCTGATTGCAATTGCGCCGCCGCTGGCCGAAGCCGCCTTCGGGTTCGGCTCCTATGAATTCTTCTGGCTGGCGCTGTTCGGCATCATCATCTCCGGCCAGTTGACCCATTCCGGCGAACCGCTGAAAGGCTATATGGCCGGTCTCATCGGCCTTTCGGTCGCCATGATCGGCTCGGAAGGCATTCATTCCTATGTCCGCTTCAATTTCGACATTCAGCAGCTGAATGGCGGGATCGATCTCATACCGGCGATGGTCGGCGCGTTCGGTTTTGCCGAAGTGCTGTTCGCCATGACCCTGCCGGAAGCGCAGATGGTCGAGAAAAAATCGGTGCGCGCACCCCTCAGGGAACTTGGCACAAGCGTCTGGCGCTACAAGCGCACGGTTCTTGAAAGCGGCGTGATCGGCACGCTGGTCGGCATCATTCCCGGCGTCGGCGAGGATATCGGCGCCTGGGGCTCCTATGCCGCCGCCAAACGCCATTCGAAAGAGCGAGACGAATTCGGCAAGGGCAGTCAGGAAGGCCTGATTGCAGCAGAAACCGGCAACTCCGCGGTCGTGCCCGGCTCGCTGATCCCAACGCTGACGCTTGGTGTCCCCGGCTCCGCATCGGCCGCCGTTCTGATTGCCGCTCTTTTCCTGCATGGCGTACGCCCCGGCCCGATGATCATGTTCGACCAGCCGGAGATGATCTACACCATCGCCGTGATGCTGATCTTCGCGACGCTTGCCATGGGCATATTCGGCATGGCGCTGACGCCCGTTTTCGTTCGCGTGCTGAAGGTGCCGCGCACCATACTGATGCCGATGGTGTTCTGCCTCTGCGTCATCGGCCCCTATGCGCTGACCCAGCGGATATTCGATATCTGGGTCATGTTCGCCTTCGGTGTCGGCGGTTATATCCTCCGCCGCCTCAACTACCCGATGGCGCCGCTGGTGCTCGGCATCATTCTCGGCGCCCTTCTCGACAAGAGCCTGCGCCGTGGCCTGATCCTTTCGAACGGAGACTTCACCGCCTTCTTCACCCGCCCCGTTTCCGCCGGTTTCGCAATCCTGATTGCATTGATTATCCTGTTTTCCATCCCGCCTTTCCGCCGTCTGTTTCAGTTCAAACGGCGCAACGGCGATGCTAACAGGGTTGAATCGGAAACAGAGTAAGGAGACGGCGCGTGGCAAGAGGCGGCAAAACGGCGGCAACGAAAACAAGACGTGGCGTTCGCGATGCTGAAGCCTCGCGCGCAGCCATCTTGCAGGCCGCCCTCGATGAGTTTTCCTCCGTCGGCTATGACGGCGCCCGCGTCGACCGCATTGCCGCCGAGGCAGGCCTGTCGAAGCCGATGCTCTATGGTTATTTCGGCGACAAGGACGAGCTTTACAAAGCGGCGCTGCGCGAAGCCTATGTGCAGATCCGCGCCGGTGAGGAACAGCTGCATCTCGAGGAGCTGACGCCGGAACAGGCCATCGGGGCGCTGGTCATGTTCACCATGACCCATTTCCGCACCCGGCCGTGGTTCATCACCATGCTCAACACCGAAAACCTGCGTCACGGCTCCTCCGTCAGCGCCATCGGCGACCGGCGCGAAATTCAGTCGAAGCTTCTGGTCAAGCTGTCCGACGTGCTCGAACGCGGCTGGAAGGACGGCGTTTTCCGGCGTCGGGCGAAGCCGCTGGACGTCTACATGCTGATTGCGTCGCTCTGCTATTTTCCGGTTTCCAACCGCTTCACGCTGGCGGAAGTCTTCGGCTTTGACGGCAGCGAGGAAAACCTCAACGCCCATGCGCATCGCGCGACGGAAGCCGTGATCTGCTGGCTGAAGCAGAAGGGCGAGGCAACGTGACAACACACTTTCAGGCCTCGGGGAGACACCAATGAGCGAAACACCGCGTTTCAGAATCGAAACCATATCCTTTGCCACACGCCCGGTCAGCTTTCGCCTGCCCTTCCACTTCGGCAATACCGTGGTGACCCATACGGATCAGGGCTTCGTGTCGCTGGCAATCACCGTCAACAGCCACCGCGCGGAGGGGCGCTCCGCCCAGCTTCTGGTGCCGCGCTGGTTCGACAAGCGCACGACGCGCAGCAATGACCAGACCGTCGCCGATCTGCGCCTTTCGATGGAACTGGCCTGCAAGGCGGCCGAGACGATCGACGGCGAAACGCTCGCAGGCGCGACCGCGCGTTTGCGCGCTGCCGTGGAAGCCGCCATGCCGGCGGGCACGCCGCGCCTTGCCGCCCATTTCGGCCCTGCACTTGTCGAAATGGCGCTGATCGATGCGCTCTGTCTTGCCACCGGGCTCAATTTTGCCCAGGCCGCGCGACAGGACATCTTCGGCGTTGCCACCATGGAGGCGCCGGATATCACGGCGCAGGCAATCACGGCTGCGCTTTCCGCCATCACGCCGCTGCCGGCAATTGCGCCGCGCCAGACCGTTGGTTTCGATGCGCCGCTGACAGAGGCCGAGATCGGGGATGACGCCGCGGAAGACGGCCTCCCGGTCAGTCTCGAAGCGATCATCCGCACAACCGGTATCCGCGCTTTCAAGATCAAGCTGAAGGGCGATCCGCAGGTCGATATCGACAGGCTTGCGGCAATTGCCCGGCTGATCGGCGGCATGGACGACCTGCGGGTAACCCTCGACGCCAACGAGCAATATTCGCCCGACCGGTTCGCCACCTTCATCGATCTGCTGCTAGCCGATGATGCGCTCGACCCCTTCCGGCAGGCTATCGCGTTCATCGAGCAGCCGTTTGCGCGCGAAACCGCGCTGACGCTCGACATCACCCATGAGCTTGGTCGTTTTCCACTGATCATCGACGAGAGCGACGACCATGACGGCGCCTTTGCGACCGCGCTGCAACGCGGCTGGTCGGGTACCTCGATCAAGAGCTGCAAGGGCGTCCTGCGCGCCCTGCTCAACTACGCCCGCGTACAGGCCGGGCGCACGCAAGGCAAACGGCTGTTCATCTCGGCCGAAGATCTGACCTGCCAGCCCGGTCTCTGCTGGCAGCAGGATACACTCGTGGCGGCCACGCTCGGCTGCAGGGATGTCGAACGCAACGGCCACCATTTCGGCGGTGGCCTGCAGGGCTATGACGATCTCGAAAAGGCCCGGCTTCTGGCCGCGCATCCGGACATTTACCGAAAGACGGACGGCCATATCGGCTTATGCATCGAAGACGGCACCATTGCCATCGGTTCGCTGTTTCATCCCGGTTTCGGCCGATAATACCGATTCTGCTCATTATTGAGGCGCTGGTCTGGAGCCTTGCGTTTTTTGCATAGGGGCATTGCTTTTGCCCTACTGCCTCACCGCGAAGCGTAAGCGTATATACAGATCATCGAAAGCGAACACGAAGCCTCAAGCCAACAAGGAGACCGGAAATGAGCATGACCCGTTCGTTCAACAACTGGCTCAAATACCGCGAAACGGTTACCGAGCTTGGCCGTATGAGCAACCGCGAACTGCACGACCTCGGCATCAACCGCGAAGACATTCGCCGCGTTGCCCGCAAGGCCGCATTCTAAGGAATTCCCCGGCTCGCAACCGAGCCGAGACAAAGTTGTCGGAGTTGCGCCCTCCTCCTCCCAGCGCACTTCGATTTCGACCGGCGATCCTCCTCCTCCCAATCGCTGGTCATTATGATGACGCCCACCGGATCCTCCTCCCCCGGTGGGCGTTTTCTTTTGTCCGGCAGAAATCGCCGGTCAGCGCGCCAAGCCCTGCCGAATTGCATCATGACAATCCGCGCGAAACGTCCTTGGTGATCCGGTTACCTGCCGGATGTCGCCTGAATGAACTCGACCTCGCGATCCGGCCGGACAATGGCTGCGGTCAGACGATCCGTTGCATAAGCGCCCGTGTCGATGGAGACGACCCCGTTCGCCATCTGCGGAACCGGCACGACGGTGTGACCATGCACGATCCACAGACCGTCCCGGCGCGGCAACTGCCCGAAAGCCTGATGCCCCCAGGTAAGGTTGCGTCTGGGCTGCTCATCGAGCGGTTTGCGCGGATCGGCGCCGGCATGCACGACCGAAAGATTGCCGCTCGACCAGATCAGCGGCAAATTCCGCAGCCATTCCAGCTGCGCCGTACCAAGACTTTCAACGACCGCATCCCTGAGGCGCCGCAGATCATGCTGGCCATAGGCCTCACCGGTCGTGCCCGGACCGAAACTCGCTACGGTCTGCAGCCCGCCATAGCGCAGCCAGCGCTCGCCTTTTTCCGTTGGCTCATCCAGAAAACCGAGAAACATCTCTTCGTGATTGCCCGCAAGACAGACGATATCGCCAACATCGCGCTGTCGTTCGAACAGCATGTTGAGCACTTTGGCTGAGTTTTCGCCGCGATCGACATAGTCGCCGACATGGATAACAGGCATGCCCCGCGCCTGCCGTTCGAGCTTTTCCCAGAGGCGCGCAAGGTTTTCGGCACAGCCATGCACATCCCCGATCGCGACAAAGGCTTCCTCCGGCTTCGGCAGGCCGCCGCGAAAAGCCGGTGGCGGCTCCGGGCGAGGCTGGGGCGCGGGCGAAGAAAACAGGCGGCGGAGTGATTTCATCGGCAATGCGAACCTCTGTTGAAACAAACAGCCGGACAATCGCTCCGGCCCTCACAAGATTAGGGCCCGTCAGGGTGCAGTTCAACACATCTTCGACATCCGCACAAAAAACGAAATGTAGCCCGCAAGGGACGACCTCAGAGTGCTGACAAACCGAAAGGCGTGCAGTTTGTTGCCTCCGCCAGCCGTCCCCACGGGTGTCATGCTCGGACGTGATCCGAGCATCCATTCCACCCAACCCTTTGAAAAAAGGCTTCAGGAAAACGTACACCGTGTGGCCCTGGATCCTCGGGTCAAGCCCGAGGATGACCCGGAGTAAGGGGCAGCTTTGTCAACAAACAGAGGCCGCCCGCAAGGGACGGCCTTCAATTCAGACGCAGCGGAGCAGTCTATTCCGGCTGGCCGTAATAGGCCGTCGCGCCGTGCTTGCGCAGAAAATGCTTGTCGAGCAGTTCCTGCTCGATGGCCTGCAAGCCCGGATTGATCTGGATCGACATCAGCGCCATTTCGGCAATGCACTCGACCGCCACGGCGACCTCGACGGCCTTGGCCACCGATTTGCCCCAGGTGAACGGCGCATGGCGATTGACGAGAACGCCCGGAAAATCGAGCGGGTTCAGGCCCTTGAACCGTTCGAGGATGACATTGCCGGTTTCCCATTCATAGGCCGATGCGATTTCCTCCGGCGTCATCTTTCGCGTCACCGGGATTTCGCCGTAAAAATAATCGGCGTGGGTGGTGCCGAAATTGGGGATCGCCCGCCCCGCCTGGGCAAAGGCGGTCGCCTTGGTGGAGTGGGTGTGGACCACGCCCCCGATGCCTTCAAAGGCCATCAGCAGGCAGCGATGCGTCGGCGTGTCGGAGGAGGGCCTCATATTGCCCTCCACGATTTCCCCGTCGAAATCGACGATCACCATGTTTTCCGGCGACAGCTCGTCATAATCGACGCCGGATGGCTTGATGGCGAAGACGCCCTTGTCGCGGTCAACGGCGCTGGCATTGCCGAAGGTCAGGTTGATCAGCCCGTGTCTTGGAAGCGCGATATTGGCCTCATAGGCTTCGCGCCGGATTTCGGTATACATCTGATGCCCTTTCTCAAGCCTTGATGCCGAGACCGAGATGCCAGTAGATCTCGTTGTTCCTGAGATCCTGCCGGAAACGGTCGAGCCTGGTGTCCTCGTTGATGACGGCCAGTTCGATCCCGGCCATGGTGGCGAAATCGTCCAGCATTTCCGTCGTCACGTCATTGCTGTAGGCGGTGTGATGGGCGCCGCCGGCAAGGATCCACGCCGAAAGCGCGGTCTTGAAGTCCGGCTTGCATTCCCACACGGCGCGCGCAACCGGCAGGTTGGGCAGGTCCGGATGAGAAACCGACGTCACCTCATTGACCAGCAGGCGGAAACGGTTACCCATATCCATCAGCGAAGCATTGAGCGCCGGGCCGAGCTTCGCGTTGAAGACCATGCGCACCGGATCGGCCTTGCCGCCAATGCCGAGCGGGTGGATTTCGACCTTCGGCGTGCCATCGGCAATCGACGGGCAGACTTCCAGCATATGCGAACCCAGCACCTGCTCATGGCCCGGCGCCATATGATAGGTATAGTCCTCCATGAACGAAGTCGCGCCGCTGAGGCCATGGCCCATCACCTTCAGTGCCCGCACCAGCGCCACCGTCTTCCAGTCGCCCTCGCCGGCAAAGCCGTAACCGGCCGCCATCATCCGCTGGGCAGCCATGCCCGGCAGGGTCTCCATGCCGTGAAGGTCCTCGAACGTATCGGTAAAGCCCTTGAAACCGCCGGCTTCCATGAAGGCCTTGAGGCCGAGTTCCTGGCGGGCGGTGTTCAGCAGCGCATCATGGCGTTCGCCACCCTTTTTCAACACATCGACGACGTCATACTGGTTTTCGTATTCGGCAGCGAGTGCGGCAACGTCATCGTCGTCGAGCGTGTTCATCACATCGACGAGGTCCATGATGCCGTAGCCGTTGACGGCAAAGCCGAGCTTCATCTCAGCGGCGACCTTGTCGCCCTCGGTCACCGCAACCTCGCGCATATTGTCGCCGAAGCGGCAGAACCGGCCGCCCTGCCAGTCGTCCCAGGCGCGCGCGGCGCGCATCCAGGCATCGATCCGCGCGTGAACCTCCGGGTCCGACCAGTGGCCGGAAACCACCTTGCGGCCAAGGCGCATGCGGGTGTGGATGAAGCCTGCCTCACGGTCGCCATGGGCCGACTGGTTGAGGTTCATGTAATCCATATCGATCGTGTCCCACGGCAGTTCGCGGGCATATTGCGTATGGAAATGCAGGAATGGCTTGTTGAGCATGGAAAGCCCGCGGATCCACATTTTCGAGGGCGAGAATGTGTGCATCCACAGGATCAGACCGCCGCATTCCGGATCGGAATTGGCGCGCACGGCAAGCTCGGCGGCTTCCGCCGGGCTTTTGACAACAGGCTGCGGCACGATTTCGAGCGGCAGATTGCCATCCTTGGAAAGCGCTGCGGCAATGGCGTTGAACTGCGCGTCGACTTCCGCCAGCGCTTCAGGTCCGTAAAGGTGCTGCGAGCCGCACACGAACCAGATCTTGAGGGGCTTCAGGCCGATCATGTTATTTCTTCCTTCTGCAAAAAACGTATGAGGCGGGCGCTTCAGCCCCGCACCTTTTCCCTGATGTCGATCAGATCCTTCATCACCTTCGACAGGTCACTGTCGCGGGTGATGCCGCCGAAACCGTCGTGAAGCGTCAGGTAGAGCCCGTAAAGCTCTTCATAGATCGTGACGTTTTCAGGGATGGGATCGTAGCGAATGTCCTTCAGACCGGTCATCGCGCGCGTCGTCTCGCCGATGGTCTCGTGCGATCCGCCAACGGCAGCGGCAGCCACCGCCGCCCCCAACGCGCAGGTCTGGGCCGAACGGGTGACCAGCATGGTGCGGTTCATCACATCGGCATAGATCTGCATCAGCATCGGGTTCTTTTCGGCAATGCCGCCGGCGCAGACGACCTTGTCGATCGGCACGCCGAAATCCGTCATCCGCTCGACAATCGCGCGCGCCCCGAAGGCCGTCGCCTCGACCAGGGCGCGATAGATTTCCGCACGGGTCGAATAGAGCGTCTGGCCGATGATCAGACCCGTCAGCCGCTGGTCGACGAGAATGGTGCGGTTGCCGTTGTTCCAGTCAAGCGCCAGAAGGCCGCTCTGGCCGGGCTTCATCGCGGTTGCTTGCTCGGTCAGTTCACGGTGCAGGTCCGGCCCGCCCTGGCAGACCCGCTCGACCCACCATTTGAAGATGTCGCCGACGGCCGACTGTCCGGCCTCGATCCCGAAAAAGCCCGGCAGGATCGACCCTTCGACAATGCCGCAGACGCCGGGAATGGTGTCGGACTTCGACAGGTCGACAATGGCGCAGTCGCAGGTCGAGGTGCCGATGACCTTGACCAGCATGCCTTCCTCGATGCCGCAGCCGATCGAGCCCAGATGATTGTCGAATGCGCCGGTGGCAATGGCGATGCCCTCGGGAAGACCGAGCTTTTCCGCCCATTCGGGGCAAAGCGTGCCGGCCGGCACGGAAATGTCCTGCGCCGTATCATAAAGCCGGTCGCGCAGATCGGCGATGGCGGGATCGAGCTTGCCGAGGAACTCCTTGTCCGGCAGGCCGCCCCATTTGGGGTTGTAAAGCCCCTTGTGGCCGGCAGCGCAGACGCCGCGCTTGACGTCGGCCGGCGCCTTGACGCCGGCAAGCACGGAGGGAATCCAGTCGGCAAGCTCCACCCAGGATGCCGCCGCATCAAAAACGGAACGGTCGACATTGAGGCAGTGCCAGATCTTCGACCACCACCATTCCGACGAATAGGTATCGCCGACCATGGCGAGATATTCCGGCCGCTCGTCCTTGCCGAGCGCCGTGATCTTTTCCGCCTCGCGCCAGCTCGTGTGGTCCTTCCACAGCCAGCAATAGGCGTTGAGATTGTCGGTAAAGCGCGGGTCCATCGACAGCGCGCCGTTGTTCTCATCAACCGGCAGCGGGCTGGACCCGGTCGAATCCACACCGATGCCGATCACCTTTTGCGGATCGAAGGCCTCGTGCTTCGACGCCTCGGCGAGCGCCCCGCGCACGCTTTCCTCCAGCCCCTTCAGATAATCCGCCGGGCTTTGACGCGCGAGCAGCGGGTCGGAGGGGTCAAGCAGCACACCCTGATCGCCGCTTGGATAATTGTAGACATGGGTGCCGTATTCAAAACCGTCGTCGCACCCGACGACGAGCGCGCGAACCGAATTGGTTCCATAGTCGATTCCGATGGAGAACATGGTTGCCTCTTTTTTATTGTCTCGCCTCGCTCCCGGCACGGCTGTCTGACCCGCGCCGGGAACTGGTGTTCCCTGGATCAGGATGCCGCCGTCCGTTCGACAGTCAGCTTGAGCAGTCCCTTTTGCAGCAGAATGAAAAGCAACAGCAAAATGCCGATTGCCATCTTGGTCCACCAGCTCGACAGCGTCCCGTCAAAGACGATGTAGGTCTGGATAAGCCCCATGGTCAACACGCCGAAAAGCGTGCCGAAAACATAACCCGCGCCACCGGTCAGAATGGTGCCGCCGATAACGACGGTCGCAATCGCCGTCAGTTCCGTGCCGACGGTCGCCAGCGGATAGCCGGAGCCCGTGTAGATCGCGAAGACGATGCCGGCAAGGCCCGCCATCAGCCCGGAAAAGGCATAAATCATGATCGTGGTGCGACCGACCCTGGCCCCCATCAGCCTGGCCGTCTGGTCACCGCCACCGATGGCGAACACATTGGCGCCGAAGCGGGTCTTGTGGGCCACGAAATGGCCGAAGACGAAGGCTAAAAGCATGATCACACCAATCAGCGTCAGCCGCCCCTTGCCCGGCATCAACCAATAGGCCTTCTGCAGCATTTCGAAGAAGGCGTTGTCGATCGGCACCGAGTCGATGGTCAGCATATAGGCAAGGCCGCGGGCCAGGAACATGCCGGCCAGCGTCACGATGAAGGCCGGCATGCCAAGCGTATAGATCAGCCAGCCCATCGCCGCGCCAAAGGCCGTTGTCAGCACCAGAAGCATGGCGAAAACCACCATCGGGTGCAGCCCGGTGTCGCGCAGCATCACCGCGATGAAAACCCCTGAAAAGGCGATGACCGAGCCGACCGAAAGGTCGATGCCGCCCGACAGGATCACCACCGTCATGCCGACCGCAACAATGCCGAGATAGGCGTTGTCTGTCAGAAGGTTGCCGGCCACCCGGGTCGACAGCATGAACGGAAACTGGATGTAGCAGACCAGGTAGGCCAGGATGAAAATCACGATGGTTGCAAACAGCGGATATAAACGCGGATTTTTCATTTGCCTGCCTCCTGCAGTCCGGCTTCACCGGCCTTGTCGCCCCGGCTGAAAAGGCTCTGCCTCAGAAATTTGAGGTTACCGGCGACATTGGGCGATTGCAGGACAAGGATGATGACAACGAGCGTCGCCTTGATGACGAGATTGTATTCCGACGGGAAGCCCGCCAGCAAAATGCCGGTATCGATGGTCTGGATGATCAGCGCGCCGATGACCGACGCGGAAATCGAAAACCGCCCGCCCATCAGCGAATTGCCGCCGATCACGGTGGCGAGCACCGCATCGAGTTCCAGCCACAGGCCGGCATTGTTGGCATCGGCACCGCGAATATCGGCCGTGGTGATGATCCCGGCCAGAGCGGCGCACATTCCCGATGCCATGTAAACCGCAATCAGCAGAACCCGGGCGTTTACGCCGGCCAGCGCGCTGGCGCGACGGTTGATGCCGATCGATTCCACCAGCATGCCCAGCGCCGAGCGCCGCATGACGAAAATGACAAGAGCGGCCGTGATGATCCAGATCCATGTCGGAACCGGAATCCCGAGAATGTCGCCGGAACCGAGGAAGGCAAAGCCCGGCAGGTTGAAGGTCAGGATCCGGCCTTCGGTAATCAACTGGGCAATGCCGCGTCCGGAAATCATCAGGATCAGCGTGGCGACAATCGGCTGGATACCGATAAAGGCGACCAGAACGCCGTTGAAAAGCCCCGCGGCAAGCCCGGCCGCCAGCGCCATCAGAACAGCGGCCACCAGTCCGTATCCGGCGGCAATGGTTGCCGCGGCAACGGCTCCGGTAATGGCAATCACCGTGCCCACCGAAAGGTCGATCCCCTTGGTGGCGACGACCAGCGTCATGCCGATTGCCAGAAGTGCGACCGGCGCGCCGCGTTTGACCACATCGATCACGGGGCCGACAAACCGGCCATTGGCATAATCGATCTGCAGAAAGCTCGGGAACACGATGCTGACCAGCGCCACCAGAACGACAAGCGTGATCAGTTGCGGAAGAACCCGTTTCAGACCTCCGGGCATCAGACCGCCTCCTTTTCATTCGTCTTGTTCGAGCTGGCAATCGCCTTGACGATATTGTCCGTTGCGATCTCCGACCCGGTCAGTTCCGCGACATGGCGGCGGTCGCGCACGACGATCACCCGGTCGGACACCGCGATCAGTTCATCCAGCTCTGACGAAATGATCAGGATCGACATGCCTTCGGCTGTAATTTCACGCACCAGATGCAGAATTTCCGCATGGGCGCCGACATCGATCCCCCGTGTCGGCTCGTCGAGAATCAGAAACCGCGGGTTCATCGCCAGCCAGCGCGCCAGCACCACTTTTTGCTGGTTGCCGCCCGAAAGCTCGCCGACCGCCTTTTCAGGCCCCGACGTGCGAATATCCAGTTTCTCGATATAATCGGCCGCCAGCCGATCCTGTTCGGAGCGGGCAATCGGCCGCGCCCAGCCGCGCCGGGCCTGAAGCGCCAGCGCGATGTTTTCGCGGATCGACAGGTCGGCGATGATGCCGTCGGTCTTGCGGTCTTCCGGGGCAAAACCAAAACCGGCCGCAATCGCATCGCGCGGACTGCCGATCTTCAGCGGACCGGAGGCATCCGCAATCTTGCCCGTCTGCGCCGTATGCACGCCGAAAATAAGCTCCGCCGTTTCAGTGCGGCCCGAGCCGAGAAGACCGGCGAGTGCAACCACTTCGCCCTTGTGCACCTCAAGATCGAACGGCTCGACAAAGCTCTTGCGGCCGACGCCTTCGAAGGTGAGCAGCGGATCGGCGCTGACGCGGCCTTCGGTGGTCCGCCGGGTTCCGGCTTCCTCTTCTTCGTCCAGCGTGCGCCCGAGCATGTGCTCGATCAGCTTGACGCGGTCGAGTTCGGCCGTCACTTCCGTCGTGATCTTGCAGCCGTTGCGCAGCACCGTCAGCCTGTCCGTGATCTCGAACACCTGATCGAGGAAGTGCGACACGAAAATGATCCCGAGCCCCTTGTCGCGCAGCTGCCGAACCACGCCGAACAGCATTTCCACCTCGCGCGTATCGAGACTGGCGGTCGGCTCATCGAGGATCAGCACCTTGCCCGACAGCGCGACGGCGCGGGCAATCGCAATGACCTGCTGAATGGCGACGGAATAGACGCCGAGATCGCGCCCGACGTCGATGTCGAGACCATAACCTTCCAGCATCGCCTCGGCATCGCGTTTCTGGGCGCGTGCATCGATAATGCCGAAACGGCGCTTTTCATGGCCGAATGTCAGGTTCTGCGCCACGGTCAGATTGGGCAGCAGATTGACTTCCTGGTAGACTGTGCCGATCCCCAGTTCCTGCGCCTCGGATGTCGAGCGCGGCGAAATCTGCTTACCTTCGAGCGTGATCGTGCCTTCGTCGCGGGTATAGGCCCCGGTCAGGCATTTGATCAGCGTCGATTTACCGGCGCCGTTTTCGCCGAGCAATGCATGCACTTCGCCGGCGGCCAGCTCGAAGTCGACGCTGTCGAGGGCTTTCATGCCAACGAAAGTCTTGGTGAGATCTTGGATAGTGAGAAGCATTTCGAAGCACCTTGGCGCAATCCTTCGGCGCCGGGGCGCCGTCATGTAGATGCGGCCGGGGCAAACCCCCGGCCGCTTCCGGGAGGATCAATCAGTAGCCAAGGCCCTTGCGGCGTTCATATTCAGCCGTCGGATCGTCAGCCTGCGTGTAGATCTTCGAATCCGTCTGGATGAATTTCTCCGGCATGGTGCCGTCGGCCCAATAGGCTTCCAGAACATCAAAGGCGGGACCGGCCATGTTCGGCGTCAGTTCCACGGTGGCATTGGCTTCGCCATCGGCCATCGCCTTGAAGTAATCCGGAACGCCGTCGATCGAGACCGTCAGGATATCCGTACCGGGTTTGAGACCGGCTTCCTTGATGGCCTGGATCGCGCCGACAGCCATGTCGTCATTGTGCGCGAACAGGGCGCAGATGTTTTCGCCGCCGTTTTCAGCCTGAATGAAGCTTTCCATGACTTCCTTGCCGCCGGAACGGGTGAAGTCGCCGGTCTGGCTGCGGATGATCGTGACATTCGGATGATCCGCGATTGCCTTTTCAAAGCCTTCCTTGCGTTCGATCGCAACGGACGAGCCGGTCGTGCCCTGAAGCTCGACAACATTGCAGTCCTTGCCATCGACCGTATCGACCAGCCATCCGCCGGCAACTTCGCCTTCATGAACGCTGTCGGCGCCGACAGCTGTCATGTAGAGATCGTCGGAAGCGTCAATCTGCCGGTCGAGCAGGATGACGGGAATGTCATAGTCCTTGGCTTCTTCCAGTGCACTGTCCCAGCCGGTCGCGACAACCGGGGCGAGCAGGATGGCATCGACGCCCTGCGCAACGAATGCGCGAATGGCCGCGATCTGGTTTTCCTGCTTCTGCTGGGCATCAGAGAATTTCAGATCGATGCCGCGCTCTTCGGCCTGCTGTTTGGTCAGTGTCGTTTCGGCAGCGCGCCAGCCCGATTCCGAGCCGATCTGCGAAAAGCCGACCGTCTGCGCAGAAGCGGCAGTGGCGGCAAGCGTGAATGCAGCAACACCTGCAAGAAGTATGGATTTCATCTGTCTTGTCCTCCCTTTAAGAACGAACGGCAGGTCTTCCCGCCGTTCAGGCACCGGTCCCCGCCGGATGCGGAAACCCTGCCTTTCGGCCCTTGCGGCCGAAGCATCACAATGGCATGGATAACATGGTGTTCGACGTTTCCTCCCGGCGAAACCGTGTCGACCAACGCGGAACCAGGGCGTGCTCTGCCCGACATTCCTGCGTTTAAAAGGCCTTGCGATGCGGGGAATTGTTACAATTTCCCGTCATACGTACAAATGAATAATCGTGTTTCTGATATAGCAGAATTGGTATGGATGTTATGGCGCACAACCAACGCTATGGGAGCCAGGACGAGTTCATCCGGCGCGGTCTGCGGTTTTCGCAGATGCGCCTGATCGCCCTTCTCGACCGCAAAGGCCAGATTTCTTCCGCCGCCGCGCAACTGGGCATGACCCAGTCGGCGGCATCGCGTCTGTTGTCCGAACTGGAGCACACCGTCGGCGCCAAGCTCTACGAACGCCACGGCCGCGGCGTTGTCTTAAGCGAGGCCGGACAGGCGATGGCGCGCCAGGCGCTGATCATTCTCAATCAGCTCGACCACGCGCATCAGGAAATCTCGCAGATTGTCGACGGCGCGCGCGGCCAGGTCCGCATCGGTGCGGTCACCGGCCCTGCCATGCAGCTCGTGCTGCCGGTCGTTCGCGAGCTGAGGGAAAACTACCCTGAAATCGAGCTTTCGGTTCTGGTCGACACCAGCGAGAAACTGGCCGAAGCGCTGTTTTCCCATGACCTCGACTTCTACATCGGCCGCCTTCCCGAGGACGTGGATGCGAAGTCCGTAACCATGCGTCCGCTCGGCGTCGAACCGATCGACATGATCGCCAGGATGGACCATCCGCTTTGCGAACGCGACACGCTCTCGATTGGCGATTGCCTCGCATATGACTGGGTGCTGCAACCGGTCGGCACACCAATGCGCCGGTCGATCGAAGCGCATCTTCTGGCCAACGGTTTCACCCTGCCCCGCCATGTGTTTGTCACCACCTCACCGCTGCTGTCGCTTGCCATCATTTCGCAGACCGACGCGGTGACCCCGGTGGCCCGTCCGGTCGCCGATTTCCTGCATGCCGACGGCACGCTGGGAGCGGCGATCCGCCGGTTGCCGGTGCGTGAGAATATCGATGTCAGCTCCTATTCGATCATCCAGCGCATCACTGCCGTCCAGCCGCCCCCGGTGGAACGGGTGCTGACGCTGATCGACCGGCAGATCGCTCTGAGCCCGGACCAGTTTCCCGAAGACCTGGTCAACCGCTGAACAGCACGATTGCCAGCCACTCCGCCCTGTGCCAACGCCGTTGATTGTCGCATAAACCTCACATTTCCAACTGCGGAATAGATGATATTCGGCAATTGTCGGCTTGCGGCATCAATAGTAGAAAAGGCGAATCAGCATTTTCGCCTGCGGATGAAGGAAGAGTTTCGATGAGCACGCAAAACCCCATGCCGCTGTTCTACCGGAAGCCACAGATCCTGCGTTTTGAAGAGCACAAGGGGCTTGGTCTTGTTGCCAAAAACGACTTCTCCTTTTCTTCAAACGCGACGGCAATCCCGCTTTCGGTAACGGAATTCATGCCGGCCGTACGCCATTATCCGATTGTTTTCATCGATGCCGGCGGCTCACCGGCGCCGGTTGCGATCGTCGGCCTCAAACAGGGCCATAACCTGATGCTGGAAGCGGACGGAAGCTGGGCGCCGCATGCCTATGTGCCGGCCTATATCCGCCGCTATCCGTTCATTCTGGTCCAGGCCCCCAATGAAGACACGCGCTACCTTGCCTATGACAGCGAAAGCGGCCGCGTGAAGCCGCTTGCCGAGGTTCCGGATGCCGCACCGATCTTCAATGACGACGGCACGGCGAGCAAGGTGGTGGAGCCGATGCTGCAGCTTTGCGAGGCCTATCACCAGCACCGTGCGCAGGACACGGCCTTCCTGAAGGCGCTTACGGACACCGATATTCTGGTTGCCCGCCATGTCGATATGGAATTTCCCGACAAGACCCGCTACCGGCTTGACGGTTTCAGCGTGATTGACCCGGAACGCTACCGAAACCTGCCGGCCCGCACGCTCAAACAGTGGACCGAAAAGGGCTGGACCGATGCCGCGGCCCTGCATCTTGCTTCCGCCCAGAACTGGGGCCTGCTGATGGAGCGCAACCGGCAGGTCTCTGCAAACGGCAAGGACGCGCCGTCACGGCATTAACTGACCGCCGTTGATATCGATGATCTGCCCGGTGATATAGCCGGACATGGTCGGCGAGGCGAGGAAGACGAAGCTCCAGGCGCAGTCTTCCGGCACACCGAGGCGGCCAAGCGGGATCGCGTTCAGCGCCGCCTCAAGCACGGCATCCGGCGTATCGTCATGGAACGGGGTTTCGATGACACCCGGCGCAATGGCGTTGACGCGCACGCCGTCGGGCGCCATTTCGCGGGCAAGCGCCCGTGTCAGCGAATGCACGGCCGCCTTGGCCGCGGCATAGATGCCCGAGCCCGGCGCGCCGCCATTGCGCCCGGCAATCGAACCCAGATTGATGACCGAAGCCCGATCGCTTGCCTTCAGCGCCGGGGCCGCATGACCCACCAGCCTGAGCACCGACCGGGTGTTGAGATCGAAGACCTGATCGTAGACGGCTTCGTCGAAACCGGCAGACGGCGTGCGTCCGATTGCACCGGCATTGTTCACGAGGCAGTCGAGCCCGCCCATCATCGCCACAGACCGTGCGACGATATCTTCCGCATCATTCGCCCGGGTCACATCACCGGAGACGAGATGCACGGTACCGCCCTCTTCGCGCAGCGCAGCCGCAAGGCTTTCAGCCGCGTCCCGGCGGGCATTGTAGTGGAGCGTCACCTCGGCGCCAACGCGAGAAAAGGCCGTCGCGGCAGCCGCCCCGATACCGGAGCTTGCACCGGTGATCAGGACCTTCAGTCCCTCGAGATCATTGACAGGTATCACGCCGGGTCCCTCCCTTTCTGTTTCAATACCGTCCGGCGCCCGTGCGACGGCGCGGCGATATTCCTTTCACCGCGCCGGACGATGTTTTTTCAGTGCGGGGCGAACTGGGCCGGGTGGAGCTGGCCAAGCCAGGTCTCGGTCAGCGGCTCGCCATCTTCGGCCAGATAGGCGCGGACATCAACTGTATCGGCCGTGCCGTCGAATTTCAGGTCGTAGGTCAGCCGCCAATCGTCCGTGCCCACAATCTGCATCGCATAAGCGTTGAGAACCTCAGCACCTTCGCCGACGGTGATTTCCGGCTCAACGTCGTCATCATCCGTCAGCCCCTCAACCGCGGGACCGGAAAAATCAACGACCACCTTCACCTGATCGCCCGGGCGCGGCTGGCCCGGCACACCGCCGCGGCCGATGCGGCTTGCCGTGGTTTCGGCAAGTCGCTCACTCGGCGGCGCGGTCTTTGCCCAGGTGAGCGTGTAGGAGAAATCGCGTTCGTCACCCGCCTTCGGCAAATCCTCCGGCAGCCAGTAGGCGACGATATTGTCGTAGATCTCGTCGTCGGAGGGCAGCTCGACAAGCTGAACCATGCCCTTGCCCCAGTTCCCCTCCGGCTCGATCCAGGCGGAAGCGCGGCGGTTATAGAACACGCCGTCATCCTGATAGTGATCGAAATTGCGGTCGCGCTGGATCAGGCCGAAGCCCTTCGGGTTTTCGTCGTAGAAGCTCGAGGTCACGACGCGCGGCGGGTTGTTGAGCGGCCGCCAGATCTGTTCGCCCGAACCAGCCAGAATTTCCAGCCCGTCGCTGTCGTGAACTTCCGGACGCCAGTCGAAGGCCATGTTGCGATGGGTTTCGGAATACCAGTACATCGAGGTCAGCGGCGCGATCCCGAGCCGTTCCACCGGTTCGCGGAAAAACAGCCGACTCTTGATGTTGAGCACCTGCCCCTCGCCGTCTTCGTTTTCCGCCTCGATACGATAGGCGCCGGCCACGCTCTTGCTGTCAAGCAGCGCGTAGATGACGACATTGTCGCCGGCTTTATCGTCCTCTTCGAGATAAAACGTCGTAAAGCGCGGAAATTCCTCCGGCCGCGAAAGCCCGGTGTCGACAGCCAAGGCGCGGGCGGAAAGCCCGTACTGCCCGTCCGGCCCGTCGGTGCGGAAATAGCTCGCGCCCAGGAATGAGATCCAGTCTGTCTTCAGATCGGGGCGCATGACGCGGAACCCGGCAAAGCCGGCGAAATCCTCCACCGCCTTGGCCGGGCTGTCATCCGGCATGTCGAAATATTGGGCGTCATAGAGCACTTCACGCGCCTCGCCGTCCTCAACCACGTTGATCGTCACCGGTTCCTTGAAATAACGACCCTGGTGGAAGAACTGGATCGGCGCGTCGCCGACATCAACCGTATGGTCCTTGCGGAACACGATCTTCCAGTGGGCATCGTAATCGATGGCATCGAACAGTTCGGGCTGTTCCACAGGATAGGCTTCGAAAGGCTTTTGCGAGAGCGCCTTTGCCTCTTCGGCCAGGGTTTCGAAGGAAAACGGTTCGGCCGGGCCAAGCTCGGGTTTGAAATCCTGAGCGGAGGCTGTGGCAGAAAGGGTGGAGAGGGCAAGAACGGGAAGAAGAAGGAAGGAGAGACGGGAAGGCGGAACGGAACGGTTCGTCATAAGGGGGATACTCCGAGGGGGACCGAAAACACTCTGGATGCGTTAACGCGGTCGATCACCCGAAGTTCCCGTTTTCTGAAAAATATGCCGAAGCCCGTCTGAAAAACGGGCTCGGATGAGTAACAAAACCGGAGCACGGAGGCGGAAGAAAGATTTATAAAAAAACGAAGCCCGCCTCCGTGCGGAAGCGGGCTTCGAAACGTGAAACCAACCGCAGCCGGTTTAGCCGACGACGCCGGAAATCCAGGTTGAGAGCGCAGTCTTGGGGGCAGCACCGACCTTGACGTCGGCAAGCTCGCCGCCCTTGAACATGGCCAGCATCGGGATCGAACGGACACCGTACTGAACCGCCAGATCGGGATTGTCATCGACATTGACCTTGGCGATCTTGACCTTGCCGTTCATTTCCTCGGCGATTTCCTCGAGGCTCGGGCCGATCATCCGGCACGGGCCGCACCATTCGGCCCAGAAATCGACCACGACGGGTTCTTCGGATTCGAGCACTTCCTGCTTGAAGTTGGCAGTATTGACCTTGACTGTCGTCATCATGAACTCCTTGGAGAAGGCGAAAAGTGCTCCCGGCGAACGAGATACTTTCGCATTATCGTAGATTTGTCCTCCATGTGAGCACAGACGGTGAAAAAATCAATGCCGCCGCGCTCACTTTGTCGAAAGAGCCGCCAGCGCGGCCGAAAGTTCGTCCGGCGTCAGACGGCGCACCGCTGTCGTCTCGGTGTAGACCAGCAGGCACGAAACCGCCTTGCCCGGGTAGAGCGGCGCCAGAATTTCGCGATAGACCGCCATCTGCGCGGCGTGGCTCAAGGGCACGGGCTCACTTTCCTGCGGCGGGTTGCGGTTGGTCTTGAAATCGACCAGCACCACGGCGTCGTCTTCCACCGCCATCCGGTCGAGCCGGCCGGACACCGTAAAGGCGCCCGCCTCAAGCCTGACGGTTCCGGTGATGGAAACCTCGGCCCGGGCGTCGGCCGAAAACACCGACGCCAGTTCAGGCACCGCCATCACCGCCATCACGCTTTTCCAGATGGCGTCGCTTTCTGCCTCGGGCAGGTGCGTTGCGGCGCGCGACAGATAGCGGCGGCAGGCATCCTCACGGTCACGGACATCGAAGCCGGGCAGCAATTGCAAAAGGCGGTGCACCAGCCGTCCACGCTCCAGCGCCAGACTGGCGGAGGCCGCGCCGAAAAGCGGCAAAGTGACGAGCGGCGGCGGGTCTTCCACCTCGAGGCCCGCCCGCGATGGACTGAGCGGCGGCGCGGGTCTTGCTTCTTCGCGAAATGGTTCGGTGAGCGCCGCCGGCAGAGGCAGACGCTCCTCCGCATCAGCCGCGTCATCGACAACGGGTTTGAAAACGCGCGGCGGAATTTTCTCCTGCCAGATCAGGCCTGACCAGCTTTCCCCGGAAGGTCCGGCGATTTCGACCGTTTGCGCGCGCCCCTTCTCATCCGTCGAGAGCGCCGACCAGACGAGCCTGTGCCAGCAATCCGGCACTTCCGTCCTGCCGCGGTAGCCGGCGACAACCAGCCGGTCGGCGGCGCGCGTCATCGCCACATAGAGAAGGCGGCGGTATTCCTCCTTCGTCTCGTCCTCGCGCCGCGCGATATCGGCCAGCACGCTGCTATCGGCATCCTTCTTTGCGGCATGCCAGACGGGCAGCCCTTCCGCCATCACCCGAAAGCCCGAAAGATGGCTTGAGACAAAGGGACGGCCGCCGCTGTCGACCAGAAACACCACCGGCGCCTCCAGCCCCTTGGAGGCATGCACCGTCATGATCCGGACCTCGTCGCGGCCCTTGTCCTGCTCGCGCTTGACCTCGAGACCGCCCTCTTCCATCACATCGAGGAATGACTGCAGCCCCGGCAGGCCGGTATCTTCATGATCCTTCGCCGCATTCAGGAATTCGTCCAGAATATCCCCCGCCTCGCTGCCGAGCCGCGCGAGAAAGGCACGCCGCCCCCCTTCGCGCGCGAGGATATCGGCGTAGAAATCAAAGGCGGTGCGGCGGCGGGCGGCATTGATGATGCGCTCCAGCGTCGCCGCCGTCGCGGCCAGTGTCTCGTCACCAACCGCAGCCAGCCGGCGCAGCGACGACCAGACATGCTCGCCCGGTTTGCGGCGGGCGGCAATCGCAAACAGATCGTCTTCGCCAAGCCCCAGAAGCGGGCTCTTCAAAACGGCGGCCAGCGACAGATCGTCTTCCGGCAGCACGGCAAAGCGGCCGAGCGCCATCAGGTCCTTGACCGCAATGTGGTCGGCGAGCCTCAAGCGGTCGGCACCGGCAACGGGAATGTCATAGGGCGATTTCAGCGCCCGTGTCAGTGCGTTGACGAAGGCGTCGCGCTTTCTGACCAGGACCAGAATGTCTCCGGCGCGCACCGGGCGTGTCCGATCCTTCTCGACGATCGTCTCGTGGCCGATCATCTGCGAAATGCGATGCGCGATGCGACGGGCGAGAATGGCAGCGGGGGCCTGTTCCGGCGTGGCATCGAAGGGGGCGGTCCAGTCCTCCTCGTTTTCCGTTTCGGCCGGCGCGATCATCTCCCAGGCCTCGACGCTGCCGGGATGGCCGAGGCGGTTGGAGACATGCACCGTTTCATCACCTTCGGCCGAAAGCCCCTTTCGGTTTTCCGGCAGCGAAAACACGCAGTCGACGGCCGACAGCACCGAAGCGGTGGAACGGAAGGACAGCGGAAGCCCGAGCTTCGAAAAATCAGCCGCGATCGCCGACACCCGCTTTTGCGTCAGGCGGCCTTCAGCGGCGAAACGCTCCGGGCGGGCGCCCTGAAACGAATAGATCGACTGTTTCTCGTCGCCGACGGCAAACATGGTGCGCAGACCCGGCCGCGCGCCTTCGCCGGTGAAGAAATCCTCGCTTAACGCCCGTACCACATCCCATTGCAACGGCGCGGTGTCCTGCGCCTCGTCCACCAGAATATGGTCGATGCCCTGATCGAGCTTGTAGTGCACCCATGGGCCCGAATCCGAGCGCGCCAGAAGCGCTGCCGTACGGGCGATCAGGTCCTCGAAATCAAGCTTGCCGCGCCGCTGCTTGAGCGCTTCGTAGCGCGTGTCGAGCCGGTCTGCGAGAACAAGTGCGGCAAGCGTCTTTTCGAAAATGTAAAACCGGTTCAGCCGGTCACGAACGGCAAAGACCTGCTGGGCCGCGGCCAGAACCGCTTCGCCGAGTTCCGGCGCTCTGGTCCGCAGCGACTTGAACACAAGCGTCGAATCCGCCTTCGGCGTTCCGTCGGTCTTGAGAAAGGCGCTTTCCAGCGCCGAAAACCGGGAGACGGCATCCCTCGCCTCAACGGCGGCCTGCAGCTGATCGGCAAAACCGGCGGCCCGCGACCCGCCGTCATCGCGCGCAATCCCGACCAGTGTCGAAAGGTCCTCAAGGCCTGCAAGCGGCCAGGCTTCGGCGGCAATGGTTTCCGCGTCCGCATCCTTGCCAAAACCATAGGCGGCGCGAAGTCGCGCCTCCAGCCCGTCCGTCCGGCGCGCCTCTTCGAGAAAAGGCCGCACGGCATGGCGGGCGCTGACGATTTCGCCGAGCAGCTTTTCCAGCCCGCTGTCGTCGGCAATGTCCAGCACCGTCTGAAACGCATCCGACAGGGCGGGGTCCTCCCGGCTTGCCGTTGCCGTCAGCAGCTGGCGGCGGGCATCGGCCAGAAGCGTGGCGGCGGCAATATCGTCCAGAACCGAAAAATGCCCGGCAACATTGGCTTCCAGCGGAAAACGGTGCAGCAGGCTTTCGCAAAAGGCATGGATGGTCTGGATTTTCAGACCGCCCGGCGTTTCCAGCGCATGGGCAAAAAGCCGCCGCGCCACCGCAATTTTCAGCGCATCGGGCCGCGCACCCTCGATTTCGGCAATCTCATCGGCAAGTTCGGTTTCCGGCAGAACCGCCCATTCGGCAAGCCGGCCGAAAACGCGGTTCGACATCTCGGACGCCGCCGCCTTGGTATAGGTAAGACACAGGATCGCCGACGGGCGTGCGCCGGCAAGCAACAGCCGAACCACCCGCTGGGTCAGCACATGGGTCTTGCCGGAGCCGGCATTGGCCGAAACCCAGACCGTGCGGACCGGGTCGGATGCCAGCCGCTGGCGGCCGGTGGTCCATGACAGCCAGTCTTCGGGGCTGGCGTTCATTCCCGGATCGTCAGTCATCGCCGCCCTCCGCGTTGTCATCCGCCGTCGACCATTCGGCGACGCGGGCGAGATGGTCGTACTCGCCGCCGAAATCGCGCGCGCTTGCCGGAATGAGACGCGAGGCAAACGGCCGGGCGCCGGTCTTGAGCGCGGTGACGAACCGGGTGAACTCCCGGAGCGCGTCGCTTGCCAGTTCCTCCGCCGTAATCGCCGGCTCCTTTTTGGTTTCCGCCTTTTCCAGGGCGTCGACGCCGAACCGGTGCCCGGGCCTCAGCCGCACATATTTGAGACTTCGGGTTTCAAGAGCGGGCACATCCTTGAAGGCGCCCGCAGCAAGTGCCGCCGCTTCCAGCGGCAATTGCGGTTCGAGCAGCGTGCGGGCCTGATTGAGCGAGGGCGAAATGCCGGTCTTGTAATCGATGATTTCGGCCCGGCCGTCATCCAGAATGTCGATCCGGTCGGCAATGCCAGTCAGCCTGATATCGGCCAGCGGAATATCGAAACCGGCGCCCGCCTCCGTCAGCGTCCTGTCAATCGGCGTTGACAGCCGTCTTGCCGCCTCGAATTTCAGGAGTTCCTGGGCCACGGATTTCAGGCGTGGCACCCAGCTCAGCGCCAGGTGCGGCGGCAGCTCGGTTTCGAGAAGAAGGCCGGCCAGCACATCCTCCATCGCCTGGTGTCCGGCTTCGCTTGCGGGGTCCGCGCCGGACTTGATGAAACGCTCGGCCAGTGCGTGATAGAGAATGCCGCGTTCCTTGACCGAAGGATCGTCATTGAACGGGGCGAGCGGATCGAGATTCAGAACCTTCTGGGCATAGATCGCATAGGGGTCGCGCCTGAGCCGTCCGATTTCGGAGAAGGAATAGCGTTTCGGCTGATCTTCGGCCGGCGGATAGGGTTCCGGACGGGCCGGGATGGCCGTGCGCGGCGCGTCGTCCAGGGCCGCAGCCCAGCCCAGCATCACATCGCCGCGCCGTTTCAGCGCTGTCTCGGTCTGCGGGCCGGCAAAGGCCAGCAGGCGTTGCAGCCAGCGGCTGGCAACGGTCGGGGCCGAGCCCTGTCGCAGCGCCCGCGAAAACACCAGATGCGGCGCACCGGCGGCCATGGTCAGGTCATGGGCCAGCTGGCCGACACGTTTTTCCGGCGGTTCGAGGCCGATTTCCGCTTTCATGCCGCGCGACAGGAACGGGTTGTTTTTCGCCTGTGTCGGCCACACGCCTTCATTAAGCCCGCCAAGAACGATGGTATCGACATCCTGCAAACGCGCTTCCACCGCACCGAAGATGAACACGCGCGGATTGCCCATGGAGCGCGGCTTCACCGCCTCGGATGCCGTCAGGGCGGCGATGATGTCGATCCATTGCGGGCCGTCGGCCTCAATCGGGCTTTCCGATCCCATGGTCTCCGAAAGCACGGTGGCCAGCCGTTCGCCGGCCTCGCCGGACCAGAGTGCGGAAAGATCGCCCGCCTCGTCGGTGGCGACCGCCTCCAATGCGCGGCCGGTGCGCTCCGCCCAGCCGGAAAGCGCCACCGCTTCGGTCAGCGGCGGCTGGTCCGGTCCCCGGGCAACATGGGTTTCAATCAGCGGCGACAGCGCATCGTCAATGCGTGCGGCAAGGTCGCGGGCAGTCTCGGCCGCTCCCTTCGGCAATGCGGTGCGCCAGTGCGGCGGGTAGCGCTCGTCTTTCTGGCGATCCAGCGCCCCATCGAGAAAGGCCGGAAGGTGTCCGAGATCGACGGTTTTTGTACCGCCGCGCAGCGCGATCAGCTCGAAAGCCGCACTTGCGGCACGCATTTTCCGGGCAGAAAGGCCAAACCGCGCCAGCGGATGTTTCAGAAGGGCCGCCAGCACGGCAGGATCGCCGGGTTTCAGCGCCGCCTCGAGCATCAGCGTCAGCAGCGTCCCCTGACCTGTCGTGGAAAGCGGCGTGCCGGCCGAGTCATCCGCCTCGATTGCAAAGCGATGAAGCTCTGCGGCAACGCGGCGGGCGAGATTGCGATCGGGCGTGATCAGGGCAGCCTGAGCCGGCCGGCCGTCTTCCCCCGGCTTTTCCAGCGCCAGCCGGAGCGCGCAGGCGATTGCCAGCGCCTCCTGCCGCTCATTGGCCGCCTCCATCAGCGAGACATCGGCAAAGGCTGCCTCCATGTCATCAGCGGCAATGTCCGTGCGCCAGCGCTCCCACCGGTCGGTCGCATCCGCCGGGGCGAAGGCGGCAGCCAGTATATGGCGGCGGTTGGCAAGCGGCGGTTCGGGCCGGGCAAGGGTGGCAAAATCGGCGCGCTTTCGCGGCAGGCGTTCGAGCAGCCGCGCCATCTCATATTGCGGATGGCTGCGGATCGAAGGATCGGGCATGGCGGGATCGGCGTCGGCCGCCGTCAGCGCCTGCCAATCCTCCTCCGGCATGTCGCAATCAAGCCCCGGCAGAACCACGATCCCCTGCGGCAGATCGCAAACGGCGGCAATCAGGTCGGCAATTGCCGGAACCGAACCGGTGGAACCGGCGATAATCACCGGTGCGTTTCCGGTCATGGCCGATATCCGTTCGGCCTCACCGGACAGCAACGCATTGCGGCGGGCGATAGAGGATGAACGGCCAAGCTCGTCCAGTCGGCCCGGCCAGTAAAGCGCCGCGATTTTCAGGAATTCGGCGGTCAGTTGCCACCAGACGGCATAGTTTTCCTGTTCCAGCGATGCCAGACGGTCCCAGTCGACCCGCTCGGTCTCCATTGCGTCGATGAGCTCGGCGAGATCGCGGGCGAGCCAGACGGCATCGGCCGGGCTTGCGGGCGCGACCAGCGGCGAACCGCCGTGAAGGCCGGCCAGTTCATCGGAAAGCCGGTTGCGCCATGGCAGGATCAGACCGGCAAGTTCCAGAAGCCGCGGCACCGGCTCGATCGGCGGCAGGCTTTCGGCACTTTCCGGCAGGTTTTCCTCGAAATAATGCTCGTCCTCATCGGTTTCGCCAAGCGCGCGGATTTCCGGCAGAATTGCCGCCGCACCGCCAAGAAGGCCCGAGAACTCGCCGCGCAGCACACGCACGGCACGCCGGGTGGGCAGGAATATCTTCACATCGGCAAGGGCAAGCGGATCTTTGTCATGATAGCGAAAATCCGGCGTCAACCGGCCGGACAGAAGGTTTTCCGCCAGTGTTTGCAGAAACGGCACACCCGGCGGTATCGTCCACAATCCGGCATTTTTCGCCCCCGCCATTTCCGGCTCCGTTCCTTGTCCGATTCACCCACGGTTTTACGGGCCAAACATGGGGTCTGCAAGCGCTGCGGCGCGCAGTTGTCGCCGCGGCCGGCATCCGCCTCTGCACGAAAAGCTTCAGGAAAACGCAGCAGCCAGTGCTTCAAGTCGCGTATCCGGACCGAAAAGCCGGACGCGGCGGCCATTGCCTTCCTCCTCGAAGGAAAGCGTCAGGGCATCGTCCGGTAATTCGCCCCGTTCCGGCCATTCGACAAGGCTGATCCCCTCGTCGAGCGCTTCGTCGAAACCGAGTTCGATCAGTTCGTCCGGGTCGGACAACCGGTAGAGGTCGAAATGATAAAGCGGCGGCGCGCCGTCATAGAGCTGGACCAGCGTGAAGGTCGGGCTTGGCACATCAAGGGCCGGTTCGCCGAGACGGGCGCGGATCAGCGCGCGGGCGAAGGTGGATTTGCCCATGCCAAGATCGCCGGACAGCGCCAGACAATCGCCGGTCCTCAAAAGCGGCGCCAGTTTTTCGGCAAAAGCAATGGTCGCGGCCTCGTCCGGCAGGAAACGGTCCATCATTCCGCCGCGATGATTTCGGCTCCGCCCTTGTCTGCGGCAGCATCGGGAATGCGGCAGGAGACGGTGGTGCCCGCACCCGGCTCACTGTCGATGAAGACCTTGCCGTTATGCAGGCCGACGAAACTTTCGACAATGGCGAGGCCCAGACCGGCGCCGGCATATTGCGCCTGACGACCGCCGGATTCAAACCGCGAAAACACGCTTTCCAATGCGTCATCGGCAATGCCCGGCCCGCTGTCGGTAACCGTGAAGACGAAATCGCCCTTCTCGCGCCAGCATGACAGCGCGATGATCGAGCCGCGCGGGGCATATTTGACGGCATTGCCGAGGATTTTCAGCAGAACCTGTTTCAGGCGCTGGAAATCGGCGGTGATCGGCCCGAGCGCGGGCGGCGCGGTGATTTCCAGCGTCACGCCGGTTTCCTGCAGACGGCTTGAAATATCGTCCGCCACGGAATCGATCAGGTCGTCGAGCGACATATGGTCGAGCTCAAGCTGGAGAATGCCGGCATCGGCCGATTTCAGGTCGATCATGTCGTTGACGATGGTCATCAGCACCGAGGAGGAATTGGCTATGTGATCGACATAATTGCTCTGACGCGCCGTCAGCGCGCCGGTATCCGGCGCCTTCAGCAGTTCGGCAAAGCCCATGATCGAGGTCAGCGGCGTGCGCAGTTCGTGGCTGACATGTTCGAGGAAGGCGTTCTTCAGTTCCTCCGCCTTGCGCAGGGCGTCGTTCTTCTCCGTCAGCGCGCGCTCGACCTTGATCGAGTCGGTCTTGTTGACGAAGGTCAGCATGGTCTGCGCATTTGGCAGCGGCGTCACCGCATAATCGAGCACCAGGCCGGAGGCGAGATCGAGACGGCCCTGACGGGAGACGCGCTCATCGTCGAATGAGGTGATCATCCGCGCGAACAGCTTCCAGCCATCGGCGGCACCCGGATCATCCGCACAGGTCTGCATCAGCGCGCGGATATGGGTGCCGGGTTCGGCATCCTTGTCGGCGATGCGCCAGAGCGCCAGGAAGGCGGGATTGGACAGTTTCAGCCTGCCGTCCGGCCCGAACACCGCGACCCCTTCGGAGAGATGGTCGATGGTCTCGCCCTGAACCTTTACCAGCGTGTTGTAGCGGGTTTTCAGCGCTACCTGCTCGGTGTGGTTTTCAAACACCCAGGTGGTGCCGCCCCGCGGATGGGCGGAGGCGAACACGCTCAGCGTCTCGCCGCTCGGCAGATACCAGAGATCGGAATAGGGCTCGACGGCGCGATAGACCGAAAGCGCCTTGTCTTTCCATTCGCGCCACAGATGCGGTTCCGGCAGCTTGCCATCGGCACGCAGACGCTCGAACAGCTCGCCATTGTCGGGGTGGGATTCCAGAAAGCCCATATCGAGCTTCCAGAGTTTCTCGAAGGCCTGATTGTAGAATTTCATCCGGCGGTCGGCATCAAAGATCGCAACCGCCGTATTCAGGTGATTGAGCGTATCGGCATGGCTTTCAAGCGTCTGCTCGAGCGCATCCTCGATGCTCTGCAGTTCGGAAACGTCCCTGGCAATGCCGGCAGACCCGTCGCCACTGGGCACTTCGCTCAGTTCGAAGAAGGTGCGGTTGCCGCCGGTCACCACCGGCTGACGGCCATCGAAACGCGTGCCGGAGCGTACGGCCTCGTCGATCTTTTCCTGAACGGCAGCGCCCACCAGCCTGCGGTTTTCGGCAATGACGTCTTCGCGCTGACCGCCTTCCACGGCGTTTATATAGGCACGGTTTGCCCAGATCAGCGCACCGTCCGCATCCCGCTGCCAGCAGGGCATGTCGACGGCTTCGAACAATGTCTCGAAGCGATCGAGCAGCGCCTTCTGGCGTTTGTGTTCGACCTTCAGTTCGGCAAGCTCGGCGCGAACGCTTTCCAGCGCGCCGAAGCGGACATGGGCGCGCCCGCCCGTGGTGCCGCCGATGACTTCCAGCACATAGCCATTGCGGGCCTCGGCCAGCATTTCAAACGCCTTGGCCGTCTTGCGCAGGGCGGAGATCGCGCTCACGAGCTGTCGCGTGCTGCCGGGCGAAAGCCAGCCGTCGAAATTCAGAAAAGCATCTTCATCTTCGGGCGCGCCGGCCTCTTTCGGCAGGGTACCGAGAAATTCCGGTTCGGCATCGGGCCCTTCCCAGAAAACGATTCGGCGATTGCGCTCGGCGTTGAGCGCCTTCAGATTGGCGATGCGTTCGCGGTGATTTTCCAGCTCAAGCGAAAGCCGCTGGTTTTCCGTCTCTGTGCGGCCGCGCAGGCGCATGAACCAGAGCGTGGAAAGCACGGTTGCCGCCAGAATGCCGCAAAAGGCAGACAGCACCATGACCTCACGCGAGGACAGCATGGGGGCATCAGGCGTCGCGGCAAAGGCGTTTGCCGCCGTCAGCGACAGTGCCGTGCCAGCTGCAAGCCATCGCGCAATGGCGCGCTTGCCGCACCTTTTGCGAATCATCCGGCCCTCGTTGCTTTTGCCGCCCCGCTCCATTCGTCTCTTCCGCATCTGTCTTTCGGCGGGCTGCGCTCGATCAATTGCCGCAAAGCGCAAAGGCCGCCTTCAAGAGGCTGTTCACATGTCATGAAGACCCGGCCGTTGACAGACCGAATCGCCCCTTTCAAAACATAGACGCTTGACGAATCCGCGAAAAGAGTCCCGCAGAAATAAACGCCCCGCGCCCGGCTGGAAGGGACGGGCCGAGATTAATGTGAACATGCTTTCGGAAGTGTTAAGGCCTTCACGCTCCGGCCATGACCGGCGCCGCCCGTTCGCGCACAGTCAGATGGATCAGGGCCGAAATGACGCCAAGCGCAATCGCCATATACCAGATCAGATCATAATTGCCGTAGCGGTCGAACCATATTCCGCCAAACCACACACCGGCAAAACCGCCGAGCTGATGGCTGAGGAAGACAAAGCCGAACAGCGTGCCCATGGCGCGCGGCCCGAACATCACGACGATCAGCGCGCTGGTCAGCGGCACGGTGGACAGCCACAGGCCGCCCATGACCAGACCGAAGATCAGCACCGAAGCCGGCGTCAGCGGCAGCCAGATGAACACCAGAATGACAACGGCCCTGAGCGCATAGATCCCCGCCAGCACATGCGGCTTGGCAAAGAAATTGCCCAGACGGGCGGCAATCAGCGTGCCGAAGATATTGGCAAAGCCGGCAAGCGCCAGCGCCTTCAGGCCGAGCGCCCTGAGTTCGGGCGCCGAAAGCCCGGTGCCGGTGCAGAAATTCTGCACGTAATTGGGCAGGTGCGCGGTGATGAAGGCAAGGTGAAAGCCGCAGACGAAGAAACCGGCCGCCAGCATCACGAAACTCGTATGCCCGAAGGCATGGCGGATGGTCTGCGGCAGATCGATGTCGCTTTGGGTTGCGGAAACCTTGCTCTTGACGTGCAGAAACGGGATCGCGAGCGCCATCGGCGTCAACAGCGCGGTGACGATCAAAAGCGTGGTGCGCCAGTCGAAGGAACTGATCAGCCAGGCCGTCAACAGTGGCAGCAACGCCTGACCGGCCGAGCCCATGGCCGATGCGACGCCGAGATAAAAGCCGCGCTTTTCGGCCGGGGCCGCACGCCCGACCACGGCCAGAACCGTGCCGAAGGCCGTGCCCGAAACGCCCATGCCGACCAGAACGCCAGCCCCCATGTGCTGGGCAAAGGGCGTGGTGCCGAAAACACAGATCAGCATGCCGAGCCCATAGCACAGGAAACCGAGCCAGAGTGCCCGCCGGTCGCCGAACTTGTCGGCGAGCATGCCGAAAAACGGCTGCGCCAGGCCCCAGACGAGGTTTTGAATGGCAATTGACAGCGAGAAGATTTCAATCCGGCCGGCGAACAGATCATCCGACAAGGGCAGGACGACCCCGCCGAACACCGAGCGCACCCCGAAGGAAAGCGCCAGCACGAGCCCGCCTGCCAGCATGATGATCAGCATGTCGCGGTCGATGCCGCGGTTTTCCGTCTGGTCCATTCAGATCTGTCCCGTATTTCCCCGTCCGGACACTTAGCAAAGATCAGGACGCGGGAATAACGAATATATCTGAACTCTGACGTCAGGACCCTTGATAGGACGTTTCATGTGGCAAAGCGGCGACGCCCTCAGGCGTCATCCGTCAGAACGATCTGGAGCTTGACGTCTTCCGGCCGTTGTTCGACGGCGCGGTCGAAGGCTTCCACCGATTTTTCAAACGGCACCGTATCGGAAATCAGCGGTTTCAGGTCGACCTTGCCACTGGCAATCAGGGCAATGGCCCGCTCATAGACATTGGCATAGCGAAACACCGTTTCGATGCGCGCTTCGCGCGCCTGCAGGCCAACGATATCGACAGGAACCGGATCGATCGGCATACCGACGAAAACAACCGTGCCGCCCGGCGCCACAAGGCCGGAAACGCCGAGAATGGCCGATGGCGCACCGGAGCATTCGAACACGACATCCGCACCCCAGCCGCCGGTCTTTTGCGCGACCGCTTCGGCCATCGATGTCTCGCCGAGATGAACGGTCTCGATGCCGTCATAGCGCCCGATGACATCAAGCTTGGGCTGGCTGAAATCGGCAATGATGACCCTGGAGCAACCGCCGGCATGGGCGGCAAGCGCGGTCATCATGCCGATCGGGCCGGCGCCGGTCACGACCGCGACATCGCCGGGCTTGATGCCAGCCCGCATTGCCGCCTGCATGCCGATAGCGAAGGGCTCGACCATCGCGCCTTCGGCAAAGGTGACGTGATCGGGCAGTTTGAAGGTGTAGGCCGCCGGGTGAACGACTTCCGGCGCGAGGCATCCATGCACCGGTGGCGTTGCCCAGAAACGGACAGCCGGATCGACATTGTAGATGCCGAGCTTTGCCGCTTTCGAATTCGGATCGGGAATGCCGGGTTCCATGCAGACCCGGTCGCCGGGTTTCAGGTGGCCCACATTGGCGCCCACTGCGATGACCGTGCCGGAGGCCTCATGGCCGAGCACCATCGGCGCATCAACCACGAAGGGGCCGATCTTGCCGTGGGTATAGTAATGCACATCCGATCCGCAAATGCCGACGGTGTGCACGCAAATGCTGACATCGTCGGGACCGAGTGTCTGCTGCAGATCGATCTCCCTGAGGTTCAGTCGACCCTTTTCCTCCAGTACCAGCGCCTTCATGCTATTTTGGCCTCCTCCGACACAACACATACTCCTTGCTAAGGCGCGGCAACACTCACCGCGTCGATGAAATTGACGTCTTTCACGGCCGCGATGACGCCATCAGACCGGTCTTCCGCAATGGCACCAGAACGGTCGATACCCGCCGGAATACCCCGTGACAAAAGCGTGTTATACGCCATTTACATTTGTTTCAATAAAAACATAAATGTAAATTTACAAATGTCAAATTTGCATTTCAGATGAAAACGGTTCATATGACGGACAGGTATGAAACGCGCGACGGGATGCGCCTGGTGGCAAGTGAAACGAGTGTGGAAACCGAGGCGTTTCTGGTCGAGGTCTGCTGGCATTATTTCATCAATGAAATGACCCAGTCCGAAGTGGCGGCACTGATGGGGGTCACCCGGCTGCGCGTGAACCAGGCCATCAGAAGCGCGCGCGCCGACGGGCTGGTGCGGGTCGATATCCAGTCGCCGCATGTCATGCGCCTGCGCCTGCAGAAAGACCTGAAGACCCGCTTCGGCCTTGCCGACGCCATCGTGGCGCCGGCCAATGCGGACAATCACGACTATCAGCGCCCCGCAGGCGCCGCCCTTGCCAACTATCTGGCAAAAGGATTGCGCGAGGCCCGCTGGCGGCGGATCGGGGTGTCCTGGGGCATGACGCTGACAAATGCGATGACCCATCTGCCGCGCATGCAATTGCCGGAAATCGAAATCATATCGATGATCGGCGGCACATCGCAGGGCGCATCGTTCAACACGTTCGGGATCGCCTCGGGTTTTGCCGACCGGCTGGGCGCCAGATATTCGCTGTTTGCCGCCCCGGTCTACCTCTCGCCCGGCACAGACAGGCAAGAGTTTCTCTCCGATGCCGTTTTCAGCGAGCATCTGGAAAAGCTGAAAACCCTCGATCTCGCCGTTCTGGTTGCCGGCGACCTGTCCGACAGGTCCGTTCTGATGAACACCGGACTGCCGTCCAGTGTCACACCGGCGACCCTTTCCGAAAAAGGCGCGGTCGGCGATATCGTCGGCCATTTTATCGATCACAACGGCCGGGAGGTCGACCATTTCATCAACGACTGTGCCGTCGGCATCCGGCTCGATGCGCTTGAAAAGGTTCCCGAGCGGGTGCTTGCCGCAGCCGGTACACACAAGGTCGACGTCATCATCGCCGCCATCCGCCGCGGGCTCGTTACCACGCTTGTGACCGACGACATCACCGCCGAACGCATTCTGGCCAGGACCTCATGAACAAAACAGTTATTTTCGATTTCGACGGTGTGCTCGCCAACAGCGAAATCATCGCGCTCGCCGAACTCCAGACCTCGCTCGAAGAATATGGAATAACGGTCGACTGGGATACGCTGGTCGAAAAGTTTCTCGGCGCCTCGATCAAACAGATCACCACCTTTGTCGAAAACAGCACGGGCAAGCCGGTTGAGCCCGCGTTTCAGAAGGACTGGTATGCCCGGCTGTTTGACCGCTACGCCCGCGAACTTCAGCCGATGGCGGGTGCCGCGGACATGCTCGACAGCCTCGATGCGGCCGGCATCGGCTACTGCATCGCGTCCGGCGGCTCCTACAAACGGCTGGGTGTGGCGCTTGAGTGTATCGGCTTTTCCGACCGTTTCCGCGGCCGCGCCTTCAGCGCGGAATCGGTCGAACACGGCAAGCCCGCGCCCGACGTTTTTCTGTACGCCGCCGAGCAGAGCGGCGCGCAGGCCGGCGACTGTGTCGTGCTTGAAGATTCGATTGCCGGCGTCATTGCCGCCGGCCGCGCCGGAATGCGTTGCGTCGGCTTTGTCGGCGGCGGTCACCTTGAAGGCGTAAGGCCGCTTCATGCCGAACGGCTTCAGAGCGCGGGCGCCGACACCGTGCTCACGGACCTGTCCGGTTTCCGGCAAGCTGCGTTCGGCGCGGTCTGAAGCCTGTTGACAGGGGGCGCAAAGCCCGACAGAATCACGGAAATTCCGAGGGGAGCATCATCCGATGCTGAGATGGCAATGCGCCGGACCCTTGAACCTGATCCGGGTCATACCGGCGTAGGAACGGAAAATGGTTGCCTTCCCTGTTTTCGCGCCCGCGCCGCTGCCCGGTCTTCGTGTATGATCGTGGAGCGCTTTCTATGCCGTTGGACATTCGTAATATCTGCCCGCCGGGAACCATCGCCGGGGCACGGCCATGAGAACGGTCGACTATCGCCTGAACGCCATTGTCGATGCCGGTCTGGTTGAGGCCGCGCCGCTGGCGGAGTTGGCGCGGCTTGCCGCCGAAAACGGCGCAACGCTGATCCAGTATCGCGACAAATTCGCCAAAACCCGTCAGATGGTCGAACGCGCCGTTCAAATCCGCGCGGCGCTCGCGCCCACCGGTGTGCCCTTCGTCGTCAATGACCGGGTCGACGTGGCCCTTGCGGCCGACGCCGACGGGGTGCATCTGGGCAGCGACGACATGCCGGCGGAGATCGCCCGGAAGCTGCTTGGCCCGGACGCCATTATCGGGCTCACGGTCAAGAACGCCTCCGATGGCGCCAGGGCGGCGGCCGCACCGGTCGATTACGCCTGTATCGGCGGTGTTTTCCAGACGCTTTCCAAGATCAATATGGATCCTCCGGTGGGCCTCAACGGCTTTCGTGCGCTGCGCCGCGGCCTCAAACGGGCGCGGCCCGACCTGCCGGTTGGCGCGATTGCCGGTATCAAGCTTGAAGACGTGCCACGGCTGATGGCCGAAGGCGCCGACGGCATTGCGGTGATTTCCGCAATTTTCCACGCACCCGACGTTTCAGCCGCAACCCGTGAGCTCCGCCGGAGCGTAGACACGGCCATCGCGCACCCGGCACAATGACAAAAAAGCCCGGCACGCTGCACGCCCGGGCAGCACAGCTTGCCACGCGGCTGGAAACCGCACTCGCGATGATCGCCGCGGCCGTGCTGGCGGTGATGCTCGCCGTGGTGCTGACCAGCGTGGTTCTGCGCTATCTGTTTCACACCGGACTGATCGGAACGGAAGATCTCGGCATCTGGCTGAATGTGGCGCTGATTGCCCTTGCCGCGCCGCTTGCGCTGTCCGGGCCGCTTGCCATGCGGCTTGATCTGCCTTTCGGCCCGTCTGCCAAAAAACTGGCCGGCATCATTGCCGATGCGTTCAGCCTGCTGGCGGCTCTTGTGCTGATTTTCGGCAGCACGCGCGTCGTGAACCTCATCGGCGGCACATCGCCGGCACTCGGCCTTCCCGAATGGGTACGGTTTGCGGTGACCGGCGCAGGCGGCGGTCTTCTCGCGATCATTCTCGTTCTTCGCCGCATCGGCGAACGGCAGGTTCTGCCGCTTGCGGCATCGGCAATCCTTGCATCCGCAGTCTATTACGCCTGCCTGCATGTCACCGTCACAACCGCCCTGCCTGCAAGCATTGCAATCGCGATAGCGGCGGTAGTCGGCCTTGCCGCCGCCGCACCGCTTGCCCACGCCTTCATCGCGGCGGCGATGATCGCCATTCCCTTCGGCGGCAATCTTGGAACGGAAACCATCGTCACCACGGCCGTTTCCGGCATGTCCCACTTTCTGTTGCTCGCCATTCCGTTCTTCCTGCTGACGGGGGCAGCCCTTTCCGCCTCGGGCGCGGCAAGGCACCTTGTGGCCTTCGCCGCCTCACTGGTCGGCCACCGGCGCGGCGGGCTGGCCCAGACAGTGCTGGCCACCGGCACGCTGTTTTCCGGTGCCTCAGGCTCATCGGTCGCCAATGCCGTGTTTTCCGCCACCACCTTTCACCCGGAACTCGTGCGCCATGGCTATCCGCCGGCCCGCTCCGGCGCGATCATTGCCGCCTCGTCGGTGCTCGACAACATCATCCCGCCGTCAATTGCCTTCCTGATCCTGGCGGCCGCCACCGACCTTTCCGTGGGCGCACTGCTTCTCGGCGGGCTGTTTGCGGGGCTGGTGATGGCGGCGGCTCTCTCCATCGCCATTTACCTCACGACCCGCAATCTGCCCGGCAGCAAACCGGCGGCCAGGGGCGAACGCCGGCGTTCCCTGCTGGCAGCAGTCCCCGCTTTCGGGCTCGGCGTCATCGTGGTTGTCGGCATCCGCATCGGCATCGTCACCACCACCGAGGCGGCGGCCCTTGCGGCCATCTATACACTTGCACTTGCGGCTTTTTCGAAAACGCGCCGGACAGCGCTTTTTTCGGTTTTCCGACAGACCGCGACCGAAGCTGCTGCCATCGGCCTTCTCATCGGTTCGGCCGGGCCGTTTGCCTTTCAGCTTGCCGTCGACGGCGTATCCGGCATGATCGCCTCAACCGTTGCCGCTTTCGGCGGTTCTCCCGCCGCGGTTCTGGCCTTTTCCGTCATCGTTCTGCTTGGCGCCGGGCTGGTTCTCGATATCGGCGCGGCGATCCTGCTTTTAGGCCCCCTTCTGCTGCCGCTTGCCACCGGCTCGGGCATCGATCCGATCGCCTTCGGCGTGATCATCGTCACCACGCTGATGATCGGCGGCCTGACGCCACCGGTCGGCATGCTGGTTCTGGTGGTGGCCGGCGTGACGGAGGTTCCCCCGGCAGCGCTTTTTCGCGCGGTGCTGCCCTATCTCGCCGCGCTTCTTGCGGCAATCGCCATTCTGTGCATCTGCACCCTGTTGATCTGAGAGGAAACGTCATGCAGCCCCTCACCCGTCGCCATTTCCTGAAAGCCGCTACGCTGACCGCGCTTTCGGCCCCGTATATCGCCCGCCCGGCCCTGGCGCAGACCACGGTGACCGTCGCCTCATTGCTCGGAGAGGACAAGCCGGAAACCAGGATCTGGCGTTATATCGCCGAAAAGGCCGAGGAACGACTGCCCGGGCGTTTTCGCTTCAACATCGTCGCCAATGGCGCGCTGGGCGGGGAGAAACAGGTTGCCGACAGCATCCGCCTCGGTTCCGTGCAGGCGAGCCTTTCGACCGTTTCGGCGCTGTCATCATGGGTGCCGCAATTGCAGATCCTCGACCTGCCATTCCTGTTTCGCAGTCCCGAACACCTTGGCCGCGTGGTTGCAGGCCCCGTGGGTACGGAGCTGAAAAGCGCGCTTGCCGATGAGCGCTTCATCGTCGGCGGCTTTATCGACTACGGCGCCCGCCATCTTCTGACGAAAACGCCGGTAACCCGACCGGAAGGGCTTGAAGGCGTCACGATCAGGGTGATCAATAGTCCGCTTCACACCGGGTTGTGGAGCGCCTTTGGCGCGGTTCCCGTCGGCATCCCGATTACCGAGACCTATAACGCGCTGGCGACCGGGGTTGCGGATGCCATGGACCTGACCAAATCCGCCTATGCCGGTTTCAAGCTTTACGAGGTCGTGCCGTGCCTGACCGAAACCGGACATATCCGCGCGTCCGGCGTGATCTATTTTTCACAAGCGTTCTGGGACGGGCTCGACCCCGAGGCTCAAGCCGTTCTGGAGACAATTTCAGCCGAGGCCGCGCTCTATTTCAATGCGCTGATCGTGGAAGACGAAACCGCGGCCATGGAAACCGCGCGCGAAAATGGCGGCACCGTGCTCCAGCCCGAGGACATGGACGCCTGGCGGGCGGGCGCCAGGAACGTCTGGGCCGATTTCGCCCCGGCCGTCGGCGGCATGGAACGGATCGAAACGGTCGCAAACACCTGACAGGCAGAGGTCAGAAATGATCTTCAAAAGTCTCAGACCTTGCGCCGGCGAAAACCCCGCAATACTCTCTCGCCAATGCGCCAATAGATAACGAGGTAATCCATGTGCACGTCCCTGCTCTACACAGATCTTTCCGGCTCCGTTTACGCAGGACGCACACTGGAGCTGCCGGTGGAACTGCCTTATCTGGCGGCGTTCCTGCCCAGCGGCACACCGCTTTCGTCAAAGGCCGGCAATCATGCACCGCTTACCTATGAGAGCCGCTACGACATTTTCGGCGTCGTGGTGCCCAATGGCAGCGTCGAGGACCTGAAAGTGGTGGAAGGCCTGAACGAGGCCGGGCTGAATTTCTCCCTGCTTGCCTTCGCCGACACGCATGGCCCCGATGACACGCAAGCCGAGGATGTGCCGGTGCTGTCGGCAATCGATCTCGGCGCATGGATGCTGGCACAGTTTTCCACCGTGGCGGAAGTCAGGGAAGCGCTTGAAAAGCAGACGGTTCTGGTCGATCCGCTGGCAGCCCTCGGCGGCGTTGTGCCGCCGTTCCACTACACGGTTCATGACCGGAGCGGCGCGTCCATCGTCATCGAATTCTTCGACGGCGAACGCCATATCTTCGACAATCCGCTGGGCGTGATGACCAACAGCCCGCGTTTCGACTGGCACCTGACCAATCTCAACAACTATACCCATCTCAGCAATATCGACCATTCAAGCGCGACCTTGCTCGGACAGAATTTCATACAGCCCGATTCCGGCATCGCCACGGTGACGCTGCCCGGTTCGGACACCGCCGTCGACCGGTTTGTCCGGGCCGTCTATTACGCCCATTTTTCAGAAAAGGCGGACGGACCCGAAGCGTCGCTGCGCCAGCTTGGCCATGTGATGAACAAGTTCGACCGGCCAAAGGGGGCCTCCGTCTATTCCAGCGCCAAGGCCAGCGCACTGACGGAATCGGCCACCAGGCTGACCGGCCAGCAACCGGCGCAAAAACCGGAATTCATCACCGAATACACCTCCTGGATCACGCTGATCGATCTGGAACGCAGCACAGTGATGCTGCGCACCTATAACAGCCTCGGCTATGCGTCCTTCGACCTTGCCGCGCTGAAGGCCGGCGCCACCGGCCCCAAGGTCGTCCCGCTCGAAGCCTTCGATCAGGGCAGCCCCGACGCCGACAAGATGCTGCTGGCACTTTAAGGCGTTTCAAACAGAAAACGCCGCATCCCAGAAAGACGCGGCGTTCAATTTGTTGACAAAGCTCGCCCCACCCTCATTCGTCACCCTCGGGCTTGTCCCGAGGGTCTAAGCACGCGTGAACGCGACAGGCGTATCTGGCGAAAAGTCATTTTAAAACAGACTATTACTGGCCACCAACGCCGCTTGTGCTGAGCGGTGGTTAGATCCTCGGGACAAGCCCGAGGATTGTTTGTTGAAAACGGTCTATTGTTAAAGCGGGACTGCGGGCTTGTCCCCGCAGTCCCGGCGACAGGCGACCGTCCGAGGATTGGGACAGCACCCCAGGTCATCAAGGCTCCCTGCCGCCTTTTGCTTCACCGCTTGGAGAGTTGATTGGGCATAAGACGCCCGCAAACAATCCTAAGCCCGCAAAGGATAGCAGGACAATGGACATTTTGCACACTGCACCGCATCGATGCTTCGGCATTGATGTCGCCAAGGACAATCTCGTCGTCAGTGACGGCGGCGCCTGCGTGACCATTCCCAACAATC
>PVUG01000024.1 GCA_003001975.1 Martelella mediterranea
TTGCGCGGTACGTGTCTGTCTTCATCCAACCAGTGATCGATCGTCGAAACGAACGCGTCCAGCTTCGGCCGCCGGACTGGTGATTGTCGCTGATAGCCAGGAGGCGTCGAATACGACAGCATCTTCGCTACGCTGTCGCGGGATATGTTGAAGTGTTTGGATGCCTGACGTTGGCTCATCCCTTCCGAGACGGCCAGACGAACCTTCAGATAAAGTTCCACGGTGTAGATCCTCTGTCCCTCCTGCGCTCATTGCAGAAGGAAGATAGGTGGCCGGATTTTACTCCGCCCGCGGACGAATTATTCCGCCGCTTCCGTGGCCGACTTTTGCACCGCCGTTCTCAGCGCGCATCGTTGCGATCGCTCTTATTCGGCTGCGCCTTGAGAAAAGCTTTGGTGTGACGGGTCTCGATGCAAATCACCTGAAGCCCGACCTTGACAAGACCGTCAAATAGCCATTGCGACAACGGCCCCGCTTCAAGCCCGATCCGCTCGATATGCATACTACACGCCTTCAAAACGACGACGAGATCATCGGGATGGCTGACGACCTTTGTCTCGCGGCAAATTTTACCCGCTTCATCGACAATGCAAATGGAGGTCTCTTTCACCGAAACATCCAATCCGGCATAATACTTCATGCTGCGCTTCCTTTCCTGATGCTTGTGGCTGTTTCCAACAGACCACGTTTTATCATCAGCTCGAAGCGCAGCACCTCAATGCCCGTCACTGGAGAGGGGGCTCAAGCCGAATACCCCATCTGACTCAATTTCGATGATATTTGGGATTCTGCTGACATGGTTTTCGTTGGAGGATCAATGCCATGCGCTCCCAATTTCGTCTTTCCGGTCTGATCCCAGCCGAATTTGTGGTGGAAACAACTTGCGAGGATGCCACGGCAACCGCGATCTCCGCACGTGCTGCTTCGAGCTGTAGCTCATGCCCTCAATGTGGCACGGCGTCTGTCGATTTGCCTTTGAAACCGGGACTCGCGCCTTGAGCGTTTTCAAGGATTTGCGTGAGACTGAAGTGTAACGCCTTTCACTTCAAACGAGACTCCAGGGGGCTTTTGTTACACTCAAATTGGGATTGATCGACCGGTCGATCGACCGTAATGTCGGTGTATGATTTCACCCCTCGAAGACCCCAAAATCGGCCAGGACACTGGGGACGACGGTCCACAAGAATTCCTGCGAGATCTTTTGCGCCGTAGCGGTGGAACGGTAAATGCTGAGGTGGTCGCAGAGGCACGTGAAGAATATGGTATTCCGCGCTCGACGTTATTTCGGCTCGTTGCGCGGTTTAGAAAAACGCAGCGCACCTCAAGCCTCAAACCCAAAAAACGCGAGACGCAGGAAGGCGTGACCCGTCTGGACCCGAGAACGGAGCGGGTTATTGCCGAACAAGTGGATGACTTATGGCTCAAGAAGGAAAGGCCGAGCTTTGCTGCACTATTACGACGAATCCGGGAAGTCTGCCTTGCAGAGGGCCTGTCTGCTCCGGCCCGTAGAACAGTGCAACGGAGAGTTTCGGAACTGATCCCGATTTCCGCGGCCCGCAAGCGCGGGGAACGAGAGATCGAAGCTGCATCAACGCCAAGTCCTGGCCAGTTATCTGTTGCCAAGCCGAACGCTCTTTGGCAGATCGACCACACAATCGTCGATGTCATCGTTGTCGATGAACAGTATCGTCAGCCCATCGGACGGCCAGTGCTGACAATTGCTATTGATGTTTGCACCAGAATGGTCGCCGGTTTCCATTTGTCATTGGAAGCCCCGTCCAGAACGTCTGTTGGCCTTTGCCTCCTGCACGCGGTTTACGACAAAACGGCATGGCTGGACGAGAGGGGCATTGATATTCCCTGGCCCGTCGCCGGACTACCCACGGTTCTCCATTGCGACAACGTCCTATGTCGAGAAAATCTGGCTGCTTAGGTCAGTAGGTCATAGGGCATCCGGTGTCCCGGGTGCCTTGTCAATGACCTGCACCCCGCATGGTCCCGCGTTTTGATGTAGAGTTTGCTCATTCATATGGAGCAGATTTATGCGAAAGAGCCGTTTCACCGAGGCGCAGATTATTGGGATGATCAAGGAACAGGAAGCCGGTCTTCCGACGTCCGAGATCTGCCGCAAGCACGGCCTGAGCCCTGCAAGCTTTTATAAGTTCAAGGCCAAATATGGTGGCCGCGGCTTCGTTCAATCCGGCCTACATGAGCTCGGACAGCGCAAGCCGATACCGCGACCCTGCCTCACATAATCTTCCAGATTCCCTGGCTGAGCTTTGTCTGATTCATGGGATGTCGATTGATTGGAGGTCGACATGAGCACGAAGACGACAGAGGACGACTGGCCGGTAGCGCTTGAGGTTCTTCAGGCATCGTTCCCCCGCTAATTTCGACCTCGGTGTCGGTGTCAGCTTGGGATATTTTGACGCGCCGGGCTGACCAGCGGAGTGGTCGGCATGTGGAAAGAGTACTTGACGAACTGATCAAGGTCTCAGAAGTCATCTTGACATCCTAAACGTTTAGCATTAACCAAATAGCCATCCTAAACGTTTATGACGCAGATAAACGTTACGTTTTGGGTGGAGGAAAACATGCGCAGAAAGACGATGCGTGACGTCAGCGTTGCCACGGGGCTTTCGACCTATACCGTTTCGCGCGCCCTTTCGGGGGCGGACGGCGTTTCGGCAGAGTCGCGCGCGCATGTCCTCAAGGTTGCGCGCGAGATTGGCTATATTCCCAATCGCGCAGCGCAGGAACTGCGACGCGCGAACCGCGATTCCGTCGCCGTCATCACCGCCAGCACATCCAACTCCTACTATCTGAACCTGATGGAGGGCATCCACCACGAGCTCAGATCCACAGGACGCGCCGTCATCGTCGGCGATATCGCGATTGACGGCGTATACAGCGCCGAACTTGAAGATCAGCTCATCCGACGCCTGATCGAATCGCGGACGGCGGGCGTGATCGCGACTCTGACGCTAAGACCTGAAAACCTGAAGCTCCTTGACCAGTGGGACGTGCCGGTGGTCTTCGTCGACTCCGACCCGCCTGAAGGCGCCGGACACTATCCAAGCGTCACAACGGACAATTACAAGGCCAGCCTTACCGTCGGCGACCACGTCGCGTCCCATGGCTATGGCAACTGGCTTCTACTGATGTATCCGGAGAAATGGTCCACCCGCTTTGAACGCGAGCGCGGCATCCGGGACGCGGCCGCAAGGCACGCGGCCGATCTGACCATTATCGAATGCGAAAACAATGATCTGGCTGCGCAGGAGGCGCTCGCACGTCATCTTGAAGAAGCGGCTCGTCTGCCGGATGTGCTGATCGCCGGCAATAATCCGCTTCTGCTCGGCGTTCTCAAGCTCTGCCGCGAGAAGACGATCGGGATTCCCGGAGACATGGCCGTGGTCAGCTTTGACGATTTTGCCTGGGCGCCGCTGATGGATCCGCCGCTGACCGTTCTGGACGAGGACAGCAAATCCATCGGCAGTCGCGCCGCCGCAACGCTGACGGCCATCATCGAGCAGCAGATCGAAAGCGAGAAACGCAGCCAGCCCACGAAACCGGATTACAAACCCGAATACAGACAGCAGATGCCGGCACGACTTGTCGTGCGGCGTTCATGCGGCTGCTCTTCTGACACAAGGGAGAAAAACTAGGAAACCGACCGGAGACCAGCCGGTTTCCAGGCCTCTAGAGGCAGCCAACCAATCCGCCGGACAATTCTCCGCCTGCGTGCTGGAACACGCCGGAAGCGGTGTTGATCAGTCGTTCAATGCAATCCGGAGCGATTTTTTAGCGAACAGCTCCGCACTACCAAGGGAGGTATAGTATGAAAATGAAATCCTGCACAAGGTCGGGCAGCCTGCTCACCGCCTCGGCGCTAGCCGCACTCATGGCCTTTTCCCCCGCCAACGCGCAAGACCGGCAATTGCCTGACAAGATCGAGAAGATCGGGCTGATGGTACAGGACATGTCCAACCCCTTCTTCTCCGCCATGGAAAAGGGCGCAAAGGACGCCGCCGACCGGCTCGGCGCATCGCTCAACACCCAGGATGCCCAACTCGACCTGTCACGCCAGTACACCCAGATCGACGCCTTCATTCAGCAGGGCGTGGACCTGATCGTCATCTCGTCGGTGGATGAGGCAGGGATCGAACCCGCCATCGAACAGGCCAAGGCCTCGGGCATCATCGTCATGGCCGTGGATACGCCAGCCCATGGCGCCGATGCAGTGATCATGACCGACGCCGTTCAGGCGGGTGAGAAATCCTGCCAGTACCTGTTCGAGCAGATGGGCGGCGAGGGCAAGGTCCTCCTTGTCGACGGCACGCCGATCCAGACTATCATCGACCGGATCGACGGTTGCAACAATGTCCTCGAGAACTTCCCCGGCATTGAGGTCGTGGGCCACCAGTCCTCGATGAACGACAGGGCTTCAGGCCTTGCAGTCACCACCGACATGCTGACGGCGAACCCGGATGTTGACGGCATTTTCGGCATGAACGACCCCTCCGCGCTCGGTGCGGTTCTGGCAGTCGAACAGGCGGGCCTTGCCGACCATGTGGTCGTGACCGGCGTGGATGGAAGCCCCGAAGGCGTTGACGAACTGAAGCGCGAAGGCTCGCCCTTCATTGGAACGGCAACGCAGAACCCGGCGCAGATGGTCCGTGAAGCCGTGCGGATCGCCGAGGACATGATCGCCGGCAACCCTCCGGAAGAGACGACCATCCTCATCCCGAGCGTTCTGGTGACGCGCGATACGGTCGATGAATATCCGGGCTGGTAAGGGCCGGCACACCCAGTCGGCATGAAATACGGGAGCACAGAGCGCCGAGGCGCTCTGTGCACTGGGAAAGGAGCGCCTCATGGCAGGCCAAACTGATGACCCCGAACCGCTTTTGAAACTGGAATCGATCAGCAAGCGCTACGGCGCCACGCTGGCGCTCGACAATGCGAGCTTCGATCTTCGCGCGGGAGAGGTTCACGCCCTCATGGGCGAAAACGGCGCCGGCAAATCCACACTGATGAAGGTTCTGGCCGGCAACATCACCCGCGACAGCGGGCGCATCCTGATGGACGGCAAGGAAATCGAAATCCGCTCGGCACGTGATGCCCGCGCCCTTGGCATTGCGATCATTCACCAGGAACTGAATACCGTTCCGCAGATGACGGTCGCCGAAAATCTCAGCCTCGGCCAGGAGCCGGTCACGGGGCTGAGGATGCTGGACCGTCGTGCAATGCTGAAATCGGCGCGCGAGAAACTCGCCACGATTGGCTCCGACATCGATCCCCGCAAGCCGCTTGGCTCACTCAGCGTCGGACGGCAGCAGATGGTCGAGATCGCCCGCGCCATCGGTGAAAATGCACGCGTTCTGGTGCTCGATGAACCAACGGCCGCGCTTTCCCGGGCAGAGGCGGAGCAGCTCTATGCGCTCATCGCAAAGATGCGGGCCGAGGGCGTCGGTCTCGTCTATATCTCGCACCGCATGGAAGAGGTCTGGCGTCTGGCCGATCGCGTCACGGTATTTCGCGACGGCTGTTTCGTCGGCACCAACCGGATGGAGGACACATCCCCGCAGGAGGTCGTCCGCATGATGGTCGGCCGATCCGTCGGGCACCTCTACGAACACCCCGACCGCAATCCGGGCAAAGCGGTCCTCAGCGTTCATGATCTTTCCGGAGACGGCGTCGAGGGCCCTGTCAGCTTTGATGTGCACGCAGGCGAGGTGGTCGCCATGGCCGGTCTTGTCGGCGCCGGCCGAACCGAGGTCGCCCGCCTGATCTTCGGCGCTGGCCGCCGAACGAGCGGCACGGTCTTCGTCAACGGACGGCCGTCGGCGCCCGCCGGCCCGAGGGACGCGATTACAGATGGCATCGGCATGCTTCCCGAGGACCGCAAGGTACAGGGGCTGTTCCTCGACCACACGGTCGCGGCGAACATCTCGATCAGTTCACTGCTGCAGTTCGTGCGCGCGGGCGTCCTGCGTGAAAAGCTGGAGCGGGCGGCGGTCGAACAGGAAATGAAGCGCCTTAACCTGAGGAGCAACGCTATCCGGCTGCCCGTCAAGGCGCTTTCAGGCGGAAACCAGCAGAAGGCGGCGGTTGCCCGCTGGCTCCTGCGCGACAGCGACGTGCTCATCATGGATGAACCGACCCGCGGCGTCGACATCGGCGCCAAGCGCGAAATCTACGAGATGATCCAGGAGCTTGCCGAAGCGGGCAAGGCGATACTGGTGATTTCCTCCGATCTGCCGGAGGCCATCGGCATCAGCGATCGCATCCTGGTCATGCGGCACGGGCGTATCGTTCATGAAATGCCGTCGGCATCCGCAACCGAACAGGACGTCATGTTCCACGCGACCGGAACGGCAGCGCAAAACGCGCCGGCCGGCGAGGAGTTGTTACAGTGAACCCGAAAGATGAAGCCCTTCGCCGGCAGCCCCTGCAGGTGGAAAAGGAACCGTTTGATTTCGCCCGCTGGTGGGACCGTGTCGGTATCCTGATCGTATTGCTCGCGCTGGTCGTCTTCATGTCGATCTTTGCGCCGAACTTCGCGCGCGTTGACAACCTTTTCAACATCGCGCGCTCGATTTCAGTCAACGCCATTCTGGCAGCCGGGATGACCTTTGTCATCCTGACGAAGGGCATTGACCTATCCGTCGGCTCGACAGTCGCTGTTTCCGGCGTCGTCGCCGTGCTGGCGGCTATCGCAGGCGTGCCCGCCCCGTTTGCCATTCTCTCCGGCATGCTGGTCGGCGCCGCCTGCGGTATCGTCAATGGCGCTCTGGTCGCCTATATGGGCCTTGCGCCCTTCATCGTGACGCTTGGCCTGATGACCTTCCTGCGCGGGCTGGCCTATACCATGACCGAGGGGCAGCCGATCGTCTCGAGCAGCCTCAACTTCAAGGCGTTCGGCAGCGGTTATCTCGCTGATGTGCCGATCCCCGTCATTACCATGATCGTTGTCTATATCGTTGCCTGGTTCATTCTGGAACGCACGCGATTCGGACGGCACATCTATGCCGTCGGCGGCAATGAAGAGGCGGCAGAGCTGGCAGGCGTGCGCGTCAAGCGTATCCTGACAGCGGTCTATGTCATTGCCGGCCTGTGCGCGGGTCTCGCCGGCGTCATTTTCGCTGCCCGGGTGATTTCCGCGCAGCCAACGGCGGGCACAGGTTACGAGCTTGACGCAATCGCGGCGGTCGTTCTTGGCGGCACCAGCCTTTCAGGCGGTCGCGGCCGGATCATCGGCACCCTGATCGGCGCCGTCATTCTGGGTGTTCTGAGCACCGGCCTGATCCTGATGGATGTTCCCTTCTTCACCCAGCTTCTGATCAAGGGCGTGGTCATCATCTTCGCCGTTGCCATCGACAGCCTCAAGCAACGCACTTTCAACTTCGGCTTCCTGTCACGCAAACAGGTCCCCCGTCGAAGCTAAAGCAACACGCAAAGGGCCCGGAGCCCTTTGCCCCTCCCAGACTTCAATCTCACGTCTTGTGAAAGACCGACACCATGACCTACCGTATCCGGATCGAAGATCCGCTCAATGGCGCACGCGTGCGCGAACCGATTGTCTTCGCCGTCAACACCGCCATCGACGCGCCGCTCCTTTGGGCCAAGACCGACGATGGCGAGAAAGTTCTCTGTCAGAGACTAAACCAGGGCTCCAACGCTCAGCAGACGCGCTTCGTCGCGACCGTCGACGTCAACCAGACGACAAGTCTGGAGCTGACGGAAGCCTGTGAAGCGCTGCCGGCCGATGTCGTGCCGGTGATCAGCGAAAAGCAAGGCCGCGAAACCGACTGCTTTGTCCGTCTCGACACCGGCGCCTTCGACCTCGAACTCTGCTCGGGCAAGGCAGAGGGGCTTGGTTCCTCGAAATGGGGCTTGCGGCACTTTCGGGCACTGAGTGACAACTTCGAGCTCTTGCCGTCTGGAAACAATGCCATCGGCGGTTTCTATGGCCCTTTCTTCACGCCGGAAAACGGCCTCATCAATCCGCCGGAACACACGATGGTCAAAATCGAGGTCATCGAAAAGGGACCGGTCATGCATCACTATCGCATGCATGGTGAGATCCCGGACGGGCTTCTCGACGAACTGAAGGGAAAGTCCTTCTCAATCGACTGGACATTCTACGCCGGAACGCCGTTCTTCGAGCGCCGCTATGACGTCACGCCGTTCCAGACGGTGATCAATGGCCGATCGGTCACCAACAAGATCACGGTCGGCGATGAGTTCGAAGGCGGCAAGGGAAAGCTGGTCTTCGACCGCTTTGCCGCCTATGGCGGCACCCGCTACCGGGCGGGCGACCCCTATGCGGGGGAACTTGTCGATATGGTCGCGGATACGGTCAAGACCGTGACATCCGGCAGCGCCAAGCTTGAGGAATTCAGGGCAGAACTGGCGGATATGGAATCCGCCCACTGGGATCTTTACTGGCGGCTGTTCTGTGCCTGGGAAGGCGTCCTGGGCGAAGACGAGATCCGCAACAGACTGGCGAAAGTGCGCGCGTCAGCACATGTCAAAGCCGATCTCAACGACCGCGAATGGATCATCACGGATGAGCCTGTGGATGTCTCCGCCCTCGCCCACGAAACCATCTTTCCGGGACCTGCAAGCAAGACCGTCGAGTTCCACCAGGAAAGCGGTCGCGCGATGGTCTGGTGGACGTCGAAACCCTCCGGCGCCTTCCAGATTGTCCAGCGCAAACAGTCGGGCTGGGTCAACTGGGGTTCGAATGGCGAAAATGAATGCCCGGAACTGCCGGTCGGCGTCGACATCAAGACCGCCTATGGTCCGTTCGCAGATCGCTGGATGCAGATCGCTGATCAGCTTGAAACCACATTGAACGTCAGTGTTGAAGCTCTTTAGGCAAAGCCCGAGCCGATCTGCAGACAGCTGCCGATTGCGTCGGGAAGGGGGGACTCGACCCGGTGCACCATAGAGAGGCTGATGAAGGAGATGGACCTCGAAGGCGGCGTTCGATAAAGCTCGAGGCCATTCGCAACCTCACGCGCTACATCGCCCGCGAAGTCTTCGGCATCATCATGCGGCGCTACAAACAGATCAACTAGACTCAAATCGCCGCTTGACACTTCGAAGGGCGTCCAAGGGTCGCAGTTAAACTCTATCAACTTTACGGCGGTGCTGAAGAAGGCCGAAATCGCCATCTCGATGGACGGCAAGAGTTCTTGGCGGGATAACGCCTTCGTCGAGCTGCTCTGGCGGTCGATTAAATGCGAGGAGGTCTATCTCCACGCCTACAAAACCGTGTCCGAGGCCCGCGCTGGCATCAGTCGTTATCTGAACTTCTACAATACCCGACGACCACATTCATACCTTGGCTGGCAGACGCCGGCTCAGGCTTACTTCAACGCGCTGACGCCGATGATGGTGGTAGCATGATTGAGGCGGAAATCCACTTAACGAAACGCCCAAAACTGTTCAGACAAACCAAGCCACCTCTCTCGCGCTCGGCACTGTAGAGAAATACCTTGATCACAAATGCTAGATACTACGTTCAATCTTGCGGGCGGCGTCCCTCAGCAGGTAACGGTAGCGGTCAATGTCGGCCTGTTCCGTGCGGAAGCTCGGCGCGACGATGTTCAGGCAGGCAAGCGCTGTTCCGTCGAAACCGCAAACCGGAACGGATATCGCGACCAGTTGGTCGCTGACTTCCCCGTGACTGACGCAATAGCCATTTGCCCGGATTTTCCTGAGCTCCTGAAACAGCCTTTCCTTCTTGGTGATCGTGTTTGCGGTAAAGCGCGTAAAGCTCTCCGGCAACAGCGAATCCCAGCTTTCTTCGGGCAGAAACGCCAGGATTGTCTTGCTTGAGCCGGCATAGAGCGGCCTTCGCTTGCCGATATGGGCATGGACCCTGAGATCGCGCGATGGCTCAGCCTTGGCAATGCACAGCGTCTCGGCATTGAGCCGGATACGCAGCTGCACGGTTTCATTGGCCTTGAGCGCAAGCTGGTCGAGCACAGGCTCCGCGCGTTTTACAAGGTCGACCTGGGTCGAGGCAGCGCTGCCCAGCACCAGCATGGCCGTGCCGAGCCGATAGCCGCCTTTTTCCGACTTCTGAAGCAAACTGCGCCGTTCCATTGTCCGTAACGATCGCAATATTCGAGGTTTACTTTCTCCCAGTCTTCGCGCGGTCTCGCTCAGGGTGATATCGGCCGATCCGGCAATTTCGATCAGGATCGAAATTGCCAGGTCAACTGACTGTATATAATCACTATTATTGATATTTTCCGCTCTCTCCAAAATGTTCTCCGCCCATTCGCTCGAGGTTCCAGAAACTGCAGCCTATGTCGTTACGTTAGGCGTTACAATGAAAAAATTGTCTTGACTTTGCATAATTTGCCACAAGAAAATTACCTCACATTCGCCGCCAAAGATGCCGCTCGCGGATCGCAAAAACCAAGAGCGAATGGGCAACAACAAAGAGGAGAACACAATGACCCTGCGCCTTACCCGACGCGCGCTCCACAAATCCGTTCTGGCCATGGCGTTTGCTGCGGCCCTGCCCCTCGGCGCTCACGCCCAGGAGAACGGATTGCTGGTACTCGGCATGTCGACGACGCCGACGACGCTCGATCCGCACGAAGACAGCAGCGCCCCCAACAACGCGATGTCGCGCCATATCTTCGACAGCCTGATCAATCGCGGCGGGGCGGCGGAAAACATGCCGCAACTAGCGACGAGCTGGAGGGTGATCGACCCGACACACTGGGAATTCAAGCTGCGCGAAGGCGTGACCTTCCATGACGGTTCCGATTTCGACGCCGAAGACGTTACCGCCTCTCTGCTTCGCGCCCGCGACAAGCCGAGCCAGAGCTTCGCATCCTATACCCGCACCATCAAGGACGTGACGGCCACCGATCCGCTGACGATCGTGGTCGAGACCACCGTTCCCGATCCGATGATCCTCAATTCCCTGAGCCGCATCAGGATCATCAGTTCCGACTACGCCGACGCAAGCGTCGAGGATTTCGACAATGGCACGGCAGCAGTCGGGACCGGCCCATTCAAGTTTGCCGGCTACACGCCAGGCGACCGTCTCGAACTCGTTCGCAATGACGAATACTTCGAGGAGCCTGCCGACTGGTCAAAGGTGACCCTGCGCTTCGTGCCTGATGACGGCGCCCGCCTCGCCGGCCTGCTTTCCGGCGACATTGACCTGATCGAGACCCTGCCCGGCGAAGGCGCAGACCGCGTCGAAAGCAATGATAATCTCGATATCATCCGCGGCCAGTCCACCCGTCTCGTCTATCTCGGCACGGACCAGGAAAGTGACGTGACGCCGTTTGCGACGGCGAAGGACGGTTCGCCCCTTTCGTCGAATCCGTTCAAGGATGAGCGCGTGCGCAAGGCGCTTCTGATGGCGATCAATCGAGAGGCGATCGTCGACCGCGTCATGCAGAAGAACGGAACCCGCGCCGACCAGTTCGTCGCTGAAGGCTATCTCGGCTATTCGGACAAGGTCGAGCCGGTCAACTACGATCCGGAAGGCGCCAAGGCCCTTCTGGCGGAAGCCGGCTATCCCGACGGCTTCAAGCTGACAGTCCACGGTCCGTCCGGGCGCTATGTCGGTGACAGCGAGGTCCTGCAGGCCGTGGGCCAGATGTTCGCCCGCATCGGCGTTGACACCCAGGTCGAGGTCATGCCCTGGTCGATGTATGCCGACCGTTATGCCGCGGGTGACTTCAGCCTTTTCCTTGCCTCATGGGGCGTAAACACCGGGGAGGTCTCCAATCCGGCAACCGCCCTGGTCGCAACGCGCGATGCCGAAAAGGGAACGGGACGCTACAATGGCGGCGGCGTCAGCGTTCCCGCACTCGATGCCCTGGTCGACGAAGCCAGCCGGACGCTTGACGAGAATGAGCGCAGGCCGATCCTCGAGGAGGTTTCGGAGATCACGTTCAACGAATATCTGATCCTTCCGATGCATTTCGAAAATGTCGTGCTGGGCGCGTGCAAGGGGATCGAATACACGCCGCGCGGCGACAAATATACGCTCGCCTACGACGTGAAGTCCGACGAATAACCACCGCATTTGACGAAAGGCGGTCGCGACGCTCCGCGACCGCCGCAAATTTTCCGGAGAAAAAACATGAAAGAACTCGGTGACACCGCTGCGCGCGCGCGCGCGGCGGCGATCTACGACTATGGCGCGACCGCGATATTCGCGTCCCGTTTCGACCCCCGCCTGCACATGCTCCTCTATGTTCCGAAGGCTGCTGCACAAGGTCGCAAGCTCAACCTGATCGTCGCCGTCCACGGTACGGGTCGCACCTCGGCGATCGAATTCCGCGACGGTTTCGCCGAATTCTGCGAGTATAACGATTGCGCCATCCTGTGTCCGATCTTCCCCATGAACGTTCAGGGAGACAGCGCGCGTTCGGGCTACAAATACATCATCGAAGGCGACCTGCGCTATGATCTGGCGATCCTGTCCATGGTCGAGGAAATGGCCGGCAAATACGGCCAGGACTGGTCGCGGTTCGCCATGTTCGGCTTTTCCGGCGGCGGACACTTCACCCACCGCTTTGCCATTCTCCACCCCGAGAAGCTCTGGGCCGCCTCCATCGGCGCACCTGGTTCGGTGACGCTTCTCGATCCCGAACGAGACTGGTGGGTTGGAATCCGCAATGTCGAGGCCGTGTTCGGCAAGCCGTTCGACGTGGCGGCGCTGGCGCGGGTGCCTGTGCAGATGGTTGTCGGGGACGCCGACCTCGAGACCTGGGAAATCACCCACAAACCGGGTGGGCGTTATTACATGGAAGGCGCGAACGACGCCGGAAAAACAAGGCCGGAACGGCTGAAATCACTGGCGAAATCATTCGAAAACGCCGGCGTCGACGTCACGCTCGACATCGTTCCGGGGATATCCCATGACCGGATGAAGGTCCTCGGCCACGTGAAAGGCTTTTTCAGGAACCAGCTTGAAAAGATCGAGGCCCAATGAGCAATGCAACGATTTGCGCGCCGCAGCCCGAGGCCGTGGAAGCCGGCGCGCGCATTCTCGAACAAGGCGGCAACGCGGTTGATGCTGCGCTCGCCTGCGCCTTCACGCAAGGCGTCGTCGATCCTCAGATGGCAGGCATTGGCGGGTTCGGCTCCATGCATGTCTTCATGCCGGAACGCGGCATTCACGAGATTCTCGAATTTTACGCCCGTGCGCCGCTGGCCGCCACGCCGGACATGTGGGTCGACAAGGTCAGGGGCCAGAGCCGCGACGGCTTCGGCTATATCCTCGACGGCAACATCTCCGATATCGGCTATCACGCCGTCTGCACGCCCGGATCGCTGAAGGGATATGAAGAGGCGCTCAGGCGTTACGGCACGTTCGACTGGGCAGACCTGATCGCCCCGGCCATCCGCTATGCGCGCGAGGGCTTCAATATCCGCAACCACATGCACTGGTACTGGACCAAAAACCAGTCTGGCGACGGTTTCGCCAATACGCTCGACAAGCTGAAGCTGACGGAGAGCGGACGAAAAATCTACTTTCACGGCGATGGCCGCCTGCGCGCGGTCGGCGAGCGTCTCGTCAACACCGATCTGGCCGATACGCTGGAGCTGATCGCCCGAAGCGGAGACGCCGATATCTTCTATCACGGCGAACTAGCGGAGCGAATCGCCGAGGATTTCGCCGCTCATGGCGGGCTGATCGGCATGGATGACCTTGCCGCCTACACGCTTCAGAATGTTGCGCCTGCGTGGGGCAGCTATCGCGGACGGCGCATCGCCTCCTCTCCGCCGCCCGGTTCCGGGGTGTCGGTGATCGAGCTGTTGCAGATTCTCGAGCATTTCGACATCGCCGGCATGGATCATGCAGGCACGCCCCATGTCACGTTGCTGTTCGAAGCGATGAAACGGATGACCCTCGACAAGGACACCTTCATGGGTGATCCGCAATATGTCGACGTCCCGGTCGACACGCTGCTTTCGCAAGAACGCGCAGCAATGCACGCGGCCTCCATCCGGGCAGGAGAGCGGGCCGATGTCAAGCGCCTGGATATGTCGCAGCGCGATACGACGCATGTTTCCGTCGTCGACAGCAAGGGCAATGCCGTGGCCATGACGCACACGCTCGGGAGCCCTTCCGGCGTCATCACCGACGGTCTCGGCTTCATGTACAACGGCACGATGAGCCGCTTCACGCCGTTCCCCGGACACCCCGGGTCGATCGCGCCGGGCAAGCGGCGCCCGAGTTCGGCTGCGCCGACAATCGTCTTCGAGGATGGCCGTGCGCGCATCGTCGTCGGGGCGCCGGGCGGCAGCTATATCGCGCCGACGGTGGCCCAGCTGATCATGAACATGATCGATTTCGACATGAGCGTTCTGGAAGCCGTCGTCGCTCCGCGCGTCGTCGGCGTGTCCAACACGATCGATATCTGCAACCGCATCCGCAGGTCGGTCGAAACAGACCTGATCGCCGACGGCTATGCGGTGGAGCGCTCGCCACAGGCCTACGCCTTCGCCGCCCTGCACGCAATCAGCGTCGGCCCGGATCAGGTATCGACAGGGGCGGCGGATCCGCAAAGGGACGGCATGTCGCTTTCGGTTCGCGTGCCGCAGTGAGATCGGGAAGGAGGACCGGAAAATGGCAACGTCGCTGATCCGAAGGCTGATACAGGCGCTGTTCGTCATCATCGCGATGACGATCATCGTCTTCATCGGCGTCAACGTCATCGGCAATCCGGTCGACATTCTGATCAATCCGGATGCAAACCAGGCCGAGCGGGCGCGCGTTATCGCCTTTTACGGGCTCGACAAGCCTTTGTGGGAACAATACCTCCTGTTCCTGAGGGGGCTGATTCACGGTGATTTCGGCAACAGTTTCGTCTACGGACGACCGGCGTTGGCGATCATTCTCCAGCGCCTGCCGGCAACGCTGGAACTCGCCTTCAGCGCGCTGATCATCGCGATCGTCATCGGCATTCCACTCGGTCTTTATGCCGGGCTCTATCCGGACCGGGCCTCCTCCCACTTCATCATGTCGGGCTCCATCCTCGGCTTTTCCCTGCCGACCTTCTGGGTCGGGCTGATGTTGATCATGCTGTTTTCGGTCGATCTCGGCTGGCTGCCATCCAACGGGCGCGGCGAAACCGCCCCGCTCTTCGGAATCCAATGGTCGTTTCTGACCCTGGATGGTCTGAAGCATCTGATCCTGCCGGCCATCAATCTGGCACTGTTCAAGACCTCGATGGTCATGCGCCTGACGCGGGCGGGCGTTCAGGAAGTGCTGCCACAGGACTATGTCAAGTTCGCGCGCGCCAAGGGATTGCGCGAGCGCCGGATCGTGTTCGTCCATGTGCTGAAAAACCTGATGATACCGGTTGTCACCATCATCGGACTGGAATTCGGATCCCTGATCGCCTTTTCGGTGGTCACCGAAAGCATTTTCGCCTGGCCCGGCATGGGAAGGCTGATCATCGAGAGCATCAACCTGCTCGACCGTCCGGTGATCGTCGCCTACCTGATGATGATGGTGCTCCTGTTCGTGACCATCAATTTCCTCACCGACATCTGTTACATGCTGCTCGATCCGCGCATCCGCCTCGACAAGAAAGGGTGACCCATGACAGACACACCAGTTGAGAGCGTTCTGTCCTCGGAACAGCCGGAATCCATCAGGGCGTTGCGGCGGCGCAGGGTTCTTGCCTTTTTCGCCTCGCCGGGTGCAGCGATCAGCTTCGTCACGCTCGCGGTTATTGCGCTGATTGCGATTTTCGCCCCCGTTCTGGCGCCGCAAAACCCCTACGACCTGTCCCAGCTCGATATCCTCGACGGACGGTTGCCGCCGGGATCGGAATCGATGACCGGAATGCATTATTGGCTCGGCACGGACGGTCAGGGGCGCGATATTCTGTCGGGGATTTTCTACGGACTCAGGACATCCCTGACCGTCGGCCTGCTGTCGGCGTTCGCCGCAGCGCTGATCGGCACGACCATCGGCCTCATCGCCGCCTATATCGGCGGCCGCACGGAAACGCTGCTGATGCGGCTCGTCGATCTCCAGCTTTCCTTCCCCACCATACTCATGGCGCTGATGCTGCTGGCGGTTCTCGGCAAGGGAGTCATGAACGTGGTCATAGCACTGATCATCGCGGAGTGGGCAACTTACGCCAGAACTGTGCGCAGCACGGCTCTGGTCGAGCGCGAGAAGGAATATATCGAGGCCGCCCGCAACCTCAACCTGCCGGGTTGGCGGATACTGTTCCGGCACCTGCTGCCAAACTGTCTGGCGCCGGTCATCGTCATCGCCACAATGCAGGTCGCCCGCGCCATCAGCCTGGAAGCGACGCTTTCCTTCCTAGGGCTCGGCGCCTCGGTAACCCAGCCCTCCCTCGGCATGCTGATCGCCAACGGCTACAAGTATCTCCTGAGCGGCAACTACTGGATCAGTTTCTTTCCCGGCATCGCATTGCTGATCACGATCGTCGCCATCAATCTCGTCGGCGACCGGTTGCGCGATGTCCTGAACCCGAGGAATGCGCGATGACACCGATCCTCGACGTTCGCAATCTGGTGACAGAATTCGCCACGCAGCCGGGAAATCCCGCTCTGAAAGCTGTCGACGATGTCAGCTTTGCCTTGAACAGGGGGGAAATACTGGGGCTGGTCGGGGAATCCGGTTCGGGGAAATCCGTTACGGGTTTCTCGATCATGGGACTGGTCGACCCGCCCGGTCGCGTCAGCCAGGGCCAGGTTCTCTTCGAGGGCCGAGACCTGACCGGCCTTGGCCCTGCGGACATGCGCGATCTGCGGGGGCGGCGGATCGCCATGGTCTTTCAGGACCCGATGATGACACTCAACCCGGTCCTGCGCGTGGGAACCCAGCTCACAGAAACCCTTCATGCGCACGAGCAACTTTCCCGTCGCGAGGCGTGGTCGCGCGCCCGCGATGCACTGGCCATGGTCGGCATTCCGAGCCCGGAAGAGCGGATGAACGCCTATCCGCATCAGTTTTCCGGCGGGATGCGGCAGCGCGTGGCCATCGCCATCGCCATTTTGCACAAGCCGGACCTCATCATCGCCGACGAGCCGACGACAGCGCTCGACGTGACCATTCAGGCGCAGGTCATCCACGAGTTCCAGCGCCTGGCGGAGACCGCCAATACCGCCGTCATCTGGATCACCCACGACCTGGCGATCGTGTCGCGGCTGGCCGACAGGATCGCGGTCATGTATGGCGGCAGGCTCGTTGAAAGCGGTCCCGTGGCCGACATTCTGACCCGGCCCCGTCACCCCTACACGAAAGGCCTGATCGGTTCCGTTCCCAGCCAGAATTCCAGAGGCCAGCGCCTGATGCAGATCCCGGGCATGACGCCCGGTCTCGGCCGGCTTCCCGCCGGCTGCGCCTTCCAGGCACGGTGCGCCCGTGCCGATGCGCTGTGTCGGGTCCAGCCGGAGCTATCGATCGAAGGAGAGCGTGGCTATCGCTGCTTTCACCCCATCGCCGAACAGGTTGCCGGAGCATGAGCATGAGCGCATCACTACAACAGGCATCAAATCCTTCCGCAACTGAAATGGCGGCCGCGCCGGTTCTCGAGCTTCGCAATGTAACCCGCAAGTTCGGAGCGCGTCCGGACCTTGCCGAGCGGATCGCGATCGGATTGAAGCTTGCGCGTCCCAGATCCGTGGTGCATGCCGTCGACGGGGTGGACCTCAAGGTCAAAGTCGGCGAGGTCCTGGGGCTCGTCGGCGAATCCGGCTGCGGAAAGTCGACGCTTGGTCGCATCGCTGCGGGCATTCTGCCGCCGAGTTCCGGCTCGGTCCTGTGGAAAGGCCAGGATCGCGCATCGATGACGCAGCGGCAGCGCCACGCGGCCGACCTCGACATCCAGATGATTTTCCAGAACCCGATGGCCGCCCTCAATCCGCGTATGACGATTTCGGAAATCGTGGCCGAGGCGCCGCGCGCGCATCGCCTGATCGACGGCCCCGAAGAGCCTTACGTCGATCGTTATCTGAAAATGTCGGGTTTCGACCCGGCGATGAAGCGGCGCTTTTCCCACCAGTTTTCGGGAGGCCAGCGTCAGCGCGTCAACATTGCCCGCGCGCTCGCCGTTCAACCGGAATTTCTGGTGTGTGATGAGAGTGTGGCGGCGCTGGACGTTTCGATCCAGGCGCAGGTCATTAACCTGTTCATGGATCTGCGCGAAACCCTTGGCCTGACCTACCTGTTCGTCAGCCACGATCTGGGGGTTGTCGAGCATATCTCCGACCGGGTGGCGATCATGTATCTCGGGCGGATCGTCGAGGAAGCCGGTGCGGAAGATATCTTCGCGCGCTCGAACCATCCCTACACCCAGGCCCTGCTTTCCGAAATTCCGCGTATCGAGACGACAAAACGTCGGTTTTCGCCGGTCAAGGGCGAGTTGCCAAGTCCGCTTTCCCCTCCTTCGGGCTGCCATTTCCACCCCCGCTGCCCCCACGCCACGAAACGTTGTCGCGAGGAGGCGCCGCTGCTGCGCGAGATCGCGCCGGGCCACCGCTCGGCCTGCCATCTCAACGGGTGATCCATTGCGCAGTGCGGCCAGTCGAGCCTGTCTCACCATTGCCGGCGGCTTCTGCCGTTTTCGCCCTGCTTCGCCATGAAGGATATCCGCGCAGGCAACCTCAGCTCTGGATGCCGGCAGGCGGATTGGTAAGCCTGATGACGCGGCTGATATGCTCCGCAGCGGCCATGACCTGCGGAACAACCTGCCGGGCAGCAGCCGCGGACATTCTGGACGCGGGGGCGGCGAGATTGAGCACTGCTGTGACCCTGGAACCCGGCGCGAAAACGGGAGCGCTGACCGAAACCAGCTCGTCATTGACCTCGCCGTGGCTGATTGCATAACCGTTAGCCCGGATCCGGGCGAGGCGCTCCCGCAAAACCGCCGGATCTACGATCGAGTTCGCCGTCAAACGGGGCAACGGCGCGGCCAGAAACCGTGCCAGTTCGTCCTCTTCCATGTAGGCAAGAAAGATTTTGCTCGATCCGCCGTAAAAGGCGCCCCGTTGTCCGACCTCGGAGTGAACCCGCACCGCCCGCTCCGGCTCCCAGCGAAAGACGCAAAGGGATTCGTCGCCGTCGCGGATGCGCAACTGCACGGTCTCCTGCGTCGCCCGCCCCAGCTCCAGCATCGCCGGTTCGGCGATCTGGACAAGGTCGAATTGTCCGCGTGCGGCGGCCCCGAGCAACAGGGTGGCGAAACCTATGCGATAGGATTTTCCGTCATTGCCGCGGGTGACGAGATCGCGCGCCTCAAGCGTCCTGATCATGCGGAATATGCGTTGTCGGCTGCCGCCCACCTTGCGGGCGATGTCGGCCATCGCCAGACCCGGCTCCTCGGCGATCGCCTGTAGCACATCGATCGCGCAGTCAACGGCCTCGATGCGATAGCTGTTGTCTTTTCTGTCTTCCGCAAGCGACACGCTTTGCCCCCTTTCGCTGCAACGACTCTGATGCCCAAGGCTCTGTTGTAGAGGGACGGATGACGATGGGCAAATCAGAGTTTGTAACACTGTATATAACGTGTATTAACAGTATTGACCAGCGATATCAACATGCAGTAACCTCGCCGAATGATCCGAAGTGCATGCCGTGCTGCTGCGGATCGACGTTCAGATGCGGCGATATGGAGTGCAGGAATGATGATGGGCGAGCATGCGGCTGTGAAATTGATGTCGGAACCGGACGGCGCAGTCCTCGGCGATCTGAAGAATGCCGTCAGCGGCGTACGCATGATGGAAACGCTGGATCATCTGGCGCGCTTCACCAAACTGGCCGGAACGCCGTCCGAGCGCGAGAGCCTGGAAGGGCTTCGTTCACAACTCGCGAATATCGGCTTCGAGACCTCCGTGCTGGAGCACGACGCCTATATCAGCCTTCCCGGCAAGGCCAGCCTGCAGATCGCCTCCGCCGCCTACGCCTGCATCACCCATTCGATGGGGATATCCTCCCCCGCCGACGGCCTCACGGCCGATCTGGTGGACCTGCCCTCCGGCCGGGCGGATGACCTGCCGGACAGCGGGGTCGCCGGAAAGGTCGTCGTCATCGACGGCATCGCCTCGCCGGACGTGACGCGGCGTATGACGGCGCTCGGCGTCGCCGGCATCATCCATGTCAGCCCTCACGAGCATATTCACGAGATGTGCATCTCGCCTGTCTGGGGGAGCCCGTCGATGCAGACGATGAAGGACCTGCCGGCCTGCGTTGTCATATCCGTCTCGGCGACGACGGGCCTCTCTATCCGCGAGCAGATGAGCAAGGGCGCGCAACGGGCGCTGATCCACGCCGAGGTGGATACCGGCTGGCGCAAGACGCCACTGCTCGTCGCGGAGATGGCTGCGGACGAACCAGCCGAAGAAGCACCGTTCGTGCTGTTCTCCGGGCATCACGATACCTGGTACTACGGCGTCATGGACAACGGCTCGGCCAACGCCTGCATGATCGAGGTGGCGCGCCTTGCCGTTTCGCAGCGCGCTCACTGGCGGCGTTCCCTGCGGATCTGCATCTGGTCCGGTCACTCCCAGGGCCGTTATTCCGGTTCCGCCTGGTACGTGGACCAGAACTGGGCCGACTTCGACCGGCGATGCGTTGCCCATGTCAATATCGACAGTCCCGGAGGCATCGGCGCGGGAAATCTGAAAAATACCGGGGTCATGCGTTCATTGCGGCCGCTCGCCGCCAGAGCAATCGCTCAGGAAACCGGGCAGGTTCTTGCCGGCAAGCCAAAAGTCCGCTCGGCCGATGAATCGCTTCAGGGGATCGGCATTCCATCCATGTTCGGTTCCCTCAGCGGCCAGTTTCCCGACCCTGAAAGCAAGATGCGAAATGCGCTTGGCTGGTGGTGGCATACGCCCGACGACCTGATCGACAAGATCGACGAGGCCAATCTCGTGCGCGATGCCAGGATCGTCCTTGAATGCGTGTGGCGGCTGTTGAGTGAGGAGGTGCTTCCCATCGACATTTTCGCGCCGCTTGAAGGCTTGCGTTCGGCGCTGCTCCCGCTTCAGGAAAAACTCGACGCCAATTTCGACCTCGGCATGCTGTTCGCGCGCATTGATGCGGCTTCGGACCGCCTTCGCGCCCTTCAGGAAAATAGCGCGCCGCCATCGATCAACAGCGCCATCATGCGCGCCTCGCGTGAACTCGTGCTGCTCGAGCACAGCCGCGGAGACCGGTTTGTCCACGAGCCGGCGCTCGCCCTGCCCGCATGGCCGGTTCTGGAGCCGCTGCGGATCCTGTCCGAAGCGGCGCCCGGAACAGATAGCTTCCATTTTGCAATGGTCGACGCCGTCCGCGCGCGCAATCGCATCGCCTGGCACCTCGAACGGGCCGCCGCCTGCATGGCGTAACCGGAGCGGAACAAGCAAGCACTTTAAAACGGAACCAATCAACCAAAAAGGGGAACTCCGAATGAAACCGAAAACAGCCCTACTCACAATATTGATCGCAGGTCTGATGGCTGGCGCGGCAACCGCCAAGGATCTGGTCATCGGCATGAAAGCGGCGGTCGACAACGCCGACCCTCATCAGCTCTACACGCCCAATCGCAACGTGGATCTTCAGGTCTACGAGCCGCTGGTTTATCAGGACCGCTTTCTGAAGCCGGTCCCCTGGCTGGCGACGTCGTGGGAACCCCTCGACGACACGACCTGGGAATTCAAACTTCGCGAGGACGTCAAGTTTTCCGACGGCACGCCGTTTACGGCAGAGGACGTGGTCTTCTCTCTCAATCGCGGCATAACGATCAAGGGATTGCGCACCTATGTCGGATATCTCAAGGATATAGCCTCGGTTGAGGCCAAGGACGACCACACGGTCGTCATAAAGACCAAGATGCCGACGTCGATGTTGCCATGGAATCTCACCTCCATCGGCATGGTCTCGGCCAAAGCCTCCAGGGATGCGACCGAAGAGGACTTCAACGGCGGCAGCGCCGCCATCGGCACTGGTCCTTACCGCTGGATAAAATGGACGCCCGGCGACAGCGTTGTTCTGGAGAAGAATCCGGATTACTGGAATGGGGTCGAGCCGTGGGACAAGGTCACCTACCGGTTCATTCCCGACGACAGCACCCGGGTTGCGGGCCTGCTTGCCGGCGATGTCGATGTCATCGATCAGGTTCCCGGCAACCTTACCAGGCAGATTGCCGACAGCGGCAAGACCAGCCTCGTTGAGGACACGTCAGTCTTCAACGTGTATCTTTCCTTCGACAGCGCCAGGGCCAATTCTCCCTTCATCAAGGCCAATGACGGTTCGGACCTCAAGGAAAACCCGTTTTCCAACCCTGACGTCCGTGAGGCGGTGAACATCGCGATCAACCGCACGGGCCTTGCCGAACGCATCATGAATGGCGCGGCGGTTCCCACTGGCCAGCTCGCGCCCGAAGGCATGCAGGGCTATGTGCAATCGCTGGGCGTTCCCGAATACGATCCCGCGAAAGCTAAGGAACTGCTCGCCAGGGCCGGATATCCTGACGGGTTCCGCATGACAATCCATTGCTACAACAACCGTTTCACCGGTGATGTCCAGACCTGCCAGGCGGTTGCGGCCATGCTTACCGCGATCGGGATCAAGACAAACGTGGACGCCATGCCCACCTCGGTCTTCTTCAAGCGCGCGCGCGCGAACGAATTCTCCTTCTTCATGATCATGTACGGCACGCCGACCGGCAGCACGACCAGCATGGTGACGACGGTGCTTCAGACCGTCGACAAGGAAAATGGCTATGGCGCAAACAACAATAACTTCTATTCGAACCCCGAGGTCGACGCGCTCATCGTGGAATCGCAGAGCACGTTCGACGATGCCGACAGTGAAGAACTGCTGAAGGAGGCGACCGCGGCGGCGATCAACGACCAGGCGCTGCTGCCGCTGTTCTTCCTGAAGTCGAGCTGGGGCGTGCGCAAGGGACTGGAGCTTGAACCGCGCGGCGACGGCTTCACCATGGCGCGCAACATTCGCGAGAAGTAGAGGGTCATCGCCCGAAGCCCCGGCTTCCCCGGAAGCCGGGCGCTGCGACAGCCTGGCGCGCGGCCCCTGATTTCCGGGACGCTGAAGAGGCGCGGGCACGACTCAAAACGAAAACCCCGGAATTTAAGGTAAACGCAGATGGCCCTTTGGCTCGGCAGGCGGTTTTTCCAGGCTGCGCTCGTCATTCTCGCCATGACGGTAATCGTCTTCATTGGCGTCAACGTGATCGGCAATCCGGTCGATATTCTCATTCCGCCGGATGCGACCCAGGCGGAACGGTTGCGGCTGATCCAGTCACTCGGGCTCGATCAACCGCTTTACAGCCAGTATTTCGACTTCCTGAAAAATGCGCTGCACGGAGATCTCGGCAACAGCTACGTCTACAATCGACCGGCTCTCCAGATCATTCTCGAGCGTATGCCCGCAACATTCGAACTGGCAATGAGCGCCATGGTGATATCCGTGGCCATCGGCATCCCGCTGGGTCTTTACGCCGGGCTTCGGCCCGACAGCCTGTCCGCCAAGACGCTGATGGCGGGAAGCATTCTCGGGTTTTCCCTGCCCACCTTCTGGGTTGGCATCATCCTGATCATGGTTTTCGCGGTCCAGCTCGGTTGGCTTCCCGCCAGCGGCCGCGGGGAAACCGTGGAAATATTCGGCGTCGGCTGGTCGTTTCTCACCGTTGACGGCCTGCGCCATCTGCTTCTTCCGGCAGTCAACCTGTCGTTGTTCAAGACGGCGCTGGTGATGCGGCTGACCCGCGCCGGCGTGCAGGAAACGCTCCCGCAGGACTATATCCGCTACGCCCGCGCCCGCGGCCTGAACGAGCGTCGCGTCGTTGCCGTGCATGTGCTGAAGAACATCATGATCCCCGTCATCACGATCCTCGGCCTCGAATTCGGCTCGATCATCGCGTTTTCGGTCGTGACGGAAAGCATCTTCGCCTGGCCGGGAACGGGCAAGCTCATCGTCGACAGCATCAATGTTCTCGATCGGCCGATCATCATCTCCTACCTGATCATGATCGTCATCGTGTTTACCATCATCAATCTTGCGGTCGATCTGACCTACACACTTCTTGACCCGCGCGTGAGGCTTAGCATGAAGGGAGGCGCATGATGACCGATCTTTACGAACCGGATATCGAACCCGTTCAGCTCGTTGCCACGGAGAGGCCGGGCAAGCGCCTCCTGCGCGACTTCTTGAAATCGAAGATCGCGGTCGGCGCGCTGGCCGTTCTCGTCCTGATCATTCTGGCGGCCATATTCGCGCCGCTGATCGTGCCGCAGAACCCTTATGATCTTCTGCAACTCAACATCATGGATGGCCTGATGCCGCCCGGCACAACTGCTGCCAACGGCGAATACGCCTATCTGCTCGGATCTGACGATCAGGGACGCGACATGCTGTCGGCCATTCTTTACGGCCTGCGCATCTCGCTGACGGTCGGCGTCGCCTCCGCTTTCGTCGCGGCGATGATCGGCGCCTCGCTCGGCCTGCTTGCCGCCTATGTCGGCGGCCGGACCGAAAATATCATCATGCGTCTGGTCGACCTGCAGCTCTCCTTTCCGTCGATGCTCGTGGCATTGATGATCCTCGCCTTTCTGGGCAAGGGCGTCGGGAACGTGGTGCTGGCGCTAATCATCGTGGAATGGGCGACCTATGCCCGCACGGCGCGCGGCACGGCGCTGGTGGAAAGCCGGCGCGAATATATCGAGGCCGCATCCTGCCTCGGCGTACCGTCCTATCGGATTGTCTTCCGCCATCTGCTGCCGAACTGCCTGCCGCCGCTGGTCGTGATCGCAACGGTCCAGATCGCGCGCGCAATCGCGCTGGAGGCGACCCTGTCGTTTCTCGGCCTCGGCGTTCCCGTGACCGAACCGAGCCTCGGCCTGCTGATCGCCAACGGCTACAAATACATCCTGTCCGGCCAATACTGGGTGAGCATTTATCCCGGCGTCGCGCTTCTGGTGACCATCGTCGCCATCAACCTCGTCGGCGATCACCTTCGTGACATCTTCAATCCGAAAGGACACGGATAATGGCTGTTCTTGCTTCGCAGACTAGGCCTGCCCCCCTGATTTCCGTCAAGGGGCTTGAGGCATCGTTTCTTGTCAACGGGGCCTGGAGCCAGGTGGTCAGGAATATATCCTTCGATATCGGACGCGGGGAAACCGTCGCCGTGGTAGGCGAATCCGGCTCCGGAAAAAGCGTGACCGCAATGTCGATCATGCGCCTTTTACCGAAGGCGACCAGCCGGGTTCATGGCGTCGTGGATTTCGAGGGGCGCGACCTGCTCGCGCTCCCGGATGACAGGATGCGCGCGATTCGAGGCAACCAGATTGCCATGATCTTCCAGGAAACCAGCCTCAATCCGGTCTATACGATCGGCTTTCATATGATAGAGACCCTGCGCCAGCACCGCAATATCTCGCGGGAAGAAGCCAGGAAAGAGGCCATCGCCCTTCTCGACAGGGTTCGCATCCCGTCAGCCGAAAAACGCCTCTCCGACTACGCGCACCAATTTTCGGGCGGCATGCGTCAGCGCGTGATGATCGCCATCGCGCTCGCCTGCAGGCCCAAGCTTCTCATCGCAGATGAACCGACCACCGCGCTCGATGTCACGATCCAGGCCCAGATCCTCAACCTCATCAAGGAATTGCAGGACGAGGTCGGGATGTCGGTCATGTTCATAACGCATGACATGGGCGTGGTGGCGGAAATATCGGACCGGACCGTGGTGATGTATCGCGGCGATGCCGTTGAAACCGGAACAACGCCGCAGATCTTCCGCGCGGCTGAGCATCCCTATACCAGGGCGCTGCTGTCGGCGGTCCCGCATCTGGGCGCGATGAAATCACAGGCCCTGCCGATGCGTTTTCCCGTTGTCAGCAAGACCACCGGGGAGGCGGCGCCGATACCCGAAACGCCCGATACGGTCGACAAATTGGACAAACCTCTCCTGAGCGTGAAGAATCTTGTCAAGCGATTCGACATCCACGACGGTCCGCTGGGCGGCCTGACCGGGCGGGTCCATGCCGTGGAAAACGTCTCCTTCGATATCAGAAGCGGCGAAACCCTCTCGCTCGTCGGCGAATCCGGGTGCGGCAAGTCGACAACCGGACGGTCTATCCTGCGTCTGACCGAACCGACATCCGGCTCTGTGATCATGGACGACACGGACATGGCCAGGCTCGGCCGGACGCAGTTGCGCGCCATGCGCAAAAGTGTCCAGATGATCTTTCAGGATCCGGCGACCAGCCTGAACGCGCGCATGACGATTGGCGATGCCATCGCCGAACCGTTTCTCGTCCACGGGCTCGGGACGCGGCGGCAGGCGCGCGAAAAGGCGGCCGACCTTCTGGTTCGCGTCGGCCTCAAGGCGGACATGGCGCATCGATATCCGCATGAATTCTCGGGCGGCCAGCGTCAGCGCATCAGCATCGCGCGCGCCCTCATTCTCGACCCGCGTCTGATCGTGGCGGACGAGTCGGTGTCGGCTCTCGATGTGTCGGTGAAGGCGCAGGTCGTCAATCTTCTCCTCGATCTTCAGCAGAGCATGGGGCTTTCCTATCTCTTCATCTCGCACGACATGGCCGTCGTCGAGCGCGTCAGCCATCGCGTGGCGGTAATGTATCTCGGGGAGATCGTTGAAATCGGGCCGCGGGCCGCCATCTTCGAAAACCCGCAGCATCCCTACACGAAGAAGCTGATTGCAGCCGTACCGGTTGCCGACCCTGAGCGGCGCAAGATCCGTGTCGGCGGCGATGTCGAGGAACTGAAGAGCCCGGTCAGGCCCGTGGATTTCGTGACGCCCGAGCGCCATTACGACGAAACGGAGCCGGATCACTTCGTCCGCAGGGAATAGGCCGGACGTCATGTCGGCCTATGCCGAAAACCGGTTCTCACAATGACTATGCAACTCTCTCCCGCGCGGAAACAGCATGACTGAAACAACTGACCACTTCGAAACCATCGCCGACGGCGTGGTGCTCCAGCGCAACGTCATGGTGCCTGCGCGAGACGGCATCCGCCTTGCGACCGACATCTACAGACCTGCCCGCAACGGCGTTGCCCTGACCGGGGCGTTTCCGGTCATTCTGGAGCGCACGCCTTACGACAAGGCAGGCACGCCGCGGACGGAATTCAGCCGACACGATCCCACACCCATGACCCGGGCCGGGCTGGCCATCTATTTCGTCCGGCGCGGTTATGTCGTCATCTGGCAGGATTGCAGGGGCCGCTTCGCTTCCGAGGGACATTTCACCAAATATCTTTCCGAAGGCGAGGACGGCTACGATGCGATGGAATGGATCGCCGCCCAATCCTGGTGCAATGGCCGCATCGGCACCATGGGCCTTTCCTATGCAGCCCACACGCAGATGGCCATGGCCTGCCTCAACCCTCCGGGTCTTGCGTGCATGGTGGTCGATTCAGGGGGCTTTTCCAACGCCTATTCCTGCGGCATACGCCAGGGCGGCGCCTTTGAGCTGAAACAGGCCACCTGGGCCTATAACCGCGCATCGGAGGGCGTGGCGCCTGAAATCGCGGCGGCGGTGAAAGCCGAAAGCCTGCACGACTGGTTCACGCGGATGCCCTGGTCCCGAAACCGGTCTCCGATCCGCTGGAATGGCGAATACGAGGACTATCTGCTGGAACAGTGGCAGCACGGCACGTTCGACGACTTCTGGAAGAAGGTCGGGCTTTACGCCGAGGGCTACCGCGAAACCTTCCCCAAAATACCGATCGCGTTCATGTCGAGCTGGCTGGACGTCTATGTGCCGTCGACATTGGATAACTATACCGGCCTGAAGGCCCAGGGCGCGTCCTCTCTCGCGCTTGTCATGGGGCCGTGGACGCATGGCAACCGGTCGCAGACGGTTTTCGGCGACGTTGATTTCGGCCCCCGCGCCACCTTTGACGAGAATGTCGCGCCGAGCTGGCTGGCCTACCGCACATCCTGGTTCGACCGCTGGCTGAAAGATAGTGCCGGCGGCAACGAAGAGGATAATGCCAGGCCCGTGCAGGTTTTCATCATGGGCGGGGGCACTGGAGGCAAGACCGAAGAAGGGCATCTGGACCATGGCGGGCACTGGATCGAGGCCGACGAGTGGCCGTTGCCCGAGACCAGTGAACGCGTACTCTATCTCAACGCCGACATGTCGCTTGCGCCGGCGGCGGGGGCGCAATCCGCAATCACCTATGATTTCGATCCGTCAGACCCCGTGCCCACCATCGGCGGCGCGCTGACATCGGGAGAGCCGATCTTTTCCGGCGGCGGTTTTGATCAGGTCGAGGCCTCCGATTTCTACGGATGCAAGAAGCCGGGACTGCCGTTGAGCGCGCGGCTCGACGTGCTCAGCTTCGAGACCGAAACGCTCACGGAAGACCTGACAGTCGCCGGCCCGATCGAAGTGTCTCTGTGGGTTTCCTCCGATGCGGCCGATACCGATTTCACGGCCAAGCTCATCGACGTCTACCCGCCGAGCCGCGATTATCCGCGCGGCTATGCCCTGAATATCACTGACGGGATTTTCAGGTGCCGCTACCGCAACGGCTTTGAGAACCCGCAGCCTATCGCCAAGGAAGAAATGTTCAGGGTTTCGATCACGCCCTTTGCGACCGCCAATCTGTTCCGGAAAGGCCACCGCCTGCGTCTGGACATCTCCTCCTCCAATTTCCCCAAATTCGACGTCAATCCCAATGTCTTTGCGCCCGAGGGAACGAGCAGGAGCAGGCGCGTAGCGAGAAACACCGTCTTTCTCGGCACGCCTCCGGTCGCAGAACAGCATGGAGAACAGCGCCCCTCCTTGCTGAAATTGACTGTCATTGGTGGAAAAGCGAAGCCGTCGGCGACGGCTTAGCGCCAGTCCAGTACCCAGGGCTCAAAAATGGCCGTCTGAAGAGGATGGTTGCGACCGGAGCGATCACTGAAAAGGCCGTTTGCAGCCAACGGTCCTGGCGCATGACAACCCCGAACCGATCGATGGCTTCAATCTGGAGCGCCGTGCGCCCTTTAGGACGTACGGCGCTCTAACTTGTTGAATCTACGCATCGTCCTTGGCGCTTTCGGCGCTGGCCTGTGGCGTCGAGCCGGCAAACCTCTTCTTCCACGCATAGAGCGAATGCTGGCTTACGCCGAGCCGCTGAGAGACTTCTGATACCGGATAGCCTCGTTCCGTGATCTGACGAACGGCATCGCGTTTAAAATCGTCACTGAAATTCGATTTGCTCATGGTCGCCTTCTTACCTCATTTTTAGGCAGGAAGGTGTCTACAAAACGCGGGGCTATTCACTCTGCATCGGCTTGTCAGGAGCGATTTAGTGCCATTCAACGTGGGTCTCCTGGCACCATTTGACGATCGCATGCTGTTCATCTCCGTGCCCTTTTCGGAGGCAATCGTCCTTGGGTGGGCTTCTGTCACCCACTTGCTGGCTTGAAAAAATGGTTATTTTTTGTCTTGATGAAATTTACAAGCCTATGTTTTTTAAAGATTAACATCGTTAACTTGGGGAGTTAGGGACGCTTACTATCGGGCCGCGCTTCGGCAAGACGAAAAATGCCAATCTTCAGTGGCAGCAGCCTCTCCTTTCCGGTATTGCGGGTGCCCTCCGGAAAGAAAATCAGGCAATCGCCCTGATCGAGCGCCATCGCGTCGATCGGATCGGGATCGGTGCGCTCGCCATTGCGGGGAATCAGGAGTGACTTGAAGACGTCGATGCCGATGAACCGGCGCAGGCGGGAGGCTTGCCAGTAATCCGCCCCGGCCACCGGCCTGGTTTCGGACCGCATGCCCGGCGGCAGCACGGTCCAGATCAATATGAAATCACAATGACTCGCATGGTTCGCATAAAAGACACAGGGCTTGGTAAAAGCCTCATCGCCATGCCGGACACCACGCACGGCGGTAACCAAGCGTGCGAAGAAGCTGATCAGCGCGGCAACAAAATCGGCCGCAAGCCTGCGAACAATCAACATCATCCGACCATTACGCGAAAAGAATCCTGTCATCCGCACCTTATAGTCCGCAGCCTACATATGAACAAATCTGGTTCAGTATAAACTCTCTGCGCGGGTTTTCTGCCACCGTTGAACGCGACTGGCGACCGAATGTGATTGGCGAATTTCCGGCGGGCCACGAGCGCTGATTGGTCATCTCGCCCCCAACGTGGCTGGTTCTTGCATCGCCAATCTCATGACCGCTTGATCCCATAAACCATAGCCGCCACGGAAACCGCGAAAGGCGCCCAGAAATGGATGAGGCCGATCTGACTCCAGACGCTGAATTCTTCGCGGCAGCCGGTGGGATTCATCCCGCAGCCCAGCGGTACGAAATAGGAGAACCACACAAATGTAGCGATAAGGAGCAGGATGCCAAACAGAAGGAAGAGTATTTTCATGGTTGCGTGAATTGCCTGTTTACCGCCGAACGTCCAGTCGCTCGATCGTTGGTTTGAGTGACTCGTGTAGGACATTTACTCGTGTACATCTCCAAGATGCCATTCAACGCGACCACAAGACTGTCGGAACAATCCGCTTCTGCCGTAACCCGCTACCCCGCGAATTCCGTGGCGCGATGGTACATGTCTACCAGACGGCGGCGAAACGCCTGCCGCTGATCGTAGTCGGCAACAGAGGCGGCGCGGCTCAGGTCCCCGCACTGTCCCGTGAATCCAACGACATCGACATCCTCCGCGCACCGGCTGAGCCAACTCGCCGATTGCGCCTCAGCCCGACTGTAGATTGCCAGCGCCCGCTCGCACAGCGCCGGCATGTCGTCGCTGCAGCCCATCGCGAAGGCGAGATAGGCGATATAATCGGGATGCCATACGTGTTCGTCGACGCCCATCTCATCCGCGTCTGGGATGCTGTCGGCGAGGACCTCGCACCCGTTGCCGTCGATGAACGGCTCGGGATTATGCAAGAAGCATGCGCGAGAAAGCTCCGCGAATGCCCGGTCGATCCGCGGTTCGCCGGTGAGGCCCTTGCGATAGATGATGCCCAGATATTTGCAGGCATAGGGGCCGATCCCGACATCGTCGGAACCACAGACGATTTCCATCTTCTCCTGTGCTGCCGCATAGTTGCGGAGATCAACGTTCAGGAAATAGATCTTGCCGGCTTCGTAGCAGCCGCCCACCTGAAAGCCTGCATTGCAGGATGCTTCGTAGGTCGCGAGCGCCATCTTTGCGTCCCCGCGCTTTTCTGACGCAACGCCAGCCGCCCAGCAACTGTCCACATTGGCGACCGATGAGCAGTCGGCAAAGACCTGTTTGCCTGTCGGTAGTTCTGTGCTCTGCATCGGCTCGGCGGTCGCAGAGTCCAACACTGTCGCCGTGCACATCATCAGAACAAAGGCCGTCAAGATTGATCGCAAGTTTCCCTCCCGAGCGCTGCCGCAATCTTTCCCAAGTCAACACGTTGAACAGTGCCGCGTTGTCATACTGGCCGATTTGCTCCCATTCCACATATCCCGTCTGTATGCGGAACGTAAGCAATCTAGAAGCGAAACGGGGCGGCTATAGGCTGGTTAGCAAAGGCTCTGTATTCTCCACATCTGGCTGCGAGTCCGGTCCCCGGTGGACGGCTTAAGTCCGAGACACCTTGTCCCAAAGCGCAGGTCTTGATGGGATACGAACTGTCGCCCCTTCATCTACCTGACCTGTATGGTATATCCCATAGACATTCCAGCGAAGTTGAGACTTTACATCAGGACATCGAGAATGAGCTTCACTCCGCTTGATAATAGTTGATAAATCACCTATATTTTCGTCGTTCCAATACGATGGAGGACCGCGTGATCAGCGCCGATCTGGGAAAGCAGCTTGAAAGCTATATTCAGCAACTCGTGGAGACAGGCCGCTACGGCTCGAAAAGCGAAGTGCTGCGTGAAGGCGTGCGACTGGTCCAGGACCGCGAGACCCGGCTTGCCGCGCTGGATGCCTCCATCATGCGCGGCATCGCCGATGCGGACGCTGGCCGGACCAAGCCAGCGAGCGATGTCTTCAACCGTCTCGATGCGAAATACAGTGCAATGGCTGACAAGGCCGAAAAATTGGCATGATCCTTGAGTTTTCCCGAGAGGCCGAAAACGATCTTGAGCAGATCGCCGATTATATTGCCGAGCGAAACCCAAGACGCGCCCTTTCATTCCTTCGGGAACTGCGGAGCAGCTGTGAGGATATCGTCGTTAACCCCAACGCCTTCGCCCTCGTCCCGCTCTATGAACATCATCAAATCCGTCGACGCGTTCACAGCAACTATCTGATCTTCTACCGCGTTGACGGTGCAAAGGTGGTCATCATTCATATTCTGCATGGCGCCACCGACTATGGTTCCCTCCTCTTCGGCGAATGATAAAAACCTGTCGAGTTGAGGTAATCTCTGGCATTGAAGCAGGACCGCGCGGCTCCGGCGTAAGTCTGAGCGTCAAAGCCTCGTTTCCGGAAGACGCCGGATCAGGCTTGCTTCAACGCGCTGATACCGATGACGGTGGCAGCATAATCGAGGCGGAAATCCACTTAGAAAAACGCCCGAAACTGTTCAAACAAACCGAGCCAGCTCTATTCACACATATACGAACGGGTGATGCGCCGCAAAATATATCTGCAATGCTGGCCGGCGTGCTTGCGGACGGCACCAACCTTGGCCCGAAACGAATGGCAGGCGCTTCCAAGGGGATAAGCGCACACCAGATTGGCTGCTTGCGCACATTCCATGCGCGGCCTGAGACCTATCGAGCTGCACAAGCCTGCGTAACAAACGCCCACGCCCGTCATCCCTATTCGCTGCTTTGGGGCAACGGTAAATCGGCCTCTTCAGATGGCCAATTCTTCCGCGCCAGCGACCGGGCCGCCAAGCACGGCGACATCAATTTGCACTACGGCGATGAGCCAGGGACAAAATTCTAGAGTCATCTATCCGACCAGTACGGTATTTCGGAATATTACCTATCAGCCCGACGGAAAGCGAAGCGGCTTATGTTCTCGACGGACTCTTTGACCACGAAACGATTTTGGAAGTCGATGAGCATTTTACCGATACCGGTGGCGCCAGCGATCATGTCTTCGCGCTATTCGCCCTGATTGGCAAACGCTTTGCACCACGGCTCCGCAACATAAAAGACCGGAAATTCCACGCCTTCGAAAAAGGCGATGTATATCCCGGGATAGAAAACCACATCGGAGCGCCCATCAATACGGCGCTTATTCTCGACCATTGGGATGATTTGCTGCGCCTGGCCGCCTCGGTCACCCTCGATGATCCTCAAGAGGTTTTCGGCTTCCTCGAAATCGAACAACCTAGCCAGAGCACTACGAGAAATCGGCCGCATTGAGCGAACGCTGTTCATGATTGAGTGGTATTCCAGCCCTTCGTTGCGTAGACGCTGCCAAGCTGGCCTGAATAAAGGGGAGGCTGCCCACAAACTGAAGCGCGCAGTCTTTTTCCATGAACGCGGTGAAATCCGCGATCGTTCCTACGACAGCCAAGCTTTCCGAGCATCCGGTCTCAATCTTGTTGTCAGCGCCATTGTTCACTGGAACACAGTTTATCTCAGTCGCGCGGTTGCTCATCTGCGTCAAAGGGGGCGCTACATTCCCGATGAACTGTTGAGGCACGTCTCGCCACTCAGTTGGGAGCACATAAATCTCACCGGTATATACTCCTGGGACTCTGAACAGCACATGCCAGGAGAGTTCAGACCCTTGCGACTTCCGAACGGTCGCGCGATTGCTGCATAAAGTTCACATTTCGTTCACTCTTAGCGCAGGATTTTGAACTCCTCTTGTTCCGACCCCATATTGCAAGGCGCGTGGATCCGCCCCGGCACCCATGTCGATTTGATCGGCGCCTTCAAATCCGACATGCGCGAGGCCGACGATGCGCTGATCGCGAAGGCAAGGCTGTTGGTCGACAGCCGCGAGAGCACCATCGGCCATATCAGCGAACTCGCGATCCCGATCGCAAACGGCGTCATCACCGCCGATGACGTGATCGGCGACCACTACGATCTGGCGATGGGCCGCTGCGGACGCGATACGCCTGAGGAGATGACCGTCTTCAAGAATGGCGGCGGCGCCCATCTCGATACCATGATCGCCGCCTATATCGCCCGCGCCTGCGCCGAGGCGTCTCAGAACCCGTGATATTGCCGCTTCCCCAGGGTTAAAGTGGAAGCGGCTCCTTCATCAGGCTAGACAGGTTTTGCCGCGGCGCACTGGCGGGCCAGAATGCCGAGCGCTGAAGTGATGACGCGGGCAAACGACAGCGCGCCGAGCCCATCGATGTCGCGCTCCGGCATGAACTCGACACAATCCATCGCGGCGATGCGGCCGCGTTTGGCAATCCCGAACAGAAGGTCGAGGGTCTGGAAATAGGAAAGCCCGCCCGGACCGCGCGCGATCACGCCCGGCACAAGCGTGGAATCGAGCGCGTCGGCATCGAAACAGACGATGACATCGGTGCCATCCGGGATCATGTCGAGCACCGGCTCGAGGCCGTCGCGATCGAGCTGATGGGCGGTAAAGAGGCTGGCGCCCCAACGCCTGGCATCCTCGACGTCCGACGCCCTTGCCGAGCCGATGCCGCGCGCGCCGACCTGAATGATCCGCTCGATATGGCCCATTTCGGATGCCCGGCGCATTGTCGACGACAGCCCCATGGTCTCGCCCATATGGGAATCACGCCAGTCGATATGGGCATCGATCTGAACGATGGTATATTTCCGGCCGGTCTCGGACAGCGCGTCGATCATCGGGATCGGAATGGAATCGTCGCCGCCGAGCAGGACGGGAACGGCCCCGCGTGAGACGACCGTGCTGACGGCCTTGCGGATCGTGCCCCGGTTGCCTGCCGCATCGTTTTCGTCGAAGGGCAGGTTGCCGCAATCGACGGCGCGCAGCCCGGCCTCGGGAAACACGGGGCCGCCGAGATCGAAGTCGAAATGGTCGACATTGGCTGTCAGGGGCGCGGTTGCCCGCCTAAGCGCATCGGGCCCATTGCGGCAATAGGCACCGGCGCTGGCATAGGGCGTGGCGCAGGGCGCGCCGATGATGGCGATCGGGGCGTCGAGCGTCGTCAGATCGCCGCAGGCGTCCAGCCCGAGGAAGGTTTTGGTGTCGGCGGCTGCGCCGAAAAGAACGCCGAGATCGACGGATTCAGTCATGTCTTCTCCTTGTCTGCCGGGTCCGGGACGCGGGCAGATCGTCTTTCATTGTTTGAATGCGGATCGTCCGCGCGGTCAGTGCCGTCTTGGCTGCAGGTATCCGGCATAGCGGCGCTGAACGAGCTGGAAGGCGGAGACCAGCACGAATGTCATCACCAGATAGATGCCGGCCGCCGTCACGTAGGGTTCGAACTGGATATAGTCGTTGAGCGATATCTGCCGGGCAACGCCGGTCGTCTCCAGAAGCCTCACCGTGCTCGCAAGCGAGGTCGCATGCAGCATCATGATCATCTCGTTGCCGTAAAGCGGCAGCGCGCGGGTCAGCATGGCCGGCAGCAGGATGCGTCGGGCCGCGGCAAGCGGGGGAATGCCGAAGGCGCGCGCAGCCTCGATCTCGTCGTGCGGAATGTGCCGAAGCGCGCCGGCAAATATCTCGGTGGTGTAAGCCCCGGAATTCAGCGCAAGCGCCATCAGCACGCAAACCATCGGGCTCGAAAGCCAGGGCCACAGAAAACTCGTCTGGATCAGTTCGAACTGCGCCAGGCCGAAATAGATCAGGAAGAGCTGCACCAGAAGCGGGGTTCCGCGAAAGACCAGCGTATAGGCGTGAACCGCGCCGCGGGTCGCACGGGTATTGCTGTTGCGCAGGAAAGACAGCGGCACGGCGATGGCAAAGGCCAGTAGAAGGGCGAAAAAGGTCAGCACCAGTGTCAGTTTCGCGCCTTCGAGAAACAGGCCTCTGTTTTCGGCGATGATATCCCAGTTCATGCTCCGGCCTTTCTCATTCCCGCATTGAAATGGGTCGCGACGCGCGCAAGGCAGAATGTGGAAAGCAGCGTGAGGGCCAGATAGAATGCGCCCGCAACGAGATAGAAGGTAAAGGGCTGTCCCGTCGCCTCAGCTGCGCCCTTGGCCCGGAACATGACGTCCTGCAGTCCGATCAGCGAAACCAGCGCCGTGGCCTTGGCCAGCACCAGCCAGTTGTTGGTAAAGCCCGGCAGCGCCAGCCGGATGAGCTGCGGCAGCACGATGCGGAAGAATATCCGCGCCCGTGCGAGGCCGAAGGCCTGCGCCGCCTCGATCTGGCCGTGCGGAATGTTCTCCAGCGCAAAGCGGAAGGTTTCGGTCATATAGGCGCCGAAAATCAGCCCCAGCGTCGCAATGCCGGTCGCAAGCGGCGGAAACTCGACCCACCAGTCCAGTCCAAAGAGCTGGAACAGCTGGTTGAGCAGCGCCGGCAGGCTGTAGAACACCAGCAGGATCATGACGAGGTCCGGAATCCCGCGGACGATGAAGGTGTAGGCCTGCGCCACACCTCGCAACGGTCTGCTTTGCGAGCGCTTGGCGAGCGCTGCCGCCATGCCGATCAGCGTCGACAGCAACAGCGCCGCGAAGGCCAGGAGAAGGGTCATCCCTCCTCCCGCCAGGATCGTCCAGGTGTAATCGACGAGCATATCCGTCAGTCGCCGAAATACTGGGCGTTGAGGGCATCCAGCGTGCCGTTTTCACGGACGATCTCGAGGCCCTTGTTGATCTCTTCCAGAAGCGCGGTGTTTTTCTTGCTGATCGCAATCGCCACGCCCTCGCCGAATTCCGGCGCGTCTTCGCCGGTCAGCTGCGGGCCGACAAGCTCATAGCTTTCAGCCTTGTCGCCGCCCAGGAAGCCAGCCGTGATCTGTGCCTGGTAGCTGAGCACGACATCGGCGCGCTTGCTTTCCAGATCGAGATAGGGCGCGCTGCCGGTGTCGTAACGCTTGATATCGGAGTCGACATAGACGCGGGTGACATAGGCATCCATCGGGGTGCCGCGCTGAACGGCGATGGTCTTGTCGGCAAGACCTTCCGGCGTGATCGTGAGATCCGCATCGCTGGCCGCGACGAAGCGGAATATCGGATGGCTGTAGATGTCGCTGAAGGCGATGACCTTGCGGCGCTTGTCGGTCACCGTCAGCTGCGAAATCAGCGCATCGTATTTGCCGCTGATGAGGCCGGGGATCATCCCCTCCCAGGCGGCATTGGAGATGACGCAATTGAGTTCGGCGGCCTCGCACACGGCCGTCATCAGGTCGATGTCGTATCCGACGAGCTTGCCGTCCTTGTCGATCGATTCAAATGGCGGGAAGGTCGCGTCCGTTGCGACGATCACCTTTTCGTCGGTCTGGGCGGAAGCCGTGCCGACGGCAAGGGCAAGCGCGATGGCGGCGGCTGAAAGCAGTCTTTTCATAAGTTTGTCCTCTGTGGTTTTCAGGTGTGGAGCGGCAGTTGCGGAACGATTCTGTCTGCCATTTCTTATCGGCGTTCGGCGTGACGATGCGCCCGGTCAATGCCGTAATTGTCCGGCCAGGAATTGCTGCATGCGCTCGCTTTCGGTCTGGTCGAACACGCGCGACGGCGCGCCTTCTTCCTCGACGCGGCCCTGATGCAGGAACATGACCTTGGTGGAGACGTGGCGGGCAAAGCCCATCTCATGGGTGACGACCACCATGGTGCGGCCCTCTTCGGCGAGCGCCTGCATGACCTTGAGCACCTCGCTTACCAGTTCCGGGTCCAGCGCCGAGGTCGGCTCGTCGAACAGCAGGACCTCGGGATTGACGGCAAGCGCGCGGGCGATCGCCACACGCTGCTGCTGGCCGCCGGAAAGATGGGTGGGGTATTTATCGAGGACATCCAGACCGAGGCCGACCTTGGTGAGGTTCGCCTTCGCCAGTTCGGTCGCCTCGCGCCGCGACAGACCCAGCACGCTGATCGGCGCTTCGATGATGTTGGAGAGCACGCTCATATGGGACCAAAGGCAGAAATTCTGGAAAACCATGGCAAGGCGGGTGCGCATCAGCCGCAGCTCGCCGCGGTTCAGCACCCTCAGCATGCCGTCGCGGTCCCGCACCGTTTCCAGCCTCTTGCCATCGACCGCAATCTCGCCCTCATGAGGACGTTCCAGAAAGTTGATGCAGCGCAGGAACGTGCTTTTGCCCGAACCGCTGGAACCGAGAATGCTGACGACATCGCCGGCGGCCGCACGCAATGAAACGCCTTTCAGCACTTCGTGCTGGCCGTATGATTTGTGAATGTCGCTGACGGCGAGTTTGTCCATTTCATACTCCGGAGCATGTCTCTGGCGGAAGGTCTCCCGCAGAGCGGGCCGGGCACCGGCAAACGCCGGTGTCTAATTTTGAGGCACAATAGATGCGTGTCGTATTTTTGCGCAAATGATCATTCTTCAAGCGAATCATGATCTGTTTTCATCAATCGAGCGCAGGCAGCGTGTCGATCATGTCGTCCTGACCGAAGGCCGCCAGTAGCCAATGCAGGAACAGGCGCGGGCCGGCCCGCTCCAGGCTGTGCATGTGGGCAACGACATACCAGCCGCCAAAGGCATCGATCGAGAAGCCGAACGGCCTTATAAGACGGCCCTGTCGAATATCGTTGCGGGTCAGCGTTTCGCTGGCAAGCGCAAACCCGACGCCGTTGAGCGCGAGGTCGATGGCGATGCCGAGATCGCTGCAATAAAGGTGGCGGGCACGGTCGAAGACATCGCCGTGGCCGCATTCGGAAAGCCAGCGCCGCCACTCGGCCCCGTCATCGCGGTGCAGCAGAAGACAATTTTTCAACGCGCCCGCATCCGGCGTCGCATATTCCAGGCGCTGGAACAGCACCGGCGAGCAGACCGGCGTGATGTCGACATCGGCGAGACGCGCCGACCACCGGTTTGGCCATCCGCCCTGCCCGAACATTATACCGAGATCGACATCCGCTGTTTCAGGGACGAGATGGTTTTCAATGAGCCGGATGTGGCACTCGACCGTCGGGTGCCTCTCGCTGAAATCCGCGACATTCTTCGCAAGCCAGGCGCTGGCGAACATCGGCGGACAGGCAATGTCCAGCCGCCCGCCGGCAAGCGGCTGTTCGGACAACATGACCGCGGTCGACAGGATATCCTGCAACGCCTTCGCAACGGTCTTGTAAAACAGTTGCCCGGCATCGGTGAGCCTGATCCCCCGCCCGGCCTTCTCGAACAGATCATAACCGAGATCGCCCTCCAGCCTGCGCAGCTGATGACTGACGGCGCTGTCGGTCAGGTTGAGCTCGGCCGCCGCCCGCGCCATGCTGCCATGGCGGGCGGTTGCCTCGAACGTCCTCAGCGTCTGCAAAGGCAGATGTCGCAGATCCTTCACGTCGACCTCAATGTTTCGGCGCCCGGTCCTGGTTGACGTTCGTCGCCTGACGCAACGACGGCCGTCCAGGCTGGCCGCTTCTATCGTCTGGCGAGGTGAATGCCCGCCAGGGTGCAGCGCACCGAGCCGCCGGCGTTCTCGATCGTCGGAATGTCCAGCGCCACAATGCTTGCCGTCTTTTCTATCGCTGCAATCTGGTCGGGACGCAAGGCGTCGAGCGCAGTCGTGGAAAGGGCGAGCAACCGCTGATCGGGCGCCTGAAGCTCAAGCGCATTGCCGGCAAAGCGGGCGATCTGGTCATTGTCGAGGGCAATGATATCCCGTCCGGTCCGTCGCAACCTGTCGAGGATCTCGGCCCGCCGGTCGGGTTCGGTCATCATCTCCGGGCCGATCAGCACGAAACCGGTTCCGATGCACATCAGGACATTGGTGTGATAGATCGCCATGCCCTGAGGGTCGCGCGCGTCGAAGACCATCGGCTCGAAATTGAAGTGGGTTGCGAAACGCTCGAGCGCGACCGGATCGGCGCGCTCGGAACGCACAACATAGGCGACCCGGTCGATATGATCGAGCACCATGGCGCCCGTGCCTTCGAGGAACAGACCGTCGGCTTCCAGCCCCGAATAGTCGATGACGTCCTGAACGCGATAGTCGCGTTTCAGCGTTTCGATGATATCCGGACGGCGTTCGAGCCGCCGGTTTCGCGCCTTCATCGGAAAAATCGCGACATGTCCGCCGGCATGGGTGGAAAACCAGTTGTTTGGAAAGACAGAATCCGGCGTCTTGTCTCCCTCGTCCTCGAACATGTGCACGGCAATGCCGGCTGAAGAGAGCGTTTCGCCGGCGCGGGTGATTTCATCATAGGCCCGGCGCCTGAGGTCCTGCCCGGTTTCGGGAACCTTCTGAAACCGGTTGTCATTGGCCGTTTCGGTGTTGACGGTGAAATGATGCGGCCGGATCATGACCACGGCGCTCGCCGCCTGCGGCGAAAAGAAGAAAGGGCGCGCCATGGGTCACACCGCCCGCTGCAGCATGCCGAACAGATCGCGCGGGTCGTCCGGGTCGGCGATCATGTCGAGGTTCTCGTAGAGTTCCGTGCCTTTGATCCGCTCGGCAACATAGCGCAGCGCGGTGAAATCCTCGATCGCGAAACCGACGCTGTCGAATAGCGTGATCTGGCGTTCGTCGGTGCGCCCGGCCTGGCTTCCCTCAAGCACCCGCCAGAATTCGGTCACCTCGTAATCTTCGTCCATCTGCTGGATTTCCCCCTCGATGCGCGTTTGCGGCGGATACTCCACGAAGGTCGTCGCGCGCCTCAGGATATCGGGATGCAGTTCGGTCTTGCCGGGGCAATCGCCGCCGATGGCGTTGATGTGGATGCCCGCCCCGACCATGTTATCCGTCAGGATCGTCGCATACTGCTTGTCGGCCGTGCAGGTGGTAACGATCTCGGCGCCCTCAAGCGCCTCCTCTGCCGAGCGGCAGGCCTTCACCGACAGTCCGCTGCCTTCCAGATTGCGACATGTCTTTTCGGTAGCGGCGGGATCGATGTCATAGAGCCGGACCGCCTTGACGCCGACGACGGCCTTCATCGCCAGCGCCTGAAACTCCGCCTGCGCGCCATTGCCGATCATCGCCATCGTTCCGGCATTCTTCGGCGCCAGATGGCGGGCAACCATCGCCGAGGTTGCCGCCGTCCGAATGGCCGTCAACAGCGTCATCTCGCTCAGAAGGACCGGATAGCCGGTGGCGACATCGGCCAGAAGCCCGAATGCGGTGACCGTCTGGTGACCCGTCAGCTTGTTCTTGGGATGGCCGTTGACATATTTGAAGCCGTAATGGCCGCCATCGGAGGTCGGCATCAGCTCGATCACGCCGTCGGGGGAATGGGCAGCGACGCGCGGCGTCTTGTCGAACTGCTCCCAGCGGCGGAAATCCGCTTCAAGCGCTTCGACGAGTTCGCTCATCATAGTCTCGATGCCGACATCGTGCACCAGCCGCATCATGTTATCGACGCTGACGAAGGGCACATAGGCTTTTGTGGAAGGTGACGGCATTTCAACCTCTTTTCGTTTTGATGCTTTCAGGAAAGCTATGCCGATTTGAATGCTAGCGAAAAGCGCAAAACTGTAGTAAATTTGCTTCTCTATCAGTAGATTTGAATAACGAGACTGATCAATTTGAGCAATGAGCGCCACCACACTACGGCCAAATACGTTCCCGATCGGCTTGACAGGGACATCATTTCGCATCTGCGCAGCGATGGCCGGGCCTCGCTTTCCAAGCTTTCGGACACGCTGGGGATCGCCCGCGGCACGGTGCAGAAGCGCCTCGACCGGCTGATCGAGACCGGAACCCTGATGGGTTTCACCGTGCGGGTGCGCGAGGACTACGAGGATGACAGGGTTCATGCAGTGATGATGATCGAGGTCGTCGGCAAATCAACGACCCAGGTCATCCGCAAGCTGCGCGGCCTGCCGGAGGTCTATTCGCTGCACACAACCAACGGCAGCTGGGACCTAGTCGCCAATATCCGCACATCGACGCTGTCGGAATTCGACAGGGTCCTGCGCGAGGTCCGGATGATCGAAGGCGTATCCAACAGCGAGACCAGCCTGCTTCTGAGCAGCGTGTGACGGCGCCGGCCGTTCTGAGAATCATCACCGGCGCGAACGAATGCTATCGAGCGACGCTTGAAAAGCGCGAGCCACAAGAATCCGGAAAAAGTAGAAAAGGCACTGATTGAAGCCACCATCGGTCGCGGATGCTTGGCACGACTGCGATTGGTCATGAAATAGCCGAAGATGCCGGCCGAGAGCGGGTAGTTTTCGTCCACCGCACCCTTGCCCATAACGGTCGTCGCCACCGGCAGGCCGAATGACTCCTGGAGGGCGGCGAGTTCTTCGGCCGCGCCAGATACGCACGCCGCCACCCGCGATTATCAGCGGACGCTCCGCCGACGCCAGCGATTTGGCGGCCTGGGCAACTCGCTCCGGGTCCGGGCGGCTGCGATCGAGTGGAAATGTGCCGAGAGACGCCCTCCGGGCATCGTTGCGGCTCGCTGCTGTTTCCACGAATATGCCGATCGGGGCGATCAGGACGGCCGGGCCTGGGCGGCCCGATGCCGCCGCGGCGAAAGCCATATCGATATAGGGCATCGTCAACTTAACGAAGCTTGGACCTGAATGTGGGATGCTCGGCCATGACTGACCGAGATCCTCTTTACCGCCGCCATCGTTTTCCACTCGAAATCATCGCCCATGCGGTGTGGCTCTATTTCCGCTTTCCCCTGAGCCTGCGGATGGTAGAGGATTTGTTGGCGGCGCGTGGCATCATTGTCTCGCATCAGACTGTCAGACTGTGGGCGGAGAAGTTTGGCCGGACCTTCGCCAACGAGATCCGTCGCCGGTCATCCGGGCGGCTTGGTGATAAGTGGCACCTAGATGAGGCCGTTATCTCGATCCGGGGCAAGAAGCATTGGCTATGGCGCGCCGTGGATCAGGACGGTTTCGTCCTGGAGGTCCTGGTGCAAAGCCGCCGCGACACCAAGGCGGCCAAGCGCCTGATGCGCAAGCTTTTGAAAGGCCAGGGACGATCGCCGCGCGTGATGATCACCGACAAGCTTCGCTCCTATGCAGCCGCAAAGCAGAAAATCATGCACGGCGTCGAGCACCGCTCGCATAAGGGCCTGAAAAATCGGGCGGAGAATTCCCACCAGCCAGTCCGACGGCGAGAGCGGATCATGAAGCGCTTCAAGTCAAAGCGACATCTGCAACGCTTCGTTTCCATTCACGATCCGATCGCCAACCTCTTCCACATCCCTCGCCACGACATTTCCACCAGCCACCATCGCGAACTGCGCGCCTCAGCCATGAGCATATGGGCGGAAATCGCTCGGATTTAGTCGACAAGTCGAGCAACCGGGCAAACCAGAGGGCTCTGTTGCAAAAAAATTTTGCCGATGCCCGAAAGAGTGCGGACAATTTTCAGCGGGACTTTTGATGAGCGATTTCAAGTGGCGTCATTTTCAGGGTGACGTGATTTTATGGGCGGTGCGGTGGTATTGCCGCTATGGGATCAGCTACCGCGATCTTGAACAGATGATGGGTGAGCGCGGTGTGCCCGTCGATCATTCCACGATTTATCGCTGGGTCCAGAAATACGCGCAGGAGATCGAAAAACGGCTGCGCTGGCATTGGCACCGACCACAGTCAACGAGCT
>PVUG01000025.1 GCA_003001975.1 Martelella mediterranea
ATGCTATCCTTTCAAGGCATGCTTGGGATTGTTTGCGGGCGTGGCAATCAGCGGCCCAATCAACTCTTCAAGCGGTTGCTCGGTGCAACAGTAACCTTGATGACAGCGGGTGTCTCACCCAATGCTCGGACGGTCGCCTGTTGCAGCAGCTGCGGGCAAGCCAACGGCCCGCAGCTGCATCACAACAATAACCCAGATCCGACAAACAATGCTCGGGCTTGACCCGAGCATCCAGGCGATACGGAGAATGTGGCCTGAACCCTCGGGTCAAGCCCGATGGAGACACGGATTTGAAGTTGGCCCTGGTGTCAAAAATTGGATGAGGCTGCTGTGCGTATTCCGAGCGCAGCAATGTCTTACAGACTCAAGGAAAGGAACGGTATGAACACCGTAACAATCGACGCCGTCATCGATGTCGTCTGCCCCTGGTGCTATCTGGGCAAGGCTCGCCTCGACCGCGCCATATCCACACTAGAAGGCGATGTTGAAGTGGTCGTGCAATGGCGTCCCTTCGAACTGGATTCGACCATTCCGCCGGAAGGCGTCGACAATCAGGCCATGCTGGCCGAAAAGCTCGGCAGTCCGATCCGGCGCGATGAAATGCAGGCCGATCTCACCGAACTGGGCCGCGAAGAAGGCATCACCTTCAATTTCGATCGGATCCTGATCCGCCCGAACACACTCGATGCCCACCGCCTGCTGTTGTGGGCGCATACGGAAAGCATCGCGATGCAGAATGTGGTGATCGACCGGCTCTACAAGGCGAATTTCGAGGAAGGCCGAAATATCGGCGATCATGCGGTGCTGGCCGATATCGCCGCCGAAAGCGGCATGGACCGCGAGATGGTGTCCCGTCTGCTGGCAAGTGATGGCGATGTGGAAACCGTGCGAAACGAGATCGCCAATGCCGAGAAAATGGGCGTCACCGGCGTGCCGTTCTTCATCCTCAATCAGAAATACGCACTAAGCGGCGCGCAGCCCGTCGATGTTATGCAGAATGCCCTGCAACAGCTTGCCGCGGCATAACAGCGGAGGCTTCATGTCCTGAATGGCGTCGATTGTCGCGACAGATGCGACTGGCCCCTCGGGACAAGCCCGAGGGCGCAGCCGGAATACTCAGGCAGCCGCGGCGATCTTCGAAAGCTTGTTCATGATGATCGCGGCCTGTCCCAGGCGTTTGTCCGGCGTTGGCAGGTCGCGATTGAAGAACACGCTTTGATCGGGCCTGATCTTGGCCGAAACGCTCTGTTCGGCGATGAACTGCACCAGACCGGCCGGGTTCGGAAATTCCTGATTGCGGAATGTAACGACAATGCCCTTGGGGCCGGCATCCAGCTTTTCGACATTGGCGGTGCGGCACAGCGATTTGATGAACACGACCTTCAACAGCGATTGCACTTCGTCCGGCATCGGCCCGAAACGGTCGATCAGTTCAGCGCCGAAAGCGTCGATATCGCCGGCATCGTTGAGTTCGCCAAGCCGGCGGTAGAGCGCCATTCTGAGGTTCAGATCGGGCACATAGCTTTCCGGGATCATCACCGATGTCCCCAGCCCGATCTGCGGCGACCAGTCGCTGCCGCCGGCATCCTCATCGCCCTTGGCTTCGGCCACGGCCTCTTCCAGCATCTGCTGGTAAAGCTCGAAACCGACCTCCTTGATGTGGCCGGACTGTTCCTCGCCGAGAAGATTTCCCGCCCCGCGAATATCGAGATCGTGGCTGGCCAGCTGAAAACCGGCGCCAAGCGTGTCGAGCGACTGCAACACCTTCAGCCGGCGGTCGGCGGTATCGGTCATGCGCTTGTTGGCCGGCAGCGTGAACAGCGCAAAGGCGCGGATTTTCGAGCGTCCGACCCGGCCGCGCAACTGATAGAGCTGCGCCAGACCGAACATGTCGGCACGGTGGACGATCAGCGTATTGGCCGTCGGCACATCCAGCCCGGATTCGACGATGGTGGTCGACAGCAGAATGTCATAGCTGCCATCGTAAAAGGCATTCATGATGTCTTCAAGCTGGCCTGCGGCCATCTGCCCATGGGCGACGGCAACCTTTAATTCCGGCACCTCCGCCTGCAGGAAGGCATGCACTTCCTCAAGGTCCGAAACGCGCGGGCAGACGTAAAAGCTCTGTCCGCCGCGATAGTGTTCGCGCATCAGGTTTTCGCGGATCACCAGCGGATCGAACGGCGAAATGAAGGTGCGTACCGCCATGCGGTCGACCGGCGGCGTGGTAATCAGCGACAGTTCGCGCACGCCGGTCATGGCAAGCTGCAGCGTCCGCGGAATCGGCGTTGCCGAGAGCGTCAGCACATGCACATCGCTCTTCAGCTCCTTCAGCCGCTCCTTGTGCCGCACGCCGAAATGCTGCTCCTCATCGATGATCAGCAGGCCGAGATTGGCGAATTTGATCGATGAACCAAGAAGCGCATGGGTCCCGACCACGACATCGACCCTGCCTTCGGAAAGGTCCTTCTTGGTCTGGGCCAATTCTTTACTGCTGACAAGACGCGAGGCCTGTGCCACCTTGATCGGCAGGCCGCGGAAACGCTCCACAAAGGTCTTGTAATGCTGGCGCGCCAGCAATGTGGTGGGCACGACCACGGCCACCTGAACGCCGTTCATGGCGGCAAGGAAGGCCGCGCGCAGCGCAACTTCGGTCTTGCCGAAGCCGACGTCGCCGCAGATCAGCCGGTCCATCGGACGGCCAAGGCCGAGATCGCCGCGCACGGCTTCGATGGCATTATACTGATCCTCGGTTTCCTCATAGGGGAACCGCGCGGCAAATTCGTCGTAAAGCCCCTCGGTCGCCACCAGCGGCGGTGCGGTCCGCGTCGCCCGCTTGGCGGCAATCGCGATCAGCTCGTCGGCCATGTCGAGAAGGCGTTTCTTCAGCTTCGCCTTCTTGGCCTGCCAGGCGCCGCCGCCCAGCCGGTCCAGCGGCACATCGGCGGAATCGGAACCATAGCGCGATAACAGCTCGATATTCTCGACCGGCAGAAACAGCTTGGCATCGTCGGCATAATGCAGTTCGAGACAATCGCGCGGCGCACCGGCGGCCTCGATCGTCCTCAGGCCCGCGAACCGGCCGATCCCGTGTTCGGCATGAACCACAAGCGCGCCTTCGTCCAGCCCGGACACTTCCGAGATGAAGTCACTGGCTTTCCTGTTCTTTCTGGTCCTGCGGACCAGCCGGTCACCGAGAATGTCCTGTTCGCCGATGACATGAAGATCGCCGGTTTCAAAACCGCCTTCCAGGCACAGAACGGCGCTCGCCGCCTCGCCCTTTGCAAGACGTTCCAGATCGGCCAGCGCCTTGACCGGCTTGACCTTGGCAAGACCGTGTTCCTTCAGCACCTGCAACAGCCGGTCGAGGGAACCCTCCGACCAGCCGGTGATCAGAACCTTGCCGCCCTTCGCGCGCGTCTCCGCAATATGGCGAACGGCTTCCTCGAACACATTGGCGCGCTCGCCGTCATCGGCCTTGCGCGCCTGCGCGGCAACCGCCCAGCGCGGCCCGGCATGGGCCTCGAGCGCGACCACCGGCTTGCCGACGGCCGAGGCCTCGTTGAACGGCGACAGGCGGAGCGCATGCATGGCATCAAGCCCGGCTGAAAACGCGTGCTCGTCGAGATAGAGCATATCCGGCGGCACGGGCTTGTAGGGCGCGCCCTGCCCGGCCTGGCCCGTACCGAGATTGGACCGGCGGGCCTGGTAATAATCCTCGATCAGTTCGGCTCTTTCCCCAGCGGCCTCACGCGCCGTGTGGTCGAACACGACGTTAAAACCGGAGAGATAGTCGAACATGGTCTCGAGCCGCTCGTAAAACAGCGGCAGCCAGTGTTCCATGCCGGCATAGCGGCGGCCTTCGGAAACGGCCTGATAGAGCGCATCGTCGCGGGTCGACGCCCCGAACAGCGAAAGATAGTTCTTGCGAAAGCGCGCGATATTCGCGTCGTTCAGCGTCACTTCGCTCATGGCGTTGAGGTCGAAGGCCTTGACCGAACCGGTGGTGCGTTGGCTGGCAGCATCGAAGGACCGGATCGATTCCAGCGTGTCGCCGAAGAAATCAAGGCGAAGACCATTGTCGGCGCCGGGCACGAAAACATCGAGAATGCCGCCCCGAACGGCATATTCGCCGACGGCACGCACGGTCGGCACCCGCTCGAAACCGGCATCGGAGAGCTTGCGGACAATCACCTCCATGTCGATCACCTGACCGGCACGGGCGGAAAAGCCGAGCGTTGAAACGACATCGCGCGACGGCAGTTTCTGCAGCATCGCATTGACGGTGACGAGGATGATTGCCGGATGCGGCTTTTCGGCATGGGCAATCAGGCCGGACAAGGCCGAAAGACGCCGCGCCGAAGTGTCGGCGCCGGGCGAAACCCGGTCATAGGGCAGACAGTCCCAGGCGGGCAGCGTCAGCACCGGAATATCGGGGGCCGCGAAACCGAGCATCTGCTCGAAATCGGCAATCCGCTGGCCATCGGAGAGCACATAGGCCACCGATTGCCCCGCACGCGCCATTTCCGCCAGCACCAGCGGTTCGGTGCCCGGCACGGCGTTGGCAATCGTGACGGCGCCGCTGAGGCCATCCAGCTTTTTCGGGTTAAATCCGGCTATCATGTTTTTTAGTCTTCAGATGTCTTTTTCGACCGGGTCGAAATCCGGCTTGTAGGCACAAATTCTGTCGAAAAGCGGAATACGCAGATGATCGGGCACGGGATCGGCGCCGTTGATCCACCGGATCAGATCGTTGTCTTCCTCGGCCATGATCATTTCGAAAACGTCGAGCATATCATCGTCCATGTCGGCGAGGTTTTCCTCGGCAAATTGTCCGAGGATCAGGTCCATCTCGCGGATACCGCGATGCCAGCAGCGAAACAGCATGCGGCGGCGGCGGGGGTCGAGATCGGCGCTCGAACGTTTCAAACCGGTCATTTCAAAAAACCTTCTTTGTTGATTGGTCTCTATAACCGCTCGTTTCGCGCTTGTCAGCCTTGCCAAAGCCCTTCTTCCGGTCCAATTGGGAATAATGCGACCGGCTCTGCTTGATCCATTGTTCGCGCCCGTCACCGCGCTTGCGGGGATAGGGCCGAAGCTTGAAAAAGTGCTCGCCCGCCTGACCGGGCGCGATGACGAGGTGCGCGTGGTCGATCTGGTGTTTCACACGCCGTCCTCGCTGATCGACCGGCGGCTGAGACCGGGCATTGCACACCTGCCCGAGGGCGCGATTGTCACCGTCGAAGGCCGCGTCGACCGCCACCAGCCGGCGCCCGCCCGCTCAAACGCGCCATACCGCGTCTTTCTGCATGATGAGACCGGCGAACTGACGCTGACCTTCTTCCACGCCAGAGCCGACTGGCTGGAACGCTCGCTGCCCGTCGGCGAAACGGTTCTGGTGAGCGGACGCGCCGAATGGTTCAACGGCCGCCCGTCGATGGTGCATCCCGACTATATCGTCAGCGCCGACAAGGCCGATACCCTGCCGGATTGCGAACCGGTCTACCCGATGACCGCGGGACTTTCGCCAAAGGTGCTGCGTCGCGCGATTGAAAACGCCATCGAGCGGCTTCCCGCCTTTCCCGAATGGATCGATGCGGAAATCGTCAGGCGGCAGGGATTTCCACCGCTGAAGGACGCGCTTCTCGCCCTGCACAATCCACGCGACGAGACCGATCTCGATCCGCAGGCGCCCGCCCGGCGCAGGCTTGCCTATGATGAACTTCTGGCTGGCCAGCTTTCGCTTGCCCTGGTCAGAAGCCGGATGCGCCGCTCCAAGGGGCGGCCGGTTCATCCAAGCGGCGCATTATCGGGCAAGGTGCGTTCCGCCCTGCCCTTTGCGCTGACCAGCGGACAGGAAGACGCCATCGCCGCCATTCTCACCGACATGGGCCAGGACACGCGCATGCTGCGCATGCTTCAGGGCGATGTCGGGTCCGGCAAGACGGTCGTCGGCCTGATGGCAATGCTGGCCGTGGTCGAGGACGGCGGCCAGGCCGTGCTGATGGCGCCGACGGAAATCCTTGCCCGCCAGCACTATGAGGGGATCGCAAGTCTTGCCGAAAAGGCCGGTGTCGAGGTCAAGCTGCTGACCGGCAAGACGAAAGCGCGCGAGCGCCGCGTCATCGAGGAAGAAATCGCCGACGGCACGGCGCGGATCGTCATCGGCACCCACGCATTGTTTCAGGACAATGTCACATATCACGATCTCAGGCTGGCCATCGTCGACGAGCAGCATCGTTTCGGCGTTCACCAGCGGCTGAAACTGACCGCCAAGGGCATGGCGCCGCACCTTCTGGTGATGACCGCAACGCCGATCCCGCGCACCTTGGTGCTGGCAGCCTTCGGCGACATGGATGTCTCGAACCTGACGGAAAAACCGGCGGGCCGAAAGCCGATCCAGACCGTCACGATCCCGACGGAGCGGATCGGCGATGTGGTCGATCGCCTGCGGCAGGCGCTCGACGAAGGAAAAAAAGCCTACTGGATCTGCCCGCTGGTGGAAGAATCGGAAGCCGTGGACCTCGTTTCCGCCGAGGAACGGCGCGAAACGCTTGCAAAGGCGCTTGGCCCCGAACATGTCGGCCTGGTTCACGGGCGGATGTCGTCCGGAGACAAGGAAGCGGCGATGGAAGCTTTCAAGAGCGGCGAAACCCGGCTTCTGGTGGCAACCACGGTGGTGGAGGTCGGCGTCGACGTGCCGGATGCCACGATCATCGTCATCGAACATGCCGAACGCTTCGGTCTCGCCCAGCTCCACCAGTTGCGCGGCCGTGTCGGGCGCGGCAACGAGGCCTCGTCCTGCATCCTGCTTTACAAGGGACCGCTGTCGGAAACCGGCCGGGCGCGGCTTTCGGTGCTGCGCGAAAGCAATGACGGGTTCAGAATTGCCGAGGAAGACCTGAAGCTGCGCGGCGAAGGCGAGCTTCTGGGCACGCGCCAGTCCGGCATGCCGGGCTTCCGTTTCGCCAATATGGAGACCCACAGCGACATTCTGGCACTTGCCCGCAAGGACGCCGCCTATGTCGTCAACCGCGACCCCGAGCTTGCCGGAGAGCGCGGCACGGCGCTGCGCATGTTGCTTTATCTGTTCCGGCGCGATGAGGCGATCCGTTATCTGAATGCCGGATAGGCCGTTTCAGACCTCGCCGAAAAAGGCGCGGTGAAAGGCAACCTCGCCGGACGGCATTTCATCCTCGAACGGCAGCAACAACAGGTTTTCCGGCGGCACGCCGCTCTGCGAAACAACATTTTCCGCGCGAAAGCCGAACCGTCCGTAAAACTCGGGATCGCCGACCAGAACGGCTCCCATCGCGCCGTCATCCTTCAAAAGCTCGATCCCGCCGAGCATCAACGCCGAGCCGATGCCCTTTCCCTGATAATCCGGATCGACCGCTACCGGCCCGACGCCGAACCAGTCTTCCGTGCCATCGGAGAAGCCGACCGGGGAAAACGTAACCTGACCGACAAGCCGGCCATCGACTTCCGCCACCAGCGACAGGGACAAGGCCCCGGCCTTTCTGAGGCGCCGGATGATCGCCGGCTCGCTGCCATCGCTGTGGGGGTGGCCGTAAAAGGCCCGCCGCACAAGCGCATCGACGGCGCTGACATCATCGGGGCGTTCGCGACGTATTTCCATGACGTGATCCTCCCTTCAGCAGAGACTATCACAAATCCGGGGTGCGAATCTTGATCCGCCTCACTCCACCGTCACCGCCTTGGCCAGGTTGCGCGGCTGGTCGGCATCGGTGCCCATGAACACGGCCGTATGATAGGCGAGCAACTGGATCGGCAGCGCAAACACCATCGGTGCGATGAATTCCGGCATGTCCGGCAGCACGATGGTTTCCATGGTTTTCAGGTTGGAGGCGGCGGCGCCTGCCTCATCGGTGATGAACACGATGCGGCCATCGCGGGCCGCGACTTCCTGCATGTTGGATACGGTCTTTTCGAAGAACCGGTCATGCGGCGCAATCACGATTACCGGCATGTTCTCGTCGATCAGCGCAATCGGCCCGTGTTTCAGTTCCCCGGCGGCATAGCCTTCGGCGTGGATATAGGTGATTTCCTTGAGCTTCAGCGCGCCTTCCAGCGCCAGCGGATAGCTGGTGCCGCGGCCGAGATAAAGCACGTGGTGGAAGCGCGACAATTCACGCGCCAGCCGCTCGATCTGCGGCTGAACGGTATGCAGCACCTTGTTCATCAACCGCGGCACTTCGGACAGTTGATGGACCAGCGCCTGTTCATCCTCGACCGTCAGCGTCCCGCGTTCGCGGCCCGCGCGCAGCGCAAGCGATGCCATCAGCGCAAGCTGGCAGGTAAAGGCCTTGGTCGAGGCGACGGAAATTTCAGGCCCGGCAAGGATCGGGAAAACCGCGTCCGATTCCCGTGCAATCGTCGAGCCGGTAACATTCACCAGCGCGCCGGTCTTCACGCTATTGGCCTTGCAATAGCGCAGCGAGGCGAGCGTGTCGGCGGTTTCGCCGGACTGCGAGATGAACAGCGCAAGCTGGTCTTTCGACAGCGGCATTTCGCGATAGCGGAATTCGGAGGCCACATCGATTTCGACCGGAAGCCGGGCAAAACGCTCGATCCAGTACTTGCCGATCAGGCCTGAAAGATAGGCGGTGCCGCAGGCTGCAATCGCAAGCCGCGAGACATTGGAAAAGTCGATGCCATCGCTATCCGTCAGGATGCGCTGATGGGCGAAATCGCAATAATGACCGAGTGTATGGGAAATCACCTCCGGCTGATCGAAGATTTCCTTTTCCATGAAGTGGCGGTGATTGCCCTTGTCGATCAGCATGGAGGACAATTGCAGCGGCTGGCGCTTTCGCGAAACGGCTGCGCCGGAAAAATCGCAGAATTCCACACCGTCGCGGTCAACGATGGCCATGTCGCCGTCCTCGAGATAGGAAACCCCCTCGGCAAACGGTGCGAGCGCAATCGCATCCGAACCGACATACATTTCCGAAGCGCCATAGCCGACGGCAAGCGGCGGGCCGAAACGCGCGACATAGAGCGTTTCCGGCCGGTCTTGAAACAGGATCACCAGCGCAAACGCGCCGGTTACCTTTTTCAGCATCGCCAGAACGGCATCGCGCGGCGCCATGCCTTCACCGCGATACCGCTCCAGCAGTCTGGCCACGATTTCGGTATCGGTATCGGTTTCGAAAGCCGTGCCGCCGGCGGAAAGCTCGGCGCGCAACTCGGCGAAATTCTCGATGATGCCGTTGTGGACCACAGCCACATTGCCGGCAATATGGGGGTGGGCATTGGTCTCGTTGGGCACGCCATGGGTGGCCCAGCGGGTGTGCGCAATGCCGGTAATGCCGTCGACCGGGTCCTCGGCAAGGCGGGTGCGCAGGTTTTCCAGTTTGCCCGGCGCCCGGCGGCGGGTAAGCGCGCCATCGCTTTCAATCACGGCAATGCCTGCGGAATCATAGCCGCGATATTCAAGCCGTTTCAGCGCGTCCACGAGGCGTTCAGCAACCGGTTCACGGCCGACAATTCCGACAATTCCGCACATTCCGATAAAATCTCCGCTGAATTTCTATTTCTGCGACTGCTTTGCAGCCTTGATGGCAAGCGAACGGGCGCGGATACGTTCGGCGCGCCCTTCCCGGTTTTCCTGTCGTCCGCGTCCGATGGCCAGCGCATTGTCCGGCACATCGGCCGTGATCACGCTGCCCGATCCGACATAGGCGCCGTCGCCGATGGCAACCGGCGCGACCAGTGCCGAATTCGAGCCGATGAAGGCATTCGCGCCGATTGTGGTCTTGAACTTGTTGATGCCGTCGTAATTGCAGGTAATCGTGCCCGCGCCGATATTGGCCTTCGCCCCGATACTGGCATCGCCGATATAGCTGAGGTGATTGACCTTGGCGCCTGCGCCGATATCGCCGTTCTTTACCTCGCAGAAATTGCCGACCTTGGCATCGTCATGCAGCACCGCGCCGGGCCTGAGCCGCGCAAACGGGCCGACCTGGCTGCCGGAGGCAACTGTTGCCCCCTCGATATGGCTGAAGGCATGGATGGTGACATGCGCGGCAATTGACACGCCGGGGCCGAAGCGGACATTGGGCTCGATCACCGTATCGGGGCCAATCTGGGTATCGTGGGAGAGAAATACCGTTTCCGGCGCAATCATGGTCACGCCGGAGAGCATCAGTTCGCGGCGGCGTCGGTTCTGCCAGATCCGTTCCAGATCGGCCAGTTCCGCGCGGTTGTTGCAGCCGAGCACTTCTTCCGCATCAGCCATCACCACGCTGGCCCGGCCGCCCTTCGCAAGCGCCACTTCGACGACATCGGTCAGATAGAATTCGCCCTTGGCATTGTCATTGCCGATGGCGTCCAGAAATTCCAGAGCACGGCGGCCGTTGATCGCCATCAGCCCGCTGTTGCAAAGCGTGACAGCGCGCTCCGCGTCGCTTGCGTCCTTTTCCTCGCGAATGGCCGTCAACGCGCCGTCGCGCACCAGAAGCCGGCCATAACCGGCGGGATCGTCCGCCTCGAAACCGATGACGACCACATCGCTGCCATCGGCAAGTGCCGCCCGTGCCCGGTTCAGGGTTTCAGCGGTGACCAGCGGCGTGTCGCCATAGGTCACGATCAGATCATCGAAGCCTGCGGCAATGGCTTCGCGCGCAGCGAGCACCGCATGGGCCGTGCCCAGTCGTTCGGTCTGCTCAAATGTCCTGATGGTTCGCCCGGCTGCAGCACAGGCTGCCGCGACCTTTTCCCCGTCACGGCCGACAACCAGAACGGTTTCATCGACACCGGAACGGCCAACGGTATCAGCCACATGAGCTGCAATCGCGCGGCCTGCCACTTCATGCAGCATCTTGGTTTTGTCGGATTTCATCCTTGTTCCGTCGCCGGCGGCAAGAACGATGGCCAGAGCGCTGCGTGACATGAAACCTCCATTTGCGAACCGGTTACCGCTTTTAGCTGAATCGTGCCCGAGAGGTATTCAAAAATTATGAATGAAGTTTATCTGTTTTCCGCGTGGTGTGCAGTGCAACAAAAAAGGCGCCCTTGCGGACGCCTTCCCTGCATGAGTTTCGGCCGAAATCACTCCGACTTCGGAATGGAGCCGTCAACGCCTTCAACCAGAACATTGAGGCCGAGCAGCGTGCCGTCGTCGGCTTCCTCGCCTTCGGCAAGCCAGGGCGTGCCGTCCTGCAGCGTGACCGGGCCGGTGAACGGCTTCAGTTCGCCGGAGATGATCTTGGCTTCGGTTTCCTCTGCCAACGCCTTCACGTCATCGGGCATGTTGGTGTAGGGCGCCATCGTCAGGATGCCGTCCTTCAGGCCGTCCCAGCTCTGTTCCGACTCCCAGGTGCCGTCCTGAACCGCCTTGACGCGCTTGATGTAATAGGGCGCCCAGGTATCGAGGATCGATGTCAGCTGGGTTTCGGGGCCGGCTTCGATCATGTCGGACGCCTGACCGAAGGCCTTGATGCCGCGTTCGGCGGCAATCTGCATCGGGGCGGTGGTGTCGGTGTGCTGCGCCAGAACGTCGACGCCCTGGTCGATCAGCGCCTTGGCGGCGTCAGCCTCGCGGCCCGGGTCGAACCAGGTATTGGCCCAGACGACCTTGGTCACGAAGTCCGGGTTGACCGACTGCGCGCCCAGTTCGAAGGCATCGATGCCCATGACAACTTCGGGAATCGGGAACGAGCCGATATAGCCGCCAATGCCGCTTTCTGAGATCGAGCCGGCGATGACGCCGGAGATGTAACGGCCTTCATAGAAGCGCGAATTATAGGTCGCGACATTGTCGGCGGTCTTGTAGCCGGTGGCGTGTTCGAACTTCACATCCGGATATTTGGCGGCAACCTTCAGCGTCGGCTCCATGAATCCGAAAGACGTGGTGAAAACGATGGTGCAGCCGGAACGGGCCATGCGCTCGATGGCGCGTTCGGCATCCGGGCCTTCGGGCACGTTTTCGATATAGGCGGTTTCGATCTCCAGCGTGTCTTCAAGCTGCTGGCGGGCGATGTCGTGCGCCTGTGTCCAGCCGCCATCGGTTGCCGAGCCGACATAGACGAAGCAGGCCTTGACGTCTTCCTGGGCGGCAGCGCCCGAGGCGGCAAAGCCGGCGATGACGGCCGCGGAGGCGGCCAGAGCGAATTTCAGGGATTTCATCGTTCACCTCTTTCGGTTTGATCTGAATTGACAAGTTTACCGTGACTAGCGATCCGGCACAAAGGGTTTGCCCAGTGCGGCCGGCGTGTTGATCAGCGTCATCCTGCGGTTTTGCGAGATGATGACGAGGACCAGAATGGTTACGACATAGGGCAGCGCCGAAAGGAACTGCGAGGGAATGGCGATGCCGAAGGCCTGGGCATGCAGCTGGCCGATGGTGACCGCGCCGAACAGATAGCCGCCGAGCAGAACGCCCCAGGGCCGCCACGAGGCGAAGACCACCAGCGCCAGCGCAATCCAGCCCCGGCCCGCAGCCATGTTTTCCGTCCATTGCGGGGTGTAGACCAGCGACAGTTGCGCACCCGCAAGCCCGGCACAGGCGCCACCGAACATGACGGCGAGATAGCGAATGCCGATGACGTTGATGCCGAGCGCATGGGCGGATGAATGATTGTCGCCGACGGCGCGCAGGACGAGGCCCTTGCGGGTCTTGAACAGGAACCACGCGGTTCCGGCGACGATCGCGATTGAGAGGTAGAAAAACAGGTCCTGATTGAACAGCAACGGTCCGATGACCGGAATGTCCGAGAGAACCGGAAAATCGATCGCCGGCATGCGCACGCCTGCGCGCCCCACCAGCCCTTCGCCGATCATCGCAGAAAGTCCCTGGCCCAGAATGGTGAGCGCCAGACCGGTGGCAACCTGATTGGCGACCAGCGTCAGGGTCAAAAAACCGAACAGCAGCGAAAACACCGCGCCGGTGGCAAGGCCCGCCAGCATGCCGAGATAGGGCGAACCGGTGGCATGCGCGGTGGCAAAGGCGCCGACAGCGCCCATCACCATCATGCCCTCGACACCGAGGTTCAGCACGCCTGCCCGCTCACAAACAAGCTCGCCGATGGCCGCCAGTACCAGCGGCGTCGATGCGGTGATGACGGTCAGGAGAATGGCTTCGATGATCATGACGCTTTCCCCTCGGAGGCCGCCTTGCCCGAAAAGATCACCCGAACCTTGTAAAGGATCAGCGTGTCGCAGGAGAGGACGAAAAACAGCAGCATGCCCTGAAACACGCGGGTCACCTTGTCGGAGACGCCGAGCGTGAACTGCACGCCCTCGCCGCCGATATAGGTCAGCGCCAGCACAAGACCGGAAATGATCGTGCCCAGCGGATTAAGCCGCCCGAGAAAGGCGACGATGATGGCGGTGAAGCCATAGCCCGGCGATATCTGCGGCTGCAGATAACCGAGCGCCCCTGAAATCTCGCTGATGCCCGCAAGGCCCGCCAGACCGCCGGACAGCAGAAAACAGAACCAGATCATCTTGCGCGAGGAAAAGCCCGCAAACCGCCCTGCCCGCTGCGACTGGCCGATGACGTTGACCTCGAACCCCTTCAGGGTGAAGCGCATCATGAACCAGACCGCGAATGCCGCCAGGATGGCGAGCGCGAAGCCGTAATGCGCGCGGCCGGAAGACACCATTTCGGGCAGCATGGCCGCATCGACGAATTCGCGCGTCTGCGGAAAGTTGAAGCCTTCGGGATTGCGCCAGGCCCCGCGCACCAGCCAGTCGAGAAACAATTGCGCGACATAGACCAGCATCAGCGAGGTCAGGATTTCATTGGTGTTGAAGTAGCTTTTCAAAAGCGCGGGAATGCCGGCGTAAAGCGCGCCGCCGACCGTGCCCATCACCAGCATGATCGGCAAGAGCAGCGGCGAGGACCAATCGTAGAAATAGACCGGTACGATGGAGCCGACCATGGCGCCGACGGTAAACTGCCCTTCCGCGCCGATATTCCAGATGTTCGAGCGGTAACAGACCGTCAGCCCGACCGCGATCATGATCAGGGGTGCTGCCTTGATCATCAGTTCATGCAGGGACCAGATATCGAATAACGGCTCGATGAAAAAGCGATAGAGCGCCTCGACCGGGTCCTTGCCCAGAAGCGCAAACATGATCGCCCCGAAAAACACTGTCAGCGCAAACGCGATCAGCGGCGACAGCAACGAAAACAGCGGCGAAGCGTTGGCGCGCCGTTCAAGTTCAATGCGCATCGGCCGTCTCCACATCCTTGTCCGCATCCTCGCCATGGATGCCACCCATCAGCAGCCCGATCCGCTCGCGCGTCATTGTTTCCGCCGGATGACTGTCGGACAGCTGACCTTCGGAAATCACCGCGATCCGCGTGGCGATTTCAAAGATCTCGTCGAGATCCTGCGAGATCACCAGCACGGCCGAGCCCGATCTGGCAAGATCGACCAGCGCCTGGCGGATATGGGCGGCAGCGCCGGCATCCACGCCCCAGGTCGGCTGGTTGACAATGATGACCTTGGGCTTGCGGTCCAGTTCGCGCCCGACGATGAATTTCTGCAGATTGCCACCCGACAGCGCGCCTGCCGCCGGGTTTTCACCGCTTTTGCGAACATCCATGAAGCCCGCAATCTCACCGGTGCGCGCCCGGGCGACGGCGCGACGGATGACCCTGAGCGGCCCACCGGCCAGAAAAATATCCGATTCGGCCTGATTGCGCGCGAGGATGAGGTTTTCCGACAACGTCATCCCCGTGACCGCCGCATGACCGTGGCGCTCCTCGGGAACGAAACCCGCGCCGAGCTTGCGTCGTGCATTGATACCCTTGGCGCCGACGGGCTGGCCGTCGATCTGGATGGAGATATTGTCATCGACCGGATATTCGCCGGAGAGCGCATCGAAAAGCTCCGACTGGCCGTTGCCGGCAACACCGGCGATCGCCAGGATTTCGCCGGCTTTGACTTCGAGGTAGATGTTCTTCAGCGCGGTGGAAAACGGCGTGCGCGCCGGCGCGGTGAGACCCTTGGCCTCAAGCAGAACCTTGCCGGCCTTCATCGCCTCGGGCCGTGTGATTTCCGAAACTTCGCCGCCGACCATCATCCGCGCCAGCGAAGACGCCGTCTCGTTGCGCGGGTTGCAATTGCCCGTCACCTTGCCGTGGCGCAGCACCGTGGCCTTGTCACAGATGCGCTGCACTTCTTCCAGCCGATGGGAAATATAGAGCACCGAACGCCCTTCGGCCTTCAGCTTGGCCAGCGTTTCAAACAGCCGGTCCGCCTCCTGCGGGGTCAGCACCGATGTCGGTTCGTCGAGAATGATCAGGCTCGGGTTCTGCAAGAGCGCGCGCACGATTTCGATCCGCTGACGCTCGCCGACCGAAAGGTCGGCCACATGGGCGCGCGGATCAAGCGGAAGGCCGTATTCGACCGAAAGCCTGCGTGATTCTTCCGCGATCTTCGCAAGCGAAATGCCCGGATCGAGCGACAGGGCGATATTCTCGGCCACCGTCAGCGCTTCGAACAGCGAGAAGTGCTGGAACACCATGCCGATGCCGATCTTGCGGGCAGCGGCGGGTGCTTCAATGCGCTGCGGCTTTCCCTCCCAGAGAATTTCGCCGGCGGAAGGCTCCAGCACCCCGAACAGCATTTTCACAAGTGTGGATTTGCCGGCCCCGTTTTCGCCGAGCAGAGCGTGAATTTCACCCTTATCGATATCGAGATCGATGCCATCGCAGGCAGCGAAGGTACCAAAATATTTTGTCAGCCCCTGAACGGACAGCAGTGATCCGCCCACATCATTATCATTTTGGTTCAAACTGCCCTCCGGTATCCACCCGAAAACGCGAAACCCGGTGCTACCGAACCTGTCGGCAACACATCCGGAAATTGACTAAAAAATAGAACATCCCCTGTATTGCGCACAAATGAAGCACGAACCCTCATTGAAACGCAATGACTTTTGCCTGTTTCCCAACGACTTTATTCGGTTGCCGTGCTGGCGCTTGTCAAAATTCAGCCCGTGTTTCGGCCGCGCGCGAGCCGAGTTTGGGCAGGAATTGCAGCACCATGCCGATAAGGTAGAGATAGACGCCGCTCGCCACGAACAGCACCTCGATGAAGAGCGGCGCATCGAAACGGGCGAGAAGCGCGATGAAGCCGGTGACGCACCACACCGCAAAAACGCCGAGATTGAGCGGCCGCAGCCGTTTGACCCGGACGGGATGCAGAAAATTGACCGGCGCGAAGGTCAGGGCCACCGACAGCACCACAATCGCCATGGCAAGCAGCGATGGCGGCTGGATGACGAAGAAGGAGAACACCACCATGTTCCAGACCACGGGAAAGCCGGAGAAGAAGTTCTCATCCGTCTTCATGCCGCTGTCGGCATAATAGATCGCGCTGGAGACGACGATCAGCGCGGCGGCAACGAAGGACAACGGCTCCCCGATCATATGGGACTGGTAGAGCGCAAAGGCGGGCAGCAGAACATAGGTCACGTAATCGATGATGTTGTCGAGCATCACGCCCGACCAGCTCGGCAGCACCTCGCTGACCTTCAGCCGCCGCGCGATCGGCCCGTCAATGCCGTCGACCAGCAGAGCGGCGCCGAGCCACCAGAACATGGCCACGAATCGCCCCTCGGCGGCGGCAACCACGCCAAGGAAAGCAAGGAACGAGCCCGATGCCGTCAGAATGTGGACGGAGAACGCCCGGATTTCGGCATAAGGTACTTTACGCTGGCTGAACAAACCCATTCACTTCCCGTAAAACTGTGTCGGCGGTTATTGCCCGGTTTTCTCTACCCCTACAATGCACCAGAAGCGCGTCCGCGTACAAAAAAAACATGATTTTCCAGAATTTTTCACGGCAAAATACGCCCGGTCGCATTATATCGGTAACGAACAAATCGCAGGAAGACGAGGTTTCAGGCATGTCGGATTTTGAAATTGCCGTGATCGGCGGCGGTCCCGCCGGAATGATTTCCGCGCTGGCGCTTGCCCGTGCCGGCCGCAAGGTCGCGCTGGTCGCACCTTCCCCCAGCGGCGGCGATCATCGCACAACGGCGCTGATGGATCATTCCATCGCGCTGCTTGCCCGGCTTGGCCTGTGGCAGACCGTCCGGCCGGAAGCCGCGCCGCTGAAGACCATGCGCATCATTGACGGCACGGGACGGCTGGTGCGCGCGCCGACGGTCAGTTTCCGCTCTGCCGAAATCGATCTCGAAGCCTTCGGCTACAACATTCCCAACACCGTTCTGGTCGGCAAGCTGAACGAAGCGATTGCGACTGAGCCGAACATTACCCGTTTCGAGACCATTGCCGACGATTTTTCCGTCGACAAGGATGGCGTTGCGGTGACGCTTGCCGGTGGCGAGACATTTTCTGCCGAACTTATCGTCGGATCAGACGGCCGACGCTCGAAAGTGCGTGAAAATGCCGGGATCGGCGTGCGCCAATGGTCCTACAAGCAATCGGCTGTCGTGCTGAATTTCAGCCACGCACTTGCCCATGACGACATCTCGACGGAATTTCACACCCGCGGCGGCCCGTTCACGCAGGTGCCGCTGCCGGCGAAAAACCGCTCCAGCCTGGTCTGGGTGATGGATACGCCGGCTGCCGAAGACATGGCGGCACGGCCGGAAGACGAAATCGCGGCGGCGATCGAGGAACGCATGCAGTCGCTTCTGGGCGCGGTCACCATTGAGGGACCGGTGCAGAAATGGCCGCTTTCATCCATGGTTGCGAACCGTTTCGGCAAGGGCCGTACGGTTCTTGTCGGCGAGGCGGCCCATGCCTTTCCGCCGATTGGCGCACAGGGGCTCAACCTTTCGCTGCGCGACATCATGCGCCTTGCCCGCATGCTGGACGGCATCGACGGCGCGAAGATTTCCGCCAGAACCGGCGAGCGCTATGATTTTCTGCGCAAATCCGATGTCTGGAGCAGAACGGCCAGCGTCGATCTTCTGAACCGCTCTCTACTTGCCGATTTCATTCCCGCGCAGCTTGCCCGCTCCGCCGGCCTCTACATGCTGTCGGCCGTGCCGCCGCTGCGCCAGTTTGCCATGCGCGAAGGCGTTCAGCCCCTCAGGGGAATCAAGGAATTATTCGCCGGCTGAAGCCTGCTTTAGCCTTCGCCTATAGCTGCAGGACGGTGGCGTCGATCAGAAGCAGAAGACCGGCCAGCGTTGCCGCCGAACAGATTGTGGTGATCAGGATGGTGGCAGAGGCCCGCTCGTACCAGATGCCGTATTGCTGGGCGATCACGAAGACATTGGTGGCCGTCGGCAAGGCCGCAAGAAGCACGGCGGCTTCCACCCACACCGGATCGAAGCCGCCATGCAGCATCATGAAGGCATAGACCAGCACCGGATGTAAGATAAGCTTGGCCGGAACGATGTAGCCGATTTCCACCGGCACGCGCTTTACCGGTCTGAGCGCAAGCGTCACCCCCATGGCAAAAAGCGCGCAAGGGGCAGCAGCCTGTGCCAGATAGTCCACCAGCCGGTTGAACGCATCGGGCGGCTGAACACCGCTCGCGGCAACGGCAAACCCCAGAGCGGTTGCAACGATGAAGGGGTGCAGCAGCGCCTTTGTCAGCACCTGGTGGGCAAGTGATGCCTTGCGCACCGCGCCGCCATTTGCCACCGCCATTATCGACGGTGCGACGATGAAATGCAGCGCATTTTCAAAGCACACGATCAAGGCGACCGGGACGGCCGCCGCCTCGCCAAGCGCCAGAATGGCAAGGCCCGGCCCCATATAGCCGATATTGCCGTAAGCACCCGCAAAGGCCTGGATCGTGCTCTCGCGCACGCCGTTGCGCTTCCAGAAATAGCCGGCGGCAAACAGCAGCGAAAACACGGCATAGGTCGCCAGCAGATCAACGGAGATGAAATCAAGCCGGGTCAGCTGGTCGAAGGGCGTGTTGGAAACCAGCTTGAAAAACAAGGCCGGCAATGCGGCATAGACGATGAACACATTGAGCCAGACAAGACCGGATTCCGGCTGCCGGATGAGCCTGGCGGCGATAAAGCCTGCGGCAATCAGTCCGAAGAACGGAAAAAGAAGCCCAAGAATATCTGACATGGCGAAAAACCCGGGGTTCGCAGGCCCTAACCGATCTGCGACAGAACAGGAAAGGTCTGCTGGAACCAGATTGCCATATCGGCAATGAAGCCGAAAAGAAAGGCAAGGCCGGTGAGAATCAGCAGCACGCCCATGATTTTTTCAATCGTGCCCAGGTGTTTGCGGAACCGCGACAGGAAGCGCATGAAGGCGCCGGAGAAAAGCGCGGCAATCCAGAACGGCACGGCAAGGCCGAGCGAATAGATCGCCAGCAGCACCGCCCCGTTGGAAACCGTATCGCGCGTGGCCGCAACAGCGAGAATGGCCCCCAGAACCGGCCCGATGCAGGGCGTCCAGCCGAAAGCAAAGGCCAGCCCCATCACATAGGCGCCGGACATGCTCGCCGGCTTGCCGCCGCCATGAAACCGCGCCTCGCGCGACAGGAAGGGGATTTTCAGCACACCGAGGAAGTTCAGCCCCATGATGATGATGATCACACCGCCGACCTTGGCCAGAATATCGATATATTGACGCAAAAGCTGACCGATGGACGAGGCGCCTGCCCCGAGCGCCACGAAAATCGTTGCAAACCCGAGCGTAAAGAACAGCGCCGGCAACAACACACGCGCCGGCCGGACGGTCGTGTCCCCCCTGAACTGATCGATCGAAATGCCCGCCATGTAGCAAAGATAAGGCGGCACCAGCGGCAAAACGCAGGGTGAGAGAAACGAAAGCGCACCGGCAAGAAGCGCAGTCAACAGGGAAATATCACCGATCGACACCTGAAATCCTCTTGTCACTCGGCCGTTGGCGAAAACACGTCCGGCACCAGCAGATAACCGCCTGAACGGCGGACCGTAAACTGCCGGTTCCTTAAACCACAGCGGCGTTGAATTCCAATCACCTTTCCGCGCATCGCCCCCAACATCAAATTGTCGCCTTGGAGCCGAATTTCCGGGTTGACCTTCTGCAAGACCCTTTCTATGTTCCGCCCACTTTCCGCCGGCCCTTCAACAGGCGCCGGGCTCGGGAGCGCGTAGCTCAGCTGGTAGAGCAACTGACTTTTAATCAGTAGGTCCAGGGTTCGAACCCCTGCGCGCTCACCATTGTTTGCCGAGAATTTTTCTCCTTTCGAAATTGAAACAACACTTTCTAACTCACCCCTTTCCGCCCGCCTTCATGCCTCCATTGACCGCAATCGAGGCCGCTCTGCTATTTCCAGCTTGCGGAACACAGATAGAACAGATATAAACGTTCTGTATTTGTTTCGAAGGCAAGGGGCTGCAAATGCTGACTCGTAAACAACAGGAACTGCTGTATTTCATCCATGAACGGATGAAGGAGACAGGCATTCCCCCGTCTTTCGATGAAATGAAGGAAGCCCTGGATCTGGCGTCCAAATCGGGCATTCACCGGTTGATCACGGCGCTGGAGGAACGGGGCTTCATTCGCCGGCTTCCCAACAGGGCGCGCGCGCTCGAAATTCTGCGCATGCCGGAAAGCCTTGGCGCGCAACCGCCGCGCCGCGGTTTCTCACCGAGCGTGATTGAAGGCAGCCTCGGCAAGACGCCTGCCGAAAATAAGACACCAGCTGCCGGAAATGACAGCGGCTCGACCGATATCCCCGTCATGGGACGGATTGCAGCCGGTGTTCCGATCTCGGCCATACAGGAAAACACCCACGCAATTGCCGTTCCGGCCGAAATGTTGGGAACCGGTGAACATTATGCGCTGGAAGTTAAGGGCGATTCGATGATCGAAGCCGGGATATTCGACGGTGACACGGTGGTCATCCGTAATATCAACACGGCCGCCCCGGGCGATATTGTCGTGGCGCTGGTGAATGACGAGGAAGCGACACTGAAGCGCTTCCGCCGCAAGGGCGCATCGATTGCACTGGAAGCCGCCAACCCGGCCTACGAAACCCGGATATTTGCTGCCGATCAGGTCAAGGTTCAGGGCAAGCTTGTCGGCTTGATCCGCCGCTACCACTGAAGAAATCGAGGGTTTTCGGCAGGCTGACAGGATCGGCATACGAATCGGAATGCCAGTTATAGAGGCGGTGTTGGTTCCACTGACGCTTTACTGCCGTGATGGCAGGCGTGACAGAAACACGGGTTTTCACACAGGAGCCGGTCGGGTCGGTGTCTGAGGACGCGGTGTTTCTGGTGTTTAATTTTGAACCGTCTGTATCTTGGACGGTAAACTTCAGGGTGCCTGTCTGGCGGCGCAGTGCCGGTGTGATGAGAAAACCAGGCGAACGGCACGCCTGAAAACCTGGCCGGTAGACGCTGACAATGATGTCTGCGTGATCGCAGGCTGGGCCTACGAGCGCGGGCCGGAATATCTGTGCGACGGTCAGGCCGCTGCCGGGAAGCGACGCCACACACCATTCGCTCTTTTCACAGATGAACATACCGGATTGCGTCCGCGCGGCCTTTATATCCTCGGCAAGGGCGGTGCTTGCATTGGTGATTTGTCCCGCATCCAGGCGGTCGAACCGGTCCGTGTCTTTCAGTATCGCAGCACTGTTTTCGGTTTCGCTCGGCGGCCGTGTGGTTTCGAAGGCAAGTGCGCTCTGCCACTGATCGAAGATGAAGGAAGGCGGACGGCGCTTGCTGAGCGCGGCCGTATCACCGGTGACAATCGCAATCAGCGCACCGTCTTCGGAGACAAGCAGAAGCGGCGACCGGTCGCCGTGAGAAAAGGCGGGCAAGGCAAAGGCAATTGCCATAGGCACCAGTCCGGCAAGCCTGAGACGGGTGCGCAGCAGAACCAGCAGCATGAACCCGACAAGGAAAAGCAGCAGAAATCCGCGCGGCATCGCGCCGGTATCGAGCGCGCCACCAAGACCATTGACCCATTCCGCAATGGCGATCACCCGGTCGAGCCCCCAGCCCATGGCCAGAAGAAAGGGGCCGTGCAGGTTAAGCGGCATCGCCAGCATGGCCAGCAGTCCGGAGGGCATCACCAGAAAGGTGACAATCGGCATGGCCAGCAGATTGCCGAGCAGACCGTAGCCGGCAATCCGCTGAAAATGCGCCATGGCAATCGGGGCTGTCGAAAGTCCGCCGATCAGTGCGGTCAACAGAATACCGAAAGCGCCCAGCATGACGATGCGGACCAATGTGCTGGCCGGCATCGACGCCGGGCGGGCATATTCGCGACGCTGCCAGGAGCTGTAGCCGGCAATCAACGCCAGTGTTGCGGCAAACGACATCTGCATGCCGGGGCCGACTGCCTCCGACGGCGAAACGACGAGGATGACGAGCCCCGCAAGAGCGACATTGCGCATGCTGATGGCCGGACGGTCGGCAACGGCGGCAAGCAGCATGATCGCCAGCATGATGAAAGCGCGCTGTGCCGAGACCTGCATGCCCGAAATCGCAAGATAGAACCCGGCAGCCCCGATCGCCGCCACAGCAGCGAGCTTCTTGGTAGCAATCGCTTCTGCCGCCTTCGGCGAAAACGACAGGAAAAGACGCAGGCTTGAAAAGAAGATACCGGCGGCAAGCGCCATGTGCAGCCCCGAAATGGCAATGACATGGGCAAGGCCGGCATTGCGCAGCGCGTCCAGCGTGTCATCATTCATGGCGCGACGCTGCCCGGTGATGATCGCATTCGCGAAAGCCCCCGATTCGTCTGGCAGGACAGCGCGAATACGCCCGGCAATCGTGTCGCGCAGGCTTTCGACCCCGTGGCGCAGGAACAGGCCGATGGACTGAAGGCGGCTTTTCCCCGGTGCATGAAGATCACCGGCAAGCGCTTCGGGCGCGCCATAGAAGAAGCCCACCGCGCCGATACCGTCGAAATAGGAAAGAAAACCGAAATCGACGAGGCCCGGCAGCGCCGGTCCGGAAGGCGGTGAAAGCCGGGCAAGGCCGGTGAATGCGCCGCCGATGTCGACCGGCGGCGATTTGCCGCGGGCAACAAGGGTGACACGCTCAGGTGGACGGTGGATCACCGGATCGTCGGTGGCGATGACGCGCACCACATAACGCCAGCCGTTTTCGGTCGGCTCGCGGGCATCGACCACGCCGGTAACATGGGTTGTTACCGGTGAGTCGAGCATCACCGTGGCAAGCCGGCCCGTCTCAAGCTGTGCCAGAAACGCGCCACTGAGAAAGAGCGCAACCAGACCGGCGCCCAGCCGTTTCACCGGACCGGCATTGCGCAGCGAAACGGCGGCAACAACGGCGATCGCCCAATAGAGCCACAGCCCCCACGAAAACGGCGCTGCGGGCCGGAAAAACCACCACGCGGCCCCCAGAGCCATCACAAACGGCGCAAACAGAAAGCTGCGTCCATAGGCGCGTTCTTCGGAAACAAGCGTGCCGACATCCCTGCCCTTCGGCGGCCTCGGGGAAATTGGCGGGGCCCGGACCGTATCGCCGCCGGAAGCTGCTTTCGTTCGCCATCTGCGCAAGCGACCACGAACGGCGCCGCCCCCGTGCCGCTTTGGACGTTCCGTAAGCTGTTTCTCGCCCTCTCCCATCAAAACCGCTCCGCCACAACCTAGGGTATCGTGTGGTTACCTGGAGCAAAAAGCAACGTTGCAGAACGCAGCTTGCGGAAAAATTTCCTTTTCAGAAGCTCAAAAAACTTGCTAAACGCAAATTATAAATCATCACCCGCACCGCAACATGAACCATTCAGCGGCTTGGCAGCGGCGCATCGATCCTATACCTAGTTGGTACCTTTGATCGTGTTTATCACGCGTCCCGCGCTGGAAGATTTGGAGGATAGCATGACGGAAACTGGCAAACTCACCTTGGACGGACAGGAACTGGAACTGAACGTCGAAGCAGGCACCTTCGGTCCAAAAGTGCTCGACATCAACAGCCTGTACAAACAGTCAGGCATGTTCACATACGATCCCGGCTTCACCTCGACGGCATCGTGCAAATCGGCAATTACCTACATCGATGGCGACAACGGTATTCTGCTGCACCGCGGTTATCCGATCGACCAGCTGGCCGAAAATGCCGACTTCCTCGAAATCTGCTATCTGCTGCTGTTCGGTGAACTGCCGACGGCAACGCAGAAGAAGGATTTCGACTTCCGCGTCACCCATCACACGATGATTCACGAGCAGATGACACGGCTTTTCACCGGTTTCCGCCGTGATGCTCACCCGATGGCCATCATCTGTGGCGCTGTCGGCGCCATGTCGGCCTTCTATCACGACTCGATCGACATCTCCGATCCCTACAAGCGCGAGATCGCCAGCGTCCGCATGATCGCCAAGATCCCGACGATCGCGGCAATGGCCTACAAGTACCATGTCGGCGAGCCCTTCGTGTATCCGCGCAACGATCTCGGCTATGCGGCCAATTTCCTGCATATGTGCTTTGCCACGCCGTGCGAGGAATACAAGGTCAATCCGATCCTGTCGCGCGCGCTCGATCGCATCTTCATCCTGCATGCCGACCACGAGCAGAACGCCTCGACTTCGACGGTGCGTCTTGCCGGTTCTTCGGGCGCCAATCCGTTCGCCTGCATTGCCGCCGGCATTGCCTGCCTGTGGGGCCCGGCGCATGGCGGCGCCAACGAGGCCGCGCTCAACATGCTGCAGGAAATCGGTTCGGTTGACCGGATTCCGGAATACATCGCCCGTGCGAAGGACCGTGATGATCCCTTCCGCCTGATGGGCTTTGGTCACCGCGTCTACAAGAACTACGATCCGCGCGCCAAGATCATGCAGAAGACCTGCCACGAGGTTCTTGGCGAGCTCGGCATCAAGGACGATCCGCTTCTCGATGTCGCCATGGAACTGGAAAGAATTGCACTGACGGATGAATACTTCATCGAGAAGAAGCTTTATCCGAACATCGACTTCTATTCCGGTATCACGCTGAAGGCGCTGGGCTTCCCCACCACCATGTTCACGGTGCTGTTCGCACTCGCCCGTACGGTCGGCTGGATCGCCCAGTGGAACGAGATGATCGAAGATCCGGAACAGCGCATCGGTCGCCCGCGTCAGCTTTACACAGGTGCTGCCGAACGCGACTTCGTCGCCGTTGCCGACCGCTGATTGGTCAATACACAGTTCGAAACGTTGAAAAGACAGGCCGGTCGTTAGACCGGCCTGTCTCGATTTGTAGACAAAGCATCCCCTCACTCTGGGTCATCCTCGGGCTCGACCCGAGGATCCAGGGCCACACGATACACGCTCACTTTAATGCCTTTCTTATCAAAGGATTGAGTGGAATGGATGCTCGGATCGAGTCCGAGCATGACACCTGTGGGAACGGCTGGTGGAGGCGTACGTCTTCGGGTTTGTCAGCGGTCTGAAACAGGCCGGTCCTTAGACCGGCCCATCTTTTTATTTGCAGGCCATTATTGCCCCGACAGCACGCCCCAAGCATGGCGGAGGAAAGCGTTTCGGGACTTTGCAGAGCTTCCTGCGCTCCCCGCAGCTGGAAAAATGCCAGCGAAATAAAAAGGCCGCAGCGCATTTTGCGCCGCGGCCTCTTAAGGACATTTTGCCCGGGCAATATTCCTGCCGCCCGGGCCGGTTATGCGTTACTGCGTCAACGGAACCTTGAAGAACAGCGTTTCGCCGGAGCTGTCGTCCACGCCGTCATTGTCGGTCACGGCATAGGCCGTGCCATCGGCGGCGATGGTGAAGCCTTCGATCTTGTCGACGACATAGCCATTGGTGGCCGATTTCATCAGCGGCAGCAGATCGGTGACTTCTTCCTTCTGCACGACCGGCAGCTTCGCGCCGATTGGCGCCGGCTTCATATCCGAAAGCGCAACCTTGTAGAGCTTCTTGACCTTGGCGGCTTCGCCGATCTGGTTGTCGCGCTCGATGATGTAGGCATTGTCGCCATTGACGGAAATTTCGGACAGGCCGATCCAGCCCTTTTCCGGGGTTTCCAGCGGATAGGAGACTGCGCCCCATTCGCCGGTCGCCGGCGTGTAGGCCAGGAGCTTGACGAATCCCTTCTCGTCGTCGCCCCATTCGCGCTGGACAGCCATCCACAGCGTCAGATCATCGCCCTCGCCCACCGTGGTGATGCCTTCCATGCCGAACCGCGTCTGGTTGGCGAGCAGTTCATCCGGCAGGTTGATGGTTTCGGTGATTTCACCGGTCCCGTCGATGTGCAGAACCCTGTGCGGCACCTCCTTGTCGGGATGACCTTCGGAAGCCAGCCAGAAGCCGCCATTGCCATCAACGGCAACGCCTTCGAGATCGAGCTTTTCCGCCGGCTGCCCATCGCGCGTCACCCGGATGGCGTCGGTGATCAGCGCCGGCTTTCTGGAGGCGTCGATGATGAAGACGGAGGGCTGCGCCGAATAGAAGCTGTCATTGACCGCGTAGAGCTTGCTGGCGTCTTGCGGGTCGGCTGCAAGACCGGAAAGCGCACCGAACCCGATCAGCGGATCATGGTTCACATCAGAGGCGATCTGCGGATAATCGGCCTCGCCCTCTTCATAGGCATAGAGCATCACATGCGCACGCACGCCGCCATCTGGCCCTAGGTCTTCCTCATTGGCCGTCACCAGCAGGTTGCGGGCGGGAATGGCAACGCCGCTTTCCGGCGCGATACCCGAGGGCAGAAGCTGCGTAAGCTCCGGAGCGTCCTGGACATTGTCGTTATAGACGCCGACAACGGAACCGCGCTCGGACATGACGAAAAGATAGTTGTTGTCGCCGAACCGGCCGGTGATCAGCCCTTCCGGCTCAACGCCCTTCTTGCCGGCACGCTTGTCCGGGAAGTGACCGATGGAGGCGACGGCACGTTCGAACGAGGCGCCGGCCTCATACAGCAGCTCGCCGGCATCGGAAAAGATCGAGAAGCCACGCGAACCGCCCTTGTAGTCGCCCTCATTGGCGATCACGAAGCGGTCGTTGTCGAGCCATTTGACGGTGTCGGGCTCGCGCGGAATACCGGTCAGCGAACCGGTGAAATCGAGACGGCCGTCGCGTTCGGTATCAATGCCGGCAAGATCGACCGTGCCGGCGGCAAAGTGGTTCTTCACCTCGCCGGTATTGCCGTCGACGATGACGATACCGTTGTTTTCCTGCAGCGTGACGACAATCTCGTTGTCATCGTTGATGTCGACAAATTCCGGTTCCGGATCGCTCGGCGCGGTCATCTCGTCAAAACCGGTCATGGCAACATGTTTCGTCGTTGCACAGTCGGCGCCGCCGTCGTCCAGCGCGATGATCACCAGATCGCCGGCGGGCATCTGCGGAATTTCACCGTCATTCAGGTCTTCGTCGCGCTCGTTTTCGATGGCAATGGCCACGATCGCGCCATCGGGCGATACGGCAACCGAGTCGGGCTGGCCGCCGAGATCGCACTTTGCCTCAAGCGTCTGCGATGCAATGTCGATCACGCCGAGGAAGCCGGACGGCGCGGTGAAGCTTTCGGACGTGTTGACGCCGACATAGGCTTTCGCACCGGAAACAGCCACGGAGGTCGGTTCGCCGTCGAGCCCGACGGTACCGGCGGCCTTCGGTGCGCGCGGGTCGGTGATATCGACGAAACCGACGGCTTCAAGCGGGCTGTCGGAATAGACCAGCATATTGCCGTCTTCGGTTGCCGTGATGATTTCCGCGGACGTGGCGCTCATGGCGTCCATATCCGCAGGAAGGTTTTCGGCGACGTTGAAAACGGCGATGCGGTTGAAGACCGGCTCGGCGGACGCGGGGATCGCGGCTGAAGCCAGAAGTGCGGCAGACAGCGCCGCGCCGGTAAGACGGAGTTTCATAGGTTTCCCTCCTGAGGTTGAATCACCGGAGGGTTGTGCGTCACGGCTGTGACAGGATGATTACGTCCCGATGACGCCGGTGTGACACCATCGCCGTCATCGCTCACGCCGCCGCTCTATCAGCAGGATCGACAACGAGGCCGCCACGATCATCAAACCACCGACCCAGAACAGCATGTCGGGCGCATAGCCGAACACCAGCCAGCCGCCGAGAACATTGAGCGGCAGTTTCAGGTCGTCGAACGGCTGGACATAGGCGGCATCGGCGCTGGAATAGGCCAGCGTGAGAAAATACTGCGCCAGCACGGTCATCAGCCCCAGCGCCAGCATGATCCACACCGCATCGCCCGTGGGCACGGCGAAACCGCCGCCAATCGCCACCACGGCGTTGATCGGCGTCAGCAGCATCAGCAGCCAGACGGTGATCGATTCCGGCTTTTCGTGCGCCGTCAGCTTCTTGGTGATCAGCGATGTACCGCCCCACAAAAGCGCAGACAGCACCGGCAGCAGCGCCGCCCAGGTGAAACCCGACGACCAAGGCTGCAGGATCAGCGCAGCGCCGGTAAAGCCGACAGCCGTGGCAATCCACCGCGACGGCCCGACACGCTCGCCCAGAAAGATCCTGGCGCCGACAATGATAAAGAAGGGTGACGTCATCACCAGCGCAATCGCCTGGCTGAGCGGAACAGAGGCAAGACCGATGGCCCAGGCCTGAACGCCAAGTGCGGAGAGCGCAACACGCGCGATATGCTGCCACGGATAGGCGGTGCGCATCACCGCAAGCCCGGTGCGCCAAAGATAGGGAATGGCAAACAGAAAGGCGATGCCATATTGCCAGAAGGCAATGGACGAGGCCGCAAAGCCCATCTTCATGGTGAGCTGCTGGATCAGCACATTGCCGGCGGCATAAACCACACCGGCAAGCACCATCCAGAATGCACCGGTCAACGCGGGAGAACGATAGATTGCCTTGCTCATGCCTGTCTCGATCCTTCATGGCGCCCGGGGCGCATGCAATAAGGGGACGGACGACGCATGGCACCGGCGGCAATCGGCAAAAGCCGAGACATCCGGCAACCCGCATTCTCTTTCTTCCGGACTGTAACCGTCGGCTCCGGATTTCAACCGGATCTGCTGACCCTTTCCGAAATTGGCCGGAAAGGCGCTCGCGGGCTTGCGTGAACGACGCTTACCGCCGGTGGGGTATTTCACCCCGCCCCGAGAATGTGCCGTCGGCAGGGACCTGTCTCCGGCATGGTTTGTTGTGCAACAAGTAGTGACATCGCCGGTCCGCGGCAAGTCAATTCTGACGGTGACGTCGGTAACTGAGCGTCAACGAAACAGGCAACAAAAAACCCGGGGCCAGAGCCCCGGGTTTCGTGCCATTCATGAGAAGGCGGAACTTAGGAGTTGCAAGCTTCCTTGAGGCCCTTGCCAGCCGTGAACTTCGGAACGTTGCGGGCCGGGATATCGACCTCTGCACCCGTCGACGGGTTGCGGCCCTTGCGTGCTGCGCTGTGCGACACGGTGAAGGCACCGAAACCGGCGAGGCGAACTTCGCCGCCGTTCTTCAGTTCACCCTGTACGGCGTCGAACACGGCGTCGACTGCGGAAGCCGCATCGGTTTTGGACAGACCGGCCTTTTCGGCAACGGAAGCTACGAGTTCACTCTTGTTCATGTTTCCACCCTTTCTCAAATGGTTCGAAACGGATCAATTTTTTCCCAGGGGCCTCGGCAAGGCTTACACCGCTACCCGCTGTCATCCAAAAGCCTTGCGTTTCAAGGAATTGCAATAGGCTTACGGCAATTTGTGGGGAAAAGGACGACCAAAGGACGACCTCAGGGGCCCCTTTTCCACAGGAGCCCCTGAAAAATGGCGAGAATTCGGCGTTAATGCGCCACTGTTTTGTTCGAGTCACCGTCTGATTCATCAGCGGGAATCGAGACCGGATCAGTCTCCGGATCCCACTCGATGGGCTGCGGCGCCTCGACCAGAGCATGCTGCAGCACCTCGCCCATGCGTGACACGGGAATGATTTCCAGACCGTTCTTCACGTTGTCCGGGATCTCCGGAAGGTCCTTGGCGTTCTCTTCGGGGATCAGCACCTTGGTGATGCCACCGCGAAGTGCTGCCAGAAGTTTTTCCTTCAGACCGCCGATCGGCAGAACCCGGCCGCGCAGCGTGATTTCGCCTGTCATGGCCACGTTCTTGTTCACCGGAATACCGGTCATCACGGAAACGATCGCCGTTGCCATGGCGACACCGGCAGACGGTCCGTCCTTGGGCGTTGCGCCCTCGGGAACATGGACGTGAATGTCAGTCTTGTCGAACATAGGCGGCTTGATGCCGAAATCGACCGCACGCGAACGAACATAGGATGCCGCCGCAGAAATCGATTCCTTCATGACATCGCGCAGATTGCCGGTAACCGTCATGCGGCCCTTGCCGGGCATCATCACGCCTTCGATCGTCAGAAGCTCGCCACCGACTTCCGTCCACGCCAGACCGGTCACGACACCGACCTGGTCATCACCTTCGGCCTCGCCATGGCGGAAGCGCTGGACGCCGAGATAATCCTCAAGATTATCCGCCGTGACGTGCACTGCGGTCTTGTCGCCCTTGACGATTTCGGTCACGGCCTTGCGGGCAAGCTTCATCAGCTCACGCTCCAGGCTGCGCACGCCCGCCTCGCGGGTGTACTGCTGGATCGTGCGTTCCAGCGCGCCGTCGTCGACCGAGAATTCCTCGGGCTTGAGCGCGTGTTCACGGATTGCCTTGGGCAGCAAGTGACGCTTCGCGATTTCCAGCTTTTCCTGTTCGGTGTAGCCGGCAATGCGAATGATCTCCATGCGGTCCATCAGCGGGCCGGGAATGTCGAGCGTGTTGGCCGTGGTGATGAACATCACGTTGGACAGGTCATATTCGACTTCCAGATAGTGATCCATGAAGGTCGAGTTCTGTTCCGGGTCCAGCACTTCGAGCAGGGCCGAGGACGGATCGCCGCGGAAATCGGCGCCCATCTTGTCGATCTCGTCGAGCAGGAACAGCGGATTGCTCTTGCCGACCTTCTTCATCGACTGAACGATCTTGCCGGGCATGGAGCCGATATAGGTGCGCCGATGACCACGGATTTCCGATTCGTCACGGACACCGCCAAGCGCCATGCGCACATATTCACGCCCCGTCGCCTTGGCGATCGACTGCGCAAGCGAGGTCTTGCCGACGCCGGGTGGGCCGACGAGGCAGAGGATAGGGCCCTTGAGCTTCTTGGCGCGCGCCTGCACGGCAAGATACTCGACGACCCGCTCCTTGACCTTTTCGAGGCCGAAATGGTCTTCCTCAAGCACCTTCTCGGCATGCTTCAGGTCACGCTTGATCTTCGACTTCGCGTTCCACGGCAGGCCGGTGAGCCAGTCAAGATAGTTGCGCACCACGGTCGCTTCCGCCGACATCGGGCTCATGTTGCGGAGCTTCTTCATCTCCGCATCGGCCTTTTCGCGTGCTTCCTTGGTGAACTTGGTCTTCTTGATGCGGTCTTCCAGTTCGGCCATTTCGTCACGGCCGTCCTCGCCCTCGCCGAGTTCCTTCTGAATGGCCTTCATCTGCTCATTCAGATAATACTCGCGCTGGGTCTTCTCCATCTGCCGCTTGACGCGGGTGCGGATACGCTTTTCGACCTGCAGGACGGAAATCTCGCCTTCCATGAAGCCGAGCGCCTTTTCGAGGCGTTCCTTCACGCTGGTGGTCTCCAGCATTTCCTGCTTTTCCGTCAGCTTGATCGCAAGATGCGAGGCAACCGTATCGGCAAGCTTGGAATAGTCCTCGATCTGGCCGGCAGCACCGACGACCTCGGGCGAAACCTTCTTGTTCAGCTTGACGTAGTTTTCGAATTCGGAAACCACCGAGCGGGCCAGAGCCTCGATCTCGACAGCGTCTTCTTCCGGCTCGCCCAGCACTTCGGCATCGGCTTCGTAAAAGTCGTTTTCGAGCCGGACGTCACCGATGGCTGCACGCGACTTGCCCTCGACCAGGACCTTGACCGTACCGTCGGGCAGTTTGAGAAGCTGCAGCACATTGGCAATGGTGCCGATGCGGTAAAGCGCATCGGGTTCGGGATCGTCGTCGCCGGCGTTGACCTGGGTAACCAGCATGATCTGCCGATCGGCATTCATGACCTCTTCCAGCGCGCGGATCGACTTTTCGCGGCCGACAAAGAGGGGAACGATCATGTGGGGGAAAACCACAATGTCACGCAATGGCAACACCGGGAACGCAGCATTTTCCGCTGCAGGCGCGTTCTGCGTCATGTCTGTTTCCTTTCAGGCAGCCCGGCCGCACACCGGGCATTGACGGACTGCTGGGAGGACAGTCCGAAAGTTCGTCTCGATTGTTGCGGAACAAGTGGCGCTTTAAAAGGGCGATTTCAACCTTTGCCCGTGTTTTCGGCGGAACAACGGGTCATTACACGCGTTTTGTCGTGTTTGTCCGTAAAACGACGAAGGCAGGGACCTGCCCTGCCTTCCGTTTCACTTTGAAAACGCCGCGATCAGGCCGATGCGTTTGCCTTGTCGTCCGCGTGATTTTCATAAATGTAGAGCGGCTGCGAGGTCCCCGAAACAACTTCGTCGGAGATCACAACTTCGCGAACGCCCTTCATGGCCGGCAGTTCGAACATGGTGTCGAGCAGGATCTTTTCCATGATCGAGCGCAGTCCGCGCGCGCCGGTCTTGCGTTCGATCGCCTTGCGGGCAATCGCCATCAACGCGTCCTCATGGAAGGTCAGTTCGACATCTTCCATTTCGAACAGGCGCTGATACTGCTTCACGAGCGCGTTCTTCGGCGCGGTCAGGATCTGCACCAGTGCCGTCTCGTCGAGATCCTCAAGCGTGGCGATGACCGGCAAACGGCCGATGAATTCCGGGATCAGGCCGAACTTGACCAGATCTTCCGGCTCCAGATCGCGCAGCACATCGCCGACCTTGCGGTCGTCAGCGGCCTTGACCGAGGCGCCGAAACCGATCGACGTCCGTTCGCCGCGCGCCGAAATCACCTTGTCGAGACCGGCAAAGGCTCCGCCGCACAGGAACAGGATGTTGGTCGTATCAACCTGCAGGAATTCCTGCTGCGGATGCTTGCGCCCGCCCTGCGGCGGCACGGAGGCCACCGTGCCTTCCATGATCTTCAGCAATGCCTGCTGCACGCCCTCGCCCGAGACGTCACGCGTGATCGACGGATTGTCGGACTTGCGCGAAATCTTGTCGACCTCGTCGATATAGACGATGCCGCGCTGGGCGCGCTCGACATTGTAATCGGCCGATTGCAGCAGCTTCAGAATGATGTTCTCGACATCCTCACCGACATAGCCGGCTTCCGTCAGCGTCGTTGCATCCGCCATTGTGAACGGCACATCGATGATCCGCGCCAGCGTCTGGGCAAGATAGGTCTTGCCGCAGCCCGTCGGGCCCACCAGCAGAATGTTCGACTTCGAAAGCTCGATGTCGGAACTCTTGGAGGCGTGCGAGAGGCGTTTGTAGTGGTTATGCACCGCAACCGACAGAATGCGTTTTGCATGGCTCTGGCCGATGACATACTCATCGAGCACACCCATGATTTCCTGCGGTGTCGGCACGCCGTCGCTGGACTTCACCATCGAAGTCTTGTTTTCCTCGCGGATGATGTCCATGCACAATTCGACGCATTCATCGCAGATGAAAACCGTCGGGCCAGCGATCAGCTTGCGGACTTCGTGCTGACTCTTGCCGCAAAAGGAACAATAGAGCGTGTTCTTGGAGTCACCGCCATTGTTACCGCCGACTTTGCTCATTATCACTTCCTTCCAGTAAGCCGTCCCTTGATCCGGATGAACGGCCACTCAACTTTTTCGCTTCTACCGTACGTCGAAAAGCTTGCAAAACATCAGGGCAACAAAACGACGCAACGGCGCTACTGGCAACGGACGCAAACGCCAAACAACGTCCCACCGGCTATCCATGAAACCGGATATCAAATCCGGTTTTCCATACTATTAACGGCTTGAGCGCCGGTTTAAACCCAAAAAACGCGATCGTGAACCCGAATTACCGTCTCAATGTCCACAAAACAAACAACGCACCCGCCGACGAGACCGTAAAGTCAGGTCCCGCACGGAGGAAGCGCGGTTCAGATACGCATGATCGGGCGCCGAAGATCAGTTGCCGCCCTCGATTTCACTGCGCGAGGTCATGACCTTGTCGATAAGGCCCCAATCCATCGCCTCACTCGCATCCATGAAGTGGTCACGATCAAGCGTCTTTTCAACCTCTTCATAGGACTGACCGCAATGGCGGACATAGACCTCGTTGAGGCGGCGCTTCATCTTGAGAATGTCACGGGCGTGGCGTTCGATATCCGAAGCCTGGCCCTGGAACCCGCCGGAAGGCTGATGCACCATCACGCGCGCATTCGGCGTGGCAAAACGCATGCCCTTTTCGCCGGCGGCCAACAGCAGCGAGCCCATCGACGCGGCCTGACCGATGCAAAGCGTCGAGACGGCCGGGCGGATAAACTGCATGGTGTCGTAAATCGCCATGCCGGCGGTCACCACGCCACCGGGTGAATTGATGTAGAGCGCGATTTCCTTCTTCGGATTTTCCGCTTCGAGGAACAGCAGCTGGGCGCAGATCAGCGACGCCAGATGATCCTCCACGGGACCGGTAAGAAAGATAATCCGCTCCTTGAGCAGGCGGGAATAGATGTCATAGGAACGTTCGCCGCGATTGGTCTGCTCGACGACCATGGGTACAAGAGCCATCGCGGTATCTACGGGATTTGTCATGTCTGTCCTTCGGCCGGCTGATCGGAACCGTTTTTCATCGAATCTTTCGTTACCCTCCTACATAGAGTGCCTCACCCGGTCACTTCAAGAGAAGTGTTTTCAAAGCGTGCATCCGGCTTTCGCCGACACTTCGCCGCCATTGACGGATTGCAGAGATTTGCCGCTGCAAAACAACGCATTCAGAACGATTAAATCGATTAACTTTAAAAATGGTCCAGGGAATGTGTGGTGAAGCTTAACCATGAGGGCTACTAACGGCATTCGATTTCATCAAGTTGGGAAGCGATCCGCCGCCTTGCATTATAACTTGACGGCCGTTTTTGTCTGGGCGGCAGACTGTATTCTGTTGTCCGTGCTGTTGCTGCCGCTGTGGCTGCGCAACAAAGACCGGAGCTTTATCCTGTTGTGGTCGGTATCGCTGTTGCTGATGGGACTCGGACTTGCCGGTCTGATCGCCATCGGTGTTTACGGCGTCCGCTTCTTCACCCTGCCGATCGCCGCCCTGGTTGCGGCCGAAACCCTGTCCACAGCCGGACTGCTTTCGCTTTACGGCGCAAAGTGTCCGCTGCGGTTCATGCTCTGCAGTCTGGGCGTATGGCTGGCTGGGTTGCTGCTGTTTCATCTGTCGGGCTTCGGTTCGGTTGCCTGCGTTGCCAGTTATTATCTGGCCGATATCGGCATTGCCGTCTACGCGGTTCATTTTCTGCTGCGCCATGCCGATTTCGAGGAGGTCGGTTACCATCGCGCCACGCCGCTGATCCTGTCTGTCGAGGCCGTCGTCGGGCTGGTGATCGCCATCCTGTTTCTGATTGACAGCCCCGCCCTTCCCGACGAAGGCGTCATGATCTCCGTTGCGCTGATCTCCGGATTCCTGCTGTTTTCGGTGAAGATTTTTCACGCTGTCTGGCTTTCCATCGAGAAATTCGAATTCCACCTCAGAAAGCTTGCGTTTCACGACCCCCTGACCGGCATCTTCAACCGCCGTGGTTTTTTCCACGGCATCGAAGAGCGGATCACCTATGCGCTCGCCGACGAGCTGTTTGCCTATCTGATGATCGACGTCGATCACTTCAAACGGATAAATGATCGTTTCGGACACGATGTCGGCGATCAGGCTCTTGTCGCCTTCGCGCACAATGTTCTGGCGGAGATCGGGAAAGAGGCGCTGTTCGGCCGAACCGGCGGTGAAGAGTTTGCGGTCTTCATCAAGGTCGACGACGTTCAGGAGGCGATCAGCATTGCCGAGCGGATCAGGGCCCGGCAGGCATCGACCCTATATACCGGCACAATCCGCCCGACAGCGATGACCGTGAGCATCGGCATCGCATTTCAGAAAGGCCGTTTCACCGGTTTCGAAACATTGTTGTGGCAGTCGGACCGGGCGCTCTACGAGGCCAAGAACCAGGGCCGCAACTGCGTGGTCAGCTATAGCGCCGTGCCTTCGCCCGTGTCGCCGGAAGGCTCGCTTGCCGCGCTCGGAAACGCTAGCTAACCGTCTGGCCCCGCCCCTTGTGGATAAATTGCAAAACCGGCGGACAGTGCCTATGCACAATCCGCCGGTTCCGCTCTTCTCTGTGTCCGGATGATGGTCAGATCCTGGAAAAGGCCTGCTCAAGATCGGCAATGATATCAGCCACATCCTCGATACCCACCGAGAGACGCACCACATCCGGCCCGGCGCCGGCGGCAATCTGCTGTTCTGTCGTAAGCTGTGCATGGGTTGTGGATGCGGGGTGGATAACCAGTGATTTGGTATCGCCGATATTGGCCAGATGCGAGAACAGTTCGAGGCCTTCGACAAAGGTCTTGCCGGCCTCGTATCCCCCCGTCAGGCCGAAGGTGAACACGGCCCCTGCCCCTTTTGGCGCATAGCGCTGCTGCAGGTCGTGGTTTTCGTCATCCTCAAGCCCCGGATAGCTGACCCAGGCAACCTTGTCGGACTGCTTCAGCCATTTCGCGACGGCAAGCGCATTGTCGCAATGGCGCTGCATGCGCAGCGGCAATGTCTCGATCCCGGTGGAAAGCATGAAGGCGTTGAACGGCGAAATTGCCGGCCCGAGATCGCGCAGACTCAGCACGCGCGCGCCCAGCGCAAACGCCATCGTTCCGAATGCCTCGTGAAGCACCAGCCCGTTATATTCGGCGCGCGGCGTGCTCAGCATCGGATAGCGGCCGGATTTCGACCAGTCGAAGGTGCCACCGTCAACGAGAATGCCGCCCATGGAATTGCCATGACCGCCGAGAAACTTGGTGAGCGAATGAACCACGATATCGGCGCCGTGTTCGAAAGGCCGTACCAGATAGGGCGTCGCCATCGTATTGTCGACGATCAGCGGCAGACCGTGATCATGCGCGACCCTGGCAATGGCGGCGATATCGACGAAGGTGCCGCCGGGATTTGCGAGGCTTTCGATATAAACGGCTTTGGTGTTCTCATCGATCTGCGCGGCGAAACTCGCGATATCGCCGGAATCCGCCCAGCGCACCGACCAGCCGAAATTCTCGAACGCATGGCCGAACTGGTTGATCGAACCGCCGTAAAGGCGGCGGGCCGCGACGAAATTGTCGCCCGGCTGCATCAGCATGTGAAAGGTCAGCAATTGCGCGGCATGACCGGAGGCCACGGCAACGGCGGCCGATCCGCCCTCAAGGGCTGCCACCCGCTCTTCCAGAACCGCCGTCGTCGGGTTGGTGATCCGGGTATAGATATTGCCGAATTCCTGAAGCCCGAACAGGGCTGCGGCGTGATCGGAATCGTTAAACACGTAGGATGTCGTTTGGTAGATCGGTGTCGCGCGGGCATTGGTCGCGCTGTCGGGTGCCGCTCCTGCATGAATTGACAGTGTCGAAAAACCCGGTTCCCTGGTTTCCATAATGATTATCCTTCCCTGTTTATGGACCGGTCTTGTCGACTGACCGGCCCTGTTTTGATCAAGATCAATGTCGTCTTTTATACAAACGTCAAAATTGCCGTCGACCAAGAGGAGCAGCGCAATGGGCGTTTTGACCGACGACAATCACGCAGATGACCGTTATGCCGAATGGCGCAATGCCACCCATTCCGAAGGTGAAGAGTCCGCCGCCCTTGCCTTCCTCCAGCGTATCGCCGCGGAAGACATTGCCATGGCAGAGCCGCGCGACGCCAGCGAAATGAACGAGATGATGAAGGTTCTCAACATCGACCCGGTCGAGGCCGAGTTCCAGTATCGTCGTCTTTTTTACGGTATGCAGGCCAATTGTGCCGGGTGTCGGGCAAAACAACGCTGCCGCGCGGATCTGGCATGTCAGAGGGCCGAGCGCCATTTCCGCGAATATTGCGAAAATTCCGAAATCCTCAGCGAGATGCGCGCCGATCCGGACATGCTGCGCTTTGAAGGCTAAGCGCCGTCATCCCGCCTGCATGAGACGCGGATATTCGATCGCCGGGCAGCGGTCCATCACCACTTTCAGCCCCATTGCTTCTGCCTTTCGGGCCGCATCTTCATCGATAATGTCGAGCTGCATCCAGATCACCGCCGGTTTCGGCGCGAGCGCAAGCGCTTCGTCCACCACGCCGCCGACATATTCGGAGGCCCGAAAAATATCGACCATATCGATAGCGCCCGGAATTTCCGCAAGGCTGCCATAGACCGTCTGGCCGTGGATGCTTTTGCCGGCCAGTCCCGGATTGACCGGGACCACGTCATAGCCCCGTGCGAGCAGGAACCCCATGACCCGGTTACTCGGCCGCTCGGGCTTGGGCGACGCCCCAACCAGGGCAATCCGCCGGACGGAGCCCAGGATTTCACGTATTTTTGCATCTGTTTCAGCAGGTTGCGTCATGGTGTTGCACATCTCCTTATGGTATTGACGAATACGAAGTCCATGGAGGAGCCCTCAGGGGCCTTGGGTAGACCATGAAGAAGCTCATACTCACATCGGCCGTGCTCATGCTTGCAGCCGGCACAGCGTCAGCGCAAGAGCCGATCAACCGTTACGACATTCAGAATATGACCTGTAACCAGGTGCACGGCATCCTTGCCAATCAAGGTGCGGCGATCCTGCGCTATCCCGCCCCCAGCGGCAGCGGGCGCACACTTTACGACCGCTATGTCAGCAGCCCGGCTGTCTGTTTCGCCCAGGGCGGACATGCCGTGCAGCGTGTGGTGCCGACCAGCGACACCAATGCCTGCCCGACGCTTTCGTGCAAACCCGGCCCGCCGGAATGCGATGACATGGCCCTTGGCCTGTTCTACTGCGACGACGACTGACAGAACAATCGCCGAATTTGCCAAATATCCGGCGTCCATCGGAAAATATTGTCACGCCCCGCGCCGCAGGCCGCTTTCGCGTACCCGAAACGGTCTGCCGGGGCTTCCCCTCTTTTCAGCCTGTTGGTAAGCTTTTTCTCGTCTCCGGCGTTCTTTTCAGAACTGCGTGATCTGTTCCTGCGCGGCGATGGAGCTTCGGAAACGGTTTCCGGCTGAAGCAGGCGCACTCTGCCGGACTGGCAAGTATCCCAGGCGCCAGATAACGAAAAGAGCATAACCATGGCAGAGAGTATCGCACATTATATCGCCCGCTATCTCGGTGAGGCAGGCGTCAAGCGTATCTGGGGGGTCACCGGCGATTCGCTGAACGGGCTCAGCGACAGTATCGGCCGCCTGAAGACGCTGGAGTGGATGGGTACCCGCCATGAGGAAGCCGCAGCCTTCGCTGCCGGCGCGGAAGCCCATGTCACCGGCGAACTGGCGGTCTGCGCGGGGTCTTGCGGTCCCGGCAATCTGCATCTCATCAACGGTCTTTATGACTGCAACCGAAATCATGTGCCGGTTCTCGCAATCGCCGCCCATATCCCCTCCTCCGAAATCGGCAGCGGCTATTTTCAGGAGACCCATCCGCAGGAAATCTTCCGCGAATGCAGTGTCTATTGCGAGCTGGTTTCCACGCCGGAACAGATGCCCTATGTGCTGGAAGTCGCCATGCGCACGGCCATCGCCAAAAAAGGCGTCGCCGTGATCGTGCTGCCGGGCGACGTCGCCCTGAAGGAAATGCCTGGCGATACCGCGATCCGCTGGAACGCCCCGCGCCAGCCGGCCGTGGTGCCGCCCGAGGCGGAAATCGATGCCCTGGCCGAACTGCTCAACAATGGCAGCAACATCACGCTTTTGTGCGGTGCCGGCTGCGCCGGTGCGCGCGAGGACGTTTTGGCCCTTGCCGAGGCGCTGCAATCGCCCATGGTTCACGCCATGCGCGGCAAGGAATTTATCGAATATGACAACAGATTCGATGTCGGCATGACCGGCTTGATCGGTTTTTCCTCGGGCTATCACGCAATGGGGTCGGCCGATACGCTGCTGATTCTGGGGTCCGCCTTTCCCTATCGCGCGTTTTACCCCAGCGAGGCCAAGATCGCCCAGGTCGATACCCGTGCCGAAGCGCTCGGCGCCCACACCCAGGTCGATCTCGGCATTCTCGGCGATGTCGGCTCGACCATCCAGGCGCTCCTGCCCAAGCTGAAAAAGGGCCGCAGCAGCCGGTTTCTCGACAACGCCATCAAGCATTACAAAAAGGCGCGTGAAGGCCTTGATGCGCTGGCCACGGAAAAGAGCGCGAAGGAGCAGATTCATCCGCAATATGTCGCCCGGCTACTCAGCGAAAAAGCCAGTGAGGATGCCGTTTTCACCTGCGATGTCGGCACCCCGACAGTCTGGGCCGCACGCTATGTGGGCATGAATGGCAAACGCCGCCTGATCGGATCGTTCTCGCACGGCTCCATGGCCAATGCGCTGTCGCAGGCGATCGGCGCGCAGGCCATCGACCGGGACCGGCAGGTGATCGCCATGTGTGGCGATGGCGGCTTTTCGATGCTGATGGGCGATGTCCTTTCGGTCACCCAGCTCGACCTGCCGATCAAGATCGTGGTGTTCCACAACCGCACGCTCGGCTTCGTGGCGATGGAGATGAAGGCCGGCGGCTATATTTCCGATTCGACCGATCTGAGCAGCCCCGATTTTGCCCGCATTGCCGATGCAGCAGGCATGAAGGGCATTCACGTCGAAGACGCCAGCCAGCTGTCATCCGCCCTCGACGAGGCGCTGGCCACGCCCGGCCCGGTGCTTGTGGATGTGATGACCGCCAAGCAGGAACTGGCCATGCCGCCGCAGATCACCATGGAACAGGCCAAGGGCTTCAGCCTGTACATGATGCGGGCTATCCTGAATGGGCGCGGCGACGAACTGGTGCAGTTGACCAAAACCAACCTGCGCTGAGACCACGCCCGAGACAACGACGAAAAGGCCCGCTTCCTATGCGGGCCTTAGTTCGTTGATAAACCCGTCTCCACACTCCGCGTCATCAACTCTGTTGTTGTTGATTGTCCCTTATCCTTGCGTTGATGGTTATGATGATTTTTCGCATTGTCGCGGCGATTGCGACGATGGGTGGTTTTCCATTTTGGATGAGGCGTTTGTAGAAGGGTGCGAATTGTCCCTTTCCCTGTGCGGCACACATGGCGGGCATGAACAGGGTTGTCTTGACCTGGGGCCTTCCGCCCCGTTGTCGTCGGCGTCCGTTTGCGTTGCCGCTTTCGCTGGGGTGGGGCGCTGTCCCTGCCAGAGCCGCCGCCTGTCGGCGCCCCATTGAGCCCAGTTCGGGAATTTGAGCCAGAAGGCTTGCCGCGCTCAGGAAGCCGAC
>PVUG01000026.1 GCA_003001975.1 Martelella mediterranea
CATCCAGGAAAAGACATCCTGCTGAAACCATGTTCCTCTTCTTCAGGGAATGACGGCGGCATCCGTTTTGACACGCCCTGGCGACGCTGGCGTCGCCAGGGCGTTATGGCAATGCCGCAGCAGCATGCGGTCCCCGCATGCTGCTTCCAGCCAGTACTCCGCTTCGCGGCCAAGCCAGGGGCTGGAATGTTCCGCCAGAGGCGGAACCAATCCATCAAGAAAGAAAAATATCAAAAGTCCGGACCGTCGTGACGATCCGTCTCTTCCGGAGCAAGCCCTCCATGTGTGCCAACGAAATTGCCGTCCGGATCAAAGTCCAGGACCACCCTGCCATCATAAAGGAAGTGGCGATCGTTTGTGTCGGCGCGCAGCCACTCCCTGCCATCATGACGTTCGAATGATATTTTCGGCGTGGTGCCAGCGTCTTTTGCCACCGCCAACACCTTGACTATAAGCTCAGTTCGGCTCGGAGCGCCGGTCAGCTGCCGAGCGGCTGCCCCAATGCCTTCAGGAGAGACTGCACGTCGCGGCCGATTTTCTCCATGTTGGCTTGCTGACGGTCGATCTTCTCCGCCATTTGTCTGATGGTCTCGTTGTTCGCCTGTTCCGCCGTGAGCGTTGCGTTCACCTGCTGCAGTTGATCGGCCAGTCCGGCCAAGGCTTCCGAAAACTCTTTCAGGCGATCGCCCAGCTTCGGCTTGTCCTGCTGCTCCATCATTGCCAGAAGCGGGCCGACCAGTCCGGCCAGCGTTTGCAGGAGCTCGCGCAATTCTCCCCACTGCTCCGGCGGCGGCGTGTCGTCTTCTTTCATTCCATTTCTCCATATCTGCGGTTATGCGTGTGAAGCGCTCAAGGCCGATCTGATCCAAGGCGTCGAGCATGAGGGCCACCAACTGCCGCTCCCTCAGAAGGCTCAACGCCCGTTGCAAATGGGTTTTCAGTCCGGTGAGGAGCGTTCTGGCGTCGAAATCCGGCTGAGGTAGTTGAGCGCCGGCGTGACTGCCGTTTTCCACTTCTTCAGTTCCGCCATCTCCGCCTCCAGCGCCGCGATCCTGAACGCCTGTTCCTGTTCTCGCTGCTGCAGGTGCGCGATGAGATGGCGCTCCATGAGACTTTCTGTCTTGGCCATGGGTTCCTCCATAGATGAAATCGGGATGACAGGGGGGAAGCGGCAGCCCTGGCATGGCAAGCACCGCTTCCGGATCGGGAACAGGTGCGAGGGGATAGCCGTATCGCTCTGCGTTACGAATGGCGCATCCCTGCATCCGCTCATGAAGGTCGCGCGGGGCCCCCGCGATTTCCGCCTCACGCCTTGTCTGATATTCGGGTCTGCTCATACCGAGAAACGGCTGGCCGTTTTCGAAAGCCTGAGACATGAGGTAGCCACCGACCTTTACATATCCGCCGATCCCGGGGTCACGGATGGTGACGCCGTTTCTTCTGGTCGACGTCACGGGAAATAACTCGTTCGGATAGCCATCAGCCGCCATATGGGCCAGCAGCAACGATCGCTTGTCGGCAATGTCGTCTTCGACGAAACCCCGTGCGATGGCGGCAAATTCAACGCTCTGCAACTGCCGCGCGGAAATTCCGTTGCGACGGTTTTCCGCGGCCTGTTTCAAGACGAAATCCGGAAGAATAATTTTTCGCCTCCGCTCATAAGCCAGAGGGTCTGCCCAGCCAAACCTGCTATTCAGCACATCCCGAAACGCCTCCCACAGGCGTTGGCTGCCCTCCCGTGGCGGGTGGGGGTTGTGAGAAAGGATCTTGCCGTTTGCCGCCAGTACTGCCCGCGGCATCAGCACGTTGATCTCAAGACGCCCTGTATGTGTATGCGTGCCGACCAGAGGTGCAAAACGAGCCTTGCGCGGTATCCCGGCATAGGCGCATTCCTGGAGCAGCCGCAGCGAACGGCCGATTTGATCGCGCAAAACACGGTCGCCACCATTGAAGGCCGGCGCGGAGATGTCCTCCTGCAGGAAGGACAGTGTCATCGCGGTGTAGCGGTGCTGCGTTCTCAGGCCACGCACAACGGTGAGCATCAGATCGGGGTTTCCCAGCAGCAACTCCGGTGCAGGATCCCGTCGGATGGCAACCCGTTTTCCCGCGAGATTTTTCCGCGCCATTTCCTGCAGGAAATAGATGATGGCGCGCAAGATTTCGCTGCTGATCGTGTGGCCGGTATGCGGAGAAAAGCCGAAGATCATCTTCTCGTTCTCCGTTTGGTTAGCTGCGCACAGTGCCGTTCGATCGCAATGAGTTCGAACAGCAAACCCGGAATGCAGGCATGGGAGCGGTCCTCAAGTCGTACCGCGACCTCACCCAGAGCCGTCTCGATTACCTGAACAGACGACAGTAGTTGAAGCGTTTTGACGGATCCGGAAGAGGGCCGATAGCAGCGACGGCGCACATACTCGGATATCGATATGCGACCGGCAGCTGCAGCCGCCTTCCATTTTTTCCAGGTCTCGTCATCGACCCGGATCTCCCTCGGTTTTACTTTTTCGTTGTCCGGTTTACGCGGTCTGGCCATGAGTTACCCTTTCACAGGCTCCGCGAAATAATCGGTTTTCCCCCGGGTGTTTTGCGGATCCTTGATTTTTAAGAGTCCGCGAAAAACATGAAAAAACAAATCGGGAACATTTGAAAAAAATAACCCAGTCCGGATATTCTCTGTTACGCATTGAAATCATTGCGGAAAAAATGAAAATAGACGAGTGATTGAGGGCTATGTGCAGAGAGTTTTGCCTTGTTCCGGATCAGAAGCGCAACCTTAAGGCGTATTACTCATGCTCATTGAAGTGTCAGTTTCTCGGGCTCGTCGGCAGAGGGAAGCGCGTTTATCGAGCGTCGGGATTCAGTCACGTTGTCGGAATTCGATCAACCCGGAAAGGGAAGCGGTATAAACTGTCGTGATCGACAGCGCCTTCTGAAAGGTCGGGCTCATTCAGACGAGCAGGACGCCGTGCCTGGTGGCCCCCATGATCAAAGCAAGGTCGGCATTTACGTGCAGGATGACCGTGCCCCCACTTACAGAAGGTCATAGATCCGAATACGGACAAGTGCCGAAATGGTGGTACCAGTCGACGGCTTGCCGTCAATCAGTGCACAGCCGGTACGACCGATAACCGCATCATGAATGCCGCAACAGCGTTGGGTCAGTTAACTCTGAGTGGGATCGGGAAACCGTTCGGATCACGTAGGCCTTGGCCCCGATTCAATGTTGAATCAAAGAGCGCTGAAACGCGTCCCAAAGAACGCCCTTTCACGGCCAGAAACGCTCATGCTCGCTCGACGACGAATCATTCATAACAAATTTCGGAATATATCCACATTTTCAGTTACTTGGCGTGAATTTTGGAATGGATAAATTTTTTTCGTCCCGTCAGACTCGGCTCATCAGAACACACGAAAGTCATGCCGCAGGAAGGCATTGGCGTGGAGCCTATGGCGCAGGGGCAGGAAGAGCAGACCCGATTGCAGGGGACGGAAGGTCGGCAGCATAGCCGACCGTCATCCTGCTCGCCTGCGGGGCAGGATGAGCTTGCCCGGCTGGAGGACGCCCTGATGATTGTGGCAAGGTTGATCGACACGGACCCGGTCTACGTGCCGATTTTCGAGCGTCTCGAGCGGGAAATCGAGCTTGAGAAAGAAAAGACGTCGAACAGCGCCGTAAACCGTGCACGGTTGCTACTCGCTCAAAATGAGATCGGCTGAAGCAGTTGGCTCATCTGTTCCAGACTGGCGCCAGCACCATACTTTTCGCGATTGGGTGCATGTCCCATCAGATCACACCGGATGCGCTCGTCAATACCGGCCGCCAGCATGCGGTCCTCGAATGAATGCCTCAGGCAATAGAGCGTGTGCACGGGCGTTTCACGCAAACCGTTTTCCCTGAGATGCTTGTTGATGGTTCCGCTCAACCCTGCCGACCGCATGCGGTATCCCTCAAATCCATCTGGAAAATCACGCATTGCCTCAAGTGAAACGCCTAGAACAGGAATGCGGCGGCGGGCATTCTTGCTTTTGAGCTGCCGATCAATCGGTTCGATCGAGATGTAGGGAATTTTGGCATCGAGATGGATTTCGCTAGTTGTCAGAGCAGCGATCTCACTCGGCCTGGCGCCCGTATTGATCATCACCAGCATGATCGCACGTGCCTCGCGGTTAAGCCTATCCAGAGCACCTGGTCGCAACAGCTCATTGCGTATCCATGCATTGGAAAACGGCGGTCTGGTTTTGGCTTCACCTTCCTTCAGCTTAAGGTCCGTCAGCGGAAGCACGAGGCCTAGTCGCTTCATCTTGTTGACAGTTTTCAGGATGTCGCCAAGATGCCCGAGATCTTTATTGGCGGAGTTTGCCGTCAGCCCCTCCACATCTACGCGTTCCACCCACCAGGCGCGAAAATCTAGCATGATGTCGCCGGTGATCTCTTTAATGGGGAGATTTCCGCAAACGTCGATGAAATTCCGGATGGCCTTGATCCGAGGATTGCGCCAGCGGCGGAGCTGATCGTCGCTTTTGCCGATCGTCCTGTCGTGTGCCAGCGGCCAGTAAAGCTCCAGCGCTCGTTGGACTGTGATAGGCGGCTCGGCAACACCGCCAAGCAGCGCCGCAGCCTCCTGCGGCTCGCTTCTCTGCGCATCGACTGTTTCAATACGCGAAAGAAGTTCAGCCCGCGGCAGCTCAGCAACCTTGGCTGCTGTCAGGTAGCGATAACCGCGCCGTTGGGCCAGTTCTGTTGCCGCCTGAAACCGCGCTTCCGCATCCTCAGTGTCACCGGCAAGCCGGGCCTCCCAGGCCTCGATCTGTTCGGCCCAGATCAAAGCTTCCTTGGCCTTGGCCTGTGTCTCGGAATCGGTGTGGAGGCTCAGCCAGACCTCATTGCGGGTCTCGACCGCAGCAAACCGCGCCGGAACACGTCGCCGAATGTAAAACACCGAGCCTCTTCGCATGAGCGACATCGCATGCTCCCATCAGTCATTGTGGAGCGAAATGTGTAGCGTATTGTGTAGCGAAAACGAAGTGTGAAAGGCTTAAAATTCGGGGATATTTATCTAAATAATTGATTTATATAATTTATCTTAAAATCGTTTGAGAGCTCTGTGGCGGAGGAGGTGGGATTCGAACCCACGGTACGCTTTCACGCACGCCGGTTTTCAAGACCGGTGCCTTAAACCGCTCGGCCACTCCTCCGCAAAGGGCTGCGATCCCGGCTACCGGTGTTGATCCGCCGTTTTCGGTGCAGCGAACGGGCTTTATCATCGCTGTCTTGTGGCGGTCAATGCCGTATTCGCGCGGATATGCCGATATCGCCATGCGGAGATGATGCCCGGATCCGGATGGAATATCGATTGCAGTTATGGGTTGAATCGGCCGGGCGAATTTGATACCCGCCTTAAAGCAGCCACTAAGTCTCGCCATAGGGGACGATATTCAGATTTCAAGATGGTGGTTTCCGGCAGGTTTCAGCGGCTGGCCGATCAGGATAAATGGAAGAATTGCTGGCATGAGAGAATTTCGGTTATCTGCTTCGGTCGCCATGCTGGCCGTGACTGCATTGCTGAGCGCTTGCGCAACCACGGGCGATACATCCGAAACGAGCAAGGATGACGCCGCCGAAACAGCCAAGACGTCCGCAGAAAAGACGGCCACGTCCAAAAGCCTCGGTTATCAGAAAGTCGGAAAGCCCTATCAGGTGAAGGGCAAGTGGTACACGCCGAAAAGCGTTGATAAATATTCCAAGGAAGGCCTCGCCTCCTGGTATGGCCCGAATTTCAATGGCGGGCGCACTGCCAATGGCGAAATCTACGACATGAACCACCTGTCGGCGGCACACAAGACCCTGCCTCTGCCGAGTTATGTTCGCGTCACCAATCTGAAAAACGACAGTTCTGTCATCGTGCGCGTCAATGACCGTGGTCCTTTCGTCTCCGGTCGGATCATCGATCTTTCGAAAAAGGCCGCGGAAATGCTCGACATGACCGGCGCCGGCGTTGCCGATGTGCGGGTCGATTATGTCGGGCCGGCATCCCGTTCAGCTGACGATATGGACTACCTGCTGGCCTCATACCAGAAGCAGGCAGTTCCCCCGGGTGTCGATCCTGAACGCTTTGGCGATGCTTCGGTTCAGGTTGCCCAGGCGGAAATCAAGACAGAGCCAGCAGGGTCGGAGACCTTGCTGGGGCTGATCGAGAAGAAGAAATCGGTGAGCGATGCGGCCACGGCCTCAAACAAGGCCGTTGCCGCCGAGGAGAAAGTGGCTGAGGAGGCAAGTGCGCTTGCTCTTGTCGACAGCCAGTCCGACGAGCCGGGCAACCCGGCAAGCAAGGCTGCGGAATCGATCCTTGTCGAAGACGCCAACCTCCCGGCCGCGGCCCCGATCCCCTTTAAAAAACAGGACTAGCCCGCCGCAGGGCTTTTTCCCTCGCCTGAATTCCTCTAAACCGGCTGAAGTTCGAGATGTGAAGGACGGCTGGTTCCGTGCGACAGGGCATTTTCATCAGTTTCGAGGGCGGGGAAGGCGTCGGCAAGTCGACGCAGATCCGCATTCTCGCCCAACGGCTTGCAGACCTTGGCCATGCCGTCGTGACGACGCGTGAGCCCGGCGGTTCAGCCGGTGCGGAAGCCGTTCGGCATGTGCTTCTTTCAGGGGCGGCCGAGCCCTTCGGCGTCGGCATGGAAGTGTTGCTGTTCGCCGCTGCCCGCAATGACCATGTCGAAGAGGTCATTCGACCTGCCCTGAACAAGGGGCAGATTGTGCTTTGCGACCGTTTCATGGATTCCTCGCGGGTCTATCAGGGGGCCTCGGGGGCGCTTTCACCGGAATTCGTGACCACGGTCGAACGGATTGCGGTCAACGGTCTGACGCCTGACCTGACGCTGATTTTCGATCTGGATGCGCCCGAGGGGCTGAAACGTGTCCGCCAGCGCCTGCCGGAGACGGCACTGGCCGGTGTGCCCGACCGTTTCGAGAAGGAGGCGCTCGCCGTTCATGCCGCGCGACGCCAGGCCTTTTTGAAGATTGCCGAAGACGAGCCGGATCGTTGCACCGTTGTCGATGCTGCGGGCGCTCCCGAAACTGTGGCAGAGGATGTCTGGCGGGCCGTTTCGGCATTGCTGGACGCGCGGAGTGCCGGAGGTGATGGCGATGACTGATGAACAACTTCTGGACGGCGCAATCGAGCCTGAGCGCAACAGGCGGCTTTTCGGGCACCGGGAGGCGGAAACCTATCTGGCGCGTTCCTATAACAGCGGCAAGGGGCACCATGCCATTCTGCTGGAAGGGGCGGCCGGCATCGGCAAGGCGACGCTTGCCTTCCGCTTTGCAAATCATATCCTGCATTTTCCCCACGCCGGCGATGCGCCGGACCATCTGATCGAACCCGATCACGATGCGCCGCTGACACGGCAGATCATCGCCGGTGCATCGCATGATCTTCTGCACCTGAAACGCCCCATCGACCAGAAGACCGGCAAGCTCAGAACCGCGATCACCGTTGAGGAAGTGCGCAGGGCAGGGCATTTCCTGTCGCAGACGTCAGGCACCGGAAACTGGCGGATCGTGATTGTCGATTCGGCCGATGATCTCAATCGCAGCGCCGCCAATGCGATCCTCAAGATTCTCGAGGAACCGCCGAAAAACGCGATGTTCCTGCTGATCTCGCATACCCCCGGCAGGCTTCTGCCGACAATCCGGTCGCGCTGCCTGCCGCTTCGGCTGCGGCCGCTGGCGCCAGATGACCTGATCGCAGCATTGTCCGCGCTCGGTCTTTCGGTCGAAGGACAGGATATGGAAAGGGTGACGGCGCTGGCCGGCGGAAGCGTTGCCGAGGCGCTGAAACTTCTCAATTATGGCGGGCTGGACATCATTGATGCCTATGACCAGGCGTTGCAGTCCTCCTCTGCCGAAGCGCGGCTTGTCATGCACAAGCTTGCCGACACGCTTTCCAAGCGCGAAAACGAAACGATCTTCGCGTTTCTGATCGGCCATGTCGATGGCGATATCAAGCTGCGCGCGCGCAATGCAGCGCTTTCAGGGGACCTCGATCTTGCCGAGCGGCTGGCCGTGCTTTCCTCGCGCATTGCGTCTGATACCGCGGAAGCCGATGCCTACAATCTGGACCGCAGGCAACTCGTCCTCGATCTGCTATCGCGCCTCAGATCTACGCTGCAGCCGCAGCCGCACACCGCCTGAAGCAGGTTTGACTTGATGCGCCCATTGAGGGGCGTTAAGACCGGTCTGATTTCAGATGCCGGAACCGGGGATCAGAGAAACCCGGCCTGCCTGCACATCACGAACGCCCCTGGAGCAACCCGGCTCCGCGACAGCCATGCATACGGACAGTGGAATGAGCGACAACAACAAGTTTTACATCACAACGCCGATCTTCTATCCCAATGGCGCGCCGCATATCGGCCATGCCTATACCATGATCGCCAGTGACGCTCTGGCCCGCTTCAACAGGCTGGAGGGCAAGGATGTCCGTTTCCTGTCGGGCACGGACGAGCACGGGCAGAAAATGCAGCAGACGGCCGAAAAGGAAGGGATCACGCCGTTGGCGCTTGCCGATCGCAACTCGGCCGTCTTCCGTGGACTTCTCGCGCAGCTCAATTGCTCCAATGATGATTTTATCCGCACGACGGAAGACCGTCATCGCAAGTCCGTGCAGGCGCTCTGGCGGCGTATGCAGGAAAACGGCGATATCTATCTCGGCAAATATGGCGGCTGGTATTCGGTGCGCCAGGAAGCCTATTTCGACGAGGGCGAAACGACTGTCGGCGAAGACGGCGTTCGGCGCGAGCCGCTCGGCTCTCCGGTCGAATGGGTGGAAGAGGAAAGCTATTTCTTCAAACTGTCGGCTTATGGCGACAAGCTGCTCGAATATTATGACAATCATCCCGAATTCATCGGCCCGGCCGAGCGCCGCAATGAGGTCGTTTCCTTCGTGAAATCGGGCCTCAAGGATCTGTCGATCTCGCGCACCACCTTCGACTGGGGCGTGCCGGTTCCCGATGATCCCGATCATGTCATGTATGTCTGGGTGGATGCGCTGACGAACTATATCACGGCGCTTGGCTTTCCCGACGAAGAGAACGCGCTGTGGTCATACTGGCCCGGTGTGCACATCATCGGCAAGGATATCATCCGTTTCCACGCCGTCTACTGGCCGGCCTTCCTGATATCGGCCGGTCTGCCGCTGCCGCAGCGGGTCTATGCCCACGGCTTTCTTCTCAACAAGGGCGAGAAGATGTCGAAATCCGTCGGCAACGTCGTCGATCCTTTCAATCTTGTCGAACATTTCGGTCTTGACCAGATCCGCTACTTCCTGCTGCGCGAAGTCTCCTTCGGCCAGGACGGCAGCTACAGCGACGAGGCGATCGGCACGCGCATCAATTCCGATCTTGCCAACGGCATCGGCAATCTGGCCAGCCGTTCATTGTCGATGATCGCCAAGAACTGCGATGGTCAGATTCCGGAATGCGGGCCGCTGACGGCGGAAGACGAGGCGATGCTGGCGGCTGCCGACGGCGTCATCGAGACGGTGCGCGAGGCCATGGAGAAATTCGCAATCCACCGGGCGATGGCCGCGATTATCGGGCTTGTCTCGGAGGCTGACCGCTATTTTGCCGGGCAGGAGCCCTGGGCCCTGCGGAAAACCGATCCCGAGCGCATGGCGACCGTGCTGTATGTGACGGCGGAAGTGGTGCGTCAGGTCGCGATCCTGCTTCAGCCGGCCATGCCGACGTCTGCAGGAAAACTGCTCGACCTGATTTCAATACCGCAAACACAACGCGATTTCGCGCATCTGGGCCAGGCCGGCCGCTTGAAGGCGGGCACGCCGCTTGAAAAGCCGGCGCCGGTCTTTCCGCGCTATGTCGCGCCCGAGGAATGAGACATCATGCTGATCGATAGCCATTGCCATCTCGATTTTCCCGATTTCGAGGCCGAGCGTGACGACCTCGTTGCGCGCGCCAAGGAGGCCGGTGTTGCGCAGATGGTGACGATTTCAACGCGTGTGAAGAAATTCAATCAGGTCGTTGAAATTGCAGAAAAATATGAAAATGTGTTCTGCTCCGTCGGAACCCATCCCGGCAATGCCGATGAAGAGCTCGACATCGGAACGGATGACCTCGTTCGCCTGACCGAACATCCCAAAGTGGTGGCGATCGGCGAGGCGGGGCTGGACTATCACTATCAGCCTGAAAAGGCCGAGGCGCAGAAAACCGGACTTCGACGCCATATTGCCGCTGCCCGGCAGACCGGACTGCCGCTGGTCATCCACAGCCGCGACGCTGATGACGACATGGCGGCAATCCTGCAGCAGGAGACAGGCGAGGGCGCGTTTCCCTTCATCCTGCATTGTTTCTCGTCCGGTGCGGATCTGGCAAAGACCGGGGTCGAGCTTGGCGGCTATGTATCGTTTTCCGGCATTCTGACCTTCAAGAAATCCGACGATCTGCGGGCGATTGCCGCCGATGTTCCGATGGACCGGCTGCTGGTCGAAACCGATGCGCCCTATCTGGCGCCGACGCCTTATCGCGGCAAGCGCAACGAGCCCTCCTATGTGGTCAATACCGCCCGCGTTCTGGCCGAGGTGAAGGGCGTGAGCGAGGCCGAAATCGCGGATATCACCACCGAAAACGCATTCCGCTGCTTTTCCAAGATGACGCGGGTTTGACATTGGTCTATCGCCGCCGCTTCACCATTCTCGGCTGTTCGTCGTCGCCCGGTGTGCCGCGCATCAACGGGGACTGGGGCGCGTGCGATCCGCAAAACCCGAAGAACCGGCGTTCGCGCACGGCGTTTCTCGTCGAGCAGATCGCGCCGGATGGCGGCGTGACGACGGTGGTGATCGATACCGGCCCGGATTTCCGCGAACAGATGGTGCGCGCCGGGGTGTCCCGCATCGATGCCGTGCTGTTCACCCACGCGCATGCGGATCATATCCACGGTATCGATGACATTCGCGGCTATTTCCATGCCCAGCACAGGCGCATCCCCGTCTATGCCGATGAGCGGACCATGGAGCGGATCCTGGAGGGGTTTGCCTACTGCCTCGAAACGCCGAAGGGCAGCGCCTATCCGCCGATTGCGCATGCCAATGTCATTACCGATTTCGACCGGCCCGTCACCATTGACGGGCCCGGCGGAAAGATGCGGTTCATGCCGCACCGCCAGCAGCATGGCGAGATCATTTCGCTCGGCTACCGGCTGGGCGATGTGGCCTATTGCACCGATGTCAGCGATTTTCCGGCCGAATCTGTGGAAAAACTGCGCAATCTCGACCTTCTGGTGATCGATTCGCTGCAATACCGCCCGCATCCAAGCCATCTTTCGCTGGATCAGGCATTGTCATGGGTGGATTATTTGGGCGCGCGCCGTGCAATCCTCACCCATATGCATATTCCGCTCGACTATGAAACGGTGCTGCACGCAACACCCGATCATGTCGAACCCGCCTATGACGGGTTGAGCGTTGAATTTTCTGTCGCCGAAGACGCACTCTGAACGGCTTTTTCCGGCTTATGCAGCGCCTGCGCGCCAGGCTTGTGTCATTTCCCTATGTGCTTGTTTTCCACTCGAAATACGTGTTTTTGCGAAGATTTTTGAGTACGACGAAAGTCTGTCAACCCCATAAAACGGCAAATCGCTGTTGAAATTGCGGTCGATTTCTGCCCATTCTTTGTCCGTTCTTTGAATTTGAGGTTGAATTAGGCAAAACGAATTGCACTATAAAACCGGACTGCTTGAGAAGGCGCGCACGACGATGCGGCCCGCAAGATCCGCTATAACAAGGGGACAAAATGGCTGAAAACCGGGGTGCTTCGGTTAAATACGACAGTGTTCAAAAAAGTTATGATGGCGAAACCCTCGTCGTTAAAAAGTTAAATCTGGATATTCCGCCGGGCGAATTTCTGACCATGCTCGGCCCGTCGGGTTCGGGCAAAACCACCTGTCTGATGATGCTGGCCGGGTTCGAACCCGCCACATACGGTGAGATTTATCTCAACGAAAAGCCCATCAACAACGTGCCGCCGCACAAGCGCGGCATCGGCATGGTGTTTCAGAATTATGCGTTGTTTCCGCATATGTCGGTGGCTGAAAATCTCGCTTTTCCGCTGCAGCTGCGCAAGATGGGCAAGGCCGAGCAGGAGGAAAAGGTCAAGCGGGCGCTCGACATGGTCCAGCTTGGCAATTTCGGAAACCGCCGTCCCGCACAGCTTTCCGGCGGCCAGCAGCAACGCGTGGCGGTGGCCCGCGCGCTGGTGTTCGATCCCGAACTTGTGCTGATGGACGAGCCGCTCGGCGCGCTCGACAAGCAGCTGCGCGAGCAGATGCAATACGAGATCAAGCATATCCATGAAAGGCTTGGGGTCACGGTCGTCTATGTGACGCATGACCAGACTGAGGCGTTGACCATGTCGGACCGCGTTGCCGTGTTCAACGACGGCGTGGTGCAGCAGCTCTCCGAACCGTCGATGCTTTACGAGGACCCGAAAAATTCGTTCGTCGCCCAGTTCATCGGCGAGAACAACAAGCTCAGCGGCACGGTGACCGAAATCCGCGGCAGCGAATGCTCCGTCAAGCTCGATGACGGCACCATCATCATCGCCGACAAGGTGAATGTCGATAATGTCGGCGACCGCACAACCATTTCGCTCCGTCCGGAGCGTGTCGAAATCGTTCCCACCGATGATCACGCCAACACCATTACCGGCACGATCGAGGAACTGATCTATCTTGGCGACCATATCCGCGTGCGCATGAATGTGTGCGGAAACGACGAATTCGTCGTCAAGGTTCGAAATCGCGGCGAACGCTGGGATCTGCACGAAGGCAAACAGCAGACGATCGGCTTTGCCGCCGGCGACTGCAAGGCGCTTGATCCCGTCGCGTAACAGCAGCTTCCGGTCGCTTGAGACCGGCGGTTTCACAATGCGGGCTTCAAGGCCCGGCCAATCATCTCGAAGAAGGGGAAGAAAGACTATGAAATCCAAGTCTATTATTCTTGCACTGGCGGCATCGCTCGCTACGTCCACGGCAGCTTATGCCGAACAGATGACCATCGTTTCGTGGGGCGGTGCCTACCAGGATTCGCAGAAGAATGCCTATACGGATCCCTATATGGAGGAAAATCCGGATATAGAGATCGTCTGGGACGAATCCTCGAATGAGGCGGTTGCCAAGCTGCGTGCCATGAACGAAGCCGGCAACATCACCTGGGACCTTGTCGATGTGGTTGCTGCCGACGCCATGCGTCTTTGCGACGAAGGCCTGGCCATGGAATATGATCCCGACGAGTTTCTGGCGCCGGCCCCCGATGGCACGCCGGCTTCGGAAGATTTCGGTGATCTGATCATCTCCGACTGCTTCATTCCGGAAATCGTATATTCCACCACCGCCGCCTACCGCCCGGACCTGCTGCCGGAAGGCGCGCCGGAGCCGGAAACGATCTGCGCCATGTTCGATACGGAAACCTATCCGGGCAAGCGTTCGCTCGAAAAGCGCCCGATCAACAACATGGAATGGGCGCTGATCTGCGACGGCGTTGCCAAGGAAGACGTCTATGACGTGCTCGAGACGGAAGAAGGCCAGGATCGCGCCTTCGCCAAGCTCGACACCATCAAGGATGACGTGATCTGGTGGTCGGCTGCCGCCGAGCCGCCGCAGCTCCTGGCCGATGGCGAAATCGTGATGGGCTCGTCCTATAACGGTCGCTGGTTCTCCGCAATCGAGGAGGAAGACCAGCCCTTCGAGATGCTCTGGGACGCGCAGGTGTTTGACCTTGACGGCTGGATCATCCCGGAAGGTCTTCCCGAAGACCGTCTGGCCATGGTCAAGGATTTCGTCCGCTATGCCACCGACACCCAGCGTCTGGCTGACCAGGCTGCCTACATCTCCTACGGTCCGGCCCGCAACTCCTCGGCGCCGCTCGTCGGCGAGCATGCCACGCTCGGCGTTGACATGGGGCCGCACATGCCGACCGCACCGGAAAACTCCAAGAACGTGTTCGTCTATAACTACGAATGGTGGGCTGACTACCGCGACGATCTGGACGCCAAGTTCCAGTCCTGGCTGGTACAGTAAGCGCCGTTCGCTTTGATGAAAGCGCGGAAGGGCCGGCGGCCCTTCCGCACCTGAAATGACGAAAGGCCGCATCAGACGGTCGGACAGACGGCCGCAGGCCGAACCAGCAAAGAAGCGGGGAACATGAGCGACACGACCTCCAATACGGCGGAGAAGCTGACGACCTCCGACGGCAAGCCGCTGAAAGCCAGCCTGGCAAAAGCGCTGAGACGCCAGAAGATGCGCGCGCTGCTTCTGATTGCGCCGCTCCTGCTGTTTGTACTGATTTCCTTTGCCGCGCCGATCATCGACATGCTGTTCCGCTCGGTGCAGAACGAGATCGTTCCCGAAACGCTGCCGCGCACGGTGACCGCGCTTGAAAGCTGGGACCCCGCTTCCGGCGAACTGCCCGACAATTTCGTGTTTGCCGCGCTGCGCGATGATCTGGTCATCGCCGCCGAGCGCAAGCAGCACACGCGGCTGGGTTCACGGCTGAATTATGAAATGACAGGCATGTCGAGCCTGTTCCGCAAGACGGGACGGAGGGTCGATGATTTCGGTGAGATTTTTACCGAACAGTTTGAAGACCTGAACGAAGCCTGGGTCGAACCGGCCACCTGGGTCTCGCTGATGGCGGCAGAAGACTGGATCACGGCACAGGCCGAATGGGCCGCTGAAGACGATGATTCCGTTGCCGAACCTGCTTTCGAGATTTCCGAAACGGCGAAGGAAGCGCTTCCGCGCACGGCTGAAATCTATGCCGGCTTTGCCGATGTCATTCAGACAGAAGATCAGGACAGCCCGACGGAAGAAGAGCCGTGGAACCCGGTCTATGCCGCGCTTTATGATGATCTGATCGAAAATCCGGATGCCGCGTCCTTCTATTCCGGCGCAACCGCAGAACTGCTGGCGTCTGCCGCCGCTGTTCCCGATTTCGAGGCGACCACCGCACGCGAGGAATTCATCGACGCCGACGAGGATTGGGGCTCGCTTGACGTCTGGCAGACGCTTGATCGTTTCAAGGGGCGTTACACAGCCGGCTACTATCTTGCCGCGCTCGATGCCAAGCGCACCGCCGATGGCATCGAAATGGTGCCCGAGGAACAGCGCATCTATCTGCTGCTGTTCATGCGCACGCTGATCCTGAGCGTGGTTATTACCTTCTCCTGCCTGCTGCTTGGCTACCCGATCGCCTTCCTGCTTTCGCACCTGCCGCTGCGCTCCGCCAACCTTTTGATGATCCTGGTGCTGCTGCCGTTCTGGACATCGCTTCTGGTGCGCACCTCGGCATGGAAGGTGCTGTTGCAGCAACAAGGCGTCATCAACGACATACTGGTGTTCATCGGCCTTGTCTCCGATGACGGGCGGCTTGCGCTGATCAACAACGCGACGGGCACGGTCATCGCCATGACCCATATTCTGCTGCCGTTCATGATCCTGCCGCTCTATTCGGTGATGAAGACGATTTCGCCATCCTATGTGCGTGCGGCCAAGAGCCTTGGTGCGACCGACTGGACCGCCTTCTGGCGGATCTATTTCCCGCAGACCGTGCCCGGCATCGGCGCCGGCGCCGTTCTCGTCTTCATCCTGTCGATCGGCTACTACATCACACCTGAACTGGTTGGCGGCACCTCCGGTATCTTCATCTCCAACCGGATTGCCTACCACATTTCGAGTTCACTGAACTGGGGCCTTGCCGCTGCGCTCGGCACGCTGCTTCTGGTCGTGGTGCTGCTCTGCTTCGTCATCTACGACAAGCTCGTCGGCATCGACAACGTGAAACTCGGATAGGAGAGGGACCATGGCCAAACTGCCTCCATACATGACCACCGGCCAGCGCGTCTGGCATTATGGCTTCCGGGTGATCTGCGGACTGATCTTCTTCTTCCTGATCTTTCCGATCCTGGTGATCATTCCGCTGAGCTTCAACGCGACGGACTTCTTCACTTTTACGCCCGAAATGCTGTCGTTCGATCCCGCCGGCTATTCGTTCAAGCACTATCAGGATTTCTTCACCAATCCCGACTGGCAGCAGGCGCTCAGAAACTCCGTGATGATCGCGCCGGCGGCAACGCTTCTGGCGACCGGTTTCGGAACGCTGGCCGCCATCGGCCTGTCGCAAAGCCACGTGCCCTATCGCGGCGCCATCATGGCAATCCTGATTTCGCCGATGATCGTGCCGCTGATCATCTCGGCTGCCGGCATGTATTTCTTCTATTCGCGCCTCGGCATTCAGGGCACCTATTGGGGCGTGGTGCTGGCCCATGCCGTGCTCGGCACGCCGTTTGTGATCATCACCGTGACAGCGACGCTGGTCGGCTTTGACCGCGCTCTGGAGCGGGCGGCGGCAAGCCTCGGGGCCAATCCGGTTACCACCTTCTTCAAGGTGCAGATGCCGCTGATCCTGCCCGGGGTTATCTCCGGCGCACTGTTTGCCTTCATCACCTCGTTTGATGAGGTGGTCGTGGTGCTGTTCGTCGGCTCGGCCTCGCAGAAGACGTTGCCCTGGCAGATGTTCACCGGGCTGCGCGAACAGATTTCGCCGACGATCCTGGCGGTCGCCTCGATCCTCGTGACGATTTCGATCGTCCTGCTGACGGTGCTCGAACTGCTGCGCCGCCGTTCGGAAAAACAGCGCGGCCTTTCGCCGGGCTGATAGCCTGAAACGCTTTTAAAAAGCAATCCGCTCTTCATCACCCTTCGTAGAGATGTGCAAACCGCATCTTCACGGAGGGTGAAATGTCTGCAGCGCTGCTGATCTTCGTTTTCATCGGGCTCTGCCTTGGCATGGCCGGAGCATGGGCTGTCCAAAGAGTGACCGGCAACAGCGGCTGGATCGACACGATCTGGGCCGCGGTGACGGGGCTTGGCGGGCTTGCTGTCATCATCTTCTCCGTCGATGGAAACCCGGCCCGAAAATGGCTCGCCGGCATTCTGGTCGGTCTCTGGGCGCTCAGGCTTGCCGGCCATATCGCCACGCGCAGTGCCGGCAAGAAGGACGATCCACGCTACGCTGCGCTGATGCAAGAATGGGGAAGCCATGCCGGGCCGCGGCTGCTCTGGTTTCTGCAGATCCAGGCGTTTGCGGCTTTCGTTCTGGCGCTTTCGATCTACGCCGCCATTCTCAACCCCGCGCCGTTTCCGGGCATTCTTGACGGGCTCGCGCTTGTCATCGCTATTGTCGCGATTGCGGGCGAGGGGATGGCCGACTGGCAGCTTTCGCAGTTCAAGCGCAGAAGTCCGGACGGCAAGACGGTCTGCGATATCGGCCTCTGGGCCTATTCGCGCCATCCCAATTACTTCTTCGAATGGCTGTGGTGGTGTGCCTGGCCGCTACTGGCGCTTTCCGGCTTTCAGACGATCTTCTGCTTCATCCTGTCGCTGCTGGCGCCGCTGATGATGTATTGGCTGCTCAACCACGTCTCCGGAATTCCCTATCTGGAAAAGCACATGGAAGCCTCGCGCGGTGACGCTTTCAAGGCTTACCAGAAACGCGTCAGCGCGTTTTTCCCGTGGTTTCCGGGACGTAATAAGTGAAGCTATATCAGAAAGTTAATATCTACGGATGATGTCAATTCTTAAACTAGATCAAGGTGGGGCTCAGCGTGCAGACCCGCTAAGCGATGCGGCGGGAACGACGGCCCTGGTCCTTGCGCTCAACAAGCCGATCTATCCGGTCTATGTCTGGTTTCTGGCCGAAAGCGCCTTTCAGCTTTCGCTGCTGACGGCATTGTCGATGCCGCTCTACCTTGCCATCTGGTACGTCTCGCGGATCGGAAACAGCCGCGCGGCGCGTTTGGGCCTGGTGATTGCCGGCGTTGTCGATACGCTTGCGATTGCCTTGATCTTCGGCCGGGAGAGCGAAACGCTCGCCTTTCTCTTTGCCTGCCTCGTGCTTTCCGGGTTTGCCTTCTATCGCTGCGAGGTGTGGCTGTCGCGCGGGCTCGTTGCGGCGATCTTCGTCCTGTTCGTTCTGGCGGAAAGCCTGATCGGCGGGCCGCTGAGGCCGGTCACGGCCGGCGACATGCAAAACCTCGCCTATCTCAATATCACCGGCGCGGCGGCGCTCGTCGCCTTCATCGCGCTGCGTTTCCCACGGCAGGGGCGGACGGATTGAGGCTCAGACGGCCGGTTTCATCAGATGAAACTGCGCGACGTCGATGCGCCCCGCGTTGAAGCCGGAAGCGCAGTAATTGAGATAATAGCACCACATTCGCCGGAAGCGTTCGTCGAAGCCGAGCGGCCGGATTGCGTCCCACTCCGCCAGAAAACGTTCCTCCCATTCCTTGAGCGTGCGGGCATAATCCTTGCCGAACGCAAACAGATCCTTCACGGCCAGCCCGGCACTTGAAGCGCCTTTGCGGAAGGTCTCGACGGATGGCAGCATGCCGCCGGGGAAGATGAAGTGCTGGATGAAGTCCGGGTTGTCGCGGTAGTCGTCGAGGCGATGATGTTCGATCGCAATCGACTGGATCACCGCGGTTCCGCCGGGGGTAAGGCGCGCATTCACCGTATCGAAGAACACCGGCCAGTTTTCCTCGCCGACGGCCTCGAACATTTCGATGGAGACAATCTTGTCAAATGTGCCGTTGCAATCGCGATAATCCTGAAGCCGTATGTCGGTGCGCCCGGAAAGGCCCTTGTCGGCAAGCCGCTGGCGGGCAAATCTGGCCTGTTCTTCCGAAAGCGTCAGGCCGGTGACATGGCATCCCGTGGTCGCCGCGGCATGTTCGGCAAAACCGCCCCAGCCACAGCCGATTTCCAGTATCCGGTCTTCCGGCCCGACCTGCAGGCTGGCCAGGATGCGGTCATATTTGGCGGTCTGCGCTTCCGGCAGGGAGCGTTCGCGCCCCTCGTAGAGCGCGCTTGAATAGGTCATGGTCTCGTCAAGCCACAGCTTGTAGAAGGCGTTGCCGAGGTCGTAATGGAAGGCGATATTGCGCTTGCTGCCGGTTTTGGTATTGGCGCGCATGCGGTGGCGCAGGCGGCTTATCTGCGTGAACAGATAGGACGAGGACAGCGCCTTTGACAATTCCTCCTCATTGACGATCGCCAGATCAATCACGGCGCCGAGATCCGGCGTATCCCAGTCGCCGTCGATATAGGCGCGGGCAAAGCCAAGGTCGCCTTCGCTCAGCAGCCGGTAAAGCGGGCGCGCATTGTGGAGCGTGATTTCGGCCGCGGGGCCCGGTCTGGCGCCTGTCACCGTTTTACTGCGGCCGTCGCGAAAACGCAGCGTCAGGGAACCGGTTGTAATCCGGCTGGCGATGTTAGCGATCGGCCTTTGCCAGAGTTTCAGGCTTTTATGCGAGGTGTGTCCGTCATGCGTCTGCTTCATCGGGTCTGTCTCTTCGCGGCGGGCCGCCCGCGACGACGCTTTGAACACGCGATGCGGATGGCCGGTGTTTGAATACCGGTATTCCCTTCAACAGTAATCGTATCGCCTCAAGATGAATACCCGCAATGATTTTTACCGTCATCAGCGGGTAGGCGAAGAAAGCGGACAGGAAAGCGCGGTCGCTGATTGCGTGGCGCTTGCCGTTGAAGGCGGCAAACAGCAGCGGACCTTCGCTGTCTTTCTCGTTGATCCGCACCGACACGGTTTCGCCCGGCGGGGCGATGGAAAAATGATATTCGCACGCCATCGGGATGAAGGGCGAGACATAAAGCTGCTTTTGCGCGCGCTGCCGCACGGGGCGGGTGTCGTCTGTAACGGGGATGATATAGGTCAGCCGTTCCTTGAAGGTGTTGCAGACTTCGTAAAGGATTGCGGCAAGCGCGCCATCGGAACGGTAGCAGAAATAGACCGTCAGCGGATTGAAGACATAACCGAGGATGCGCGGATAGCACAGCATTTCCACCCGCGCGATCGTATCATCGATGCCGGCCTTTGCGAGTTCATCGATCGCCCAGGATTTCAGATTGCCGCCATCAAGCTTTCCGTGATCGCGATCGTGAACGCTGAAAAACGCAAAACGGTTATGGCCGAAAAGCTTCAGCCGGTTGCCGAGGCGGGGGAGTTCATCGAGATCGACCAGCAGCGAAAACACCCGGTAATGCAGCCGGTGGGCTTTCGGCCGGTGGCGCCGGTGGATCACATCGCCCCTGTATATGGCGGAGCCGGATGTCATTCGGCGGTCACCGGCGCTGGAGCAAGGTGGATACGGCCGGATTCGTTTTCGACAGACCACGGTCGCCTGACTCCGCCGATTGCTTCCGCCACGGCAAGGCCCGACTGCAGCCCGTCTTCATGAAAGCCGCTGCCGAAATGCGCGCCGCAATACCAGACATTGCCATGCCCCTGGATCTGCCAGAGATCGCGCTGCGCGTCGATTGCGTTCCGGTCGAAAAGCGGGTGGGTATAGGTATAGTGCGCGTGAACCCTGTCCGGCCGGATCGTCTCCGCCGGATTGAGCGTGACGAACAGCGGAAAGCGTTCGTCGATATTCTGCAGCCGGTTCATCCAGTAGGTCACACTCAGCGAAATGTCAGCGGCCCCTTTGTGTTCCAGATAGTTCCAGCTCGACCACACCTTGCGGCGCTTCGGCATCTGGCTCTCGTCACTGTGCAGATACGCCTCGTTGACGGTGTAGCGGAATGCGGAGAGAAGCCTTTGTTCATTGTCGCTGGCATCCGCCAGCATCGCAAGGGCCTGATCGCCATGGGTGGCCACCACCACGGCATCGAAGTCCTGTTCCTCGCCATGATCAAGGATGAGACGTACGCCATTTTTGCGGCGATAGATCTGTCTGACGGGCGTTGACAGCCGCACCGGGCCGTTCACCGCCTCCAGCAGACGCGTGACATAGGAGCGGCTGCCGCCGGAAACCGTGCGCCATTGCGGCCGGTCGACAAGCGTCAAAAGCCCGTGGCTTTCAAAGAAGCGGGTGAAGGCGGCCAGAGGATAGGCGCGCATCTGCTCGGCGGTGGTCGACCAGATCGCCGCCCCCATCGGCAGGATGTGATCCTCGACGAAACGCCGGGAATAACCTTTGCTGTCCAGATAATCGCCAAGCGTCAGATCAACGGCCATCGCGTCGCGCGCGGCGACGGGGGCCTCGCGGTAAAACCGGAAGATATCATAGACCATCCGCCAAAAGCTGGCGCGCAGGATATTGGATTTCTGGGCGAACATGGTGGCGATGTTGCTGCCGCCATATTCAAACGCGCCGTTGTTCAGTGAGGCCGAAAACGACATCTCGGATTTTTCGGTCTCCACATCGAGATGTGAAAACAGCGCGGTGAGATTGGGGTAGTTGCGTTCGTTATAGACAATAAAGCCGGTATCAACGGAGATGTGTTTGCCGTTGATGACGGTATCGGCCGTATTGGAATGGCCGCCCGGGCGCTGGTCCGCCTCAAACAGCGTGACCCTGGAGGACTGGCTCAAAAGCCATGCGGCCGACAGGCCGGAAATGCCCGAACCGATGACGGCAACCTTTCTCACGCCAGGAATTCTCCTGTGGGCCTTGTCCAGCTTGTGATCCATGTGCGGATTCCTCTTGATCTGTTACCTGATCTACGCACCAGACCGTTCGACGGATTGAAATCGGAACAAAATTGTTGGAACCTTCAATCTGGATGGGGCGTCGTGCCGTAGAAGAGGTCATGTCAGATCTTTCACACTACAGGCCGTCTTCCGGCACGGTGCCCAGACCAGCCCGCTTCAGGGGGATACCCGCTGTTGCGGTGGGGAGGGTGACAACGTCGGAAGGCTCGGTTGTGGAGGAATTGACGACGGAAGATATGACGCTTTGCCTGGTGCGCACCGGCCGGTCGCATGACGTTGCGTCCTTTGAACGGTTATTCCTTCATTTCGGACCGCGGATCCGCAGCTATATGCTGAAACGGTCGCTTGACGGGCAACAGGCAGAGGAGCTGATGCAGGAGACCATGATGATGGTCTGGCGCAAGGCCTCCCTGTTCGATCCGCAGCGCGGAAATGCCGCCGCCTGGGTGTTCACACTTGCCCGCAATGTGATGATCGACAGCCTGCGCAAGGCCAGGCGGCCTGAATTCGATCCGACCGATCCCGCCTTTGTGCCGGAGGCCCCGGAAGCGCCCGACAGCTATTACGAACAGGATGAAAGTGCCGCGCGCATGCGCCGCGCCATTTCCACGCTGCCGGAGGAACAGGCGGAATTGTTGCGCATGTCGTTTTTCGAGGACATTTCCCACAGTATGATTGCCGAGAAGACCAATTTGCCCCTGGGCACCGTCAAGTCCCGTATCCGGGCTGCCTTTTCCAGATTGAGGGTGGCGCTGGGAGAAGAACGATGACCGCGATCCATCACCATATTTCAGATGCGCTGTTGCTGGAATATGCCGCCGGAACGCTGGCGGAAGGCTGGAGCATTGCGGTGGCCACACATCTCGCGCTGTGCCCGGCCTGCCGCAAACGCCTTGATCTGATGGAGGCAACAGGCGGTGCGCTGATGGACGCAATCGAGCCGGAAACCGCACCCGAGCGCGACAGGGCCAGCTGGGAAACGATGCTGCAGCGGATGAAGGCCGAACCGGTCGAGACCGTGCCCGAACAGCCCGAAAACGACAGGATCGAGACCGGCAGGACAGAAACCGTCCCGGACCATGCTGTGCCCCAGCCGTTGCGTTCCTATATCGGTGCCGCTTCGCTTGATCAGGTCGGCTGGCGCCGCCTTGGCATCGGCGCTTCGCAGTTCAAGGTGCTGGCAGAAGGCGATATCAATGTGCGCCTGTTGCGCGTCGGCCCGGGGCGCCCCTTGCCCGAGCACGGCCATGGCGGGCGTGAGCTGACGCTGGTTTTGAAGGGACGCCTGCGCTGCGATGACGAAACCTTCGGCCCGGGCGACTTTACCGAAGAGGACGAGGACACCGTCCATGAACCGGTGGTGACGCCGGAGGGCGAATGTATCTGCCTGATCGTGACCGACGCACCGCTGAAGTTTCGAAGCCGGATCTTGCGGGTCGTCCAACCGCTGCTTGGTATATGATGCGATGCCCATGAACCGTTCTGTAACAGCATTTCTTGTCATGGCCGTCTGCTTTTCGCTGCTGGATTTCATCTGGCTGGGAACGGTTGCCTTCAGCTTCTACGAAGCGGAAATCGGTTCGCTCCTACTGGCTTCTCCGAATTGGTACGCAGGATTAACGTTTTATGGCATGTACCTGATTGGAATATATTATTTTTCCGTCTATCCCGGCGTGAAGGCGGGCTCATGGCGAAAAGGGCTTCTCAACGGGGCGGTGTTCGGCCTGATGGCCTACGGCACTTATGACCTGACCAATATGGCTACGCTGAAGGACTGGTCCTGGGCCGTTGTCGCTGTGGATATGGCCTGGGGCATGTTTGCGACCGGCCTGACGGGTCTGGTCAGTTGCCTTGTGACCGGGTGGGTTGCGGGGCGCCGTATCTGACCTGGCTTGACTCCGGCGGGCCGGTGCCGTTCAAACGGCTGACTGTTCCACCATGTCGAAGCCCATGTTCAAGCTCATCAGACCCGCCACCAGCGAACGCGAAATCAAGAAAAGCCGGTTTGCGACCATTGCCGCGCCTGTTGCCGATGAAGAGGCGGCGAAGGCCTTTGTCGCGGATAACAGCTTTGCCGATGCCAGCCATAATTGCTGGGCATGGCGGATCGGCGCCGACTATCGCTTTTCCGATGACGGGGAGCCGGGCGGGACGGCAGGCAAGCCGATCCTGCAGGCAATCGAGGGGCAGGAGGTCGATGGCGTTGTGGTCGTGGTTTCCCGCTGGTTCGGCGGTGTTAAGCTGGGCACGGGCGGTCTTGCCCGCGCCTATGGCGGCAGCGCTGCCGAATGTCTGCGGCTTGCTGACAAGCAGCCGATTATTGCCACCACACAGCTTTCCGTCGCGGTGGCCTTCACCGATCTGGCGCTTGTCGAGGCGCGTCTCGAAACCTTTGACGACATCGCGGTGACGGCCCGCGATTTTGACGAAAACGGCGCGGTATTCCGGCTCGATGTGCCCGACAGCAGGCTTTTGGCGCTGGCTGAATTGCTGCGCGACCTGACGAGCGGGCGGGCAAGCCTTGATCCCGATATTCTGGCCGATCCGCCGGCAGACCCATAAAAAAGCGGGGCCGGGCGCTTTCCACTGACCCCGGCTGACCTAATTAGATTATAACATTTGCGAATATGTTTGTTCCGATCCGTTTTCCTGACCCGACCGAGGTGGTTTCATGCGCATACCTGTCACAATTCTCGCCCTTTCCCTGCTTGCTGCCGGCTGCACGCAGCGTGCCGATAGCATCGGCGCGATGCCGGTTTCGCCAAGCCAGTATGCCGGTGCCAGCTGCCAGCAGCTGAGCGATCAGATGGAGACGGAAAACAACAGGCTGAAGGAGCTGGCGCGCCTGCAGGATGAGGAAATCGTCGGCGATTTCCGGGTCATGGGCGCCGATCTGGGCAGCGTTGCCGCCGAAGGCGCGGGCAATCAGCAGGCGGCGATTGCCTATAGCAAGGGCAAGATCAACGCGATCGACATCGCCATGCGCCGGCAGGGCTGCGCGATGTGATCGTCTCATGTTGGCGGATTGTTCCGCGCTGTGTAAAACAGGCCTGACGCAGCGCGAAGGGCAGACAGAGTGATGGAAACGGCAGGAGAACCGGAGGAGCAGAACCCGCAGGCCAGCGGTTCTTCGGGCAAGGCGCGTGCAGGCGCGCTCAGGCTCTGGTCCGCCTTGATTGCCGCATCCGCCGCTCTTGTCGTCGTGCTTTCGCTGGCCGGGCTTCCGGCAGCCCTTCTCCTGGGGCCGATGCTGACGGCCATCCTGTTTTCCTTCTTCGGTCAGCGCATTGTTGTGCCGGTGGCGCCCTTCAGCCTGGCACAGGGCATGGTCGGCCTGCTGATCGCGCGGACCATGACCTGGCCGATCGTGCAGGAAATCGGCAGGGACTGGCCGATTTTCGTCGCCGGTGTGCTGGCGGTGGTATTTGCCGCCGTGGCGCTTGGCTGGCTTCTGGCGCGGCTTCAGGTTCTGCCCGGAACGACGGCGATCTGGGGCGCGTTTCCGGGGGCTGCCACGGTGATGACGCTGATGTCCGGCGCGTTCGGGGCGGATATGCGGCTGGTCGCCTTCATGCAATATACCCGCGTGGTAATCGTCACCATCGTGGCTGCGACCATTGCAAGGGTGTGGACCGGAATGGGCGGCGAGGGCGCGCCTGCACCCGTTTTATGGCTTGCCGAGCCGCGCTGGTGGCCGCTTGGCCAGACCCTCATTCTGGTGATCATCGGCGTTGTCATCGGCAAGCGCTCGCCGATACCGGCAGGTGCGATGATCGTGCCGGTGATCCTCGGCTCGGCGCTCAATATCGCAGGCCTGGTGGATATCGAACTGCCGCAGCCGCTGCTCGCCGTCTCCTATGCGCTGGTCGGCTGGGCAATCGGCGCGCGGTTCGATCGCGAGGTCATCCGCCATGCCAGCCGGGCGCTGCCGCGGGTACTGGCCTCGATCCTGGCGCTTGTTGCGGTCTGTTCGGTGTTTGCCGCGCTGCTGGTGGTGTTTGCCGGGATCGACCCGTTGAGCGCCTATCTCGCCACCAGTCCCGGCGGCGCGGATGCGGTCGCCATCATCTCCGCCTCCACCGATGTCAACGTTGCTTTCGTGATGTCGATGCAGATCGCGCGGTTCTTCTTCGTCATGGCGCTCGGGCCGATGCTGGCGCGGTTCGTGGCAAAGCGGAGCCATTTTTAGGATAAAGCGTAAACCGCATTGTTGAACGTCACGGAACGGGTTAGCCTCAGCCAACCATACCAAGGGTCAGGCGGAGGAAATCCCATGTGTACGCGCATCTTCTATGAAACCGGAACCGGCAGCTTCATCACCGGGCGCTCGATGGACTGGCGCGATGTGACGATGCAATCCGATCTCTGGGTGTTTCCCCGCAGCATGTCCCGCAATGGCGGGGTGGGCGAGGGCTCGGTCACATGGACTTCGAAATACGGCTCGGTTGTCGTCGCGATCTACAATCTCGCCACGGCTGACGGCATGAACGAGGCGGGCCTTGCCGGCAACATGCTCTATCTGGTGGAATCGGCTTACGGCGATCCGGCCGCGCGCGGCAAACCGCTGATCTCGGTCGGCGCATGGCTGCAATATATGCTTGACAATTTCGCCAGCGTCGCCGAAGCCGCCGCCGCCATGGCCGATGACCCGCTGACGGTGATCACCGGCGAGGCGCCGAACGGCGCGCCGGCAACCGTGCATCTGGCGCTTTCCGATGCCTCCGGCGACAGCGCGATCTTCGAATTCGTCGGCGGAAAGCTCACCATCCATCACGGCCGCGAATACAGGGTGATGACCAATTCGCCGACCTATGACCAGCAGCTTGCCATCAACGGCTATTGGGACCTTGTGGGCGGCAAGAGCTTTCTGCCCGGCACGGTCAACGCCGCCGACCGCTTCGCCCGCGCCAGCTACAACCTGAAATCGGCCACGCCGCTGAAGGGCCGCCGCGCAGCCCTTGCCTCCGTATTCTCGCAGGTGCGCGCCATCTCCACCCCGCTCGGCATGACCGATCCCGAAAAACCCAACATCGCCTCCACCCTCTGGCGCACCGTCGCCGAACACGACCAAAAACGCTACTATTTCGACTCCGTCATCAACCCGTCGGTGTTCTGGGTCGATCTGGATGATTTTGATCTGGGCGAGAGGGCCGCGGTGAAGAAGCTGGCGCTGAATGACCCGAAGGTGCCGGGCGGGGATGTTGCGGGGCTGATGGAGGCGGCGGAGCCGTTTGAGTTTTTGGTGCCGTGAGGGGGAAATAACTAAGGATATCTTGTTATTGTGCTGTCTTCGTCCAGATACTTTTTGTAGCCAGACACGAGAGATCTTGCCAAAGGCTCATAATCTAGCAGATGTAGTGCTGGGGCGTGTAATTTTGACTGCTTTGCGTTGAGAAATCCAGCTTTTTGACGTTTTGAGAAAGGCAATCGAGGTATCATTAAGCAGAAAAGGAAACCCTGCATTACAACGGTTAAAGCGACATATCTTGTGGTTCCTGCGTGTTCCCACCGAACTCGGTACGCGCTCACGGGAAGAATTATTTGAGAGATATCTTTTTGTTTGAAGCCCCCGTCTTCCTCGCTCGTCTTGTCGTATAGTCTGTTAACTTTGCAAGAGCAAAGCTGTAACGGTTTTGATTGACCATTTTTCAGTATGTTGAGAAGAAGTGCTCTGTCGCTATGAGAGATTTTCGCATTTGCGTAAATATTGTTGCCTGAAACACTCGCGCGCCAGAAGATTGCGGCTAGTGACGTGGCGATTTTCTCAGGCGACGAGTCGTACCGTACCTCCAGCCCCTTTTGGCAGATCAGCCGATCCCATTCTTTGAGCGCATTGACCAAAGGAGAATCATAAAGCCGATTAAAATGCGTTTCACAATCTGAACAAAGAATCTTTGCCTTTCCTGAGTTTTTGCCGAAGTGTATTTTTCCTGGGCCTTCGGGAATGACAATTAGTTTCCCGCTGTTGCGCCTCGATATGTCTCTAAAGAAGGCATCCGGTATCGCATGCGATTCACATAGTGATCGATTTTGCAGACAATAGGCACATATAGGCATGCGATTCCTCATTTGGCTGAAATGATATGTCTGAATCCTATATGCCCATAATCAAAGTTAAATTTGGAGACAACACCTTAACCCCGGCGTCATCAACTCTGTTGTTGTTGATTGTCCCTTATCCTTGCGTTGATGGTTATGATGATTTTTCGCATTGTCGCGGCGATTGCGACGATGGGTGGTTTTCCATTTTGGATGAGGCGTTTGTAGAAGGGTGCGAATTGTCCCTTTCCCTGTGCGGCACACATGGCGGGCATGAACAGGGTTGTCTTGACCTGGGGCCTTCCGCCCCGTTGTCGTCGGCGTCCGTTTGCGTTGCCGCTTTCGCTGGGGTGGGGCGCTGTCCCTGCCAGAGCCGCCGCCTGTCGGCGCCCCATTGAGCCCAGTTCGGGAATTTGAGCCAGAAGGCTTGCCGCGCTCAGGAAGCCGACGCC
>PVUG01000027.1 GCA_003001975.1 Martelella mediterranea
AAATGCGAAAACCTCAGATGGCCGCTCTTTCAGGGTATGCATCTGACCATGCGATGAGAAATTTCGAACACGTTTCAGATTTTCGCACGGCTGTTTCACATGCACGCCGCTCGGGTCTCTAGCCGTCGCCAAAACGAAGTTTCATTTTTCGCATTAATTCAACGTATTCAATTATTTATGTGGATAAATCGGGGCTTTCAAATCGATCGACATTGGTGCTATCTCCGCCTCCTGTTTGAAGGCGGCCACGCCCCGGCCCCGATAGTCCGCCCTCCACATCACTGCTCCGCAATATTCGTCCCGCTTAGCACCGTCAGTTTGAGTACCCATGACCCGCATACCCTTTGTCGAAGCCCGGTTCTTCGAGCCCCTCAATGCCATCGAGGTCACGCGCCGTTTCGAAGAGCACCTTCGAAAGCTTCGGGAGGCAAAGCTCTCGCCGGAAGAACGGGCAAAGGAAGACTGGCAGAGAGCCGCTGATACAGTCACCCGTGAGGATCACGCGCGCATCAGGCGCCGGGTCAACCGACTTGAACAGAACCGCCACCGCGCTTCCGGATTTTCGCATCTCAAGGCCGATGACCGTCAGCAGCTCGAGATGCTTTCGGGCGGTGTTGAATTGCGCCGCATCGAAACCGAAACACAGGCCGACGAGATAGCATCCGCACTGCATACGGAAATGCCGTGGATGGCCCCTGCTACAGAGCACGTCTGGCACGCAATGCGAACTCAGGTCCGCCGGGGTGATCCTGGTTTCCGGCTTCCCCCGCTGTTGCTGGTCGGTCCACCTGGGATCGGCAAGAGCACCTGGGCGCGCCGGACCAGTGCCGCGCTCGATGTGCCGCTGCGCACGATCGATGCCACCGTGGAGCAGTCCTCGTTTTCAGTCGGCGGCGTGCAACGTGGATGGAGTTCCGCTCATGCCGGCAAACCGGTTGCGACAATAATAACGCACTTGGTCGCCAACCCAATCGTGGTCCTTGATGAGATTGAGAAGGCAACCTCGGTGATTTCCAGCAGAGGAGAGCGGCACAGCCTTGCTGACAGTCTGCTGCCCTTGCTGGAACCAGAAACATCGCGACGATGGGAGTGTCCCCACTATCAACTCCGCTTCGACATGCGCTGGGTTGGCTGGATCCTGACGGCTAACAGCCTCAACGGGGTGTCGGAACCGCTGTTAAGCCGGCTCGTCACCATCAATCTGACTGAGCTCAGCACACCGGATCTCACCGCCTTCGCCAGACAGGAAGGGCGACGGCGTGGACTGTCGGAGAATTCGATCGAGATCATCACCGAAGTCATCGAGAGGTTTGCCGGCAGACAACCGGCGCTGAGCCTCAGATCAGTCATCCGAATGCTTGAGCGAGCGGATAGGCTGGAAAACCGACCGACGCTGCATTGATGGCGTACGACAGCAAAGAGGCCGTCACCCGACTGTCCGCTTCCGGGACGCGCTGACAGGAAGCTGCCGTCGACGCCCCGGGCGCAAGCGACGAAGAGTCGCTGGTCTCGCAAATTGGCTGTGCTCTATCGCCCATCTCTGGAAAGGGCCTCGCGCGCCTGTCAATTTCTTAAGTTCAGCAATCTGATCCGCCGCTCATCACGACGATACGCAACGGCTATGGCCACCATTGACGATATGACTGCATTAGCAGGATCCTTGGTCAGAGAAATGGGCAACGCTGCCAACATGGATTGTTGAAGCCATACACTTCACAAAGATGTCGGCCGGTCAGACCCGGCTAGCCGTCTCCCACGGCGGACTCGCCGGCAGGCTTTTCGATCAGCTCAATAGCAATCGCGAGCCCGAACTGTTCAATGCGTTGCGCGGCAGCTTGCAGGCTAACCTTGCTGAAAAAGGGAAGGCCAACGGTTCCATCCGCATAGGGCTTCCGCATTACGCCGTAGACGACCTTGAATTTGGTTCGGTCAACGCGACCCGTACTTTTCGGCAGCTGCGCTTCAAAGCCGTCGCCAAGACTCTTCACTTTTGATCGCAGCGTCTTGCGGAACTTCGCGTCGCTCACAAAGGCTTCAGCGCTGACCAGTCCTTGCATCCAGACATGGCTAATTGGACCGGAAGATTCTCCGTCCTTGAGGTGAATGAATTCGCCATTCTTGGAGAGAAAGTCGCACGGTTCAAGATTGCCGTATCGCACTCCCTGGGGATTGATTTTTTGTTGATCGAGCTTGAGCAGATCCGGGCGGTTTGACTCGATATCTGCAATCAGATCCTGCTCGTTGGTGCACTCCGTCGCTCCAATGATTGCGACTTTTTCCAGCGCGTCGAAATAGTCCTCAACTAGCTTCTTGAAGCGTTTCTCGACCACGTACCAATCGCCTGCGAACAACACATAGTGCTTTTCCTTGTCCCCGGCGCCGAGCGACGCCTCGAATACGAAGCAATCGTAGACCCTCCATTTCTCAGTGAATTCTTCCTCGCCATCCCCCTTTGCCTTGATGCGATGATTGGCCTTCACCTCGGAGAAGTCATCGTCAAAATCGCAGCGGTTCAGTTCCGCCACATAATCGTCAACTGAGAGGCTGTGAAACGTGGTGCCGTGTGAACCAAATCCGTTGTAGTGGAGCTCGTTCCCTTCGGTATAGTTGACGACTTCCGGGGGTGACATGTGGAGCTGCGAGGCTTGCCCATCTCTCAGCTTCCCCAACGCCTCTTCAAGTTGCCCGTCGAGTAGCGCGATAATGTCCTTCTCATGCACGATCTGCATGTTATCGACCCAGGCGAATTCCTTCTGGTAGTCGATCTTCTTGTACGCTTTGATTATGTCGGCACACTTTGGCCGGAGACCGTCTGCTTTGACCTCGCAGGTGATCGACAAACTATCTTTTCCCGCAACGAACCGAGCAAATTTCAAGTCGGTTGGCGTACCGCCTGCAACCCGAGCTAAGTCGCGCAGCATGTCCACGCCAAAGGCTTGTAGATCGCTATCACGGCTTGCCTGTACGCGTTTTTGAAATGTTACGGCGTCAGGCGTGGCAAGGTCGAGCGTTCGAAGCTGACCTCTGGGAACGGTATTGAGCGTCACCTTCAGTCCAAACTGGCGCTCGAATGCATCGTCGTTGAGGGCAATGTGGACATGTCCGAAGCAAATGGCGACAGTTCGATCTCCGACTGGCAAGAAGACCACCGCTCCCGCGCCACTTGCAAAAATGTCTGCTGGCAGGTCCTCACTCTGCGGACTGAGGAATTCTACCCAAGACGGCGTGTTGGAATATATCTGACCGACAAAAAGCGATGCGCCTTCGACGCCATTCCAAGTTCGCTGCGTTAGGGCCCGGTCGCTTCCTTGAGCAAAAGTGGGTGAAAATGCGTCGCCTACAGTTCGGCCTTCACGCAGTAAACGAATGTTGAGCGTACGTAAACGCGCCTTTTCTCCAGCCACTTTAGATCCCCCCGGCACACTATTATCAGAACCAGAAAGTTGCCGCCAGACCGTAAAGGCGTACCAGGGGCATTGGCCGGCCGCTACCTCACTTCGTTCGACTAAACCCGCTCGGGCGGTCTCAGCACGCTCGGGTGACGAACCCTGACCCAACGAAAGAAGGCTTTGACGGAAACCAACATATACTGGCTTCCGATGTTGACCGACGTTGATCTTAAAGACAACGCGGGGCAAGAGGGCTTAGCTGTGGACGTGAGCGGAAAATTGCTGTGTACTACGATGAGGGGGTAGACGGCACCGTGGATACAGAACGAGCAAACCAAGGCCTACTGTTCGATGATCGGTTCCTCGACAAATATGCTGGGCCGATCATTACCGATCCAGCAGTTGCCATCGTTGAACTTGTCGCGAACGCTTGGGACGCCTATACGACCAAGGTCGATATAGTCTGGCCGAAGCGCAGCCAGGATATTCCCTTCTCCATCACCGACAACGGCAAAGGGATGACGCCTGCGCAGTTCGAAAGGCGCTGGAAGACGCTCGACTATAATCGACTCGCGGAAGAGGGCAGCAAGGCGGCACCGCCGGCCGACCTGCCGGATTCTCATCCGAGGCATCCGTATGGCCGTAACGGTAAAGGCCGCCACGCAGCGTTCAAGTTCTCCGATCCTTACAGGGTGCGCACTTGGCGCGATGGCACCGAAACCGTTTACGAGGTTCGTCGCGGTGCTATCCAACCGTTCGACGTGACGGTGATCAGTTCGCGCGATAAAGTAGCGGGACACGGCACGGAGATAGCGGCGACCACCTCCGATGGCACAACCATGGACGCGGACACCGCGCGCGAGATCATCGGCACGCGCTTTCTGGCAGATCCAAATTTCGTGGTCTCGCTCGACGGGACTCTGGTCACCTTCGACGACATTCCGACGCGGAACATCCAGAAAGCCAATGTCGATGTGCCCGGTTTCGGCGTCGTCGAGATCGTAATGATCGATAGCCAGAAAGCCGACCGTACTACGAGGCAGCACGGCATCGCCTGGCGCGTGAATTCACGGCTGGTGGGAAGCCCGGGTTGGGTTGGGTTCGACCATGAGCGAATCCTCGATGGGCGAAGCACGGAGGCAAAGCGTTTCCAGTTCATTGTCTCGGCCGACATCCTTGAGAATGCGGTGCAGCCGGACTGGAGTGGGTTCATCCACAATGACCCGGCGTGGCAGGCCACTCGGCCCGCTGTGCATGCGCAGATCAAACAGTACCTCTCCACCTTTTCGGCCGACCGCCGCCGGGAGGCGAAACATTCGGTCAAGGAGTACCTCGTCAAGACCGTGCGGCAGTTGCCTGCCGTTGGGCGAGAACGCTGGAATCAGTTCGTCGATGAGGTGATCGACAATTGTCCCTCGATCTCGACTGAGGAGGTCAGCAAGGTCGCCGGGATTCTCGCCAATCTCGAATTGAGCACGTCGAAGTTCAGCTTGATCAGCAAGCTGAACGAGTTGCAGCCAGGCGATCTCGATGCGCTCTACGCACTCCTCGATGACTGGACCCTCAGGCTCGCGAAGGACGCCCTTGATGAGATCCAGACGCGCCTGAAGTTGATCGAGGACCTGGATAAGAAACTTCGTGATGAGACCATGGATGAGGTTGGCGACCTGCAGCCTCTGTTCGAGCGCTCACTGTGGGTGTTCGGTCCCGAATTCGAGAGCCTTGAGTTCACAAGCAACAAAGGCATGACTGAGGTTATTCGCAAGATCTTTGGATCAAATAAGAGCGGAAGCAGACAGCGGCCCGATTTCGTAATGCTCCCCGATGGTAGCGTGGGGCTCTATAGCCGTGACGCGCACGACCTTGGGCACGAGGTAGACGGCGTGTCCCGCCTCGTCGTGGCGGAGATAAAGAAGCCCGGCGTGGGCATAGGCTCAGAGCAGAAGGATCAGGCGTGGCGGTATGTGAAGGAGCTGAGGAGCAAGGGTCTGCTGACTGAAGCGGCCGTAACGACCTGCTACATCCTCGGCTCAAAGATCGACCCCGCCGAGGGCGACGTTCGGCACGAGTGGGACCGGCGCGTCAGCATTATTCCTATGACCTACAACACCTTCATCCGTAGAGCGGAAAAGCGCATGCTTGGTCTTCGAGCAAAGCTCAAGGACGCACCGTTCCTGAAGGAGCACGGGATCGATGGCGAGGCCTTCCTCACACCGCCGGTCGACCCACAGTCGGACCTGCTAACCGCTGCCCGCCCGGGTGTTTCGGAGCACCCATAGGGATCAGCATGGCGACCTTTGGACCACGATTTGGAGAGGACGACCAAGGCACCCTGTCTCTTGAGGAAAAGGGCCCTGGCATAATGGAGGTATTTTTCCAACCTTCGGCGACACGCCTAAGCATTGCGCACCGCGAAGGGGACCCTACGGCCCGCGTCCTGCTTATGCGGTTCGATTCCAGAACCGACACGACCACGCTTTATCCCGTCAACACCATGCCGACGTCGGCGGGCTTCCTGAGGCCGAAGCACGGTCCGATCGTCTCGATCGAACTGGTGGAGAAGAACGGGTTCGGCCACATCGTCGATGATGACGACTTCGGCGCCGAGCATTTTGTTTTCCCCAAGACCCTTGAAGATGTGCAGATGTACCTGTCCGAGTGCATGCCGTCCGGCTTCACAAAGGACCCAAATTTCGGGCTAGGCCTTGACCGGAAGCTGTCTTTCATCACACAGGCCATCTCCCAGGTCGAAGGCATCGAACATTTGCGTTTAACGGACGAGAAAACGCTGGAGGTGTCGCGCTCAGCCGACGGCAAGACATTCGAGATGGGCTATCGCCTGTTCGACGAGCTGCGGCTGAACGCCAATCGTTTCGATGACAAGGCACGCGCCTCCAGCCGGAAAAAGAAGCAGCAGGCCGCCTACGCCAATCTACTTACCCGACTGGACCAGAAATCCTTCCCCGTGAAGCTTCTCGAACGAGGCCCCGACGACGTGGCAGACGCGATCGGCCCTATTATCGTGGACGCGAAGCTCTCGGATAGGGACCGCACAGCGGTGGTCGGCATGGCGAGGGCTACGGTACGCACGTCGCTGAAGACTCAGCGTGACGAGATCGTCAAGCTTCATGAAGAAATCGAACTCGCATCGCTCGATGAGCTCATCTCGCACATGGAGGCGAAGCTCACGTTGAAGGCGACGGAGTCGCAGTGGCAAAAGCTGTTTGAGGCCAATCCGTTCATTCTTGATCTGGCGTTCAACGTGCCGGTACTGCTGCTGCAGGGCCAGGCCCATGTTGGTGGGAAGAAGGTGAACGGCGCGGGCGAGACCATCACCGATTTCCTCTTCGCCAACGCGCTGACCGATAATATTGCGGTGCTTGAGATAAAGACTGCCCACACGAAGCTGCTTGCCAAGCGCGAATACCGGGGCGGCGTCTTCGGCCCATCCTCTGAGCTGGTCGCCGCCGCGACGCAGGTCCTCGACCAAGTGAACCATCTACAAAGCGACATCTACAAACTCAAAGCCCTAAACCCTGAGCACCGGATGGAAGCGTTCGGCATCCGCGGCGTGCTCGTCATCGGTACGATTCCGGAAGACCCGCTCAAACGCTCATTCGAGCTCTATCGCAACGCACTGACAGGCGTTGCAGTCATCACGTTTGATGAGCTGGTGGCAAAGCTAAGGTCGCTGCGCACCCTGTTGGGCGGCGATCAAGCCTAAGCGAGTCGCGAATAGCCCAAACGTCCGCTTCTGGATGAAGGCAAACTTGTCCGAACGACCGAGATGGGGGCGCATCGACACGGTAGGTGGTGTTTTCTGGAGGCTTTGCCCCGTACGCTTTTGGTTTCCCCGCCTTCAAGAGAAGGCGGCAAGAGCTGAACTCTGATTAAAGTCCTAACATGACAGAATCCCGATCTTCATTGTGATCTGATCCAATAAAGCCACAAGTCTCTGATTTAATTTCATTTTCAAAGAAAATTCACAAACCCCGAGAAATCGCTTGACTCGGGGGTGCACGAGAAATGGCGATTTCGTGCATTCTTATGCTTCATTGGCAAGAAGATCTGATATGGCTGGGGTGGCTGGATTCGAACCAGCGCATGCCGATACCAAAAACCGGTGCCTTACCGCTTGGCTACACCCCAGCATGTTCGCCCGGTCGCGCGACCGGTGGAACGACATGCCTCATAGCAAAGCTGTCCGCGGGTCACAACGCCTAAATCAGACCGGTGATTGAGTTTTTTGTGCGGTTGCCCAGCGAAGACGCATTGCACGCACCTTGCTATTTACCCGCTCGATATCAGATAGGTGTTGGCCACGGCGCGTGATGGCCCGCAAGGAGACGATGATGACAGATCCCGATATCGAGCGTGACTTCGACCCGGCCTATGGTCGCGCCGTCAACATTGCCGACGGTGTCGCGCGGCTCACCGCGCAAAACCCCTCCCCCTTCACCGCGCATGGCACAAACGGCTATCTCATCGGCAACAAGACATTGACCATCATCGATCCGGGCCCCGATGTCGAAGGCCATTTCGACATCTGGTTGAAGGCGATTGCCGGGCGGCGTGTGGATCACATCGTGCTGACCCACACCCATCTCGACCATACGCCGATGGCCCATCGTCTGCGGACGGAAACCGGCGCTCCCGTTGTTGCCTTCGGCCCGCATCGCGCGGCCCGGCCGCTTCACGACGGCGAAACCAACCCCTTTGCCGAGAGTTCTGACACCGACCTGGTGCCGGACCGGAAGATCGGCGACGGCGAACGGCTTGCGTGCGACGGCTTTGTGCTTCAGGCAGTGCACACGCCCGGTCACACCGCCAATCACCTCGCCTTTGCGCTGGAGGGCACGCCCTTTCTGTTTTCCGGCGATCACGTCATGGGCTGGTCGACCACCATCGTCGCGCCGCCGGACGGTTCGATGGCCGATTACATGGCCTCGCTTGAAAAACTGCTCGCCCGGCCGGAAACCATCTATCTGCCGGGCCATGGCGCCCCGGTGAAATCGGCCCATGGTTTTGTGCGCGGCATCCGCTCGCACCGGCGGATGCGCGAACGCGCCATTGTCGAGCGGCTCAATGCCGGCGACGAAACGATTGCCGAGATGGTGAAGGTGATCTACCGCACCACCAGTCCCAAACTGCACGGTGCGGCGGCCCTTTCCATACTCGCCCATCTGGAAGCACTCGTGGAACGCGGCGCTGTCGAGACCGACGGCCCGCCGCTTGCCGGCGGCCGTTACCGGCTTGCGGGCTGACCGTCGTGCTGCTCTTCGGCCTTGCGAATGGTCGCCTGTGCTGCGGCAAGCCGGGCAGTCGGCACCCTGAACGGCGAGCAGGAGACATAGTCGAGCGACAGCCCCTCACAGAAACGGATTGAAACCGGATCACCGCCATGCTCGCCGCAAATGCCGACCTGCAGATCCGGCCGGGTCTGCCGTCCGCGCTCGCTTGCAAGCTGCATCAGTTCGCCAACGCCATCGAAATCGAGTGACACGAACGGGTCCCGCTCGATGATGCCCTTCTTCTGATAGGTTCCGAGAAAACCCGGCGCGTCATCGCGCGAAAGCCCGAAGGTCGTTTGCGTCAGATCGTTGGTACCAAGCGAAAAGAAGGCTGCCGTTTCCGCAATCTCGTGAGCGCGCAGCGCCGCGCGCGGCAGTTCGACCATGGTGCCGACGAGATAGGAAATCTCCATACCGCTTTCGGCCATCACCGCATGGGCAACCTCATCGATCCGGGCCTTCACATAGTCAAGCTCGGCCCGCAGGCTGACCAGCGGAACCATGATTTCCGGCACCACCGGCTCGCCGGTTTCCCGCGCGGCGGCAATGGCCGCCTCGAAAATCGCACGCGCCTGCATTTCGGCAATTTCGGGATAGGAAATCGCCAGCCGGCAACCACGATGTCCCAGCATGGGGTTGAATTCGTGCAGCGCATCAAGCCGGTGACGCAGCGCGTCCGTTTCCATGCCTAGCGCTTCGGCGATATCCTCGACCTCGCCAGCCGTTTTCGGCAGGAATTCGTGAAGCGGCGGATCAAGCAGGCGGATCGTCACCGGCAGGCCATGCATGATCGCAAACAGCGCCTCGAAATCGGCACGTTGCATCGGCAAGAGCTGGTCCAGCGCCTGCCGGCGGCCGTCTTCCGTCTCCGCCAGGATCATCCGGCGCATCATGTGAATGCGCTCGCCATCGAAGAACATGTGCTCGGTGCGGCAAAGCCCGATCCCCTCCGCACCGAAATCGCGTGCGGCATGGGCATCTGCCGGCGTGTCGGCATTGGTCCTGACCTTCATGCGCCGAACATCATCGGCCCACCCCATCAGCCGCTGAAAATCACCGGAAAGCGCCGGCTTCTGCGTTGGTGCGGCACCTTTCATCACCCGGCCCGTGGCCCCGTCAATGGTTACCGTATCGCCCGGGTGCAACATGGCCCCGCCAAGTCCGTGGAGGATGTTGGCAAACCGGTCGACCCGCATGTTGCCGGCGCCGGTGACGCAGGGCACCCCCATGCCGCGCGCCACCACGGCAGCGTGGCTGGTCATGCCGCCGCGCGTGGTCAAGACGCCGACGGCCGCCGTCATGCCGTGGATATCTTCCGGACTGGTCTCGGTGCGCACAAGAATGACCTTGCGGCCTTCTGCATGGGCGGAGATTGCGTCCTCGGCTGTAAACACGATCTCGCCGGTAACAGCACCGGGCGAAGCGGGAAGGCCGGAGCCGATTTGCGTGCCCTTGTAGCCCGGCTTGATCGTCGGATGCAGCATCTGGTCAAGCGTTGCCGGATCGACGCGGACAATCGCTTCCTCACGCGTGATCAGCCCTTCATCGGCCATATCCATGGCGATCTTCATCGCCGCTCCGGCAGCGCGCTTGCCGGAGCGCGTCTGCAGCATGAACAGCTTGCCGCGCTCGATGGTGAATTCCATGTCCTGCATGTCGCCATAGCGGCGCTCAAGCCGGGCCGAAACGGTTTCAAGCTCCTGAAACGCCTCCGGCATCAGCTTTTCCAGCGAGGGTTTTTCACCGCCTGCGGCAATGCGGCCCGGTTCCGTCACGCTTTGCGGCGTGCGGATACCGGCAACCACGTCCTCGCCCTGGGCATTGACCAGAAACTCGCCGTAAAGCGCCTTCTCGCCGGTCGAAGGATTGCGGGTGAAGGCAACGCCGGTGGCCGAATCATTGCCGAGATTGCCGAACACCATGGCCTGAATATTGACCGCCGTGCCCCATTCGAAAGGGATGTTGTGCAAAGCGCGATAGGTCGTGGCCCGTGCACTGGTCCAGCTTGAGAAAACCGCCGAGATTGCCCCCCAGAGCTGTTCGTATGGGTCCTGCGGAAACGCCTCGCCCAGTTCGTCTTCAAGCAGTTCCTTGTAGCTTGCGACAATGTCTTCCAGCTGACCGGCCGTCAGTTGGGTTTCATAGGCGTGGCCGAGTTCGGAAAGCCTTTCCTCCAGCACTTCCTCGAAAAACTCCTGGTCGAGCCCCAGCGCCACATCGGAATACATCTGGATAAAGCGCCGGTAACTGTCCCAGGCAAAGCGCGGATCGCCGGTGTCTTCCGCTAGAAGCTGAACCGTTTCATCATTGAGGCCGAGATTGAGGATCGTGTCCATCATCCCCGGCATCGAAACGCGCGCGCCCGAGCGCACCGACAAAAGCAGCGGATGGTCACCCCGGCCGAACAGCTTGCCGGTCGCCTGCTCGACCTGTTTCAGCCCTTCGGCAACCGCGTCCTTCAGTCCTTCGGGAAAGGATTTGCCGTGTTCATAAAAATACAGACAGACATCGGAAACCACCGTCAGCCCGGGTGGCACGGGAAGTCCCATGCGCGACATTTCGGCAAGGCTGGCGCCTTTGCCGCCCAGCCGATCCCGGTCAATCTCGTGTTCGTCCGCCTCACTGAAACCGAAACCGTAAACCCAGTTCGCCATTCATCTGCCCGGTTGCCGGACGGGCCAAAGCGCCGCCCGCTTTCACTGTTGTTTTCCGGGACGTTAGAGCATCGGAGCCGAAATGAGAATTGGACAAAAGAGAAAAATCCCGATGGACGCTGCCAAACCGGCTGCCATCAGGCTTCTTCCACCAGTTTTTCCGCCGTTCTCAGATCCACCGATACGAGCTGCGACACCCCCTGCTCCGCCATGGTCACACCGAACAGCCGGTCCATGCGCGCCATGGTGATCGGGTTATGGGTAATCACGATAAAACGGGTATCGGTCGTGGCCGCCATCTCTTCCAGCAGGTTGCAGTAGCGCTCGACATTGTGGTCGTCGAGCGGAGCGTCGACCTCGTCAAGCACGCAGATCGGCGCCGGATTGGTGAGGAATACGGCAAAGATCAGCGCCATTGCCGTCAACGCCTGCTCGCCGCCGGACAACAGCGTCATCGTCTGCGGCTTCTTGCCGGGCGGGCGAGCGAGGATTTCGAGACCGGCTTCCAAAGGATCGTCCGATTCGATCAGCTGGAGCTCGGCCATGCCGCCGCCGAAAAGATGGACAAACAGGCGCTGGAACTGATCGTTGACCTCATCGAAGGCGGCCAGCAGACGCTCGCGGCCCTCGCGGTTGAGGTTTTGAATGGCGCCGCGCAGCTTGCGGATGGCGTCGAGAATATCGTCACGCTCGCGCACCAGTTCCTCGAGCTTTCCGGACAGTTCGGCCTGTTCTTCCTCCGCGCGCAGATTGACCGCGCCGAGACGCTCGCGCTCGACCTTCAGCCTTTCCAGCGCGCGTTCCACCGTCAGCGGGTCCGGCAGGTCTTCGTCGGGTGCAAGACCGGTCAGGCGGAAGGCCTCATGCGGGGCAACGTCCAGAACCTCGCCGATACGCGCTTCGGCCGCCTCGCGCCGTTCCCGCGCAGAGACCAGACGTTCTTCCGCCCGCCCCCGTTTTTCGCGCGCCTCGGCCAGATCGGAAAGCGCCTTGGCGGCATGGCGATCGGCCTCGCGCTGGGCTTCTTCCGCTTCAACCAGCCGGTCGGCGGCGTCCTTGCGCGTGTTTTCGGCAGCTTCGAGCTCACGGGTCAGCTGGCGGCGCTTGTCTTCCAGTTCCTCCGGCGCTTCCTCAAGATCTTCCAGTTCATCGCGCGCATCTTCCTCGCGGCCTTTCAGCGTCGCAATCTGCGCCTGTGCGCCCTTTTCGCGGTTCTGCCAGCTTGTCCGTTCCTGCCCGATCGCCACGATCCGGCGCTTGCGAGCATCATTTTCACGCATCAGCCCGTCATGGCGCGCGCGCGCTTCCGCCAGTTCACCGCGCAGCCGGGCAACCTCGGCGCCCTGCGTGGCAAGGCGTTGCTCCAGCACGGAAAAATCCGGCGCTTCGGCAAGCTGCGCCGCGGTTTCCTCGCTGCGCAGTGCAATATCCTCAAGCTGGGCGGCAAGCTGGCTGCGGGTCTCTCCAACAACATCGCGGCGGCGCACCAGTTCGCCCGAGGCGCGCTCGGCCTCGGCAAGGGCGGAACGCGCGTCAGCCACCACCCGACCGGCCATGCGGACGGCCTCTCTGGACGACGACAGCGCGGCTTCGGCGGTGCGCACCTGGTCTGCGGCCTGCTGCTGGCGCTGCTGCGCGTCTTCCAGCATCACCTCCGCTTCGCGCCGTTCATCCTCAAGTGCGGTCAGCCGGTTTTTCTGGGAAAGCCTGAGCGCGGCCGCACTTGGCGCATCCGCTCCCTTCACATAACCGTCCCAGCGGAAAACCGCCCCCTCCTTGGTCACCAGTTCCTGCCCCGGCAACAGGGCATGCATCAAGGCTTCGCCCGCATCTTCCTCGACCAGGCCGATCTGTTGCAGCCGCCGCATCACCTCTTGCGGGGCGTCGACCAGTTCGCTCATCGCACGACAGCCATCGGGCAGCGCCGGGTCGCCGAGGCCTGCGCCATTACCACGCCAGTGCGCCGGCGCTTCTGCCTGCAGCGGCGCTTCCAGATCATCGCCAAGCACGGCACCGAGCGCCGTCTCGAAACCCTGCTCGATGCTCAGCAAATCGGCCAACGGGGTAAAGTCGCCTGCAGCCGCACTGGCCGAAAGCATATTGGCAATGGTCCGCGCCTCGGTCTCGATTTCCGACAGCCTGGCCTTGGCTGCTTCCACCGGTTGGCGGGTCAGCACCTCGTTGCGACGCGCTTCGGCAAGGTTCTCCTCGGCTGTTTCCTGCGCGCCGTAGGCGTCTTCCTCGGCGATCTGGGCAGCTTCCAGCGCCTCGCGTTTTTCCGCCGGGTCCGGCAGGGCGCCCATGCGGGCGGAAATCGCCTCAAGCTCACTGTCAGCATCGTGGATCTGCTTTTCCAGCCGCGCCCGCCGGTCGGCAAGATCGGCGATCGCGCGCTCAAGCTGGGCGCGATTGGCGGCGGCTTCGGCGCGCTCGGCCGTCAGCGCATTCAGGGTGTTTTCGCTTTCGGAAAGCCGGGCTGCCGCCTCATCCATGGTTTCGCGGGCCGCGGCAATGTCCTCGTCGGAAAACTCCAGCAATTCGGAAAGCTCAGCCTCTTCGGCGGCAAGCCGCTCGAGAATGGCGCTGTTGTCGGCAATCATTGCCTCTTCGCGGCGGATATCCTCGCCAAGCTGCAACAGGCGGCGCGATAGCTCGTCGCGACGCTGCATCATGCGCGCGGCATCGTCCTCAAGCTGGCGGCGGGCAATCTGCAGACGCTGAAGAAGCGCGGCCGCCTTGACCTCTTCATCGCGCAGTTCCGGCATTTTGAGACCGGCAACCGCCTGGGTCTTGGCCGCTTCCATCTGCTGGTTGGCGCGCTCGGCCACGACAGCGGTCAACTGGTTGAGCGCACTCGTCGCCTCGGCTTCGGCGTTTTTGGCATCCACCCAGCGCAGATGCAGCAGAATGGCGTCATGCGCGCGAATATCGGCTGACAGCGCCTTGAAGCGGGTTGCCTGCCGGGTCTGGCGCTTCAGGCTTTCGATCTGGCTTGTAAGCTGTGCGGTGACATCCTCCAGCCGTTCCAGATTGGTCTCGGCGCCGCGCAGCCTGAGCTCCGCCTCATGGCGACGGGAATGAAGCCCTGAAATGCCGGCCGCTTCTTCCAGCAACTGACGGCGGGCCTGCGGCTTTGCCTGGATCAGTTCGCCGATCCGCCCCTGCCCGACCATGGACGGCGAGCGCGCGCCGGTCGAGGCATCGGCAAACAGAAGCTGCACATCCTTGGCACGGGCCTCCTTGCCGTTGATGCGGTAGAGCGAGCCCTGCTCGCGGGTGATCCGGCGCGAGACCTGGATTTCATCGCTGTCGTTGAAGGCCGCCGGCGCGGTGCGGTCGGAATTGTCGATATGAAGGCCGACCTCGGCGGAGTTGCGGGCGGGACGGCTGCCGGATCCTGAAAAGATCACATCGTCCATGCCCGAGGCGCGCATGTTCTTGTATGAATTTTCGCCCATCACCCAGCGCAGGGCCTCGACCAGATTGGACTTGCCGCAGCCATTGGGGCCGACCACCCCTGTCAGCCCCGGGGCGATGATAAAGTCACCGACCTCGACGAAGGATTTGAAACCGACAAGCCGCAGGCGATCGAATTTCATCGCGCATCACCCCGCAAGGGGTATGCAGACGCAAAAAAGCGCGCGCCTTTCCCGGCGCGCGCCCAAAACCGTGCGAACGTAAAATCAAAGCATGCTGTCGATAAGGGCCGACATAGTGTCAACCGACATGTCCCCCGAATACTTCTTGCCATTGATCAGGAAGGTCGGCGTCGCGCTGACCCCGAATTCTTCCGCCCCGCGCTCTCTTACCGTATTTATCTCATCGAGCAGAGTCTGGTCCGTCAAGCAAGCCTGGAAGCTTTCCTGTGTAAAACCGGCCAGTTTCGCCATTTGCAGCATTGCAGCGCTGCCGTCTTCTGCCGTGGCCCAGGTTCTCAGCTGCGAAAACATCATGTCCATGAACGGTACGAACTTGTCGTTCGGGGCGCAGCGGGCCAGCATGAAAGCGGCCATGGCGCGCGGATCGAAGGGAAATTCGCGGAAGATGTAATAGACCTTGCCGGTGTCGATGTAGTTTTCCTTGATCGCCGGAAAGGTTTTTTCCTGGTAGTTGGCGCAGTGCGGGCAGGTCATCGACAGATATTCGATGATCTTGACCGGTGCATCTTCCTCACCCATCGCGATTTCCGGAAGCGGTCCGGGCTCCAGCGCCTTTTCCATGTCGACATTGCCCTGGGATTCGGGCAATTCGCCACTCTGCGCGAAAGCGGAAGGGGCGAAGGAAAGGCCTGCCACCGCGCTGCCGGCAGCAACGCCCCGCAACAGGGTCCGCTTTGTGATCTCGAATTCAGCCATTTTGGTTACTCTCGTCTGGTTTCCCGTTTCAACTTCACTAGCGATTGGGCGAAAATTGCACAAGCCGGCAAGCCGGCCCACGCTTCAAACATATGTGACTGCCATTCCGGGGTTTGCCCGGCATCATATGCCCTTTCTGCCCTTTTTTTGCCGCTTTTCACTCATGACGCCCGCGCCAAGCCGCATGATCGCGGCGCGCAGTTTTTCAGATTCGATGCCTGCAAGCCGCGCCTCAAGGTCACGCGCTTCGGCAGGCGACAGCTCGGGCGGCTTCTTGCGGTGCCCGCCGGGCGGCTGCACCGGCTTTTGGACCACCTTGATGCGATCGATCGCCGAAAAGCCGAAAAACCCGTTGACCCGGTGAATGAGTTCACCCTGCGCATGGGTCAGAAACAACACCCGCGCGCCTTCGCAGGCAATCGTCAGGCAGCCCGGTCGAAAGCCGCCATCCTCGCTTTCCGAGGGGCGTTTCGGCCAGGTGATTTTTTCAGGTCGCGAAAAATCGGCATAGGTTTCGCCGGCAATCTCGTCCCAGGCGCCCAGAAGCGCTGTGGATATGCCCGAGCGGCGCGCAAGGATCGGGTCGATGAGGCTGTTGGCCACATCGGCAATCTGGCTGGCATTTCTCGGGCGGGACGGGCGCATTTTCTTTCCAAACCTTTACAAGGCCGGCAATGATATACGGCAGAAGACATGCAAACCATAGAGATTTTGTCAGGTCATGAACAGGGATTGATGAAAAAGCGCGCGGGTAATTTTCGCATGCCATGTTGCCCGGCGCCGGACTTCCGCGATAAGCGATGGAGACCCTGCGAAAAATCGCCCGAACACAATTGAATTTCAGGACATCATGGATCACTTCGCCCGAAAGCTTCTCGCCTGGTACGACCGCCACCACCGGGAACTGCCGTGGCGCGTCGGCCCTTCCGACAAGGCGCAGGGCGTCGTGCCCGATCCCTATCATGTCTGGCTTTCGGAAATCATGTTGCAGCAGACCACCGTGCAGGCGGTCAAACCCTATTTCGACAAATTCCTCACGCGCTGGCCGCGGGTCGCCGATCTCGCCGCCGCCGATACAGACGAGGTGATGGCGGCCTGGGCGGGCCTTGGCTATTATGCGCGCGCGCGCAACCTGAAGAAATGCGCCGAAGTGCTGGCGCGCGACCATGACGGACGTTTTCCCGATACGTTTGAAGGGCTGAAGGCCCTGCCCGGCATCGGCGATTATACCGCTGCAGCGATTGCGGCCATCGCCTTCGACCGGCCGGAAGCCGTTGTCGACGGCAATGTCGAGCGCGTGGTGACACGGCTTTTTGCCATCGAAACGCCGCTGCCGACCGCCAAACCGGAAATCAAAACCCGAACGAAGGCGATGACGCCGGCCGAGCGTCCGGGCGATTTCGCGCAGGCGATGATGGACCTTGGCGCCACGATCTGCACACCGAAACGGCCGGCCTGTGTGCTCTGTCCGTTGCGCGATGACTGCATCGCGCTTTCAAAAGACGACCCGCAGCGTTTTCCGCTGAAGATGCCGAAAGCCGCCCGGCCGGTGCGCTATGGCGCGGCCTTCATCGCCGAAACGCCGGACCAGCGGATCCTGCTGAAGACCCGCGAAAACAAGGGGCTACTGGGCGGCATGGCCGAGGTGCCGACAACCGCCTGGACGGCCAGGAGCGACGGCGAAACCGGGAAGGACGCCGCCCCGTTTTCGGCGGCATGGACGCCGAAGGGCGAAGTGACGCACGTCTTTACCCACTTCGAACTGAGGCTTGCCATCTGGCATGCGGCTTCGGACGAACGCCCGGTTACCGGCGGGCGCTGGACACAAATCACGGCACTTGGTGAGGAAGCACTTCCCAGTGTAATGAAAAAGGCAATCACGCAGGCTATACCCGATGCATTCAAGGCCCGCAGGGAGACATCATGACCACTGAAATCCGCCACATTGTCTACGACATCGGCCATGTGCTGGTGCATTATGACCCGCACGTCCCGTTTTCGCGCATCATCCCGGATCCGGAAAAGCGTGCCCGCTTCTTTGCCGAGGTCTGCACCAATGCCTGGAACCACGAGCAGGACCGCGGCCGCCCATGGCCGGAAGCGGAAGCCGAGGCCATCGCCCGCCATCCGGAAGAGGCCGACAATATCCGCGCCTTCCGCGCCCACTGGGAAGAGATGATCCCCTATTCCTACGAGGATTCGGTCGCGCTCTACCAGTCGCTGATCGCTTCGGGGCGGGATGTGACGCTGCTGACCAATTTCGCGGCCGATACATTCCGGGTCTGCCGCACCCGCTATCCGTTTCTTGACAAGGGACGCGGCATCACCGTTTCCGGCGAGATCGGCATGGTCAAACCCGACCGCGAGATTTTCGACCGGCACGCCGAGACCTTCGGCCTGACACCGGAAGCAACGCTGTTCATCGATGACAAGGCGGTCAATGTCGAGGGTGCAAAGGCAGCCGGCTGGAACGCAGTCCGGTTTACCGATGCCGCGACGCTGAAAGCCGATTTTGCCTCTTTCGGCATCACCGTCTGAACCGCGCAAAACACAACCGGGCCCGGTTGGTGCCGGGCCCGGAAATTGCCGCGCCATGTTCGGAGGTCAAAAACCGAAACGCCGCTACAGGGAACAGATCAACCTCTAAACGAAATTCGTGAATAATTTCTATATATGGTTGATAAAGTCCTAATATGAACGCTGGCGCGATCAGGCGCCGGCCATCGCCGCGCGGATACGCCCGCGAAGACGGTCGATCGGATAGCGTTCGCCGCCTTCCTCATAATGCCAGAAGGTCCAGCCATTGCAGGCTTCAGCACCCTGAAGGCGCGCGCCGAGGCGATGGATCGAACCGCTGTCTGCGCCGCTTGCCAGCGTGCCGTCTGCGCGGACATAAGCCGTCAGATCTCCCCTGGGCGAGGTCAACCGGTCGCCAGCAGCCAGCAATCCGCTTTCGATCAGCGACAGGAAGGCCACGCGCGGCAGCGATTTCTTGCTCGGCGTCGGCGCCAGCATCTCGTCGGCCAGCGGCTCGACAGCTTCAATGCGCGCGGTCGCGGCATCGATATAGCCCTGTTCGCGCTCGACACCGACGAAATGGCGGCCGAGGCGTTTGGCCACCGCGCCGGTGGTGCCGGAGCCGAAGAACGGGTCGAGCACGACATCGCCGGGCTTGGTCGAAGACAGGATGATGCGCGACAACAAGGCTTCCGGCTTTTGCGTCGGATGCACCTTCTTGCCGTCTTCGCCCTTCAGCCGCTCGCCGCCCGAGCAGATCGGAAACAGCCAGTCCGAGCGCATCTGCACATCGTCATTGGCCGCCTTCATGGCGTCATAGTTGAAGGTATAACCTTTGGTTTCGGCATCGGGGCTGGCCCAGATCATCGTCTCATGGGCGTTCTGGAAACGGCGACCCTTGAAATTCGGCATTGGGTTGGTCTTGCGCCAGACGATATCGTTGAGGATCCAGAAGCCAAGGTCCTGCATCTTGGCGCCGACGCGGAAAATATTGTGATAGGAGCCGATCACCCAGATCGTGCCGTTCGGCTTCAACACCCTGCGGCAGGCCAGCAGCCATGCGCGGGTAAAGGCATCATAGGCCTCGAACGAGGCGAACCGGTCCCACTCGTCATCGACGGCATCGACCTTCGACTGGTCAGGGCGGTGCAGCACGCCGCCAAGCTGGAGATTATAGGGCGGGTCGGCAAAAATCGCGTCGACCGAATGATCCGGAAGCGCTTCGAGTGCGGCAACGCAATCGCCCTTGAGGATGGTGTCAATCCATTCGGCGCGCTCAGGCGACGCCGCCTTCGTCTTCAGGGCAGTGACCGGAACCATGTGTTACTCGCTTGTACAGGTACTCAACAACTGGTGATTGGCCCGATTCTCGCCTGTTTTGGTTACCAAAGCGTTGAGACTGGCTGACAAAACGAAAACCTCCGGTCGACTTCAGCCGCCCCTGAGATGTTCCGCGGTCGCAGACCGTGCTTGCAAGGGGCGGTGAGAAGCGGTTCAGTCGACCGGATGCCGAAGGGTACAGGGCATAGGGCAAATCATAACCGTTGGTTATGGATCTGATCACCACCCAACCACTGGACATGGCTGACCACTTCGTTTTCTCTGGCCGACGACACCACGCCGACCAGAAAAAAGATTATCGCCTCCATGCAAAAATCCGACAATCGAACAATCGTCTCACGCAGGACGTTTGTCCTGGGCGCAATCCCGCTGGCCATGTCCGTTTCGGCATGCGTTTCGACACAGCCTGCCATAAAAACGCAGCCCGTCGAGGAAACACCGGAAGCCCGGATTTTCACCCCGCGCAGCCCCGAACGCGATCTGCAATATGCAGCGGTGACGGACGATGGCCACGAAATCCCCGCAGTGCCCTATTGGCAGATGAACCCGCAAATGCTGCGCCAGCGCGTCGAAAACCCAACCGGGGAGCCGCCCGGCACGGTGGTCGTCGATACGCCCTCCCGCTTTCTCTATCTGGTCGAAGACGATGGCAGCGCCATGCGCTATGGCGTCGGCATCGGGCGAACCGGCTTTTCCTGGGAAGGCGAAGGCGTCATCCACTGGCGGCAACACTGGCCGCGATGGAAGCCGCCGCGTGATATGATCGCGCGCGATCCCGCGCTTGAAATCTATTCGGTCGCCAATGGCGGCATGGCGCCGGGGATCATGAACCCGCTGGGTGCACGCGCGCTTTATATCTTTCAAAATGGTCAGGATACGCTTTATCGCCTGCACGGCTCGCCGGAATGGTCTTCGATCGGCAACGCGGTGTCGTCCGGCTGTGTCCGGCTTTTGAACCAGGACGTCATCGACCTTTACGACCGCGTGCCCTACCACGCCCGGATCGTTGTCCGCCAACAGCCGGTCGGCGTTTAGGACCCTCGAAACGATACCGTCGATCCCATCAGGACGACATGACGGTCTCGGCTTCGGGTTTCCCCGGCGCATGGGGCACATCGAATCCGCAATTCGGCTCCGCGCTGATGCCGGTGATGCCGCGCAGTCTTGTGATGGCGAAATCGGTGAAGGCCCGCACGACGGGGCGCATGAATTTCGTGGAGGGATAGGTCAATGACGCCGCGATCGGTTTTATCGCGTAGTGCGGCAAGACCCGCACAAGACGCCCGTCGCGAAGCTCGTCGATGACCTGATTGGTCTGGATTGTGCCGACCCCGCGCCCCGAAAGCAGGCTCTTCAGGAGAACCTGAGCGCTGTTGGTCGTCAGCACCGGCGAAACAGTGACAGTCATCGCCTCGTTTGCGTCGCTGACAAGCTGCAGTTCGTTGCGTTTTTCAAGCACGTTTCTGGTGGCAACCAGGGCGACGTCGCCAAGCTGTTCCGGCGCATCGATGCGCGGGGTGATATCCAGGAATTCCGGCGCCGCGACGAGAATGCGCTGAATCCAGCCAATGCGCCGCGCGATGACATCCTGCCCCTCGATCCTGCCGAAGCGGATGGCGATGTCGAAATTCTCGTGAATGAGATCGACCTGCCTGTTTTCCAGCACCAACTCGATATTCGTTTGCGGATGCGCATCCAGAAATTCCATCACGATGGCATGGACATGCTTTTCGCCGATGCAGACCGGCGCATGGACCCGCAAGGGGCCCTCCACCTCGCCATCGTTCAGCCGGACGCCTTCGAGCGCCGCGTCGATCGAGGCCAGGGCATGCCGGCAGGATTCATAGAGTTCAGCCCCCTGCGCCGTCACCCGGACATTTTTGGGCGAGCGTTCCAGAAGGCGCGCGTTCAGGCGGGCTTCAAGGTTTCGGATATGTTTTGTCACCGCCGGCTGGGAGATACCCAGATCGCGGGCGGCGGCGGTGATCGATTCGCGCTCGACGGTGCGAACGAACGCCTTGAGGGCTGCATTGATGTCCATCGATAACGCTCTGTTATGGTGCTTGCGGAACCATAACGGATGGAACATTTATAAACAAACACGTTGACCTGTTTTTCCAGCAAGCGGCTCTTTCGGAAACCACCATTCTGACGGTTCAGGCTGGCACCCATGCCTTGATGCATCCCGATGACGGGGTCACCGCGAACGCCCTCGCTGAGCGTGCATTTCTATCGAAGAGCCTATCCCCAGAATGCAGGCACCGTCTCCTCCAGCCGAGGATCGAGACGCAAAGGCACGATATTTTCGGCAAGCCCCGTCGTGTCGGAGATCTCGACGTCAACGCCGCAGATAAAGCCGACAATCGGACTGGGCGCACTGTCGACGCGCAGCGCATATTCGCTTCTCAACATGACGCCGGCATTTCCGTTTCCGACGTTCCCCGACATGATCGCGAGGGCTTCAAGCGGCCCCGGCAAGCGCCAGCGCATCCGCGCCCGCGGCATACCGCAATCGATCCGTCATATCGTTCACGGCCTGCCAAACGCTTTCCGCCACGTCGCTCTCCTTCGTCGTCAGCGTCTGCCGGCCATAGGCTTCGAAAACTTTTTGGGCGAAACCGGCATAGGCCTCCGGGATCATGTCCATGACCGAGATATTGGAATTGGCGGCAAAGCGCGTTGTCGGCCCAAGGCCGGGCTCGACCAGTTTGACGCGAAGGCCGACAGCGGCAAGCTCGTGGGCAAGCGCGCCCGAAAAGCCCTCGATCGCCTGCTTGCTGGCCGTATAGGCCGCCACCAGCGGCATCGGCGCGAGCGTGGCCGAAGACGTGACATTGACAATCACTCCCTGCCCGCGTTCGCGCATTTGCGGAATGACGGCCTGGGTCATGGCCATGACCCCGAATGTATTGGTCTCGAACACCTTGCGGATATGCGCCATCGGCGTCACCTCGAAGGCACCGGCCGAACCGATGCCCGCATTGTTGACCAGCGCGTCCAGCGGCCCGGCGGCCTCAAGCGCTGCCGCGATGCTTGCCGGATCGGTGACGTCGAGTGGCAAGACACGCAAACGATCCGAACGGGGAAAGAGGTCCCGATCGGGCTTGCGCATGGTGGCAACGACATTCCAGCCCTTGTCGTGGAAATGGCGAGCGGTCTCAAGGCCGTAACCCGACGAAGTGCCGGTGATGAGAACGGTTTTCATAAGGGTCTCCTGTGTTCTGTGTTGACAGGAGCGTTTTACCGGGCAAAATCAGGACTATCATCAACCTTAAGTCCAATTCTCGTTTGCGAAAGTCCGAAATGGCAGATCCGCTTGTTCAAATTATTGAGCTTCTGCGCCCGCGCGCCGTGTTTTTCAAAGGCATCAGCGCGGCCGGTGCCTGGGCTGTGCGCTACTCGGATTTCGGACAGCCGGGCTTTTGCGCGGTGACAGAGGGGCGTTGCCGGCTTGCCGTCGAGGGTGAGGCGCCGGTCATCCTTGAAGAAGGCGATTTCGTCCTGCTGCCGGCAACACCATCCTTCACCATGTCGGGTTTCGAACCGGCGGCGCCAATGCGGATCGACCCGAAGAAAGCGCCGATGCCCGACCGTGAGGTTCGCTTCGGCCGCCAGGACGGACCGGCGGACGTCCGGCAGTTCGGCGGCTGGTTCACCTTCGGCTCTCCCGATGCCGGCCTTCTGGTTTCGCTTCTGCCCGGCATGATCCACATAAAAGGTGCTGACCGGCTAAGCCAGATCGTGCGGCTTTTGGGCGAGGAAGCAGCGCGGGACAATATCGGCCGCGACCTGATTCTTGAGCGATTCGTCGAAATTCTTCTGATCGAAGCGCTGCGGGCAGCGCCGACGGCGCAGGACCGGCCGGGCCTGTTGCGGGGATTGCATACCCCGAAAATTGCGGCAGCGCTTCGCGCCATGCACGGCGAACTTCAGCGCAGCTGGACAGTTCCCGATCTCGCCCGCGCAGCGGGCCTGTCGCGTTCGGCCTTTTTCGACCGCTTCACCACAACGGTCGGCATGCGACCGATGGAGTATCTTCTGTCCTGGCGCATGGCCGTGGCAAAGGATTTGTTACGCGGCGAAGACATCTCACTTGACGAGGTCGCAAGCCGGATCGGCTATGGTTCCGCCAGCACATTCAGCACGGCCTTCAGCCGCCATGTCGGCCTGCCGCCCGGCCGCTACATGCGCGAGGGATTGGGATCAGCGGCCGACGGACATTAGCCGCTGCCCAATCCTAGAGCACGTCCGTTGAAATCGGAATCGTTTTGAGGATTCCCTTGGCTGGCGAATTCTGACTCTCTTGCTCCGACTTGTGATTTGGTCGGAGGCAATATGACCCGAGCTTTCAGCAATGATCTGCGTAGCCGCGTTCTGGATGCGTCACGTGATGGCATGTCGGCGCGTTCGGCAGCAGCCCGATTTGGGATTGGTGTTTCGACAGCCATCGCCTGGATTGCCAGCGCCCGACAGGGTCGATTGACACCAGAGAAACAAGGGCGCCGCGGCGGCTCGCGCCTTGATGCCCACGAGGATTACATCATCGGCCTGATCGAGGAGGCAAAGGACATCACGCTCAACGAGATGGTCCTGCGACTGGCCGAAGAACGGGCAGTATCCATTGGCCGTAGCGCGCTTGATGTCTGGCTGCGAAAGCGTGGCTGGACATTCAAAAAAAGATCGCGCATGCATTGGAGCAGGAACGCGCTGACCTTCTGAAGCGGCGTCAGGACTGGTTCGACGGTCAGCTCGATCTCGAACCGGCACGTCTCGTCTTCATTGATGAAACCGGACTCAGCACGAAAATGGCCCGGCTTCGCGGGCGCGCTATTTGTGGAGAGCGGTGTCGTTCCCCGATCCCGCACGGACACTGGAAAACAACGACCTTCACAGGAGCTCTCAGGCTTTCGGGCATGACCGCGCCCATGGTCCTCGATGGCGCGATGAACGGGATCGCTTTCGTGGCCTATGTTGAGCAGGTACTCATTCCAACCTTGGCACCGGGTGACATCGTCGTCATGGACAATCTGCCAGCACACAAGGCGGAGGGCGTACGGCATGCAATCGAAGCTGCAGGATGCCGCTTACTCTATCTCCCGCCTTACAGCCCAGACTTCAACCCCATCGAGAAGGCCTTTGCCAAGCTGAAGGCGCTTCTGCGCGCCAAAGCCGAGCGAACGGTCGACAGCCTATGGAACACGGTCGGACAGATCGTCACACTGTTCGAGCCGCAGGAATGCGAAAACTACTTCGTCTCCTGCGGATATGACCCCGAGTAAAATGGACGTGCTCTAG
>PVUG01000028.1 GCA_003001975.1 Martelella mediterranea
GCAGCCAGACATCAAGCGCGCTACGGCCAATGGATACTGCCCGTTCTTCGGCCAGTCGCAGGACCATCTCGTTGAGCGTGATGTCCTTTGCCTCCTCGATCAGGCCGATGATGTAATCCTCGTGGGCATCAAGGCGCGAGCCGCCGCGGCGCCCTTGTTTCTCTGGTGTCAATCGACCCTGTCGGGCGCTGGCAATCCAGGCGATGGCTGTCGAAACACCAATCCCAAATCGGGCTGCTGCCGAACGCGCCGACATGCCATCACGTGACGCATCCAGAACGCGGCTACGCAGATCATTGCTGAAAGCTCGGGTCATATTGCCTCCGACCAAATCACAAGTCGGAGCAAGAGAATCAGAATTCGCCAGCCAAGGGAATCCTCAAAACGATTCCGATTTCAACGGACGTGCTCTAGTGAACTGCGCTGTCCGCTGACGCCTCGGGTACACTCGTCTTCACGAATGAGGCGTTGAGGGACTTACCGTCAGAAATGCGGAAAAGATGAGCACGGTTCAGAGCGGGGCGTAGTCTCAGCTGATCGTTTTCGTTGAGTGCAACATGGTCCGCAAAGTGCAGGATTGTGGTTGCGGGGTTGCCGACGATCTTGCCGTAGACATATGTTTCTGTGCCGACGCTCTCGGCATATTCCACCTGAAATGCGATTGCTTGAGGATCGCCTTCCTCAGCAAAGGCAAAATAGGTCGGGCGGACCCCGAGTTCCACTTCTACCCCATCCTCTGCAAGCGCTCGGTCGACCTCGAACGTCAGGTCCCCAAACCCGGGAATAAAGACCCGTGCTACGCCTTCTCTGCTATCTTTGATGGTGCCCTGGTAAAAGTTCATGCGCGGTGAGCCTATGAAGCCTGCCACGAAACGGTTGACTGGATGCTCAAAAAGTTCAAGCGGTGCGCCGAATTGTTCGATACGACCGGCATTTACCACAGCAATGCGGTCAGCCATCGTCATCGCTTCAATCTGATCATGGGTGACATAGATCATGGTCGTTTGCAGCCGGCGATGGAGTTTGCCGATTTCCGCGCGCATCTGAACACGCAGGGCCGCGTCCAGATTGGACAGTGGTTCGTCAAACAGAAACACACTCGGTTCACGCACGATCGCACGCCCGATTGCGACACGCTGCCGCTGTCCACCGGAGAGCTCACGGGGCTTGCGCTGCAGATATGGTTCCAGTTCGAGCATGCGAGCGGCTTCATCTATGCGTGTCTTGATCTCCGCCTTGGACTTGCGTGTATTCTCGAGGCCGAAAGAAAGATTCTGGGCCACCGTCATGTGCGGGTAGAGGGCATAGGATTGGAAGACCATAGCAATGCCTCGATCCGCAGGCGACGCCTTGCTCACTTCGGCGCCGCCGATCTCGATCGAGCCACTGGTGGTCCCCTCCAGTCCTGAGATGATGCGTAGCAAAGTCGATTTGCCGCAACCCGAAGGGCCGACAAAAACTACGAATTCTCCGTGCTTGACCTCAAGGTCGACGCCCTTGATGACCTCTACTTCGCCAAAACGCTTGACCACATTGCGCAGTGCCAGATCAGCCATGAGTTCTCCCCTTTTCAGCCAGGGAATATGTTCTCCCTCCCGAAGGAGCCAACATCCATATTCCGCCCTTAGCTTGGAGTGAGAGCGATATTTAGTCAAGTCACGGAACTAAAAAATCATTCTTCAAGCGGCTTCAGCCTTTGTTGCTGGCCTTTCTGTCGTGAAAATCTACCGATGGTTCGCGTCCTCCGGGCAAGCCCAGGCTCGCCGGCAATGACTGTAGGTTGAATAGACTGTCGTGCATGTGATTGAGGCCCAGCGCTACGGCGCCCATCATTGTTGCGCGGGCTCCCAGTGAGCTGACGCTCAGTTTGATTTTCCGATGTGTGAATTGCGGCAGAAAGCGTATGATTCTCTGTGACATTTCCGGCCTTCGGCCAATATTGCCTCCGATGACAATTTCAGCCGGATCGAAGAGCGCGAGTACGGACAGCACGGCAAGTGATGCGATCCGGGCGCTTTCTTCCACGGTAGCGACGGCAGCGCGCTCGCCGGCGGCGCAGCGATCAAATATCGCCTTCATCGAGACGTTCTCGCCGCCACCCATCATCCGGTAGCGGTGGATGATGGCCGGTGCGCCAATCGCCAACTCGAGGGCGCCGCGTTCTGGGCAAAGAGGGGAGGAGGGGTCGGAACCGATCGGGAGGTAGGCGATTTCTCCTGCAGCTCCTGTCGCGCCGCGCCAGAGCTGTCCGTTGATCAGCATGCCAATGCCGATGCCTGTACCAATAGACAGAAAGGCGAGGGATTCCGCACCTTTGGCGTCACCGTTCCAGTACTCGCCGACTGCGGCGGCATTGATGTCGTTTTCCATCAGCAGCGGGCACTGGAAAGTTTCCTGCAATTCCTTGAAGACGTCAAATCGGTCGATCTCAGGAACGGCATAGGCGTGGCTAATGGCGCCGGTGCCTGGATCCACAGAGCCAGGCATGGCAAGCGAGACAACATTCAAGGCCGAAGGGGCTATTCCTGTCTCGGCGAGCAATCGGCGTTTTACGGCTCCAAGTTGGGCAACCAGTTCGCGGCCTCCGCGAGGATCGCTTGGCAGGGTCAGTTCCCCCGCAATCTTTGAGCTCAAAGTCACTAGGGCGGCGCGGATCGTGCTTGCGCCGGCATCTATTCCCAGGGCGTAGCCTGCCTCGTCCGCCACTTCGTAGATGACTGCAGGGCTGCCGACCTTTCCTGAGTCGATCCCTTTCATGCGCACGTAACCGCTTTCTTCCAGCGTGCGGATTACCTCCGAGGTTGTCTGCTTTGAAAAGCCTGTGGCCTTTGCAAGTTCTGCCCTGGAGGTTGGCCCCTGCTCGAGGAGAACCTTCATTACGGCGCGTGTCGATATCTGGCGCAGGATAGGTGGCGGTGCTTGTGTGGGCATCTCTTTCAGGGTCCTGTCCTGCTTTTGAAGATGTGGCTTTGCGCTTCTGGGTCGTGCTTTGATCGGCTCAAATCATAACAGTGGTTGGGCGCGTGGCAATCCAGTGCCCGTTCCTTGTGGCAGAGGTGCGTCTGGTCGGGCGATTTGCGTTTCGATCCGGATCGTCGCTTGACATAGTCCTAAGAAGCATCCATCATTTAGTTCGTCAACTTTACGAATTGAGAAGTGTGCTGTGCAAGAGAATTGTTCCGATCTCATCATTGTCGATGCTCTGCTGGCGCAGGCCGCCGAAGGTGGCGCGAAAGGTGGCCATTATCTGTTGCCAATGCTCGAGGAAAGCGGGTTTCTCGTCTGCCAGCAAAGCCAGGCGCAGCCGGTCTGGCGTCTGTCGTGCGATGCCGGCTGCGTGGTTGGCCTTGATCTCGGTGGTACTAAGCTCTATGGCGCGCTTGCCGATATGTCGGGTCGCATCTTGGCCGAGCGGTCCGAGCCGACCCGTCACGATGGTGAGGAAGCCACGCTTGAGCAGCTCACCTCACTGGTGCGTGATCTTCAAGAGGAAGCCGGTAAAGAGGCTGGCGGATTGCGAGCGATCGGGCTTGGTGTACCGGGCTTTGTTTCGGTCGAAACCGGCAGTGTTACCCTGTCTCCCAACCTGTCACTTCCTTCCGACTTCCGCCTCGATTCGCGTTTGTCTTCACTTTTCGGCGGATGTCCGGTGCTGATGGACAACGATGTCAATTTTGCTGTGCTTGGTGAGTATTGGCGCGGCGAGGGGCGGCACCTTTTTTTCTCTGGTCAGGAGCGCAGCAGAGGCAACGGTTCTCTTGCTTTCCTGTCTCTGGGCACGGGGATTGGTCTTGGGTTGATGATGGAAGGTCGTCGGGTGCGTGGCGCTTCCGGCGGCGCCGGAGAAATTGCCTACATGCCGGCTGGCACGGATCCGTTCAGGGCAGCCAGGACCACTTTCGGCGGAGCCTATGAAGATATCGTCGGGACGCCCGGCATCCGACGCAGATATGGCGAGGGTAACGTTAGCGTGCGCGAGATCTTCGATCGCGCTGTCGCCGGTGAGAGAAAGGCGGCAATCGTTATCGATGATACCGCCCGTCAGGTTGCGGTCGGTGCGGCGACCATAATTACCCTGCTCGATCCGCAGGCAATCGTTCTTGGCGGCGGTATCGGTTCACGAGCCGAATTCGCAAAACTGATCATGGAATATACCGCAGAGCTGACGCCGGTGCAGCCGAGGATCGCCATAAGTCGACTTGGTCAGCGGGCCGGTGTCACTGGCGCGATCATGGAGGCTTTGCTCGACATCAGGCGGGCGATGTTGCGGGCTGACACCTCTCCCAAAAGGGGGTGCGACATGGAAAACCGTGAATATGTCGGCTCCGGAAACAATGCGTCAGCCGCTCCTCCGGAAGTCGATAAGCGCGCTGAAGCCGGATAGGGGCATGCGACGTTCGCGACGTGAAAGAGCTTAACATTAAAAGGGAGTGAGATGATGAAACTACAATATGCATTGACCACGGGAATTCTTGCGATCATGGCCGGTCACGCCTCGGCGTCGGAGCTCGATGTCATGTGGTATCTGAGTTCGGATGCGGAGGAGCAGGTTATCAAGGATGTGCTTGCCACCTATACGGAAGCGCATCCGGAGACCACGTTCAATCTTCAGATCGTGCCGTATGACGGCATCGACAATCGCTTCGCGCAGCTCGCCAGCGCCGGTTCGCTACCGGATATCTCGAAGACGACCTCGATGCGGCCCTTCATCCGGCCGTTTCTGACCGATCTCGCCCCTACGCTCGGCGCGGATTTCCTCGACCAGTTCAATCAGGGGCTCGCCGCCGGCGCCAAACTCGGCGACCAGATCATCGCCGCTCCGCTCGATCTGACAGCGATCGGCATGCTGCTGAACGTCGACACCTTCAACGAAGCCGGCATCGAAATCCCGCCGATCGACCAGCCCTGGACCTGGGATGAGTTCCTTGCCAACGCCAAGGAGGCTTCCGAGGCCGCCGGCATCCGCTATCCGCTGGTCTGGGACGTTTCGGCCAGCCGCTGGCTGACCTTCGAATTCCAGTACGGCAACCACCTCTTCTCCGAGGAAGAGCCCTACGAGGTCGTATTCGATCAGGACAAGGCGACGGCGACGCTCGACAAGTTCATAGAGATCGCCGACGTTTACATGCCGGCCGGCCTGTTCTCCGGTTCGAGCTCGGATAACCCGAAGAGCCTGTTCCTCAACAACCAGGCTGTTGCCTGGATGTCGGGCAGCTGGCAGGTGCCTAGCCTTGCTGCCGATGCCGACTTCACCTGGAGCGCCGGCCCGACGCCCTATGGCACGGTACAGTCCAGCATGGTTGGTGGCGACTATGTCGTCGGCTTCAACACCAGCGAACATGCCGATGAGGCAACCGCCTTCATCGAATGGCTGACCGCGACGGAAGAGGGCCAGAGCGCCTTCAACAAGCCGCTCTTCCTGATCCCCGCCAACCTCGACATTCCGGCGATCGACTACGGCGATGCCACGGTTTCTGAAGCCCTGCAGCGCTTCCAGGCCGAGCTGACGGAGAGCCCCGTCTATGCCGCGACCGATCAGGGTAACCCGGCCATGCAATATGTCTGGGATCCGATCATCCAGTCGGTCAACCAGGTGGCCGCCGGCCAGATATCGTCTGCCGATGCGATCGCCAAGATCCGGAAGGCCGCCGAAGATGCGCTTGCCGCAGACGCCCAATGAGTATCAGCGGTAAAATGCAGCAGGAAGCGGTCACCCCTGCTACCAAGGCAGAAATGAGACCAGGCGGGGACAATCCCCCGCCTGGGACCACGGTGCGCTCGAGCCTCCGCAGCCGGCTGGTAAAGCAGATGTTTCCCTATCTGCTGCTGCTGCCGACCGTCGGTCTTCTTGTTACCTTCTGCATCTACCCGCTGGCGCAGGGGCTGTTCATGTCCCTTTTCCGGCGCGGCATCGTCGTCACTGAACGGGTGCCGGCGACCTGGCCGAAATTCGTCGGCTTCGACAATTTCGTCGCGGTTTTTGAGAATCCGGAGTTTCTCGGCGTCCTGGCGCGCACCGTCGGCTTCGTCGTTTTCGCCGTGCCGCTGGTGACGATCGTGTCGCTGCTGCTGGCGCTACTTTTGAAGAGGACCTTCTTCGGATCCGGCGCGGTGCGCGCAGTCGTGTTCTTCCCGGCGATGATCAGCCTGCTGATTACTGGCGTGGTATGGAAATGGCTGTTCGGCTTCAATTCCGGGCTGATCAACTATGTGCTTTCTCTGGTGTCGATCGAACCGGTTCCGTGGCTTCAGGATGCCTCGATGGCGCAGATCGCCGTCGTGCTCGTCTGGGTCTGGGCCAATGCCGGCTTCTACATGATGATCATCATCACCGGGCTGACGACGATCCCGGAAGAGCTTTACGAGGCGGCGCGTATCGATGCGGCGAGCCCGTGGCGGGCATTCTGGCGGATCACGCTGCCGCTTCTGAAGCCGACGCTGTCGCTGGTGATGATCCTTGCCTCGGTCGAGGCGTTCAAGGTCTACGAGCTTGTCGTGTCACTGACGGGTGGCGGACCTGGCCGTTCGACGGTCTACCTGATCCAGACCATCTACGAGACCGCGTTCCGCAAGCCGAACGCCGCCGGTATCGCCGCTGCGCAGTCCGCCATCCTGTTTGTCGCGCTGCTGCTGCTCACCATCGTGCAATTGCGCATGTCGAGGGAGAAGACATGAACCGTGCAAGATATCTGCGTGCGCCGCTCATTGTGCTCACGTTGGCGATGTTCCTGCTGCCGCCGCTCTGGCTGCTGGCCAGTTCGCTGAAATCGTCCAAGGCGATCTTCGCCTGGCCGCCGCAGCTTCTGCCGACGAGCCCGACGCTGGAGAACTTCCGCGCCGCGATCTCGCAGGACCATTTTGGCCTCTACTTCCAGAACTCGCTATTCGTTGCGGTTGCCTCGGCGGCGCTGTCGGTGCTGATCAGCCTGATGGCGGGCTATGCGCTCGCCAAGTTCCGCTTCAAGGGTGAAACGGTGATCTTCCTGATCATCATGTCGGCGCTGATGATCCCGTTGCAGATCATCCTCATCCCGATCTTCATCATCCTCAAGGAACTGCATCTTCTGAACACGCTGTGGGGCCTCATCCTGGCGCCGGCGGCCACGCCGACGGGCGTGTTCATCATGCGTCAGTACATCCGCTCCATACCGGACAGCTTGCTCGAGGCGGCCCGCATCGACGGTACGCCGGAGTGGCGCATCTTCCTGCGCATCATCGTGCCGCTCAGCATTCCGGCGATCGCCGCCCTTGCCGCCTTCACCTTCGTCTGGCGCTGGAACGACTATCTCTGGCCCTATCTGCTGATCACCGATCAGTCGAAGTGGACGGTGCAGCTCGCGCTCGCCAACAATGTCGGGCAGTGGGATATCAACTGGCCGCGTCTTCTGGCAATGTCGGTGCTCTCGGTCATTCCGACGCTCGTGCTCTTCATCAGTCTTCAACGCTATTTCATGAGCGGCCTGCTCTCGGGCGCCACCAAGGAGTGAGCGCTCGCGGCCGCGCGGAGGAAAATCATGGCTCATCCGGCATCCGGCCTTGCGAAAATCGTCAGGGCAGGGGAAGCGCTTGCCCATTGGGAACTCTCGCCCGTCATCATCGCAGGTTTTCCCGGCATGCCAGCGCCCTCGCATGATCCCGTCGGCTACCGGTTTCGCAACGGGGTCCCCGGGCTCAGGCCATTGCCGTGTCGTGCAGCTTTCCTGAATGAAATGGCCGGGCGCCCGATTGCGCCATGGACGGGCTGGCGGACGGAGCGGGTGCACGCGCCGGCCGAAGGCGGTCGTGTGCTGTTCTCGGATTTTGCCTATACGCCGGAGCACAGGCGCGTCTGGTGCCGCTGCGTGCTCAAGGTCTCCGAGCCCGATCGCTATCGCTTCCGTCTTTCGACCTGCGGCGGGGTGCGAATCTGGCTGAACGGCGCCGAATGCGTCCGCTTCGAGCCTTTCGAACGCAATGTCGAACATTCCGAAGAAATCTCGCTGATGTTCGGCGCTGGCGAAAACGAGATCCTGCTGCACGCCGAAGACCTGTTCGAACGGGATACCGACTGGTTCTTCGAAATGGTCAGCCTGGATGAACGGCCGATCGAGAACCGGATCGTCGCCGATGCCGATCCCGATCTCGTCGCCGCGCTTGCAAGGCTTGCGGGCACCGGCCGACCGCTCCACGATGTCACCACCGGCAACGATGCCTTTGTGTTGCGTTTTGACGAGGCCGTCGCCGTCGATGTCCCGGTTACGATCAGGGTGCATTCGACCGGGCATGACCGACAGACCTTCCTGCTGGAGGACCGCGTGCTCAAGGCAGGCGAGACCGACCTTCACGTCGCCGATGCCGGCAGGGTGCGCGACGGCTATCACCTCGTCGACATGACCTTCTCAGCCGGTGATGTCAGCGTCGAGCAGACGATCGGCGCCGCCTTTCTCAAAGTTGGGCGCGAGACTGATCTTGGCCCAACGCTGGAAGCGCGCAAGAAGGCGGCGCTCTCCCGGCTCTCGCACAATGGCGACCGGCTCGCCGGCAAGGCGCTTGCCATGCTCGAGAGCGGCGAGGTCGATCCGGTCTCGCTGTTCGACATCCTCTCCTGGACGCTCGATCTGGTGGAAGCGCGTGAGGATTGCTCGGATTTCCACATGGTCGCGCTGCTGCTGATCTGGGACAGGCACCGCGACGCATTGCCGGAAGGCTTTGCCGGAAGGCTGCGCACTGCCATCCTAGGGTGGCGATACTGGGTGGATGAGCCAAGCAATGACGTGATGTGGTTCTGGAGCGAGAACCATACGCTTTGCTTCCATGTCTGCCAATTCATCGCCGGCCGGCTTTTCTCGGACGAGCGCTTTGAGTGCTCCGGCCGCAGCGGCCGCGAACAGCAGGCACTCGGCGAGGAGCGCCTTGGTGCCTGGCTCGACTCCATCGAAGAGCACGGCTTTATCGAGTGGAACTCGGCGGCCTATTACCCGATCGATTTCATTGGTCTCTTCGCCATCTACATCTTTGCCGATGATCCGCTGCAAGCCCGCGCGAAGGGGCTGATCGACCGGCTGTTCCGCATGTTCAGCCTGCACACGCTTGCCGGTGTTTCCGGCGGTTCGCAGGGACGTGCCTATGACAAGGAACTGCGGGCGGGGCCGCTGACTGAGCTTTCCTCCTTCGCCGCCGTTGCCTTCGGTGGCGGTTATCTCACTTCCGCTGTTCTGGCGCTTCCCTATTTCTGCGTCAGCGACTACGTGCCGCCGGCCGAATGCGCCGAATGGGCGAAGTGGGCCAATGCCGATGCGTTGCAGGCCCGTTATACGCAGGGCGTTGATCACAACGCCCATATCCAGCTGTTCCGCACCGATGCCGCAATGCTCTCGACCGTCGTCGACCATGAGACGGGCGAGCACGGACACCAGCAGCATGTTCTTGACGTGCTGCTTTCGGGCGATCCGATGGCGCGGCTCTGGGTGAACCATCCGGGCGAGGAAGATCCTTGGGGCGAGCAGCGCCCCTCGTTCTGGTCAGGCAACGGCGTTTTGCCGCGGCTTGCCGAAGACGGTGGCGTGGCGCTGGCGATCTACGATCTGAAGGATGCCCGCGTGCGCTTCACTCATCTGTTCGCGCCGGAGGAACATTTCGACAGGCTGGAGGCGAGAGACGGTTGGCTCTTTGCCGAAAGTGGCAATGGATACGCCGCTGTCTGGGCGACCAACGGGCTTTCGCCGGTCAAAACCGGGCCGACGGGTGGTGTCGAGTGGCGCTCGGACGGCCGGGTCAACGGCTGGGTCGTCACTGTCGGCTCGAAATTGCGCGATGGCGATTTCGAAACCTTCGTCGCTCGCCACCTTGCCGCGGAGACCGTTTTCGATGCCGCTAGCCGCAGCCTTTCCATCACCCTCGCCGGGCGGCAGTTCGCGCTTTCCTTCGACGGTCCGCTGACGGTGGACGGTGTGGAGCGCCCCTTCATGGCCTCCACAGTTGAGCCGCAGGTCAGCCTCGTCCCCGCCTGACCGACCGCCGACGGTCCCTTTGAAACCCTCCTCTCCCGCGCTGGTTACGGCAGAGGGACGAAATGCAGACAGGATTGACCATGACCGAGTGCCGCATTCTTCCAACGCCCGAAGCCATCGGCCGCCACGTGGCAGAGACCATTCTTGACGGCTTCGACGCGGCCCGGGCTGCCGGCAAGACCTATCTTCTCGGATGCCCGACTGGGCGCACGCCGCGACCGGTTTATGCCGCACTTGCTGATATGCTGTGGCAGGCACCACGCGATCTTTCCGGGCTCGTGCTGGTGATGATGGATGAATATGTACTGGCCGATACCGCCAGCGCGTTGCGGCTCGCGGCGCCCGAGGCGCACTATTCATGCCAGGGGTTCGCCGAGCGAGAGATCCGGCAGTTTCTGAACGCTGTCCTGCCGCCTGAAGATCACCTGCCCACCGAAAACGTGTGGTTTGCGGATATTGATGAGCCTGAGGCCTATGACCGGCGCATTGCCGAGGCAGGTGGGCTCGATTTCTTCATCCTCGCTTCCGGTGCCAGCGATGGCCATGTGGCCTTCAATCCGCCGGGTACGCCACGGCACTCGCTCACCCGCGTCCTCACGCTTGCCGAGGAAACCCGTATCGACAACATGTCGACCTTTCCGGGTTTTGCGGACATCTCCGAGGTCCCGACCCACGGCATTTCGGTCGGGCTGGAGACGATTGCGGGTGCACGCGATGCGGCGATGATCCTCACCGGCGCCGGCAAGCAACTTGCCTTCCAGCGGATGACCGGCACGCGGGGTTTTGACCCGGACTGGCCGGCAAGCATCGTCCATGATTGCGCGAAGAGCATGATCCTGGCCGATCTCGCCGCTGCCGGACACTGAAAGTCACGAACATACGGAGGAAACGACGATGATCGATCGTGTGCTGTTGACCGACTGGATCGGCCGCCTTGTTGGCGGGCTGATTGGGCTGAAGGATGAAGGTCATTTCGACGAGCCCAATCTCGATGGCACCAAGGGCGACTATGTCAGCTTCGACAACTGGGAATGGCCGCAGGGCGTCGGGCTTTATGGTCTCGCCCAACTCTGGCTGCAGACCGGCGACGACAAGGCCAAAGCCATTCTCGAGGCTTGGTACGCCAATCAGCTGGCCGCAGGCCTGCCATCGCAGAACGTTAACACCACAGCGCCGATGCTGGCACTTTCCCTGCTCTGGCGCAAAACGCGCGAGGAGAAATGGGAAGCACCGAGGCGCGACTGGGCCGACCGGTCCGCGCTCTCGTCCGCAACTCCGATAGCCCCGCCGCTCTCCGTCTCACTGACCTCGGCGTGAAGCTTGTCTGTGGCGAGTTCGCGGATACCATGTCCGTGAGGGCAGCCATGGAGGGTGTCCAGAGCGTTTTCAGCGTGCAACCTAGTTCCGGAGCGGCCGGATCGGGCATCACGGACGCGCAAAAAGTTCTTTACGGCAAGGCGATCGTGGATCTTGCAGTGCAGGTTGACGTGCATCACATCGTCTACAGCTCTGCCGACATCATCAGCGAGGGCCCGACCGGACTTGCCAATCTTGATACCAAGCTGGACATCGAAGACTGTGTCCGCCGGTCAGGTGTCGCCAGCACGATCCTGCGGCCTGCCACCTTCATGGAGCTGCTGACACTTCCGGGCATAGGGCTAAACGAGGGCAGGATCACATTCTTGCTGCACCCCGAGCAGTCCATGCAGGTGAGCGCCAGCGAGGACATTGGCAAAATCGCGGCGGCGGTCCTGTGCCGGAGCGCTCGCTATGCCGGACAGACGATCTCTATCGCAGGGGATGATTTGACGGGCCTCCACCAAATTCAGGATGCTCTGACCGCGGTGACGGGACAGCCCGTCACCTATCATCGTTTCCCTGATGCGCTGCTGGCGGAAAACGAATTTCTTGCCGCAATGCCGCACTTTTCGACCGGCTGCAAGGCGCGCGAGGCGCTGATATCGCGGCGCTCAACGACGAGTTCGGCGCGCTCATGACGCTTAGGGGGTGGCTCGGAGGCCCCGGACAGCGCCGTCTCCAATCTGCGCTTCAGGCCATCCAGCAAGATGTCGCGCTTAGTTAGTGATGCGCCGCGCCACCGCTTTGAGCCCGCGTGTCTGTTTCGGGGCTCGAACCGAACCTTCGCTGCGCAGCAATCGAGCGTCCGCTACGGGCCGGAAACGCCATGCGCCTCCTAAGCGCGAATGTCTGTTTCGCCAATTTCCGAGGCCAAAACCCGCCATTATCCTCCCGGCTCCCCTTTCCGTCCGCCCGCGACGCGCCCCGAAGTCTGTCGTTTCGCACTCCGGATCAGCGCCGCCGAACCGCCGTTGGCTACAGGGCCTGCGAACGTAGTCAAGTTCATTAATTTGACGTTCGGTGCGGTGACTTGGGCGGGCAACAGCATACAGGCAAGCCGTATCAATCAGAGGAACATTCCAATGCACTACTCGTTGGGTGACTAACGAACACAAAGGAGATCGAAATGGCCATGAGTTCGCTCAAAGACATTTACCTTGACCAATTGCAGGACATCTGGAGCGCAAACACCCAGTGCCTGCCCGTCGTGACCGAGCTAGGCCGCGCCGCTCAGGATGAGAAACTGTCCGAAGCTTTGATCGCCGGTGCCAACGGTATTGCCGACGGCATCGCTCAGATTGAAAAGCTCTGCAATGATCACGGCATTAAGCCGAACGCGGAGCATTGCAAGGGAATGGCAGGCCTTGTGAAAGAAGCGCGCGCCCATGGCTTGTCCAATGAGATCACAGACTCTGACGTGCGCGACGCCGCGATCATTCCGCAATACCAGCGTATGGTACATTACGCGCTCGCGGGCTACGGAACGCTGACCGCCTTCGCCAACCGGCTAGGTCTGGACGGTGACGCAGCGATTTTGGAGAAATGTCTCGATCAGACTTACGACGGCGACCGGCGCATGACAGAGATCGCCACGAAGGGTGGGGTCAACATCGACGCTGCTTCCTGAATTTTGTCGGCAACCAGAGAATGGGGGGGGCGGAAAATCGCACCCCCTTTATGGTGTCGTCGGCTGAGGGCTGTGCGCGGCACCAATGGCGGTTCTGCCACCCGCGGAAATTACGCCCTGAATCATTCGTGCGCAATACTTTCGGCCTTCAGTCCTTCGCTGAAATTGAACTTTGATACTGCGCCATTGATGGTGATCTGACAAAGTCCTCTGCAGTTCTCCGTAAGGTATTCCCGGTCGGTTTGGGCGAGTTGAGAAATGTCGATCTTGATTGAGTTCGTATTCATTTCGTCGCTATAAAGGGTCGCGGAGTCGCTGCCAACTGAGAGGTCACCGGATAATGATACTTTCGTTCCAACGATGGAACTCTTCGCAAGATTGAAATCAAGTGGCGCCATAGACCGATATTCAGAAGCGTCCGGAAGCAATCCTGAAACAGTGAGCGCAGCGTTTTCAACTGTCTCGTCCGGATGGCTGGAACACCTGACTGCAACGGCGCGCCTGAACTGTCCCCGCGTCTGGTCTTGCGAGACTGCCAGTGGTGATCTCTGACTGGCGACGAATACGCCATCCACGATGCCCCGCGATACCGCAAATTCATAGCTCGAACTCGCCTCACCGGCATCTTGCCCGTAAACGTCATTCGCGAAGCTCGCGCATCTGTAATCCTCGGCCAAGCTCGCACCGGAAAACAAAAATCCGGTGACGGCAATCGCTGTGGAAACCCTGCTCAATGTATCATTCTCCGTTCGAACGGTGGAAGCATGTGTTGGCGGTCCGGGACCTCTCCCTTCATCGGGAGGCAATGCCGAGCAGGATCACACAAGCCAAGCAAGGCTGCCGACAATCCCGATCCTCGCTTGTGCCAAAAGCTGCCCGACTTGAGCGAAAGACGATCAACCGGAAGCAACCCGTGAGGATCAGAACGAACTGCCGTCTGCCTCGGGATCCACCTTGACAGGTGCACTGCTGTCAAAGCCGGTATAGGAATAGGAGTTGTTTGCCTGGTTCGTCTGGTTGCCGTTGCAGGCGGTCAATCCCAGAAATGCAAAACCGAAAATTAAACACATCGCAGTTTTATACATCGCATCATTGCCTTGTTTGATCCGCATCTCAAAAGGTTCAGATCACAACAGCCATTGGCCTTTGCATTCCATACACTGGATCGCCTTTTCCCAGCGACAACACGTGAACCAACCCGCTGAAGTCCATAGGTCATAGGACGAAACCGGAGGACACCGGTTCCGTCTCGGCTATTGTCAAGAATATTTCAGAACTGGCCTGAACCGGAACCCTGATCCGTACCGCCGCCTTGGCTCGGTGGCGTTGTAGCCCCGCCGGGATCCGCCGGAGCCATGCCAGGTTCCGCCGGGGCCGACATGTCAGGGTCACTGCTTGCGTTGTCGCCCGCATTTTCGTCGCCGCATGCGGCAAGTCCCAAGAGCATCAGACCGGAAATGGCCAGGGTGAGCAATTTTCGCATTGTTCAGTTCTCCTTCGGCTTTGTTGCGGCCGCTGAGGATTTCACCTGTCACGGCCGGCTCGGATTTCGACATATCGTCAGATTGGCTAGCCGCTACTGCTGCAACTGCTCCTGCCGCTGCAGAATTCTTTGGGCGAGCGCGGGATCGTTGCTGGCCGCCTGATAGATCCTGTTGTAAGTGCTGATATCAAGGTCATTGGCCTGCAGAGCCGCTACGAGTTCTTCCCGCTGGTCCTCCCGGAGCGTCTCGACCTGGGCCTCGGTTTGCGCGCCGCTGATCCGAGGCTCCCACTTGACCATGATTTGCTGGATCTCAATCGACGCCTCTGCGAAGTTATCAATCACGTCCTGTTCGATCGCGGGCGAACCCTGCGCGCCGGAAGAAGGGGCCGGCACCTGGGTTTGCTGCGCGAAGACGGCCGTGGAAGACATCGAGAACGCGGCAACGGCGATCATGGATGCGGCGATTTTCCTCTGAATTGAGTAGGTCATGTCGTCCTTTCAATTTGCAACGTCGATACAGGCTGCATGCCGTCGCGGATTGACTGATTTGCCTTCATGGCGACACAACAGACGGAAGCAGGCGATGATTGGTTCCATTCTTTTTTGGGAACTTTTTTCTGTCCGGACCCGTCAGTAGCTGTAGCGACTGAATGTCAGGAAAAATGATATGAGCGATGACCTGCGGTGGATGATCGAGAGGCAGATACCGCATCTGCGGCGATATGCTTTCGCATTAACCCGGGATCAGGACGAAGCCGACGAACTCGTCCAGGATACCCTGGAACGCGCTCTGAGGAAGTGGCGCCTGTGGGGCCACAAGGGGCGTTTGCGATCCTGGCTGTTTCGGATTTTGTACCGGACCTATATTGATCGCGTCCGAACGCAGAAACCCGGCTCAACGCCTTATGATCAGGAAGCGATCGACAGGGTCGCGGTCCAGTTGCCTGATCAGGAGGATCGGGTTGAATGCATCGGCATCGCAGAGGCACTCGACCGCCTCCCTGCCGAACAGCGTGTAATCATACTCCTCGTCGCTCTTGATGGAATGGCTTATGACGAGGTTGCCGAATTGTTGAATGTGCCTGTTGGCACCGTACGATCAAGGCTTTCCAGGGGGCGGGCCGCCCTCCGCGAAAACCGTTCCCGCTCCCCGAAACCGACCTTGCTGAGGCGCGTGAAATGAATTCCAGATCAGACAGGATACAGGAACTCGATCTCTTGGCATTTGCTGACGGGTTACTTGAAGACGACCCTGAACGGAAGGCCGCAGTCGAAACCTTCCTGGATTCCAATCCATCTGCGCGGGAATTCGTCGAGGAAGTGCGCCGGCAGAACGACCTTCTCCGGCAGGTCTGCCTCAACCATAAGGTGGAGCCTGTTCCCGCCCATCTGCGTGCAGCAGTCTGGAACAGGCAGGCCCGCACCGGCGCAAATCTTGCCCGGGCAGCCTCGCTGGCTGCCGCATTGGCTGGCGCTGGCCTACTCGGCTACTTCTATGATGAACTCCGGCCTCATAGAGCGTCGCTCCCCGCCTCGTTCATGGATACCGTGACGTTATCGGAAAACTTCATTTCCCGGCATCCTGTGTCAACGGTTACGGGTCAGGCGGGCCCGCTTGAAAATCGGCTCTGGCTCGCATTTCCTGCTCCCGATCTCTCATCTGAAGGGTACCGGCTCGTGTCACGAGTAGAACCAACCACGTCGCAGGACGGCGTCGTTCGTCTGACTTATCAAGGTGCGAACGGGAAGACTCTGAAGATCTTCTTGCAGCCTTCGCAGGACATGGTCAGAAGCCGAACCGAAGTCCAAAAAAGTGGCGACACGATAGCGCACTTCATGAGCGTTGGCCCCATGACTGTCGCCTTGACTACCGATGCTGAAGATTTGGATGCGGAGCGTATCGCTAATACAGTGGAGACATCAATCAGAGGACTACGTTTTTCAAGCCCGGACTCAACCATAGCCGCCTCGGTTGACAATCCGCTGGACTCCGCCTCTTCCGATTTCGTGGCGCCCACGATTGAAAACTAGGCGGGACATTCAATAGACACTTTTCCTCCGGCCCCGTTTCTGCCGGTCCGGAAAGCGCCTCCATTTTGGTCATTCAGCCCCTTTCACACTTTACCGAAAACAGACACAGTCTGTGCTCCCGCAATGACGCTGAGTTTAGAACTGCGGCGACGTTCAGGTATTATTGAGAATGGGCCCTAGTTAGCTCCCTTGGTGCCGCGTACGTTCGGACGTTGAAGACGTCTCCTCCTCTGAAGCCTCTTCAGCCAGCTCCGGTGGCGGTTGACAAGGATCGGAAAGCGGTTCTGCCGCTTCCGGTTCAACTATGTCATCTGCATCAGCGCTGCCATATGGCGGATAATCAAGTGTCCCTTTCAGACGCTCCTGTTCTTGACGAGACAAACGTGGGAAGGGCAGCTGCCCCGTATCACGCCAGCGTTTCACAGCATCTTCCGCACGCGTGCTACGCTCCTCGTCGCGCCCTTGATCCTTGGCCATATAGACGGTCTGAGAAGGAAATGCGAAATCGGTACCGGCTTCATGGACGGTCTTCAGAATACGAAGGTCTACATCCTCCCTGATCGCGAAGAAATCGTTCCACTCACGCGTTTGCGCGTAAATTCGGATTGAAACTTTCAACGAGCTGTCCCCAAAACCGGCAAAGCGGACCCGGACAGTTTCAGCATCAATACGGGGGTGGGCGTGAAGCATGCGTCGCAACGCAACCAATAGGTAGCGCAGCTGGTCTTCAGCTGTATCATAACGCAGTCCGATGGTTTCATTGATCAACATTTGGTCGCATTGAGCCCAGTTGATGATTTGCATATCCGCAAACTGCGCATTGGGTATAGATATGACCGTGCGATCAACCGCACGCAGCTTTGTCGAGCGTATCCCTATCCCCTCAACGGTACCCTTCTGATCTCCGACGCTGCAGAAATCTCCAACGCGAACGGGTCTGTCGACGAACAGGATTACACCTCCAATCAGATTTTCAAACGTTGGTCGCACAGCAAGGGCGACGGCTAGACCACCTATACCAAGTCCAGCCACCACACTGAGAACTGGCAGCCCGATAGCATGCCCACCGAGCGCCAGGATGCAGACCGAGCCGAAGAGCCCGAGCGTTGCGCCCCCGAGTCGAAGTAGATCTGCGTCAAGGCTTTCGTCTCTGATGCGTGGCGACAGAATAATGGTTTCGACGAGTATCCTAGTCAGGAGCCAGAAGATGAAGGCTGATCCGCCATAAATGGCAATCGTCAGCACGACATCATAGAAACGGGCGAAGGAGCCGGACAAGTGAATCTGAAGCGCGATGAAAGGCAATACTGAACTCGCGCAATAGACCACCAGCACCGGGGCCAAGGTTCGAGCCACCAAGACGGATACCCGACCGGTTTTGACCATTGAACGAACAGCATGATGAATTCCGAACAGAACCAGAGCGAAAACGAGCAGCAATGCTGTCTCAAAAATAACCTTCCAGGCAGGGGTCTCGAACCAGAGTTGCGTCAGAAGCGGCGGCATGGCCGCCACGAAGGCCGGAGGAACAAGCGGTCCTGTCTGCTGAGGTCCGAAACTCGCCCAGCTTTCAATATCCAGAGGGCTTATCAGTGGCAGGTGGCGAACCGCTTCAAAGAAACGCGGCGCAACGCGAACTGTCTCTTCCGCAAACAGAAATTCTCCTTTGCGCGGCCCGTTTATAACACGCTCTATTCGCAAAGGCGTATTCGGTATCCGAAAACTGTCCGACCCGGCCCCCGAGGCCATGTCCAGGTCGGGAAACATCGTAACGTCGGGAGGGCCAATGCGCCCAAAGATATCCATCAGATATTCAAATGTTCTGATGCCTGTTTCTCGACGAGTTGCCGCGGCCACATTTTCCAGATCCACGAGATCCACGAGGAGGTCTGAAAGAAGCGCGATCTCGGCCTGAAGTTCCAGGCTTGGATCCTCCAAGTAGGCTTCAACACTGTCCTGCAGTGCATCTGACGCGTTCAGGAATGATTCCATCGTATAGCGCGGCGAGTCGGTGCGTATTTGAGCCCAGAATCTTTCGGATACAACATCATCTGACAGGTCCTGTGCGTTGCCGGGCTGTGGCATGAACGTTAAAAGCGTCACCGCGAGGAGGCCGATGCAGACGCTTAGGCCGAGACCGAAAAAGCCGCACTCGTTCTGCCTTACCCCTCCATTGCGAGAGCTGTAGCGTGAGATGAAAAACCGTATCATATTCTGTCCTGCCGATTTCCGCTGCGTAGGTAATGCTACGGCATGGTGCGCCATTCAATACAGCAGACCTTTTCATTTTAGGCAGGTTTTACAAGCTTAATCGAGGCGCTCTACCTTTGATATCAACCGGAACAACATGCTACCTTAATCAGATAGACTGGTTCGCGCTCTGCGGCACGATAGGCAAATTGCATTGGAGATTTGACCTGAGTCCTCGTAGCCATCCTTGTCATTCGGCGTGGTGCTGGGCCCTGAATACTTTAGCCTTTCAGAGACTCATCGCACCGATCGGATTCGACCGCCTATGCCGAGTTTCAATACGCTAGTTATGCTAATACGCAAATGACCAGTTCCCGAGGAAGAGCACCTCAAAGCCGACAGTCTGTTTCCGGCCCCGTTTCTGCCGGTCCGGAAGGCGCCCCCCCATTTCAGTCATTGAAGCTCCACCATCTATCGCTTGAAAGATGACCTACGACAAACCACACGTCCGATATTTCGGCAGGACAGATTGTCAGCGAGGATCGAGCTCTGTTCATTGTTTGCGAGTGCGGCTTGACCTGCTCCCCGTTTTGTCCGCGTCTATAAGTTAGCCCTGTTCACGTTGTGGTCCATTGTAAGCGGTGTTTTCCTCGCACATTGACCAAGCGCGATGGGCCATTGCGAAAATCACTGCTATGAGGTCGATGGGAAGGATGCCCCAACATTGGTCATTCGTCCTATCCAAACGCCCGGCATCGGGAAAGGATATTATCTACCACGACCGGCAACGGGGCGGTGGCATCGACGAAAATCGCATCGAGAGGGATTTCTTCTTTCGTGGCGAGTAATTGCAGAACAAATTCTTGTTCCTCGGGCTTGCTACCAAACTCGTCGTCCGGTCGCACCCTAAGCCGCTGCTTCAGCGTCTCTGCATCAACATCAAGGACAAACACTGCGCTGAACAAGTCAATGAAGCTGGCAAAGTTCCTCGATCCGCCACAGAAGAAGGCGGTTGTATGACTTTTGTCTTCTATGATCCTCCTCACCTTGGCAACATCCCAGATGTGATGCCGATGCCCGAAGGTCAAATCGAGGCTGTCCCTATCAAGCGCCGATACGTCAATCGTCTCCCCAGTAATAGGATCACCCTTATAAGCAAGCTCGCGATCACCGTGCAGAACGTGATAGCCTTGGCGCTGTAGTTCTGTGGCAACAGATGTCTTCCCTGCACCAGAGACGCCTTCGATTAGATAGTTCCTGATAGCCATGCCGCCTCATCCAGATTGATCAATCTATGCCGCTGGTAGGTGCTCCACTATACGCCTGAGTTGTTGTCGTGCAGATGACCGCACAGGGCCAACAGCAGACTTCAGCCGTTTGTTCGCGCCGAGTGATTCCACGGTAAAAGTTCTTCGATCCGGCTCTGCCTGTGGTAAGCGATGTTTCGCTCACACCTTTGCGGAGTAATTCCACGGCAGGAGTTCGCCGATTTTGCTCTGCTTGTGACCATTGATGATGGCCGTCAGCGTGGCGGTCAAATAGGCCTGCGGATTGACAGAATTGAGTTTGCAGGTTTCGATCAGCGAAGCGATTGTCGCCCAGTTCTCCGCCCCGGCATCATGTCCGGCAAAGAGGGCGTTCTTTCGGTTCAGGGCAATTGGCCGGATGGTTCGCTCTACAGTGTTGTTGTCGATCTCGACACGACCGTCGGTCAGGAAGAGCTGCAGCCCTTCCCAGTATTTGGCGATACATTTGAGGGCCTCGCCCAATGGCGATTTGGCGGCAACACGTGCGCGATGATGCGTGATCCATGTTTCCAATTCGGCAATGATGTGGGCAGATCGTTGCTTGCGTGCTGACAATCTCGCCTCAGGATCGAGACCGCCCAGTTCGGCTTCGATTTTGTAAAGCTCGCCGATGCGCTTCATGCCGTCTTCGGCAAAGCGATTATAACAAGTGGTGTGAGGGCCATAACGTTCCGGAACATCGGCCCATGGGCTGCCGGTGCGAAAGCGCCAGAGAATGCCGTTGATCACACGGCGATCATCAACTCGCGGCACGCCGCAGCTGTTGTTGGGCAGAAACGGCTCGATCACCGCCCACTCGAAATCCGTCAGGTCAAAACGTCGGCGCATCAATGGCCTCTTTTCCTGATACCATTGAATCAAATCACTCCGGCGAAGTGAACCCGTTGATGGGTTTACGGCCTAGCACTTCACCGAGTATGAGTAATACTCCTTAAGGTTGTATTTTTGATCCGGAACACGGCAAAACTCTCTGCACATAGCCCTCAATCACTCGTCTATTTTCATTTTTTCCGCAATGATTTCAATGCGTAACAGAGAATATCCGGACTGGGTTATTTTTTTCAAATGTTCCCGATTTGTTTTTTCATGTTTTTCGCGGACTCTTAAAAATCAAGGATCCGCAAAACACCCGGGGGAAAACCGATTATTTCGCGGAGCCTGTGAAAGGGTAACTCATGGCCAGACCGCGTAAACCGGACAACGAAAAGGTAAAGTCGAGGGACATCCAGGTCGATGATGAGACCTGGAAAAACTGGAAGGCGGCTGCAGCTGCCGGTCGCATATCGATATCCGAGTATGTGCGCCGTCGCTGCAATCGGCCCTCTTCCGGGTCAGTCGAAACGCTTCAGCTACTGTCGTCTGTTCAAGCAATCGAGGCGGCTCTTGGCGAGGTCGCGATACGACTTGGGGGCAGTCGCCATGTGTGTACTCCGGGTTTGCTGTTCGAACTCATTGCGATCGAACGGCACTGTGCGCAGCTGACCAAACGGAGGACGAGAAGGTGATCTTCGGCTTTTCTCCGCATACAGGTCACACGATCAGCAGCGAAATCTTGCGCGCCATCATCTATTTCCTGCAGGAAATGGCGCGGAAAAATCTCGCGGGAAAACGGGTTACCATCCGACGGGATCCTGCGCCGGAACTGCTGCTGGGAAACCCCGATCTGATGCTCACCGTTGTGCGTGGCCTGAGAACGCAGCACCGCTACACCGCGATGACACTGTCCTTCCTGCAGGAGGACATTTCCGCGCCGGCCTTCAATGGTGGCGACCATGTTTTGCGCGATCAAATCGGCCGTTCGCTGCGGCTGCTCCAGGAATGTGCCTATGCCGGGATACCGCACAAGGCTCGTTTTGCACCTCTGGTCGGCACGCATACACACACAGGGCGTCTTGAGATCAACGTGCTGATGCCGCGGGCAGTACTGGCGGCTAATGGCAAGATCCTTTCTCACAATCCCCACCCGCCGCGGGAGGGTAGCCAAAGCCTGTGGGAGGCGTTTCGGGATGTGCTGAATAGCAGGTTTGGCTGGGCAGACCCGCTGGCTTATGAGCGGAGACGGAAAATTATTCTTCCGGATTTTGTCTTGAAACAGGCCGCGGAAAACCGTCGAAACGGCATTTCCACGCGGCAGTTGCAGAGCGTTGAATTTGCCGCCATCGCCGAGGGTTTCGTCGAAGACGACATTGCCGACAAGCGATCGTTGCTGCTGGCCCATATGGCAGCTGATGGCTATCCGAACGAGTTATTTCCCGTGACGTCGGTCAGCAGAAACGGCGTCACCATCCGTGACCCCGGGATCGGCGGATATGTGAAAGTCGGAGGCCACCTCATGTCTCAAGCTTTGGAAAACGGCCAACCGTTTCTCGGTATGAGCAGACCCGAATATCAGGCAGGGCGTGAGGCGGAAATCGCGCGGGCCCCGCGCGGCCTTCATGAGCGGATGCAGGAATGCGCCATTCGTAATGCAGAACGATACGGCTATCCCCTTGCACCTGTTCCCGATCCGGAAGCGGTGCTTGCCATGCCAGGTCTGCCGCTTCCCCCCTGTCATCCCGATTTCATCTATGGAGGAACCCATGGCCAAGACAGAAAGTCTCATAGAGCGCCATCTCATCGCTCACTTGCAGCGGCGCGAACAGGAGCAGGCGTTCAGGATCGCGGCGCTGGAGGCGGAGATGGCGGAACTGAAGAAGTGGAAAACCGCAGTCACGCCGGCGCTCAACTACCTCAGCCGGATTTCGACGCCAGAGCGCTCCTTGCGGGACTGAAAACTCATCTGCAACGGGTGTTGACCCGTCTGAGGGAGCGGCAGCTGGTGGCCCTCATGCTCGACGCCCTGGATCAGACCGGCCTTGACCGCTTCACACGCATAACCGCAGAGATGGAGAAATGGAATGAAACAAGACGACACGCCGCCGCCAGAGCAGTGGGGAGAATTGCGCGAGCTCCTGCAAACGCTGGCCGGACTGGTCGGCCCGCTTCTGGCAATGATGGAGCAGCAGGACAAGCCCAAGCTGGGCGATCGCCTGAAAGAGTTTTCGGAAGCCTTGACCGGACTGGCCGATCAACTGCAGCAGGTGAACGCAACGCTCACGGCGGAACAGGCGAACAACGAGACCATCAGACAACTGGCGGAGAAGATCGACAGTCAGCAAGCCAACATGGAGAAAATCGGTCGCGACGTGCAGTCTCTCCTGAAGGCATTGGGGCAGCCGCTCGGCAGCTGACAGGCGCTCCGAGCCGAGCTGAGCTTATTAGCAAGGTGTTGGCGGTGGCGAAAGTTGCTGGCACCACGCCGAGAATATCATTCGAACGTCATGATGGCAGGGAATGGCTGCGCGCCGACACAAACGATCGCCACTTCCTTTATGATGGCAGGGTGGTCCTGGACTTTGATCCGGACGGCAATTTCGTTGGCACACATGGAGGGCTTGCTCCGGAAGATACGGACCGTCACGACGGTCCGGACTTTTGATATTTTTCTTTCTTGATGGATTGGTTCCGCCTCTGGCGGAACATTCCAGCCCCTGGCTTGGCCGCGAAGCGGAGTACTGGCTGGAAGCAGCATGCGGGGACCGCATGCTGCTGCGGCATTGCCATAACGCCCTGGCGACGCCAGCGTCGCCAGGGCGTGTCAAAACGGATGCCGCCGTCATTCCCTGAAGAAGAGGAACATGGTTTCAGCAGGATGTCTTTTCCTGGATG
>PVUG01000029.1 GCA_003001975.1 Martelella mediterranea
TCTCTTGCTCCGACTTGTGATTTGGTCGGAGGCAATATGACCCGAGCTTTCAGCAATGATCTGCGTAGCCGCGTTCTGGATGCGTCACGTGATGGCATGTCGGCGCGTTCGGCAGCAGCCCGATTTGGGATTGGTGTTTCGACAGCCATCGCCTGGATTGCCAGCGCCCGACAGGGTCGATTGACACCAGAGAAACAAGGGCGCCGCGGCGGCTCGCGCCTTGATGCCCACGAGGATTACATCATCGGCCTGATCGAGGAGGCAAAGGACATCACGCTCAACGAGATGGTCCTGCGACTGGCCGAAGAACGGGCAGTATCCATTGGCCGTAGCGCGCTTGATGTCTGGCTGCGAAAGCGTGGCTGGACATTCAAAAAAAGATCGCGCATGCATTGGAGCAGGAACGCGCTGACCTTCTGAAGCGGCGTCAGGACTGGTTCGACGGTCAGCTCGATCTCGAACCGGCACGTCTCGTCTTCATTGATGAAACCGGACTCAGCACGAAAATGGCCCGGCTTCGCGGGCGCGCTATTTGTGGAGAGCGGTGTCGTTCCCCGATCCCGCACGGACACTGGAAAACAACGACCTTCACAGGAGCTCTCAGGCTTTCGGGCATGACCGCGCCCATGGTCCTCGATGGCGCGATGAACGGGATCGCTTTCGTGGCCTATGTTGAGCAGGTACTCATTCCAACCTTGGCACCGGGTGACATCGTCGTCATGGACAATCTGCCAGCACACAAGGCGGAGGGCGTACGGCATGCAATCGAAGCTGCAGGATGCCGCTTACTCTATCTCCCGCCTTACAGCCCAGACTTCAACCCCATCGAGAAGGCCTTTGCCAAGCTGAAGGCGCTTCTGCGCGCCAAAGCCGAGCGAACGGTCGACAGCCTATGGAACACGGTCGGACAGATCGTCACACTGTTCGAGCCGCAGGAATGCGAAAACTACTTCGTCTCCTGCGGATATGACCCCGAGTAAAATGGACGTGCTCTAGCTGAATAGCCCCGAGTTTCAAAGACACCCTCGGTTTGTTCGGTCTCAGCGCCTTTGAGACAGGACAATCCAGCCTGGCGTAATATTCCTGCCGCTCGCGGTAAAACCGCCGATCTGGCTCCGGCCCTGAGGGGACATATCCTATTTATTGTCCGCGCCCGGCCAAGAGGTCGAGCAGGCGTGCATCAACCTTATCATTCTCTGGAATGACCTAGTCGCTATACATCACCAAATTCACCATGCAGCGCCATCTTTCAAGGCATCTTTAATACCTTTGCCAAACGATGAACTTGGCTTGAGTCATGCTGCTTTGCAGCGGCAGCAAGACCGTAAATGCCCGGTTGCCAACGACGGCCGCTTTCAGGCGTAGCAGCGGCGGCCTCTAGGGTCGCTATAGGCGGCGCCTTCCGGACCGGCAGAAACGGGGCCGATTGCAGACTGGCAGCTTTGAAGCCAGGCTATCAGAGAAGCTGACCTCCGATTGAACTAATGGCTGGATCGAATTGCGGACATAGCGGCCCTTCGAGCAGAGTTACTGTCGCTCTGGAAGCGACCCCACGGCTTTACTTGTTCGGTGGTTTCTCGCCTTCGCTCAAAACTAGATGATCGATAAAGGTCTGGACATCGCTCGGGTAGCGGGCACTTCTCCGCCACTTGGTCAGAGCGAATACTTCTTTACGCTCTCCCGTTTTCCTATCGGTACGTGAGGCGATAAATTCTTTGGAATTCTCCCGCGCCCAATTCTCGAACTCTTCGTAAAGGACCCGTGCATCCTCGATCACCCGGGGAAGCCAATCCGTTACGCCATCGCGCTGTCGCCTTAGCTTGAACGCCCGTACAAATACCACGAAGGCTAGATTCTTGATGATCTTCTCGCCGGCTTGGGTGGACGCTTGACGCCCTATGACCTCGATGTAGATTTCGTGCAGGTCGGAAAAGACATCAACCACGCCATCGTCATCGATCCCGGGGATGACGCCACCAGTATTTTTCATCATCTTCCGTTGCACTGCGGTTGTGTATCTCCCGCTAGCGATATGCATGATCCTCGTGAACAGAGTCCGTTCGATGACATCGTCCTTGTCGATATATTTGCTCCTCAAAGCATCGGAATACTCACCACGCTTCGGCTCATAGAGGAGGCCGGTCCTCCTGAAGACGATCTCCGCGATCTCGCGGTTTTGATCGTTGCTAACGGTTCTGTCGATCGAAGACACGGCGGTCTGTGAGTTTGTTGCTGACGAGATGCTCAGAATGAGGTTCTTTTTCGACTCTTCATCGATCTGCGGTAGCGTTATGATCCTGACCATAACTTCCTTGCCAGAGAACAGACGTTCGCGCTCGGCGTCAGAACTCTCGTCGAAAATCCGCGCTAGGGTATACGCTGTTTGTCCGCCGTTGATGATCTGAGGGTTGACGATCTCCACCTGAGCTCGGTTCTTCGATCCCACACGCTCGTTCACGTATGTCTCATCGGACACGATGGTGATTCCGTTATTGAGGATCGCAAACTCGCCGGTTTCGTTCTCGACGATGCTCTTGTGGATTCCCTCGTTCGTTCGTTGCTCCCTGAATTCAAGATAGGATCTCGGATTGTAGCGCAGGATAGAGTTTTTGTACCGTGACATGATCTTGGCAATTTCTATCGTCGGCACAAGAACGACTGTGACTTCGCTAGGGCCGTGCGCCGTGATGATCTCGGCACTCAGACGAGATCGGTTGGACTTGTTGCTCAAATCAATCTGGAGCCGCATGCTTGAGGTGTAGTGCTGCTCGCCGCGGATGGTTGGCATCACCAGTTCGCCGTAGCAGCGATCAAAGTTGACAATGTTAATCTCGTCGCCGTGAAATAGTCGCTCGACAAGAGCATATTGGTCAGCCTTGACGTTCGCGAGTATCGTGACCCGCGTCTTGTATCTCGCAATGTCAGGGATTTTTTGTAACTTCTCGATGAACGCTAAAATGTGGCCATTATATCTCTGTCCATCGGCGTTCTCGCGATGCCCGTTAAGGATCCGATCCAGATCGATCGACAAAATCTCTTCTGGGGAAATATTCTTAGACTCAAAGTTACTCGATCCAACCCTGAACTTCGACTGGATAATGTCCAGTACCTTGTTCTCGACGTCGATGTGGTAGGCATCGATCCCGCCGTCATTGCTTGCATCCGTGATGGTAAGTTCACGCTCTTCGAAATCCAAAATGCCGTAGGTCGCGGCCAAATAGAGGTGAATAAATGATCGAGCTCGCGCCTGATTTTGCTTTTCCTCCGTACTGTCGTCGAACTGGCACCTACGTCGCCGGACACGCTTACCCTGCTGCACGTATTGATCGAGGATGTGCTTCAAGATGGAGTATTTGCGATACTGTCCCGCGTTCATTCAATCTCCCTCCCGGAATAGTTCGCGCAACGCCTTGCATAACAGTGCTGTTCGCTAGCGGAATCATCTACCAGGTAACAGTAGCACACTGCGCTAGCGGATCGGGAGTAACTACCTATCCGCAGCTTCGGCAATGACGAACGAACCGCACAGTACCTTGGGACTGGCTATCCCACTAGTCTCGCAAAATCTCATCAATGCGATGTGGCGATTCCCAGTGCACCGATCAATTCCTCATGGACTCTTAACCGCGGGCTCGCGTGAATGGCTGCTTCTGGGGAACCAAGAGCTTAGTCAGAACGACCGACTTGGAGGCGCATTCCTGACCGGCAGAAATGGGCCGACTGCTGACTGGCAGGTTCGGTCTCACCATTTAGCAAAGCGGCCGTTCGGGCTTGAGAGGCGTTGAGATCGCCGAAAAGCGTCCTAGCGAGCGCCCTTTACAATCAGAAACGCTCATGCTCGCTCGACGACGAATAATTCATAACAATTTCGGAATCTGTCCACATTTTCAGTTAGTTGGCGTGAATTTTGGAATGGATAAAATTTTCCTGTCCCGTCAGACTCGGCTCATCAGAACACACGAAAGTCATGCCGCAGGAAGGCATTGGCGTGGAGCCTATGGCGCAGGGACAGGAAGAGCAGACCCGATTGCATGGGACGGAAGGTCGGCAGTATCGCCAGCCTTCATCCTGCTCGCCTGCGGGGCAGGATGAGCTTGCCCGGCTGGAGGATGCCCTGATGATTGTCGCGAAACTCATCGACACGGACCCGGTCTACGTGCCGATTTTCGAACGTCTCGAGCGGGAAATCGAGTTTGAGAAAGAAAAGGCGTCGAACAGTGCCGTAAACCGTGCCAGGTTACTGCTCGCTCAAAATGAGATCGGCTGAAGCAGTTCGCTCATCTGTTCCAGACTGGCGCCAGCACCATACTTTTCGCGATTGAGTGCATGCCCCATCAGATCCCGGCGGATCCGTTCGTCAATGCCGGCCGCCAGCATGCGGTCCTCGAATGAATGTCTCAGGCAATAGAGCGTGTGTGCCGGTGTTTCGCGCAGGCCATTTTCCCGGAGATATTTGTTGATGGCCCCGCTCAAGCCTGCTGACTTTGTCCGATATCGCTTAAAGCCATCGGGAAACTGGCACATCGCCTCCAGTGAAACGCCAAGCAAGGGGATAATTCTCCGCGCATTCTTGCTCTTCAGTTGCCGCCCGATTGGTTCGATCGAAATGTACGGGATATTGGCATCGAGGTGGATCTCATTGCGCGTCAGCGCGGCAAGCTCGCTCGGCCTGGCTCCCGTATTGATCATGGCAATCAGGATCGCACGAGCATCCTCATTTAACCCATCAAGCGCATCCGGCCGTAATAGTTCATCACGTATCCATTCCCTGGAGAACGGGGGACGGCTCTTGGCTTCACCCGCCTTCAGCGCAAGATCCGTCAATGGCAGAACCAGCCCCAACCGCTTCATCCGGTTGACGGTCTTCAACACGTCTCCCAGGTGTGTGAAATCCTTGTTGGCAGTATCGGGAGAGACTTCTCCAGCATCAACCCGCTCGACCCACCACGCTCGGAAATCGAGCATATCCTCGCCAGAAATCTGGTTGATCGCGAGGTTGCCACAGACATCGATGAAATTGGTGACGGCCCTGATCCGAGGATTTCTCCAGCGCCGGAGCTGGTCCTCGCTCTTTCCAACAATACGGTCCTTGGCCAGCGGCCAGTAAAGCTCCAGCGCACGTTGGACTGTGATAGGCGGCTCGGCAACACCGCCAAGCAGCGCCGCGGCCTCTTGCGGCTCGTTTCTCTGCGCATCGACCGTTTCAATACGCGAGAGAAGTTCGGCTCTGGGGAGTGCGGCCACTTTCTCTACCGTCAGGTAGCGATAACCACGGCGTTGGGCCAGCTCCGTGGCAGCCTGAAACCGCAGCTCAGCATCTTCCGTGTCACCGGCAAGCCGGGCCTCCCAGGCCTCGATCTGTTCGGCCCAGATCAAAGCTTCCTTGGCCTTGGCCTGTATCTCGGAATCGGTGTGGAGGCTCAGCCAGATCTCATTGCGGGTGTCGACCGCAGCAAACCGCGCCGGAACACGCCGCCGGATATAGAATACCGAACCTCGTCGCATGACCGACATCGCGCGCTCCCGTAGTCATTGTGGAGCGCAATGTGTAGCATATTGTGTAGCGAAAACGAAGCGTACAAGCCTTTGAATTCGCGTAAGGCCGATTAACGCGTTGTTTTGAAGTGATAAAATTAAAGAGCTTAGAAAATAAAATGGCGGAGAGGAAGGGATTCGAACCCTCGATACCATCACTGGTATACTCCCTTAGCAGGGGAGCGCCTTCGACCACTCGGCCACCTCTCCGGTCAGGCCCGTGTATTGTCAAACACCATTGAGATCAAGGATTTTTTTTAAATTTATTCCTCGACCGACAAGCCATCCGAGCTGGGCAAGCATGCAGCAGAAGGAAAGAATGTGAAGCGGACAAGCATACCGTTTGAAAGGCAGGAGTTTGCAGACAGACTGCTCGATGCGGGTACAGCCCTTGTCGACGGTTCAGGTGAGGCCAACCAGTGTGTTCTCTTCTCGGGTCTTGTGCGGCATCACGAAAATAACGCCCGGAACAAGGGCGACGTTGCGCCTGGCCTCACTCGCATGGCCTGCAACACGAAGCCAGGCTTTCGGGCCGAGGACGAACAATCATCAGAAAAACGGAACATGCCAGACAGATCATCGCCATCCGAACTTCGAGCGAATTTCTCGAAAAGTATTACGGACGATATAACTGCTTTTTTTAACCTGAGGTTGCCTACGGACAACTCGGAAAAAGTCTCGGATTCTATGAACTGACAATCTGATCGTCTGGAACACTTTCCAAGACAATCGCCCTTCAGGTTTGGAAAGCTTCTTCTCCAAACGGTGGAAAAAATCTTTTTTCTTGTTCGAGTTTCCTGCAGCCGGAAACCTGAAAGTAGACATCATGGCGGCAAGATGCGGCGAGGTTTCACTTGACGGAATCACAGAGCCGTATCGACGTATTTTATGTGACGGATCGGCGCGACCCAGCAATTCCCTGAACAAACTCGAATAATTCGCTCCAAGCTTTTCAAGGGACCAGTTTTCAACAGCGTAAGCGCGGGCCCGCCCTCTAAGCTGATCCGGGTTGACGGATTGAATGGCAAGGGCAAGCGCCTTGATATCGCCTCTCGGGACAGTCCAACCGGTTACGTCGTCAATAACAGCTTCCGCAATTCCGCCGGCGTCGAACGCGAGTGTCGGGGTGCCGCAGGCAGCGGCCTCAAGAATTACATTTGGCAGGTTGTCTTCCAATGATGGCAGTATCATCAGATCAGCAGCATTATATACACGATTTAGCTCTCTATCTCCCTGAATGAAACCAAGAGGCGTAAACGACGACTTTAGTTTTACCGGAATTTCATCTCCGTTTCCCAATAATATAACGTGAAATTTCGTCGCAAAATCGGGTATATGCTCAACCGATTTTAGCAGTTCTGATAATCCCTTTCGTCGCTCACTGAGGCTGTTACAAGCAAAAAGGAGGATCCTCTTGCTGGGGCTCAATCCGAAATGCTGCTTCGCCTCTGTTCGATCAATGGGTGTGAACCGAGACGTATCAACGCCGTTTGGAATGACTTCTATCCGATTATTGGCAAATACCGCGCTTTTCCGCGCACAATCGGCCAACCACCGCGACGGCGCTACGAGCGTGATAGAATCCGGCATCACCATTTTTGACCTAAGAAGCCTCGACGGAAAGTCGGAAAACGTATCGGTTAATTGAGGACAATTACTGCAATCTTTTTGATACCCGTTACAGTCGTTCGAATAGTGACACCCGCCCGTAAACGGGTTCATATCATGAAGTGTCCAAACCACAGGCCGTCCGGTTGATGCCAGCCAGGTAACCTGTTCCGGGGTAAGCAGCCGCGAAACCCAGTGAAGGTTTATGACATCGCAATCCAGAAGCTTGTATAATTGCTCATTTGGAATACCCGGATACATGATTGAATAGGCCGTGCCGCCGTCGTGAACACTCCTGTCTATCTGAATCTGCGGAAAAAAATTGGGGTCTTGGCCCGAAGGAAACTGCAGCGTGTATTCCGTGGGGGATGTTGATTGAGAAAGAGAAAATTCAAAACTCTCGATACCGACCAAATTCAGGGCTTCACTGACGCGTTTCTTCGCGATTCCAGCCCCTCCTTCCGCAAAACTGGTCACGAGACCGACAGAAAATTCGGGGGCTTTGGGTGGCGTGATACGCCGTGACCTATCCGGAGCACCCGCGATGATATCTTCCAATACCGCTATCGTTCGGTCGAACGAAAACGCCCTCGCCGCTTCAAGCGCCCCTCGCCCCAGTTTCTCGCGAAACGCCGCGTCTTCGACAAGCCGTGTCAGCGCATCGGTCAGTGCATCCAGGCTCAGGTCTCTCTCAACAAGCAGGCCAGACTCACCGTCCACAAAGAGGTTACGAGCACCTTCACACTCCTTAAACGCAACGACGGGCAGGCCAAATGACATCGCCTCAGCCGCCGCCAGTCCGAATCCTTCAAAAAGTGAGGGAAACGCGAATATCGTGGCATTTTTGTATGCATTCTCGATGTCACTGCGCGCGCCCTGAAATATCCCGGCCGGGTCAAGACCGAGCTCATCTGCAAATGACATAAGCTCGTCTTTCAGATCGCCGTCGCCATAAATCTTTAATTTCCATTCCGGATACTTCTGCTGTATTTTCGAAAATGCCCGAAGCAAATCCTTGTGGTTCTTTTGAGGAACGAGGCGTCCGACTGACAAGATCGTTTTTGCCTGCGAACGGTCAACATACTCTTCGATCGGATCGAACGAAGAGTAATTTGGCAAAACCCTGGCCTTGCCGGATAAATGTTCAGGAAGCTGGTCTCGGAATTCTTCAAAGATAATTGTTATTTCGTCAGCTTTATCCAGGGTGGCAATCCGCATATAGCGTTCGGTATCACCGGGGGCATCATAGAGAAGAGAATAGAACTTGAAATTCGGTGCGTTGTGGAGACATGCGACGTGCCAGGCTGTATCATTTTCAGGTCGCGCGGCCAGAACCTGCAGCCAGGTCGAGGGCATGTGTGAGAAAACGACATCAAAATCGTGTTTTTCAAAAAAGACGCGGTAGAGGTTCGCCGCATATCGCGCGAAACCTTCACTCCACTCGTCATACTCCCTTTTTCGAGGCACAAATTTCAGTTTTGGGAAGGCATGTTTCGTCCATTTACTCAGAGGACCAAATACATCTGGCTTATCGATGAAGTATTCTCTTGAGTAAGGATAAATTCCAAGGTTGATGACTGAAACCCCGGGATCGACCCTGTAATAGGGTCCGCCATAGAAACCATCGATACAGACGAGAGAAACCGCATACCCTCGCCTGTGCAGCGCGTTTGCCGTTTCGACCGCAATTCTCTCTGCCCCTCCGGAGCAGCCCGACAACCACGCCAAGCAGATTGCAATTCGTTTCCGGTTTTCTCGCCGGGAGGGTCGAATTTTTCCATTTGGCAGCATTTTCCTTTGCGCTACACACAAACGGACGGCTTCTTCCAGGTCCTCCGACACTTCAGATGCCTCGTAAAGCAACTGAAGAAGAGCCACATCTTCAAGTGTGCGCTCATGCCAGTTTCTGTAATATTTCAGCTCATAAAGTCTTAGCAAAAACTCCGGGCTCATCGGTCCGAATTCGCGGCAGAGCAGGCGGAAGTTTTCCCGAAGCTCGGTATCGTGATTGAATGAAGCGCCCCCCAACTCCATTATCAGGATGTTGCGAAAGAGCGGCCGAGCCCGAACACCAGCACGAAATGCGCGGATGACCCAGTCATAGTCGCCGGCAAGCCGAAAACTTGTGTCGAAATTGCCGACACGTTCATAAACTTCGCGGCGCGCCAGAATGGTCTCATGCCCGCCCGGCATGCCCTGTACCAGCAAGGAGGCATCCCATGGCCTCGGCTCATCGGCCAGCGCGGCTGCAGAGCTATCGCTCCTGGCATAAACAAACCCGGCGTAGGACAATTCGAGATCATACCGTGTCAAATGACGGACCGAAGCCTCAATAGCTTCCGGCGTATAGAAATCATCAGCGTTCAGGAAACAGACAAGGTCACCGGTAGCATGGGCCAACCCCTTGTTCATGGCATCATAAATACCATCATCGGGTTCGCTGATCAGCTTATCAATCCGCTCTCCGAAACCTTCAAGCGTTTCCAATGTTCCATCGTCTGATTGTCCATCAATCACGACATATTCGATGTTCGGATAGGTCTGGGATTTCACGGAGCGAACGCAACGTTCAATCAGGGCATTGTTGTTGCGCACAACAGTGATTATCGAGACCTTCGGCAAACCCCCGTTTGGCTGATTGGCTTCTTTCTGTTTTTGCATGCAGTCTCTCGTCAGTCCTTGAAATTGACCGCACCGTTTTCGACGGCAGAAAATAGAGTCGACATGCTTTTCTACAGTAGCAGGGCAATTTGTTTAGTCCCGAATTTTCATGTATTGCATTTAGCTTGATTATTTCTGTCTCAACTGTTCATTATTACAGCATAATTGAATAAATAAGTTTATTGAACAGCTTGGAAATACAGTGTCGGGTTTCTGGAGATGGAAAGGGCCTTGAACTCGGAGACGCATCCCCTTCCCTTGCTTCCAAACGCCATTCTTATTTTCGCTCGCGCATCAGCCTTCCAAGCAACGCAAGGTAATCCCGACTGATATCGTCATAGTTATAAAATTCTTCTGCGCGTCGTCTGGCTGCTGCGCACAAAGCCTGGTGTTTCTCACCGATCATCATGGAGCGGGCTGCCGCCATGATTTCTTTCATTTCAGTCGGCTTTGCGACAAAGCCACATTCTCCGCTCGTAACAATTTCACCAATACCGCCACTCGAATACCCGAAAATCGGCGTTCCCACCGCCAGTGACTCCAGAGCAATCAGCGGTGCGTTTTCTTCTTTCGAGAAAAGCAGTGTACCATCGCACAGCGCATAAATTTCACCGCGCTCAATGTCGGATTTGACAAAACCGAAATGGGTAAAATCCACATCCTGAAAAATCAGCGCAGCTTCATCGGAATAGCGTCCAACCAGAATGAGTTGGGCATTGAGGTCGGAAAGCGCGCGAACAAGGTTCACGGCCTCTATCGCACCTTTCCTGCTGTCGTGAAGCCAGCCGGCGGAAAACAGAAATAACGGTCCGGCCTCCGGCGCAATCCCGTATTTTGCTCTCAGCTTTGAACGGTCTCGCGGACGAAACGTTTCAAGATCAACGCCGTTTGAAACATGCTGAATCCGCCCCGCCGGCCAGCCGGCTTTCCTGTACATCTCGATCATCCAGTTACTCGGCGCGGTAAAAAAGACATCGGATGACCTGAGCTTCTTGCGTCTCGTATGAAGCGCATGCGTACGGTCGTATTTTGACGATAATGGCCAGGATCTGTGCTGCGGACAGTTACCGCAGGTCGCGGTAAAACGCTCGCAACTGCCCGGATAGAGGCAGCCGGCGGTAAAGGGAGAACAGTCATGGATCGTCCAGACGACCGGAATGCGCGCCGACAGCCAGTTTATCGCTGCATGCGACAGGACCGTCGACATGTCGTGAAGATGGACAACGTCAAATTCGTCGGGAATCGAACGGAATTTCGCCGAAACAAGTTCAAATGGGTTGTGATCCCGGTAACCGCGTCTGGCTTCCCTGGCTTTCAGTTTTCCAACCAGATTATTCCATTCGGGATAGGGATGGCTCTCCCTGCCCGATCCCAGGTTCAGGTGGGTCACGTCATGGCCCTGGATCCTGTAGCGCTCCGCCAACTGGCTGGCCACAACGCTTGCGCCGCCACCGCGTCCATCCATCTTGCTGATCACGCAGATCCTCATCGCCCACGTAACCTTCTCGTGCTGTCACGGAACCATAGGATGACGCGTCTTACGCCACGAGAGCATCGGTAAAACAGCCGTGTCTTTCGCGACATTCCGGCGCGAAAAGCTGCTTTCCAGAGACTACGACGCTCTGCCCTGTGAAGGCGCCAAAGCGGATAATCGCCGATGAGTTTGACCCCGACACTATCGCCGATCGATGAAAATATCCTGACAGGCGAAAAACACCTGGCATCATACCGGCCGGGATTATGAAGGAAGTCGAAAAAACCGTTTTGTATCGCGACGCGCTGGTGGAGACTTTGGAGCGTCGCAACAGGAACCGTCTGCAAGACCTCGCTGATAGCCTCCAGTGCGGCCTTCTGGAAAATAGCGGCGACGGCCTGTGCTTCCCGCTCGGCATGTGACGGAGCGGAGATGACCCACTCAAAACCATCATGCCCCCTTGTGAGGCCTGTGACCGAACCGTGATCGGCCGAGAAGATAAACTCGATCACGTCGGTATGTTCCTGACACGAACAGCACTCATATTCGGGCATACCATTGTGCATCGAATAACTATGGTGACTGTTCGGCTTGTAGCGCATGGTCGAAAGCGCCTGATCATTGGTGCCGAAATAAAATCCGACAATGTCCCGATTTCCGCGGCCGAGAATCGTATCGATGGCTTTTTGAAGACTGCCTCTCCAGCCAAGATCAAAAACAGCATAGCGTTCAGAGACCGGGACCCTCGTCTGGAGGTACTCCCTGACGATTTCTGCTTCATGACGCAGCGCATGGGTCATAACGCCTGAATTTTCGCCCAGAATCCGGTAGAACAAGGGCAGGTTTTCTTGCGTCAGAACCTTGTCCGGATCCAGACCCAGTCCTTTCATCCGGGGCACGAGCGCCTCCGCCCCGGGAATACGGGAAAGCGTTGCCGCACACGTCGCACCGGGATGGATCAAGCCGCGGTAATAATTGCCGATCTCCGTGGGTGACAACACGGAATTGGGGACGGTCAACAGCCGTCTGGAAGCAGCAAGATAGTCTGTCTGGATATCACCTTTGGGGAAAACCAGATCAAAGCAGCGCTTGGCAAAAAGCCCGTCACGCGCCAAAAAACCAATCTTACCGATTTCCAGCTCGGCAGCCCGGTCTTTCAGCCAAAAGACGAGCGACAGCATCAAAGGCGCAACAACAACCTTCCCGAAAGCTTGCCAATACTCTCTATTGTCTCCTGAGGGACTGTTTAGGAAAGAGGCGAAATCAGGATGGCGATTTATGACGTTCGCAATAAAAATATTCTTGAATGCTGACTTGCCGCGAAAAAGTGCAATTTTTTCGCCTGCCGCCTGTTTGCGAAATGCTTCTCGCGCAGCCGGGAGGTGATGTGCCGAAAGGCCGGCAAATCGAGCACGGGAAAAATCCGAGTGCCAGTTGTCGCCAATATGGAGGATGTTGCCGGGGGCGCAGTCAAAATGGGAAATGACATCGTCATAAAGCGCCCCTCCCCGTTTGGTTTTACCGCACTCGTTTGAGATGAGCAGAATTTCATGGCCGGTCATGCCGCATTTCCCAAGCAGGGCTTCGATAACCGGTCGCGGAAGATACATATCGGAGGTCAGAATAAAACGGCGCTGCTTTTCCTGCAGCAATTTGATCAGCAATGCACCCTGCGCCGTGGCAGCAGAGAATTCGAGTTCGAGATCGGTCTCGGTTCTTTTCAGCCGTTCCATGGTCTCTTCAGGAAGCGGAAGATCATTGGCCAGTTCTCGATATATCGCGTCCAGAGTAACTTCCACCTCGCCACGCTGAAGCGCGTGTTCTCTGGCTAACGTTTCCGCACGAACTCTTCGGTCAGCGAATGTGTAGCCCTGCAAACAGGACTGTTGTTTCACTTCAATGAACTTGAAAATATCCTCCGGAACACCACACAGGCGCGTGATCAGCGTATCGAAGACATCGAGCGAGAAATACTCGTAACGCGTGACCAGATCGGTGAGGATATCGACAGACGATGCGCTGATATCATTATGGAATCGCATCACTTTTCCATCAATTCGCTTGATGACCCACCACGGCTGACCTCGGCCTTCCAAGGGAACCGCGACTTCTCTGCGGATAGCCCTCCTGCTTCGGCCGCCGAATAGCGGAGATCCGGAAAACAGAATGGTTTCGACAGGTGTTTTTGCCCATTAGACTCAGCACCATGACAGGAAGCGTCCGCACAACCTTTCACTTTACACGCAATATATATAAAACTTTTGATGGAATTTCTGCAACAGACGAACGTTTACGTCAACAGAATAAAGTGGCGGAAATATCTATGGTTCGAAGATACAGCGCGTATCTTCGGTAGTACGGAACCGTCTCGTCGGCCTTTTAGCACCTGCAAAGCCGATATTTCCGGCGACAACCGTTGCAGCGGCTGCGACCAGGCAGGTTGCATCCGTTTCAGCACTGGCAACATCGGCTTGATACGCTGCGACTGCACTGTTCGGTTACCGGCGGCGGCAGAAACCCGCCGCCGGTATCATCGTTTACGCGGCGTCATCGGCTTTTCCGACATCGGCCGGAATATAGTTCAGCACCGGTCCGAGCCAGCGCTCGACTTCTTCGACATCCATGCCCTTGCGGGCGGCGTAATCTTCCACCTGGTCGCGTTCCACCTTGGCGACGCCGAAATAGTAGCTGTCGGGGTGGCCGATATAGATGCCGGAGACGGAGGAACCCGGCCACATGGCGTAGCTTTCCGTCAGTTCCACGCCCGAGGCGTTTTCGGCGTCCAGAAGATCGAACAGCGTGCGCTTTTCGGTGTGGTCGGGCTGGGCCGGGTAGCCGGGCGCCGGGCGGATGCCGCCATAGGATTCGCCGATCAGTTCGACATTGGAGAAAGCCTCGTCCGGCGCATAGCCCCAGTATTCACGGCGCACGCGCTCGTGCATCCGCTCGGCGAACGCCTCGGCAAAACGGTCCGCCAGCGCCTTGACCATGATCGAGGAATAATCGTCATTGGCGCGCTCGAAACGTTCGGCGATTGCCACCTCCTCGATCCCGGCCGTGACGACAAAACCGCCGACATAATCCTGCTTGCCGGTTTCCGCCGGGGCGACGAAATCCGACAGCGCCACATTCGGGCGTTCGCCGCGTTTGGAAAGCTGCTGACGCAATGTGAAGAAGGTGGCAAGTTCGCTTTCGCGGGTCTCGTCGGTATAGAGGCGAATATCATCGCCGACGGCATTGGCCGGCCAGAAGCCGATGACGGCGCGCGGGCGGAACCACTTTTCGTCGATGATCTTCTTCAACATCGCCTGCGCATCTTCGAACAGCTGGCGCGCGGTTTCGCCCTGCCGCTCATCTTCGAGAATGTTCGGATAGCGCCCCTTCAGCTCCCAGGTCTGGAAGAACGGCGTCCAGTCGATATAGCGCGCAAGTTCTTCCAGATCGTAATCCTCGAAAACCCTGGTTCCGAGAAACGACGGGCGGTGCGGCGCGTAGGCGTCCCAGTCGACCTTGACGCGGTTGGCGCGGGCGGCTGCCAGCGGCAGGCGGTTCTTCTGCGCTTCGGCACGACGGTGATTTTCGGCGACCTTGGCATATTCCGCGCGGATATCGGCGACATAACCCTCCTTCAGCTCCGGCGAAAGCAGGTTGTTGACCACACCGACAGCGCGGCTGGCATCGACCACATAGATCACCTGCCCTTTCTCATAGGCCGGGTGGATCTTCACCGCCGTATGGGTGCGGCTGGTGGTGGCGCCGCCGATCAGCAGCGGAACCGTGAAATCCTGCCGCTCCATTTCGGCAGCCACATGCACCATTTCGTCGAGCGACGGCGTGATCAGGCCGGAAAGGCCGATGATATCGGCATTGTGCTCCTTTGCGGCGGCGAGAATCTTCTCCGCGGGCACCATCACGCCGAGATCGATGATTTCGTAGTTATTGCAGGCGAGAACCACGCCGACGATGTTCTTGCCGATGTCGTGCACATCGCCCTTCACCGTCGCCATGATCACCTTGCCGTTGGAGCCGGCCTGTTCCGCGCCGCTCAGGCGCTTTTCCTCTTCCATATAGGGCAGCAGAACGGCAACGCCCTGCTTCATCACGCGCGCCGATTTCACCACCTGCGGCAGGAACATCTTGCCCGCGCCGAACAGGTCGCCGACGACATTCATGCCGGCCATCAGCGGTCCTTCAATGACGTGCAGCGGTCGCTCTGCGGCCTGTCGCGCTTCCTCGACATCGGCTTCGACATATTCAGTGATGCCGTTGACGAGCGCATGTTCCAGACGCTTGTCCACCGGCCATTCACGCCATTCCAGGTTCTGCTTGCGCTCCTCGGTCTTGCCGGTTCCGCGATAGCGTTCGGCGATATCGAGAAGCCGCTCGGTCGCGTCCTTGCGGCGGTTGAGAACGACATCCTCGCAGGCTTCGCGCAGTTCCGGGTCGATCGTCTCGTAGACGATCAGCTGGCCGGCATTGACGATGCCCATATCCATGCCCGCCTGAATGGCGTGGTAGAGAAACACCGCGTGCATGGCCTGGCGCACCGGCTCGTTGCCGCGGAAGGAGAAGGAAAGATTGGAAACGCCGCCCGAGACATGCGCGTAAGGCAGGTTCTCGCGGATCGCCTGCGTCGCCTCGATGAAGTCGACGCCGTAATTGTCGTGTTCCTCGATACCGGTCGCAACGGCAAAGATATTCGGATCAAAAACAATATCTTCCGGCGGAAAGCCAACCTTTTCCGTGAGGATGTTATAGGCGCGAGTGCAGATCTCGACCTTGCGCTCATAGGTATCGGCCTGGCCGTCTTCATCGAAAGCCATCACAACGGTGGCCGCACCGTAATCGCGGATCAGCTGCGCCTTTTCGATAAACTGCTCCTCGCCTTCCTTCAGCGAGATCGAATTCACCAGCGACTTGCCCTGGGCGCATTTCAGGCCGGCTTCGATGATCTCGAATTTCGAGGAATCGATCATCAGCGGCACGCGGGCGATATCCGGCTCGGCGGCGATCAGGTTGAGGTATTCGACCATTGCCTGCTGCGAATCGATCAGCCCCTCATCCATGTTGATGTCGATGATCTGGGCGCCGGCCTCCACCTGATCGCGCGCGACATCGAGCGCGGTGGCATAATCGGCATTGGTGATCAACTTCTTGAACCGGGCCGAACCGGTGACATTGGTGCGCTCGCCGACATTGACGAAGGGAATGTCCTTTGTGAGATGAAACGGCTCAAGACCGGAAAGCGACAGAACCGGGCGGTGTTCGGGCACTTTGCGCGGGGCGAAGGCCGAAACGGTTTCGGCAATGGCGCCGATGTGCTCCGGCGTCGAGCCGCAACAGCCGCCGATGATGTTGACGAGACCCTGCTGGGCGAAGGGGCGGATCAGCCCCGCCATTTCCTCCGGGTCCTGATCATACTGGCCGAATTCATTGGGAAGCCCGGCATTGGGATAGGCGCAGGTGAAGGTATCGGCCACACCCGACAATTCCTGCAAATGCGGCAGCATGGCATCGGCGCCAAGCGCGCAGTTGAGGCCGATGGTGAACGGGTCTGCATGGGAGAGCGAATTCCAGAACGCCGTCGGCGTCTGGCCGGAGAGCGTGCGCCCGGAAAGATCGGTGATCGTGCCGGAAATCATCAGCGGCAGTTCGATGCCCTTGGCCCGGAAGGCCTGACGCGCGGCAAACACGGCAGCCTTGGCGTTCAGCGTATCGAAGATGGTTTCGATCAGAATCAGATCCGATCCGCCGTCGATCAGTCCGTCGATCTGCTCGCGATAGGCATCACGCAATTGATCAAAGGTTACAGCACGATAGCCGGGATTATTAACGTCCGGTGAGATCGAAGCGGTACGGTTGGTCGGCCCGACTGCACCGGCCACGAAACGGCGGCGGCCGTCTTCCTGCTCCGCACGGATCGCTGCGCGCCGGGCAAGACGCGCGCCGTCACGGTTCAGCTCATAGACCATGTCTTCCATCTGGTAGTCGGCCTGCGCGATGCGGGTGCTGGAAAACGTGTTGGTCTCGAGAATATCCGCGCCGGCAATCGCATAGGCATAATGGATATCCTCCAGCGCCTTGGGCTGGCTCAGGATCAGAAGGTCGTTATTGCCCTGCTGGTGACAGGCACAGCCGATGAAGCGGTCGCCTCGAAAATGGTCCTCATCGAAGCCGAGGCCCTGGATCTGTGTGCCCATGGCGCCGTCGAGGACAAGAATGCGATCGCGCGCGGCCTTTTCAAGCGCGGCGCGAATTTCCGCACCGCTGCGTGCAGGCGCTTCTTCCCCGAACAATTCATCAAACATGAGCCATCTCCAATTTCCAGACCCGCGACATCACATAAAGATATCTTTATGTCAATATATCTAAAATGTTTCAAACCAATACCGGCCCCGAAACAATCCGAAAAATGTCACTTTTTTGGGGATGCGGCGGCTTTTTCGCATCATTTGCGCATGATCAAGCATGATGCAAATCGGAATTGAGATGCTATTCTGTGCGAAATAGAATCTAATCAACTGACTGAATGGAGTCTGCGCGGCTTTTCCGGATGCTCCAATCGACAGTAGCGAACAACATTCCCATGCGCTGGCGCAGCACATGGTTGCATAGAGAGAGGGAGGGCTTGTCCCATGAAACCGAAGATCAATACACTTGTCGCACCGCCGCGCTGGATTCAAAGGCCTTATCACCGGGACTGGCTGAAAACGCAGGCGAACAACCTGTTCGACTATTTCCAGTATCGGTCGATCAATCCCAAGGGCGGTTTCTTCGAATTCGACAAGGACGGTCATCCCGTCGGCGGCGACAATCCGGTGCGGGGCATCCATACCACGGCGCGCATGGTGCATTGCATGGCCATCGGCCACCTGCTCGGCCGCCCCGGCTGCGACGACCTGCTGGATCACGGCATGCATTACCTGTGGGAAAACCATCGCGACAAGGAACGCGGCGGCTATTTCTGGCAGGTCAATGACGACGGCCCGGTTGGCGAGCCGACCAAGCAGGCCTATGGCCACGCCTTTGTGCTGCTGGCCGCCTCGTCCGCCAAATTCGCCGGCCATCCGCTGGCCGACGCCATGATTGCCGATGTCACCGAGGTCATCAACAAGTATTTCTGGGAGGAAGAATACGGCGCCGTTGCCGAGGAATTCGAGTCCGACTGGACGCCGGTGCGCGGCTACCACGGCCAGAACTGCAACATGCACATGACCGAAGCGCTGATGGAGGCCTATGAGGTTACCGGCGAGATCGAATATCTCAGCAAGGCCAAGCGCATTGCCGAACTGATCATCAACAAGCATGCCCGCGAATGCGGGTTCCGTGTGGCCGAACACTTCACCGATGACTGGAAGGTCGATTACAATTATTCCGGCAACGAAATGTTCCGCCCGTCGGGCACCACGCCGGGCCACTGGCTGGAATGGACGCGGCTTCTGCTGCAGCTTCACACGCTGACCGGGCGCTCCTATAGCTGGATGCCGAAAGCGGCCCATGAACTATTCGTCTCCGCCTTCAAGCTGGGCTGGGATTACGACAAGCGCGGCATGTTCTATACGCTCGACTGGGAGAACAAACCGAAGAACCGGGCCAAGCTTTGGTGGCCGCATTGCGAAGGCATCGGCGCCACCCACTTCCTGACCGCCCACTTCGGGCAGGACGTGCATATGTATGCCTATCGCAAACAGTGGAGCTTCATTGCCAACCACCTGCTCGACCACGAGAAAGGCGGCTGGCACGAGGAGCTTTCCGAGGATCTGGTGCCGCAGACGACACTGTTTGCCGGCAAGAGCGACATCTACCACGCGCTCCAGGCCTGCCTCATCCCGCTCTACCCCGCGCTTGGCAGCCTGCCGGAAGTGATCTTCCGCGAAGTCAAACACTGAACAATCGATTCAGTCGAAAACATTGCGGGCCCTCGGGGCCCGCTTTATATAGGTCGGCAGACATTCAGGCCAACCGACAGCAACAGGACAAGACAATGGCAGCGAAGATCTTCATCGATGGCGAACACGGCACCACGGGCCTGCAGATCCGCACCCGCATGGCCGAACGCCGCGACGTCGAACTTCTCTCCATCCCGCATGAGGAGCGGCGCAATCCGAAGATGCGCGAAGACCTCATCAACAGCGCCGATATCGCCATCCTGTGCCTGCCCGACGATGCCTCGCGCGAAGCCGTCGGCATGCTGGCCGGCAATAACAGCGTTCGGGTGATCGACACCTCGACGGCCTACCGGGTCGACCCCGACTGGGCCTATGGCTTTGCCGAGATGGACAGGGATCAGAGCGCACGCATTCGCGCGGCCCGCCATGTGGCCAATCCCGGCTGCTATCCGACGGGCGCCATCGGGCTGATCCGGCCGCTGCGCGCCGCCGGCATCATTCCCGACAGCTATCCGGTCACCATCAATGCGATCTCGGGCTATACCGGCGGCGGCAAGAACCTGATTGCCCAGATGGAAGATGAAAGCCGCGACGACCATATCGACGCGCCTCATTTTCTCTACGGCCTCAACCTGGCCCACAAGCATGTGCCCGAGATGACCACCCATGGCCTGCTGCCGCGCGCACCGGTGTTCTCGCCATCCGTCGGACGTTTCCCGCAGGGCATGCTGGTGCAGGTCCCGCTTTATCTGGAAGAACTGGAAGGCACGCATACGGCAGAGAGCATCCATGCCGTGTTCAGCGACTATTACGGCGGTCAGGACATCGTGCAGGTGGTTCCGCTGGACGAAAGCGGCGCGCTTGCGCGGCTCAATGCCGAAGCGCTCGCCGGTCAGGACATCATGAAACTTTATGTTTTCGGCAGCGGTGGCTATGTCAATCTGGTGGCCCAGCTTGACAATCTTGGCAAGGGCGCGTCCGGCGCTGCCGTCCAGAACATGGATCTCATGCTCTCGGCCTGATCAACTGACTGTGAACAATCCGTCGACCGGTTGAGACATCGCGGCCGGTCGTCGGCCTCGCTATATTGGGTGAAAGCAATCAGCGAGGTTTACGCTCATGTCTACGCAATCGCGTCTTCCCGTCTTCTTCATCCCCCATGGCGGTGGCCCCTGGCCGTTCATGCACGGCCCGGAGGGTAATCTGCCGGCAAACGATCCGTGGAAAGAACTCGAAACCTATCTCAAGGGGTTCGACGCCGCACTCGGCCGCCGCCCGAAGGCCGTTCTGGTGATCTCCGCCCATTGGGAAAATGTCGACAGGCTTACCGTTTCAACGGCTGCCCATCCCGGCATGCTGTTCGATTATTACGGTTTTCCCCCGCATACATTTGAACTCAGCTACCCTGCCCCCGGCGCGCCGGATGTTGCCGAACATGTGCGCGATGTCCTGTCTTCTGCCGGAATAGAAACGGCAACGGATGCCGAACGGGGTTTCGACCACGGCGTGTTCATTCCGTTCATGCTGATGTATCCCGATGCCGATGTCCCGATCGTGATGATGTCGCTCGACCCGGATCTCTCTGCCGAGACCCATTTCAAGATCGGCGAGGCGTTGCAGCCGCTGCGTGATGAAGACATCCTGATCGTTGCGTCGGGGTTGTCCTACCACAATATGCAGATGTTCTTCCGCAGAGATGAACGGCATGCGGCGGCGGCCACCCGATTTGACGACTGGCTGAAGAACGCGCTTTCGATCAGGGACCCGGAAGAGCGCAAGGCCCGGCTTGCAACCTGGACGGAGAACCCGGACGCGCTGGAAAGCCACGTGCCGGAGCCCGATCATCTCATTCCGGTCTTTGCCGCCGCGGGCGCAGCGGGCAAGGACACGGGCGAACAGGTCTTTCGGGGCAATTTCCGTGGCAAGCCCTATTCGGCCTACCGGTTCGGATAAGCCGAATTCACCTCAGTCGCGCGCAATCAATGGCGCGCGATAACCACGCAGATGGCCGGTGACGAGAATCAGAACGATGATCGCGCCGGCCTGATGCGACAGCGCCAGCAGCAGCGGCATCTGCAAGACCAACGTGAAAATCCCCAGACATGCCTGAAGAATGATCGCCACGAGAATCACCAGCGCGCCGCGCGCATGCTGGGAAAGCTCCAGATCCAGGCCGCGCGCCACCGCACCGCGCCATTCCACCAGATAATGCAGGATGGCAATCAACAGCAGCACATAGCCGCCTGTGCGGTGGACAAACTGCACCGTTTTCGGATTTTCGAAAAAGTTCATCCAGGCCGGCTGTTGCAGCAGCAGACCGGACGGCACGATGGCGCCATCCATCAACGGCCAGGTGTTATAGGACAGCCCCGCATCGAGCCCGGCCACCAGCGCACCCAGATAGATCTGAACGAAAGCCCCGAGCAGAAGTATGATGGCCAGTCCGTGCGAACCGGCCGTCGGCGGTTCCTCATGGCGGCGCGGTTTTAGCCCCCGCGCGATATAGACGCAGGCCGCAATGATCAGACAGGCCATGATCAGATGAACGGCAAGACGGTACTGGCTGACATCCGTTCGCTCGCTCAGGCCGGAAGAAACCATCCACCAGCCGATGAAACCCTGCAATCCGCCGAGCGCCAGCACCCCTGTCAGCGGCCAGCCGAGCCCCTTCGGCAAGCGTTTCGACAGCCAGAAGAACAGTAGCGGCAGCGCGAAGATGATGCCGACCGTCCGCGCGAGCAGGCGATGCGTCCATTCCCACCAGAAGATGTTCTTGAACTCGGCAAGCGACATGCCCTTGTTCAAAAGCTGATATTCGGGAATGCGCTTGTAGAGATCGAATTCCTGCTGCCATTCGGCAAGGCTCAGGGGCGGAATGATGCCGTGGATCGGCTTCCACTGGGTAATCGACAGTCCCGACTGCGTCAGCCGCGTGGCGCCGCCGACAAGCACCAGACAGAACAGCACCAAAACCACGAAATAGAGCCATCCCCTGACAAGCGCCGCGTTGAAACGAAGCTCGCTTTCTGTCCAGGCGGGGGAAGTTGCGGTTGCCATCGGCATCACTCCAATCAAATCAGCCTTGCCATGTCCGTCTGCCTGAAATTTAAGGGCAGACATTGTCCGCCGTGCTTCACACGTGCCGGACAAGGGGGCATAGTCTCACATCACTTCATACGGGGGGAAACGGCGCCGTGCCAGTCAGATTGCGCAAATTTATCGGAACGATCATTATTGTCACGCTCGTCATCGCCTATGCGCTGACGGCGACGACGCTGGCAACCGTGGTGCTGGACGGACGATCCGCCTGGGCCGCCCTCGCCTATTTTCTGCTGACCGGCCTCATCTGGATCATTCCGGCGATGTTCATCATCAAGTGGATGGCCGGCCCGCCGGCGGATCGCGGATGAAACCGGCCGATAACATTTTTTTGATGGTATACGGAACCGCCGGAGATTTACCACATTAGAAATGTTATAGATCATAAACATCGGCAACGCTTCCTGAAGGCATCACACACATGATCACATCGCAGCAAATCCGAGCAGCCCGCGCACTTCTGGGATTTTCGGAAGAACAGGTCGCCGCCATGACCGGCGTTGATCCGCTCGCACTCGCAAAAGCGGAAAATGACGCCGAGGAGCGCAACTTCGCGGTTGCCGAGGCAATTGAAAAAGCATTCAGGAAAAACGGCGTCGCCTTCATCGAAGATGGCGAAAACGGTTTCGGCCCCGGGGTTCGGCTTCTGCGTTCCAGCGAACAACGCCGCAGCATCCGTCCCGAAGACCTGAACTCGGCGAATGACGGCTAGGCTGCTGCCGACCAGAACCGACACGATGTTCTGATACGAACGGATATCACCGTCACCGTTGAACCGTCTGCCTGTGAAGACAGTATTACCGGTTCTCTCAGGCATCGTTCCCGTGTTTATTGCAAGGTCAAGGAAAGAAGGAGGGCGCCTCCTGCCCTCCTGCTTTTCTCACCGAAATACCAAGGCGCGCCGACCCGAGAAAAAAGTCGAAAACCGCCCTTGTAGGACAGGGTTTCCAGTTTGTTGACAAGGCTGGCCCTCACTCCGGGTCATCAACTCTGTTGTTGTTGATAGTCCCTTATCCTTGCGTTGATGGTTATGAT
>PVUG01000030.1:0-18442 GCA_003001975.1 Martelella mediterranea
CTAGCCCGTCTTATTCACGACGCGGCTTGAAAAGGCTGGCAGGTGTAGCTTAAGCGATTGATTTGGCGTAGGATTCGGTTGTCCAAGCCAATCCCTTCACCGCATCTCGCGAGCCACACCCACCATGACCGACGATACGTTGCTGCCGTTTGCTTTTCCAGCCGTTTGCGCCAAGAAGATCACAGCCGCGTTCGATGGCGGCCGCATCACCTCGGACGGCGGCGTCATGCTTCTGGCCGCCGCCGAGCGGCGCCTGCAACTGGCTGACAGGCTCGCCGCAGCGATCCACGATCCACGTGATCCGGCACGGGTGACGCATGCCATGGCCGACATCCTGCGCGCCCGCATCTTTGCCATCGCCTGCGGCTACGAGGATGCCAACGATCTCGATCGGCTGCGCTTTGATCCGGCCTTCAAGTTGGCCTGCGGGCGGTTGCCCGACAGCGGCCTTGACCTCGCCTCGCAGCCGACCTGTTCGCGGCTGGAGAACCTGCCCGACCTGAAAACCGTCATCCGCCTGGGTCGGGTTCTGGTCGAACTGTGGCTGTCGAGCTATGCCGCGCCGCCGGAAAGCGTCACCCTCGACATCGACGACACGGTGGATGTCGTTCATGGCCATCAGCAACTCTCGCTCTTCAATGCCCATTATGACGAGCGCTGCTTCCTGCCGATCCACATCTATGATGCCGCCACTGGCCGGCCCGTTGCCATGATCCTGCGTCCCGGTAAGACACCGGCGGGCAAGGAAATTCGCGGTCATCTTCGCCGCCTCGTTCGGATGATCCGGCGCGCATGGCCGACAACCCGCATCCTGATCCGTGGCGACAGCCATTACGGCCGGGCGGAAGTCATGGCCTGGTGCGAGAACAACGACATCGATTATCTGTTCGGTTTCTCCGGCAATACGGTTCTCAAGCGCCTCGTCGAAGAGGCCGCCGAGGATATCCGCACCCGCTACGCGCTTGAACACAAATCGGTGCTGCGCGACTATACCGAAACCCGGTACAGAGCGAAATCCTGGAAGGTGGAGCGCCGCGTCTGCGCGCGCATCGAGGCGACCACGATGGGCCTCGACATCCGCTTCGTCGTCACCAATCTTGGTGAAGGCTCCGCCGGGCACATCTACGACGTCCTCTACTGCGCCCGCGGTCAGGCCGAGAACCTGATCAAGATGCACAAGAGCCAGCTTGCCTCCGACCGCACCTCCTGCCGCTCACCGATCGCCAATCAGGTCCGCCTCACCCTGCACACCGCCGCCTACTGGCTGATGCTCACACTGCGCGACGCCGTGCCCGCAACAGATTGCCTGCGCAAGGCCGAGTTCGCCACGCTCAGGCTGCGCCTTCTCAAGCTCGGCACCCGCGTCACCGAAACCGCCTCGCGCATCCGCATGGCCTTCGCCGCCGCTTGCCCCGAGGCCGAGCTCTTCCGCCATCTCGCCGGCGCCTTGCAGCCGGGGGCGCCATGAAGGCCGGGGCGCCGATGCCCCGCAGAACCCAGAACCTTCAACATCAAACGCGTGTCACAAAGTCCCAGATCAACCGCGGTGAAACAGACGCAACGACGCCCCGTGCCCGCGATCGCTGCCCAGAAAACCTGACAGATCATGAATAAGACGGGCTAGTGACCACGACACCCGCTCGCGCGAAGGACGCGCCGAGCGGACTTGCCCAGGCGGCTGCACAAGGCACGCAGCGCGCCGAACAGATTAATCAGCAGCAAGCCGACCAGCAACAATACGAGCAGCCCGACAGCGAGTTTCCTGTCATTGGGTCCGACCACCTACTCAAGTCGCTGGATGAGTTGGACCGCCCGCTTTCGCCGGAAGAAATCACGGCTTACGGCGCGGCAGTTCAATCTCAAATGCCGATGACCCCCAAGTTGATCCGCGACTACAAGCGTCGGGTGAATGAAAGCCAGAAAGCCGCAGCTCAACCCGCGACCGGCTTTCGACCGAAGGCGATCTCTGATCAGGTTCAGGTTTCGCTCGAGGCCGCCGCCCAAACCACCGCGATCAAAACCTCACCCGGAACGATCTCCAACCTCGCCTTCTTTGACCGCACCGGAAAGGCTTGGCCCATTGCCAGCTATGGCGTCGGTCGCCCCAATGCGTTTCAGGTCTATGCGATGCAGGAGGGGAGCAATCAGCTCATGATCACGCCTCTTCTTCCGCATGCCTTTACAAACCTGACCGTTTCTCTGGTCGGTGAGGACCGGCCATTGATCATCGACGTCGAAACAAACGAAAAGGTCACCCAATATCGGCGCGACTATCAGGTCGACGGTCTTGGCCCTAACACGCATGTTTCCACGGCCGTCAGCGCTCCGCTGAGCCGCGCCTCCAACCAGGTCATGATGGCGTTCGTCCAAGGCGCCGGCATTCCACAAAACGCCACGAGGCTTTCCACGGACGAACCGTCCGTATCGGCATGGCGATACGGAAAGGCTCTCTACATCCGCACGACCAGCACGCTGCTTTCACCATCCTGGACTGAAAGCCTGACCGGTCCCGGCTCGGTCCACGCCTACAAACTCAAACCTACGCCCGTTGCACTGATCTCGTCCGATGGCTCTGTCAAGAAAGTGAGAATTTTCCAATGACCGATTCAGAAAACCGATCTGACGAGAACCACAACAACCCCGATACCAGCGAAACGCCCCAGGCCGCGCCGGAAGTCGAGACTGAATCGCCCATGAACGATGAACGGCGTTCCACGATCGATCGGAGCGCGCAGCGCAACAATCGCATTGTCTACGGCGGTATTCTGGTGATCGCGGCCGGTCTTGGTTTCGTGCTGTGGCAGAGCTATTCGTCTTCGCCCGTTCCATCGTCGAGCGTTGCACGCCCACCGAATGTCGAGAGTACGCCCGGCGGCGAACAGCAAGGACGGTCGGAGCGCTACCAGAATACGCTCGATCAGTCGAACGAGCTCGGTGCCAAGACCGCTTTCGAAAACGACGAAAGCTTCATCGCGACACCTGACGAAGCCATGCGGTCGATTGACACGATCGGGCAGAAGAAAGATCCGCCGCCGGTCAAACGGCCCGTCGCACCCGCCAATGTCATCGAGCGTCGCGAACAGCCTGTTGAGTACCGAACCGCCGATCGTCGGCAACCCCCCAAACCGCAGACTGACTATCGACGCATCGATCAGCTTGCGAGCGCCATGAGCGCGCAACAGCAAGGATTGCTTCAGTCCTGGCAGCCTGTGGCCTCACAGGCAACAGTTGTCGTTGAACAGGACCTCTACACGCCGCCTGAACAGCTCACGGCCAGTAATGGACAGGGCGGTGGCAATGGTTCCGTCCAGTCGACCGGAGCTTCGTCGGTTCAAACCTATGCGGTCGCCGGCGACACGGTCATGGCGCGCATCCAGAACGCGTCGGATTCCGATACGCCCGGACCTGTGATCGCCGAGATCATCAATGGCCCCCTCGATGGCGCCCGCGCCATTGGCGCTTTTGAAGTGAACAAGACGCAGAGCGCGCTCGTCATTCAGTTCGATCGTATCGTGATGCCCGATGGCGCAAATTACGACACCAGCGCCTACGCGATCGATGCGCAGCAGTCGACCATCGCCGTGAAAACAGACATCGACCGTCGTTATTTTCAGCGCTACGGCGGTAAACTGGCGGCCGCGTTCATATCCGGTCTGAGCGGCTCTCTGTCTCAACCGCAACAGCAATATGTCGGCATCTCCGACAATATTGGCTCCATCATCACCAACAAGCCGACGGTGAACGAAAGCATCTATGCCGGCTTCGCCGCAGCTGGCGACGCCATTTCCAGCGACCTCAACAACAACGCGCCGAACGGTCCCCTGGTCAAGGTTCGGGCCGGTCAAATGATCGGCATCCTGTTCCTTGAAAATGTCGGAGTGGCGAACTGATGGCGGAAAGCAGCTTCAACATCTACGGCACGCCGGTTTACTGGCGGGAAACAGTGCGAACGCCGCGCCTGCTTATCTTCGATGCCCGCCTGATATTCTTCTTCCTGCTTTTGACATTGCACCTTCGGCTATGGACCTTCATCGCTCTGGTCCTCGCGTGTTGCGGGTTCTGGCTCATCGAGCGCTATGGATACGCTTTCCCGAATGCACTGAGGGCCATTCGCAGCCTTGTTGCTGGCCGCCAACGCCCCGCCCTGCCCGGCTACAGATACCGGTCAATGATCGACTATGGTTTTGAGACGCGTGAGGTTCCGGGATGAGCACAGCGCGAGCAAACACAGCCAATACTCCCGTCTGCGCATGTGTGCTCGCGGAAGGCATTGCCGGCGGCAGCGCAATTTGCGCTGTGGGTGGCGACTATAGCCTGATCAACGCGAGACAGAACCAGTTGGCGGATGCCGCTGAATCTACTTTGGCTTCGGTGAAGTCAAACTCAGCGCGACAAAAAGGAGAGACAATTTGAGGTAGCCTCAAAACGACAAAGCCCCGCGCGGCTGCAACCGGCGGGGGCTTGGTGCTAAAAATAGCCAAGATATTGATAGGCTCTTTTTAGCATTCACCCGACATCGTAGGCAAGAGGAAAAACGCAGTTTCTGCGCACGATACCCCTTTGCCTGCTTCCTGCTCGAAAGCAAGGAAAGCGGAATGTTAAAATCATCGACCGGGTGGCGAAGACAGACACCCGAGCGTGCCTATTTTTCCGATCTCGCGGCCAAGGCCCCGATCGGAGACCATAGCCGCGCAGAAATCAGGCGGCTCCTGAACCGCATACGTCCCGTTCTGAAAACGAACACCACGCAGATGCTGCTCCTCAATATCCTGTTCGACGCCACCTACGACCAGGACTGGAAGAGCGGATCTCAGCCGATCGTTTGGCTGTCCAACGAGGCCATGGCCCGCCAGCTCAATATCAGCGTCAACGCGACACGCGCCGCGCTACGGTCACTGACCGACATGGGCATCATCTCGCATCACGACAGCGCCAATTGCCGGCGATCCGGCCAGCGCGATCGTTCCGGCCGCATCGTTCATGCCCACGGCATCAGCCTCGCTTTGCTCGAGGCGCGGTTTGACGAGTTGAGCGAAAAGGCCGACAGGTACGACCTGGACAACCAGCGCCGGCGCGTCCTGCGCAACGACATCACGTCGCTGCGGCGAGACATCATGGCAACGCTTGAAATCGCCAAGGAGACGGCCAAGCCCGCCCGCTGGCATTCGATTGCCCAGCGCTTCGACCAGCTCAGGGCCTTTCTCGGAAAGATCGGCCGCGCCAGCGTCGAGCATCTAGAGCGGATGCACCGCGATTTCGAACGCCTCTGGAAGGCGCTCAATGCCCTCGTCATGAGTGACTTGGACAAGAAAACTGACACCAAGGCGTCATTTGACGGACACCTATTAGAACATACAACCCAACCTGAAACTGTATCTTGTAATAAGGAACGGAGTTGCGCTGACGCGCAACACTCTGGTTTACAAACTGACAGCGCCTACGGCGCTGAAAAGATGGCTCTTGAAAATGAGCCTCGGCAGGTTGAGGGGCATGAGCAACCCGAAGAATCGGTGAAATCCGGACGGCGGATAGATCTTCGAACCGTGTTGGCCGCATGCCCGATCATTTCCGAGCTTTCCGCCGAACCGCCGCGAAGCTGGCGCGAGCTGGACGCATACGCCGCGGAACTTCGCCCCATGCTCGGCGTCTCGGCTCACGCCTGGGCAGAAATGCGACAAGTCGCAGGGCAAGGGCTCGCTGCGCTCGCCCTTGTCATCACCGCCCAAAAACAGACCGACGGCGAGGTCAGTTCGCCGGGAGGCTATTTGCGGGGAATGGCCCGGAAAGCCGCCGAGGGGGAATTGCATCTCGAGAAGTCCTTGCACGGGCTGCTCGCTCGAAAATTGGCCGCGCGGCCGGATCAAAGCCGCCAAGAGCTGTTCCAATAGTGGGTTATCAGGCTCGGGACCGGCTGCGGGAGCTGATCGGTCAGGCCGGAACCGTCGAAATTATAGACAGCGGGACAACCGACAAATACGGCCGGAATCTGATCCATGTCGAGGTCGACGGCAGGTACGCTGGGCAAATTCTCGTCAGAGAGGGGCTTGCGTTGCGATATCGGGGTGGATCGGCCGCCTGGAACGAGAGAAGGCGGCATTGGTGCGGGTGATTTCGGGACCGCCCCTTCGGGACCGCGCTCTACGCCGGAGGCACGAAGCCAGCCAAAGGCAGTCTTCGCCCATTCGGGTAACGATCGCTCGTCCGGTGCTCCTCGATAGCCTTTAAACGAATAATGAAGGTCCGGTCAGCGATTCAGTCGGTCCCGCCTTGCGTCCTTTGGACGTCGCTTCGCTAAGGCTCCTACGGCTGCATTCTCCACCGTCCGGACCTGTCGAGAATTCCCGCGCTCCCGGCTTGTCAGCCGTCACTATGTTGAGCGCTCCGATACTCTCCATTTCCTTTTTGGGGCCTCCCAGCTCGTTTCGAGCTGGTCGTGGTGCAATGCTCGATTCTCAGGCCGGCAACAATATCAGACCATCATCGGGCATTGGCCGCTGATCTGTCCGAGCAGGAACCTTTGTCTCGGGCCGAAAGAGATAGAGACCGGCCGGAGCCCGATGAGCGGGCTCAAAAGGAAGAGAAAGCTGTTCCGGCCTGCTCGAAAAAGGAGCATGACCGTGAACAGAGAAAACACCGGACCCGATATCTATCAACTCGTTACTGATAGGATTATCCAGGCAATCGAGGCAGGCACTCCGCCCTGGCAGAAGCCGTGGACGGGTGGCGCCGGCTTTGCGGGCTTCCCGCGCCGCTCAAACGGGGAGTTCTATAAAGGCATCAATGTTGTCATCCTGTGGTGCATCGCTGCCGAAAATGGATACCGATCGAGCTATTGGCTGACCTACAAACAGGCAAAGGCCATCGACGCCCAGGTTCGCCGAGGTGAGAAGTCCGCTCCCGTTGTCAAATATGGAACGTTCGAAGTCGATGACCCCGATAGAGGCGAAACTGTCGTCCGGCCATATGCGCGTGGCTATCGCGTATTTAATGCCGATCAGATCGACGGGCTGCCGGATTACTTTTACGGCGCTGACCCGGACGAACCGTGCGATCTCTGCACGGAACCCAATGTGGAGCTGAATCGGTTCTTCGCCGCGACCGGTATCGAGATACGAACGACTGATGAACCTCAGGCGTTCTATCATGTTCTCGATGACTATGTGCACATGCCACCAATCGCAACGTTTCACTCAGCCAACGGATACTATGCCAGCCTCGCTCATGAAATGATTCACGCGACGAGCCATAAACGCCGACTTGATCGCGATCAGAGATTTACCCGCAAATCAGAGTTGGCCTTTGAGGAGCTTTGTGCCGAGATCGGTTCCGCCATGCTTTGCGTTTCACTCGGGCTAGTCCCTGATTTCGAACAGTCTGCGGCATATATCGAGAGCTGGCTGCGATCACTGAAGGACGACAAGAAATTCATTTTCCGGGCCGCCAGTGAGGCGCAGAAGGCGGTCGATTGGATGCATGCGCAGCGGGCACAGGATGAGGACGAAGGCGAAACCTCCATCGGAAGCATAGCGGCTTGATCGCTTGACGCCTGAGAAGAAAGTACGGTTCACCCGTACTGTCTTCTTGCAAAAGGTACGGATAGCCCGTATATAGAGCGCATGCATACAGTTATCGAAACGCCCGCTTATCTGGCATCGGCCAAGGACGAAAATGTTTCCCGCGAGGAATTGACCGCGATAGTCAATCATTTCGCCGAGAACCCCGACGCCGGCGACATAATTCCGGGAACGGGCGGGGCTAGAAAACTCAGGTTTGCGCGGCCAGGGATGGGAAAGCGCGGCGGATATCGGATCATCACATTTTACGCCGACACCGATATTCCTGTTTTTTTGCTCGATATCTACAGCAAGTCGTCACAGTCGAATTTGAGCAAAGCGGACCGGAACGAAATGAGGGCGATTTTATCGGCACTGCCTGATGAATTTCGCAAGCAGGCAAAAAGAAGGAGCACGAAGAAATGAGCAAAGCAGGTTCGAGAATGTTGGAAGGCGCGCGGCAGGCCCTTGCTTATGCCTCCGGTGAAGCCGATGCTGCGGATTATGGTATCCATATTCCTGAAAAGGTTGATGTTAAGGCGATCCGCAAGCGACAGAACCTCTCGCAGAAAGTCTTTGCGGCCCGCTTCGGCCTTTCAGTCGGACGGCTGCGCGATTGGGAACAGGGGCGCTCGGAGGTTGACCCCTCGTCGCGGGTGCTTCTGACTGTGATTGATCGTGAACCCGCCGCCGTCGAACGGGCTTTGCAGAGGCATTGACCCGCTCGCCTTGCCCGGAATTTTCCGTGGATCAAACGGGCTTCGCCACTGCGCGAAGCCCGTTTTTTGTTGCGGCACCTGCCTCGTACAGGGGTTTCTCCAAAGTGGGGGCCTTGGCTGCGAAATCGCCGCTGCGCATTAATGCAACATATATAAGAACAAAAAACAACCGAAACGTTGATTTTGTCAACGGTACCGGTTCCACTCCTAGATAGAGAAAGAGTTCAGCGAAGCCCGGTTGCCGGGCTTCCAAAAGGAGAGAAAGTCTTTCCTCCCGGCCGATACCGGAGAATAAGAATGACCTCTAGCGCCATCAAGATCATCCCCGTCAAGCAGCTCGCCCTCAGCCCGCTCAACGTTCGCAAGACTGAGGCCGGCGCGGCCGCCGATGCCGAGCTGAAAGCCTCGATCAAAGCCGACGGCGGCATCAAGCAAAACCTTCTCGTCTATCCCAAAGGCAAGAACAAGTTCCTGGTCCATGGCGGCGGTCGCCGGCTGAAGCAGCTGCAGGCGCTGATCGAGGAAGGCGCGCTGCCGGCCGACACGGCTGTACCCTGCAAGGTTGAGACCGAAGAGCAGGCTATCATCAGCTCGACAACGGAAAACGTCGTGCGTGCCAATATGCACCCCGCCGACCAGTATGAAGCCTTCGCGGCGATGATCGAAAAGGGCTTCAAGACCACCGAAGTCGCCAATCAGTTCGGCGTGACCGAAAACCTCGTGCACCGCCGTTCTCATGCCAGGGATTATAGATCGTCTCGCCGCGGCCGAAGCAGCGCTCATGCTGACCGATCTCGACGCCATCCTGGCGAATGACGATGTGCTCAGCGTATGCGTGGATCTCGGCCGGACGGCCCACAGCGGTCGACAGTACGGAATACTTGTTGTTGTCGAAGCGGACGAGGCAAGTCTTGCCGATCGCGGCCTGAACAGCATGGAAGCCATCGAACTTGCCCGGGTATCCGATCAGATTGGATCGCTCTTCCTCGAAGACGTTCCAGACCGTGCGCTGTGGCTGATCGACATGTTTGTGGGCACGGGCGTAATTGATGCATTTGTCCAGCAGCCACCCGTTCAGCTCCCCATAGGACTTGAAGCGTAGTCTTGGTGTGAAGAAGCGCTCCCTGACCAGGTTAACTTGGGTATCTCGACCTGTCCCTTCTCCCAGCCGGACGCCGGCGTACAGGCCACTGGCTCGACAAGGGAATGACTGCACATCTGCAGAAAACGGCGGTTGTATTGCCTTTCCTTGCCGACAAAGACCGTCTCCACCGCGGTCTTCATGTTGTCATAGATCCCGCGCGTACAAGCCCCGCCGAAGAAGGCGAATGCCCGGTCATGGGCGTCGAAGACCGTCTCCTGTGTCTCTCGCGGATAGGCCCTTACATACATCATCCGGCTGTGGCAGAGCCGGACATGCGCCACCTTGATGGTTGTCGTCACGCCGTTCAGCACGACAATCTCGTGGCTCCAGTCGAACTGGTAGGCCTCACCGGGTGCGTAATAGAGCGGCACATAGGCTTCTGTCGAAACAGAACCGCGCTCCTTAGACCATTTGCGGGCATAACGCCGGACGGCATCGTAGCCGCCTTCGTAACCTTGATCGCGCAGATCTTCATATATCCGGATGAGCGTCAGCCGTTCGCGCGACGGCTTGGCATCATTGGCGAGCAGTATTCCATCGAGCTGGTCCTGCCACGGTCCAAGCTTCGGGCGAGGCTGCGTCGTGCGCTCATAGGAGAACGCTGTCTCACCACCGCGCAGAACCTTCCGTACCACTTTACGCGAAATGCCCAATTCCCGGCAGATCGCTTTGATCGGCATGCCTTGCGTCAGGGCAAGCCGGCGTATCTTCGCAATTGTTTCCACAACAAGCATCCAAATAAAAAGCCTCCGAGATAAACCGGAGGCTGTTGTAACCCCTGTGCCAGAAGGGGTCCCTTTTGGAAGCCGATCACCCCTCTAACGGGGTCCTTATTCCACGCCTAATCACAGCATGCCCTTTTGTGTGGTCCGGTTTCAATCTTAGCCTTTGACGGGTCAGGACCCTGCCTCCGCGACGTTGCGGCCACCGTGTGGGGGGCATGTAGCGGGCAACCTCGCCACCGCCCCACGGAGAACCCGGCCAGCGCCCGCATTCAGCCTTGGGCGGCCAGCCCCCGGCGCTGGTCTACTGGCAGAGAAATAATATCAACCAACCCGATCAGCAGGTGCAACGAGTAGCTTAATTTACGCCAGATCCTGTCCAAGAGATGGGGAGTAGCTCAGCCCCTCATCGTCGCAGGCGTCCTCTTTGTACTGGTCAGCGCATTCTGGAAGGAATGGCGCAAAGGCCGCAGCAAGGGCAGCAGTTTGATTTAGAAAAAGGCCGGCGACATCCAGGTCGCCGGCCAGTCCAACAGGGAAGAGGTCGGTCATGAACAACAACCGCCCCGTTCAGACATGGCCAGAGGCCGCGTCGTGTCAACCAGAAGATAAGATATGCCGCTCACGCCGTTGACAGTGGCCTCTTATCTCCCTTAGGCAGACTGTCTGCTTGCGATGGCGTCGCGAAGCACTTTCATCATTCAGTCCTGCACGCCCGGATCTTGAGCCGTAGCAAAGCTACAGCGAAGGAGTTCGAGATGTCTGTTATCGTTCAGGCGCCGCTGCGCCAGTCCTACCCCCCTCTGCTCGGCATGATCACCATGTCACTTGCAATGCTTCTTCTACCGGCAGGGGATGCCATCACAAAATCCCTGACGAGCGCTCTGCCACCGTCACAGATTGCGGCGGTCCGAGCCCTTGTGCAGGCTGGCTTTCTAGCTGGGGCTTTTATGCTGATGCGTCATCGCCTCTCAGGGCGTCCTTTCTCGATATGGTCGTTTCTCTCAGGCCAATGTGTTTCGGTTATCAGCCTGAGCCTGATTACAGCCTTCAAAACCATGCCCATTGCGACGGCTATCGCAATTTTTTTCGTTGAGCCGTTGCTCTTAACACTTCTCGCAGGATTTCTGCTCGGAGAAAAACCCGGATCGCATCGCTATGCTGCGATCGGAATCGGGATGTTAGGTGTTCTTCTGATCCTGCGACCAAATCTTGCAACCTTTGGTCTAACAGTTTTTCTGCCAGTCGCCGCCGCAGTCGCTTATGCGCTGAACATGATCATCACACGTAGGGCGACGCGAACTGCCTCCGCACTGACGTTCCAACTCGGGTCCGCTGCTTATGCTTGCATCACGCTGGTGTTGCTCATGCTGATGACCTCGGATCTACATAAGATGCTCAGCCGCCTAAACCCGCAGATTGCGTTGAGTCTCGCCGGGGCTGGCGTTCTGGCAGCGGCCACCTTCCTGTTGATCGCGTATGCCTTCAGCCGGGCCGAAGCCAGCGCTTTGGCACCCTTTCAGTATCTTGAAATTCTTGGAGCGACGTTCATCGGTCTTTTCGCCTTCGGCGATGTTCCGGATGAAATGACGGTTTTTGGAACGCTCGTGATCCTTGGCTCCGGCATGTATGTTTTCCACCGGGAGAGGCAGGCAAACCTACCTGTGCGGCGCAGCCATACCCGCCGCGACCGCTGAGGGAAAAAGCTGGGCTTCCGGAAAATTGCGCATCAACCACTTGGGTGTGAGCTGCCTGACGGCCTCCTCGTTGACGGCATTGCCTACGCCATCGAGGACATCGCTGTATTACCTCCGCTGAAAATTTCATGGGCCTGAATGACGGCTCTGTCCCGCTCAGCGGACGGTGACCAGCCCGTGTTTGAAGGTCCGCTGTCGGGCGCTCGTCGGTCAGAACTCAACCGTTTGTGTCACAGGCGGAATCGACCGTTTTTGGCGCACACCTTCTGGCAGGAGGTTTATGTCCGGTGTGCGGACAAAACGGGCGTTCGGTCAGTCGCCGTTTCGTCCAAATGCTCAACGTGGGCTGTGGTCTTCACGCAGCACGGTACAGGCCGGCGCCCGAAGTTGAGGATCGAGCGACTGCCTCATGACAGCATGAATAACGCGCGTTGGGTCGCCAGCTGAGGCTTTATCACATATTGAGGTCCGTGAGAGACCGAACTGGGAGGTTCTCATGTGCAAGTTGGAAAGCCAGAAATCGGTCGATGACGAGACTACCCCGCAAAGCGAAGCGAGGCGCGGTTCGCATGTGAGACCGATGGATGCAGCGTCGTACCGATGGGTGATAGGGCTGCTCCCGGCGCCGGAGCTTCCCGAAAAGGTGGCCGCGCATCTGGCTGAGATATTGCCCGACCTTCTTCGCAGCGAAGTCGATGAACGTAACGACTGGTACGTGGAAATCGTCTGCGATCCCTTGACCGGCGGCGCTGGCGATCCCGCGGAAATTCTCGACGAAGCCGAAAAACGCAAACACCAGCACGGTTGGGATTTTGCGATCAGCATCACCGACCTGCCGATCCTCCGTCAGGACCATGTCGTGGTCGCCGACGCTGTTCTGGAAAAAGGCGTCGGCGGTATTTCGGTGCCCGCCACTGGCGGAATGCTCATGTACCGTCGGTCAGAGCGCGCCGCCGTCCTTGTGCTCAGAGAGCTCGTATCCAAGGAACCGAAGTCACACGATCAAGCTGCTGGCGATCCGGAGCGGCCCCAATCCCGCAAGTCCGTGACGGGGCGAACTGATCGATGGCCGTTGTTGCGATACTTGGCGCCCATACGCCGAATCGTACCGCAGGATCCGGACATGGCCGTCGATGTGCGATTCGTTGCTGCGCCGAGGCCTTACGCGTGGCTACGCCTACTAACGGGAATGGTGAGGGCGAACCAGCCCTGGACCATCTTTCCAGCCTTCAAGAGCGTGGTGGCCGTGGCTTTCGCCACCGGCGCATACGGGCTGATTTTCCCGACGCTCTGGCAACTGAGCGATGCCTACGGTCCGATCCGTTTGGTCGCCCTGATGGCGACGTCGATGGTGGCCATGGTGTTCTGGCTGATCATCTCACACGATCTATGGGAGAAGCCTCAAGCGGAGGGCTCGCCCCTGTTAATGAGGCTATATAACGCGGCTACGGTGCTCACGCTTAGTGTCGCCGTTGTTCTCTATTATGGCGTGCTCCTGGCGCTGTTCGTGATTGCGGTGGTCTTGTTGGTGCCCCCTGATCTGCTCGAATCCCGATTAAGCCATGCCATCGGGCTGCTCGACTATGTGAAGCTGGCTTGGCTTGCGACGTCCGTAGCTACGATCGCGGGCGCGCTTGGGTCGGGGTTGGAAAGTGACGAGACGGTGCGCAACGCAACCTATGGATACCGCCAGCTTCAGCGTCGAAAAGCTGCGCAGGAAGAAACCGGATGATCCAGCAGCCCATCGTGCGGCAGCGCCAGAACGAGTTTAGTGGCGCCTCGATGACATCGTGCCCGACTTCGGAAAATTGCGCCACGACATACGCACCGATGGAACGCGTGCCCTGACAACCAGCGCTCTCATCATACTTCCGTTCCAGCGCTTAGCTTCAAAGTCTATGTGGACTTCGCCTGCCCTATAATGGTCAAGCAATGGCGCGAGAGGGCTCCTTCCGGACGTTCTCCGCAGCGCAGTATGGGCCCAAACCCGTACGTTTTTGTCACCGGCGCTTACCACCGTTATTGGCCATGCGGTTCTGGCGTGGGGTTTCTGCCCCACGCCGGTCGTTGAGGCTGCGCGCAGCGGACGGCAGTTCAGAGCCCAAAGTACCAGTTACTGCACTATGCGCGAATGTCGGCCATCAATGAGACTACGCCTACACACGCGCAATCTCACGGATCAGATCATTTGTCTCTGGTCTCGTCGTTTGGTGCCGATAACGAAGAGCAGAAACAGTTCGCGAAATTTCAAGGCCGTCGATGAGTATCGAAACGAGGCCCCTGTCTGCTGGAATTGCCGTGGTTGGCAAAATCACCGCGCCTAATCCCTGCCGCGCGAGTTCGACTAACCAATCCACGCGATTTGACCGATAGGCCGCGTAGAGTTCGTGACCTTGGTCTGCACATGCCCGATGCAACGCATCGCGCATTTCGCAATTGAGTCGATCGAGCATGTCAGTTTCAGCGAGTGTCGACAGAGAAATAGCGTTTCGTCCAGACAACGGGTGCGACTTGGACACCACAACCTTGTAGGACTCGTCATAGAGCTGGTCTATTCGATAGAGGTCTTCACTGACCGTCGCCGCTGTGACAACGACGTCAAATTCACCCTCTCGCAATCCGGCCATAAGCTTGGAGGCAGACGCCACGATCAACTCTATTTCGGCTTGCGGCAATCGTGTACGGAAGCGTTCCACGGCGGCTGAAATCCGGTTGTGACCAATCGTTTCGCCAACACCGACAGAAATAGGAACCCGCTCTAGTCGCGTGTGGCGGACGGCTTCTGCCTTAGCTGCCTGCGTTTCGTCATGCGCTTTCTGTAGCCTTGGCTGCATGAGTTTTCCGAGTGCCGTCAACCTGCATCCCGCGCGGTCCCTGACAAACAGATCACCCCCGAGCTCGTGTTCAAGTTTCTTGATCGCGGTCGTCAAGGACGGTTGGGAAACATTTGAGGCGCTAGCTGCATGGGTGAAGTTGCGATGCTGGCAGACAGCCAAAAAATACCTGATCTGGTTCATCTCCACTGCCACAGTCTCCGTCACTTTCCGCCATGAGGTTCACCATAGCACATGTCTATCAAAGAATAGAAGTTCGGGATTGGTGCCTGAGGTATTCGGCATGAGAAAAGGGTGCATCGAAACCAAACACAACAACCTCTCAATCAGGAGGCGACCATGAAAGCCCAAATTCTCAAGACACTCGCCGCTTTGGCCTTGATCACGACATCTGCAGCCGCACAGGAAACCCCAATGGAAAATCACACTGCCAGCTACATCGCCATGCCCGCCGCTGAAGGTCAGACCGAAGCATTCGCCGAATTTCTGGCCGGAGCCGCCCCGATTGTCGCGGACACCGAACCAGGCACCGTGCTTTGGTTTGCCTTACAAGACGACGATACGCTCGCGATCTTTGATATCTTCGTGGATGAAGAAGCGCGCAATGCGCATTTCTCCGGCGCTGTGGCCGCGGCTTTGAACCAAAATGCCGACGCGCTGGTCGCCGGGGGCTGGGACGATGGTGTTGTCGCGAATATCAACAATTCCGATGTCCTGTCGGTGAGGGAACCGGTTGATCTCTACTCGGCCACGACAGCCACGTACATCACGCTAGAAGCAGCACCCGGCAGAGGGCCGGAATTGGCAGCCTTGCTGACCGCAGCTGGTCCCATCGTCGGAGAAACCGAACCCGGCACATTGTTCTGGGCGGCGCTGCAGATTGACGAAACATCCTTCGCAATCTTCGACATCTTCACCAACAATGCTGGCCGTGAAGCACACTTTGCCGGTCAAGTCGCCGGGCTGCTGAACAAACGGGCAGCGGAGTTGGTCGCTGGCGGGTGGGACGACGGTGTGGTCGCTAACGTCCACAACTTCGACATCCTCGCCATCAAGTAACGCTATGTGACAGGAACAAGAGGCGCCTGGTGCAACGCATCAGGCGCTTTGCCGAACGAATTTAGATTCACCGTGAAGCGGTCGTTCGAGTAACTGCAGCGAATTAGCGCTTTGTCCGGATGGTGTTGAAAAACTCGACCCGAATTTCCGGCCGGCGAGTTAGGCAGAGCATTCCGCTGATGTCTCAGGCCAGTGACGGCCTCAGCTTGGCGAGTTTGCGGAGGTTCTGGACGGTTGCGGCTATGTGGAACTCGTCCTTGGCGCCGTTCGGTCCTCGGAGGCGAAGGCGGTCGAGACCGAGTATACGCTTGAGGTGGGCGAAGAGCATCTCGACTTTCTTCCTGGCATAGCCCGACGCAACATATGCGTCGGTCGTGGCGATCTCCCGCGCCTTTTGGCGCGCGTGCTCGTGTCTTGATCGAGAGATTTTGCGGGTCGTCTGATTGGGCGTGCATCGGGGTTTCAGGGCGCATGCAGCGCAATCCTGTTTTCGGGCGAAGTATTTCTTGAAGCCGTCCTTTCCGAACTCTGGTCGCCCCTTCGAGATGTCCCACCAGTAGGGCTTCAGCGCTTGGCCTCCAGGGCAGTGATACTCGTCTGCCGCTTCATCGTAGGCGAAGTCGGTTGCCGGATACGCGCCGTCCTTGCGCTCGGATTTGTCGAAGACAGGGATGTGCGGTTCGATGTTCTGTTCGTCGACGAGCCAGCCGAGCATCTCGGCCGTGCCGTAGGCCGTACCCGCGGCCAGCGTGTCCGGGTGCAGGTCGAACCGCTCTCTGGTTCTCGTCAGCATGTCACGCACGGCGCCGACCTCGGCCTGCCGGATCGGAACGGTAGCCTCGACGTCGACGATGATCGCGTTGTCCAGATCCACCAGGTAGTTAGTGCTGTAGGCGAAGAAGGGTCTGTCACCGTTGGCTCCGGTGAACCGTGCGGCGGGATCTGTAGGCGAGATCGCCTTCGGCTTCACGGGCGTGGCTGCGCCGAAAGCCGCGTCGTCTAGGGTGTCGAGGTATTCCTGCGTTGCTCGGCTGGCCCCGTCTTCCGCCGACCATTCCGAGAAATCCGCTTTGGTATAACGGCTGGCATCCGCCTTGATCAACGACGCATCCGCCCCGAAGCTCTCGCCACCCACCAAGCCCTCGGCGATGCAGCGCGCCAGCACCGCCTCGAAGAGATGTCGGAACAGATTGCTCTCACGGAACCGTCCGTGCCGGTTCTTCGAGAAGGTCGAATGGTCGGGCACCGGATCGGCTAAGTCGAGCCGACAGAACCAGCGATACGCCAAGTTCAAATGAACCTCCTCGCAAAGCCGCCGTTCCGACCGGATGCCGAAGGCGTAGCCGACGATCAGCATCCGGATCATCAGCTCGGGATCTATCGATGGCCGACCCGTCGTGCTGTAAAAAGGCGCGAGATGGTGGCGCATATCACCGAGATCGACGAAACGATCGATGCCCCTGAGCAAATGATCCGCCGGGACATGGTCTTCTATCGTGAACTCGTAGAACAGCGCCCCCTGCGCAACCTGCCTCGACCCCATCATCGTCAGTTCTCCCATGCCTCTGGAGAAGTGAATCAGCAGCCAAGCCATCACTCAAGTGGAGTTTTTCAACACCATCTCCGCTTCGCTGCCGTTTAGGCGCCGCGCGGCGGATAACCGTTTCGAGCCCAAAGCCGCGCCCGCAAGGCTGGCTGAAACCCCTCAAAAATCGCAACGTGCGCATGAGACCCCCGCTCGGGCTACGCCCTCCCGGCGGTCTCATGCGCACGCCACAAGTGGCCGACTTTTGCTCCGCCCCGTGGCCGGATTTTACTCCGCCGTTGACACAAGCGTCGGCAGCCGGGATACGGCCTTTCCGCTTCCGCGCGGCCGGGGCGACGAGTTTCATCATGGGGCGCCGACGCCTGATCCGCGTGGAATAGCGAAGCCGCGCGATATGTTCGATCCCTATGGGCATATCGATGAGATCAAGGTGAAGACGCGGGATTTTCGATGATCGCTGCGAACCCTACATGGAGAGAGTGCTTTCGATTGGGCTTTGATAGACACGCCGCGTGCTTCGTTGTCCATCCGGACTGTTTTCTTTCCAGTTGCGGCGCCTTTTTGCGCAAAGCTGATGCAACCTGCCATGGCGTAGGAATGTCTCGCCGTTGTTGTTGGGATCAATTGACGATGAGACTGTAAGGCCGGGTGTCTGTCAGCAACGTCTCCGCCCAAAAAAGACGGTTTCCGCCTTCGGCAAACCCTCCGTCTTTTTGTGTTCTCCGCCGCCCTTCGCTTCGCTGCGGCCCTGAAGGGTGCAGTCATCCTTTTCCGGTCCTTCCTGGCGTCCCTGTCAATTCGATCAAACAACGGAGACATACCAATGGCAGACCTGATCAACTTCATCCGCTTCAACGACAACGGCACTTTGGAAGGCAACATCGCCGCACTGGACTTCGACTTCGACATCACTGGCGAAGAGCTCAACAGCACGAACCCGAAGGCGCCTGTCTATCGCTTGTATGGCGTATCCCCGCGAGGCCGGAAGATCGAGGTTGGCGGCATCTGGCGTCAGACGAACCAGAACGGCGAGGAATACCTTCAGCTGACTGCTGCGACCCCGAGCCGGGCGTTCCGTGCAAACCTCGGAAAGTTTCCCGGCCAGGACGATGATGACCTCATGACCGTGATCCCCTGGGGCTAAGGCTCCACCGGCGCGGCGGTATCC
>PVUG01000030.1:18452-23335 GCA_003001975.1 Martelella mediterranea
GAACCTTCACATAGGTTTCGTCAACGCGCCAGCTCGTTGACTGTGGTCGGTGCCAATGCCAGCGCAGCCGTTTTTCGATCTCCTGCGCGTATTTCTGGACCCAGCGATAAATCGTGGAATGATCGACGGGCACACCGCGCTCACCCATCATCTGTTCAAGATCGCGGTAGCTGATCCCATAGCGGCAATACCACCGCACCGCCCATAAAATCACGTCACCCTGAAAATGACGCCACTTAAAATCGCTCATCAAAAGTCCCGCTGAAAATTATCCGCACTCTTTCGGGCATCGGCAAAATTTTTGCAACAGAGCCGACAGGCATCCCTGGCCGGAATTGGCGAAAGAGCCGAAGGCTGCTGCGCTGACCGCCCGGTCCAGATCGGCATCGGCGAGAACGATAAAGGGCGCCTTGCCGCCGAGTTCGAGCACCGCGCGTTTGAGATGGGCTCCCGCCTTCTCCGCGATGATCCGTCCGATGCGCGTCGAGCCCGTGAAGTGGATGCGGCGAACGTCGCGATGCTCGATCATGGCATCGACCACCTCGGCTGCATTATCCGGGGCGTTGGTAATAAGGTTGACGACACCGTCGGGAAGGCCTGCGTCGGCAAAGCATTGCACGACGAGCGCCTGTGTCAGCGGCGTCTGCTCCGAGGCCTTGATAACCACCGTGTTGCCCACGATCAGGGCTGCGGGTACCGAGGCTCCGACCAGTAGCGCGGGCGCGTTCCACGGAACGATGCTCACCACGACGCCTGCAGGTTTCCGGATCGCCATCATGGTGCGGTCAGGATTGTTGGAGGGGACCGCATCTCCGGTCAGGCCCTGGTAGGCCGCGCCGGCTGCAAAGCGGAGCTTTTCGCAGAGCACCTTGACGTTGTAAGCTCCCCAACCGGCAGGGCCGCCCATCTCGGCGGTGATCGCGGTCGCAATCTCTTTGGCACGGGCTTCGACGGCGTTGGCCGCGCCCGTCAGATAGTCTCCCCGCACATGCGGCGCAAGCGCGGCCCAGGGCGCGAAGGCCTGCCGGGCGGCCATGACGGCCCGATCGACGTCATCCGTTCCGGCAGCGGCGGCTCGGGATGCAATTCCGCCGGTATAGGGATCAAGGCAGGTATAGGTTTGCCCGGTTTCGGAGGGCGACCAGCGCCCTCCGATGAAAAGGGTATTCTCGTTCGTTGTCATGCGCGTCTTCCTTGCTTGCAATGCGGTTGGGATCACGCTGCGCGCCCCGACGCGAGCTGACCTGCTACCGCTGCTATGCGCGCGCCATACAGACGGGCGGTTTCCAGGTCGCCTTCCGACATCTCTTCCGGCGCGGCATCGGCATCCGACTGCGCCATCGGACCGACATAGGCGCCCATCCGGTTCAGGTCGTCGCGCTTTGCGGCCTTTGTGTTGGCGGGCTTGATTGCGAGCGACACCCAGTGCCCGCCATGCTGGCCGGCGAGCAGCATGAAATACTGGAGCGTGTTCAGCTTGTCGCCGTTGATGCTGGCGGAGTTGGTGAAGCCGCCCATGACCTTGTTTTCCCAAGCGGCCGCGAACCACGGTTTGGACGAGGCATCCGCGAACTTTTTGAACTGCCAGCTCGGGCCGCCCATGTAGGTCGGCGCGCCGAAGATGATGGCATCCGCGGCAAGCAGGGTTTCCCAAGCGCTGTCGGGGATATTGCCCTCTGAATCGATGGCGATCAGCGCTCCGCCGGCGCCTGCGGAAACGGCCTCGGCGACGCGAAGGGTATGGCCGTAGCCCGAGTGATAGACGACGGCAGTGAGAATGGTTTTGCTGGTCATTTTTACATCCTGATGTTCTGAGGATTGGGTGCGTCGACCGAAAAGCGCCGGCGCACGCTTTTGATGGGCAGACGATGCGTCAGCGACGGATTGGAAGGAGGTCGCGAAGACGCGGGTCACGCAGATAAAGACCACCCCAGGCCAGAAGGCCCAGCAGAAGAGAGAGAAGCTCGGGCAGAGACCCGAATTCGCCCAGGCGAAGATGCGCGCAGATCGCGCCACCGAGAAATCCGGTGATCAGGATTGCGCCAAGGAAAGAGGTGGTCGGAATGGCATAAAGGACTGCGCATGCGACCATGATCATGCCAAGAACCGGGGCGATGGTCGTTGCAAACCCCGCCTCCCCCAGCATGCCGGCCGCAAGATCCGGGATGAAGAACTGCACCGAGGCGTCCAGGAGCAGCGCAACGATGACCAAGGCACTTGCTGAACGTCCGATCCACAATAGGCGGTCTGCCTTCACTCTCTCCGGCATGATGGTCCCTGTATGAGGTGTCGTTACGGCCCCCTGTTTATCGGACACCATCTATGTCATAAATCATGACAAACAGAACGCATTGTTATTCTCAAAGAGAACAGGTATCGGGCAGGAGTATGTACAATCTCGAACACCTCCTCATCTTCATCCGGGTCGCCGAGATGCGCAGTTTCAGCCGAGCGGCGGAAAGCCTGGGCATCCAGAAGGGGCGCGCCTCGACCGTCGTGCGGCAGCTGGAAGACGACCTGGGCGTCCGGCTTCTGCATCGCACGACACGCAGCGTGCAATTGACCGAGGATGGGCGAAGTTTTCAGGAACGCGCGCGGGAGCTGCTGAGCGATTTCGACGACCTGCAGTCGATGTTTGCAGAAGATGGCGTCGGGCTGCGGGGGCGTCTTCGGGTAGATCTGCCGACCGAACTGGCGCGAACGACGATCGTTCCGGCCCTGCCGGACTTCATGGCCGCCTATCCCGCGCTGGAGTTGGAGCTGTCGAGCACGGATCGGCAGGTTGACCTGGTCCAGGAAGGGTTCGACTGCGTGTTGCGCCTCGGGCCGATCGGAGACGAAACACTGATCGCCCGCCCATTGGGCCGGCTACGCATGGTCAACGCCGCCAGCCCGGCCTATCTCGCGCGGCACGGCTCCCCCCGAACTCTGGAGGATCTGCGGCTTCAGGATCACCGGACGATCCACTACAGCCGGACCCTCGGCTCAAAGCCCTATGGCTGGGAATATCCGGATGGCGATGGCTATGCCACACTGCCCTTGCCCGGCGCCCTGCACGTCAACAGCGTGCAAACCTACGAGGCCGCGGGTCTCGCGGGCCTTGGGCTGATACAGGCTGCCCAGACGGGGATCCACCGTCATCTGGAAAGCGGAGCCCTGGTGGAGATTCTGCCCGATTTTCGCCCGGAGCCGCTGGACGTGTGCCTCGTCGTGGCGCACCGCCGCAACCTATCGCGCCGGGTTCGCGCCTTCATGACATGGATCGAAGGTATCCTCGCGCCCTACCTAGAATAGCACGATAGTTGCGTTCTATTCGTTTCTTGAGGTGACAGATTGAGGTCCCGTTTTGCTTGTCGCCTTCGAGATCAGCTTCGAATGTGGCCACATGGATAGGCTCAGTCCGGCGATCACGCGACGGATTTTCAACGTCGTCTGCCAGTCGGCAACGGCGAGAGGGACGGCCAGATCTCAATGGTAATCGACAACTCAGCAGGCCAATCTGTGATTAGGCGTGGAATAAGGGCTCTTCTCTATTCGGCGTGTTGAAGTCAAGCACCTTCGAGCTTTCCGCTTTCGCCGGAGTGTGATGTCGTTCGCGAGTCCGCGCTTCTCTTCGGGATCGGCACTTTGGCCCTCCCAGCATGGGATCAGGAGAATGAAGCGGTTCAATCTGACGCGCGTCCTGATCGCGATGGCGCAATCGGTACAAGAGCCCATAGCGAACTCGCCTCATCCCTCGTCCCGCGAAGGACGTCTTTCCGCCGGAGGCAGAACTTGAAATATCCGTCCGGCTACGGTTTATCGGGCCGCCACCGGCATATTGTCTCTTGTCCAGCAGAAGTCAGAGCCGTCACACCACATGCGGTGCATGACGATCGCCAGCCGGCGTGAAAGTGCAACGATTGCCCGTCGTTGGCCACTTCGCTTGGCCAAATTCATCGCCCAGGCTTTCAACCATGACCATTTCTTCACACGCGTTAACATCACCTGGGCCGCCTCATATAACAAAGCCCGCATCATGGCGTCCCCACATAAGGAAACGCGTCCGATCCGGTGGCTTTCGCCGGATTGATTGAGCTTTGGCGTGAGGCCGAGGGCAGGCCCCACGGCTCGCGAGTTTCGAAAGCGTGCCGGAACATCGATTGTGCTGGTAAAGGCAAGCGCAGTAACAGGGCCGACGCCGGGCACTGTCATCAAGCGTGTGCAGACTATATCGTCCCTGGCGATCTCAAGGACTTTCCGGTGTAGACGTGAGAATTCCTCCCGCAGTTTCCGTCTGGCGGCGAGCAGCGGATCCATGATCAAGGCCAGATCAGGCACACCTTCCACCAATTCGCGAATACGATCTTCGAACTTTGCAGCCCCGATTACGCCGACCTTCAAACCGAAGTTGCGCAATAGACCACGGACGTCGTTCTCGATGGCAATTGCTTTTTCCTGCAACACCTTGCGTGCCGTCAGTAACGCACGGCGTTTCTGGCTCGTTAGCGTCTTCACATGAACCGGACGGAATAGGTTGACCCGCATCATCTGTGCAATTCCGCGCGCTGTCAACGGCGGCGTAAAAACCGGCCATGGGGCGGAGTAAAAGTCGGCCACTTTGGACGCCGGTATGAGGCCCGCGGGAGGGCGTAGCCCGAGCGGGGGCCTCATACCGGCGTAGCGATTTTCTGAAGGGTTTCAGCCGGCCTTTCGGGCGCGGCTTTGGGCGAGACGATAGCTGTCGCCATTCATTTCGAGAATGTTGACGTGATGGGTGACGCGGTCGAGCAGAGCGCCGGTCAGTCGCTCGGATCCTAGGATTTCGGTCCATTCGTCAAAGGGCAGATTGCTGGTGATCAGGGTGGAGCCCCGCTCATAGCGTTGCGAGATCAACTCGAACA
>PVUG01000031.1 GCA_003001975.1 Martelella mediterranea
GCGAGCACCCTTGAAAAGATGCGCATCTCCGATGCCGAGATGGAAAAGCGGCGCCGGCTGGTCAACAGCGCCGATCATTCCAATGCCATGGAAGGGTGTTGTCACGTTAACTTGAGTAACTTGAACAGTGCCCTGCCATTTCAGCGCTCAGGCGATACAAGCAGCCTCACGCCATGCGTCGAAGGCTTCAAGGCGGTGGTAGCGGATAGTTTGGGCTGCACGGCGACGGGCTGGAACGGCAAAACAATTGCGGGTGGCAGAATGCATGGATACAAACCGTTGCAATGATCCAGGTGAGCGATGCCCCTGCATCGTTCGTTCTCGTTTTCGAAACGGAAGATGGCTGTTCTCAGCCCGGTTATTCAGTCCCTTGTGCGACCAATGTTCGAGATTGGGAACGACGTCTGTCTTTGCCGCACCATAGGAGCGCAGTTTGTCGGTGACGATCCGTTTGGGGCCGAAGCCATAGCGCTTCATCAACGCCACCAGCAGGCGCCTGGCCGCTTTCTTGTCACGGCGTTTCTGCAATATCTCTTCAAGAACAGTTCCGTACTGGTCGACCGCACGCCAGAGCCAGAACTTGCATCCGGCGCAATTCACAACGACTTCATCAAGGTGCCAGATGTCGCTGGGGCGAGCCTGTCGGCGCCGCAAGTTGCGTGCAATCTGCGGACCAAACCTGATGATCCATCGGCGAACGGTCTCATATGACACGTCGATCCCGCGTTCGAGCAGCATTTCTTCAACTTCGCGCAGGCTCAGGTTGAAACGGAGGTAAACCCAGACGGTATGAGCGATGATCTGCGGTGCAAAACGGTGGCGCTTGAAGCTGATATGGGAATTCTGCATCCACCGAAACTACGACCAACCGCACATAGAAGCAATCCAGCACGAGTTAACGTGACAATGCCGCTCGAACAACAATTCCGCTCATGGCTTTGACTGCCAGAATGACGAGCGGCAAAAGCGTCAGTGTGTGCAAGTATGGTTTTATGTCCGTCAGCAAAGGATAACAGGGAAGCCGGCTCAATGCTGGCGCAAACGCGGTTCTTTTCCGGCGACAGCGCGAAAACGAGTATTGCCGGATGACTTTTTTCACGGAGCTTGCTAACACCGGCGCCACATAGTCCAGAACATGATAGAAGTCCGCCCCTATGCCCGACCTTTTGCTTGAACTCCGCTCCGAGGAAATTCCCGCCCGCATGCAGGCCAAGGCTGCGGGTGACCTGAAAAAGCTTGTCACCGACGCGCTGGTGGATGCGGGGCTGACCTATGAGGGGGCCAAGGAATTTTTCAGCCCCCGGCGGCTGACGCTGAATATCAAGGGGCTGACGGCGCGTTCCGCCGATGTGCGCGAGGAACGCAAGGGTCCGCGCGTCGGCTCGCCGGAAAAGGCGCTTGCCGGTTTCCTGCGCGGGGCAGGGCTTGCCGATATTTCCGAGGCGAAAATCCAGTCGGACCCGAAAAAGGGCGATTTCTACGTGGCAGTGATCGAAAAGCCCGGCCGCGATGCCAAGGACATCATCCGCGACGTGATGCCCGGCATCATCCGCAATTTCCCCTGGCCGAAATCGATGCGCTGGGGAGCGGCCTCCGCCGAGCCGGGTTCGCTGCGCTGGGTGCGTCCGCTGCAATCCATCGTCTGCACCTTCGGCACGGAGATCGAGGAAACAGAGGTCATCGATTTCGAAATCGACGGCATTGTCGCTTCGAATGTCACCCGTGGCCACCGTTTCCACGCCCCGGAACCCTTCACCGTCAAGCGCTTCGACGATTACGCGGCGGGGCTGGAAAAGGCCCGCGTCATTCTCGACGCCGAGCGCCGCAAGCACATCATCCGCGACGATGCCGCCAATCTTGCCTTTGCCAACGGGCTGGATGTGGTGGAGGACGAGGGACTTCTGGACGAGGTTGCCGGTCTGGTCGAATATCCGCAGGTGCTGCTCGGCGAATTCGAGGAGGATTTCCTGCAGATCCCCGACGAGATCACCCGGCTGACGATCAAGACCAACCAGAAATGCTTCGTCACCCGCAAGCACGGCGATGACAAGCTGACCAACAAGTTCATTCTGGTCGCCAATATCGCCGCCACCGATGGCGGCAGGGAAATCTGCCACGGCAATGGCAAGGTGGTGCGCGCGCGGCTTTCCGATGCGCTGCATTTCTGGCATATTGACCAGCGCGACCTGCCGGACATGGACCGGCTGAAAGCCTCGGCGGAAAAATTCGGTCTCGACCTGAAAAAGCCGCTCGATCAGCGCATGGCCAAGCTCGACGCGCTGAATGTCACCTTCCACGCCAAGCTCGGCAGCCAGGGCGAACGGGTCGCCCGTATCCGTGCATTGGCGGCAAAACTCGCCCCCATCGTTGGTGCGGATGCCGCCGCCGTCGACCGCGCCGTGGTGCTGGCCAAGGCTGATCTGCGCACGGAATCCGTTGGCGAATTCCCCGAACTTCAGGGCCTGATGGGCCGCAAATATGCGCTTCTCCAGGGCGAGAGCGACGATGTCGCCGCGGCCATTGAGGAACACTACAAGCCGCTCGGCCCCTCCGATGTCGTGCCGCGCGGCAAGGTTTCGCTGACGGTGGCGCTGGCCGACAAGCTCGACACCCTCACTGGCTTCTGGTCGATCGACGAAAAACCCACCGGCTCCGGCGACCCCTATGCGCTGCGCCGCGCCGCGCTGGGCGTCATCCGCATCATTCTGGAACGCGGCGTGCGTCTGCCACTGCTCTCCATCTTTGACGACCGCGACCTGCTGTCCTTCTTCCACGACCGCTTCAAGGTCTATCTGCGCGACATGGGCGCGCGTTACGATTTGATTGATGCGGTCCTGTCCGAAAATGCCGACGATCTGGAAACGGTCGCCCGCCGGGTTGAGGCGCTGACGAAATTCCTCGATTCCGAAGACGGCAAGAACCTGCTGGCGGGCGAAAAGCGCGCCGGTCAGCTTCTGGCGGCGGAAGAGAAGAAGAAGACCAGGGTGGCCGAAAAGGTCGATCCGGCGCTTTTTGAGACGGATGCGGAAAAGGCGCTTTACGAGGCCATCGTTTCTGCCTCTGCCAAAGCCCGTGAAGCCTCGGTGAAGGAAGACTATTTCTCCGCCATGGAGGCGCTTTCGGCCCTGCGTGCCCCGGTCGACACCTTCTTCGAGGATGTGCTAGTGAACGCTGAGGATGAGGCCGTGCGTGCCAATCGTCTGGCGCTGCTCTCCCTGATCCGCAAAGTCACAGGTACTGTTGCGGATTTTTCGAAGATTTCGGGCTGAAATCGGAAGGGAATGAAGGGGCATTTCGCAAATTTTCTTGATTAACGACCTGTTGACCATCAGCGGAGAAATTGCCGCTCCCGATGTAGCCTATGACAGCAATGCCTTGCGTGAGACGACTGCCGCCATGAAGGCCGAGGCGGTCATCCCCCGAACCGTTCGCGCAAGATCATCATTCCCCGCGACACGGAAGCCTGCCGACCTCGCAACAGCATGGAACGCTGCTTCAATCGGGTCAAGCACTTCCGACGTTTCGCCACGCGATACAGGCGAAGACGTCACTTCGAGGGATTTGCCTACCTTGCCGCAATCACCATCTGGCTTCGATGAATGTCGATTCGTCCGAGGCCGCATTTCGTCGCGTGAGCCTTTGAGTTGACGTGTCTCCCCTCGCTATCTACAGACGGGATATTAGTGTTGTGTGGCGGAATTTTTATGACTCCAGATCTCCAAAGACGACGATTTGCGCTGTTCGTGTTGTTCTTTATTCCCGGCGTCTCGATCTCGTCATGGGTCACCCGAACGCCAGCGATCCGTGACCGTATCGGTGCCTCAATTGCCGAGATGGGTATCGTTCTGCTTGGCATTTCCGTCGGGTCCATGACCGGAATACTGATCGCCGGCTTTCTGGTGAGCAAATACGGGACAAAGTCGGTGGCGTTGCTCGGTACCGCCCTCATACCGACCGGCCTGTTGGTCATGGGCGGTGGAGTGGCCATGGAGTCCATGTCGATCGTAGCCCTTGGCTTGTGTTTCTTCGGGCTGGGAACGGGGCTGGGTGAGATTGCGATCAATATTGACGGTGCTCTTGTCGAGCAACTCAGCCAAACGTCGTTCATGCATTTTCTGCATGGCTGCTTCAGCTTCGGCACGATCTGTGGCGCGGTCGCGGGCTTCGCTTTGACGGCGGCGCGTTTGCCCGTGGAATGGCATCTTTCGCTCGTGGCTGTTTTGACGATGCCGGCCATTGCCTATTTCATAAGGTTCATTCCCGGCAAAAGCGCCGGGCAGCAATCGGCAGGCGACGGTCAGGACATGCAGGCGCGCGAAGACCCCTTCCTGAAGGACGCCCGCCTTTATCTTATCGGGCTGATTATCCTGGCCGTCGCTCTTGCCGAAGGAGCGGCCAATGACTGGCTTCCCATCCTGATGGTTGACGAGCACGGCTTTTCCAAAACCGCCGGTTCGCTGGTTTTTCTCATCTTCGCCTGCGCCATGACGTTGGGCCGATTCTCCGGCGGCTATTTTCTGGATCGCTTCGGTCGGACGAATGTCATTCGCGCCAGCGCGATTTTGGGGGCGGTCGGGCTGAGCCTGGTTATTCTCTCGAACAATCCGGTTTTGGCGGGAGCCGCGGTTATTCTCTGGGGGTTGGGCGCTTCCCTCGGTTTTCCCGTCGCGATCTCGGCGGCCGGCAGTTCCGGGCCCAATTCCGGCGGTCGCGTGAAGCTGGTTACGATCGGCGGCTATATTGCGTTTCTGGCCGGGCCTCCCTTTCTCGGCCTGCTGGGAGAGAACTACGGGCTCCGGACCGCCATGCTGGTTGTGTTGACGTTTCTTTTGCTTGCCGTCGTTGCCGCAGGCGCTGTCAGGCCGAGATCGACGGCACGGCAAAGTAGACGTTGACCGCTGCATTTTTGTTATGACGCTCGTACTCCTCGGTCATCGGTGGTCTTTCCATCGGAATGAGGCTCAACATCGCCGACCCTATCGGAAAGCACTGGTGACCACCGATCCAGCTACGCCAAGCTGTGGGACACGATCTGATGGGCTGCTACACTTCTCCATTTGCTTGTCAGCCGCCGCATCAGTTCAGAGAGTTGCCTGTGCAGCATTGGTATGTCATTGCGCAAAGCTGACGCAGGCTGCCATAGCGTAGGAATGTCTCGCCGTTGTTGTTGCGATCAATTGACGATGGGACTGTAAGGCCGGGTGTCTGTCAGCAACGTCTCCGCCCAAAAAAGACGGTTTCCGCCTTCGGCAAACCCTCCGTCTTTTTGTGTTCTCCGCCGCCCTTCGCTTCGCTGCGGCCCTGAAGGGTGCAGTCATCCTTTTCCGGTCCTTCCTGGCGTCCCTGTCAATTCGATCAAACAACGGAGACATACCAATGGCAGACCTGATCAACTTCATCCGCTTCAACGACAACGGCACTTTGGAAGGCAACATCGCCGCACTGGACTTCGACTTCGACATCACCGGCGAAGAGCTCAACAGCACGAACCCGAAGGCGCCTGTCTACCGCTTGTATGGCGTATCCCCGCGAGGCCGGAAAATCGAGGTTGGCGGCATCTGGCGTCAGACGAACCAGAACGGCGAAGAGTACCTACAGCTGACTGCTGCGACCCCGAGCCGGGCCTTCCGTGCAAACCTCGGCAAGTTTCCCGGCCAGGACGATGATGACCTGATGACCGTGATCCCCTGGAGCTAAGGCTCCACCGGCGCGGCGGTATCTGCCGCGCTGGTTCTGGCAAATCCGCGCCGGCCTGAATAGTCCGCACTTGTGTCCCAGCCTCACACAAATTAAGTATCATGCATTGAGAAATGCCCGCCATTATCAAGTCAACGACCGATACCCGCGGGGGTGTCGTGGTTCATGACGGGCGTTGACGCATATAGACGAAGCACTATGTGGGCTTGAACAGCTGTCGCGAGAGAATGACCAGAGACGAAATCATCAAAGGATTGGGCGCGCAACCGCATGACCCGTTTGTGTGGTTCGACGGACCACCCGTACTGGAGCAGATTCCGCCTGGTACAGTGGGCGTGAACTCAATCAAGATTGCCAGTGTCATCGAGAACCGGCCGAGCCGGTATGTGAACCTGTTGCCCATGTTGCGCATAAGCCTGATCGGGCTGATCTATGATCCGCAGCTCGATGGCGGCATCCTGCCCCTCCAAATGCTTGCCGACCGTCTTGGTGTCAGCCGGTTTACGATCCCGCGCAACTGTGTCGTGCTCGAGGAAATGGGGCTGTTCTATAAGGTCACGAAGAACGGCCGCTACGCTGTCGAGCCTGATACGGCGTTGGTCGTGTTTCATGACCTGTTCGTTCCGTTGCCGGCGAAACGGCTCCGCAGAGACGACTGACGCACCCGATAGCCGGGTCAAACATATAAAAAACAAGAGAATTCTTCTTCTGGTTCTGGTATAGTTGACGTGTTCGATAGACCTACGCCGGATTTGTCGTCTTAGAGTGAGAGTGCAGAGCAGAACCGTGCCGGTTCATGGGTTGAAAGATTCCAGGAAGACCGGCCTGACTATAAAGCCTCACCGATCTGAAGAAGGAAAGACCATGGCGAGCACCCTTGAAAAGATGCGCATCTCCGATGCCGAGATGGAAAAGCGGCGCCGGCTGGTCAACAGCGCCGATCATTCCAATGCCATGGAAGGCCTGAAGCGCGATCCTGCCACCGATCACATTTTCGAGGCTTTCGTTCGCGGTGAGATCGAGGCCTCCGATATCGTGCCGATGCTCAAAGAGTTCCGCGCCGCCAACGGATGACGAACTACGCTTACGAAAACGGCACCCTCAAGAACATCGATGGCTTGACCGATCCCGACAAGCTCTCTGCCATTGAGGCGGAACGGGTCGCGGGCCGGCTTATCGAACTGCGTCTTGGGGGCGAGCCGGAGCCGACCTTTGATACGCGGTACCTGAAAGCGCTTCACCATCATCTTTTTCAGGACGTCTATGAATGGGCCGGGCGCACCCGAGACGAGCGGGTTCAGCTTTATGATGGCACTTTCGCGACAATGCCGACCATGCAGAAGATCGACGGTGAGCAATTCGCGATCGGTCCGGCCATTTCCAGCGCACTGGACCGATTTTCCGAGGACCTGTGCGGTTAGAACTTCCTGCGCGGTTTCAATAGGGAGACGTTTGCCGACCAGGCCGCAGTTTACTTCAATCGGCTCAACTCGATTCATCCGTTTCGCGAAGGCAATGGCCGGACGCAGAGGGAATTCATGACCGCGCTGGTGAAGAACGCCGGTCACGAACTCAATTTTGATGTCGTGTCGGCCGAGCGCATGGCGCAGGCCAGTATTGCCGGTCATGAACGCGGCGATGTTGATGCCTTCAAGCGAATGTTCCGCGAGATTTCTGATCCGGAACGTGTGCAGGCGCTGGAGAACGCTCAGAAGTTCCTGACCTCGCAAGGCTTTGACTGGCAAAATCGCTATATCGCAACGACCGAGCCTGGCCGCCGCTATGATGGCGTTCTTGTCGGGGTTGGTGGGTCGGATTTCATGATGCATGACAAGCAGAATATTCTCGTCGGCAAGACAAAGGACCTGCCAAGGCCGTTGCCCGAGCAAGGACAGCATGTCGTGTTCGAAACGTCACAGAAGACCCGAGCGAACGCCCGGGAGGGTAGGGGGCGTGACGACGACTTTGGGCCCGGTCTCGGCTAAAGTCACATCCTTGCGATCGTGCGGTGTAGATTGCCGGCTGGAGGCCGGATTCGGTCGCGGCCCTTGGGTCCGCGGTTCTCTTCTTTTTCTGTCGGGATAGCGTACGGCTCCTTGGTCAGCGTCAATGACGAACGGTGCCCCCAATTTTGTCCCTGCCCTGCGGGCAGCAACAAAATCGGCACCCCCATTCTCCAGCCTTGCCGGTCGCTTCGCGATCATTGACGCCGCCCTGCGATCACCCGTGGCCGGTTTCCGTCAACAAAAGGAGACGGAAACATGACGACTATCGATCAGATCAATGAACTTCGCGCCGAGCTGATGAACTGCGACTTCTCGAAGGTCGAGCGGCAGGATGCTGAAGCAGAACTTGAAAAGCTGGAAGAGCGGGCAGCGGCAGAGGAGCTTCAGTTTGAGCAGGACATGGAAGCCTGGAACGCTGACCTCGAATGAGGCCAGTTTCAGGAAGGCTGTCAGCCTTCCTGAAACTGGCCGACACCCTAAAAGCCGACTATTTTGAGCGCTGAAGCTGCTATTCCGTGCGCCAGTTCAAAATAGAAAGCTTGAAGTCAGGAAAACTATCGAACCGACAAATCGAGCAATGCTGCACGAACACGTAACATGAGCAGGCTGTGACTTATAGTTTGCAATTTGGCCCGGTGTGACCTATAGTAGGCATATGGTCGAGTTAATCAAAACGGCAACATTTGATCGCTGGCTTTCGAGCCTAAAAGACCGAACTGTGGCCGCGAAGGTCGCCGCTCGCCTCGTGCGACTTTCAATGGGCAATCCCGGTGATGTGGAGCCCGTGGGATCGGGGATTTCCGAGCTTCGAATTCACTACGGCAAGGGATATCGCGTTTACTATATGAGGCGCGGCGAGTTGATTATCGTTTTGCTCTGCGGCGGCGACAAGTCGACGCAGAAAAAGGACATCAAGGCCGCAAAAATGCTGGCCGACGAGTGGAAGGATTGAAACTATGGCAAAGGAAGTTTTTAGCCGTTTCGATGCGGCCGATTACCTGAAAACCAACGAAGACATTGCTGCCTTTCTGGATGCCGCGATGGAAGAAGGCGGAGACGATCCTGAATATATCGCTGTCGTTCTTGGAACCATTGCACGGGCGCGCAATATGAGCCAATTGGCGCGTGACACCGGGCTTTCTCGGGAAGGTCTTTCACGCGCGCTTTCCGGCAACGGGAACCCGACAATGGCAACCTTGATGAAAGTCGCCAAGGCGCTCGACCTTAAAATTCAGGTTGTTCCAGCCTTGTCTGCAGGGGCAGCTTCGAGCGCTTCAGAACATCAGGCCGCTTCCTAAGTGTATTTCTGCCGTCCTGCTGCGCGGAAGGTCGTTTGATGCCTGTTGATGGCGTGACCACCGTGCGTGAACCACGGATCATTCGCGGTAGCCGCGCTTGCGCTTGCTTTGCTCCAGAACGGCGAGCGCATCGTGAGCCTGTCCGGCTGAGGTAAACCAATCGAGCTTCAGCTGACCGCTGGTGCCGATCCGGCCCCAGCGGCGCACAAGGCACCAGTCTCCGAACAGGCCGCCCTCGATACTGAGATGATAGAACCGCCACTTGTTCGTGGCCGGCTCGATGCAGCGCAGGAGCACTTCAGTCGGGAAAAGATCAAACTGTCCCAGCATCTCTAAATCCCCGGCAGTTGCCCGTCGAACAAGTCGAGCGTGTCGCCTTCTACCATCGCTGTGTTCCTGGGCGTGCCGACCGGCTCCATTCCCTTGAGAACGTCAGTGGCCTCTTTCGGATAGTTTGCGTCACTGTCCGTCTGACCGGTCTCAGTATCGTCGTCAGTCGCGAAACCTTCAAGTCGGCTAACAGTGATAAGGTCGAGGGTCCATTGCGCTGGCGCTTGGGCATCGCGCGCATGGGGAAGGGTGGTGTAGGGCACGCGCACCTTGTAGACGTCCTCGCCAATGCCGGTGACGAGGACATCGATACCGTTCTTGCGAGGCCCGAGCTGCGTCTCGAATTCGGAGCGCTCAATCGTGTTCTCGCGCCGCTCGTCGCGCACCCATTCCAACCCGTTTCCTCTCGGCTCACGACGATTATAGACCACTGTGGCCTGACCGACATCGCTTTCAAGTCGCTGCGCGGTCGGTCCCGAATTCACTTTGGCGATGATCTTCGTTCCGACGATCGACATCCACGCATCGGCGCGTTCGCGCCCATAGGTGTCACGGATCTGTGCAATATCCTGCACGCCGAGACACACGCAAACCCCCTTCGATCGCCCGATATCCAGTAGCGCTGAAAACCGGCTGATCTTCGGCAGCTGGGCGAATTCGTCGACGAAAAACCAGATGCGACGGAGCTTGGCATCGCCAAGTTCCGGATCGGACACGATGCCGGAGGCAATGGCAAGAAACGCGCTAATCCAGCCGTCGGACTGGTCAGAAAACCGGCCAGACTTCTGCAGGATGACGGTGCGCCGATCTGTTTTGTAGAGCAGCCAGTCGCGCAACGAAAAACGTTCCAAACCTTCATAATTCGACCACGCCGTTGCCAGCAGACGCAGCGTGTTCGTGTCAGCGGTGAGCGTCGAAAGCGTCGAGGCGACCTGTCGATAGTCAGCGTCCAGAAAGCGAACCGCGTCGGGATGATAGCGATGCGCGACCTCAAGAAGTTCAAGGTGGTCTCGGCGCGTCTCGGCTACCAGATCGGCCCACGTCCACCTTCCAGGGTTCTCATGCATAAGGCGTATGGTGCACGCGGCCAGCACGGCACGAGCCGAGTTGGAAAAGAACCGATCTCTCGATTCAGGGATCAGTCGCGTGGCCAGCTCAACGGCATCCTCTGCAATGCGCAGATCCTTGGCGATATCCCAAACTTGGGAACGCCGATCCTGTGGAGCAATGATGATTGGCTGCACCTTGGAACCATTCGGCTTGATCGTTGGAGGCAGCTTCTCGGTAAAGTCTCCCTTGATATCGAAGACGAGAACCTTGTCATGTCGCGCGATCGCGGAGACGATCAGCCCGATCATGGTCTGTGTCTTGCCGCCGCCAATGGAGCCAAAGATGATGAAGTGGCGCACCTCGCGTTCGAGCGCCAGCCGCCATCCATTGAACCAATGAAGGCCGTCCCTCTTGTCGATCTTTTCGGCTTTGGCGGCCCGTAGCAGTTCGGGCATGCCTGCGACAGTCCGGCCGGACTTGATCCATTTACCCGGTGGCATGAGGAAAGCAATATAGCCGCCGATCGCAATGGCAATGATGCCTGCCACAAGCGTGGCAGCCAACAACCATTGCAGTTTAGCCAGATCGGCCGGGACGTAGCCGAGTGCCTGAATGAAGTGACTTCGGCAAAGATCGGAGGACCAGAATTCGAGGCAATCGATCGCCTGCGAAACCGATAGGCGGTAGGCCGATCCGTTCGTGGCGTTCCATGAACGAAGCGCAAAAAAATAAACCCAGACAAGTGCCGAAATGCCCACAAGGAAGAGACCGGCATAGAGCAGAACAGCAAATTCGGAACGTCTGGGTTTGGTGATCATTGGCGCAACGCCTCGCGACCCAGCTTGATCATTTGTTCGCGAAGTCGAGCGTCACCCTTTCTCCGATTTCCTGTCAGCAGAACGCCAAGAATGTAGGCGCGGTCCTCATCTCCGAGGCTTGCTTTGATGACCAGTCCGCCAAGCTCGATCTTGTGACGGGTGTCTTCGCTTCGTTCGCGCTTGCGCATTTTTCTAAACTCGCTTTGCAGGTTGCTAAGCGTTCGGCGCAACGTCAGAAGGTCGCTGCTCATTCTCCCGCCCGGAACGAAAGGAATGAACCATCTCGGCAAATGCCGCCTCAAGTTCATTCTCCGAAAGATCAAGGGTTTCGACGCCGGCTTTCATGGCGATCTGTCCAATCCTGAGTGCTTCCTTTTCTTCAGCTTCGCGCAACTGCTTTTGCAGAGTTCTGATCTGGTCACGGATCGCGGAAGGGGATTTGGCGCGGGCCATGTGCTTTCTCCTTTTCGGCATTGAACGATGAGAAGATTGCAGAGATGTTCTGTATTTGTAAACACCGATGATGCGTGAAAAAGAGCCCACCCAGTGTAGGGTGGATCGGCGCAGCCGATACCGCGCTCCGTCATGCGAACAAAACGATCGTTTTGTTAAATGCGCACTTATACATTGTTTTCAACAATGTAAGATGGTAGGTCCGTTCCATGGCGATCTATCATTTGCGCGCTCATCAGATATCCCGTGGCAAAGGGCAGAGTGCGGTTGCTGCCGCTGCATACCGCCACGCGACACATATGAACGTCGCGCGCTCCGGAGAGATTGCCGACTACAGTCGAAAGAAGGGCTGTATCCACAGTGAAGTCGTGTTGCCCGAAGGTGCGCCGCGGTGGATACATGCCTGGCATGATCGATATTCGCCACATGAGTTTGCCGAGCGTTTCTGGAACCGTGTGGAAGCCAGTGAAAAGCGTGATGACGCCCAGCTCGCGCAAGAGTTCGTCGTCGCACTGCCCGTTGAGTTGTCCGTAGAGCAGAACAAGGCTCTGGTTCGTGACTTCGTGCGCAATCAGTTTGCGGCGCGTGGGCAGGTCGCAGACTGGAACTATCACGATGCTACAGGCAATCCGCATGTTCACATCATGGTGGCGTTGCGGCCGCTAACCGAGACAGGCTTTGGCCCAAAGCGGGTTCCCGTTCTTGATGGTGACGGTGAACCGGTCCGAAGGCTGCCAAAGGTGGAGGGCCAAAAGGGAGAAATCGTCTATCAGCACTTCGCGGGTTGGAAGGACCGCCTTCCCGAGGTCCGCGCAGCGTGGTCGCAGGAGGTCAATCGTCATTTGGTCCAGCATGGATATGACGCGACGGTTGATCATCGCAGCTTTGAAGATCGGGACATTCCGCTGGAGCCGACGACGCATCGCGGCCCCGCCGTCGACGACATGGAGGCGCGCGGCATTCAGACCGAGATGGTGCAACAGCACCAACAGGTCATGCGTGAGAATTTCCGCAGGCTGGCGGAAGATCCTTCGCTTGTTCTGAAAATGATCACGGCGGAAAAGTCCGTGTTCGATGAGCGTGATGTTGCGAAGTTCATCCACCGGTATGCGTCAACGTCTGAAGAATTCTCCGGGCTTTTCCTCCAGGTCGGTGCGCTGGAAAACCTTGTGACGCTTTCCCAGGAAATCCGCGACCCTTTCACGAACAAGCTTCTTGAACGGGAGAAAATGACCACGCGAGAAGTCCTGCAGATGGAAGCGGGGATGATTGATGGCGTCCGTCAGCGTGCGACGGATCAGTCTTTCGGAGCCTCGCCGCGGCACGTTGAAAAGGCGATCGCGGACTTCTCGAAGTCGCATGGGTTTTCCCTTTCCGACGAACAGGCGATGGTCGTTCACGCCGTCACTTCCGATCGCGGCGTCTCGACGGTGGTCGGCTATGCGGGAGCGGGTAAATCCACGGTCATGGACGTCGTGCGGGAGGTTTACGAAGAGCAGGGGCGTCGTGTGGTTGGTGGAGCGCTTGCCGGAAAGGCGGCCGAGGGCCTGTTTGAATCGGCTGGTATCGAGAGCCGGACGCTCGCATCCTGGCGCTTGTCTTGGGAACACGACAAGCGCCGACTTCAGAAGGGCGATGTGTTCGTTCTGGATGAGGCGGGCATGGTCTCATCGAGCGACATGGCGATGTTGGTTGATGCGGTCAACGCGGCCCAGGCCAAGCTTATTCTTGTCGGGGATGCGCGGCAGCTTCAGCCTATTCAGGCCGGCGCAGCGTTTCGCGCCATTGCGGATAATACCGGGTTTGTCGAGTTGACGGAGGTGCGCCGTCAAAGCGAAACATGGATGCGGGACGCTTCCCTCGCATTCGGTCGCGGTGAGAGCCGCTCGGCGCTTGAGGCTTATGCAGACAACGGGCACATTCGTCTTCAGGGCCATCGTGACGATGCCATGTCCGAGTTGGTTGGTGCGTGGGGAGCTGATTGGCGCGCCGGCGCCGATACGCTGATGCTGGCGCACACCAAGGCCGCGGTGTTCAGTCTGAATGAGCGGGCTCGCCAGACGATCAAAGCCCACGGGGGGCTTCAAAATGAAGTGACGTTTGACGCGGTTCGCGGCCCGCGCGCTTTCGCCGTTGGCGACCGGCTGTTGTTCCTGGAGAACAATCGTGACCTTGGCGTCAAGAACGGAATGCTGGCAACCGTTGAGAAAACGAATGACGGCATTCTTGACGTTAGGCTCGACAACGGCAGGACCGTTGCGGTCAACCATGAACATTACAACAACGTTGATTATGGCTACGCGACGACGATCCATAAGTCGCAAGGGTCGACCGTCGACCGGGTGCATGTGCTTGCCACACAGATGATGGATGCCCCGCTTTCCTATGTCGCGCTTTCGCGTCATCGCGAGGCGGTCACACTTTATGCCGGCCGGAATGACTTTCCTGAAATCAAGGATTTACTGAACACGCTGTCGCGCGATCGGCTCAAGGATTCAACGCTGGCCTATGAGCATACGCCCGACTACCAGCTCGAACGTGACGCGTTTGTGCGTCGGCGTGACCTTCCGGACATTGGCGAACTGCGCGATCTTTGGCGTCGATCGCTCGATGCCATGCGTTCGCGGTTCGCGGGTATTGCGGAACGGTTCAGGGCTATTTCCGAACGGCCTTTGCTTGCGCGTCCGCAAGCGGTTGACGTCTCGCCGAATGTCCCGCCTGCCGACGGCGCGCGGCCTGTTAAAGCTGAAAGAGAGATCAGGCTTCCTGAACTGACGCCAGCGGTCAGTCAGGCGCTTTCGCGGCTTTCGGAAGTGGACCGCAACACGAACGGCTACAGCGGCAAACGGGGGCGCTGGTTCCGCGCTGCCGAAACCGAGCTGACGCAGATGTCGTCAGCGGTCGATCTGGTCATGTTCAATGACCAGATCGCAGCGCTCGTTTCCCCGGTTGAGGTTCGATCTCTCGGTCGCAATCCAGATGACGACAAGCTTCAGTCGCTTGTCGCGCATCTTCCGCCCTCGATGCAGACCTTCATCAAGGAAAACTGGCAGCTCGTGCATGTCGGTCAGCTGGCCGCAGATGACAAAAGCCGCGTTGATGTCGCGTCGGTCATGGTCACGGAGCGGCGCGATGCTGGCCTTGAGGCCGATTATGAAAAAGAACGGGCACGGTATCGCCTTCCCGATGTTCCGCTTGTTCCGGCCGTGACGCAATGGCCCGTTTCGGTCGAAGCTGTAGCCCGTGATCCGGCCAATTACACGGCGGTCACCAAGTCGCTGCGCCAATCCGCGCTTACGAACATGGGCAAGGTCTGGCGCGATCCTGCCCCGATCCTCGACAGATTGGCCGCTGCGGTAAGCAATGGCGGTGATGTCACTCAGGTACTGGGAGCGATGGACGAGAACCCGGCATCACTAGGCGATTTACTCGGCAAAACAAACTTCCTGGGGCGCCCTGATGAAGAGCGGAGAGCGGCACTTGCGGCGTTGATGCCGGCAACCAGTAGCGCTGATGCCTTTGCCGGATCATTGAAGGTGAGCATTGAGGGTGCCGAAAAGTTGGAAAGGAAGCTGCGGAGCCGGATGGCCGAGCCGGTTGGCGGGCTGTCTCCGGCCGCCACAGATGTCGTGGCGTCTCTGTCGAAAGCTTCTAACCTACCGGAAGGCTCTGACGAACGTCGCGCGCTTGAAAGGGCGGTGATCGAAGACAGTGAAGCGGTCGGTCACCTGCGGGGTCTAGCGCGTGAGATCAGGGCACGGTTTGGTGACAGCAGCGGTGTGCCGGACCGAGACATGATCGCGCGTGCGATACCCGATCTTTCTCCAGAAGAAAGATCGGGTATCTATCATGATGCCCGCCAGGTCTGCGCTGCCTATGACAGGTGTGTAGAGATTGATCGGACACAACGGCGCGAAATTCGTCTTGAGCACGAAAAGTCTCAGCATCATTCAATGGGGCTATAGAAGCTCAACTAACGGTCTGCAGCGGGGTATGTCTGATTGAACTGTCGCCCGCCTTGCATGAAGAAAGAGAAAAGGCCAGGAGATATTCCTTCCAGCGGTGTTGAAGGAAATTGATCACCGAAACTGCGATGATTTGCCAACCGACAGTTTCCCCTTCAGTCTATCATGAAACGCACGAACGAATCGGATTTCTGGCGGGTTCGCAACGTGTTAAGGTCAGTAGCGGGTTGCGGTCCAGAGGCTCATTCTCAGATTTTGGTCCAGGACGCGGCCACTTGGGAGGATGGCATTGTGTTCCGACGCAAGGGTTTTGCTTTTCGTTTTCTGGTCTTCTTCGCGCCCCCGGCCGCGATCGTGGTCGCGGCGCTTCTTCTGGCCATCAATACCAGTATTGCAAGTAAGATCGAGATCCTCTTCGTTCAGAACAAAGAGACGGTATCGCGTGGCGAAGTGATCATCGACAACAATATCGAAGCGCCGATCAGGGATCTTTCCTATCTGGCCAATAATGGCCTTTTGAACCGCCTGCTTGAAAACGACAATGAAATCACCAGAAGCGAATTGGAGCTGGACTGGATCACATTTGCGCGTGAGGAAGGCCGCTATGACCAGATCAGATGGATTGACGAAACCGGCATGGAGCAGGTCCGGATCGACCATGTTCGGGGCGAAACCGTCACCCTTGATCGTCAGCTCCTGCAGGATAAGGCTGACCGATATTACTTCCGGAAGTCTGAACAGCTGACGCGCGGCAAGATCTATGTTTCTCCGCTCGATCTCAACGTCGAGCTTGGAATCGTTGAGGCGCCAGAAAAACCCGTCATCCGTTTTGCCACGCCGGTCTTCGACGCGACCGGAGTTCGCCGCGGCGTTACCGTACTGAACTACTTGGCGCGCCCCCTGTTGACCGAACTCCAGGCCCTTGGAGAGCGAAACCTGTGGCTGGTGAACAAGGATGGCTACTGGCTGCAGGGGCCGAGCCTCGCCGTAGAATGGGGGTTTATGTACGGGCTGCCCGCCATGAGCCTGGCAGCCCAGTATCCGGATATGTGGGCCACGATCCAGCGTGAGCCGGAGGGACAGATCGAGACGGCGGACGGGATATGGACGTTCAAGACCGTCGATCCATTCGGGCCCTCGAGTGCAAGCGCGGACGCTGGCGGAGCGGGAGAGCTCGCCCGCCTGGAACTGAATGAGGGGCAGCAATGGTATCTTGTCCACTTTCTGCCTAGAGCGGATTATGCCGACATCGCACGTGCGTCCTGGCGCCGGGGCGGAATGGCCACGGCGCTTGTTCTCGGCCTGCTCGCCATCGTCAGTTGGAGGCTGGCTCGCTCTCACATTCGCGAGGAGCAGACCGCCGCCGCCCTGGCGCAGAGAAATGAGAGCCTGAGCGAAAAGACCGAAGCGTTACAGCAAGAGGTGGAATTGCGAACGGCGGCCGAGAAGGAGCTGCAGTCCTCCATCGAGCTATATCGTGCAATCCTGCGAAATTCCGTGGAGAGCTTCATCCTGCTCGATCGCGAGGGGCGTATCAAGGAGGCGAACGAGGCCTTCTGTTCCCTTATTGGCAGGCGCGCGCAACAGATTGTCGGCCGCAACATTTCTGAACTGGGCTTTGAAGAGGTCAATTCCGATCTGCGCAGCCTACTTTCCAAGATCAGCCATCGTGGGCAGAACAAGGTCGAGGCCGGCCTCAAAATCACCGGTGGCCAGGAACTTTTCGTGGAGATGAATCTCGTTTACCTCTATCAGACCGACAATGTTTTCGCGTTCATGCGCAATATCACGGATGAGAAGATCCATCTCGGAGAGCTGCAGCGTTCAGCTTATTATGACGTATTGACAAATATACCCAACCGGATGCTGCTGAACGAACGCCTCACCTCAGCGATCGGGACGGCGGCTGGTACCGGAGCGATGATCGCCGTGCTGTTCATCGACCTCGACGGTTTCAAGCGAATCAATGATCAGTTTGGCCATGCGGCGGGCGATCATGTGCTGATCACGATCGCGGAAAGGTTTGCCGAATGCGTCCGGCCGCAGGATACCGTGGCGCGGATCGGCGGGGACGAGTTCGCAGCCCTTCTGGTGAATATCACAAGTGTTGAGGACTGCGCTTCTGCCGCTGAACGCTTTCTGAATGCTGCAAGCAAACCGGTTGACACACCGCAGGGCAGTCATGGAGTTTCGGCGAGCATCGGCATAGCGCTACTCAGGCAGGACGAGTATGCGGACGGCGAGACGCTGCTCAGGCGGGCCGACCACGCCATGTACCAGGCTAAAATCCAGGGGAAGAACCGCTACCATATCGCCGGCGGGAGCAATGGACATGTTTCGGCAGGCGACGCGTACGATGCCGGAGCAATCCGGCATGCTCTGGAGCAGGAGCAATTCGAACTTTTCTATCAGCCAAAGGTAAACGCCAGAACCGGCACGGTCGAAGGCTTCGAGGCGCTGCTACGCTGGAATCATCCAACCAACGGACTTCTTCTGCCAGGCGTTTTTCTGCCGCAGATCGAGCAGCATCCGGTTTCCCTTGATCTGGCGAAATGGGTCATCCGGACCGCGATCGGTCAACTTGACGAGTGGACCCGAAACGGCAGGACGCTTTCAATATCGATCAATGTCTCGTTGCAGGTGCTGCTCGACGAGCGTTTCGTCTCGAACCTGGAGGCGGCACTTGTGGACAACCCGCATGTCTCGGCCGGGCAGGTCGAGTTGGAACTGCTGGAGACCAGCGACTTTGTTGAAAACCCGGACGTGGTGGAGACGATTTCCCGAGCAACCAAGCTTGGGGTTGGATTCGCCGTCGATGACTTTGGCACCGGCTATTCATCCCTTGCCCAACTGAAGCGGTTGTCGATCTCGACGCTGAAGATCGATCGAAGCCTGATCGCCGAGTTGACGGACGATCCCGACATTCTCTCGATCCTGATTGCGATCATGAGCCTGGCGGAGGCCATGCAATGCAAGGTGGTCGCCGAGGGTGTCGAGACGCTGGAGCAGGGGATCGTTCTCAGGCAACTGGGCTGCGAAACCGTCCAGGGCTATTTTGTGGCGCGCCCGATGCCGGCGGATCTCGTCCCCGATTGGGTGAAGAACTGGTCGCCGCCTGAAGCATGGCGGGCGCAGGGAGCAATATCGCGAGACATGGTGCAGCTTCTGGTCGCCTGCACCTATCATCGCGCATGGATGCGCCGCCTCAAGGCCGCGATCAGTGATCGCTCGCTTGAGCCCCCGGAGCTTGATCATACCTTATGCCGGTTTGGCGTCTGGTTGCACTCGGATGCCGGCCAGGAGCTTTGCAAGGCCTGTCCGGAAGCGCGGCAACTGGAGCAAATTCACCACCAGATGCATGTGGTCGCGCGGCGAATGCTGTCAGAGGAGAACAGCGTTCCTTCAGTCGAATATGCTGATTATATGTCAAGTCTCGAAGCCGCCGGAGCGCGCATGAGATCGGTCATCGCGTCTATCCTTGGAGCCGCCGTTTGTGGCGTAGAGCGAAAAAATGGCCCGGGCGCCGATTGATCAACTGTCACTTCCTTCGGTAGCGGCGAACAAGGCAAAATACCAAGTCGGTCTATTTGTTCTCTTTGATGTTGCATCAATGCGGTCATTGTGGTGAATTGCGGCTGTAATACGCTGCAATTTCCGCACCGCAAGAGGTTTCCCCATGCGCATCGCGATCAGTCTGGTACTGGCTGTGCTCGCTGGCTGTACCAGCACAAGAGACGTTTCGTCGGATTCCCCTACGATCAATTACATCGACAATCAAGTCCATCTCGTTCGAAGCGAGTTGAACGATGCAGCGCTCTATCAAAATGTCCTGGAACCGCGCGCTACGAATACGGTTGAGGTGCGCAATCCGGAGATTGCCCAAGGCCCGCTTATGAAGATCGTTGATGCCGAATGGCAGGGAACATTGGATGAGCTGACAACGCGGGTTGCCAGCGAAGTGGACTATCGCGTGTCAGCGTCCGGGGAAAAGTCCGGCGCTCCGATTTTGATCTCGACCAATTTCTACAATCTGACGGCTTTGGGATTGCTTCGGGAAGCCTACGGGCAGGCGAAGGGGCGAGCGCGCCTTGTGATCGATCAGGGGGCCAGACACATGACGATCTATTACGCCCGCCCTGAGCAAAGCCCGATCCCGCATCAGGAGGACCTCAAGCCGTGAGCCAGACCCTTTCTCACCGTCGCCTTCGTGCCATGACGCTGACAGGCTTTCTTATGGCCGCGTTTTTGTCTTCATGCGCAACAATGAAGGACGAAACCCCGGAAACGCCACCCATCCCGCAGCTCGGCGGCCCTGACGACCTTACCAGTCCGAGATATGCGCCGCTGTCCTACAAGCAGTTTGCTTCCCGGGCCAAACGCGGAAAGCTTGGCGGGACCGAGGTTGAGGAGCAGCGCTATTCGGTCCTTCGGGACGCAGCCCTTGCCTATGGGGCACAAGCAGGATTTGAGCGGCGCAGCTGGGAGATCATGAACGATCTGGAGCGTGAATCGATCAAACTCTCTGAAACCTTCAATTTCAACCGGGTCGCATTCAAGGCGCCGCGGGAAACAGGCTACGTGTTGCCGCCGGTGATCACCCGCGCCAGGGCTGCGATCAACGTCACCGACAACGGCCGCAAGAGCGTCGCCGCCGACGAATACTACCGCATCGAGGAGCCCGGCCGTCTAGTCGCCATTCTGCCGACCTGGCGCGACTATCTTGTGTTGCCGCTCGATACGCCGCGCGAGCCTGACGATCGGCTGTTGCCGCAGGATGCTGATGAAACGAAAATCTGGTCGCAATATCTCGATGAAGGCTGGGCGCAAGGTGTGCAACAAGCCGATGCCGCTTTACAGGAAAACATGAACCCGTTGCGGCGTGACTATCTCGGGATGGTCGAGTATCGCAAGGCAGTGGAAGCCGGCCTTATTACCAACCTCGTGCTGAAGTCGAGCGAGACCCGTGCGGCCGGCGACGTCAACGAGCTCTACATTGGCGAACGCCGTGTCGAGATCGATGATGCTGCCAGGTTTGTCAAGAACCCGGCCCGATGGAAGCCGATCCAGAGACGTTTTCAGGTGGCCAAGTAATGCCGGCGGTTGATCTCTCGAATTTGACCGAAGACGCCTATGACCCAAGGGAACCCTATGCGCGTGTCCTGACCCATGAGCCGTTGCGTTTTGACGGCGACATGGACCCGTTTCAACAGTTGCTGGTTGGGGCCTCCATCAAAGGGGCGTCAGACATCGGGATACAGACCGACAGTCGTATCCGGATCAAGATGCACGGCACGCAGCATTTTGCGACGGCAAAGCCCCTGAACGCCTCAGAGGTCTTGAGTATCCTGAGCCATATGTGGCGGTCGGAAGATGCCTTCAGCATTCTGCGTCAAGGGCGGCCGCTGGACTTTTCGTTCGAGGTGCCGATCGATCGCCACCGACGTCAGCGTTTCCGCGTGAACGCCAAGGGCGTGATGAAAGGTGCCGGAGACGGCATTTCCATGACGATGCGGCCGCTGCCGACAAAAACCCCCACCATCGATGATGTTGGCCTGGACAGTGAGGTGCGCCCATACATGTCACCCCAGCATGGCATCGTCGTTGTCGCCGGCGCGACAGGGCAGGGGAAGTCAACGACGCTTGCCGGGATCACGCGCTTTCATCTTGAAAACACGGCCGATCCGAAAGCGATCGTCGATCTGCAGGCGCCTATCGAGTTCACCTATTCCGACGTGCTGACAGATCACAGCGACTGTGCATCCTCCATCGAGCAGTCGGAAATCGGTGAAGGGCGCAACCTGGCATCTTTCGGCGACGGGGTGTGGGCGGCACTGCGCTGCGCGCCTGATATTATTTCGCTAGGCGAGGCCCGCGACAAAGCCTCCCTCGAGGGTTGCCTGGAGGCCAGTCTGACCGGCCACTTGGTTTACACCACCACGCATGCGGGATCGGTCGCGGAAGGCTTGCGGCGCATGGTCGTGAACTTTCCGGCCGAAGAACGCGATGCGCGCGCATTCGACCTGATCACGTCGCTCCAGCTCTTCGTCGTTCAGCATCTGGTTCGCACCAGCGACCATCGCGGCCGCGTGCCGCTGCGCGAATATCTGCTGTTTGATGACTATGTGCGCGATCAGTTTGTTTCGGCGCCTATCGGGGACTGGCCGAAGGTCGTGAGCCGTCTGATGCAGGAGTCGGCCGACCGCGTTCTTGCCCGCTCCATGCATGATGCAGCCCAACAGAAAGTCGATGAGGGCAAAGTGTCCTATGACGACGTCAGGCGATTGCTGCCGCGCCACTGACGGCCGCTGATCAGGAAGGAGGAAAATATGCAAATTCCAAAGTACCTTCGCCCCGTCCGAGATCAGAAGAACTATGAGGCCGGCGTCGGAGAACGTGCTGTTCGAAAGCTTGTCTATTGGCCAATCATCTTGCTTCTCTGCTTGCCGGCCGCCGCCGTGATGGCGGCTGTTGCTCTATCCTTCGGCCTGTTGTTCTTGAAATTTCTGAACATCATTGAGACTGCTATTGCAAATCATGACTGGCTTATGCTGTTTTTGATCGCTCTCGCCGCAGCGGCTATCCTGTCGCTATGGAAGCTCGCCTACGTGATTCACCGGTACTTCATTCTTTAATTAGCATTTGCAGAATGGGTGATGGTCCTCACTCTATTCAGATTCCATAGTTGGCCTGGTTTTGGAATGACCGGAATGGGGCCGTTAGCGGACTGTCGGCTCTTGGCGAGGATGCTTAGGGAAGCGGATGAGTCATATGTCATCCAAGCTGTCAGGGCTTGGTCGACCTCGCGTTTGAAAGTGTCACTGAAATTCGATTCGGTTGTGGACGACTTATGACCTCATCCTCCGGCAGGAAGATATCTACAATTCGTGGGTTCATTTGCTACCGCTATTGACGATGCCGGTTTGTGAGCCCGAAAATCGCAGCGAAGAACATCGGTACAAAGAAGATACCGAGCAATGTCGCTGCGATCATGCCACCGACCACCCCGATC
>PVUG01000032.1 GCA_003001975.1 Martelella mediterranea
CAGGGAAAGGGACAATTCGCACCCTTCTACAAACGCCTCATCCAAAATGGAAAACCACCCATCGTCGCAATCGCCGCGACAATGCGAAAAATCATCATAACCATCAACGCAAGGATAAAGGACCATCAACAACAACAGAGTTGATGACGTCCGTAAAAAGGATAGGTTTGTCAGTAAACTGAAGGCGTTCCGCACCAGCGAAACGCCTTTAATTTTTTGCAACGACGCTGCCGTGATTATTCTTCGGACTTGCCTTCCGAAGCCGGCTGTGCGGGTTCGGCCTTCGGACCGCCCTTGGAAACACCGACCATGGCCGGGCGCAGCACACGCTCACCGATCGTGTAGCCGGACTGGACGACCTGCACCACGGTGTTGGCCGGAATTTCCGGGTTCGGCACTTCGAACATCGCCTGATGGAAGTGCGGATCGAACTTCTCGCCTTCCGGATCGATCTTGTTGACACCGTGACGCTCAAGCGCTGACAGCATGGAGCGTTCGGTCATCTCCACACCTTCGATAAAGCCCTTGATTTCCTCGGTGCGCTTGTCTTCCGGAATGGCATCCAGCGCGCGACGCAGATTGTCGGAAACACCGAGCATGTCGCGTGCAAACGCGGTGACGGAATAGGCCTTGGCGTCCTTCACATCACGGGCGGTGCGCCGGCGCAGGTTTTCCATTTCGGCGGCAAGCCGCAGCAACTGGTCGCGCTGCTTCTCGTTTTCCTCACGCAGGAGATCGATCGGATCGGGCTCGACGGCCTCGGCCTCCGCAGCCTCGGTTTCTTCAACCGGCGCTTCGGCTTTCAGGTCGACCACCGTTTCGTTGATTTCCTCGTCAGTGCCGTTCTTCTTGGTCTCGTCGGTCATGACGTCTCCGCAAGTTTCATTTTGTTCTTTGAATCTCTCGAGCCCCGATATCGAGGTTCACTCCCGAAAAATCAAGGCCTCTCCCGCTATTCACATATGTCTGTTACCGCGAGCGTGACAGACGCGACAGAAGATGCGCCGTATAATCCACCATCGGCACCACCCGGGCGTAGTTCAGACGGGTCGGTCCGATCACGCCGACAGCCCCGACAACCTGGTTGTCACTGTCGCGATAGGGCGCCACGACCAGCGAGGAGCCCGACAGCGAAAACAGCTTGTTTTCCGAACCGATGAAGATCCGCACGCCCGGGCCGCTTTCGGCAAGATTGATCAGCTCGATCAGGCTTTCCTTTTTCTCCAGATCGTCAAACAGCATGCGCAACCGATCGATATCGGCAATATCGGCCACGCCTTCGAGAAGATTGGCCCGGCCGCGCACGATCAGGCGCCCCGGCTGTCCCTCCTTCGAACTGCCGGACCAGACCGCAAGTCCACGCCCGACAAGATCCTGCGAAAGCTGGTCGAGTTCATGGCGAACCTCATCCTTCAGCTTGCCCAGCACCGATTTCAGTTCCGGCAGGGTCTGACCGTTCAGATGAGCATTGAGAAAATTGGCCGCTGCCGTCAACTGCGAAGACGTGGTGCCCGCCGGCAGATCGATGATCCGGTTTTCGACCTCGTTGTGCTCGCCGACCAGCACCGCAAGCGCCTTTGTCGGCTCAAGGCGGATGAACTCGACATGCTTGAGCACGGTATTGCTCTTCGACGTCATCACCAGCCCTGCCCCGCGCGACATGCCGGACAGCATCTGGCTTGCCTCGTTGAGGAAGGCGTCAGCCGGCTGGCCGCGATCGGCGGAACTCATCTGACGCTCGATTTCCGAGCGTTCGTTTTCGGCAAGATCGCCAATCTGCATATAGGCATCGACGAAGAAGCGAAGACCGCTTTCCGTCGGCAGACGTCCGGCGGAAACATGCGGGGCGTATATCAGCCCCAGTTCCTCCAGGTCGCTCATCACATTGCGAACGGAAGCCGGCGACAGCGACATCGGCAACAGCCGCGAAAGGTTGCGCGAGCCCAGCGGCTCCCCGCTTTCCAGATAGCTTTCGACAATCCTGCGGAACACTTCCCGCGAGCGATCGTCCAGCGCCATCGCCGAATTGTCTGCCGTTGGTCTTTGATCTGATGTCATGCTTTGCTTTGCCGATCGTATGAAGCCTTCCCGCCTAATATAGTGTCACAGAGCGGCGGCGCAATTCGGTTTTGTGACATCGGCGCCTGCCGTTTTTCTTTGCAAAAGCCGCCTCTTCCTTCTAGAACCCCCGCAATTGAAACCGGAAGGATCACACCATGCGGCCGTCAGGCAGACAACTCAATCAGATGCGCAATGTCTCCTTCGAGCGTGGCTTCTCCAAACACGCGGAAGGCTCCTGCTTCGTGAAATTCGGCGACACGCATGTGCTGTGCACCGCTTCGCTTGAAGAGCGCGTCCCCCCGTGGCTGCGCCATGCGGGCAAAGGCTGGGTCACCGCCGAATACGGCATGCTGCCGCGCGCCACCGGCGAGCGCATGCGCCGTGAGGCTTCCGCCGGCAAGCAGGGCGGCCGCACCCAGGAAATCCAGCGCCTGATCGGCCGCTCGCTGCGCGCCGTTGTCGACCTCGAAGCCCTCGGTGAACGCCAGATCAGTGTCGACTGTGACGTGATCCAGGCCGATGGCGGCACCCGCACCGCCTCGATCACCGGTGCATGGATTGCGCTCTACGACTGCCTGAAATGGATGGAAGCGCGCAGCATGGTCAAGGCCGACAAGGTGTTGAAGGATCACGTTGCGGCAATCTCCTGCGGCATCTTTGCCGACCAGCCGGTCATCGACCTCGACTATCTGGAAGATTCGTCCGCAGAGACCGACGCCAACTTCGTCATGACCGGCACCGGCGGCATTGTCGAAATCCAGGGCACCGCCGAGGGCAAGCCGTTTTCGCAGGACGAATTCCTGACGCTGATGGGCCTTGCAAAGGACGGAATCGGCGAACTGGTCGAATTGCAGAAAAAGACCATCGCCGGCGCCTGAAGGACCCGCCATGCCGATTGCCGCCGTTCTGGAAACAGCCCTTTATGCCGCCGACCTTGATGCCGCAGAGGCATTTTACGGCGGCGTTCTCGGGCTGGAGAAGATCACCCGCGTCGGCAACCGGCATGTGTTCTTTCGCTGTGGGACGGGCGTGCTGCTGATCTTCAATCCGGATGAGACGGAAAAGCCGGCAGGCCCCGGCTCGCTCCCCGTGCCCGCCCATGGCGCACGCGGTCCGGGCCATGTCTGTTTCCGGCTGGAACACGACGACTTCGCCGCGATGATCGCGCGGCTTGAAACACACGATATTACCATCGAAAGCGATTTCTGCTGGCCCAACGGCGCCCGCTCTATCTATTTCCGCGATCCCGCCGGCAACAGCCTGGAATGCGCGGAAGCCAAGCTCTGGGGATTATAGGAAACCATGCGTAAACTCGACACCAAGACCATCGTTGTTGCCAGCCACAACCCCGGCAAGATTGCCGAAATCGCCGAACTGATCGGCCCGCTTGGCGTTTCGGCCAAATCGGCCGCCGAACTGTCCTTCGATGTGCCGGAGGAAACCGGCACGACCTTTGTCGAAAACGCCACCATCAAGGCGCTGGCATCCGCCGAAAAATCCGGCCTGCCGTCGCTTGCCGACGATTCCGGCATTGTGGTTGACGCGCTTGACGGTGCGCCAGGCGTCTACACCGCCGACTGGGCGGAGACGGCGGACGGCAGCCGCGATTTCGCCATGGCGATGCAAAAGGTGGAAAAGGCGCTCGCCGAAAAGGGCGCGACCACGCCGGATGCCCGCACCGCCCGTTTTGTCTGCGTGCTCTGCCTTGCCTGGCCCGACGGCCACACGGAGACGTTCCGCGGCGAAGTGGAAGGCAATCTCGTCTGGCCGCCGCGCGGCGACAAGGGCCATGGCTATGACCCGGTGTTCCAGCCCGCAGGCCATACCAAAACCTTCGGCGAGATGGATGCGGACGAAAAGGCTGTCGGCGGCCCGGCCGATGGCGGCGCGCTTTCACACCGCGCCCGCGCCTTCAGGCTCTTTACCGAAACAGGACTTGCGCTCTGACAACCGACCCGGCAGTGATGGCAGGCATCAATGGCGATGACGGCGAACCGGGGTTCGGCGTCTATCTGCACTGGCCGTTCTGTGCGGCCAAATGCCCCTATTGCGACTTCAACAGTCATGTCCGCCACCAGCCGGTCGATCAGGCGCGCTTCGTCGCGGGTTTCCTGAAGGAAATCGACCATATGCGGGCGTTGTCCGGCCCCCGCACGGTCACCAGCATCTTCATCGGCGGCGGCACGCCCTCGCTGATGGCGCCGGAAACGCTCGGCGCCATTCTCGATGGCGTCGCTAAAGCCTGGCATGTGCCCGACGGGATAGAGATAACGCTGGAGGCCAATCCGTCCAGCGTCGAGGCCGAACGCTTTCGCGGCTATCGCGCAGCCGGCGTCAACCGCGTTTCGATGGGCGTGCAGGCGCTGAACGACCGCGAATTGCGCTTTCTCGGCCGGCTGCACAATGTCGAGCAGGCGCTTGGCGCAATCCGGCTGGCGCGCGACATCTTTCCGCGCATGTCCTTCGACCTGATCTACGCCCGCCCCGGCCAGCGCGCGGATGACTGGGAACGCGAGCTCAATCAGGCGATAGACCTGGCCGCCGATCATCTGTCGCTCTACCAGCTCACCATCGAGGAAGGCACGCGCTTTTTTGCCCTTCACCGCGCCGGAAAACTGGTCATCCCCGATGACGACCATGCCGCCCGCCTTTACGAAATCACCCAGGCGGTGACCGGCGCGCGCGGGCTTCCGGCCTATGAGGTCTCGAACCACGCTCGCCCCGGTGCCGAAAGCCGGCATAACCTGACCTACTGGCGTTATGGCGACTATGCCGGGATCGGCCCGGGCGCCCATGGCAGGCTGGAAACGACAGCCGGCCGGATGGCGACCGCTACCGAGAAGCACCCGGAAACCTGGCTTGAAATGGCCGAAACAAACGGCCATGGCGTGATCGAGGAAAGCCCTCTCTCGCCGGAGGAACAGGCTGACGAACTGCTGCTGATGGGCTTGAGGGTCCGCGAGGGCGTCGATATTGCCCGCTGGTCGGCGCTTGCCGGAAAACCGCTCGACAGCGAACGCGAAGCCTTCCTGATGCAGCTCGGCCTGATCGAGCGGATCGGCAACAGCCGGCTGCGCGCGACACCGGAAGGCATGTTGCTGTTGAACCGTATCGTGACCGAACTTTCCTGACCTTTTGGTTGCAATATGCTATAATACACTTGGAACCGCATCGCGCGTTGCGCGTTCAACAGTTTCAGACAGTACTAGTAGCATACCGAAAAGAAAGATCCCGTCAGATGGCAAGTTCGAGCTATACCCACCGAGTGATCCGCGACCGGCTGAGCGCCGCCATCTGCATCATTTTCGGCATCTATATGGGATATCTGGCCCATTCGGACGGCGTCGCCTTGGCGCCGTCGCTGTTTTACGGGCTGATCGCCTTCGTGCTGCTTGCCATGCTGCTGATGATCCTCAGGAATTTCATCTACGCCCTGATTCTGGCCGTCCTGATCGTCTGGCTCGCCGCCTATTTCGGCTTCGGATGGGCCGATCAGCTGATCGCCTATATGGAACAGCTCGTCAGGCTCGGTTATCAGGAATCGCTGAAGCTGTTCATGTCGGCAGAAGCGCCGATCGCCACCTGACAGGCTCGCCGCTCAGGCAGCGAGGCCCGTCAGAAGGGTCCTGAGCTGTTCTTCCGCATCGGCGGAACGCTCCGAACGGTCGATGAAACCGCCACCGAAGACACGCGCGTCATTGCCCGGCGCGTCATAAAGCACGCAGGCCTGACCGCTGGCGATCCCCGCCTCGCCTTCCAGCAGATCGACGTAGACGCCGTCCTTGTCGGCATGAAGCATGACCGGCAGCGGCGGGCGCGTGGAGCGCACCTTGGCAAAGCAGGAAAGCCCGCCTTCGGCCTCTTCCCTGATGGTCTGATCGCCGAGCCAGTTGACGTCACGCAGATAGATGCGGCGCGTTTCCAGCGCCTCACGCGGGCCGACGATGACACGGCGCGAGCGGGCATCGAGATAGACCACATAAAGCGGCTCGCCGGTGGCAACGCCCAGCCCCTTGCGCTGACCGATGGTGTAGCGCACGATCCCTTCATGACGGCCAAGCACCCGGCCATCGAGATGCACGATCTCGCCGGAAAGCTCCGCATTCGGCTTCAGCTTGGCAATCACGTCGGAATATTTGCCGTGCGGCACGAAACAGATGTCCTGACTGTCCGGCTTGTCGGCAACGATCAGCCCCATTTCCTCGGCCAGCCGCCGGGTATCGGCCTTTGGCAGGCCGCCGAGCGGAAACCGCAGGAAATCGATCTGTTCCTGCGTGGTCGCAAACAGGAAATAGCTCTGGTCGCGCTCCGCATCCACCGGCCGGTAAAGCGCGCGGCGCATCGGATTGTTCGATGTCGGGTTCGGCTTGGAACGGATATAGTGCCCCGTCGCCAGCGCATCGGCGCCGAGTTCCTTCGCCGTCGACAGAAGATCGGCGAACTTGACCGTCTGGTTGCAGGCCACACAGGGGATCGGCGTTTCACCGGCGATATAGCTTTCGGCAAACGGGTTGATCACGGTTTCCCGGAACCGCGCCTCGTAATCCAGCACATAATGCGGGATGCCGAGCCGTTCGGACACGCGGCGGGCGTCGTCGATATCCTGCCCCGCACAGCATGAGCCTGCGCGGTGCACGGCCGCACCGTGATCGTAAAGCTGAAGGGTGATGCCGAGGACATCATAGCCCTCGCGCTGCAAAAGCCCGGCCACGACCGAGCTGTCGACGCCGCCGGACATCGCAACGACAACGCGCGTGTCCTCCGGCTTCTTGTCAAAACCAAGTGAATTCATGATCCGCCAGTCCAGTTCAAGGTTGGATGTCAAACCGTTTATGTGGCGCTGATATAGAGGCCTTGTCCAAAAGACGCAAGAAAAGCCTTCATAGCCCGTCTGTCACGGTGCTCAGACCGCAATTACCGGGGCGATATAGGCCGCATGCACCCAGCCGGTCACGCCCCCTTCCCGGCCATCCGGATTTTCCGGCGTCACGAAAGCCCAGTCACCGTCCCGGTTCATGATTTTCAGGCGCGTGCCCCGCAACAGCGTTCCGGGCGGCACGACCTTTTCAAACTGCGTGCCCGGACCGCCACGCAGATTAAGCCGTCCGGCGGTCACCACCGCAAGCGGCTCCCGGTCGGCCGCCTCGCCGAGCGTCGCGCGAAAGCGCTCCATCGGAAAGGCTGGCCCCGGATCGGTCTTCCAGCCGCGCGTGTCGATTTCCTCATGGCTGACAATCGCCCGGATCGGATAGTGGCCGACCAGCGCCTGAACCAGATCAAGACCGGTCGCAAGCTGGGCTTCCGGGTAAAGCGGCCAGGCAAATTCACCTGAACCGACGCGTGCATGCGGCGCCATCTGATAGCCGCCCGCCTTTTTCAGCGCTCGCCCGGTAAACCTTTTGCCATAGGCATCGACAAAATCGCCCAGTCCGTTCGGCTTCAGCCAGCCCGCATTGACGAATTCGATACCGATGGAGTGGGCATTGATGCCCTCCAGCGTGCCATAACGCGAAGGCCCGGCATGCAATGCCGTGCGGTTGAAAGGCGCGATCTGCCAGGCCGTTCCGTCGCGATCGATCACCACATGCGCGCTGGAACCACGATTGGATGAGCCGCCGGCCGCCCCCATCAGCCAGTCGCGGCTTGCCGCGCCGTTCCAGCCGGTGGTGTAGTGCAAAACGATGATGACGGGCGGGTTTTGCCGCCGGGCGCCCAGATTGGACGACTGCCCGTACCAGATCCCCGGAATTTTGTGGTTTTCGATCCGCATGGCGCGATCCTTCCTGCAGGTTTGACAACTGCCGGAATCTTAAGCGCCGTGGCGGGAGCGGGATTTTGCGGGGAAAGCCGGGGAACGAAAACGCGCGGCCCCATGGGAGCCGCGCGAGCATTCATTTCAAAGAGGATGCAATCAGGCGGAAACCTTGGCCGCAATCTTGGCCACATGAGCACCCTGGAAGCGGGCTCCTTCGAGCTCGACTGCAGACGGCATGCGTGAACCGTCGCCGTCGGTGATGGTGGAGGCGCCATAGGGCGTGCCGCCCTTGATCTCGTCAACGCCCATCTGGCCGGCAAAGGCATAGGGCAGACCGACAACGACCATGCCGAAATGCAGAAGCGTCGGCACGAAGCCGAGAATGGTCGATTCCTGGCCGCCATGCTGTGTGGCCGACGATGTGAACACCGAGCCGACCTTGCCGACAAGCTTGCCGGCGGCCCAGAGCGCACCGGCCTGATCTACGAAGTTGCGCATCTGCGAGGCCATGGTGCCGAAACGGGTGCCGGCGCCGAAGATGACGGCGTCATACTGGTCGAGTTCATTCGGATCGGCGATCGGCGCTTCCTGATCGAGCTTGAAGTGCGATGCCTTGGCAACGTCTTCGGGAACCAGTTCGGGAACGCGCTTGATGGTCACGTCTGCACCTTCGGACGCAGCGCCTTCGGCAACGGCCTTGGCCATGGCTTCGATATGGCCATAGGCCGAATAGTAAAGAACGAGAACTTTAGCCATTTTGATGAGAACTCCACTTGGGTTGGCTCGAAAATCTGTACCCGAGATAGGGCGTGCAGGCATGCAGTGTCCAGACGCCATGCAATAGACGCACTGTTCACCCATCGGAAGGAGCTAAAGGCTTTGGAACCCGCACACTGCCACGGTCTTGAAGAAACACAAGGGAAGGTCCACAACAAGACGCAAACGCCTGCTGCAACAGAACCATGGATTCCACGACAATGAACGACAACGACAATCCGACCGCGGCCATGCTGGCCATCGGTGATGAACTCCTGTCCGGACGGACCAAGGACAAGAATATCGGCCATCTGGCAGACGCGATGACGTTCGCCGGCATCGGCTTGAAGGAGGTGCGGATCGTCGCCGATGACGAGGCTGCGATTGTCGATGCGGTCAATGCGTTGCGGTCCCGCTACACCTATGTTTTCACCTCCGGCGGCATCGGCGGCACGCATGACGACATCACGGCCGACTCGGTCTCCACCGCCTTCGGCGTGCCCTGCATCTATAACGAAAAGGCCATGGCGCTGCTGACGGCGCACTACAAACGCCGCGGCATCGATTTCAACGAATCGCGCCAGCGCATGGCCCGCATGCCCGAAGGCGCAACACAGATCGACAATCCGGTTTCCGCCGCACCCGGTTTCAAAATCGGCAATGTTCATGTGATGGCCGGCGTGCCGAGCATTTTCGAGGCGATGCTCGCCAATGTGATCCCCACCCTGAAGGGCGGAACGCCGCTGATCTCGGAAACCATCGAATGCCCGTTCGGCGAGGGCGATATCGGCACCCGGCTCGCCGAAATCCAGAAGGCCCACCCGAAAACCTCCATCGGCTCCTATCCGCGCTTTTCCAGTGACGGTTTCCGCACGCAGTTGGTCATTCGCGCCAGGGCGGCAGCAGACGTCGCGGCAGCGGCGGCCGATATCCACGCCATGCTGGGCGCGATGACGGCGCACTGATTTCCGCCGCCGTTATCCGAAAGGTGTGTTTCGGCCCTTCGCATTTTCCGGCAATAGGAATAAACTGTCAGCGCAGCAACAGCCGGCACTGCCAATCGGTTGCCGGCGCTTTTTACGGGTGGGGAGCCAAGCCCGAGAGGAGTGTTTCAGATGACCTACAAGACCATACTCGCCGTCATGGAATCCCCGGCACAGGCCGGCGGTTTTCTGGACTATGCCGTTGAAATCGTCCGGTCTTTCGATGCTCACCTCATCGGCCTTCACGCCGAGACCGTCAATCCGACACCGATCATCGCGCCGATGGAAATACCGGACCCGGTTTCAATCCAGTCGCTTCAGGACATGGCCGAAAAGCGCAGCGCCGAACTCGGCGAGATTTTCCGCAAGCGGCTGATGCGCGAGGACCTTTCGCATGAATGGCGCAAGATCGTTTCGGCCGCCGGTTTTGCCGGTTCTTCGGTGATCGACAGCGCCCGCTCCTGCGATCTCATCATCGCGCCACAGGTGAGCCCGGACGCCCCCGGCGATGTCCGCTCCGATTTCGAGAGCTTCCTGTTTGAAAGCGGAAGGCCCGTTCTGCTTGTGCCGCATGTCGACAAGGTCGCCAAACCCTTCAGCCGGGTGATGGTGGCCTGGAACGGCTCACGCGAGGCCGCCCGGGCCACGTTCGACGCCCTGCCGTTTTTGGAAAAGGCAGCCGAAGTCGAGATCTTTTCGGTCAACCCGCATGATGGCGAGGACCAGGAAAGCGGACTGTCGGGCGCGGAAATCGCGGCGACGCTTGCCCGCCACGGCGTCAATGTCACCGCCACCAGCGCCCATGCCGACAAGGCACAGGCAGCCACGATCATCGAAAACCGCCTGTCGGACAATTCCGTCGATCTTCTGGTGATGGGGGCCTATACCCATTCGCGGCTGTGGGAATTGCTGTTCGGCGGCGTGACCCGCACCCTGCTGGAATCGATGACGGCGGCAACCTTGATGTCGCGCTGACGGGACGCCGCACGGCAAGGGATCATCTTTCCGGTGGCTGAGGCCCCGTGCGGCTTGCCTTTTACCGGTGAATACGGCTAATAGCGATGCCCAACGGCAGAATGTCCGCTGCCCAAGGGTTCAGCTGGCGCCAACGACAGCGCCCCGGAGCAGGACGGATGCCAAGACCGGACGGTTTTATCGCCCGGCCCCCTATTTCAGCGTCATCGTGCTCCGGAGCCTCACATGTCCCTTCCCGATAAAGCCTTTCCCGTTACCTGGGATCAGTTCCACCGCGATGCCCGCGCACTGGCATGGCGCCTGTCCGGCCTTGACCAGACTTTCCACGCTATCGTCTGCGTCACCCGCGGCGGACTGGTGCCGGCAGCCGTGATCTCGCGCGAACTGGAAATCCGCCTGATCGAGACGGTCTGCATCGCCAGCTATCACGACTATACCAGCCAGGGCGAAACCAAGCTTCTGAAGGGCATTTCAGAGGAGCTGACGAAGACCGGCGGCGAAGGCGTGCTGATCATCGACGATCTGACGGACACCGGCAATACGGCCCGCGAGGTCCGCGACATGCTGCCAAAAGCGCATTTTGCCTGCATCTATGCCAAGCCCAAGGGCGTGCCGACCGTCGACACCTTCGTCACGGAAGTCAGTCAGGACACCTGGATCTATTTCCCCTGGGATATGGGCTTCACCTATCAGGAGCCAATCAAGAAAGGCCCGGCGCAGTAGCCCTCTCTTTTTCACGCTCCTCAAATAACAAACGCCCGACCGGCTTCCCTTCCGGTCGGGCGTTTGCGTCGCGCGGCAGGGGTATTATACCAAGAGCCAATGATTAGGGCTCATATGACCGGAGCGATTTTGAAAGCCGGCTAGGCGAAAACCGCAGTCGTAGCCATCGCTACGGCGAGGATTTTCAACGACGCGGGCTTTCAAAAACGCCCGGCCCGTAGGGTGCGGCTGGAATGGCCGCCGAGGGCGTCAAAATCCTCGCGCGATGCTCAAGCATCGCTCTGCGGTATTTTCCTACTCGGACGACCATTCCAGCGCGCATCATATGGGTCCTAATCATTGACTCTTGGTATTACCGCTTGCGGAGACGGGTACGTGCGGCGGGCCTGAGATAGTGGGTCAGAACCGGACCGGCAATCCAGGCAATCAGCAGCATTGCCGGCAGCAGGAAAATACGTGCATCGTAGAGCGGCGGTACCACGAGTATCGTCGAGGCAACCGCGGCAAAGCCGACGGCGATGACAATATAGGCGAGAACGCGTGCGGGCAGATTATCCATAGCTGTTATCCCTTCGTGTTGCATGGTAAACGCAACATGAAGAAAAGGGTTCCCAGCCGCCCCCGACGAAAAGGCCTCAGGAGCCGTTGCGCTCGCGCCGCAACTTCTCCCACCACTGCAGACGCTTGTTGATTTCGCGCTCGAAACCGCGCTCTGGCGGGTGGTAGAATTTCTGCCGGCCCATTTCCGTGGGAAAATAATCCTGCCCCGAAAAGGCATCCGGCTCGTCGTGGTCGTAACGGTAGCCGGCGTTATAGCCTTGCTCTTTCATAAGCTTTGTCGGCGCATTGAGAATATGTTTGGGCGGCATCAGCGAGCCGTGCTGTTTTGCCGCCGCCATCGCCGCATGAAAGGCCACTTCCACCGAATTCGATTTCGGCGCCGTGGCGAGATAGACGCAGGCCTCCGCCAGCGCCAGTTCGCCTTCCGGTGAACCGAGATAGTCATAGGCATCCTTGGCGGCGGAAACGATCGGCAGCGCCTGCGGATCGGCAAGGCCGATATCCTCGCTCGCCATCCGCACCAGCCGGCGGCCGATATAAAGCGGGTCCTCGCCGGCATCGAGCATGCGGGCAAGATAATAGAGCGCGGCATCCGGGTCCGAACCGCGCACGGATTTGTGCAGGGCGGAGATCAGATTGTAGTGACCGTCCTGCCCCTTGTCATAGATCGGCGCACGGCGCTGAACGATATTCATCAGGCTTTGCGGATCAAGCCGCTCATCGGCACGAGCCGAACGCCAGACCTCTTCGGCCAGCGTCAGGATCGCGCGGCCGTCGCCGTCTGCCATCATCACCAGCGTTTCACGCGCGGCATCATCCAGCGGCAGCGCCTTGCCCTCGGCCTCTTCCGCCCGTTTCATCAGTTCGGCCAGGCTTTCGGCGTCATGGGAGCGGAAGGTCAGCACCCGCGCGCGCGACAAAAGAGCGGCATTCAGCTCGAAGGAGGGATTTTCGGTGGTCGCGCCAACGAGAATGATGGTGCCATCTTCCATCACCGGCAGGAAACTGTCCTGCTGGGCACGGTTGAAGCGATGGATTTCGTCGACGAACAACAGCGTCTGCCGTCCGTTCATGCGGCGGGCGCGAGCCGACTCGAACACCTTCTTCAGATCCGCCACGCCGGAAAAGATCGCCGAAATCTGTTCAAAGGCCAGATCCGCCTCGCCGGACAAAAGCCGCGCCACCGTGGTCTTGCCGGTGCCCGGCGGGCCCCAGAAGATCATCGAGCCGAGCGAGCCGGCGCCGATCATGCGCGTCAGCGCGCCATCGGGGCCGGTCAGATGCGGCTGCCCGGTGACCTCGGCAAGCGATTTCGGCCGCAAGCGGTCGGCAAGCGGCCGCTTGTTTTCGATATCTTCGGGGACGTGCGGGGCAAACAGGTCGGTCATCTGAAAATCTGGTTTATCATCCTGCCGCCGCGATTGATAGTGAGACGCCAGGCGCCGGGTTCCTGATCCGCCTCGGCTTCCAGCGTCTGGGTCGAATCGACTTCTTCGCCGTTCACAGCGACAATCACGTCACCCTTTGCAAAGCCGATCCGCGCGGCTGGCGTGCCTTGTTCAACATTGCTCACAACCACTCCATCACTGATCCCGGAAAGGCGCAACTCCTCGGCCACACGAGGCGAGATGTTTTCCACTGTAACACCGGAAAACGGCGATGCGCCGCCGATGACACGAGTATCGCGCGGCGGGTCTTCCGGCGCAAGCGCAAGCGGCAGCGCCACATGGGTGACCTCGCCATTACGCTCGACGGTCAGATCGGCGGTGTTGCCGATTCCGGCTACCGTCAGCCGGTAGAGCAGCGCATCGGGGTGTTCGACCGGGATATCATTGACGGCCGTAATCACCGAACCGGTTTCAAGCCCGATCTTTTCCGCCGGACTTCCCGGACGGATCGCCGAAACAATGGCGCCGCGCGCCGCCTTCAGCCCAAGCGCCTCGGCGATATCGGAGGATACCGGTCCGAACGTGGCACCGACATAGGGCCGCTGGAAGTGTGTTTCGCCGCTTTCGGCAGCGTCCAGAAACACCTTCACCATATTGGCGGGGATTGCGAACCCGACGCCGTTCGACCCGCCGCCGGAAGAAAAGATCGCCGTGTTGATACCGACCAGCTCGCCATTCATGTTCAACAGCGCGCCGCCGGAATTACCGGGATTGATCGCCGCGTCCGTCTGCAGGAAGAAGCCGAATTCGCCATCATTGACCGCATTGCGCGCCCGGCCCGATATGATGCCGCTGGTCACCGTCTGGCCGACGGCAAACGGATTGCCGATAGCAAGCGAGAGATCGCCAACCTCGACCGTATCGGAATTGCCGATCGGCACGGTCGGAAAGTCTTCGTCAGCCTCGATCTTCAGCACGGCGAGATCGTAGCGGTCATCCTTCAAAAGCACCTTGCAGGGAAATTCCCGCCCGTCGGAAAGCGCAACCCGCACATCGTCCGCGCCGGCAATCACATGGTTATTGGTGATCACCATGCCGTTTTCCGTGACGATCACGCCGGAGCCGAGCGATGTCTGGCGTTCAGAGCGTCCCGGCATCTGGTTGCCGAAAAACCGGCTGAAAAACGGATCGGAAAAAAGCGGCGACATCCGGCGCTGAACCATGCGCTCGGCATAGACATTGACGACAGCCGGCGCCGTCTGTTTCACCAGCGGGGCAAACGACAGCTGCACCTGCGCTTCGTTCGAAGGCACCGTCCTGGTGTCGGCAAGAGCCGGCTGCACCGAAAACGCCACGCCTGCCAAAAGCACCGCTGCGGATATGCGGGTAAAATGTGCGGTCATCTGTTACCTGTCTTCTCAAATGGATTTTGTATTCAGGAACCGGAAAGCCCGGAAAATGCAAGGGCTATCATCGCCCCATATGCGGTGAAAAGTGGGCAACAGCATGAACAAGACGTAATGAAAGCAAACGCCGGCGGGTCTGCCGCCGGCGAAAAAGCGGGCCTTACCGGCCCGCCCAGATGCTGATAAACCTTGTTGCAGACACGAGGGAGCCCTGCCGCTCCTCTTTCCGTCACCCCGGACCTGATCCGGGGTCCAGGGCCGCAGAACACCTTGCAGGCAAAGGGTTCACTCTCGACAGTCTTCGATATCTGGCTCTGGATACCGGCTCAAGGCCGGCATGACGGGGATGTCTGCCGGAACCTTTTGTCAACAAACTGAGTGGGCGGACAGGCCCACCCAGCAGGCTCGCGGGACTAGCCCTGATCGTAATGCGGCAGCGGTGCGCCGCCCGCATCCTTCACCACAAGGTCGTAAAGGCGCTTGACCTCATCAGGGTTGTCGGCGGCGATGTCGTTCATCTGTTCCGGATCCGCAACGATATCGTAGAGCTTGGCCTCCGTGCCGTCATTCTTGGCAATCAGCGTGAACTTGCGGTCGGACGCCCAGACGTAATCATTCATGCCCGAGGTGAAATGTTCACGTGGGTCTTCCGGCATCTCTCCGTCCAGCGTCGGCATCAGGTTCGTGCCGTCGAGTTCGGTTTTCGGCGTCACACCGGTAAAGGCGAGGATCGTCGGCGCGATATCGTGGGTGGAGGCGAAATAGTCCATGGCCTCCCCTGCCCGCTTGCCGTCAGGATGGCGGATGAAGAACGGCGTGTCGGTCATCTCCGGCCACAGCGCAAAGGACGGTTTTCCCAGCGCGCCATGCTCGCCAAGCGCCATGCCGTGGTCGCTGGTCATGATCACAAGCGTGTTGTCGAGAAGGCCGGTCTGCTCCGCCCGTTCGAGGAAATAGCCGATCCAGCGGTCGACCATGGTGATTTCGCCGGCATAGAGCGCACGCATCCGTTTCAGCTGCCGCTCGGTCAGATAGTCGCTCTTGCCATAACGCGGGGAAACCGGCTCCGGCTCGTTCCAGTCAGGGTCGTCGTAATAGTCGGCATAATGGCGGGGGGCATCCCACGGCTCATGCGGGTCGAAGGAATCGATTGCCAGAAAGAACGGTTCTTCCGGCGGCACATTCTCGACCATCCGCGATGCCGTGCGGAACACGCGGGCGGCAAGATAATCCTCCTCTCCGTCGCGGTCGACATTGTTGGCCAGATACTGCCTCAACTCGTTGGCAAGCATCAGATTGTCGCCCTTCGACGTCAGGTCCTTACCGCCTGCTGTCTGGTACATATAGCGGTCGAGAAACCGGTCGTCGGCCATCCAGATGGGCATATAATCGTCGCCCTCCTGCCCGCGTATCCACTGCATGACCTTGAAGCCACGGGCAAAATTCATCGACGGTTTGAAGGTGTGCGGCACATCGGAAACCAGCATGGTGGTGTAACCGGCCCCTGAAAGCTGTTCTGCCAGCGTCGGCTGGTCATCGGGAATATGCTGCCAGCCCCACACGCCCGATTTATTGCCGCTGCGTTTTTCCCAGTCGCGGAAGGGAAAGGTGCGCATGCCGCTGTGAATGGAACGGCGGGCGGGCACCGTCGGCATGGCTTCGGGAACCGCACGGGTAAATCTCAGGCTCTGCGAGGCGAGATGATCGAGGCTTGGCGTGCGCATCCAGCTATTGCCATAGGCGCCGATATGGTCGCGGCGGGTGGTGTCGGTAACGATGAGAATGACATTCGGTTTGTCCGACCGTGCGGCCGTTCTTGAAATATTGATTTTTTGCTGTGGTTCGGCAGCCATCGCGCTGCCCACGAATCCCAGGCCAACACCGGCGGCGGTACCGGTCAAAAGACCCCGGCGTGAAATCGAAAACGCCATAATGCTCTCCATTTTGGAAACGATAACACCCCGGATCACGCCCGGGATTTTTCCCAAACCGTTCATCCCGGGTTAAGTTCCGCGATAAGATGCTCTGTCGCGAAATGATCACAATGCCCGCCCGAATGTCATAAAAACACCGGGTATAAGGCGCATTGTCACCACAAACTGAAGGAGGAAATTTCATGACACGGACGATCCGCCGGATACCGGCGCTCACACTGGCCGCATCGCTTTTCGTCGTTTCGGGCATGGCCCTGACGGGCGCACCGGCAAAAGCGGCAAGCTTCGACTGTTCCGCTTCCGGGCTCACCGCGAATGAAAAAACCATCTGCGCCAACCTGACGCTCAACGATGACGACGTAAAGATGGCGACCATGTACACCATGCTCAAGGGCCTGTTCGCCATGGGCATGTCTGGCAATATGGCCGACAACCAGAAAGCCTGGCTGAAGGAGCGTGAAGCCTGCGGCACGGATGTTGCCTGCATCGAAAAGGCCTATGACACCCGCATCGATCAGCTGCAGAAGCTTTACGACAGCATCGACAAGCCGCTCTGATCTTTCGAAAAGGAGACCACCGATGGGTATCGTTCATAAAATGGCGAAAGCGGCCATTCCTGCGATTTTCGGGTTTTCATTTGCTGCACTCGCCGCCATCACCCCGATCGACGGCGATGGCAGCGCCAAAGCGGCCAGCTATGACTGCGCCAAAAGCGACCTGACGGGCACCGAAGTCACCATCTGCGATTCACCGCGCCTGAGTGCCATGGATACAAAAATGGTAAACCTCTATTACCACGAGCTGCGCGGCGCGCAGCCCGCCTTTGTCAGCGAACAGCACAAGGCGCAGGAGGCATGGCTGAAGGAGCGCAATGCCTGCGGAACCGACAAGGCCTGCCTGACGGAAGCCTATTCGCGCCGCATCAACGCGCTTGAAAAGTTCGACTGAACGGCAAACGGTTCATTCAAGGAAGGCGCGGGTCTGGCGATCCGCGCCTTCCAGGCTGCTGACAAACCTTTCCACTTTACCGGCGTCATCCTCGGCCTTGTGCCGAGGATCTAATCACATTGCATCACGAGCGGTGATCCAGTTTTGCAACAGATTGATTTATTACACCTTTCCATCCGAAACACCTCTCTTGGCGAGACGTGCTTGGATGCTCGGGACAGGCCCGAGCATGACGAATGAGGGTGAAGCGAGCTTTGTCAACAGACTGAAAGACGGAGGTTCTTTCGGTCAGTCGTGAACCCGCGCCGTTGGTGCCGTGGACAGGCCGACAAGAAACTGCCTGATCGCCTCTACTGTCAGATCCGGCCGTTCCATCGGCACAAGGTGACCGGTCGGCAGTTCGACATAGGCGGCATCCCGGATCGATGCGGCAAGCGCCCGCGCATGGGCGGGCGGCACCATGTGATCATGTTTGTTGCCGACAACCAGCGTGCGGGCCTTGATCCGGTCGGCCGCATCTGTGACGTCCAGCGCAAGATCAAGCGCCACCTGCCGGGCCATGCCCTGCCAGTCCTGCGTTTCAACCATCGCGTTGACCGCCTGTTCGACCGCATCATCACTCCAGCCGGAAAGCGCATCGGGACTGAAACCGGTCAGCAGGATCAGCCGGGCCATGGCCGCACGATCGGTCGCAATCAGGTCGCGCCAAAGTTCAAACTGCAGCTTCAGGCGCGGGTCGGGTCTCGAAAAGCCGGCAATCAAAACCAGATCGCCGACCCGCGTGCCATGATCCGCCGCAATCCGCGCTGCAATGGCGGCCCCGAGCGAAAACCCGACCAGCGAAAAGCGGTCAGCCCCGGCATCGTCGGCCGCCGCCAGCACCTGCGCGGCGAGATAGTCTACCGTCAGCCTACGCCCGTCGTCTTTCGTTTGTCCCGAGCCTGAATAGTCAGGGCGGATGACCGTAAAGTCTTTCGAAAGCTCGGCGGCAACCGCGCTCCAATTGCCTTCGCTATCGCCGCCCGTGCCATGAATCAGCACCACAGCCGGACCTCGGCCCTCTTTGCGATACCCGATGCTGGCGCCTTCGAATGTGGTGAAATGCATGATGCAACTCCTTTTTTCGTTGAGTTGCGTATCGGCATAAACCCTGACATAACTGTCAGGGTCAAGCGATACCGGAGAACAAAATGCAGATTGGCGAATTGTCCAGACGCACCGGCGTCTCCATCCGAATGCTGCGCTACTACGAAGCGGAGAAGCTGATCTCCCCCGCGCGCCGCGCCTCCGGCTATCGCGATTACAGTGCGGAAGACGAGCGGATCGTCGAGGCCGTCCGCACCCTCAGCGAGGCAGGACTGAAGCTGGACTTCATCCGCCGTTTCCTGCCCTGCCTGCGCAGCGAAGGCCCGATCCTGCACCCATGTCCGGAGCTGATGGCAGCGATGGAACGCGAAATGCAGGCGCTGGAAGAACGCATCAGCGGCTTCCGCCAGAGCCGCGACATGCTGGGCAGCTATTACGAAGAGATGCGCGCGCACGCCTGACGATACTGCCGGTCCGCGGGGCCATCCACGTGTAAAAAAGTGCAGTGCCGAAAGTTCAGTGCTGCCCTACTCGGTGTCATCCTCGGGCTTGACCCGAGGATCCACTTCCGTTTGTCGCAAACAATGAGCGGCGCATGCTCCCAATATCATAACGGCTGGAGCCAACTGCTCACGCTTGTCGTGCAGAGAGGTGCATGGATCCTCGGGTCAAGCCCGAGGATTGTTTGTTGAAAACGGTCTATTGTTAAAGCGGGACTGCGGGCTTGTCCCCGCAGTCCCGGCGACAGG
>PVUG01000033.1 GCA_003001975.1 Martelella mediterranea
GTCGACCTGATGCGCAAGGACCTGAACATTTGCCTGGCCGAAGCGCGTCGCAACGGGGCGTCACTGCCTGTCACGGCCGTGGTCGATCAGTTCTACTCGGACATCCAGAAGGCCGGCGGCGGCCGCTGGGATACGTCGAGCCTCATTCGTCGGCTGAAATGATGTTTTGAGCTGCATGGTGCCATTTTTGGATCAAACGATACCGCATTGTTTCGCCTAAACCGCACCACGCGGAAGGAATGTATTTCCGGGGACCGCTGGTGCCGACATCTCCGATCCAGAGGTTTGTTGTTTCGTCTAAGTGAGGATTCTACCCGATCGCCGAAAGTGTGGCATCGCAAGCCACTCACCGTGTCCACCAAGGCCTGAATACCGCATTGAGGGCAGCCATCATCCAACGCGAAAGCGAGAGAAAACCATGGGCGTTCCGAGTAGGCCAGGCAAGCCCGGCGTTTTCTTTCAGACTGCAGCCGAGAAGCGAAGATAACTTCGTAATGCCTCTCGAGGCTGTGTCCACCCGAATGATGGAAACATCGTTCAAAGGGCCTTTCCGATGTCTGCGTCGAAATAGTGGGTGGCGCCGTGATCGAAGCGGACCTGTATCGTGGTGCCGTATTCTATGTCGATCCGTTCGCGGAACACGGCGGAGACCGCCTGTCCGTGGATCGTGAGCTGGGCAAAAATCTCAGAACCGGTCGGCTCCACCACGCCGACCTCGGCCTTCACGCCCGCTTCAGCTGCAACCAGATCTTCCGGCCGCTTGCCGACGAGAATCGTGCGTCCGGCATCGACGTTTGCGGGGGCGGCAAGGCCGCTCGGCTCGCCGTTTTCGAAAACAAGCTGCCCGGCGCGGTTTTCCAGTTCCAGCAGGTTCATCGAGGGGGAACCAATGAACTGGGCGACAAAGGCATTGCGTGGCGTGTCGTAGAGGTCGAGCGGCGAGCCCGCCTGTTCAATGCCGCCGCCGTTGAGAACCACGATCTTGTCGGCCATGGTCATCGCCTCAACCTGGTCGTGGGTGACATAGATGATCGTTGTTCCAAGCCTTTTGTGCAGTGCCTTGATCTCCGCGCGCATCTGCACGCGCAGTTTGGCGTCGAGGTTTGAAAGCGGCTCGTCGAACAGGAAGACTTTCGGGTTGCGGACGATCGAACGGCCCATGGCGACGCGCTGGCGCTGGCCGCCGGACAATTGCCGCGGATAGCGTTTCAAAAGCGGCGTGAGACCGAGGATATCGGCGGCTTCCGTCACCTTCTTCTCCTTCTCCGCCGCAGGCGCTCCGGCCAGTGTCATTGAAAATGCCATGTTTTCAAACACCGTCATGTGCGGGTAGAGCGCGTAGTTCTGGAACACCATGGAGATGTCACGCTGTTTCGGCGGAAGATCGTTGACCACTTTGCCGTCAATGGAAATCTCACCGCCGCTGATATCCTCAAGGCCCGCGATCATCCGCAAAAGCGTGGATTTCCCGCAGCCCGAAGGGCCGACCAGAACGACGAACTCTCCATCCGCAATTTCGACGGAAATGTCCTTCAGGACGTTGACGCTGCCATAGTCTTTTCTGATGTTTCTGATCGAAACCGGAGCCATATCTTCCTCCCGAGAGGGCGGGGCGCACCCGCGCCGTCCATGTGAAAACCAAATGCGAAAAGGATCATCTCAGGCCGGCCTGACACTGACCTTGTCCGCCGAAACCGCGCCTTCGTGGATGACAAGGCCGATGCCGCCGTCGGCAAAGGCCTCCGCGCTGTCGTCGCTTGCCTTGATCGCAATGCCGTCGACGACGGCCGAGATCGTCCGCCCCTCGACTTTGGCCGCGATCGCGATCGGTCGTTCGAAGGCGAAGTCATAGTCCTGTTCGGCCAGCACCGTGACGGTCTCGTCGCGTATTTTCACGATCTCGATCTTGCCGGCGCGGGTGACGCGCACCGCGTAGTAACGCCGCAGCCCCTGCACCCGCAGCGCAAGGCCGGCATGGTTACCGAGATGGATGAGAATTTCGGTTTCGGCTGTATAGTCGCTCCAGTCGCGTGTGCCATGCGCGATCAGGCCTTCGCCTTCGGACTGGGAAATGCGGAAGCTTGCCGGAAAATTCCTAGAGAAGAAACTGACGCCGTTGACCCAGGCCTTACGCCAGAAATCGCCGTCGCCGGCCGGCCGCTGAAGCAGCATGTCCGGCGTGCCGTCAATGCGCAGATAGTCGACGAGGACCGTCCCGTCGGCGCGTCTTCCGTCGGCGCGGACGACCAGACCGAGTTCGCCGATGGGCTGGCCGTCGGTTGCGGGCAGGCGCCATTCGAGGATGGTCTCCTTGCCGGCGGCAAGCACGTGGCCCGGTGCTTCCACCGCGACGAGCCGGTCGTTGCCGTCATAATGGCGCATCATCAGTGCGACCGTGACCGTGCCGGCGTTTTCCGACGGTGCCATGACCCGGGCCCGAACGGTCTGGCCGGGATAGGCAAGCGGGGTCGCCATCAGGTCATAGGTGCGCATTTTCAAAAGTTCAGGCGATGAGAAGACGGGGGTTGTCGCTGTGGCCTTTTGGCCCGGTGCAAGTGCTGCATAACGGACAGCAAGCGCTCTGCCGTCCTCGGTGGCGACATTCGTGATATCTGTGCCAGCATTGGCGTCGAAACCCACAAGCGGCCTGAATCCCTGGGCGCTGCCGGGCAATGAAAAATGGAACCGCGCACCGTTCTTCGGCGGGCTCAGAGGCGTTTTACCTGCAAGCGCATATCCGAGACTGGTGATGTAGTAGGCCATGCGGACGGCGTCATTGACGGAGTTGCCGCCGTCGGCCGTCGAAATCAGCATGCGGTCGGCAAGCGGCCCGCGCCAGTCCGGTCCGGCCTCAAGTCCTTCAAGGCCGTGCATCAGGCCCATCAGGCAACCGACATTGCCGGCATTGCAGTCGGTATCCCAGCCGCAAGTGTTGACGATCAACTGCGCCTTCTGGAAGTCGTCCGGCGCGTAAAGCATGGTCATGATCATGATAGCGTGGTTCGGCACCACATGGCAGTTGCCGGGAAACTTGTCATAGCCATAGGTTTCGGCAATCCTTGCGCGGGCATCGCGCCAGTTGGCATGCATGCGGTGCCATGCGCGGACATCGGCAATGACTTGGGCGATCAGGCAATCGCCGGGAATCTGGGAGAGCCCGGTGTCGATCAGATGGTTGATATCCTTCGAGTGAAAGGCTTCCGATTCCATGGCGGCCCACAGCTTGGCCGCATAAACGGATTCCCCGTCATGGCTGACCTTGCCGGCCTGTTCGGCAAGGCGTGCGGCCAGTTCCGGCCTTCCGGGAGCGACCATGGCCCAGCCATCGATGAAGATCTGGGCGCCGATCTGTTCGGCCACCGCCTTGCCGTTCTGGGCGATGGAGCCGGATTGCGGCGCGGGGATACCTTTCTTCAGGTTCAGCCATGCCGTGTGCTCGGTCGAGTTGCCATTGCCGCCCCACCACAGGATGGCGCGCTCCTCGATGATGTAGTTCAGCCATGCCCGGCCGATATCGGCGGCGGAAAGATCCTCCGAGATGCCGTAGTCCTCAAGCGCGCGGATGAAGGTAAAGGTGCCCGATACATCGTCATCGGTGACGACCAGCGGGTCACCGAGGCGGTCGTGGACGTAGTAATCGATCGGGCCGAGTTCCCGGATGATCCGTTCGTGGGTCCAGCCTTCGAAGGGCCGGCCGAGATAAACACCGATCAGCTTGCCGAGGACACCGGCATAAACGCGTTCGAGGTAGTCGTTGGGAATGGTCACTTGAACCCCCTTGGTATGAGATGCGTATCTTCAGCCCTTGACCGAGCCGCCGGCCATGCCTTCGATGAAGCGGCGCTGAAGAAGAATGAACAGAATGACGATGGGCAGTACGATGATGAGGGCGGCCGCCATGATCTCACCCCAGTCGGTGGTGTACTGGCCGCTCAAAAGGAAGAAGGACACGATCGCCGTCATGTTGTCGGCCTTCTGCAGGAAGGTCGTGGCGATCAGGAATTCGTTCCAGGAATAAAGGCCTATAATGAGTGCAACGGTCAGAATGCCCGGAGAGACGATCGGCAGCATGACCCTGGTGAACACCTGCCAGTTGCTGGCGCCGTCGATGAGGGCCGCTTCCTCCAGTTCGCGCGGGACGGCCAGGAAGTAGGTCCTGAGCAGCATGACCGCGAAGGGTGAATAGAGCGCGGTATAGTTCAGCGACACGGCGAAGACATTGTTGATCAGGCCGAGCTTGGCAAAGCCGAAATAGAGCGGAAACAGGAAGAGCTGGATCGGCGCCGTCGTCGTGCCGAGCAGGTAGAAGGTCACGATCTTCCAGGATTTTACCTTGCGGCGCGCCAGCACATAGGCGGTTAGCGAACCGGTGGTGCAGACGAGCACAATAGTCGAGACCGAAAGGAGCGCCGAGTTCAGCATGGTGCGCCCGAAACGGGCATCCTGCCAGGCGCGGGTGAAGTTGTCCCAGCGATAGACGTCGGGCCAGGCGAGCGGGTTCTGAACGATCTCGGCGGCCGGCTTCAGCGAATTGATCACCAGCAGCGCGATCGGAAACAGCGTGATGACGAGCAAGATCACCAGAGCGGTATAGGTCAGGTAGAGTGTTGCCCTGCTTTCGATCAGTCTCATTGATGGAACTCCCTCGACTGAGCGCGGATGTAGACAGCGGTTGCCGCGAGCCCGAACAGGCTGATGACGATAGCGACAGCGGCGGCCTTGCCGACGGCAAGATCGTAGAAGGCGCTGCGGTAGGCGAGGGTCGACAGGACCTCCGATGAAAAGGCCGGACCGCCCTGGGTCAGGATGTAGACGAAGTCGAATACCAGGAAAGACCAGATCACCGTCATGATCATCATCAGTGTGATGGTCGGACGGATGCCGGGCAAAAGCACATAGCGCATCATCTGCCAGAAGCTGGCGCCTTCGATTCGCGCCGCCTCGATCTGTTCCTGCGGCACCTGTCTGAGCGCCGCGAAAAAGATGACGCAGAGAAAGCCCCACCAGTGCCAGAGGTCGACGGTGGCAATCCCGTAGAGCGCCGTCGATGGCTGCGTTAGCGGATCGAGGGTCGGAAAACCCATGCGCTGCAGCATACCGTTCACGCCGGAAACCGGGCTGTAGATCATGCCCTGCCAGACGCGCGCCAGGATGGCGGTGGCGATGACCATGGGGAGGAAATAGACGACCTGGAACAGCATGCTGCCGCGCCTGGTGATCAGGAGCATGGTCGCCGCGACGAGGCCGATCGCGATCGGCACCACCAGGAAAATGGCGGTCCAGACGAGATTGTTGCTCAGGGCGCGCCAGAACACATGGTCGTGCCAGAGCGCGACAAAATTCTGAAGGCCGACAAAGACCGGCGCCGTGATGCCGTCCCAGCGAAAAAAGGCCAGCAACATCGTCAGTATGGCCGGTATGAGAATGATGACCGCGTTGATGAGCAACGTCGGCACCAGGAAAAGTTTGTGCATGCCGTTTCTCCTTGGCGCATGAAGGAGGCTTCGCGCACCGGATGCTTCGCAGCCCCGGCATTTGCGCTTCGGGGCAGCGATATTGGTCGGTTACAGGCGTCGGAAAGACCGGTTTCTCCGCGCGTTCCCGTCAGCGGGCGGGAATAGCCGGAACCTTGCCCTGCTCGAGCTCGCTCTGGAAACTCTTGTTCAGTTCCTCCAGGAAGCTGTCGACCGTGCGGCGATCCAGCCAGACTTCCTCGATGCCGTTGACGAGAAAGGCATCGGTTGCCGGCGGCAGGAAGGTCCAGGTCGTGTAGCCGTACTGATTGTGGGCGACGGCATCGGCCAGCGTCTTCATCGTGTCTGAATAGAGTTCCGGCACGTTTTCGACAGTGACGCCGGAGAGGTCGGCGATCGGCGTGTTCCATTCGCCCTGCCAATACTCGTTCATCTTGGCGTAGGCATCATCGGAGAAGATGTAGTCGATAGCCGCTGCCGCGCCTTCCGGGTTTTCTGCCTTGGCGGCGATCGAGAAGGTGGAGCCGACGCCCAGCGCGAAGACCGGTTCGCCGATGTTATCGGCGCTCGGAAAGCCGACGAAGCCGGGTTCGGCATCGTATTGCGGAAAATAGGTCGAGACACGCTGGAATTGCCACGTCCCGGTCGGCATCATGCCCGCCTGGCCCGCGGCCATCTGTGAAAAGGCCTGCTCGTCGGAAAGCGAGAAGTAGTTCGGGCCGAAATATCCTTTCCGCCACCATTCATTCAGCTTGGTAATGGCCTCGACAAAGGGCTCGGCCGTCCACGGCAGATCGCCCTTCAGGGCCTTGTAGACATTTTCCGGCCCGGCGATCGAGTTCAGGACCAGCGAGACATAATGCTCGTTGGCGGGGCGCCAGTTGGCATTGCCGGAGGCAAAGGGAACGATGTTTTCCTCAAGCATGGCGTCCGCGACGGTCTCAATCTCCGGGATCGAAGTCGGAACCTGCCAGCCATGCTCCTCGAACAGGGTCTTGTTGAAAAACAGGCCGAGCGTTTCGTAGGTCTTGGGTAGCGCATAGAGCTTGCCGTCATATTTGCCCATTTCGAGGAAAACCGGCAGGATGCGTTCGTTCCATCCGTATTCGACGGCATAATCGTCAAGCGGCATCAACTGGCCGGCAGCGGCCATCGGCGCAACATAGGCCGGGCCGGCGGTGTAAACGATATCGGGACCGCTTCCCGACAGAAGCGCCACACGCATCTGCTTGTCGAGTTCGCTGCCGCGATAATCGATGGTCAGATCATAATCCGACTGACTTTCGTTGAACGGATTGATGATGCCATTTGCAACCGCGCGCTGCTGTTCGGGTGAGGCGGATTCATACCACCAAGTGACCGTATCGGCGGCGCGGGCCGTCGAGAAGGGCAGTGCGGCACCGGCCATGAGAATGGCGGTCGTCGCGAGAAAAACGCGTCTTTTCATTGTACTCCTCCACATTGATTTTCGTCTTCAGACAGAGGCCCTTTCTATGAGCTGAAAGGGCATTTCGTGGGTGCTTCCGGCGCCTTCGCGTTCTCCGGTGAGGCGTTCAAGAAGGATGGTCGCGGCCTTTTCGCCGAGGTTTTCCTGAAACTGGGTCACGGTTGAAAGCGGCGGAGAGACGAGCGGAGCGGCCGGGATGTCATCGAAACCGAAGACGGCGACATCGCGGGGAACATCGAGGCCGCGTGCCTTCAGCGCCCGCATCACGCCGATAGCCATCAGATCGTTGGCCGCAAAGATCGCCGTCGGCGCGAAGCCGCTTTCAAGAATGCGTTCCCCGGCGCGCAGGCCTCCGACTTCGTTAAAGGCTTCGTCGACGATGATGTAAGGATCGGCCCCGAAGGCTGAAAGCTGCTCCCGGTATCCCTCCACACGCACGCGCTCAGGTCCTCCGGCGCCGGCCACCATGGCAATGCGGCGGTGCCCGGCTTGCCAGAGACGTTGGGTGACGGCCATGCTGGCCGCCTTGCTGTCGATGAAAATGTCGTCGATCGGCTGTGCGCCGCCGGCCTTGCGTGAGGATTCGACACGCACCACCGCAATTCCGGTATCGAGCAGGGCGGAGAGGTCCGGTACCCTGAGATGAAAGAATACGCCGATCACGCCGTCGACCCGGCCCTGCATGGCCCACGACAGGAAATGCTGCTCACGTTTCTCGCTGCTGTCGGTGTCCACTGTCAGAACATCGTAGTTATGAGCGCGCGCCACGTTCTGTACGCCCCGGATCAGGCGGGGGTAGAACGGATTGGTGATGTCGGGGACGATACAGGCGACCGTCATCGTCTTGCGGGTTTTCAAGGCCTGAGCAAAGCGATTCGGCGTGTAGCCGATCGCCTTGGCAACGGCCCGGATACGCTCGACCGTTTCTGTCGAGACCGTAAGAGTGCCGGTATTGTTCAGCACCATCGAAACGGTGGCCTGGGAAACGCCTGCCTTCTCGGCAACATCTTTCTGGGTCGGTCGTCCGCGCATATGAATTTCCAGTTATACGAATAACTAATACGTATAACTGGAAATTGAATGCTGTCAACCAGGTTATCAGCACCAGAGATCTTCGGTCTCGTCGGCGGTCGGTATGGCCGGTTTTATGAAAGCGAGCAGGAAATACCGGCTTGAGGGCGTTTGTCGCGATACTGATGGTCTTCAGGCGCTGATGCCGCCACAAGGTCGCGGGTACACCGAGTACGTTTCGATCTTTTTGTGCCAGGGCGATAAACCGGCAATGGCGTGGCGGACCGCATGTCCTTTGCGTCAGGGGTAATCGGCTGTCTCCTACGGTTGTGAACGCGGCCCCTCAGGATCCCGACAGTCGGTGTCTTCGTGTGGTTCGGTTCTGTTCGGATGATATCCTGCCTTTAGGTTGATGCTTTATTCTCAGGTAAAAAGAAAACACTTTACATAACAAAAAAACAATCATGCCCGCAGTATTGACTAACAGATGGAGATCAGGATGCGCATCGGATTTGTCGGCCTTGGTGTCATGGGAAGGCCTATGGCGGAACATCTCATCGCGGTTGGGCATGAGGTTCGTCTCAATCGCGTCAAGGAAGCGAGCGCCCACCTTGTAAAGCGCAGCGGTCGCGCGAAGGGGACGGCGGCGGCGGCCGCTGAACGTGTTGATGCGGTGATCTTAATAGTGCCCGACGCTCCGGACGTCGAAACGGTTCAGCAACTGATGAATGCCGCAATCGGCCGCGGTGACGGCGAATTGGATCACGCCGCGCTTATCCGCACGGTGGATGCCTTGTCGGGGCGCTGACAGGCGCGGACGCTCAGGTTGCCGCGCCGCCGGCCCGGCTCAGGCAGCCTTCCCAGTCCGGCGTGCCGGGTCGGCCGCTCGATTCCCGCTCGATCAGCTCTGCCACGAGCTGGACACGCATACTCAGATGCTGCACGGGCCCGATTGATTGCGAAATTCTGTTACGGATCATGTGCACTGCCTGCAGTCCGATCTCGCGATGCGGCATGTGAATTGTCGTGAGCATGGGCGAAACCTGGGTCGCCAGCGGGTAGTCCGCGTGACCGACCACGGTCACGTCGCCGGGGACACTGAGCCCGAGCCGCAATATCTCCGACTGGCAGGTTATGGCAACGCCGTCGGAGCCGCAGAAAAACGCCGTGGGTGATGCGCCCTCATCAAGAATGCGCCGCATCGCCGGCACAAACTCGCTTGAAGCATAATCCTTGCTGAGTGCCAGCTCGCTGACGCGTGCCGACCCTTCAACCGCCGATAGCAGTCCGCGCAGCCGTGCTTCACGCCCGGGAAACCCCGTCTGGCCGTGAACGTAGACAATGTCGCGATGCTCAAGTGAAAGCAGAAACTCTCCGACCACAGCGCCTGATTCCTCATCCGAACCGGTGACCTGGTCGATTTCCAGCAATGGCGGAATGCTGTGGCAGCATGCGACGACGGGCCGCCCTGATGCACAGGCCGCTTCCATGACGGAACGCCGGTTGGGGCCGAGGAGAATGACGCCGAGACTGTTTTCGGCCATCTCCGCGACCTCCTCGGCATCCTCGCTTTCCGCCATGCGAATGCTGAAGCCTTCGCGCATGGCCTGCATCTCGACGCCGTTGCGCACATCGATCCACAACTCCCTGTTCGCTGTCGGCGCATCACGTACGATGACGGCGAGTTCATTGGTCGATGCCTGGCGCAAAACCCGCGGCTGATATCCCTGTCGTTTTGCTGTGTCCTCGACCAGCTTCCGGGTCCCCTCACTGACCCCCGACTTCCCGCTCAACGCACGCGAAACGGCGAATTTGGAGAGGCCAAGTTCATTGGCTATCGATTGTACTGTTGGTCGCGCCATCGATTATCAGGTCTCCGTTGTTAGGCTTTTTATCCTGATCCCGCTCAAAATTGTCAATGACCGGAAATCTGAAAAAAATAACAAAATAGAAAAAATAAAAACAAAAATTAAAAACATTGACAGATAACTTTTTATATGAGGTATTTAAAAACATATTCCGTATATGGGAGGAGTATATGGAGCCGGTTTTATCGCATGGAGACGCGCCATGAGCAGCGTCGACATGAATATTGACGTCCACGAAGTCGCGATCGGCGAAGAGGGCGGCCATGCCATCGGTAGCGCCAGCCAATGGCGCCTGACCTGGGAAAAGTTTCGTGATCACAAGCTCGCCTTCTGGAGCGGCGTTCTGATCATTCTGATCTATCTCGTGGGCGCATTTGCCCCGTTCGTAGCACCGCGATCGGCGGAATATTACGACAGCGCCTTCGCCATGCTGGCGCCCCAGAAATTGAACTTCACCTATCGCAATGCAGACGGTGATTTTCGTTTCGGGCCGCATGTCAGCGGCTTTACCGCCGAACGCGACCCCAACACGTTACGCATGGTCTACAAGCAGGACCCCGAGGCCCGAATTCCTGTAGGCCTGTTCGTCCGCGGTGCGGAAACCTATACGCTTTTCGGCCTGTTCGAGACGGACCGTCATCTGTTCGGCCCCGTGGACGCCGCGCAGCCCTTCTATCTGCTCGGCTCCGACCGGCTGGGACGGGATGTCTTGAGCCGGCTGATCTACGGCACGCGTATTTCCACCTCGATCGGTCTGGTTGGCGTCGCGATCAGCCTCGTGCTGGGCATCATCCTGGGCGGAATTTCCGGATATTTCGGCGGCGTGACCGATAATGTGATCCAGCGGCTGATCGAGTTCATCATGTCGATCCCGACGATCCCGCTATGGATGGGCCTTGCGGCGGCCATCCCGGTCACCTGGTCGCCGATCCTGGTGTATTTCTTCATCACCGTCATCATTTCCCTGATCGGCTGGACCAGTCTTGCGCGCGAAATCCGCGGCCGCTTCATGTCGTGGCGAAACGAGCAGTTCGTGATTGCCGCGCGGCTGGACGGCACCAGTGAGTTTCGCATCATCCTGCGACATCTGCTGCCCGGTTTCACCAGTCACATCATCGCCTCCGTCACCCTGGCCATTCCGGTGATGATCATTGCCGAGACATCGCTCAGCTTTTTGGGCATCGGCCTCAGGCCGCCGGTCGTCAGCTGGGGCGTTCTGCTCAAGGAAGCCCAGAATGTCCGGTCGCTGGCCGAAGCGCCCTGGCTGCTGGCGCCGGGCGTCATGGTGATCATTTCAGTGCTGGCTCTCAATTTCCTCGGCGACGGTCTGCGTGATGCCGCCGATCCCTACACGGAGTAATGCCGATGTCAGACGTTCTACTTTCCGTACAAGGACTCAAGACGCATTTCGGTGCGCGCGAAGGGGTGATCCGTGCCGTGGATGGCGTTGATTTCGATATCGGGCGTGGCCGCACGCTCTGCATTGTCGGTGAAAGCGGATCGGGCAAATCGATAACCGCGCGGTCCATTCTGCAGATCGTCAGCCGGCCGGGTCGGATCGTTGACGGGAAAATCCTGCTGCACTGCGACAGCCGGCCGGAGGTGGATCTTGCGGCACTTGATCCTGCCGGTCGCAATATTCGCGATATTCGCGGACGCGATATCGCGATGATCTTTCAGGAGCCGATGAATTCGCTCTCTCCGATCCATACGATCGGCGATCAGTTACTTGAAAAGATCCGCTTGCATCACAAGCTGAGCCGCAAGGCCGCTGAAGACAGGGCGGTGGCGGCGCTTGAACGGGTCGGCATTCCAGACCCGAAGGCACGGCTTGCGACCTATCCGTTCGAGCTTTCGGGCGGCATGCGTCAGCGGGTCATGATCGCGATGGCGCTCGCCTGCCGTCCCGCCCTGCTGATCGCCGATGAGCCGACCACGGCGCTCGATGTCTCGACGCAGGCCAATATTCTCGACCTGATCCGCGACCTTCAGGCAGAAACCGGCATGTCGGTCATGTTCATCACCCACGATCTCGGCGTCGTGGCGGAGATCGCGGACGATGTGGCGGTGATGTATCTCGGGCGGGTGGTCGAACGCGGCTCGACCGAGCAGATATTCTACGATCCCCAGCATCCCTATACGCAAGCGCTGCTTGCCTCGATCCCGAAGCTGGGCGCACGCCGGCAGGCGGGCGAACGGCTTTACGCCATCAAGGGCATGGTGCCGCATCCGCTGAACCGGCCCGAAGGCTGTCCGTTTCACACCCGTTGCCCGGAAGCCGTGTCCGGCCTTTGCGACAGGCGCGTGCCGGCACAGGTGTCCTTCGGCGATAACCACGTTGCCGATTGCCATATGCGTGATCCGGAAGTCCTGCGTGCACGGGAGGCTGTGTGATGCTGGATATGCCGCAGAAATCCACGCAAACGGAAGCCGTCCCACTGATGCGCACCAGCGGCCTCAAGGTCCACTTTCCCATTCGCAAAGGCGTGATGAAGCGGACAGTCGGGCATGTGCGCGCCGTCGACGGGATCGATCTCGAGATCAGGGAAGGCGAAACGCTGAGTGTGGTCGGTGAATCCGGCTGCGGCAAATCCACGCTCGGCCAGGCGCTGCTGCGCAATGTCGAGCCGACGGACGGAGTCATTCATTTTCGCAACCGAGACAATGACATTGTCGACCTGACGGCGCTGGAGATCAAGCAGTTGCGGAACTATCGCACCGATATCCGCATGATCTTTCAGGACCCGTTTGCCTCGCTCAATCCGCGACGCCGGGTCATCGATATCATCGGCGAATCGATCCGTAATGCGGGGGAGACCAGCGAGGCCCGGGTGCGGGAGAAGGTCACGCGGCTTCTGCGCCGTGTCGGCCTGCGTCCGGAATATCTGATGCGCTATCCTTATGCCTTTTCCGGTGGCGAGCGCCAGCGTATCGGCATCGCCCGGGCTCTGGCCGTCGATCCCCGCCTCGTCGTTGCCGATGAATGTATTTCGGCGCTCGATGTTTCGATCCAGGCGCAGACGCTGAACCTGCTGCAGGACCTGCAGGAAGAGTTCAGACTGACCTATGTCTTTATCAGCCATGACATGAGCGTGGTGGAATACATCTCCGACCGCGTTGCCGTCATGTATGCCGGACGTGTCGTCGAATTGGCGGAAACCGAACCGCTTTTCGAGCGGCCGCGCCATCCTTACACAGCCGCCCTGCTTGCATCCGTGCCGCGCCCGGATCCGAAATCGGCCCGTTCGTCCAATAGGCACTGGCTGGCCGGGGAAGTTGCCGATCCCGCCAACCGCCCGACGGGCTGCGCCTTTCATCCACGTTGCCCGTTTGCCACCGATCTGTGCCGCACGGAGGACCCGGCGCCGCGCGCCGTCGCGGACCATCAGGTCGCGTGTCACCACGCGCATGAACTGAGTCTTGAGGGAGTAAGACCGAATGCATGACATCAAGAAAAATGCGACAAGCACCCGGAACTGGTGGAAACAGCCGTTCCGCATGGTCCAAACCAATCTGCGGCAGCCGGATGCGCTTTACGACCAGCATGCCCTGGCGCGCGAAGCGCGTGAACTCGGCGCAACGGCGCTTCTCTACAATATCGGCGGTATCTTTGCGTTTTATCCCACGAAACTGGAACTACAGGCGGTTAATCCGTTGATGAAAGGGGACGCGCTCGGCAAGGCGGTCGAGGCGGCTCATGCCGAGGGACTGGCGCTGGTTGGCCGCTTCGACATGTCCAAGGCGACAAAACTTGCTTACGACGCACATCCCGAATGGTTCGTCCATAACCGTGCGGGCAAGGCGCTCGAATATAACGGTACCTATCAGGCCTGCGTGAACGGCGGCTGGTATCAGGACTATGCCTTCCGCATCATCGAGGAGGCGCTGGGCCGCTACGAGGTGGACGGCGTCTTCTTCAACATGTTCGGCTACACCAATTTCAACTATTCGGGCGAGTATTTCGGCATATGCGTCTGCGATGCCTGCAAGCGGCGTTTTCGCGCGATGTATGATCGCGATCTTCCGGCAAAGGAGGATTTTTCGGACCCCGCCTATGCCGATTATCTCGAATTCCAGGACCGGACCGCGCGGGAGCTACAGGGTCGCATCTACGACCACATTCATGAAGTTGCGCGGAGCGTTGCCATGACCGGTCATCGCGGCAAATGCGATCTGATCCGGATGGAGGTGCAGCGCGGCGTCAGCCGCCCGCAACCGGAATGGCCACATCAGGCGGGTGAACAGGCGCGCTGGGCCCGCGCCTACGCTCCGGACAAGAACGCTTCGGCCACGTCTGCAAATTTCGTTGATTTCGCATGGCGGTTTCATTCCGAAACGGCAGCCTGCCACACATTGCGCATGGCCCAGCAACTGGCCAATGGCATGACGCTCGACCTTTATCTTCTCGGCGTCATCGAACAGGACGACAACAGGCCGATGGCAGGGGTCAAAGAGCTGTTTCACTGGCATGCAGGCGTGGAAGATGAATATCGCGGCCTGACATCCGGCGCGAAAATCGCACTTTACCACTCGCTGAAATCGGCGCGCTATACCCGGCGCAAATCCGGCGGCGGACGGGCCGACCATATTGCCTCACTCCTTTCAGCCGGCGCCACGCCGATGCGCGGCTATTTCCGGGCACTGCTTGAAGACCGACTTGCCTTTGACTTTGTTTGCGACGAAGCGGTGGAGGGCAAGGCGGCGGGGCCGTCGGGCATCGATGCGCTCAGCGGTTACGAAGCTCTGGTTCTGCCTTCGATCCTGTGCCTCTCGGATGAAGAGGCCGCCATTCTCGATGCCTATGTCGAAAGTGGTGGCGTTCTGGTCGTTACCGGTGAGACCGGTTTTTTCGACGCACGCGGTGAAAGCCGGTTTCGATCCGCGCTGGCGTCGATGCCCGTCAATGGTGTTCCGAAAGAACATGCCAACATGAAGGGCGCATATTTCCGTGTCTCGGCAGAGGAGCTGCCATTACCCGATAGCCGGTTGGTCATGCTCGACGGACGTTTTTGGGAGGCGGACCTGAAGCCGGGTACCGAAACGCTGATGCAGCTTCTGCCTCCGCAGCGTTTCGGCCCGCCCGAGCTCTGCTTTCCGGATGAAGAAAGCGAACTGCCGGGCGTGGTCATTGCGCCCTATGGCAAGGGGCGCGTGGTCTGGCTGCCCTGGCAACCCGAGCTTCAGTATTATCGCGACAGTCTGCCGAGCCACCGCACGATCATGACCGATGTCATCAAACGGCATATTTCAGCGCCTGAAGTGATCGTTGAAGGCAAGGGCGCAATCGAGGTCACGGTTCAGCGTCAGCCCCAGGGCTCCAGCCTGATCCACGTCGTCAACTATGCCGGACAGCGCAACAATCTCTACGAGGACCCGCCTGAGCTGCATGGGCTGAAAGTGGGCATTCTTGGCGCTTCAGGCGAGACGGTGCGGTTGTTGCGATCCGGAAAGACCGTCAGCCTGTCCGCGCCCGATCCGGATGGCAGGCGCTGGGCGGAACTACCCGCTATCGGTGATTTCGAAGCGATTGTCGCCGGTAGCGCAACATAAGCGAGAAATGCTGGCCAACAGCATCCGGGAGGAACAAATCGTGGAGGAGAAACACGAATGACACGACAATCAACCATAAGACAGACGCTCTGCGGGCTGTCGCTTGCAACGCTTTTTGCCGTTCCGGCCATCGCGCAGGAACAGGCGCCGATGCTGGAGGCTCGTGTGCAGTCGGGAGAACTGCCGCCTCTGGCCGAACGATTGCCGGATAACCCCAAGGTGGTCGAACCATTCGAAGCCCTCGGGCAGTATGGCGGCGAATTCACGATCGCCATGCGCGGCCCGTCCGACACCGGCACGATGGGGCGAAGCATCGGTTACGAAAACCTGATGCGATACGTCAACTGGCAGCCGGACAACCCCGGAGACGACATTCTGCCGGATGTCGAGTTGAACGTCGCCGAAAGCGTCGATGTCAATGAAGACGGCACGGAATATGTCTTTCATCTGCGTGAAGGCATGAAATGGTCGGACGGCGAGGCGCTCGATGCCGACGACATCATGTTCTGGTACGAGCATGTCTTCACCAATGAGGAGCTTTTTCCGAGCTATCCCGTCTGGGCCGTATCGGAAGAAGGGCCGCTGACGGCCGAGAAGATCGACCAGTATACCGTGAAGTTCAGCTATCCAGCGTCGAACGGCCTGCTGCTCACCTGGCTGGCCACGCCGACATCCAGCCCGAGCTGGGAGCAGCGCAACCGGCCGATTGTCTATCCGGCGCATTATCTCGAACAGTTCCATCCCGACTTCAACCCTGACGCGGAAGCCGAGGCGCTTGCTGCCGGTGCTCAAGGGTGGGTGGATTACTTTCATGCCAAGGCCGATCCCTGGCGCAACACCGAACTGCCGACGCTACATGCATGGGTCGTGACCCAGGCGGTGGGTGAGGGCAGTGGCGAACAGGTCATCGCCGAACGAAATCCCTATTACTTCAAGGTCGATACCGAAGGCCGGCAGTTGCCCTATATCGACCGCATCGTCGTGGATGTCATCACGGACCCCGAGGTGACCCTGCTCAGGGCGGCCAACGGCACCTATGACATGCTTGACAGCTATATCGGTTTCGTTGCGACGCCGGAAAACCGCGGCACTTTCTATGATAACCGTGAATCGGGCGGCTATGAATTTTACACGGTCCTTCCGAACCGGGCCAGTTTGAACATTCTGTCGCTCAACATCACCCATCCTGACCCGGTCAAACGGGAAATATTCTCGAACAAGGATTTCCGCATCGCGCTCAGCCACGCCATCAATCGCGAGGAAATCATCGAACTCGTCTATCTCGGTCAGGGCCGCCCCTATCAGGTGGTTGAGCGGCCGGAAAGCCCGCTTTTCGATGAGGAAATGGCAACCCAGTACACCGAATACGACCCGGAACTGGCAAACCAAATGCTCGACGAACTGGGCTACACGGAGCGCAATGGCGACGGTATCCGCCTCGGTCCTGACGGCGAGCCGATCCAGATCACTGTCGATATCGCGGTTGTCCGTCAGCCATGGCTCGATTCAGCCGAGCTGATCCGCGGTTACTGGCGCGATGTCGGTATCGACCTGGTTATCAATACCATGGAGCGCACAGCGCTTTGGGAACGGGTGCAGGCCAACCAGCATGACGCGGCGATCTGGTCTGCTTCAGGGGGTGCGGATACGTTCTTTACGCCGAAATACTATCTGCCCAGCCGCTGGGAGGCCTTCTATGCGGTTCCCTGGGGGCAGTATTTTGACGGTGCGCCTGGCGGCGAAAAGCCGACGGATGAGAATGCGCTGCGACAGCAGGAACTCTTCCGGGCGGTTCTCGCAGAGCCGGACCAGCAGAAACGCATCGAAATGTTTCATGAAATCATGGATATCGCCAAGGAGTCGTTCTGGACGCTGGGGATCATGCAGCCCACAGCAGACTATGGTATCCGCAATATCAGATTGCGGAACGTTCCGGACGTGCTGATGGCGTCAACAATGTATGCGCATCCTGGCGCATCCAATCCCGAACAGTACTACTTCACCGACGAATAACAGTCAGGTGCACCCCGCCGGGACTATCGGGCGGGGTGCCCGGCTTCCATCGGAGTTCTGCAATGCTGGCCTTTCTGACACGTCGCCTCATCTACATGATTTTTACGCTGATCGCGATTTCGATGATGTCGTTTGCGATCATCCAGCTTCCGCCCGGCGATTTCGTTACATCGATGGTCGCCCAGCTCAGTCTTCAGGGGCAGACCGTCGATCCGGCCGTGATGGAGGCATTTCGCGCACGTTACGGACTGGATGATCCGATCTGGGTGCAATACTGGAAATGGATATCGAACATCCTGCTGCACGGCGATTTCGGCTATTCGCTCGAATGGCGGCAGCCCGTCGCTGACCTGATGTGGAACCGCCTCGGCCTGACCTTCGTGCTTGCCGCCCTGACGCTCGGCTTCATGTGGCTGGTCGCGGTGCCGATCGGGATTTATTCGGCGGTGCGCCGCAATACCTGGGGCGATTACCTCGTCACGTTTCTGGGGGTTCTCGGGCTGGCAATACCGAATTTCCTGTTTGCGCTAATCCTGCTATTCATTTCCTTCAAGTATTTCGGCGCGGATATCGGCGGGCTTTATTCGCAGCAATATGCCCGCGCGGCATGGAGCATGGGCAAGCTCGCCGATTTCCTCCAGCACATGATCATCCCGGTAATCGTTCTTGGTTCGGCGGGAACGGCGGCCCTGATCCGTATCCTGAGGGCCAATTTGCTGGATGAACTGAACCGTCCCTATGTGGTGACGGCCCGTGCTTACGGCCTGACCGAGCGGGCTTTGCTGTGGAAGTATCCGGTGCGCGTGGCGCTCAATCCGCTGATTTCGACCGTGGGGTGGGTGCTGCCGACGCTGATTTCCGGCGCAACGATTACGGCGGTCGTCCTGAACCTGCCATTGACCGGGCCCTTGCTGCTGAACTCGCTGTTGACCCAGGATATGTATCTTGCCGGAAGTTTCATCATGATGATGAGCGCCCTGACTGTAATCGGAACCCTGCTTTCCGATATTCTTCTGGCCTGGCTCGATCCGCGTATTCGCTATACCTGATTTCAATGACCGGAGATGCGAAGACACTTTGCGAAGGCAGCGTATTGCAGCCGCTTTCCCCTCAGGCCGATGAAGACGGATACTTATGGTACCGTCTGGGGCCGGTCGGGGCTTTCGAAGCGGTTTCGATCGCGTCACAAAGCTGATTGCGGGATGGCTGGCGCCGGTCGGGGCCATCGGATTTCAAATGTTTTAGAGTGAAAGGCGAAAATAATGGCGAATGTTGCATTTCTCGGTCTGGGGGTCATGGGATACCCGATGGCGGGGCATCTGGCCTCGAAGGGACATGACGTGACGGTCTATAACCGGACCGCTGCGAAAGCCCGAAAATGGTCGGAGGAAAAGGGAGGGGCCTCGGCGTCCACGCCGGCGGCTGCGGCATCGGAAAAGGA
>PVUG01000034.1 GCA_003001975.1 Martelella mediterranea
AGGGCGAAGCCGGCGACAACATCGGCGCCCTGATCCGTGGTGTTCAGCGCGACCAGGTTGAGCGTGGCCAGATTCTCTGCAAGCCCGGCTCGGTTACGCCGCACACGAAGTTCAAGGCAGAAGCCTACATCCTGACGAAGGATGAAGGTGGCCGTCACACGCCGTTCTTCACGAACTACCGTCCGCAGTTCTACTTCCGTACGACGGACGTGACCGGTGTTGTCACGCTGCCGGAAGGCACGGAAATGGTCATGCCGGGCGACAATGTCACGGTTGACGTCGAGCTGATCGTTCCGATCGCGATGGAAGAAAAGCTGCGGTTCGCTATCCGCGAAGGCGGCCGCACCGTCGGCGCCGGCATCGTGGCCGCTATCGTCGAGTAATCGACGCGCGACAGGCACTTTTGATTGAGGTAGGGACGGGGCAAAACCTGTCCCTACTTTTGAAGATTGAAGTGTGCGGTCGAAGTTCAATGAATGCGCCTGATCGATGACGAAAAGGCGGGAAGAAGAAGAAGACAAGGACGAGTCGCATGAACGGCCAGAATATCCGCATCCGCCTGAAGGCGTTTGATCACCGGATCCTTGATGCCTCCACGCGTGAGATCGTTTCCACGGCCAAGCGCACCGGTGCCAATGTACGCGGTCCGGTTCCGCTGCCGACCCGGATCGAGAAGTTCACGGTCAACCGTGGCCCGCATATCGACAAGAAGAGCCGCGAGCAGTTTGAAATGCGCACCCACAAGCGCCTGCTCGACATTGTCGATCCGACCCCCCAGACGGTCGATGCTCTGATGAAGCTCGATCTGGCTGCCGGCGTCGACGTAGAAATCAAGCTCTGATTTTTCAGGGTAGGGATAATTAAACGGGACCAATCGCTGTACGCGCTCTAGGGCGATGTGCATGACGTCCCAAACAGAGACACGCCAGGGCCGCAAGGGCTTGGCCGGAACTCTAAAAGGAACGAACCGATGCGTTCAGGTGTGATAGCACAAAAGGTGGGAATGACCCGCGTCTTCAATGACGCAGGAGAGCATATCCCGGTAACAGTTTTGCGAATGGACGGCTGCCAGGTCGTCGCAACGCGCACAAAAGAAAAAAACGGCTATACGGCAGTTCAGCTCGGTGCAGGTCGTTCGAAGGTCAAGAATACGTCGAAGGCTCTGCGCGGCCATTTCGCTGCCGGTTCGGTTGAACCGAAGGCCAAGCTGGTCGAATTCCGCGTTTCCGAAGACAACCTGCTCGATGTTGGCGCCGAACTGACGGCCAGCCACTTCGTTTCGGGGCAGCTTGTCGACGTTACCGGCACCACCATCGGTAAGGGTTTTGCCGGTGCGATGAAGCGTCACAACTTCGGCGGCCTTCGTGCCACCCACGGTGTTTCGATCTCGCACCGTTCGCATGGTTCGACCGGTTCCAACCAGGATCCGGGCAAGGTCTGGAAGGGCAAGAAGATGGCCGGTCACATGGGCCAGACCCGTGTCACCACCCAGAACCTTGAAATTGTCCGCACCGATGAAGAGCGCGGTCTGATCCTCGTCAAGGGTGCCGTCCCCGGTTCCAAGGGCGCGTGGATTACGGTTCGCGATGCTGTGAAGTCCGGTGTTCCTGAAAATGCGCCGCGGCCGGCTGGCCTGCGTGCGGCTGAAGCCAATGGAGCCGAATAATGGATCTCACTGTTAAAACACTTGAAGGCAAGGATGCCGGCAAGCTCAGCCTGAAGGACGAGATCTTCGGCCTGGAGCCGCGCGAAGACATCCTCGCTCGCATGGTCCGCTATCAGCTCGCTGCAAAGCGTCAGGGCAGCCACAAGACCAAGAGCCGTTCGGAAGTCGCCCTTACGGGTGCCAAGATGTACAAGCAGAAGGGCACGGGTAACGCCCGCCACCACGCCAAGCGTGCGCCGCAGTTCCGCGGCGGTGGTCGTGCTCATGGTCCGGTCGTTCGCGATCACGGCCATGACCTGCCGAAGAAGCTGCGCGCTCTGGCGCTCAAGCATGCGCTGTCGTCCAAGGTGAAGGCTGAAGAGCTGATCATCGTTGACGATCTCGTTGCCAAGGAAGCCAAGACCAAGGCGCTGGTTGCACAGTTCGCCGGCCTCGGCCTGGATAGCGCTCTGATCATCGGCGGTTCGGAAGTCGACGGCAACTTCAAGCTTGCCGCCCGCAACATTCCGAATATCGATGTTCTGCCGGTTCAGGGCATCAATGTTTACGACATTCTGCGCCGTGGAAAGCTGGTGCTTTCCAAGTCCGCAGTCGAAGCTCTGGAGGAGCGGTTCAAATGAGCGATATCCGCCATTACGACGTGATCGTTTCGCCGGTCATCACTGAAAAGTCGACGCTGGTTTCGGATAACAACCAGGTTGTCTTCAACGTTGCCAAGGGCGCAAGCAAGCCTGAGATCAAGGCCGCCGTCGAAGAACTCTTCGGCGTCAAGGTCAAGGCCGTGAACACGCTGGTGCGCAAGGGCAAGATCAAGCGCTTCCGGAACTTCTCCGGCAAGCAGAAGGACGTCAAGAAGGCGATCGTCACGCTGGCTGAAGGTCAGTCCGTAGACGTGACGACCGGCGTTTGAAACAGGCCCGGTAGGGTAAAAACCCAATAGGGAATGAGAAAATGGCATTGAAAACATTCAATCCGACAACGCCGAGCCAGCGCCAACTGGTGATCGTCGAGCGTTCGGAGCTTTACAAGGGCAAGCCTGTCAAGGCCTTGACCCAGGGGCTGTCTTCCAAGGGCGGCCGCAACAACTACGGTCGTGTGACTGCACGCTTCCAGGGTGGCGGTCACAAGCGGACCTACCGCATGATCGACTTTAAGCGTCGCAAGCTTAATGTCGAAGGTACGGTCGAGCGTCTGGAATACGACCCGAACCGTTCGGCCTTTATCGCGCTCGTCGACTATTCCGACGGCGAACTGGCCTACATCCTGGCGCCGCAGCGGCTTGCCGTCGGCGACAAGGTCATGGCCTCCGACAAGGCAATCGACGTGAAGCCGGGCAACACCATGCCGCTTCAGTACATGCCGGTCGGCTCGATCGTGCACAACGTCGAGATGAAGCCGGGCAAGGGCGGCCAGATCGCCCGGTCGGCTGGCACCTATGTGCAGCTCGTCGGTCGTGACCAGGGCATGGCGATCCTTCGCCTGAACTCCGGTGAACAGCGTCTCGTTTCTGGCTCTTGCCTTGCGACCATCGGCGCTGTATCGAACCCCGACCATTCCAACACGAATGACGGCAAGGCCGGTCGTTCGCGCTGGCGGGGCAAGCGTCCGCATGTTCGCGGCGTTGTCATGAACCCGATCGACCACCCGCACGGTGGTGGTGAAGGCCGTACATCCGGCGGCCGTCATCCGGTCTCGCCCTGGGGCAAGCCCACCAAGGGCAAGCGCACGCGCAAGAACAAGTCGACCGACCGGTTCATCATGCGCTCGCGTCACCAGAAGAAGAAATAAGAGAGGTAGTCTGAAATGGCTCGTTCAGTATGGAAGGGACCGTTTGTTGACGGCTATCTTCTCAAGAAGGCTGAGAAGGTGCGTGAAGGCGGTCGCCACGAAGTGATCAAGATCTGGAGCCGTCGCTCCACGATCATGCCGCAGTTCGTTGGCCTGACCTTCGGCGTCTACAATGGTTCCAAGCACATTCCGGTCTCCGTGTCGGAAGAGATGGTCGGCCACAAGTTCGGTGAATTTGCACCGACCCGTACCTATTACGGTCACGGCGCCGACAAGAAGGCGAAGAGGAAGTAATAATGGGCAAGGCAAAAGCCGCACGCCGGCTCAAGGAAAACGAGGCGCAGGCTGTTACGCGCACGATCCGCGTCAGCCCGCAGAAGCTCAACCTCGTCGCCGCCATGATTCGCGGCAAGAAGGTTGACCGGGCGCTGGCCGATCTCGAATTCTCGCAGAAGCGGATTTCGGAGACCGTGCGCAAGACGCTGGAATCGGCCATCGCCAATGCTGAAAACAACCATGATCTCGACGTCGATTCGCTGATCGTCGCCGAGGCCTATGTCGGCAAGTCGATTGTCGCCAAGCGCTTCATGGTTCGTGGCCGCGGTCGCGCTTCGCGCATCCTGAAGCCGTTTTCACATCTGACGATTGTCGTCCGTGAAGTCGAAGAGGAGGCCGCATAATGGGTCAGAAAATCAATCCGATCGGTTTCCGCCTCGGCATTAACCGCACCTGGGACAGCCGCTGGTTCGCTGACAATCACGAATACGGCAAGCTGCTTCATGAAGACCTGAAGATCCGCAGCTACATCCAGAAGGAACTGAAGCAGGCGGGTGTTTCCAAGGTCGTCATCGAGCGTCCGCACAAGAAGTGCCGCGTCACGATCCATTCGGCCCGTCCGGGTCTCATCATCGGCAAGAAGGGCGCTGACATCGAAAAGCTGCGCCGTCAGCTGTCGACGATGACCGAATCGGAAATGCACCTCAACATCGTTGAAGTGCGCAAGCCGGAAACCGACGCCACGCTGGTCGCTCAGTCGATCGCTCAGCAGCTCGAACGCCGCATCGCCTTCCGCCGCGCCATGAAGCGCTCGGTTCAGTCGGCCATGCGTCTCGGCGCTGAAGGTATTCGTATCGTCTGCTCGGGCCGTCTTGGCGGCGCTGAAATCGCACGTACCGAATGGTATCGCGAAGGCCGGGTTCCGCTTCACACGCTGCGCGCCGACATCGACTACGGCACGGCTGAAGCTGAAACCGCATACGGCATCTGCGGCATCAAGGTCTGGGTCTTCAAGGGCGAAATCCTTGAGCACGATCCGATGGCCTCCGAGCGTCGCGCGACCGAGGGCGACAACAAGGGTAACAGCGGCAACAATCGCCGCCGCGAACACGCCTGATCTGGCGCTGTCCGCGAAGTTCGGAGATAAAAGAAAATGTTGCAGCCAAAGCGTACAAAGTACCGCAAGCAGTTCAAGGGGCGCATCCATGGCGTTGCCAAGGGCGGCAGCGATCTGGCTTTCGGTGAATATGGGCTGAAGGCGCAGGAACCCAACCGCGTCAACGCACGTGAGATCGAGGCGGCCCGCCGCGCGATTACCCGTCACATGAAGCGTGCCGGTCGTGTGTGGATCCGGATCTTCCCCGATACGCCGGTCACCTCCAAGCCGACCGAAGTGCGTATGGGTAAAGGTAAGGGCGGTGTCGATTACTGGGCGGCCCGGGTCAAGCCTGGCCGGATCATGTTCGAAATCGATGGTGTGAGCGAAGAGATTGCTCGTGAAGCCCTGCGCCTCGGCGCGGCCAAGCTTTCGGTCAAGACGCGCTTTATCCAGCGTATCGCAGAATAAGGAGTGGTACTGATGAAAACTTCTGACGTACACGCCATGACCGAAGACCAGCTCAAGGACGAGCTTGCCAAGCTGAAGAAGGAGCAGTTCAACCTGCGCTTCCAGAAGGCAACCGGACAGCTGGAAAAAACGGCGCGCATCAAGGAAGTGCGCCGCGACATCGCGCGTGTGAAGACCATTGCTGCCCAGAAGGCAGCAGCCGCCAAGGCTTGAGATTAAAGGACCGACAAGAAAATGCCTAAACGCATCCTGCAAGGCGTTGTCGTAAGCGACAAGAACGATAAAACGGTCGTAGTCCGGGTTGAGCGTCGTTTCGCCCACCCGCTGATGCAGAAGACTGTTCGCCGCTCGAAGAAGTACAAGGCGCATGACGCCGAAAACCAGTACAAGGTCGGGGATACCGTATTCATCGAAGAATGCGCTCCGGTTTCCAAGGACAAGCGCTGGACGGTCGTTTCCGCCCAGGCTTGACATCAAAATTGAGCAGCTATTTCGCCGGGCCCCTTGCGCTTTGGCGAAATATCTGTATGTAGCACGGCATTGAGATGCGGGGGCGTCCGGCAACGGGCGGCCTTTTCCGTAAGGGCTTTCCCCTTCAAAAGGGTGTTTTCGCCCCGAAAGACGCTACAACAAGACGCTCTGGCTCTTGCACACGGCGCGATTGTCCCGGAAAAAATCCTTTCCGGACGGCGCCGGCCTGAAAGTGCTGGACAGGAAGTTCAGGCGACCGCCGGGTCTGGTCAAGGACAGGGCGGGCGCCTCGATACGTGTCGATTAAGCTGGTCTAGGGGGCAGAGGTGCCCAACCGGGCCGGTAACAACAAGAAGGCGACCTGATATGATTCAGATGCAAACAAACCTCGACGTGGCGGATAATTCCGGCGCACGTCGTGTCATGTGCATCAAGGTTCTGGGCGGCTCAAAGCGCAAATATGCCTCGATCGGCGACATCATCGTCGTATCGGTGAAAGAGGCTGTTCCGCGCGGGCGCGTCAAGAAGGGCGATGTGATGAAGGCCGTTGTCGTTCGCACGGCAAAGGACATCCGCCGCGCTGACGGCTCCGTCATCCGCTTCGACGGCAATGCTGCCGTTCTGATCAACAACAACAAAGAGCCGATTGGTACGCGTATCTTCGGGCCGGTTCCGCGCGAGCTGCGTGGCAAGAGCCATATGAAGATCATCTCCCTGGCTCCGGAAGTTCTGTAAGGGAGCGCGGAACATGCAGAGAATCAAAAAAGGCGACAAGGTCGTCGTCATCGCCGGTAAGGACAAGGGTCGTACCGGTGAAGTCGTTAAGGTTTTCCCGAAGGAAGACCGTGCCGTGGTTTCGGGCATCAATGTCGTGCGTCGCCATCAGAAGCAGTCGCAGACCGCCGAGGCCGGCATCATCACCAAGGAAGCACCGGTTCACCTGTCGAACCTCGCCGTTGCCGATCCCAAGGACGGCAAGCCGACCCGTGTCGGCTTCAAGGTCGAAGGCGAGACCAAGGTCCGCTATGCAAAGCGTTCGGGAGAAGTGATCGATGGCTGAAGCAAAGTATGAGCCGCGTCTGAAGACGGTATTCAACCAGTCCATTCGCGCGCAGATGCAGGAATCCTTCTCCTATGCCAACGAAATGATGATCCCGCGCCTGGACAAGGTCGTGATCAACATGGGTGTGGGCGAAGCCGTTGGTGACAGCAAGAAGCCGACCAATGCAGCAGCCGACCTGTCGGCGATTGCCGGCCAGAAGGCGATCATCACGCATGCACGCAATTCCATCGCCGGCTTCAAGGTCCGCGAAGGCATGCCGATCGGCGCCAAGGTGACGCTGCGCGGCAACCGCATGTATGAATTCGTTGACCGCCTCATCAACATCGCGCTTCCGCGCGTTCGCGACTTCCGCGGCCTTAATCCGAAGAGCTTTGACGGCCGTGGCAACTTCGCCATGGGCATCAAGGAGCACATCGTGTTCCCGGAGATCGAATACGACAAGGTCGATCAGATGTGGGGCATGGATATCATCGTTTGCACGACGGCGAACACGGACGACGAAGCACGGGCGCTCCTGACAGCGTTCAACTTCCCGTTCCGCAAATAACCGTAACGACGAGCGTAGAAAAGGAAAACGACATGGCGAAAGTAAGCGCAGTCGAAAAGAACAAGCGCCGCCGCAAGACGGTCGCCCGGGACGCCGAGAAGCGTGCCGCGCTGAAAGCGATCATCAAGAACCAGGAACTGCCGATCGAAGAGCGGTTCCGCGCTTCCCTGAAGCTGGCGGAAATGCCCCGCGATGGCTCCAAGACGCGTATCCGCAACCGCTGCGAAGTATCCGGCCGTCCGCGTGCGTACTACCGCAAGCTGGGCATGTCCCGTATCGCACTTCGTGATCTCGGCAACACCGGCAAGGTGCCGGGTGTCGTCAAGTCGAGCTGGTAAGGAGGCGTCCAATGGCAATGTCTGATCCCCTGGGCGATATGCTCACCCGTATCCGCAACGGTGCTTCGCGCCGCAAGTCCTCCGTGACCACGCCGGCGTCCAAGCTGCGCGCTCACGTTCTGGACGTGCTGCAGTCGGAAGGCTACATCCGCGGTTACACCCAGACCGAATTCGAAAACGGCAAGTCCGAAATCGAAATCGAGCTGAAGTATTATGAAAACGCATCGGTGATCCGCGAGATCGCCCGCGTTTCCAAGCCGGGCCGCCGGGTTTATGTCTCGGTCAAGTCCATTCCGCAGGTCGCAAATGGTCTGGGTATCACGATCCTGTCCACCCCCAAGGGTGTGATGGCTGATCACCAGGCGCGCGAACAGAATGTTGGTGGTGAGGTTCTCTGCTCGGTCTTCTAAGGCTTTTTGCAGATCCTCCTAACGAAACAGACAGGTAGATAAAATGTCTCGTATCGGTAAAAGGCCCGTTCAGGTTCCGGCTGGTGTAACTGCGACCGTAGAAGGCCAGAAAGTCACAGCCAAGGGCCCCAAGGGCGAACTCTCCTTCGTCGCCAATGACGAAGTGAGTGTGAAGCTGGAAGACAACGCAGTTGTTGTCATGCCGGTGAACCAGTCCAAGGACGCTCGCTCCAAGTGGGGCATGTCCCGGACCATGGTTGAAAACATCATCAATGGTGTCACCAAGGGCTACGAGCGCAAGCTCGAAATCAACGGCGTTGGTTACCGCGCGGCCATGCAGGGCAAGAACCTGCAGCTGTCGCTCGGTTTCTCCCACGAAGTTGTGTATCAGCCGCCGGAAGGCATCACGATTACCTGCCCGAAGCCGACGGAAATCACCGTTGCCGGCATCGACAAGCAGGTTGTCGGCCAGGTCGCTGCGAACATTCGCGAATATCGCGGTCCCGAACCCTACAAGGGCAAGGGCGTGAAATACGCGGAAGAGCGCATCGTCCGCAAGGAAGGCAAGAAGAAGTAAGGAACACGCGTTATGGCTAGCAGGAAAGAAACCATTGCACGCCGCGCCAGCCGCGTGCGCCGTCAGCTCAAGAAGGTGGCCAATGGCCGTCCGCGTCTGTCGGTCCATCGTTCTTCGAAGAACATCTACGCTCAGGTCATCGATGACACGGCAGGCCGCACGCTGGCAGCCGCTTCGTCGCTCGATGGCTCGCTGAAGTCTTCGCTGAAGACCGGCGCCGACCGTGCGGCGGCCGAGGCCGTTGGCAAGCTCATCGCCGAGCGCGCCACCAAGGCCGGCGTCAAGGAAGTCGTGTTCGATCGCGGCGCCTTCATCTTCCACGGTCGCGTCAAGGCTCTCGCCGACGGCGCCCGCGAAGGTGGTCTGAGCTTCTGATGAAGCGGTGCGCCCTCCAGGTGAGGGCGCCCATGAAATTCGGCCAAGGCGATACTGTTCCTTTCGAAGCAAGTCGCCTTCGGTCATTCACCGGCCGCCACGCTGTCAGCAATGACAGAAGCGGCTTTCGCATATGCCGATTGCACCCGGAAAAGAAAAAGGAACAGGACAATGGCACAGGACAGACGGGGATCGCGCGACGATCGCCACAACAGGGATGAGCGCGACAGCGAATTCGTTGACAAGCTCGTTGCCATCAACCGCGTCGCCAAGACCGTCAAGGGCGGTCGCCGCATGGGCTTTGCAGCACTCGTCGTCGTTGGTGACGGCAAGGGCCGCGTTGGCTTCGGTCACGGCAAGGCGCGCGAAGTACCGGAAGCCATCCGCAAGGCGACGGAAGCTGCCAAGCGCGAGATGATTTTCGTGCCGCTGCGCGACGGTCGTACGCTGCATCACGACGTCAAGGGCCGTCACGGCGCGGGCAAGGTTCTGCTGCGCACCGCCAAGGCCGGTACCGGTATCATTGCCGGTGGTCCGATGCGTGCCGTTTTCGAAACGCTGGGCGTTGCCGACGTGGTTGCCAAGTCGACCGGTTCGTCCAACCCCTACAACATGGTTCGCGCCACGTTCGACGCTCTCAAGAGCCAGATGCATCCCAAGGACATCGCAGCACAGCGTGGCCTTAAATACGCTACGCTCCAGGCTCGCCGCCAGGCCGCCGGCGCTGTTGTCGACGAGTAAGGGGAGGCAAACATGGCCAAAGCTAGCACCAAGAAGACTGTCACCGTTGAGCAGATCGGCAGCCCGATCCGCCGTCCCGCCGTGCAGCGCCAGACGCTGATCGGTCTCGGTCTCAACAAGATGCATCGTGTACGCACGCTGGAAGATACCCCGGCTGTTCGCGGCATGATCAACAAGGTCGCCCATCTCGTGCGCGTCGTCGACGAGAAGTGAGACGGGAGTAGATTATGAAACTCAATGAAATCAAGGACCGCGAAGGCGCAACGCATTCGAAGAAGCGCGTCGGCCGTGGCATTGGCTCGGGCTCCGGCAAGACCGGCGGCCGCGGCGTCAAGGGTCAGAAGTCGCGTTCGGGCGTTGCCATCAACGGTTTCGAAGGCGGTCAGATGCCGATCTATCGCCGTCTGCCGAAGCGTGGTTTCACCAACATCTTCGCCAAGAACTTCACCGAAGTATCGCTGGGCCGCCTGCAGGCTGCCGTCGATGCCAAGAAGCTCGATGCCAAGAAGACGGTGACCGCCGAAGCGCTGAAGGAAGCCGGTGTGATTCGCCGCGTGAAGGACGGTGTACGCGTCCTCTCCGACGGCGAGCTGAAGGCGAAGCTCACGCTTGAGGTTGCCGGCGCATCCAAGACGGCGATCGAGAAGATCGAAAAGGCCGGCGGTTCCATAACCGTGCTGGCCGGCGCCAAGAACGCTGAGTAAATAGCGCCGATTTGAAAAATGATCGCCCGGAGTGCTTCACACCGGGCGTTTTTTCTTCCATATGTGCCTCGACCACCGGCCGGCCTCGATCGTTCGTGTCCAGCGGGTGGTTTATCGCGAAGGCCGGTGAGCGCCCGTTGAGGGCTGCATGACGGCCCGGGCGATTTGGCACTTAATCGCATCGGGCGCTTCGCGCGGCCGTGCGGCGACGCGGAGATACGCATGGCTTCTGCAGCGGAACAACTTGCATCCAACCTCAATTTCTCGACCTTCGCGAAAGCGACGGATCTGAAGAAGCGCATCTGGTTTACCCTGCTGGCGCTTCTGGTCTACCGGCTCGGCACGCATATTCCGCTTCCCGGCATCAACCTCGATGCCTATGCGCAGGCTTTTCAGGGTCAGTCCGAGGGCATCCTCGGCATGTTCAACATGTTTTCCGGCGGCGCCGTGCAGCGCATGGCGATCTTTGCCCTGGGAATCATGCCCTATATCTCGGCTTCCATTATCGTGCAGCTCATGACGGCGGTGGTGCCGTCGCTTGAAGCGCTGAAGAAGGAAGGCGAGCAGGGCCGCAAGATCATCAACCAGTATACCCGCTACGGCACGGTGGTGCTGGCCACGGCCCAGGCCTACGGCATTGCGATCGGTCTGCAGTCCGGTAACAATCTGGTCAACAATCCCGGCTGGTTCTTCATTCTGTCCACGGTTGTCACGCTGGTCGGCGGCACCATGTTCCTGATGTGGCTCGGTGAGCAGATCACCTCGCGCGGCATCGGCAACGGTATTTCACTGATCATCTTTTCGGGCATTGTCGCCGGTCTTCCCGCTGCTGTCGGCAACATGCTGGAACTGTCACGCGTCGGCTCGATCTCGGCCTTCGTTGCCGTTGGCATTCTGGTCGTGGTCATTGCCGTGTTCGCGCTCATCGTGTTTGTCGAGCGCGCCCAGCGCCGCCTGCTGATCCAGTATCCCAAGCGCCAGGTCGGCAACCGGATGTTCCAGGGCGACACCTCGCACCTGCCGCTGAAGCTCAACACCTCCGGTGTTATCCCCGCGATCTTTGCCTCCTCGCTGCTGCTGCTGCCGGCAACGCTGGCCGGCTTCTCCTCGAGCGAACTGCCGGGCTGGGCGACCAGCATCATCACCGCGCTCGGTCACGGGCAGGCGCTCTATATGGTCGCCTATGGTGCGCTGATTGCGTTCTTCGCATTCTTCTACACCGCCATCGTCTTCAACCCGAAGGAAACTGCGGACAATCTGAAGCGTCATGGCGGCTATATTCCGGGCATCCGTCCCGGTGAACGCACGGCCGAGTATATAGACTATGTTCTGACTCGCATAACCGTGGTCGGTGCGATCTATCTGGTGTTCGTGTGCATCCTGCCGGAAATTCTGGTGGCGCGCACGGGCGTTTCCCTGGCGCTGGGCGGCACCTCGCTGCTCATCATCGTCAGCGTCACGCTGGATACCGTATCGCAGATACAGGGACATCTGATCGCCCAGCAGTATGAAGGGTTGATCAAGAAATCGAAATTGCGGGGAGGAAAGAGGGGACGATGAGACTGATACTTCTGGGACCGCCCGGCGCCGGCAAGGGCACGCAGGCGCAGCGTATAGTCGCCAATCATGGCATTCCGCAGCTTTCGACCGGGGACATGCTGCGCGCAGCCGTCGCCGCTCAGACCGAGGTCGGCAAGAAGGCCAAGGCCGTGATGGATGCCGGGGGGCTGGTATCCGACGATATCGTCATCGCCATCGTGTCGGAGCGAATCGATCAGCCCGACTGCAAGGACGGCTTCATCCTCGACGGTTTCCCGCGCACGCTGGTGCAGGCCGATGCGACCGGCAAGATGTTGGAAGCCAAGGGCCTCGACCTTGATGCCGTGATCGAAATCCAGGTGGATGACGAGACGCTGACGGAACGCATTGCCGGTCGGTACAGCTGCGCCAAGTGCGGCACGGGCTATCACGACGAATTCCACAAGCCCGCGGTAGACGGTGTCTGCGACAAGTGCGGCTCGACGGAATTCAAGCGCCGGCCCGACGATAACCGCGAGACCGTCGAAAAGCGCCTGCAGGCCTATTACAAGGAAACGGCGCCGCTGATCGGCTATTACTATGCCAAGGACAAGCTGACATCGGTTGACGGCATGGCCGATATGGACGCCGTAACCGCCAGCATCGAGAAGGTTCTGGCAGGCGTGTGATTCTGTTGTGCGACACCGTGTCCGACACAGGTGTTGCCGAAGAAGAACGAATTCTGTGCGTCCGGCTGCCCCGTGGGGCTTCGGGCGTTACAAAAGTAAAGGAAATGGTTGCATTGAGGCGCTGTTTCCGCTATGAGCGCTCCAACTCGCAACACTGGGCAAAACCGTTAAAGTCCTTTTTATTTCGATCAGGACAGGGTTTTCTACGGAAATTTGTTGCGTCAGAGCTATTTAAGGCGGGCAGCCCCGTCGAAAGAAACCGGCAGTTTCCGCTAGCTGCCCAATAGATAATGCTAAGGAGAATCGGCGTGGCTCGTATTGCTGGCGTCAACATCCCGACTGCCAAGCGCGTTGTTATCGCGCTGCAGTATATTCACGGGATTGGACCGAAATTTGCACAGGACATCTGCGCTGCAGCTAACATTCCGGCAGAGCGCCGGGTGCATGAGCTGACGGATGCGGAAGTTCTGTCGATCCGTGAACAGATCGACCGTGACTACATGGTCGAAGGTGATCTGCGTCGCGAGAACTCGATGAACATCAAGCGTCTGATGGACCTTGGCTGCTACCGCGGCCTGCGTCATCGTCGTGGCCTTCCGGTCCACGGCCAGCGCACGCACACCAATGCCCGCACCCGCAAGGGGCCGGCAAAGGCGATTGCAGGCAAGAAGAAGTAATTTTCGGATTTCATCAATCCGGATGAAGCCGGCGGTTTGACGCCGGCTTTCTGCGTGAATGACCAGGTGACGGCACAAGCCCGAACCTCGTCGGTGGAGCCGCTGGGATTACGGCGGTGAAGAGATCAACGGAAGGAAGATCATGGCCAAGGAAGCCACCCGCGTTCGCCGTCGCGAGCGCAAGAATATTTCGTCGGGCGTTGCCCACGTCAACTCGTCGTTCAACAACACGATGATCACCATCACGGATGCACAGGGCAATGCAATTGCCTGGTCGTCCGCCGGCGCTCAGGGCTTCAAGGGTTCGCGCAAGTCGACCCCGTTTGCTGCCCAGATTGCTGCTGAAGACTGCGCCAAGAAGGCTCAGGAACACGGCATGAAGTCGCTTGAAGTGGAAGTCTGCGGTCCCGGTTCGGGTCGTGAGTCGGCTCTGCGTGCCCTGCAGGCTGCCGGTTTCGTCATCACTTCCATTCGCGATGTTACGCCGATCCCGCACAATGGTTGCCGTCCGCGCAAGAAGCGCCGCGTCTGATTAACTGTCAATTTGCTCCGGTCTTTCCTTATGGGATGCCGGTTCTACGAAGGTCGGCCGTCACGATTGGATAGTGCGGCGAACGAAAGGTAGAAATATGATACAGAAAAACTGGCAGGAACTGATCAAGCCGAACAAGGTGGAATTCACCTCGAGCGGTACGAAGAAGGTGACGCTCGTCGCCGAGCCGCTGGAACGCGGTTTTGGCCTGACGCTCGGCAATGCGCTTCGTCGTGTTCTCCTGTCGTCGCTGCGCGGCGCTGCCGTGACCGCGGTTCAGATCGACGGCGTTCTGCATGAATTCTCGTCGATCCCGGGCGTTCGCGAGGATGTCACCGATATCGTTCTGAACATCAAGGAAATCGCTATCCGCATGGAAGGCGACGAGGCCAAGCGCATGGTTGTGCGCAAGCAGGGCCCCGGCGTTGTCACCGCAGGCGATATCCAGACTGTTGGCGATATCGAGATCCTCAATCCGGGACTCGTTCTCTGCACGCTCGATGAAGGCGCTGAAATCCGCATGGAATTCACCGTCAACAACGGCAAGGGCTATGTGCCTGCAGAACGTAACCGCGCGGAAGATGCGCCGATCGGTCTCATTCCGGTCGACAGCCTCTATTCGCCGATCCGCAAGGTTTCCTACAAGGTCGAGAATACCCGTGAGGGACAGGTTCTCGACTATGACAAGCTGCTGATGACGATCGAGACGGATGGTTCGGTCTCCGGTGAAGACGCGGTTGCCTTTGCAGCCCGCATTCTCCAGGACCAGCTTTCGGTTTTCGTCAACTTCGAAGAACCGCAGAAGGATCAGGAAGAGGACGATGTCACCGAACTCGCCTTCAACCCGGCTCTTCTGAAGAAAGTCGACGAACTGGAACTTTCGGTCCGTTCGGCCAACTGCCTGAAGAACGACAACATCGTCTACATCGGCGATCTCATCCAGAAGACCGAAGCCGAAATGCTGCGTACGCCGAACTTCGGTCGGAAGTCCCTGAACGAGATCAAGGAAGTGCTGGCCTCCATGGGCCTGCATCTGGGCATGGAAGTGCCGGCCTGGCCGCCGGAAAATATCGAAGACCTCGCAAAGCGTTACGAGGATCAGTATTAAACGTCATACTGCGGGCTGACCGCCTGCAAGTGAAGGAGAATAGCAATGCGCCATAAGAATGCAGGCCGCAAGCTGAACAGAACGGCAAGCCATCGCAAGGCGATGTTTGCCAACATGGCCGTCTCGCTCATCGTGCATGAGCAGATTGTCACGACGCTGCCCAAGGCCAAGGAAATCCGTCCGATCGTTGAAAAGCTGATCACGCTCGGCAAGCGCGGCGATCTGCATGCCCGCCGTCAGGCGATCGCGCAGGTCAAGGATGTCGAAGCCGTCAAGAAGCTGTTCGACGTTCTGGCTTCCCGTTACGCCGAGCGTAACGGCGGCTACACCCGCATCATGAAGGCCGGCTTCCGCTACGGCGACAACGCTCCGCTCGCTGTCATCGAATTCGTTGACCGCGACGTGGCCGCCAAGGGCGCAGCCGACAAGGCCCGCGTCGAGGCCGAAGCCGATTCGGAAATGGAAGCCGCGTAAGACGCGCTTTCCGTTTTGAGACTTTGAAGAGCCGGGGGCGAAAGCCTCCGGCTTTTTTGTTGAATGCTTCAACCAGCCATTGCCGTCATGCCGGGCTTGTTCCGTCGCTGTTCGTGTCATGCTTTGGCTTGCACCCGTGGCTGGTCTGGTGATCCGGCCAGTATTACAGCCTTTCTGTTGACCGCAACCGTAACGACTTGTGTCATCCTCGTGCCTGACACGAGGATCCAGTCACAGTTGCAGCGATAAAGGCGACTGATTTCATGACTCAGCGGATCAAACCGGTAAGTTCTCGTCGGAGGTGAAGTGGTACGTGGATCCTCGTGTCGGGCACGAGGATGACGCCTGAGAGGGGCGTGAATGCGAACCCTAAACCTTCTCACCGCGGAATATGAACCGTCTCCCGCACATGTTTCAGCGAGACGACGATTGTGAACGTCATGATCACCAGCAGCGTCCATGAGCTCCATTTGCCGAGGTGAACGGTCGACCATGCGCCGATCTGGTCGGGATACTGCCAGATGGCGAAGAACGTGGAGATGTTTTCCGCAAGCCAGATGAAGAAGCCGATCAGGATGAAGGCGAGCAGCATCGGCATCTTGCGGTCGCGGTCATAGGGGCGGAAGATCACGGTGGCTCGTGCATAAAGGCCGATGGCAAGGGCTGCGATATACCAGCGGTAATCGCCGATGAAATGGTGGGTGAAGAAATTGGCGTAGATCAGCAGCGCCACCAGCGCGGCCATCCAGTAGGGCGGATGGTGCAGGATGCGCACCTGAAGAATACGCCAGGCCTGAATGATATAGCTGCCGACGGCGGCATACATGAAGCCGGAAAACATCGGCACGCCGAAAAGCTTGGTATAGGCGAAATCGGGATAGGACCATGACTGGATCGCGCCCGATGTCTTGAACACTTCCAGCGCAAAGCCGACGACATGAAACAGGCAGATTGCCCTGAATTCGTCCCATGTCTCCAGCCCGAGCCGGATCATGGCGAACTGTATCGCAAGCGCGATGACCAGCAGGACATCATAGCGCGGCAGGCCCATGATCCCTTCGCGCGGCACGATGAAGATCGAGACGAAGAACAGCCCGGCAAACAGGCACGCCCGCGCCTCCTTGAGGCCGAAGAACAGGAACTCGACACAGAAGCGGCGGATGCCCCGGAGGCCCGGCGCCGGCGCGATATCCGTGAGCCATGTGTCGAGCGAACCGATGAGCGGCAGTGAGATTGTGCGCAAGTCACGTCCCTGATGCTGGTGCTGTTGCCGCGATGAAGCTAGCGGGGGCTATACGGCGAAAGCATGGCGCTTAACACAGGCCGCCGGTATTCGCGAGGTTTGTCTTGCTGTTCCGGCAGCGTGGAGAGCGGTCCAACCAAAAGTCCGGTTGCTGTGCCGCTGCCAGTGAGAGCGCTCCAAGAGTATTGCGGTCAGCGCTCCGGCCTTTCTTATGGCCACAAACTTCCCACTTGGGTCATCCTCGCGCTCGACACGAGGATCCATGTCCTTCCCCAACACGTGATGCTGGTTGCCGGTTTGAAGATCTGAACCACATAAAGTTCAATCATTTTATTGCCGCAACTGTGATTGGATCCTCGGGTCGAGCCCGAGGATTGTTTGTTGAAAACGGTCTATTGTTAAAGCGGGACTGCGGGCTTGTCCCCGCAGTCCCGGCGACAGGCGACCGTCCGAGGATTGGGACAGCACCCCAGGTCATCAAGGCTCCCTGCCGCCTTTTGCTTCACCGCTTGGAGAGTTGATTGGGCATAAGACGCCCGCAAACAATCCTAAGCCCGCAAAGGATAGCAGGACAATGGACATTTTGCACACTGCACCGCATCGATGCTTCGGCATTGATGTCGCCAAGGACAATCTCGTCGTCAGTGACGGCGGCGCCTGCGTGACCATTCCCAACAATCGCCG
>PVUG01000035.1 GCA_003001975.1 Martelella mediterranea
TATGGCGCTGTTTGCGCGGTACGTGTCTGTCTTCATCCAACCAGTGATCGATCGTCGAAACGAACGCGTCCAGCTTCGGCCGCCGGACTGGTGATTGTCGCTGATAGCCAGGAGGCGTCGAATACGACAGCATCTTCGCTACGCTGTCGCGGGATATGTTGAAGTGTTTGGATGCCTGACGTTGGCTCATCCCTTCCGAGACGGCCAGACGAACCTTCAGATAAAGTTCCACGGTGTAGATCCTCTGTCCCTCCTGCGCTCATTGCAGAAGGAAGATAGGTGGCCGGATTTTACTCCGCCCGCGGACGAATTATTCCGCCGCTTCCGTGGCCGACTTTTGCACCGCCGTTCTCATGTATGAGCCGAGCGCATTCTCGATAGACGGGATGGAAATGGTAGCGCGATGCCACCACGATACGATCGGCGATTTCACTCGAGCACTGCTCTGCGATTTGCCGGATCTCCTCCAGGTAGGATGGCCGCCGGGCTTTCTCGTCATATTTGACGGAGACAAGTACTTCTTCGCTGTTTCGAAGAAGCAGATGCGCATCCATGAGCGTATGCCTGTCCTTCCCGGTATCATCGACATAATCGATGCGGGTCAACTGTTCCTTGAAGTTGACGGTATCGGGATGGGCGGCAAGGTTCAGATAAACCTGCGACTCCTCATAAGAAGCGCACCAGAATTCCTGCAAGACGGTCGACCGGTGCAGCCGCGTGACAAAGGCAACCTTGCAGGAGCCACTGGATTTTCCGAGCTCGATCTTCTGCAGGTGTGAGCGCGATAGCCGATGCGGATCGTCGGGATCGGCAAGCGGCGGCGGCTGGATGGTGCAATCCCAGAGCTCGGGTTGATTGGCGTAAGGGTGTTCGGACGGGATTTCGAAATTCACGTACCGTGCAATTGGCATAGGTTCTCCTTGCCCGAGAAGCATGGCTTCTCGGGTCTGTTCAATTCAGATTTTGAGGAGAAGCGACACCCTTCCCACCCCGGCACAGCCGTGCTATTGAGGTGGTCTCAACGAAGGAGCGTCTGCTTCTTTTCGGAAGGGCGTGATTGTTGGCGCAATCACGCCTTTTCTGTTTTGGCCTTGGCCAGATCTGTTTTACCTGTGTTCTTTTCCTTTCCAGTCCAGCATTTACGAGCGGCGGACCGCCCCGTTATGGTTTCGGCTCGGAAGCAGGTGTTCAGCGTGAATCCGCGAACGCTACCTTCCAAAAGGTGATGCGCTTATATAGCGCGAATACTTTTTCTTTGGCTTTCTGCATAGCTTCTCCCGTTCGCATTTCTTGAGAAATGCGAATTTCAGAAAGTGACTCGTTATTAGCGTCGAAAGTGCCAAGTGAAACCTGCTTATCCAGCAGGCTATTACTCACTCTCGCGATGGTATCGCATCTGATTTTTCCGGATAGAACATGTCAGGGTCGAGCTCGAGATATGTCGCTATTGCACGCACGAGTTTCTTTGACTGCTTCTTTCCGTTAAGCGCAGCGCTGACGATGCTCTTGCTCATCTGAACACCTTTCGCCACGTCTTCCAGCCGAAGTTTCTTGCGGCTCATGACTACACGAAAATACTCACCCCTCTGGGAGGGGTCAGCAAGATCGAAGGCAAGTGCGGCGAGCTGTGACATTGTCAGCCCTCTGAGTGATTCGGTTTCGTTGTCTCGATTGGTAGAAGACGAAATTTTTGAGGTCAATCGAAAATGACGATTGTTGAACAAAAAATATAGGGACGGCTCTTAGAGGATAGCTCTTAAGAAATGGTTTTTAGATAATCCTCGGCCGAGATTCAAATTTTTAATATATGGGAAAATCTAACTAATTCCTATTTTTCGCATTCTTGAAGGTGTTCGCCATCTCGGTCATCGCCCGATTTTTGTTTGAGAAATAGATGCGAAAAAAGGAAAATATGTACACCAATTATGGCACTCTATGATTGACGTTTTCATCTGTTCGAAGAGGGCCTACGACACCTGCTCTCCAGATGAACAGTCCGAAGACACAATGGCTTCGGAAGGAACCGTCAGCCAAGTAAGATTGCTGCTTTGGCGCGGGGCTTGACCAAAGAAGTGCGTGCGATAATTGCGGGTCGGAAGAGTAGGAAGGGCTCGGCAGACCACCCGAGCGATGAGCGAATTTTTTAACGGTAAGTTCTGTTCTCGCGAAATCACGCCTTTTTTCCATGGCGCGGTACAATTGCCCGTTTTCGCCCAAGGAGGGGACGCTTCAGTCGAATTCGATTTCAGTGGTGGATCTCGACGAGGCGCTCGACCAGCCCAGGCAGTTCGGTAACCGTTTGCCAGACGACATGGAGGTCGATGTCGAAGTAGCCATGCGCGATCCTGTTGCGCATTCCACGAATGCTGCGCCAGGGAACAGTGGCCTGCGACTGCGCGAACTCGGGATAGTCGGCGAGAACCCGGCTGGCGGCCTCCCCGACAATCATCAGGCTCATGACAACGGCACGCTGCGTCTTGAGGTCAGCCAGGAAATCGCCTTCGTCCATGCCTTCCGTGAACGTGACAGCGTCCGTCGCCCCCTGGATCATCTGATCGAGGTAATCAGGAAGTCTGTTTGCTGCGCTCATACGGCTACAGCCTGACGCAGCACATCGTTCCTGATATGAGCAGGAAGGTCGCGTGGGGTTTTTACATCAACCCGGACCCCAAGGGCTTCTTCGAGAGCTTCCTGCAATCCGCCGAGATCAAACAGGGTGGTTTCCGGCAAGGGTTCGACCAGAACGTCGAGGTCGCTGTCCTCGCGGTCGCGCCCGGTCAGCGCTGAGCCATAAATGCGAGGATTAGCCGTGCGGTAGCGTTCGGCAAGACGTCGGATGACGTCCCGATCCTGCAGCAGAGCTTGTGATGGCCTTTTTCCCGGCATGTCCTTGTCCTTCGCTCTCTATATAATTCATTTCGGATGGCGTTCACAGAGCTTTCAACGCGCTCTCTCCTGGCGAACTCGTCGAATGTTTCAAGCCCTGTCTGGACATGCACTGCCGTCGGCGGCAATTTGCGGCAATTAATTCAGAATCAAACGAAGCGCCCATGTCGACCTTTCCGCCACTCGCACCGTCACTGGTCCCGCGTGAGACCCTGCCTTCCTATCTGTCACGGCTTGCCGCTGCCAAGGGCATCAGCACGGCTGATCTGTGTTACGATATGAGCGGGGCTTTTCGGCGCGTGCTGAACTTTGAAGACGAGCCGCTGGCTGCAGTGGCGGAATTCGGAGGACTATCGCCGAAGCAAATGGAGGAACTGGTATCCTGGACTGGCAAACCAGTCGGCGATGTCAGGTCGGTCTTGCGCGGTGAGGCATTCGTCTCGCGTGCCGTTCGCAACCCGACGATGCGCGGCTGCCCGATCTGTCTGCGGGAGGATATGGAAAACAGCAGCAAGCCGCCACTGCAGAGCATGGTGATGCGCGGGCACTGGCTCTTGAGGGATACATGCGTGTGCGTGAAGCACTGCCACCCACTTGTGCCGCTATGGACAGAGCCGCATTTTTCCAGACGGAACGATATAGGTTTGCAGCTCGAGGGGATTGTCGAAGACATCAGGCGTGGCGCGTTTGAACGCCCGCGTATCGAAGTCTCCAATTACGACCTTTGGCTGGATCAGAGGTTGGAGAGCGGGAAGGACACGACGTGGTTCGCAGATCAGCCACTCTCGGCCAGCGTCATCATGTGCTACAATTTTGGTTTTGAGCTGCTCAGGCTCGATCCAGCCGGGATAGCTGATAGTGCCGATACGAACAGGGCCGCGCGAGCGGCTGGTTTTGAGGTCTTGAGCCGCGGCGAGCCGGAGATCCGCAGCGCAATACGAGAATTGGCGGCGGCCGGGGAGGATGGCTATGAAGAGCCATCCGGCGCTTTCGGAAAGATCTATTCCGTGTTGGCGTATGAGCACCTGAATGACCCCGGCCTCGACCGAATTCGGCGTATCTTCCGCGAAATCATTCTGGACACATGGCCTATCGAGCCCGGCACTGATCTGCTGGGCGAACATGTCGCCACGAGGAAGCTGCATTCCGTGACCACGGCCGCCCGTGAGGCCGGCACGGAACCTGAGCTCATGCGGAAATTGCTCATCGATGCCGAAGTGATCGATGCGAATGGGGCTTTGCCGGACCGCCGGACCACATTCTCGGCGGAAGTCGCCAGCCCGGTTCTGGCGCGGATCACGGATGTTGTCTCTTTGAGGACGATGCGCGACGTGCTGGGAGCAACCCGTACAGAGCTGGAAGCCTTGGTGGCGGAGAATATTCTCATCCCACTCGCCTCATCCCCCGAAATCCGGAAGCGCTGGCGCCGCGAAGATGGCGTGAAGTTGATGGAAAAGATCACGCGCGGGGCGACGCCCGTCACGGCGGACGATTCTGCCTGGGTGGATCTGCTGCATGCGCGCATGCGCAGCGGAACGTCATTGCGTGGCCTGATCAAGCTGATCGGCGCCGGACATTTTCGTGTCGGGTTGAGAGAGGGCAAGCCATGGTTTCGCAACGTCGTTCTCCAGAAGACCGAGATTGATCTGCTCGGTCGGGCACAGGACGATCGGCCAGTCGGTGAAATGTCGGCATCGGAATTCGGACGCACCGTCGGTCTCAGGCACAATGGAGAGTTTATCGCCCTGATCGAAGCTGGCCACACGCCTGCAACACGCTCTCGGCATCCGGTAACAAAGCAAGACCAATGGCGAATGACGAAAGAGGACATCGCTGCATTCCATCGCCGTTTCGTGACGATTGCGACTCTCCGGCAGGAAACCGGGCGGTCGAGCAATGCGCTACGAATGCAGCTCAAGAAGGAGAATATTGAACGCTTTGCACCGGATGGCGGGGATTTCGGCAGTTTGTGGCTGAGAACTGCGGCTTTGCAGATTCTGTGATTGGAAGCCGTTTTCTGTCCAGGATCATTCGATGGGGTATAAGGATAGAGGTCCAGCTTGACGACATGCTGCGGCGTTCGTGAAGATGCTGTCGAGAGGCTCGATGATTTTTTTAAAAAAACGGTAGCATTGTACAGACGCGTCAACTGAGAGCAGCATGAAGCGCTTTGAACATATCCAGCTCCAACGCCGCGAGGCCCATCTGGCCTCTGCAAACGCGGCCTGGGCGGAACTTAGTGCAAAGCTCGATGCTCTCGGAGTGGAGTATCGGCTGTTCGGCTCCTATCTGGAAGGACGCTTCCTCGAGCATTCGGATATTGATCTGATGATCATGGGGGATCTCGGTACTGACACCCGTCAGCGTGTTCGCCGGGTAGTCAGTGCTGCACAGGCATCTTGGCATGTCGAATTCGATATGTACTTCGCTGCGGATCTGACGCCGCAGGCATGCGAGGCCCTCCTGGGGAACTGAGTTCTTTCTCTCGCGCTTCCCCGCGAGGCCGGGACTCCGATGATAGGTCCGAAACGTATCTGGTCGCGCGCTGTGACCTGCCGCTGACTTTCATCCACCTGCGATTCCAAGCCCAGCGGTTGTTGCGACGCAGAAAAGGCGGCGCTCTTCGGCAAACGCATAGGTTTCCGGTGGCAGTATAAACAGGTCGGGTCGTTCGTCGCCCTCGTGGTGTGGCGAGCGCACATCAGTTCGGTGGCAATGGTGAAGCGTGAGCCCGTCAATGCGCAGTCTTGACCGTCAGGTCGATATCAATCCAGCCGCCTCGTTCCAGGCATATGAAGCGTGTCGCCCCGATTTTTTGATCGCGCCTTTTGTGCCAATGGCCGAAAACCCAGACCTCGGGTTGATGGCATTCAAGCATCGCCTGAAGCGTACGCGCCGTGCGGGACGGACCGGGCGAGTAATCAATGATTTGGAAGAGTTCCTGACTGACGCGCCAGGGACAATCATGCGAGACCATGACGCGTGGCCACCTGTTGGACCAGGCTTCGAAAAGGAGGTCCAGATCTCTCTGGCTATGCTCTTCGTCTGGCCACCAGTCCTGGTTCTCCTGGCGATCGTCCTGATCGATCGACCAGGCCCCGTTCACGAAAAACATGTCGCCTTCGGCGCCGCTTTCAATGAATTGCGGGTGATTCCGGCATACGGACGGGCTGTCATGGTTGCCGCGGATGAAGCGATGGCCGCTTCCAGGCTGGCAAGGCCATTTTCTGACGTCTTCCTCCCGAGCAATCCCAATTTCGAGATCACCGAGCTGAATGCTTTCATCAACTCCGTCGACTGCGGATGCATAGGCGGCGCCGTCTGCATGGATGTCACCGATAAAACGCACGAGCCCACCTATATCTACCTTCAAATCTCAACGGCGGGACAATGAAGAATGTTTGGTGCTTTCGCAACCAGTGCAGGCCTGCGATGCAATCGACGTGATCAAGAGCACGGGTGTAGGCTCAGCCCGGCACCCCGTTATCTCGGCCGGCGAAATCCCTGCGGAAGAACTGGGCAGACTTGATCTTTAGTCCAGTCCGCAACCGAGTTGAAGGACGGCACTCCGCAGTCTCGGCCTGTCGGAGAACCATATACATCATGTCGCGTTACCGAACTGCAGCAATAACCATTCAAGCTATAGACAATTCCGATTTTTTGTCTATAGCGACCTGCCGCCCAGCTTTTATGGAGCAGCGGACAGTCAGGAAAGCGCCCCCATTCCTGACGTTCAAAGGGCTCCGGCGATTTCCTGAAAGCTGCCAGTCCACTTAGGCCCCCGGCATGTCTATAACGGGGTGGTTTGCAGACTGGCAACTTCTAGTCAGAATTGTGGATTAGCTGCCTTGGGCTTTTTCGCTAATGCAATGTTGTAAGCCCGCGCCGTTGCATACCGCCAAACTGCCTCGCTCGGTGTTGCGATCACACTTTGACGATGATGATTGATTCGATTTCGACTATGACTCCGAAGGGAAGTGATCCCATGCCGACAGCGGAACGGGCGTGATGACCGGCTTCACCGAGCACTTCACCCAGCAGTTCGGAGCAGCCATCAATCACCTTGGCATGATCGACGAAATCCGGTTCGGCGTTGACCATGCCGGTGACTTTGGCCACGGCCTCGACACGGGAGAGATCGCCGACCACGGATTTGACGACCGACAACAATTGCAAACCGACATTTCGCGCAGCCGCATATCCATCCGCAACTGTTGCATCGCGGCCTAGTCGGCCAAGGACAAACGAGCCGTCGGGGTTGCGTGGAATTTGTCCCGAAAGATACAGGGTGTTTCCCACAAGACGCGCTGGGCGATAGACGGCCAGCGGATTAGGCGCCGCAGGTAGGGCCAGTCCAAGAGTCACAAGTTTCTGTTCAGGGGTCATGGCCATTTCCTACAGCTCAATAGCTTGGATTTCACGGATGGTGCGGACACTTCCGCTCACTCGGACGCTTGCACCCTGCTCGGATGTGACTTCCACCATCAGCTGGGACGGCACACCCATGTCCTCGCCCTGAAGAATGGTGATGGTACCCCCATGCGGCCAGTCGAGATATCGCAAATATCCGGCCAACGCCGCTGCGGCGGCTCCCGTCGCCGGGTCTTCTGCGACGCCTCCGATTGGGAAGGGATTGCGCGCGTGGAACACTTGGGCGGCTTCAGCATAAACGAGGTTGAAGGTGATGAAGCCCTCGCGTTCGGCCAGCGCTCGTCCCTTATCGAAGTCGTACTGCATCGCGCGCAGTGCCTCGCGTTGCTTCAGCGCCAGGACCAGATGGTCTCCCCCGCCGTGCGCCACTGCCGGCGGTATCCGCTTGTCGAGGTCAGCAAAACTTAGGCCGAACAATTCGAGCGCTTCTGCCAATACAGCAGGTGTGACGGGGAAACTGCGCGTCGGTGGCGATTGGAACGAGGCACCCCAGTCCGTTTCAGAGAAATGCCCTTCGACGGTAATGCGAGCGCGATTAATGTCGAGCGTGAATAGGCCCGGCCCATTGCTTTTTGCCAGGGCGGCTCCGAGTGCGATCGTGGCATGTCCGCAAAAGTCCACTTCTACCTGGGGCGCGAAGTAACGCACCCGCCACGCATCTCCAACAGGGGCCGCAAAAGCAGATTCCGAATAGCCCACAACGGCAGCCACTTTCTGCATTACAGCCGTTTCCGGCATTTTATCGCAGATGATCACACCCGCAGGATTGCCGCCGTTCTGTCCGTCTGCAAAGGCTGCGATATGCTGAACGTGCATCGTTTTTCTTTCGATAGGAAGCATGCGAATGTCGCTCGAGCAACGGCTGCCTTCTGGCAAATGACGAGACTCAACGCACTCATAGGAGTATCACCATCTCGCTACCGAGCAAATCATTGGGTAGGATTCATAGCAGCGCGCAACCCTACCTTCGATTGTAGCCAAGATTGTCGTATGCATGTTGGATAAAGATCATCGATTGGTCCTTCTTTCGTGGCGTCTTTCGGCAATGACTGATACCTCCTAAACGACCGCAATGGGGTCGGATCCCGAACGTTGGCTTTCTTCAATTTCTCGCTAAAACCGGACAGACCGCCACCGGCCCCGTTCAAGCCGATATCCGGATGCCTTTCGAAGGACGGGTTTCGGATTGCGAGCAAGCCAAGCTGAACAACCAGATGAGGGTCGTTTTTGGTCGGGGTCTACGTTAGAAGGGGGCCTTTGAGATAGGAGAGCTCCATGCCAGCGCGTCGCCATGTCGATATCGCACCACAGTCGGGTGGTAGCGTTCGCCTATTCACGGGCGAGACCGTCCGTGTCATCGATCTGGAAGGCCAACAGGTGGCGGACCTGTGGGCGTTCGCCGTGGACGGTGGGATCGTTGACTGGCTCAGTGTCTCACAGACCCGCGACATCACCGAGCGTCTGTTTCCAACGGTGGGCGAGAGCTTCTACAGCGAACAGGCCGTGGTGCTTTTGACCCTCGTGGAGGACAACTCGCCCTGTCCACACGACATGCTATTCCCGGCCTGCAACCATCGCCTCTACGATCGGGCGGGCTATCCGAACCATCCGAATTGCCGGGACAATCTGCTGACAGAGCTTCGGAGCGCCAGAATCGACGTGCCGATCGTCCCTGATCCGGTGAACTTGTTCCAGCGATCCGAGCCTCAGGCGGACGGACGGCTGGAGGTGCTTGCCTCGGACAACCCGCCAGGCGGGAACGTACTCTTGCGTGCGGACAAGGATCTCCTCCTTGTCGTCACCGCCTGTTCCGTCGACTACCACCCAACGAACGGGGATCGATGCACTGGCATCAGGCTCGAAATATCACCGGGCAGCCAATGACCGCTTCCGGGCAGATGTCGGGAAGCGCGAGACGACATTGATGGGGTCGGGAGCGGCCAAGGCTAAATCGCTGCGCAACGGCAGCTATCCCACAAACGGCTCCTGAAAGCTGCCTATCGGCAATCGGCCCCAATTCAGACAGTACGCAGCCGAATTGATTAATCGCCACCCAATCAGGATCAGGTGTTGGCGATCCGCCTACGTTCATGGATGAACGTTTCGGCCGAACCCGCATTGCTTTCGTCGAGACCATCGATGCAGTATGCGTTTAGGAACTGGCGTCCGGCGAATAGTCTCTCGTCCGTCTCGCTCAGTCGCGCCTCTTCACAAACACGATCCCACTCATTTGCAATGGTCGCGATCTGGCCCTCGATGATCGAAACGGCCTCGACCTCGCTCAGCAGGAAATTGGCAGCCGCGTCGATGCAGCTCTTCAGCGGGTGTTGTCACGTTAAGTTTTGCTCGCGGAGCGACGGCACCAGCTGCAAAGCCTTCAGGCGATGCAGGCTGCGATTTTCCAGGCATCGAACGCTTCGAGGCGATGGTAACGAGTTGTTTGTGCAGCGCGGCGGCGGGACGGAACTGAAAAGCAATTGCGGGTCGCTGAGTGCATGGCAACGAATCGTTGCAACGCTCCTGGAGATCTGTGACCTTGCATGGTTCGCTCCCGTTTTCGAAACGGCAGGTGACTGTTTTCGGCCCGATTATTGAGGCCCTTGTGCGACCAATGGTCGAGAGAGGGTGCCACGTCCGCTTTTGCCGCACCATAGGAGCGGAGTTTGTCAGTGATGATCCGTTTGGGAGCAAAGCCATAGCGCTTCATCAACGCCACCAGCAGGCGCTTGGCTGCCCTCTTGTCACGCCGCTTCTGCAAGATTTCTTCGAGAACGAAGCCATGCTGATCGACCGCGCGCCAGAGCCATAATTTTTCTCCAGCGCATTTCACAACAACTTCGTCCAGATGCCAAACATCGCCGGGGCGGGCCTGCCGGCGTCTCAGGGTGCGTGCGATCTTGGGTCCGAACTTGGCGATCCAGCGACGGACTGTCTCATACGAAACGTCGATACCACGCTCGAGCAGCATTTCCTCGACTTCACGTAGGCTCAGATTAAACCGCAGGTAAAGCCAAACTGCGTGAGCAACGATCTGCGGCGAAAAACGGTGACGCTTGAAACTGATAGCCGGTGTCTGCATCGCTGAAATCTATGACCAACCCGAAGCGGTGGCAACTGCAAGCCCGTTAACGTGACAACTCCCTTCTAGGCTTTCGCAGCATAAGGAGGCCTATGTCTGGATCTGGCTGCCGGGGCACACTGAACCGGTTGTTGCCGGTCGCATGACGCATGATGGTAATCGCTACGTCTTCAACTATGGCGCCAGCTATCTGGGCCGTGACAATGCGATCCCGATATATGAGCCCGAGCTTCCGCTTCGTCGTGGTTTGATCGAGCCGGACGCCGGCCTGCCGATGGCGAGCTGCCTGCGGGATGGCTCGCCTGACGCATGGGGTCGCAGGGTCATTCTCAACCGTCTGGCGGGCGGCAAGCCTGCCGAAGACGACACCGGCGATATCACGGAGCTGACATACTTGCTGGAATCCGGTTCCGATCGGATCGGCGCACTCGATTTTCAGCAATCGGCAACGGAATATGTTCCGCGTCTCAAGGCCGAGACGTCCTATGAGGAACTGATTGAAGCTGCTGGCCGAATCGAGCGGGGTGTTCCACTGACGCCTGCCTTGGATCAGGCGCTCAACCACGGCACTTCGATCGGCGGTGCCCGACCGAAGGCGCTGATTGATCGTGGTGACCGGAAGCTGATCGCCAAGTTCTCCTCGAGCAACGATCTTTATAGCGTCGTAAAGGCAGAGTTCATCGCGATGCGGCTTGCGGCCGCCTGTGGTCTGAACGTCGCGCCGGTGTCGATGACATCAGCGTCGAACAAGGACGTGCTGCTGATCGAGCGCTTCGATCGCGTCAAAGGCGACAATGGCTGGCAGAGAAAAGCCATGGTCTCGGCCCTGACAATGTTCGCCCTTGATGAAATGATGGCGCGCTATGCTTCCTACGAGGACCTCGCAGAAATCATCCGCCACCGTTTCACCCGACCGAAGGACACGCTCAAGGAACTCTTCGGGCGGCTCTGCTTCAACATCCTGTGCGGCAACACCGATGACCACGCCCGCAATCATGCCGCTTTTTGGGATGGCAGGATGCTGATGCTGACGCCAGCTTATGACATCTGCCCACAAGGCAGAACCGGAAATGAAGCGACGCAGGCCATGCTGATCAGCGGAGATAACCGCATGAGCACGCTGAAAAGCTGTATCGGCGCGGCTGCCAATTTTCTGCTGAGTGAGGTCGAGGCCGTTTCGATCATCGAGGACCAGATTGCGACCATTGCAAATGAATGGGATCGCGTTTGTGAAGAAGCGCGATTGACCGAGACGGACGAGAGACTATTCGCCGGACGTCAGTTTCTTAACGCATACTGCGTCGATGGTCTCGATGAAAGTCATGCGGGTCTGGCAGAAACGTTCATCCATGCACGCACGCGGATTGCAAGCACCTAACCATGATCGGTGGGGATTAATCATTTCGCTGCCAGCTGTCTGAAAGGGGGCCGGAACCAGACTGACCACTTTCAGCGTCCATGTCGAGAATGCGGACATTCAGGTTAGCCAGGCCAAAGTCTCAAGCTGGCTCGAAGCGGTCACTCGTGTGCTGACGCTGGCCAATCCTCTGCCGATCAAAACCACCGCCAATCCGGACATCAACTTACCCGAGGCGTAAGGATTTTAGCCATTCCAGCGTTTTGAGGACGGGCGCATTTGGCTGGTCCGCTGGGATAAAGGGCGGTTCATCCAAATCCAAGACCGAGGCCGTCATATCGTTGGTGGTTATTTCCCAGGCGTTAATAACGGTCAGGTCGTGCTTGCCGATGGCCAGGTCCCATATAGGTTGGGGCTGCTCCAGCTTGTTTGGCAAGTGGGCAGGAAGCAACACGTACCGACCGTGATGCGCATAGTCCGCGAGGAACAGATCGAGGTTCTGCGTTGAATTCGGGTACATGCGATTGATGCGTGACACAAATCCGATGATATTCCCCTCCGATATGGGAACATTGTCCGGATTTTGACTGACCATGACGGCATAAGCAGCGGGATTATCGCGCGATATGCCGCGAACGATAGTAATTTTGAGATCGTCTTTGACGTCGTCGCCGCCGTACCGCTTACGCCATGACTTGAAGATGTCTTTAGCAGCCAAAGGATTCTCGTACGCGAGTCCCAGCATGGGTGGCGACATGTCGGGGCCGGGCGGGGACCACATGAAGAGGGTACCGTTCCATTTCGCCTTGTCCCACTTCTGCGTATCGATGGGCGAGAGCCAGCGCATCTTCGAGTGCTTGCCTTTGGCCGCATCGCGCATTTCCTTGGGAGCAAGGCCTTCGCCGCGCTGTGTGTTGCCAAACGATTTGATCGCCTCGGGAGTCGTTGCGGAGGGCCATACTTCCGTGCGTTTGACCTCATAGGTGTGGTCTGCAGGATCGATCCAATCAGCGAGCGAAAGCTGCGCGCGATCACCATGCAGATTAGCGAGCATGATGGGAACGTTCGAGAACGTCAGCGCGCGATCTAGGGCGCGTTCATCTTCGAACAGCGCCTTACCCCACGCCTCGGCATCCTGAGGTGCGGCGAAGCGAAGGAAGATTTCGAGAATGGCATCCCTCATCCAATGCGGAAACGATAGCGCATCCTCTTTGGTTTTGAATTCCATGACCATGCGATGCGCGATCGTGCCGATGGGTTCGCCGTCAACATCGGCAAACGTCAGATCGGGGCGGATTCCGACGGTGTCGGACGGCGTAACCCACAGTTGCAAGTGGTCCACCTGCGGCAACATGCGATGATCGAGACTCGTCGCTAGCAAGGCTTCTAGTGACCCGAGGACAGCCTCGCCAATGCCGATGGAGACAAGATTGTTGGCACAAGCCAACTCGATGCGGCATCCGAGCACGTTGGACGAGAGCGTAACGGTTTCCCCAAGGGCGAATTCTGGAGCGGCGTAGTCCGCTTTCACACCGTAATCACGCAGGTCTCGCATGAATATCTCTGCGCCTTCGGGGGACTCTTGTTTCGGTATCCAGCCTTCCGTTCTCAGGATGTCTTCATTTCCCATCAGGTAGAGAAGCGCGGTGCGCGACATTGGCAATGCGAGCCGTTCGAGCGCGTCAGGGAGCTGAGCGATCTCGCCCAACTTATCGAGGGGTGTTTGCAGAAGCAGCGATGCTATCTGCATCATGTGCGACTCTTGCACCTTGGCGAGGCGGCGACGCTGCCCGTCCGTGCGTGCTTGGGCAGTACAAACGATCATTTCGAGCTCGTGCGCGCTCAGGATCTGTGGAACTCGACCGAGTTTGAATTCCGTCTCGAAGTACCTGGACAAAACCGAGGACCGCAACGCGCCAATGCCGCCGTATCTTTTGAAGGCGGAGAGTTCCTGACTGACGGCGGCGAGGGTGTAATTCCTTGCAGCCCAAGGAAGGCCGACTTGTTCGAAGGCGAATCCTGCGCCCAGCAACGCATTGATGAGCTCGTTCCCGTACTCCTCCTTGATGAGCAGCGCGACGGCTCGGCCGAACCAGCGGATGGCGTCATAGGGCAATCCCCTCGCAAGCTTCTGATACGCCCGTTGAACATTCTTCCTTGCAGCCTCGCCTTGGCCGCTGCGTACCGCGAGGGCATCGGTGATGGTCTCGAACAGCGTGTCGAATTCGTCGCTGTCAGCGATGAACTCGCCGATTTGTGTAAGGGCATCTGCGATGCTCGTGAACGGGAATGTTCCTAGCCCTTCGGCTCGTTTGATGACGTCGGTGAACGAGACCCAGATGTCCTTCAGCGGGTCGTCGCGATGCTCAACGCCTTTTTCAGAGACACGGGTCATCAGCAACATGGCTTCAGCATGTAGCGCGTTGTTGGGACGATTGGTCTGCACCATCAGAGCTTCCAGCGCGGACTTGAGCTCAGCGGTGCGCTTCTTGAGCTTTCCTTTCGATGCTTCCATCGATGTCAACGGCGGCGTAAAAACCGGCCATGGGGCGGAGTAAAAGTCGGCCACTTTGGACGCCGGTATGAGGCCCGCGGGAGGGCGTAGCCCGAGCGGGGGCCTCATACCGGCGTAGCGATTTTCTGAAGGGTTTCAGCCGGCCTTTCGGGCGCGGCTTTGGGCGAGACGATAGCTGTCGCCATTCATTTCGAGAATGTTGACGTGATGGGTGACGCGGTCGAGCAGAGCGCCGGTCAGTCGCTCGGATCCTAGGATTTCGGTCCATTCGTCAAAGGGCAGATTGCTGGTGATCAGGGTGGAGCCCCGCTCATAGCGTTGCGAGATCAACTCGAACAGCAATTCCGCGCCGGTCTT
>PVUG01000036.1 GCA_003001975.1 Martelella mediterranea
CTAAAGCAGCTGATCAAACCCGTCAGAGGGTTCAAGGCGTTGAAGACGGCATATGCGACGATCAAGGGCTTCGAGGTCATGCGGGCGTTGCGCAAGGGCCAGGCTAATATTTTCAACCTGACACGAGACATCCGTGGGGAAGCGCGCATCGTTGAACGTGCTTTTGGTATCGGGCCGAGCGCGTTGACAGAAGCCCTGGAACTGCTCGCCCAGAATCTACAAGGTCAGACCGCTTGACAGCAGAAAATGAGGGGCTTGCCTTGCCAGCTGGATTTTTTTGCAACAGAGCCGGCATGAGACCCCCGCTCGGGCTACGCCCTCCCGCGGGTCTCATGCCTGCGTCCAAAGTGGCCGACTTTTGCTCCGCCCCGTGGCCGGTTTTTACGCCGCCGTTGACACTTGGAAACGGAGGATTTGGAAATCCCCGTCATGCCCATGGCCTGCACCAGCTCATCGACCTTGCGCGTCGAAACGCCGTTGATCCAGGCCTCCTGGATGACGGCCACCAGTGCCTTCTCCACCATCTTCCTTGGCTCCAGGAAGCCGGGAAAGTAGGCTCCCTGCCGCATCTTCGGTATCTTCAGGTTGAGCGTGCCGAGCCGGGTGTCGAGGGAGCGGTCGCGGTAGCCGTTGCGCCAGGTCTGGCGGCCATCGCCACGTTCATAGCGCCCAGCGCCGATCAGGCCATCCACGTCGGCCTCCATGATCAGTTGCAGCACGCTTTCGGCAATGGCCCGCAGGAAATCGCTGTCGCCGCTCTTCGCGGCAAGCTCGGAAAGAGCTAATCTGTCGTCGGTCATCGGGGTTCCTTTCGGCTGGTTGAAGTCTTGCAACTCCACCTTCTCCGACAGGCCCGGTGCCCACCTTGCGCTCAACGAATACGGCAGCTCATTCTCCACCGCCGTTTCCGCCTCAATGCGCCTCCGAAATTACACCACGTGCGCGGACGCTACCCTTTTGTTAGATCCAGTGAGATCGCTGTCCTTGCCGTTGGGATGCCGTCCTCGGTTTGGTGCACGCCGATGAGCGACGCGGTGCCCGCTCTCGCCAAGTCCGATAGGAAAGACCAAATGATGGGGTGCAGCGGTCGATCGAGCGAGGCGAAGGGCTCATCGAGTAGAAGTATTCGCGGTCGCCGCAAGGCGGCGAGCGCGATGTTGAGACGTTGCTTCTCTCCACCGGACCAGGTCACGGCAGGCAGGTCCCAGATATGTGGCGGCAGCGCCAACTGCTCAAAGAGCCCTTCTATTTCGGTGAGGCAAGTGCCGGGCGCGGCCATCTCTCGGGCAAGGTCGAGTCCGGACTTGCCCGGAATAGCTGTCAGAAACTGCGTGCAATAGCCAATGGTTGAACGCCTGATCGAGATCAGTTCCACCACGGAAAGGGTGAGAAGATCGCGCCGCCACCCGCCGGTATCCAGGATCGCCGTGCCCGCGCTCGCCACGCGCGTACCGTAGATAAGGTCCAGCAGCGTCGATTTTCCCGAGCCCGAGCCGCCGACGACCAGTCCCACCTCGCCCGCCGTCAGCGTGAAGGTCGCCGGGCCGATTGTCCGGTCGCCATAACGTTTCGCAAGGCCTTCAACACACAGAATCGTCATTCGAATACTCAAATCATCGACGCGACGAGATCGCGACTTGCTGGATGGCAGGGATCGGTAACCAATCGGTCCGGCGGCGCTTCCTCGACGATCCGCCCCTCGTGCAGAACGATGACGCGGTGCGCGAGGAGTCGGGCTATGCGCAAGTCGTGGGTCACGAGCAGCATCGCCACGCCCGTCCGGCGCTGGAGTTCGGACAAGAGCCTCAGGAGCCGCGCCTGGGCGGACGTGTCGAGGCCCGTCGTCGGTTCGTCCAGGAGCAGGATGTCCGGCTCGTGCACGAGCGCGCGAGCGATTTGCAGCCGCTGCTGCATGCCGCCTGAAAACACACCCGGCAGGTCACGCATCCGCGCTTCATCAAGGTCCAGTGCCGCAAACCAGTGCCGTGCTGCCTCCAAGGCCCGGCCGAAGTGGCGTTCGCCATTGTCGAAGAGCGTCTGGGCGATGTTGGCGGCGGCGCTCGCGGCCAGGTCGAGCGTCTCGCGGGCGTCCTGTGCGACGAAGCCGAACCGCCGCCGGCGGAGTGGGACGAGGGCCTGTTCGGGCAGATCGTAGAGAGACAGCGACGCCCTGTCATCGACCGAGAGCAGGACCCGACCCTTCGTCGGAGGCAGGCATCCGGCGGCCGTGCGCAGCAGCGTCGACTTTCCCGCGCCGGATTTTCCAACGAGACAAAGAACCTCGCCTGGATAGAGCGAAAGCGAAGCACCTCGCACGATGCGCCCGCCGAAGGAGATATGGTCAAGCGTCAGGAGGGGCTGCGGTAGGTCAGGCACTGGCGGCTTCCTCCGCACGCTCGGCACAGCATTCCGTGTCGGAGCAGACCCATTCGCTCGTTCCGTCGTCCTTGAGGAGAAGGTGGTCGAGATGGCTCGTGGCGCACCCGCATATCACGCATTGCCGTCCGTCCGAGGGATGACTGGTGTTAAAGGGAACGTCCTCGAAGGCTATGCTTTCCACGCGCGTATAGGGTGGCAGCGCATAGAGTCGGCGTTCGCGTGCCGCGCCGAAGATCTGGATGGCCGGCGAATTGTCGAGGCGGACATTGTCGCGCTTGGGGATAGGAGAAGGTGACATCAGATAGCGACCTTCCACCATGACGGGATAGTCATAGCCGGGCTGGGCGACGCTTCCGCTTCCCGCCCTCTCCTCGAAGAGCCGCGTATAGACCCGACCGTAGTCAGATGCCGCGTGCATGCGGGCCGCCTCGCCGGCTGAATTGACGAAGGCGCGCAGCGGGTCCGGCCGCGGCACCTGGTAGACGACGACCTGTCCCTCTGCGAGCATCGCCTCGGGCACGCGCTGGCGGACCTGGATCAGCGTCGCCTCGCGGGTCAGGGTCGTGGTGGCAACGAAGGCGGTGCGCGTGAAGAAGGCGCGGATATTGACGGCATTCACGGTCTCGTCGGAGCCGTGGTCGGTCACCTTCAGGCGGTCATCCTCACCGATGAGGCTTGCCGTCACGACCATGCCGCCAACGCCCCAGCCATAGGCGATCGGCATTTCCGGCGCAATGAAGGGCACCTGGTAACCGGGAACGGCCAGTGCTTTCAGAATGGTGCGACGGACGGAGCGTTTGCTGTCTTCATCGAGGTAGGCGAAGGTCTCAGTCATCGCCGGCAAGCCTCCGGATCGTTTCGAGATCGGCCTGGAAATCGGAGTAATGCGGCAGCTTGAGATGCGAGACGTAGCCGCTCGCCTCGACCCCGTCGCCATGCCCCAGCACTAAGTCCGGATCGAGCCCGGATTTCAGAGCCTGATCGACCGTCGCCATCGCCACCGCCTTGCGCTCGTTTGCGCCGAAGGCAACGCCGAAGCCCGCAGACAGATGCGATTGCCGCCCGTCGAGTACCGGGGCCACCATGCGGCAGGCCGTCACCTCGATATCGCCGACGGAGACGGTGAGGCCGATATCCTCCAGTTCGACGAAAACCTCGACCTCCCCGGCGGAAAGCTCCTCGACATAGGGATGGGATGCGCCGGCGGTGCGAAGGCGCGTATAGGCAATGCCCGTCAGGAAGCCTTCTTCGCCGCGCACCAGATGGCCGAGCGTTTCGGATGCGCCGTAGGGAGGGCGCAGCGGCACCCGCGTGATGTCGACCGGCGCTTCCTCCGGCTCCCGGCCCTCCCCGGCAAGGCGATCGCAGCATCGGGATGAGGGAGGCGCGCATGAAGTGCTCACAGCCTCCTCGGGAAGTGGAGAAGAAGCTGCCTCTTCCATGAGAGAGAAATCGAGCAGCCGGTGGGTATAGTCGTAGGTTGCGCCGAGGATCTGGCCGCCCGGCAATTCCTTTACGGTGGCGGAAATATGCCGGTCGTGACGGATGGCGGAAAAATCGATGGGCGCGCTATGGCCCATGCGCCGCAAGGTCGCACGATGGGCGCGCAGCAGGAACGTCGCCTCTGCCACGTCGCCCTGTGCCTGTTTAAGCGCAAGGGCTGCGAGGTCCCGATCGTAAAGCGCACCTTCGGTCATAACCCTGTCCACTGCACCGCGCATCTGCTCACCTATCTGGGCAACCGTGAGCTCCGGCACGGAGGGATCACCCCGACGCCTGCGCGCCAGCGCATCAAGACTTGCAGCGATAGCGGCCTCGCCGCCCTTAACGGGAACGTACATCGGATATCTCCAGCCTCACGCTACGGGGAAGGCAGGCGCACCAATCTCCCGCCGTCAGGATGAGGTCGACGCCGAGCGGATAGGCAGCGTTGTTGCACGTCCATTGCGCGAGAAACGTCGCCGGCAGGCCAAGGGGGGCGAGGGTCCGACCCCCGGGTCCGATTCCCGGCCCCGAAAGGTTGAGCGCCGCACCGCCCGAAAGGCCCGTGACCTCCGCAATGACCGTGGCGGAAAGATGCGGGTCGGCCGGGCTTCCCTTCGGAAAGATATCGATCCGATCCAGCATCTCGCCACGACAGAGGGCAAAGGTGCAGGACTTTCTATCCACCATCGGCCACCGCGCCGCGATTGCGCGATCCCGAATATCCACGAAGCTTTCGTCGATCCAGAGCGGTGTCGTAGTGTCGGCCAATGTTGACAGAACGACCGCGTGCGCCGCCTGGCCTTCAGCAAGGACGACGACTTTGCCGGGGTAGGAAAAGGCTTCCAGAAGCCGGCGGAATGCGCGCTGGTCCTCGTGGATGCGGTCCGCGCCTCGCTGGTCTATCTCGATTTTCACGGTGCACTTCCTTGTCTCGCCGCGGTGAAGAAATGCGCCGCCGTCTTCTGCGCCTCCTCGGCCTTGCGGCATCGCCGCGCCATGATGGCGTCTTCGGCCGGCTGCAGCAGCTCCAATGCGAGCAGGGCGTGCGACTGCGGATCCTGCAGCAGCGCGTCGAAGAAGGCGGCGAGTTCAGCCCGCTCCGGATCGCGGCCGAGCACCACGGCATAACCGCGCCGACCGTCGATCTCCACGATGCAGCGCGTCATGGTCGCCTCGCCGAGATGGAAGGGCGTTCCCGTCACGGGCGCTTTCGCACACAACTGAAGAAGGCCGACCTCCGGTCCGACAAACCGGCGCGCCGCATGGCGCTGCCGGCTGCCGTCGAAGGCCGATCTCAAGAGGTCGATAGGGGCGCGGGCAAGCACCCCCATCCATTCACGACGCCCGCCCTCGGTGGAACAGTGCTCAGGCACGGCTGACCTTGGCGTCATAGACATCCTCGGGAGAGAGTGGCACCAGACGATCACCCATTTCGCGCTTCAACGCGGCAAGCTGTATCTCGTCTTCGGCTGTCCTGTCCTCCTTGCGAGCCAGCGTGATAAACTCGGGGCGGACATGGCCGGGACGGATCGTCACCTCAACGACGGTACCCCGATAGGTGAAGCGGAAGTAGTATTTGCCCTTGGGGCTTTCCTCGATGCCATCCCAACCGAGCGACCGGTCAACCGTGTAGCGGTCGTCCGTCAGGGCGCGCGTGACGAATTCGATGGCGTCGCGGCCGCCGGGGCCGGGAAACGCCGTATCGATGCGCACCTCGCGGCGCTCGATCGGCCGGCCCTCGTCGAGCAGCGGAAAGGCGCGTTGCATCACTTTCAGGCCATGCGCCACGCCGCCCGGAAAGGTGGTGCCGTGATAGTTCAGTAGTTCGGCAAAGCTGACGGTGAAGGTTTCGCCGTTTTCGAGATAGGTGATCGTGTCCAAGATTGGCTCCTGTCTTGCGGTTATGATGGAAGGGCCGCCTCCCCGAAGATCGGGGAAACGACATCTGGCCGGCCGGGGCCGGGAGTATGGCGGGCAAACGGCACGCCGTAGAGACGGGCGAGTTCTCCGTCCGTCATCATCGCGGAGGCTTGGCCATAGCGGACCTCGTCTCCGGCATGCATCATCAGCGCCCGGTCCGCAAGGAACAGGCCGTGCTGCGGATGGTGGGTCGTAAAGATGATCGTATGGCCGCGCGCCTGCCGCAGGCGCATGAGGACTCCGAGCAGAAGGTCCTGATTGGCGAGGTCGAGCGAGGCGGCCGGCTCGTCGAGCACCAGTACTTTCGTTTCCGTCGCCAGCGCCCGGGCAAGCAGCACAACCTGCCGCTCGCCGCCGGAAAGCTGGCCGAAGGGCCGCCCGGCGAAACACTCGGCGCCCACGGCCGCGAGCGCGGAGAGCGCCGCCGCCTCGTCCTGCTTGCCCGGCAGGCCGAAAAGCCCGAGCCGCCCGGCCCGTCCCATCGTCACGATATCGAGGCAGCGATGCTGCTCGCCGCCACTTTGCAACTGCGGCACATAGCCGACGAGCGCCGGCATGGTGCGCTCACCCTCGGTCAATGTCAGCGAACCGAGCAAGGTGCGCAGCAGCGTCGTCTTGCCCCGTCCGTTACGGCCGAGGATCGCCAGCACCTCACCCTCCGCCAGCTTGAAGCTGACATGGCGGAAGATCCAGCGCTCACCCCTTCGAAGGCCGGCATCCTTGAGTGTGATCATCGGGCAGGGCCTCCCTGCGTCTGGCGCGTGCACAGGAGATAGATGAAGACGGGTGCGCCTATGACCGCCGTCAGGATACCGAGCGGCAGTTCCGCGCTCGTCACGGTGCGGGCGAGCGTATCGACCGTCACCATGAAGCTGGCGCCGAGCAGCGCCGCCGTACCGTGGAAGCGGCGATGGCTTTCGCCGACGAGCAGGCGCGCGGCATGGGGAATGACGAGGCCGACCCAGCCGATGACGCCGGAAACCACAACGCAACCGCCGATGATCACCGAGATGACCGTAAAGACCAGCCAGCGCGAGAAGCCGACATTGACGCCGAAGGACCGCGCCTCCTCTTCCCCCATCGAGAGCACCGCGATGCGGAAACGCAGGCGATAGAGAAGCGCGATGGCGACGAGGATGACCGGGCCGTGCTCGACGACTTTCTGCCAGCTTGACGAGGAAAAGCTGCCCATCAGCCAGAAGACGATGGCGGGAAGCGAGGTCTCCGGATCGGCGACATATTGCGTGAGCGAGATCATGGCGGAAAACAATGCGTCTATGACGATACCGGCCAGGACGATGGAAAGGATCGAACGCCCTGCGACATGCGAAATCGCGGCCACCAGGACCAGCGCCGTAAGCGCCGAGGCAAAGGTGGCTGCAAACAGCATCGCGGCGCTGCCTCCGACGAGCAGGGTCAGCGTGCCACCCAGCGCTGCGCCGGAGGAAAGGCCCAGCACACGGGGCGAGACGAGCGGATTGCGGAAGAGCGCCTGCAGGGCCGCCCCGCAGAGCGCAAGTCCCGCTCCGACGATCGCTGCGAGCAGAATCCGCGGCAGGCGCACATTGATGAGTATGCGCTCTTCCATCGTTTCCGGTGCGGCCATGCTGGAAAGCCAGCGGCCGAGAATCTGCCATACGTCGGCAAGCGGTATGTGGAACCGCCCGGTGGCGGCGGAGACGAAAGCCGCCACCGCAAGGACAAGCACGAGCGACAGCCAGTGAAGGGCACCGCCAGCCGCCTGCCCGTTCGAAAGCCGGGCCTCGGTCAGGGCGGACGTCATTTGCGGGCAAACTGCTCGTAGTTGGCGGCACCCTTGTTGAGTTCGAGCTTCAGCACGGCATCAATCTCTTCATCGGTGGGCGTATAGTTATAGAGCCGCTCGAAGCCGCTCTTCACCTCGGTGCGCAGGTCGAAATGGAAGAGGTCCGGATGGGCGAGATTGGCGAGCCACATCCAGGTGAAGGGGCTTTCATGGCTGGCGCTGTCCCAGACATAACCGCCGTTCGGCGTCTTGTAGACGCGACCAGCCTTTGCCGCGGCTGTCTGCGACAGGATAGAATCCTCCAGGATCGTTTCGCGGCCGGCGTCGGCTTCGTGCGCCGTCAGCATGATAAGGTCGGGGTTCCAGGCCGCGATCTGCTCTGCATTGACCTCGGCCCGGACGCCAAGACCCGTGGCGACATTCTCGCCGCCGACCAGACCGATGAAAAAGTTTTGGTAGCTCCTCTCCCCTGTGGCTGTGAACTTGTCCTTGGAGGAACGCAAGTGCAGGATTTTTGGCCTGTCTACATTGGGATGTGCGTCAAGGGTCGCCTTGATCTCTTCCATCACTGCGTCGCGCCATGCGAAAAGCGCCTCGGCCTTGTCCTGCTTGCCGAGGATGTCGGCGGCCAGACGGATGTTTTCACGCGCCAGTTCCTCCGTGCCACCATTGCCGCCGCCGACCATCAGAGCCACGGGAATGCCGGCATTGCGCAAGGGTGCGACGAGTTCGTCACCACGACCGCCCCATTGGATGACGACGTCCGGGTTCAGCGCGGCGATCGCCTCGACATTCGGCATCCATCCGCCGCCGCCCTCTGCGACAATGCCGCTCTCGATGGACGCGGCATCCGGGAACATCTCTTTAAGCAGGCCGGTTTCGAAGGCCTTGCGCGATCCGGGATTCATGCCGACCAAGCGTTCGGAGGAGCCATCCACGGCAATGACGGTCGCGGCACCAGGCTTCGGGAGTGTGACGATCCGCTTCGCTGGGCCGGGCAGCGTAACCTCCGCGCCCGTCACATCCTTGAAGGTGACGGGATCAGCAAGGAGCGGCGCCGGCGAAAGGGCGAGAAGGAAAAAGGCGGCAGACAGGCGCAGTTTCAAAGTCATCGGTTGTCCCATTATTCATGATAATAATACTCATGTTTTTTTTGTACAAAGGGGAAGGCGTCGTATCAAGTCGAACAAATCGGACAATGTGGAAAGGAATTTCGAACAGCGGCGCCATCGGGAAAGCTGCTGCCAGACAACTGTCGATCGCATTAATGCCGACGACAGGTGACCGCCATCGACGGGAAATCGTGTCAAGCATTCGCACAGGCCTTCAGATTGGGTGCAAAGCGGTCGAGGAAGCGGGTCGTTGCCGGCATGAAGCGTGAACCGTGATGGTACATCGGGTCGAGCGAGGAGATGACCATCGTGCCGGCCGTCGAAATCGTGTCCATGTAGAGGATGGCGCGCCCCTCGCCGTCGCGAGCCAGAACCGTTGCGCCTTCCGGTGGCGTGAACCAGCCGTGCAGATGCCAGGTCACGTCCTGCTTGCCGATGTGGCGCATCAATGGGTGTGTCTTAGCCTGATCGGTCAGTTCGACCCCGAGATCAGCCCCAGGGGTGAGCCACCACCACCAATTTGTCGGCGTTCTGGTGAAATGGACCGCAGGAAGCCATAATTCCGACTGGCTTTCTCCCAACGCGATCACCGTGCCGCCGGCATCAAGATGGCGCGCGATGACAGCCCTCTGCTTGATCATGCGCTGGGCCGGGGTTCGGCATGGCACCCAGAGGATATCCTGGGGGCGCAGTACGTTAACGAGGCCCTCGGGTGCGCAGATGACATCGAAAATACCGGTATAGGCCGACCCTTCCAGACTATGGATATGATAGTAGGTTCCGGAACTCGACGCGACGATGCGTGGGCCCACCCTGCCTGTATCGCGCGCGCCGCCATAGCTCTCGGCCCTGGTCAGCGGCAAGTCTTCGAGCGGCAGTGTCAGCGCGAAGCAATTCGAGGAGAGGCAGGAACCGCCGTTTGCCCAGTTGATAATGCGCCGCCTCAGGTCCGGGGCGAGATTCCATTCAAGCCCGATCGTGCCGAGGTCATTGCCGGCATGTGAGAAGAACCGGCCACCCCGCGGCCTTGCCCACACCCAATCGACCGGGACTTGCGTGGGACCCAGCCCATTGACGGCCACCGCGCCCTCCGGTGGCGGATTGCAGCCGCGTCCGTAGAAACCCGCGACGCCCCTGTTGGTCTCGATCTTCTTCAGGTCGATACCGTCATAGAGCGAATGAGGATTGATCGACGACAGATCGAAATTTTGTCGTTTTGGTGCGACGATCGAACGATACTGACCGATGCCATCAACCAGCGGACGCGCCATATGGCCATTGAAGAACCAGCGCCCACCGTGATCGAGAAAAGACGCGAGCGCATCCTTGAGCGCCGCATGGCATTCTGGTCGAGCTGATTACCGGTGATCAGCCCCTTGTGCGACATGAGAATCTCGGCCGTGAGATCGGCTTGCTCTGTGATGGCGACTTCTCCACGGAGCACGGCAGCCCGAACCGTCTCGGATGGCTCTTCGAAAGTGGATTTCAAGAAAATCGTGGTCATGCTGCCCCCTACCGATCAGTTCTGTCTGCAAGGCAAAGTCATGAGCCAGCATGGTTCTGAATATCATGACTAGTATTATCATGTTTTTTCGAATAGGAGATGAGGTGGCGTTTGGACAAGTCGAATGAATAGAACAGATCGAACGATCATATCGAACAAGCTATCGGCGGTCTCGATACGGGATTTTCTCCTTGTTACGACCGTCTGGAAGCGCTCCAGCTTTAGGGTCGTTGCGCGGGAGTTAGGGATAAGCCCGTCGGGCCTCTCCCATCAGGTTCGCAAGGTCGAGGAAGCTCTTGGCACGACCTTATTCGAACGGTCCAGCCAGCAGGTGAAGGCGACCCTGGAAGGTGAGGTTCTCTTGTCTCACATTCAGGATGTCCTCGGGGTGGTTGGTAAACTTGACCTCCTCGCCGTGAAGACGAGCCGGCCCTTCGGAGGGCACCTTAAACTTGGCGCGATCTCAACGATCGGTGCCTATGTTTTGCCTCACGTCGTAAATCTGTTCGAGGCAAACTTTCCTGATGTCAGAATTGATCTCCTGGAAGGCAAGACCGAAGGGGTCACCCAACGTCTGCGCGGAAGTGAAATTGACATGATGTTATCTTGCCGTTTCGCTGACAATGCGGATCTGGAAACAAAACCTCTGTTCACCGAGCGCTTTGATTTGATCGCCAACGTAGCTCATCCGCTTGCGGCAAAGACATCAATAAACGTTCAGGATCTTGATGCATCTGAGTTTATGACGATGGCAGACGGCGAGGGTTATAGCGAAGATACGCTACCTGCAGCGATACGCACGACACAGCACGACTACAATGCTTGTCGCACCGAAATCAGAGGGTTGAGTCTCGAAACAATCGGTGCGCTCGTTTCAATGAAAGGGGGGGCTAGTATGGTTCCTTCGTTAGCCTCTCCCCGGCTAAGTACCTTTCCTAATGTAAAAATTGTGAGCATCTCCGGCCGCGCGCCACAACGAACCATATACGCTTCTTGGCGCAGATCGTCGCCTCATCAGGAGGCATTTCATCAGTTGTGCCATATTTTGAGCGAGATGCAGGCGGTATGCGATCTTCCGATCGCAGGCGCGAGTTCCTTATAGTTGGTTAGAAAAGTTGCAAGGTCGTATTTGGTCTCCATTGGAGCACTGTTCTTGGAGCGTTACCTGATCCGTTTTTCGGATGTGAAAGCAGCCTGTCGGATGCAAGTGTCGCGGAAATCCTGAAACCAGATGTGGCTCGGGAAATCTGTACAGTCAGGATAAGTGGAATTTCTGCCTGACTTCGGCTTAGATGCCGTTAACAGGAGATACCATGACGAGACGACCGCGCCGGAACCATAGCCCGGCTTTCAAGGCCAAGGTTGTGATTAGGCGTGGAATAAGGACCCCGCTAGCCCGTCTTATTCACGACGCGGCTTGAAAAGGCTGGCAGGTGTAGCTTAAGCGATTGATTTGGCGTAGGATTCGGTTGTCCAAGCCAATCCCTTCACCGCATCTCGCGAGCCACACCCACCATGACCGACGATACGTTGCTGCCGTTTGCTTTTCCAGCCGTTTGCGCCAAGAAGATCACAGCCGCGTTCGATGGCGGCCGCATCACCTCGGACGGCGGCGTCATGCTTCTGGCCGCCGCCGAGCGGCGCCTGCAACTGGCTGACAGGCTCGCCGCAGCGATCCACGATCCACGTGATCCGGCACGGGTGACGCATGCCATGGCCGACATCCTGCGCGCCCGCATCTTTGCCATCGCCTGCGGCTACGAGGATGCCAACGATCTCGATCGGCTGCGCTTTGATCCGGCCTTCAAGTTGGCCTGCGGGCGGTTGCCCGACAGCGGCCTTGACCTCGCCTCGCAGCCGACCTGTTCGCGGCTGGAGAACCTGCCCGACCTGAAAACCGTCATCCGCCTGGGTCGGGTTCTGGTCGAACTGTGGCTGTCGAGCTATGCCGCGCCGCCGGAAAGCGTCACCCTCGACATCGACGACACGGTGGATGTCGTTCATGGCCATCAGCAACTCTCGCTCTTCAATGCCCATTATGACGAGCGCTGCTTCCTGCCGATCCACATCTATGATGCCGCCACTGGCCGGCCCGTTGCCATGATCCTGCGTCCCGGTAAGACACCGGCGGGCAAGGAAATTCGCGGTCATCTTCGCCGCCTCGTTCGGATGATCCGGCGCGCATGGCCGACAACCCGCATCCTGATCCGTGGCGACAGCCATTACGGCCGGGCGGAAGTCATGGCCTGGTGCGAGAACAACGACATCGATTATCTGTTCGGTTTCTCCGGCAATACGGTTCTCAAGCGCCTCGTCGAAGAGGCCGCCGAGGATATCCGCACCCGCTACGCGCTTGAACACAAATCGGTGCTGCGCGACTATACCGAAACCCGGTACAGAGCGAAATCCTGGAAGGTGGAGCGCCGCGTCTGCGCGCGCATCGAGGCGACCACGATGGGCCTCGACATCCGCTTCGTCGTCACCAATCTTGGTGAAGGCTCCGCCGGGCACATCTACGACGTCCTCTACTGCGCCCGCGGTCAGGCCGAGAACCTGATCAAGATGCACAAGAGCCAGCTTGCCTCCGACCGCACCTCCTGCCGCTCACCGATCGCCAATCAGGTCCGCCTCACCCTGCACACCGCCGCCTACTGGCTGATGCTCACACTGCGCGACGCCGTGCCCGCAACAGATTGCCTGCGCAAGGCCGAGTTCGCCACGCTCAGGCTGCGCCTTCTCAAGCTCGGCACCCGCGTCACCGAAACCGCCTCGCGCATCCGCATGGCCTTCGCCGCCGCTTGCCCCGAGGCCGAGCTCTTCCGCCATCTCGCCGGCGCCTTGCAGCCGGGGGCGCCATGAAGGCCGGGGCGCCGATGCCCCGCAGAACCCAGAACCTTCAACATCAAACGCGTGTCACAAAGTCCCAGATCAACCGCGGTGAAACAGACGCAACGACGCCCCGTGCCCGCGATCGCTGCCCAGAAAACCTGACAGATCATGAATAAGACGGGCTAG
>PVUG01000037.1 GCA_003001975.1 Martelella mediterranea
ATGCTATCCTTTCAAGGCATGCTTGGGATTGTTTGCGGGCGTGGCAATCAGCGGCCCAATCAACTCTTCAAGCGGTTGCTCGGTGCAACAGTAACCTTGATGACAGCGGGTGTCTCACCCAATGCTCGGACGGTCGCCTGTTGCAGCAGCTGCGGGCAAGCCAACGGCCCGCAGCTGCATCACAACAATAACCCAGATCCGACAAACAATGCTCGGGCTTGACCCGAGCATCCATAAGCCGTTGTTTTTGTGGACCCTCGGGTCAAGCCCGAGGGTGACGCCGAAGAAGGTGAAGCGTTTATCAAAAAGCCGGGCTTTCCTTGATGGCATTTTATTGCCATCGTGACCTTATGAACGAAACGGAAACATCCCTGCTGCCGGAACGCTTCCGCCGCTGGTTCGCCGCCAAAGGCTGGCAGCCGCGCCCGCATCAGCTGGACCTGCTGCAACGCGCCGGGGCCGGCGAGGACATGCTGCTGATTGCGCCGACCGGTGCCGGCAAGACGCTGGCCGGTTTTCTGCCTTCGCTTGCCGATCTTGACCGTCAGGGGCCGCAAAAGCCGGGCATGCGTCCGCGCGGGGTGCACACGCTCTATATCTCGCCGCTGAAGGCGCTGGCCGTCGATATCGCCCGCAATCTGGAACAGCCGGTCATCGAAAGTGGCCTGCCGATCACCATGGAAACCCGCACCGGCGATACGCCGCAATCCAAGCGCCAGCGCCAGCGGTTGAGGCCGCCGGATATCCTGCTGACGACGCCGGAACAGCTCGCGCTTCTGCTTGCGGGCAAGGATGCCGACCGCTTCTTCGAGGATCTGCGTTTCGTGATCTTCGACGAGTTGCACTCGCTGGTCACCTCCAAGCGCGGCCATCTGCTTTCGCTGGGCCTTGCACGGCTGAGACGGCTTCGCCCCGAGCTGACCGCTATCGGCCTTTCGGCGACGGTCTCGGACCCGATGGAATTGCAGCGCTGGCTGGTGGCGCAGACCGGCGCGGTGGCACCGCCCCACGCCGGGCTGATCACGGTCGCCGGCGGCGCGCGGCCGGAAATCACCATCCTCAAAGCCTCGCAGCGCATTCCGTGGTCGGGCCATTCGGCGCGCTATGCCGCGCACGATATTTACGAAGCGCTGAAACAGCGAAAGATGACGCTGATCTTCGTCAACACCCGCTCGCAGGCCGAAATCGTGTTTCAGGAGCTGTGGAGCATCAATGACGACAATCTGCCGATTGCGCTGCATCACGGTTCGCTGGATGTCGGCCAGCGCCGCAAGGTGGAGGCGGCGATGGCGGCGGGAAAATTGCGCGCCGTCGTTGCGACCTCGACGCTCGATCTCGGCATCGACTGGGGTGATATCGACCTGGTGATGCATATCGGCGCGCCGAAGGGCGCCAGCCGGCTTGCCCAGCGCATCGGCCGCGCCAACCACCGCATGGATGAACCGAGCCGCGCCATTCTGGTGCCGGCCAACCGGTTCGAGGTGATGGAGTGTCAGGCGGCGCTCGATGCCAATTATGTCGGCGCGCAGGACAGTCCCCCCATCGGCGACGGCGCGCTTGATGTGCTGGCCCAGCATGTGCTCGGCATGGCCTGCGCCGGACCGTTTGATGCCGACCTGCTTTATGAGGAGGTGCGCTCTGCGCTGCCCTATCACGGGCTCACCCGCGAGACCTTTTTTCGCGTGGTCGATTTCGTCGCCACCGGCGGCTATGCGCTGCGCACCTATGAGCGCTATGCAAAAATACGCAAAACCGCCGACGGGCTCTATCGTCTCACCCATCCCGATTTCGCCCGCCAGTACCGGCTGAACCTCGGAACCATTGTCGAAATGCCGATGCTGAAAATCCGGCTGGTGCGGCCGGGAAAACGCGGCGGCCCCTTGCGCGGCGGTGCTGTGCTGGGCGAGGTTGAGGAATATTTCATCGAGATGCTGCGCCCCGGCGACACGTTCCTGTTTGCCGGCAAGGTGTTGCGGTTCGAAGGGCTGCGCGAGAACGAGTGCATGGCATCCACCGCCTATGACAGCGACCCGAAAATCCCGGCCTATGCCGGCGGCAAGTTTCCGCTGTCGACCTTTCTGGCCGATGGCGTGCGCGCCATGCTGGATGATGCCGAACGACGCAAGGTGCTGCCGGCGTCCGTGCGCGAATGGCTGGCCTTGCAGGAACAGCATTCGCACCTGCCGAAACGCGGCGAGCTTCTGGTGGAAACCTTTCCGCTCGAAAACCGCTTCTACATGGTCGCCTATCCCTTCGAGGGGCGGCTTGCGCACCAGACGCTCGGCATGTTGCTGACCCGGCGGCTGGAACGCGCCGGCGCCCAGCCGACCGGCTTCGTCTCGACCGATTATTCGCTCGCCGTCTGGGGGCTGAAGGATATCGGCGCCATGCTGGCGTCCGGCGAGCTCGACCTGAAGGCGCTGTTCGACGAGGACATGCTGGGCGACGATCTCGAAGCATGGCTCGATGAAAGCTATATGCTCAAACGCACCTTCCGCGCCTGCGCCACCATTGCCGGGCTGATCGAGCGGCGGTTTCCGGGCAAGGAAAAGACCGGGCGTCAGATGACGGTGTCGGCCGACCTTATTTATGACGTTTTGAGAAGCCATGAGCCGGACCATATCCTGCTGCAGGCGACCCGCGCGGATGCTGCCTCCGGCTTGCTGGATATCGCCCGCCTTGGCACAATGCTGCAACGAATCAAGGGACATCTGACCCATTACCGGCTCACGCGCATCTCGCCGCTCGCCGTGCCGGTGCTCTTGGAAATCGGCCGTGAAAGCGTCAATGGCGGGGCCGGCGATGCGGTGCTGAAGGAGGCTGTTGACGAACTGGCCGCCGCCCTTGAAGCCGCGGAAACCGAAGACGGACGGGAAGAGACCGGCGCATGAGCCTTACGACAGCGACATATGAGAGCGAGCCGCCCGGCAAGACCGCAGACAGTTTTGCCGGTCATGCGGTGATGTTCGACTGTTCCGGCGCGGCCTTTTTCCCCGGCCTTTCGCTGCTCGTTGTCTCCGACCTGCATCTGGAACGCGGCGCGGCCCACGCCCGGCGCGGCTTTTTCCTGCCGCCCTATGACACCGGCCGCACGCTTTCAGTGCTTTCGGCGGTCATCGCACGCTACCGGCCTGCCTGTGTCGTTTCGCTTGGCGATAATTTTCATGACCGCACCGGCGCCCGCGAGATGGCGAGAGACCACCGCGAGAGCCTGTCCGCGCTTGCCGAAAGCTGTGACTGGGTCTGGATCAACGGCAATCACGATCCCGACGGCGTTGCCGGATTGCCGGGCCGGGTTTTCGATCAATGGCGGTTTGAGGGGCTTAATTTCCGTCACGAACCCGCGCAAACGGGCGCGGCGGAAATCTGCGGCCATCTGCACCCTTCCGCAACCCTCCGTCGCCCGGGAAAATCGGTCCGCCGGCCCTGCTTTGCCAGGGATGAAAACCGTCTGATGCTGCCGGCCTTTGCCACCACACGCGGCGGTCTCGACCTTCGCCATGCGGCATTCCGGGGCCTGTTCGACCGCAATGCGCTGACCGTGCACATGCTGGGCCCGGAGCGGGTCTATGCGCTGCCGTTTGCAGCGCTTTCCGGGTAAACGGAAACGGTCGAACCTCAGTTCTTCCTGAAGATCACGCTGGCAAACCAGCCGGAAAACAGGGCGATGAACACGGCACTCATGCCGTAAAACAGCGGATAGTCATGGGCAGCGGTGGTGATCTGGGCTTCAAGCCCGGTCTTGACCACCTGGAGCGGCAGGTTCTGGGTCGCGATCTGGCGCCCTTCCTTGAACAGATAGGCCTGAACCGTATGGGTGCCCTGGGGAATGTTTACCGGCAGGCGCAGGCTTGCGCGGAACAGACTGTTGGAGACGAATTTCACCCCGTCATATTCAGCGTCGTAGATCCCGTCGACCGCGTTCAGTCTCAGCATCGCCTCACGGAATGTGGCAACGTCGCTGGCATCGCCGAAATAGCCGACCGGCGCGATGCGCAGATGCGAAACGCCGATGCCCTGCGAATTCAAGGTCTGCGGGGATGTCACGTCCTCAAGCGGCCGCGTGCTCGAGATCGAATAGGAGCGCGGCACATGCTCGAACGAAATCGTCTGGCGGTTGACCCATATCCCGAAGAACCGCTCCTTGCGCCGGACATCGGCCTCTGCCTTCGGGCCTTCGAGGATCACCACGATGTCATAGCGGCCCTTCGACAACAGGATCGGGTCGGCATCGTTGATGGCGCCGAAGACGGTGAGGTCGGCGCCGGAAAAGTCCGAGGTAATGGCGATCTCGTTGGTCGAGGTGCCGATTTCCAGCGTCTCCTGCTGGATCACAGGCGCCTGCTGCGCCGCGGCGATTGCGGGCAGGAAAACGAGGGCCAGGATGGGCAGGAGCGTTTTCATCATTGCGGCGCTCCCTCGAAGACGACGGAGAACAGGTCGGTCGGTGTAACCACCAGACCGAAGGCAAGGCGCACGCCGACGGCCAGGATCAGCAGCGCCAGCAGCGCGCGCAGCTGTTCGCCCTTCAGCTTCTGGCCCACACGCACGCCGTACTGGGCGCCGATCACGCTCGACATCATCAGGATCGTGGCGAGCACGATATCGACCGCATAGTTGGTCACCGCCTGCACCACGGTGGTGTAGGCCGAAACGAAGATGATCTGGAACAGCGATGTGCCGACGACGATATTGGTCGGTATGCGCAGAAGATAGATCATAGCCGGCACCATGATGAAGCCGCCGCCGATACCGAGCGAGGAGGTCAGCACACCGATCGAGCCGCCGAGAAGAAACACGGGAATGACGCTCAGATAGAGCTTCGATTTCTTGAACCGCATCTTGAACGGCAGGCGGTGGATCCAGTTGTGCTGGCCGGGCTTGCGCAGGGAAACGGCTTTCTGGGAAGCGCTGCGCCGGATGGCGCGAATGCTTTCGGCCAGCATCAGCCCGCCGATCGAACTCAGGAGCACCACATAGAGGATCGAGATCACCAGATCGAGCTGGCCGAGGTCGCGCAACAGCGAAAACAGCCAGACACCGATCGTCGCGCCGACAAGACCGCCGGTCAGAAGCACCGTGCCGAGCTTCATGTCGAGTGTGCCGCGCCGGAAATGGGTGAGCGTACCCGAAACGGAGGAAGCCACCACCTGACTTGCCCCGGTGGCAACCGCCACGACCGGCGGGATCTGGTAGAAAATCAGAAGCGGGGTGATCAGAAAGCCGCCGCCGACGCCGAACATGCCCGAGAGAAAACCGACCGCCGCACCCATGCCGAGAATGACGAAGATATTGACCGAAAGTTCAGCAATCGGCAGATAAATCGACACGCGCTTCCCCAATAGCGGCATGGCCGGACGGGTTGCGTCCAGCCTGTTGAAAATGCTTTTTCTTTCTGCGGCCTGCGGTCGCAACTGTCAATTCAAACGACCGTAAACCACCAATTCTTCTCAGGCGCTGTTGCTGCTCAGCAATGTCTCGACAAGCGCAGGCGTGATCGCGCCGTCGGCTTTCAGGCCATTCTTGCTCTGGAACGCCTTGATTGCGGCATCGGTTCTGGCGCCGAGAAGCCCGTCTTCGGGGCCTGCGTCATAGCCGCGCTCGTTCAGGATCGACTGGATGTCGCGGATGATTGCCTGCTTGTCCGGCGCGCTTGCGGCGGCCTCCTGCGGCAGCCATTCGGCCGGCGGCACCACCTGGTTGGCGGCCGGCAACGGCGTTTCGGCTTCCCAGTCAGCGGCAAGCTTGCGTCCGCGGTCGAGATCGGCCTTGGAAAGCGCCTCGGTCACCTCGTCGCGCCGGTTTGCGGCTTCGGGGTCACCGTTGCGTGCGGCAATCGCGAACCATTTATACGACTGCGCGAGGTCGGCATCCACGCCGGCGCCGCGTGCATGCATGATGGCAAGATTGAACTGGCTGTCGGCAACGCCGTGATCGGCTGCCACACGGAACCACTTTGCCGCTTCGGCAAAATCGGGCGTGCCGCCGTTAGCGCCATTGGCCAGCATTACCGCAAGATTGTGCATGGCCCTGACATTGCCGGCCCTGGCAGCCTTGCGATAAAGCGTGACCGCCTCTGCTGCGTCATGATCGACGCCGACGCCCTTTTCATAAAGGCTGCCGAGCTGGAAAGCGGCAGGAGCGGAGCCGCGTTCGGCCGCGGCGTCAAACCAGATGGCCGCTTCGGCGGGGTCGCGCTTGAGGCCGAGACCGTCCTGGTAACGCATGCCGATCTCGTAAAGCGCATCCGGATTGCCGTTTCGGGCCGCATCGGCAAGCGCTGCGGGTTTGATCGTCGCGGGGACGTCGATGTCGAGGGGGGCGGGGTCTTTCGGGCGCTGCGCGGCAAGGGCGTCGCGCGCCTGGCTGGCTTCCGGCTGCGATCCGGAATTCAGCCTGGCCAGCGGTGCTTTCGCGCCGGCCGCTTTGTCATTGCCGGAGGCGGCCTTGGGTGATGCGGAGGCCTGTCTTGCCGGCGACGGTTCCGCCAGCATGTCGAGCACATCCTTTGTGGTCACGGATGCGGTTTCTTCCGAAATTTCCGGCGGGCGCGTTGCAGGGGGCGGTTCCGGGGCGGCAACCGGCGTCTGGGCCGGTGCGGGCGCGCTGGCCCGTGCTGGCGTTGCCGGTGCATCCGGTTTGATGCTGCCGGTGACAAGGCTGTTGTCGGTCTCGAACATCTGGAATGCGCGGACGGCAGGTGCTGCAGCAATTTCCCGGGCTTCTGCGGCGAAATTGGTTTTGACGGCAGCCCGGTCAGGCGAGCGCAGCGAAGGCGCTGCGGCGACATTCTGTTTGGCTGTGCTGCCCGATATGGCCTGCTGCGACGGGGTTGCCGGGGCAGGGGCACGCAGCGACGGCGGGGCCTTGTCGAAGGCCTTGGTGGCCTGAAGTATGGCCTCGCGGTCCTTTCCCGTATCGGAGAGGAACGGATAGGCGATGATCGCCAGCAGGATCGCGCCGGCGGCGAGGTAGACAGGCCGGCGGGAAAAACCGTCCCGGGCCTGTTTTGCGCTGTCCTCATCCTTTTCAGACGGCTTTGCGGGCGAAACGGACGGCGTCATGTCCTCGGCATTTTCAAGCGCGGAACGGGCCGCACGCCGGGCAGCGGCGATCAGGTCGCCCTGCGGGCCGCCGGCGGCAAGCCGCTGGTTGCGCATGCCGGCGGGCTGGCCGGGTTCGCGCTTCTTGTATTCGGTCTTGGCAACAGGCCGGTCGTGCACGGGCAAAACAGGCGTGCCTTGCTTTGGCGCCTGTCCGGCGCGCACACGCGAGAGAATGTCCATGACATCGTCGCTTGCGCCATCGGCCTGCGTGTCGACGGAAGACGCTGCGGAAGGCTGCGGGGCTGCAGCGGGAAACTGCATTTCGAAATGCGGCGGTTCCTGCCGCTCGGCCCCGGTTTCGGCCGCCTTGCTGGCCTCAGCCGTAGTTGCCGAGGGCGCGGGAGCGACGAAAGGGCCGGTCTCCGCGCGCCTCCCTTCGGTCTCTGTGGCGGTTTCGCCGTCATCGGCATTCAGGGTGTCGAGCCTGTCGGAGATGGTTTTCAGGGTATCGTGCAGACCGGCTGTGCCATCACTGTCGCGCCCTGCCTGCTGAAGGTTCTTAAGGTCGGCGGCGAGTGCCTTGAGGACGGCGATATGCTCGTCGGTTTCGCCCTTGCGGCGTTCCTCGAAATTCTTCAGCGCTTCCTCGGCGGCGTGCTGCGCGGCCTCGATGAGGTAATCGTCATTGCTGGCCGTCAGGTTCTCGATACGTGCGCCGATGCGCTCTTCAAGCTCGGCGAAAGGCTGCTTCGGATCCGGCCGGCCGACCAGCGTCGTCAGTTCGGCGATCTGCCGTTCCAGCTTCTGCAGCGCCGGGGCGCTCATGTCGCGCCGGCTTTCCTCGAACCGGTCGGCAAGCGCGGTCAATTGGGCGCTGATCCGCTCATCCGATCCGTTTTGCGCGAGATCGGCAATCCGGCGCGCCAGCCGTTCCTCGGTGCCGGCAAGGTCGAGCGCTTCGATGCGTGCGGCAAGGCGTTTTTCGAATGCTTCGGGATCGATGGCATTGGTGTTGTCGCGCACGGTAGGCGCCGGCATGGCGGCGATCTGTGCGGAAAGCCTGCGTTCCGCACCGGCCATGTCGATGCGCGAAACCGTGTCGTTGATTTTCGATACGGCCGCTTCAAGGGCTTCAGGCCGGAGGCCCGGCTTCTGGTTCTCGATCAGGCCGGAAAGCCGTTTGAGCTCGTCGCGCACGGCAGTGCGGCTGCCATCATCGGCCGTGCTGAGGTCCAGTGCATCTAGTCTGGCGGTAATCCGGCGCTCGCTGCCCTGAAGGTCGATCCCGCCAATGGTCTGGTTGATGCGCCTGACCGCGTCTTCGAGCGCGCGTGGGTCCAGGCTGTGGCTGTTGCTTTCGACAAGAGCCGAAAGCCTGTCGAACTGCTGCTGCAGGTCGCGCCGGTCCTGTTCGCTGAAACCGCTGGCCGCAGCATTGTCGATTTTGTCGGCGATCCTGCGTTCCGCACCGGCCATGTCGATACGCGAAACCGTGTCGCTGATTTTCGATACGGCCGCGTCCAGAGCTTCAGGCCGGAGGCCCGGCTTCTGGTTTTCGATCAGGCCGGAAAGCCGTTTGAGTTCGTCGCGCACGGCGTCGCGGCTGTCATCATCGGCCGTGCTGAGGTCCAGTGCATCCAGTCTGGCGGCAATCCGGCGTTCGCTGCCCTGAAGGTCGATCCGGCCGATCTTGTCGGAGAGCTCGGAAACGGCCTGACCGAGCGTTCTCCTGTCGATGCCGGGCGTGATGTTTTCAACGGCGGCTGTCAGCTTGTCGAGCCGTGCTTCGAGCCTGAGATGTCCGTCGTCGGCGCTGTGTTCCTTGAGGCGGCCGGCCATGTCCTCGAGGCTTTCAAGCAGCGTCGTCTGCTTGGTGCCCTGATCGCGCATCTGCCAGTCGATCGCCGCAACCGCGCTGGCGAGTTCTGCAAACCGGCTTTCCAGCCGCTCGACTGTCGGGTCGTGCTGAACTTCGCCCTGTCGGCGGCCGATCAGCTCGATATTGCGGTCGATGTCTTCGATCCGGCGCTCGATGGCGCTCATCTGTCCGTCAAGCTTGCGGCCGGAAGCGGGGATCCGGGTGCACAGAACCTCCATCGCCCGGGCCAGTGCCGTGAGACGGTTTTCAATGTCGTTCAGACTGTTATCCGTCTGGCTGCGATCGAGACGTTGCCTGATATCGTCGAGACCATAGGCAAGCGCCGAGAGATCGCCGTCCAGTCTGGCCGGGTCGAAAGGCGTCAGATGCTGTTCGAGCGTGTCGAAACGGGTCTCGAGGCGGGCCATGCTGTCGGAGCTGGCAAGGCCGCGTATCAAGGTCTGAAGGTGCTCGAACTCCGCCATCAGCGGATCATCGGAACTGGCGGCCGCGTTGCTCAAGAGCCAGTCGACGCCCTCGGAGATTCTCAAGAGTTCGCTGCGGGTCTGTTCGTCGCTCGCTAGCGTGTCGGTCTGCCGGTCGAGATGGGAGAGCATGTCATGCAGGCCCGCCAGTTCATCGCGCAGACTGTCGGTGAAATCCTCGCGCACGGCGGCTCTGAGGTCCTTCAGCGTCGAGCTGATCTCGCGCAGTTCGGCATTCGTGCGCACAAGGTCCGGATTGGTGGAAGGGCGTTCACGGCTGGGGCGCTCGCGGGGCGGCTGCGAAGGGGCAGGCCGGCGGGCGGATGCGCGGTTTGCCATCATGTCGGCAAGGCGGGATTCCAGACCCTCGATGGTCTGGTTGAGCGCATCCAGGGAAGGTCTTTCTCCCCGTGCGTCCTGTGTCATCCGCGTTTGCGCCATGGTTCGTGCCCGCTCCGGTTCACGGTGCCTGTGGCGTATCAAGCGAAGCTGCCTCCCTCACGCGCGCAGGACCGCATCAACAGTTCTGAACCCCAGCTTTCGCCCAACATGGTAAAGAAGTTGTTAACTCCTGCATGAAACTTCGGGCAGAAGAACCGGAAAACCCGTCCGCTTCAGGGATTTTTGTCGTGCAGGAAACGGTTTGCATGCACGCGGTCGCCGCTTTGCAGCGCCGGGCATTCAGGACGGGTGAGCGGTGATCAGGGTTGCGCCGAAGATGGCGCCGGGCTGTCCCTTTTTGCCGGTCGCCTGCAGCAGGATCGCGCAGCCGTCGCTTTCGCGCGGATCAAGTACGCGCGCCGGCAGCGTGATGCGGGCCGGGGCGCCATGCCACATGCCGACGGTCTGAACATCGGTGACGATATTGCGATAGGTGATTGTCCGGCCCTTGTTCTCGCCGTCCTTGATGGCGACCTTGTCCTCATGCTTGAAATAGACAACGAGCACATCGGCCTTGCCTGTGCCCGCGCCGATATCGATCAGCACCTCGTCGCCGTTCATCGTCGTGGAAACGGGGACATTGAGGCCATCGCCATCGGCGGCCAGGGTTTCGAACGTCTGGTTGAGGTCGGCCACGTCGGTGCCGACCATCTGGGCGCGGCCGTTCAGGATCGCCTGTGGCGTGTAGACGCCGCTGCGGCCCATCGCCTCGCCATAGGCATATTGCCGTTCGGTGTTCTGGCGGCTGCTCATCGTGTCGGTCCAGCCGAGATAGTTCCAGTAGTCGACATGGTAGCTGAGAACGACAATGTCACCCTGGTCGGCAATCGCCGCCGCCGCCTTGTCCGCGGGGGGGCAGGAAGAGCAGCCCTGAGAGGTGAAGAGTTCAAGAACGCCGAGCGGATTCCTGATCTCGTCCGCCTGCGCCGTGGACAGCGCAAATGCCGCAAGAAAGGCGGCCGATATGAATGTCTGCTTCAGCACGGCAGCAACTTTCACCAGCTTATAGGGGCTGCGTTGTGTTTTCATCCAACGCCTGAAAAACATGATTGGCAATTTACCCTTTAACGAAATCAACGGGAAGTCACGATGGGGTGAAAAAGAGCCCGTGTCATCACACGAAAATGCGCGGCGACGGTCAGCGGCTGAGCGGCATCCCGCCATCCTCATGCATGCCGGCTCCAGGGTTGTGATGTGGTGGTCACGGCGGATTGTGCGGCTGCGGCTTCATCCATGATCCGGGCCAGATAGCAATCCTGCGCGGTCTCGGCGAAACTGTAGGAAGAAATGCCGCGTTCCACGAAGACGCGCATGTTTTCAAGGCAGGTCGCAACGGCAATTTCATCATCAAACAGATGCGGTCCCGGGAAAGGATTGCGATAGACCCAGCGACCCGCGGCCACGATCCCGGCGTGATGATACCCCTCGAAATTGACGAAATGGCCCTTGTCCATACGCTGAAGCTCAGCCGTCATCGGCGTGCGCTCGTCAATCAGGTAGTCGATGCGTTCCGGTGTGATCTCGCCGCATTCGCCGCGAACCGTCACCCTGGGCGCGCGAATGCGGCTGCGGTGCTGGCCATTGGCGAAGTCATAGACGCCGACCTTGTCGCCGAAATCGAATGTGGCGATGGTCTGTGCCGCGGCGATCACCTCATAGCGCTCGGGCTGATCGTAGCGCCCCGGTCCCTTGACCACCGGCAGCGTGACGCGGCTGGCGGTGACCGTGGCGTTTTCGAAACCGATTCCCAGAAGTTTCCGCATCATGCTGATGCTGTGATAGGTCTGCAGGACCGAGACATGGGCATAGTTCGGCGTGCCGATCAGGCCATCCAAGATCAGGGCCCGCATGGCCGAGAGCACCGGATGCAGGAAATATTGCTCGGCCACCTCGATTTTCGCACCGGCCGTGACCAGCGCGTCCAGTGCGAGCAATTGATCGTGATCGAAGGCCGCCGTTTCGAGGAGAACCGGGACCTTATGCGCGGCAAGTTCGCCAATCCGGTCGACAATATGCTCCGGACGTATGGAGACGACGGCAAATTCGGGTCGGGTGACGGCAAGCAGGTCATCGATCGAAGCGAAGACCGGCAGGCCCCATTCCTGCTCCAGCGCTGTCCGCTCTGCTGCCGGACGACCGGTGACGATGCCGGTGGCATGAAAATGCGCGGGCAGGGCCTTTGCCACCCTGAGGAAGAATTCAGCCCTCCAGCCGGAACCGATCACTGCAAAAGGTATGGGCGACACGCTGCTTTCCTCCCCGAAATACTGTCTCCGGCATAGACAGTATCCGGTTCGGGTACAAGCCGGTATGAAGAAGGCGGCCATCGGCCGCCTCAGTTTGTTGACAAAGCTGCCCCTCACTCCGGGTCATCAACTCTGTTGTTGTTGATTGTCCCTTATCCTTGCGTTGATGGTTATGATGATTTTTCGCATTGTCGCGGCGATTGCGACGATGGGTGGTTTTCCATTTTGGATAAGGCGTTTGTAGAAGAGTGCGAATTGTCCCTTTCCCTGTGCGGCACACATGGCGGGCATGAACAGGGTTGTCTTGACCTGAGGCCTTCCGCCCCGTTGTCGTCGGCGTCCGTTTGCGTTGCCGCTTTCGCTGGGATGGGGCGCTGTCCCTGCCAGAGCCGCCGCCTGTCGGCGCCCCATTGAGCCCAG
>PVUG01000038.1 GCA_003001975.1 Martelella mediterranea
GTTGGGAATGGTCACGCAGGCGCCGCCGTCACTGACGACGAGATTGTCCTTGGCGACATCAATGCCGAAGCATCGATGCGGTGCAGTGTGCAAAATGTCCATTGTCCTGCTATCCTTTGCGGGCTTAGGATTGTTTGCGGGCGTCTTATGCCCAATCAACTCTCCAAGCGGTGAAGCAAAAGGCGGCAGGGAGCCTTGATGACCTGGGGTGCTGTCCCAATCCTCGGACGGTCGCCTGTCGCCGGGACTGCGGGGACAAGCCCGCAGTCCCGCTTTAACAATAGACCGTTTTCAACAAACAATCCTCGGGCTTGTCCCGAGGATCTAACCACCGTTCCGCACGAGCGGCGTTGGCGTTTCATAGTATATTGTATTTAAACAGATTTTCATTCGACACGCTTGTCGCATTGATGCGTGTTTAGATGCTCGGGACAAGCCCGAGCATGACGAATGTGGGGGAAGCAACCTTTGTCAGCAGTCAGAGTCGACCTCAATCCTTCGCCTCTTCCCGCGCAACCGCCCGCCAGCCGATATCGCGGCGGCAGAAGCCTTCGGGCCAGTTGATATCCTCGATCAGTTCGTAGGCATGGGTCTGGGCTTCGGTGACATTGTGGCCAAGCGCGGTGATATTGAGCACACGGCCGCCATTGGCCACCAGCTTGTTTTCGCGCACCGCCGTGCCGGCATGGAAGGTGCGGGCCGATTCCGTATCCTGCGGCAGGGATTTGATTTGGCTGCCCTTCTTGTAGGAACCCGGATAGCCTTTGGTCGCCATGACCACAGTCAGCGCGGTCTGATCGCTCCATTCGGCAGAGGCCTTGTCCAGCGTGCCGCCGGCGCAGGCGTCCAGAATGTCGAGCAGGTCGCTTTGCAGCCGCATCATCAGCACCTGGCATTCCGGATCGCCGAAGCGGGCATTGTATTCGATGAGTTCGGGGCCCTTTTCGGTAATCATCAGCCCGGCATAAAGAACGCCCTGGAACGGGTGGCCCATTTCGGCCATGCCGCGAATGGTCGGCTCGATGATTTCCGCCATGGTGCGGGCGATCATCGCCTCATCCATCACCGGCGCCGGGGAATAGGCACCCATGCCGCCGGTATTCGGCCCGGTATCGCCGTCGCCGACAGCCTTGTGGTCCTGTGCGGTGGCCAGCGGCAGCGCGTTCTTGCCGTCCGAAAGGCAGAAGAAGCTCGCCTCCTCGCCCACCAGAAATTCCTCGATCACCACTTCCGCGCCCGCAGCGCCGAACGTGCCGGAAAAGCAGTCGTCGATGGCAGCCAGCGCTTCGTCATTGGTGCGGGCAACGGTCACGCCCTTGCCGGCGGCAAGTCCGTCGGCCTTGATGACGATCGGCGCGCCGATTTCGCAGACATAGGCCTTTGCGTCCTCGGCATTGTCGAAGCGGCGATAGGCCCCGGTCGGAATATTATAGCGGGCGCAGAGGTCCTTGGTGAAACCCTTCGAGCCCTCAAGCTGGGCTGCCGCCTTGGTCGGGCCGAAAGCCCTGATGCCGGCAGCCGTCAGCGAATCGACGAGTCCGTCGACCAGCGGCGCTTCCGGGCCGACGACAACGAGCGCGATATCCTTCTCGCCACAGAAGGCGACGATGGCGGCGTGGTCGGCCGCATCGAGCGCAACACATGTGGCATGGTCAGCCATGCCGGGATTGCCGGGGGCCGCGTAAAGTGTCGTCAGACGCGAAGATTGCGAAAGCTTCCAGGCCAGCGCATGCTCGCGCCCGCCCGAACCGATCAGAAGGACATTCATGGGGTTCGCTCCAGTTGTCACCTGCTGGCGGTTGGGTAAGCAGGCAAGCGGAAAAGGTCAAGGCCGCGTTGATTACCAAATTGGATAAGATGCCACTCGGACGCCGGCTTCAGGCAAGCGTCACCCACAGCGGAAAATGATCGGACCCTTTGGCGTCCCGGTCCACCCGGGCACCGCGCATGCGCGGCGCAAGGCCGGGGCTGACAAAGACATAGTCGACCCATTTGCCTTCGCCGTTTTCGAAGCTCGGATGTGTCCACGTGATCGCATTGCCGGCGCGTGCGCCAAGCCGGTCGAAGATATCGACGGGCTGTCCCGCACGCAGGTTGCGCGTTCCGTCGAGTTCGCGGCGGCCGACCATTGCCAGATAATCCTCGCTTTCCGGCTCCATGTTGAAATCGCCGAGCAGGATGAAGTCCTCGGCCATCGGCGGATCGGCAAGTCCGTATTCCGCGCCGCCGGTCATGGCACTACCCTCCATCGCAAAACCGGAAAGCCGTTTGCGCAGGAAGCCGATCTGGGCGAGCCGTTCATCCACGCTCATATGGTCAAGATGGGTGGAATAGACGCGCAAGGCCCCGGCCGGCGTCTCGACCACACCTTCCAGCGCCGAACGCTGATAGTTCAGGCGATCAAGGGTACGACTGCGCGGCAACAGCAGATGCCTGAGCGACAGCAGCGGATAGCGTGACAGCAGCATGTTGCCGAACTGCAGACGCCGTTCAACGATCCGGCCATTTGTGCGCGAAAAATCGAGGTGCATATCCGCGCCGGCGCCGAAGGCTGCAAAATGACCGGGAAACAGCGCCTCGATCTCTGCGACCATATCCCGCCCGTCATTACCCGGAAAACCGCGCGTGACCTCCTGAAGGGCAATGATGTCGGCCCCTTCCAGGCTTGCGGCAATGCGGTTCAGGTCATATCTGCCGTCGGTTCCGATACCGAACTGGATGTTGTAGCTTGCGATTTTCACGATAATCTTTGACCTTGCCGCCGACGGACGATAACGATGCGGTCGGTTTTACCCTTCACACTCCAAGGCACAAGCGACGAACCATGAAATTTCTCGATGAGGCAAAAGTCTATATCCGTTCCGGCGATGGCGGAGCCGGGTCTGTCTCGTTTCACCACGAGAAATATATCGAGTTCGGCGGCCCGGATGGCGGCGACGGCGGACGCGGCGGCGATGTCTGGGTGGAAGCCGTCGAAGGGCTGAACACGCTGATCGACTTCCGCTACCAGCAGCATTTCAAGGGCGCGACCGGTGGCCACGGCATGGGCCGCAACCGCACCGGCGCCAATGGCAAGGGCGTGACCCTGAAAGTGCCGGTCGGCACGCAGATCTTCGAGGAAGATCGCGAGACGCTGATCTGCGATCTCACCGCGGTCGGCGAACGCTACCGGCTGGCCGCCGGCGGCAATGGCGGTTTCGGCAACGCCCATTTCAAGACATCGACCAACCAGGCGCCGCGCTGGGCCAATCCCGGGCTCGAGGGCGAAGAAAAGACGATCTGGCTGAAGCTGAAGCTGATTGCCGATGCCGGTCTTGTCGGCCTGCCGAATGCCGGGAAATCGACGTTTCTGGCGACCGTCACCCGGGCGCGGCCGAAGATTGCCAATTATCCGTTCACCACGCTGCATCCCAATCTCGGCGTTGCCAGCATCCATGGCCGCGAATTCGTCCTCGCCGATATTCCCGGCCTGATCGAAGGCGCCCATGAGGGCGTGGGGATCGGCGACCGGTTCCTCGGCCATGTGGAGCGCACCCGCGTGCTGCTGCATCTGGTCTCTTCCGTGGAAGAAGACGTGGCCGCCGTCTACCGCACCGTGCGCCACGAGCTTCAGGCCTATGGCCATGAGCTGGCCGACAAGCACGAAATCGTGGCGCTTTCGCAGATCGACATTCTCGATGACGAGACGCTTGCGGAGAAGAAGAAGGCACTGGAAGCGGCAAGCGGCGGACCGGTCTTTGCCATTTCGGCTGTGGCCCAGAAGGGCATGACGGACGTGCTTGCAGCCCTTGCAGAGACCATTCGCGCCGAAGAGGTGCGCCTGGGTATCGCCGCGCCCGAACGCGGGGCGGACAAGGGCCGTCACGACAAGTGGGAGCCCTGACGATGAACGGCATGCACCGTTCACTGACGCATTACCGGCGGATCGTGATCAAGATCGGTTCGGCGCTGCTGGTCGATCGCACAAGCGGGCTGAAACATGACTGGCTCAACCGGCTTGCAGACGACATCGCGGCGCTGAAGGCCGCAGGCGTCGAGGTGCTGGTCGTCTCCTCCGGGGCTGTCGCGCTCGGGCGCACCGTGCTTCACAGCCATTCCGGCACGCTGAAGCTGGAAGAAGCCCAGGCCGCCGCCGCCGTTGGCCAGATCGGCCTGGCGGGCGCCTGGACGGAAAGTCTCAGACATCATGATATTCTCGCCGGCCAGGTGCTGCTGACCCTGCAGAACACCGAGGAACGGCGGCATTATCTGAACGCCCGCGCCACCATCCTGCAGCTGTTGAAGGCCGGTGCCATCCCGATCGTCAACGAAAACGACACGATTGCCACCTCGGAAATCCGCTATGGCGACAATGACCGGCTGGCCGCACGCGTCGCCACCATGATCGGTGCCGATCTTCTGGTGCTGCTGTCCGATATCGATGGGCTCTACACTGCCCCGCCGCATCTGGATCCGGAGGCCCGTTTTCTGGCCGAGATCGAAATGATCACACCTGAAATCGAGGCGATGGCGGGTGGTGCTGCCTCCGAACTGTCACGCGGCGGCATGCACACCAAGATCGAGGCGGGCAAGATCGCAACCGCTGCCGGCTGTGCGATGATCATCGCGTCCGGCACGATCGACCATCCGCTGAAGGCGATCGAGAGCGGCGCACGCCATTCGATGTTCCACGCCTCGCATATGCCGGTCAACGCCCGCAAGGTCTGGATTGCCGGACAATTGCTGCCGGCCGGCACCATTTACATCGACGACGGCGCGGTCGCGGCGCTCAAACACGGCAACAGTCTTTTGCCGGCAGGCGTGAGCGCGGTTGACGGGCATTTTGCACGCGGCGACACTGTCGCGATCGTCAATGCCCGCGGCGGCGAGATCGCCCGCGGCCTGTCGGGTTATGACAGCGACGAGGCGCGGATGATCGCCGGGCAGAAAACCAGCGGCATCGAGGCGATACTGGGTTATCCGGCGCGCGCAGCGATGGTACACCGCGACGATCTGGTGATGACCGCCACGGGCAAGAAGAGACAGAACGAGGGTTCGACCCATGCTTGATCAGGTTCAAAACGACGACGTAACCGCCGTGATGCGCGAGATGGGAAAACGCGCGCGCACAGCTGCCCATGCGCTCGCCATCGCTCCGACCGCGGTCAAGAACCGGGCGCTTCATGCCATGGCCGATGCCATCGAAGCCGACAGCGATGACATTCTGGCCGCAAACCGGAAGGACGTCGCTGCTGCCCGCGAAAACAGCATCTCCGGCGCCTTCATCAACCGGCTGGAACTGGACGCGGCCGGCATCGCGGCAATCGCCGAGGGCATTCGCGCCATCGCCGCCCTGGATGATCCGATCGGCGACACGATAGCCGAATGGGACCGGCCGAACGGGCTGACGATCTCGCGCGTGCGCACGCCGCTCGGGGTCATCGGCGTGATTTACGAAAGCCGCCCGAATGTCACGGCGGATGCCGGCGCGCTGTGCCTGAAGGCCGGCAATGCGGTGATCCTGCGCGGCGGCTCGGATTCCGCCCGTTCGGCGCGCGCCATCCATACCGCACTCAAGGCGGGGCTTGCCGAAGCCGGCCTGCCGGAAGACGCCATCCAGATCGTGCCGACCACCGACCGTGCCGCCGTTGGCGAAATGCTTGCCGGTCTTTCCGGCAATATCGACGTGATTGTGCCGCGCGGCGGCAAAAGCCTGGTCGCGCGCGTGCAGTCGGAGGCGCGCGTGCCGGTGTTTGCCCATCTGGAAGGCCTGTGCCACATCTATGTCGACAAATCCGCCGATCTCGACATGGCGCGCGCTATCGTCGTCAACGCCAAGATGCGCCGCACCGGCATTTGCGGAGCGGCCGAGACGCTGCTGATCGACCGGGCGGCTGCGGAAAAATTCGCGACCCCGCTGATTGAAGCGCTGGAAGACAAGGGCTGCCTCGTGCGGGTCGATCACGATATGATCGCCTATGCGCGGGGCCGCGACGAGGCCGATGACACCGACTGGACCACGGAGTATCTCGACGCGATCATTTCGGTGAAGCTGGTTGACGGCATCTCGGGCGCAATCGAGCACATAGGAAAATACTCCTCTCACCACACCGAAGCCGTGATTGCCGAGGACCATGAGGTGGTTGCCCGTTTCTTCAACGAGATCGATTCCGCCATTCTTCTCCATAACGCTTCGACGCAATTTGCAGATGGTGGCGAATTCGGCATGGGCGCGGAAATCGGCATTGCCACCGGCAAGATGCATGCGCGCGGGCCGGTCGGCGTCGAACAGCTGACCTCGTTCAAATATCTCGTGCGCGGCACCGGACAGACACGGACCTGACAGCTTGACCGAGGGGACCATCGATCGGCGTTATCTTGTTATGCCCTATTGCGAGCCGGGGATGACGGTCGGCCTGTTCGGCGGGTCGTTCAACCCGCCGCATGAAGGGCATTTTCTGGTGGCAAGCCTTGCCATTCAGCGCCTCGGTCTCGATCAGCTCTGGTGGCTTGTGACACCCGGGAACCCGCTCAAGAGCGGCAACGGCCTTGCGCCGCTACACGAGCGGCTGGCGCTCAGCGAAGCGTTTGCGCATGATCCGCGCATTCACGTGAGCGCGCTGGAAAAAAAGCTCGGCACCGCCTATACCGCCCGCACCATCCGCCACATCGTCCGCCGCAACACCGGCGTCAATTTCGTCTGGATCATGGGCGCCGACAATCTTGGTGATTTCCACCGCTGGCAGGAATGGCGCAGCATTGCCCGCACCGTGCCGCTGGCGGTGATCGACCGGCCCGGCTCGACGCTCACCTATCTGTCGTCCAAGGCCGCGCGCGCACTCGACAAGGCCCGTGTCGCCGAGAAGAACGCGCGCGCGCTGGCGCGCATGAAACCACCGGCCTGGACCTTCATCCACGGCCCGCGCTCCCATGTCAGTTCCACCGCGCTGCGGCGCGGAAACGGCCTTCCGGGCTGATCGGTACACAATCCCTGTGGCGGTCCTTTCCGCCATCTGCAACACCCGGCCAGAACGAGAGTTTCGCCATGATAATCCCTGAAACCGCAATGACCTATCCCGGAGATGCAGATTTCAGCGCATTCCTTGAAACGCACGATTGCCCGATATCCTTGACGGCGGTGAAATTCCGCCTCTGGGGGCAGGTCACTACCGTCGCGACTGCGGCGGGACCGGAAGCGGAAGCCCGGACGATCTGGGGCGATGCATTGCCGGCGTTCGACAGTGCAGAAGAAAGTATGTTGTTTTCTGCAACATTCATGTCGCTTTGGAACGAACTGAGGCGGATGAATGAAGAAGGCAAATATCTCAAGCTTCCGCCGCGCACGGGTATCGGGGACCTTGAAGGCCTGAAACGCATGGTCGAAGCGCGGCTTGACGCATTGAGCGAGGGCTATTTCACAGGCTTTCTCGCCGATCTCAGAGGATTCGATTTCGGCTACCCGGCCGTCGACAATGCCGTGTCCCGCCTTGGCGATATGATCGAGGAGGTGGAATATGTCGCCGAGCAGCTCGACGAAGCGCCGTCAACCTTTGCACAGCAACGCAGGCGTTTTATCCGACTGGATGGCAAGGCCCAGCGGAAACTGGACGCCATTGTCGATGCCGCACGCTCGGTACACGACGAATCCAGATAGCTGATGGATTGAATGCTGACAGCACAGCACCCCGGCGCCGGGCCGGCGTAATATACCCGGCCGCAGCCCAAGGCGGCTCAATTTTTGTGACAGACCTTGCATAGAAGGCGTTTTCGCATCACCTTAAAGGCGACTCGTGGGATCACGAGTCGCACCCGTGCTTGTTCCGGTCCATGAAGAAAGGAAGACCCCTGACAACATTGCACGCCAAGGGCGCAGCAGATGACACTGCGCCGAAGAGCAGGAAAAGCGGCGCCCATGCCGCAGATCAGGCTTTGTCCACCGTCCTCACCAGCCTCGAAGATTCGAAGGCTGAAGATATCGTGACCATCGACATCAAGGGTAAATCGGCACTCGGCGACCACATGGTGGTTGTGTCCGGGCGCTCGAACCGTCATGTCGTGGCCATCTGCGACCATCTGGTCAAGGACATCAAGCAATCGGGCATCGGCACGCCGAAGATCGAAGGCCAGGAGGCCGGCGACTGGGTGCTGATCGATACCGGTGACGTGATCGTCCATGTGTTCCGGCCGGAAGTCCGCGAATTCTACAATATCGAGAAGATGTGGTCCGCGCCTGAAATGAACGAGGGACGGCTGCACTAGCGGTTGTCCCGAAGTGTCGGTGAATGCCGTCTTGCCCTGCCGGCACGCATGGGCCCGGTTGTTGCGGCCTGGAAAAGCCCCGGAAGAGACGTATTTTCAGGATCCGGGCGGGGCCTGAAGGGCGCTGCGGCAATGTCTTGTGCGCACCGGTTCCAGCTGTTTGCGCCAGATGCTGCCGCTTGAGACCATTGCAGCCGTACATCCCGGTTGAAGGATAAAAAATGCAGATCGGAATTTTTGCGGTCGGACGGCTGAAATCCGGTCCGGAAAAAGAGCTTGTCGCGCGCTATCTGGACCGGCTGAAGAAAACCGGCAAGGCACAGGGCATCGACTTTACCCGCGTCAACGAAATCAACGAAAGCCGCGCCGGCAATGCCGTCACCCGCAAACGCGAGGAGGCGCAGGCGCTGGAGGCGACGCTTTCGCCAGAGACCGTTCTGGTGCTTCTCGATGAAAACGGAAAATCCTTCGACAGTCCGGGCTTTTCCGAAAAGATCGCGACCTTCCGCGATCAGGGCAAGCGCGCGATGATCTTTGCCATCGGCGGCGCTGACGGGCTCGATCCGGCCCTCGTCGAACGCGCCGATCTGACCATCAATTTCGGCGCCATGACATGGCCGCACCAGATCGTGCGCATTCTGCTGGCCGAACAGCTCTACCGTGCCGTCACACTGATGGCCGGCCACCCCTATCACCGGGTATGATACCATCAAATCTTTGTGTCTTATAAAGATGTTCGGGTTTCGTTAACCTGTCGGCGTTCTATAGCGTCTGCGCTGCAACGGGAAGATAGGCTAGATGGGCTATGCAAGGGCCAATACCGTGCGAATTGCGGCCGCAGGCAGCCTTGCGCTGCTGGCGGTCATGCTTCTGCTTGCGCCCGTGCCGGGGCTTGCGCAGGACAATGACGAGCCGCAGACCGATTCCCGGGAAATGGTGGAAAAGCTTTCAGCCGAGCGCAGCGAGACGCAGGTGAAGCTGGACACGATCCGCAGTTCGATCACCCTGTCCCAGGAAAAAATCACCGCGCTTCAGGCAGAGATCGACAAACTGGCCGGCGATACGGCCAGTCTGAAACAGGCTTTGGTGGATTCTGCCGAGCGCAGACGCGCGCTGGAAGAACAGATCGGCGCAAGCGAAACCCGGATTGCGGAACTTTCGGAAAAGGAAGACCAGCTGAAAGCCGCGCTGAACAGGGAGCGTGATGTGCTGGCCGATGTGCTGGCGGCGCTGCAACGCATGGGCCGCGATCCGCCGCCGGCGCTGCTGGTTGCCCCCGGCGATGCGCTTGATTCCGTCAGAAGCGCCATCCTGCTTGACGGCGTGGTGCCGGAAATGCGGGAGCGGATGGACAGCGTGCTTGGCGATCTGCGTTCGCTGCAGGCCGTCAAACAGGAACGTGAAGCCACGCGTGATGAACTGGCCGCAGATCTCGACAGCCTTGCCGAGGAAACCAGCCGCATGGATATGCTGGTCGCCGAAAACGAGAAGGCCAGCGCAAAAAGCACCGCCGCCCTTGCCGAAGAGCAGCGCCAGGCGGAAGCGCTGGCTGCGCGCGCCACCGATCTCAACGGGCTGATCGCCACGCTGGAAACGGAAATCACATCGGCGCGCAACGCCGCCCTTCTGGCCCGGCAGGAAGAAGAACGCCGCCGGCAGATGAGCGAGGCGCAACGCCGCGAAGCGCGTGAGCGTGCGCTTTCCACCGCGCCCGATAAAAACCGCATTGCGCCCGCATACCCGTTTTCTGATCTGAAGAACCGTCTGGTTCTGCCGGTGGCAGGCGATATTCTCCGCCGCTTTGGCGATCCCGACGGGACGGGCCATCAGGCAACCGGCATCACGATAGCAGCACGGCCGGGCGCTCTGGTGACGGCCCCTTCAGACGGAACGGTGGTTTACGCGGGACGCTTCAGAAGTTACGGAGAGATGATCATCCTCAATGTCGGCGACGGATATCACATCGTGATGACCGGCATGGAGGGTCTGAAAGTACATCAGGGCGATTTCGTGTTCTCGGGCGAGCCCCTGGCACAGATGGGCGCCAGACGCATTGCAAGCGCGGCGACACTGGCTCTGGAAACAGACAGGCCGACTCTCTACATTGAGTTTCGGCAAAATGGCAAACCGGTTGATTCTCAGGCTTGGTGGGCGGATGAAAAAGATGGAAAGGCACGTAATGGTTCGTAGGGCAACGCTTCTTGTGGCGGGCGTCGTTATTGGCGCGGCGACAACCGGGATTCTGGTCTCGGCCGATATACCAGCGCGCGCGGCAAGCGACGATTCCACCTATCGCGAGATGTCGCTGTTCGGCGATGTGTTCGAGCGCGTGCGCAGCCAGTATGTCTCGCCGCCGGACGAAGAGAAGATGATCCAGGATGCGATCAACGGTATGCTGAACGGGCTCGATCCGCACTCAAGCTACATGACCGCGGAAGAATCCGAAGAAATGCGCGATCAGTCGAAGGGCGAATTCGGCGGCCTCGGCATCGAAGTGACGATGGAAGACGAGGTCGTCAAGGTCGTTGCCCCGATTGACGACACGCCTGCTGCCAATGCCGGCGTTCTGGCCGGTGACAGCATTGTCGAGATCGACGGCGAAAGCGTACGCGGCATGTCGCTCAATGACGCCGTTGACCGGATGCGCGGCGAGGTCGGCGAACCGATCGACGTCACCATCATCCGCGAGGGCGTGACCAAGCCGATCGAAATGACCATCGTGCGCGGCGTCATTCCGGTACAGTCGGTCAAATGGCGTGTTGAGAACGACAATGTCGGCTATATCCGGCTTTCGACCTTCATGAACGAAAAGCTGGACGAGAGCCTGAACGAGGCCATTGAGGAAATCAGGGCCGAAGTGCCCGACGATCAGCTCAAGGGCTATATTCTCGACCTGCGCCTCAATCCCGGCGGTTTCCTCAATCAGGCGGTTGCCGTTGCCGACACCTTCCTCGATGAAGGCGAAGTGGTTTCCACCCGCGGCCGCAATGCCAGCGAAACCCGCCGTTTCGATGCAGGCCCCGGCGACCTGACCAACGGCAAGCCGCTGATCGTGCTCGTCAATGGCGGTTCCGCTTCGGCCTCTGAAATCGTTGCCGGCGCGTTGCAGGACCTCAAGCGGGCGACGCTGGTCGGCACCCGCACCTTCGGCAAGGGCTCGGTCCAGACCATCGTGCCGCTCGGCGTCGAGGGTTCGTTGCGGCTGACGACGGCGCTTTACTACACGCCGTCCGGCACCTCCATTCAGGGCACGGGCATCAGCCCCGACATCACCGTTGAACAGGTGCTGCCGGAAGACCTTGAAGGCGTGATCCGTCCCGAAGGCGAAAGCGCGCTGCGCGGCCATATCCAGGGCGACGAGGAAACCGATGAAGGCTCCGGTTCTGTGGCCTATGTGCCGCGCGAGACCGAAGATGATGTCCAGCTGAAATACGCCATCGATCTTCTTGAAGGCAATATCACCGATGACGCCTTCCCTGCCGATCCGGCCAAGGCCGTGCAGGAACTGCAGGCCGCAAAGGCCAATGCAGAACAAGAAGACAAGGAACCGGAAATGGAAGATGCCCACTAAGGGCATCGCTTCCACACAGGTTTGCAATTGAGGAAGGCCGGGTTCGCCCGGCCTCAGACTGCTGACGAAGCTGCCCCTCACTCCGAGTCATCCTCGGGCTTGACCCGAGGATCCAGGGCCACACGATGTAGGCTTGTTTGATGCGCCTTTCGCCTCATGGGCTTGAGTGGAATGGATGCTCGGATCACGTCCGAGCATTGTTTGTCGGATCTGGGTTATTGTTGTGATGCAGCTGCGGGCCGTTGGCTTGCCCGCAGCTGCTGCAACAGGCGACCGTCCGAGCATTGGGTGAGACACCCGCTGTCATCAAGGTTACTGTTGCACCGAGCAACCGCTTGAAGAGTTGATTGGGCCGCTGATTGCCACGCCCGCAAACAATCCCAAGCATGCCTTGAAAGGATAGCATTGCCATGGCCGTTTTGCACCATCCTCCACACACCTGTCTCGGCTGCGACATTGCAAAGGACACGATTGCCGTTTCCTGCGGCGACCAGGCCACC
>PVUG01000039.1 GCA_003001975.1 Martelella mediterranea
CCTGAAAATGACGCCACTTAAAATCGCTCATCAAAAGTCCCGCTGAAAATTATCCGCACTCTTTCGGGCATCGGCAAAATTTTTGCAACAGAGCCAGGCAAAGCTGGTTCATGAACCGCTGGGGATCCTGCTGGCCATCGAGCCGTGGAATTTCCCCTATTATCAGATCGCCCGCATTCTGGCACCGCAGCTTTCCGCCGGTAATGTTCTGATCCTGAAACATGCGTCGAATGTGCCGCAAAGCGCTGCCATTTTTGCCAAGCTGATGGCTGAGGCCGGTTTGCCGGAAGGGGCCTTCACCAATCTTTACGCCACCCGTTCGCAGATCGAGATGATCATCAATGATCCGCGCGTTCATGGCGTGGCCCTGACCGGTTCGGAAGCTGCTGGTGCCGTTGTCGCCGCGCAGGCGGGCAAGGCGCTGAAGAAATCGACAATGGAACTCGGCGGCGCCGATGCCTTTGTCGTGCTCGCCGATGCCGATATGAAGAAAACGGTCGACTGGGCGGTATTCGGACGGCACTGGAATGGCGGTCAGGTCTGCGTCTCATCCAAGCGGATGATCGTCGTCGACGAGGTCTATGACACATTCATGGAGCAATACCGCAAGGGCGTTGCAAAGCTTGTTGCCGGTGATCCCTTCGATCCGAAGACAACACTGGCCCCGCTTTCATCGAAGAAGGCCGCCGAGGACGTCAAGGAGCAGATCCAGAAGGCCGTGGGCCATGGCGCAAAGGCCGAGCAGGTTGGACCGGCCGTTCCAAACCACGGCGCTTTCGTTCAGCCGACGATCCTGACGGATGTTGGCGAAGACAATCCTGCACGCTACTGGGAATTCTTCGGCCCCGTTTCGATGATTTTCCGCGCGAAGGATGAAGCGGACGCGATCCGCATCGCCAATGACAGCCCGTTCGGTCTGGGCGGTTCGGTCTTTACCTCCGACCTCAAGCACGGTGCGGAAGTGGCAGGCAAGATCTCCACCGGCATGGTGTTTGTGAACCATCCGACCAAGGTGGAGGCAGATCTGCCCTTCGGCGGTATCCGCCGCTCGGGCTATGGCCGTGAATTGCTGGGCCTCGGCCTCAAGGAATTCGTCAACCATAAACTCATTGATGTCGTTGATATCGACGCTCAATTCTGAATGAAGTGTCTCTCCCCGCCGAGTCAGACGGCGGGGAGAACGATGCAGGACGTTTTGAAAGGAGAACTAAAATGCCAATGAACGGAAAAGTCGCGATTGTAACCGGTGCAGGACAGGGTATCGGGCGGGCAATTGCCGCACGTCTCGCCAAGGATGGTTTTGCAATCGGATGTCTGGACTTCAATCTTGATACGGCCAGGGAAACGGCCAGCCAGATTTCCGCTGCTGGCGGCAAGGCCATGGCCGTCAAGGTCGATGTTGCCGACCGCGAAGAGGTTTTTAAGGCCGTGGACAGCGTCGCGGATGCCTATGGCCGTCTTGATGTGATGATCAACAATGCCGGTCTTGGCCCGACAACGCCGATCGAAGACATTACACCGGAGATTTATCACAAGGTCTTTGATGTCAATGTCGGCGGCACCTATTGGGGCATTCAGGCCGCCATCAAACATTTCAAGAAACGCAAACCTTCCAAGAAGGGCGAAGTCGTCGGCAAGATCATTTCGGCATCGTCGCAGGCCGGTCAGGTCGGCAATCCGGATCTTGCTGTCTATGGCGCAACCAAATTCGCCATTCGCGGCATCACCCAGACAGCGGCGAAGGATCTTGCTCCGCTCGGCATTACCGCCAATGCCTATTGCCCCGGCATTGTCCGCACGCCGATGATGGAAGGCATTGCCCAGAAGGTGGCCGATGAAAACGGCAAGTCACTGGAATGGGGCCTTGAACAATGGGCCAAGAACGTGCTTCTCGGCCGGATTTCCGAGCCTGAGGATGTGGCAGCCTGCGTTGCCTTCCTCTCCGGCCCGGATTCCGACTACATCACCGGTCAGGCCCTGATCGTTGATGGCGGCATGGTCTTCAACTAAGGCTGAAACATCGCCTGTGCATCCGCAAGGATGCACGTCGTATCCGATTTCATTGCGCTGGCGCTTCGGTTTGAAGCGCCAGCGCACATCATTTTATGACAGGGATCAGCTGTCCGTTTTTGGCGGCGGGTTTCTGACCGGCAAAACAACGACCTTTGCGCCATCGGGAACGCGGCGATAAAGGTCCATGACGTCCTGGTTCATCATCCGGATACAGCCTGATGACATGGCCTGACCGATCGACCACGGTTCATTGGTGCCGTGGATCCGGTAAAGCGTATCCTTGCCGCCTTCAAACAGGTAGAGCGCGCGGGCGCCAAGCGGATTGTTCGGCCCGCCTTCCATGCCGCCTGCCCATTTCTTGTAGGTATCGGGATCACGGCTGATCATGTTCTGGGTCGGCGTCCATGTCGGCCATTCGCGCTTATAGGCGACATTGGCGGTGCCTGACCATTCCATGCCTGCGCGGCCGACGCCAACGCCATAACGCATGGCCTTGCCATCATCCATCACCAGATAGAGGAACCGGTTTTCGGGGTCGACAACCAGCGTTCCGGGGCCTTCGCCGGTCGGGTTATCGACAATCTGCCGCCGGTATTCGGGATCGAACTGCTTCAGATTGACCGCCGGTACGTTGAATGCGTCATCCGTCACCGCCGCATAACGGGCGTCGGGCTTCACATGAGCAGGGGCAACCGGCTGCGGTGGCGTTGAGGCGGTATCGACGGAAGCGCAGGCCGAAAGACCCGCGACCAGAAGCACGGGGAAGATTTGCGATGCATGTTTTCTCATTCGACGCGTTCTCCGGCCGCATGACGGCGGCGGGCTTCAGCGACGGTATCCTTGAACCCCTGATAATCGAGCGTCGAGGCCATCAGCGGACCGATCAGAAAGGTCGGTGTCGAGACCAGGCCGAGTGCATCGCCCTGTTCCATATTGCGGCCTAAAAGAGCGACGATTTCTTCGTGATGATTGGTGATGTCCTCCTGCAATTGCTGCATATCGACACTGGTGCCGCGCACGGCTTCAAGCATCTGTTCCTCGGTGACCTGATGGCCCGGCACCCCCATCAGCGCATGGTGAACCTCGTCATACTTGCCCTGATATTTTGCCGCAATCGCCAGCTGCGCACCGTAAACGGATGCCTGTGAAAGGACCGGCCAGTCCTTGTAGACGAGCCGGATGCCGTCATCTTCCTTGACGATCCGGTCAAGATCGGGCGCGGCCTTCTTGCAGAACGGGCAATTGTAATCGAGAAAGGCGACGATGGTAACATCGCCGTCCGGGTTCCCCGCTTCCGGTGCATCGGGATCATGCAGAATGGCTTTGACATCGAGGGCCGGGGCCTGCGCGAAAGCGGGCACACCCCCGGCAAAGGCTGAGAGTGCAGCCGTCATCGCGGCGGCTGTCAGGAAACGCCTGCGTTTCATATTGATCTCCTTCATTGTCTCTCAGGCGCCAGCCCGCGAGAGGTTTTGTGAAATGGTTTCGGTGGTGATCGGGCCTGTGATCCGCGACTGGTCGAGTTCGCGGCCTTCGGCATCAACCAGAAGAAGCGTCGGCGGGCCGACGACGGAAAAGCGCCGCATCAGGGCCTGCGCATCGGCATTCTGGCGGGTAACATCGACGGTGATGATCGGCAGGTTCTGAAGCCGGTTCGCAACCGCAGGCTCGGCCATGATCTTTTCATTGGATTTGCAGATCGTGCACCAGTCAGCCGTAAAGGAGACCAGCGCCGGTTTGCCACTGGTGCCGGCACTGGCAAGCGCCTGATCGAATGCGCCCGGCGTCGTGACCCGCGTTTCGGCAAGCTCGGCCTGTGTCACCGGAGCGGCGGAACGCTCTGCCAGAAACGCCAGCGGGAGCAGCGGATCGCTGCCGCCTGCCGCCGCACCGACAAGCAGCACAGCACCGGCGATGAAGGCCAGCAGGCCGCTTGCCTTGGCGGTCCGGTCTGCCCAGCCGATCTTTGCCGAGAGCCGGTCAAATGCCCCGGCGAAGACGGCAAAGGCAATCGCTGCGCTCCCCCAGAGGGCAAGCGCTGCCGAAGGCGGCAAAAGCCGGGCAACGAGCATCACGGCAACGGCGATGAAAACCACCCCGAAAGCCTGACGGACAGCAACCAGCCACGGGCCGGATTTCGGCAATATGCGGGTGCCGAATGTGCCAAAAGCAATCAGCGGCAATCCCATGCCGAGACCGAGGGCGAAAAGTGCCGCTCCTCCCTTTGCGGCTTCACCGGTGTTGATGGCGTATAGCATTGCGGCGGCCAGAGGCGGTGTAACACAGGGGCCGATGATGAGGGCTGAACCGAAGCCCAGAAGAGCGGCCCCGGTTACCGATCCGCCACGCCCGCGCCCGGCAAGCCGTGTCGCCAGACCCGAGGGGAGCTGGAATTCGAAGACGCCGAACATGCCCAGCGCCAGAATAACAAAAACCACGGCGGAGAAGCCAAGCGCCCAGGGAGTCTGGAGGGCGGTCTGAAGATTGGCGCCAGACCATCCGGCAAACAGGCCGACCAGCCCATAGGCGGCTGCCATCGCCACCACATAGGCAAGCGAGAGCACAAAGCCGCGACCGGTTGAAAGCTTCTCGCCCGCGCCTGCAAGCGTTGCCGACAGGATCGGGATCATCGGGAAAACGCACGGGGTGAAGGAGAGCAGGAGGCCGAAGCCCATAAACCCGGCAAGCATCAGCAGGACATTGCCGTTCAGATAGGAGTTTGCCTGATCCGTCTCGCTCAATGGGCCTGCGCTGCTGCCTGTGTTCTCAACTATTGCCCCGCCTGCCTGCGTGCTGGTCGTATCGAATGCCGGGGCGGTTTCCCATGGACTTGCCTGACCGGAAACCGTGCTCAGGCGATTGTCTCCGCCGGATATTGCAAGTGTTGCAAGATCAACGGTCTTGTGAACCGGCGGATAGCATATCCCCTGTTCGGCGCAGCCCTGATAGGATACGGTCAGTGCACCTAAATCCGGCTGCGCGGGAAGGTCGGCCTGCACACCATGATGATAGACTTCGACACGCCCGAAATTCGGGTCATTCTTCTTTTCTCCATCGGGTAATGTGAGAGAAACCGGGCTGCCCTGAAAGTCTGCCTTCAGACTGTCGCGATAAAGATAGGTGCCCGGCGCGATCATCCAGTCAAGTGCCACCGTGCCGTCATTGCCGCGTTCAGCGCGAAGCTGAAACACCTCATCGACAGGGCGAGGCATCTGGGCGGCGACTGTCCCCGCCATACTGCCAAGCAACATAACGGCGGCAAGGAAGGAAAACAGGGGCCTGATCATTGCAGTCATTGCGCATTCCTGATTGAAGAAACAAGTGGTTACGCAAATTGTTCGGTCACCTTAAGTGAGGCTTAAGCTGGTGGTAAAACAACGATCACGTTAACGCGAGAAGACAGGAAACAGCATGCGCATACTTGTGATAGAGGACGATCCGGTGCTTGCTGACGGGCTTGTCGTCGGCCTTGGCCTGAATGGCGAAACCGTTGATGCGGTTGCCACCTGTACCGATGCGCGCGCGGCGATCAGCACGGGGCATTTCGATGCCGTTCTTCTCGATCTGATGCTGCCGGATGGTTCCGGTCTGGACGTTCTGGCGGAAATGCGACAGGCGGGAGACCAGACACCGGTTTTGATGCTGACGGCACTCGATGAAACCGCAGACCGGATTCGCGGCCTTGATGTCGGGGCCGATGACTATATCGGCAAGCCTTTCGATCTGGATGAACTCGCTGCCCGCCTGCGCGCGGTGACCAGAAGGGGCAATGGTCGCGCCGCCCCGATCTTGACGGCCAATGGCATTGCGCTCGATCCCTCAAAGATGGCGGTCACGGTTGAGGGCGAGGAAATCGCGCTTTCGCGGCGTGAATTCTCCGTTCTGATGGCGCTGATGGAGCGGCCCGGCGTTATCCGCTCGCGTCAGGAACTGGAGGACCGCCTCTATGGCTGGCAGGAAGAGGTCGAAAGCAATGCCATTGAGGTTCACATTCATAATCTGCGTTCCAAGATCGGGCGCAGCAGTATCGAGACCGTTCGCGGCCTTGGCTATCGTATAGGAACGCTCAGATGAATTCTCTGCGCCGCCGCCTGTTCACCCTGCTGGTTGTCGCTTCCGGTGTGATCTGGATTGCAGGGGTGATCTGGATTTCGACATGGAGCCGCCTTGAGGTTCAGCATGTGCTCGACACCCGTTTGCGGGAGGCGGCGCGCATGGTGCATTCGCTCGTTGCCGGAAGTGATCTCAACTCGGCGAACGAAGATGGCGTCTTTGCGCCGGTCGATTATTCAAAACAGCTCTCCTGTCAGATCTGGTCTCTCGACGGGCATCTTGTTGCCCGCTCCAGCGGTGCACCGGATGAAAGCATTGCGCTGGACAGGGAAGGGTTCGGGAACCACGAGGTCGATGGCGAGGACTGGCGTGTCTATACCATCGTCGATACGGAGAAGGGCGTGAGCGTGGTTGTCGGCGACCGTATCGGCCTGCGTGACAGGCTGGTGCGTGACCTTGTTGCCGGGCTGGTGATCCCCGCCGCTCTGGTGCTGCCGGTTTTCGGCTTTCTTATCTGGTTCACGCTCGGCCGCGGCCTTCGCCCGTTAAACCGGATTGCCAGCGATATTACCGCCCGCGATGGCGAGGACATGCGCGCTATCGCAGATGAAGACGCGCCTTCGGAAGTCCGCCCGCTGGTGGACGCGCTGAACGGCTTGTTCGTCAAGGTGGATCTGGCCCGCAGGCATGAGCGCGAAATGACCGCATTTGCCGCCCATGAGCTGAAAACCCCGCTCGCCGGATTGCGGATGCAGGCCCAGATTGCCCGCGCGGCAAAAGACGGGACGACCCGCGATCAGGCGCTTCGCCAGATCCTTGTTTCCGTTGACCGTACCGACCGGATGGTGCGTCAGTTGCTGACGCTGGCGCGTCTTGAGGCGGGCACGGAAAAGCTGAAATGCGACCGGGTGAATATGGGCGATCTTCTGCGCGATACGATCGATGGCCTGCCCAAAAAGGGAGAGACGGTTGTGGATGATGCTCTGGAACGCGCGGTTTTCCGGACCAATGCCGAAACCCTGCACCTTGTCTTGCGCAACCTTCAGGAAAACGCGCTTCAGCATGCCGGTGAAAATGGCAGCGTGCGCTGGAGTATGACGGCCGGTGGCAGGGGGATCAGTGTTGTAGACAGCGGTCCGGGGGTTCGCGAGGAGGATCTGGAACAGCTGACCCGGCGGTTTTATCGCGGGCGCGATAACCGGACACCGGGCACCGGCCTCGGCCTGACCATTGCGGCGATGGCCGCCAGACGTCTTGGCGCAGGACTTGCCTTTGAAAACCTGCCGGACGGCAATGGGTTCCGCGTGACGATCAGCCCGCTTTAAAGTTCTTCAGGATAAAACAGATGTGGCGCGGCCTTGAGAAAGCCACGCCACAAAGACGGTGATCGGTTGCCTTAAACCTCAGCGGGTTGCAAGCGGCGCCGAGAATGCCTTGCCTTCCACATCGGTCAGCGTCAGAACCAGATCGTCACTGGTTGCAGCACCGGCAGGAACCGCAAAGTTCAGCGTGGCCTGACTGCCGAGCTGGCAACGAATGCCATAGGCAATCGCCTTGCAGGTCGAGTAAGGCGCAAAGCGGTTATCGGCAATATTGACGATATCCTTGTTTTCCAGTGCTTTGGCGTCATAGTCGAAAACCGGCTGATCGGGATTGGCCTTGCTGGCAAGGCTGGCATGAACAATGTAGGCGCCCTGCGTATCGGGACCGCGATCCATATAGACCCGGACAGAAGCCGTATCGCCGCTCAAAACGCCGTCGCTCATGGTGACACGCGGATGCAGGTTGTCGTAACGCTTGCCGAGCGGGCTGTAGATGGCGTCGAACAGGAAACCGTAGAAGAATACGGTGAAGACGAACGACAGCAGACCGAGCAGGCCCGTGATCTGGATGAACCGGCTGCGCGGCAGTGGAATAGGTCCGCTGGTAAACCAGGCAAGCCATGGGGTTCTTTCCGTCCTGCCGGATTTGACCAGAAGGTTGTCGATCGAATAGGGGCCGCTACCGGTGACCAGCGTTACCGAGGTCATGGCAAAGCTGCAGGCCGCCATCGTCCATTCGTCAAGGCATGTTGTTCCCATCCATCCGAAGATGATCATCAGCACGACGGACAGTCCCATGCCAACAAGCGAGACGAAGCGGGTGGCAACACCGAAGATCAGGCCAACGCCAACCACCAGCTCGACAAGGCTGAAGCCGATAATGGAAACATGCAACAACAGGGCATGATCAAGCAGCCAGTGAACAATATTCCCGATACCGAAGGGAATGCCGGGTGCGGCGTGGACCAGCTTGTTGGCAAGATAACCGGGTGATTCCGGATCGATTTTCCTGAGGTCATAAATGAAGCGGCGAGAGAAACCGCCCCAGTAGATCCAGCCGATTACCAGTCGGTTGGCAAGGATAGCAGCTCCGATGAGCTGCCAGACCGACGGGCTGATCATCTGCCCGTCGCTTGGTGTTTTGAGAGTTTGCACGGCGTTGATCCTTTCAACTGTTGAGCTAATAATCTCTTAGGTTGTTTTTCACGGTCATGTCCTCAGCGACGCCCCTTTTGATCATGTTCAAGCGGATGCGGTTTTGATTTGTGTCATAACATATTGAAAATATGTAATTTTATTTAGACGATGCGTGAACGCCAAAAGCTGCGACGACCTATCATATGACAGACCATCACGGCGCCCGCATCATTTGTTCTGTATTATAAAGACAATTCTAGATTGTTTTCTCCTGTGATATCGGAAACACCACTTGCGCTCCGGCAGGCATACGCTGAAGGAGGTCTGCGGCATCATCGCTGTTTTTCATGCGGACGAGGGCGGCAGAGAGATCTGCGGCTCTGTTCGGGGCCGTGACACCCCAGCCTCCTCCAAGAGCGCTGCGAAGGTTTGCAGCGCCATCCAGCCCACCAGCCGACTTCATCTCGAGCGGGGCGATGCGGTAGCGCACGGCTTTGCCATGCTCCATCACCAGAAAAAGCTGACGTGATTTGAAATCGACAACGACCGTTTCAGGCGCTTCATTGCCGGGATCAACAATCCGTCGCTTATCATCCGCCGCTATCGCGTCACGATTGATATGCGGGACCTGAAAACCACGTGCTGATGAGATGCTACCTGTTTCAACAGAAACATCCGGCGCCAGTTTTTCCTGTTTCGTGGCGCAGGCCGAGAAAAGAGACACAAAAAACTGCGGGAGGGAATGGAAGGTTGTGCGCATGCTGGCCCGCAGTCGTTGTCCCGGAAACGGTCCGTTCAGGGCAAAGAAGTCAGAAAACCGGCAGGAAGAGTGAGTGCACAAAGCCAAATGACCTGTTGATCCTAAACTGCACAGGCCTTGATGCACCGACCTTAAGCCAGCCTTAAGGATCTCCGGCGCGTCGCTTTAACAATCGGGATTGTTTTTCTTGCAGGCGCTCAGGTTCCGGCGGCGGAACGGCATGACATGTCGGTAGAATTGGCTTTTGTTATTCCAAGAATTTAACATGATTAGAGAAGTCATATTTATGTTGCACCCATGCTTCTGGGTTGATATTCGGGCAACTCAACAGACAACGGATAACAGGTCATGTTGGCTCCATTTCTGATTATGCTGCGGGAAGGCATTGAAGCTGCCCTGATTACTGGCATTATCGCGACCTACCTCAACCAGACTGACAGACGCGAATTTCTGCCGGCCGTGTGGATTGGCGTGTTTCTTGCGGTCGCAATGTCCCTTTTCCTCGGTGCGGGCTTGCAACTGGTCAGTGCTGATTTTCCGCAAAAAGCGCAGGAGCTTTTTGAGGCGATTGTCGGCCTGATTGCGGTGGTGATTCTGGTCTCGATGGTTTTCTGGATGCGCAAGGTGGCCCGTTCGATCAAGACGGAACTGCATTCATCCATCGACGAGGCGCTTGAGCATCGCTCCGGTGCTGGCTGGGCGCTGATCGGCATGGTGTTCTTCGCCGTTGCGCGTGAGGGGCTGGAATCGATCTTCTTCCTGTTGGCAATCTTTCAGCAAAGTCAGGGACCGGCAGCCCCGCTTGGCGCATTGCTCGGCGTGCTGGTAGCCATGGCCATCGGGATCGGCATTTATCGCTTCGGCGTGCGGATCAATCTGCGCCGCTTTTTCCAGTGGACCGGTGTCTTCATCCTGTTCGTCGCCGCAGGCATTCTCTCCGGCGCGCTGAAGAACCGGCTCTGTTGCAAAAAAATCCAGCTGGCAAGGCAAGCCCCTCATTTTCTGCTGTCAAGCGGTCTGACCTTGTAGATTCTGGGCGAGCAGTTCCACGGCTTCTGTCAACGCGCTCGGCCCGATACCAAAAGCACGTTCAACGATGCGCGCTTCCCCACGGATGTCTCGTGTCAGGTTGAAAATATTAGCCTGGCCCTTGCGCAACGCCCGCATGACCTCGAAGCCCTTGATCGTCGCATATGCCGTCTTCAACG
>PVUG01000040.1:2500-5897 GCA_003001975.1 Martelella mediterranea
TCGTCGGCGATCGTTCGCCGCCCCGTCCGGAGCGAAGCGAGCCGCAAGGCTTGTGGCAGCGTGAGGACAAAACGGATGAACATCAGCAATGAGAACGATCAAGTGATTTAAGGGCATTTGGTGGATGCCTTGGCATGCACAGGCGATGAAGGACGTGATACGCTGCGAAAAGCCGTGGGGAGCTGCGAATAAGCTTTGATCCATGGATATCCGAATGGGGAAACCCACCTTAGATATCTAGAAAATTTAAGGTGTTCTTCTGAACATCTTATCTTTCTAGATATCGCTACAAGGTATCTTATCCCGAATACATAGGGGTAAGAAGCGAACGCGGGGAACTGAAACATCTAAGTACCCGTAGGAAAGGACATCAATTGAGACTCCGCAAGTAGTGGCGAGCGAACGCGGAAGAGGCCAGTGGCAATGATGAATAAAGCAGAACAGGTTGGGAAGCCTGGCGAGATGGGTGATAGCCCCGTATGCGTAGAATAGTCATTGTCCTTGAGTAGGGCGGGACACGTGAAATCCTGTTCGAACATGGGGCGACCACGCTCCAAGCCTAAGTACTCGTGCATGACCGATAGCGAACCAGTACCGTGAGGGAAAGGTGAAAAGCACCCCAACAAGGGGAGTGAAAGAGAACCTGAAACCGGATGCCTACAAACAGTCGAAGCCCGCAAGGGTGACGGCGTACCTTTTGTATAATGGGTCAACGACTTAGTGTATCTAGCAAGCTTAAGCCGATAGGTGTAGGCGCAGCGAAAGCGAGTCTTAATAGGGCGAATTAGTTAGCTGCATTAGACCCGAAACCGAGTGATCTAGCCATGAGCAGGTTGAAGGTTGGGTAACACCAACTGGAGGACCGAACCCGCATCTGTTGCAATAGATTGGGATGACTTGTGGCTAGGGGTGAAAGGCCAATCAAACTCGGAGATAGCTGGTTCTCCGCGAAATCTATTTAGGTAGAGCGTTGAATGAATACCTTCGGGGGTAGAGCACTGGATGGGCTATGGGGACTCACCGTCTTACTGATCCTAACCAAACTGCGAATACCGAAGAGTACTGTTCAGCAGACACACGGCGGGTGCTAACGTCCGTCGTGAAAAGGGCAACAACCCTGACCTCCAGCTAAGGTCCCCAAGTCATGGCTAAGTGGGAAAGGATGTGAGGATCCCAAAACAACCAGGATGTTGGCTTAGAAGCAGCCATCATTTAAAGAAAGCGTAACAGCTCACTGGTCTAAATAAGGGTCTTTGCGCCGAAAATGTACCGGGGCTCAAGCCATGCACCGAAGCTGAGGATGTGGATTTATCCACGTGGTAGCGGAGCGTTCCGTAGGCTGATGAAGGGAGACCCGTGAGGGCTCCTGGAGGTATCGGAAGTGCGAATGTTGACATGAGTAACGATAAAGAGGGTGAGAGACCCTCTCGCCGAAAGACCAAGGGTTCCTGCTTAAAGTTAATCTGAGCAGGGTTAGCCGGCCCCTAAGACGAGGCGGAAACGCGTAGTCGATGGGAACCACGTTAATATTCGTGGGCCAGGCGGTGGTGACGGATTGCACAAATCGTACATTCTTATTGGATTGAGTGTGCGGTGGAGCGGTTCCAGGAAATAGCCCCGTCGTGAGACCGTACCCGAAACCGACACAGGTGGTCAGGTAGAGTATACCAAGGCGCTTGAGAGAACTGCGTTGAAGGAACTCGGCAAATTGCACGCGTAACTTCGGAAGAAGCGTGACCTCTTTGTACGCAAGTATTGAGAGGTGGCACAGACCAGGGGGTAGCGACTGTTTATCAAAAACACAGGGCTCTGCGAAGTCTTTAAGACGACGTATAGGGTCTGACGCCTGCCCGGTGCTGGAAGGTTAAGAGGAGATGTGCAAGCATTGAATCGAAGCCCCAGTAAACGGCGGCCGTAACTATAACGGTCCTAAGGTAGCGAAATTCCTTGTCGGGTAAGTTCCGACCTGCACGAATGGCGTAACGACTTCCCCGCTGTCTCCAACGCAGACTCAGTGAAATTGAATTCCCCGTGAAGATGCGGGGTTCCTGCGGTCAGACGGAAAGACCCCGTGCACCTTTACTATAGCTTTACACTGGCATTTACCAAGACATGTGTAGGATAGGTGGTAGGCTTTGAAGCGCGGACGCCAGTTTGCGTGGAGCCATCCTTGAAATACCACCCTTATCTTCGTGGATGTCTAACCGCGATCCGTTATCCGGATCCGGGACAGTGTATGGTGGGTAGTTTGACTGGGGCGGTCGCCTCCTAAAGAGTAACGGAGGCGCGCGATGGTGGGCTCAGAACGGTCGGAAATCGTTCGCTGAGTGCAATGGCATAAGCCCGCCTGACTGCGAGACTGACAAGTCGAGCAGAGACGAAAGTCGGTCATAGTGATCCGGTGGTCCCGCGTGGAAGGGCCATCGCTCAACGGATAAAAGGTACGCCGGGGATAACAGGCTGATGACCCCCAAGAGTCCATATCGACGGGGTTGTTTGGCACCTCGATGTCGGCTCATCGCATCCTGGGGCTGGAGCAGGTCCCAAGGGTTTGGCTGTTCGCCAATTAAAGCGGTACGTGAGCTGGGTTCAGAACGTCGTGAGACAGTTCGGTCCCTATCTGCCGTGGGTGTAGGAATATTGACAGGATCTGTCCCTAGTACGAGAGGACCGGGATGGACGTATCTCTGGTGGACCTGTTGTGGCGCCAGCCGCATAGCAGGGTAGCTATATACGGAATGGATAACCGCTGAAGGCATCTAAGCGGGAAACCAACCTGAAAACGAGTGTTCCCTATCAGAGCCGTTGTAGACGACAACGTTGATAGGCCGGGTGTGGAAGCGCAGCAATGTGTGAAGCTTACCGGTACTAATCGCTCGATCGGCTTGATCGTTCTCATTGTTCATGTTCATCAGCAAAGCTGATGAACACGATCTTTATCGCTCACGGGTCGCACCGCGCATCTGACGATGCGCTGACCCTGCGGACGGCGCGCTTCGCGACGCACTAGCGTGCTACGGGGAAGTTCCCCGATAGGCACTGCTACGGTGCTTCACACAAGCGCTTCAACAACCAGCTTCTCGAAAACATGCTGCATTTGGCTGACCTGGTGGTTATGGCGGGGTCCTTAACACCCGTTCCCATTCCGAACACGGCCGTGAAATGCCCCAGCGCTGATGGTACTTTGTCTTAAGGCACGGGAGAGTAAGTCGCTGCCAGGTCTGCCAAATGCAGCATCGTTTATGTGTTCACGCCAATGTGGCCTTCGGCCACGCTGCAAACAGCGCGCCAAACTGTCGGCGACGCGCGCTCGCGCTGAGCAAAGAATATCTTCTCAAAACAATCAAACGGCGACTGCCGATACCAAGCCGCCGTAAAAGGCGGCTTTTTTGTTGCC
>PVUG01000041.1 GCA_003001975.1 Martelella mediterranea
TGTTCGAGTTGATCTCGCAACGCTATGAGCGGGGCTCCACCCTGATCACCAGCAATCTGCCCTTTGACGAATGGACCGAAATCCTAGGATCCGAGCGACTGACCGGCGCTCTGCTCGACCGCGTCACCCATCACGTCAACATTCTCGAAATGAATGGCGACAGCTATCGTCTCGCCCAAAGCCGCGCCCGAAAGGCCGGCTGAAACCCTTCAGAAAATCGCTACGCCGGTATGAGGCCCCCGCTCGGGCTACGCCCTCCCGCGGGCCTCATACCGGCGTCCAAAGTGGCCGACTTTTACTCCGCCCCATGGCCGGTTTTTACGCCGCCGTTGACAGACGGTGGGCATATTACCTAACTGTTCCTTTCCTAAGGTTCGTTCAACCCATGGCTTACGGTTGCCATGCAGTGGCCAGGCCAAGCCCGGTAAATCCTTTCGCTGAACTGCGGCGGCGGGTGAGACTTTCTGATGTCAGCTATTGACGCTTTCCGGAAGTCAGAAGCTGACCGGCTGCTCTCGGGCGACCATTCAAACTGCTTCATTGACCGAATTGGGCGCGCAAAGCAGTCATGTGACGAACGAAGCCCAGTTTGGGCTTTAGCCAAACTGTTTTCTTATCCAGAGCGCATCTTGAGCCAAATAGCGCCGATCTCGAATGACGGCGGGTCGCGCCCCCCCTCTTCCTGGAAGTCAACCAACCAGCCCACATCAGGGCTTCAAGCCATAAAAACTTTCAAGCCGAGTGACCGAAAAGGTCAATCTATTTGGTATTTCACAAAAGGGAAAATTTGGTGGAGCTAAGCGGGATCGAACCGCTGACCTCCTGCATGCCATGCAGGCGCTCTCCCAGCTGAGCTATAGCCCCATTCTCCAGACTGCCTAGGCAGTTCGAAGCGACGCGTTTCGCGTCGGGTGGCGGCTTGTTACTGTGGATTTTCGCTGGATGCAAGCCATAAAAAAACAAAGCCTGCAAAAAAATTCAAACTGCCTCCTCGCCGAACATCAAAAGCCCCTATCCGCTTGGAAGATCAGGGCTTCGCATGACGGAAAAACGGGTTTTCCCGCGCGCCAGTCATCGCAACCGGCCCGCCAAAGCAGCAACCCCGGCAAAGAAAAAGCCGCCAGGGCCCGAGAGCCGGCGGCTTGTCATGTCAAATCCGCATTGCTGCGCCGATAACGATGAGATCAGTTGTCCTCGTCGTCGTCGGAAACGCCGATGATGTCGGAAACATCATCGTCATCATCGTCATCGGTCTCGAGGAACGTGTTGTCGTCATCGTCGACATCCACATCGTCGTCGTCATCGCCGTCGACATTGGGAATGTTGTCGGACGGGCTGTCATCGTCGGAAGCCTCGATCGTGCCCATCGCGCCTTCATTGTTTTCGGCGTCGACTTCCGCAACTTCCTCTTCTTCTTCGCTTTCCACAACAGCGATGGATGCCGTGTCCTCAAAATAGGTCAGCGGCCAGGAATTCCCCGAATAGGGTGAAACCACCGGATCCTTGTTGAGGTCATAAAATTTCTTGCCCGTGTCAGGGCATGTTCTTTTCGTACCGAGTTCCGCTTTCGCCACGTTCAAACCCTCTCATGTTGCGGTTGAAGGCTGGCTTTCGCCGATCCAGCAGCGTTCACCGCTGCGCTTATTCTTCAGGCGGTCCCCTTATCGTCATGCCGCCCGTCTGTCAAAGACTAAGTTGCAGGAATTTTCATCAGCCCGAAAGGCCCGTCCGCCCGAACCTCAGCGCGCAACGCCCCGAAGACATCGCCGGCGTTAACTATTTTTAAGAACCTTTCCTTAACGTCCCCCGCATACAGTCCGTTCCATGTCTATTTCGCGCTTTTGGATCGTGTTCGCAGTGCTCTGCCTTGCCACTCTGACAGGTTGCTCAACGACCGTCAGCAATGTCGGCAACAGCTGCGCGATTTTTGCCCAGAAAAACGGGTTCTTCGAAAACTGGCGCCGGGATGCCGAAAAGGCCTCGCGCGAGTATGGCGTTCCGGTTTCGGTTCTGATGGCGACGATCTACGTCGAATCCTCCTTCGACAGCCATGCCCGTCCGCCGCGCAAGAAGATCCTCGGCTTCATTCCGGGGCGGCGTGCCTCCAGCGCTCTTGGTTATTCGCAGGCGCTTGACGGCACCTGGAGCGAATACAAGGCACGAACCGGCCAGCGAGGCGCCAATCGCACCGATTTCGGCGATGCGATCTATTTCATCGCCTGGTATCACAATCAAAGCCATATCAGAAACGGCATTGCACTCAACGACCCCTACAATCTCTACCTCGCCTACCATTCGGGACATGCTGGCTATTCCCGCGGTGTCTGGAAAAGCCGGCCCGTGGCCAAGAGCGCGGCTGCCCGCGCCCAGAAGATGACCCAGATCTACGAAGCACAGTTGCGGCGCTGCCCGTAATCCCGGTTCCGGCCGCAGGGGCTGACAGCTTGTCGTCCTCCTCGTTGCAAAACCAATCGCCCAAGGCAGCGTGACCGGGCCACCGCAAACGGCCCGGTCAGTGATTGTGCCGGGGTGGCCGCGATGCGATATCCTGAAAGTCTTCGGCCTCGGCAAGGGTCGCACCTTCATCGAGCTGGGTGACGGAATTGCGGTAGATCCGCTGCCAGGGCGTCGCATCGGCGGGAACGGCGGGAAGTGCCTCCTGTTTTCGCCGTTCGATCTCGGCGTCATCGACCAGCGTATCGCAGCGGCCCGCGTTGAAATCGATGCGGATGATGTCGCCATCGCGCAGAAAGGCCAGTCCGCCGCCCGCCGCACTTTCCGGCGAGGCATGGAGGATCGACGGGCTGTCGGCCGTGCCGGACTGGCGGCCGTCGCCAATTGTCGGAAGGCTGGTAATCCCTTTCCGGATAAGGCGGTCCGGCGGCTGCATGTTGACCACTTCGGCAGAACCCGGCCAGCCGCGCGGGCCGGCGCCGCGAATAACCAGAATGGTACGTTCGTCAATGTCGAGCGCCGGATCGTTGATCCGTGCATGATAATCTTCCGAACCATCGAAGATCACGGCCTTGCCCTCGAATATGCCCTCCTTCCCGGCAACGGAAAGATAGCGCTTGCGAAACTCTTCAGAGATGACGCTCATCTTCATGATGGCAAAATCGAACAGATTGCCCTTCATCACCAGAAAACCCGCCCGCTCCTGCATCGGCTCGGCAAATGGCTTGATCACGGCGCGGTCCTGCGCCTCCCGCCCCTGCAGGTTATCGGCAACAGGCCTGCCGGTCACCGTCGGACAGTCGCCCGAAAGCCGCCCTGCCTGCAACAGTTCCCACATCACCGCCGGAACGCCGCCGGCCCGGTGAAAGCGTTCCCCCAGAAACTCGCCGGCGGGCTGGACATTGGCCAGAAGCGGAATATCGAAGCCATAGTCCTGCCAGTCCGAAGGCTTCAGTTCGACCCCGGCATGGCGCGCGATGGCGGAGAGATGCGGTTGGGCATTGGTGGAGCCGCCGATAGCCGAATTCACCCGGATGGCATTGAGGAAAGCATCCCGGGTGAGAATATCGAGCGGGCGGATATTTTCGTTGACCAGTTCCACCGCACGCCGGCCGGTGCGATATCCCATCTGCGCGCGTTCACGATAGGCGGCGGGGATTGCCGCACAGCCCGTCAGCGACATGCCGAGCGCCTCTGCCATGGCGTTCATGGTCGAGGCTGTGCCCATGGTGTTGCAGTGACCGACGGAAGGCGCTGATTCAAGGGCGGCCTCCAGAAACTGCTCGCGATTGATTTCGCCGGCGGCAAGCTTGCGGCGCGAACGCCAGATCACGGTGCCTGAGCCGACAAGCTCCCCGTCATACCAGCCGTCGAGCATGGGGCCGCCGGAATAGACGATCGCCGGAATATTGACCGTTGCTGCGGCCATCAGCGCCGACGGTGTCGTCTTGTCGCAACCGGTCGTCAGCACCACGCCATCGAGCGGATAGCCGTAAAGGATTTCCACCAGTCCGAGATAGGCAAGATTGCGGTCAAGCGCGGCGGTCGGGCGCTTGCAGTTCTCAAACAGGGGATGAGAAGGAAACTCGATGGGAATACCGCCGGCATCGCGAATGCCGTCACGCAGGCGCCGCGCAAGGTCCAGGTGGTGACGATTGCAGGGATTGATATCGCTGCCGCTCTGGGCAATGCCGATGATCGGTTTGCCGGACCGTAGCTCCTCCGGCGTCGTGCCGTAATTCATGAAGCGCTCCAGATAGAGCGCCGTCATATCCGCATGATCCGGATTATCGAACCAGTCCCGAGACCTCAGGCGACGTTGCGACATATGTCCTTCTCCCAATACTGCAAGCCCGCAACACGACGCCTAAGCGCCGGTCTGGGCAGTCATTGTCAATGGCGCCGGCCCGGCCGGAAACCGGTTATCGCCATGCGACATCACTTCCCATGTTCTGCTTCCATATGATCAGCAATCGGTTCGTGATGCACGATCTTTCATAGCCCGCAACACCGCGTCTTGTCGCCGTGGCTGACACCCCTATCCCGCTAAAAGCGCGATTTCATCGGAACGTTCTGCGCCAGTGCCCGTTGAATAGGCATCGAATTAAAACGGAGCAGAAACAATGAACGGTATTATTTATCTCGTAGGTCTTGTTGTAGTCGTCATGTTTATCCTGTCCGTCCTCGGCCTGGCATAAGGGGGAGTCATGACAGAGCAAAACCACAGTCCTGTAACCACGCCGGCCGCGCCGGGCGCCTCCTACCTCGAATGGGGCGCCATCTTTGGCGGTGCGGCCGTCGCGGGCGCGCTGGCAACGGTGCTCAGCCAGTTCGGCGCGGGCATCGGCCTTGCCGCAAGCGATGCGATGCCGGGTGAAGACGGCCTGTCATGGGCCCTTTTCCTTATCGGCCTCTGGCTCGTTCTCGTCGCCTTTGCCAGCGCGTCTGCCGGTGGCTATGTCGCCGGTCGCATGCGCTCTCACTTCGGCGATGGAACGCCGGATGAAAGCGAATTCCGCGACGGCATCCACGGCATTGTCGTCTGGGCGCTTTCCACACTGGTGCTCGGCGCGGGCGCAGCGCTCATCTCTGCGCTTTCCAGCCTGGGTGCTGCGCCTTCCGGCGGCGAGGTCAGCGAAGAAATGATGCAGATGATGCACAATGCCTCCGTCATCACCGCCTTTGCCTCCGCGGCCGGCGCAGTTCTGGCCGCAGCCGGTGCCTGGTTTGCAGGCGTTGCCGGCGGCAAACACCGCGACGAAGGCCTTTCGATCCACAGTTTCGTCCCGGCGGCACTGCGCCGCAAGGCCTGAAAACGGGAAACGGACCGGAAGAGTTTCGGTCCGTTTCCTCATTTTGTTGACAACGCTCGTCCCACGTTTATTCGTCATACCGGCCTTGAGCCGGTATCCAGGGCCGCTTGTTATGCCCTTTCGGAAAGGTCCTTGCGCGCAAGGACTCAGACTGCTGACAAACCCGACGACGTGCGGGTTGTTGCCTCCGTCAGCAGTCCCCACAGGTGTCATCAACTCTGTTGGATGATTTGATCTCTGAACCTTGCATTGAGGGTTACGACGATTTTTCGCATGACTGCGGCGATAGCAATGATTGGCTTTTTGCCGGCTTCGACAAGGCGTTTATAGAAGATGGCGAACTCGCCTCTTCCACAGGCTGCCTGCATGGCCGGCATGAACAGGATGGTTCGCATGACCGGTCTTCCGCCGCGCATTCTCCGGTAGCCGATTTTATTGCCGCTCTCGTTTGGATGAGGTGCCAGGCCGGCCAGTGCCGCTGCTTTCTTTCGATCCAGCGTCCCGAGCTCGGGCATTGTGGCAATCAGGGCGGCTGCGGTTGTCTCCGCGATGCCGG
>PVUG01000042.1 GCA_003001975.1 Martelella mediterranea
CCATCGTCGCAATCGCCGCGACAATGCGAAAAATCATCATAACCATCAACGCAAGGATAAGGGACAATCAACAACAACAGAGTTGATGACGCCGGAGAGGACGAGAGGGAGAGGTCTGCCGACACACGAAGGGCGCGGAGCCGAAGCCTCGCGCCCTTTGTCATCACAAAACCAATGCGCGCGCCTTATTCAGGCAAAATCCTCACCGCGCCCTTGTCGGCGCTGGCGGCGAAGGCGGCGTAGGCTTTCAGCGCCGTGGTTACCTTGCGGCGACGCGGGCCTTCGGGCTTCCAGCCCTTTTCATCCTGCGCTGTGCGGCGGGCTTCCAGTTCGGCCGGCGAGATGCGCAGGCTGATGGTGCGGCCGGGGATGTCGATATCGATCATATCGCCGGGGCGCACCAGGCCGATGGCGCCGCCATTGGCCGCTTCCGGCGAGACGTGACCGATGGACAGGCCCGATGTGCCGCCGGAAAAACGCCCGTCGGTGATCAGCGCGCAATCCTTGCCGAGGCCCTTGGATTTCAGATAGCTGGTCGGGTACAGCATTTCCTGCATGCCCGGCCCGCCCTTCGGCCCTTCGTAACGGATGACGACGACATCGCCGGCCTTGACCTCGTTGGACAAGATACCCTTCACCGCCGCGTCCTGGCTTTCATAGACGACCGCGGGGCCCGAGAATTTCAGGATGCTTTCGTCAACGCCGGCCGTCTTCACGATGCAGCCATTGAGCGCGATATTGCCCGTCAGCACGGCAAGCCCGCCATCCTTGGAGAAAGGATGCTCGGCATTGCGGATCGCGCCGGAAACGCGGTCGAGATCGAGCTCCGCCCAGCGGCGGTTCTGCGAAAATGCCTCCTGCGACGCCACGCCGCCGGGGGCTGCCAGATAGAAATTGCGCACGCTTTCGGAATTGGTGCGCACGATATCCCACTGGTCGATGGCGTCACCCAGCGTGGCGGCGTGAACCGTCGGGCTGTCGCGCTTGATCAGCCCTGCCCTGTCCAGCTCGCCGAGAATGGCCATGATGCCGCCGGCGCGGTGAACGTCTTCCATATGAACATCGTTCTTGGCGGGCGCGACCTTGCACAGGCAGGGCACATGACGCGACAGCCGGTCGATATCGTCCATGGTGAAGTCGAGTTCGGCCTCATGGGCGGCGGCCAGAATATGCAACACCGTATTGGTCGACCCGCCCATGGCGATGTCGAGCGTCATCGCATTTTCGAATGCGGCCTTGCTGGCGATATTGCGCGGCAGCGTGGTCTCGTCGTCCTGCTCGTAGCAGCGACGGGCGAGATCGACGATCTGGTGACCGGCCTCGACGAACAGGCGGCGACGGTCGGCATGGGTGGCGAGCGTCGAGCCGTTGCCCGGCAGTGACAAGCCCAGGGCTTCCGTCAGACAGTTCATCGAATTGGCGGTGAACATGCCGGAGCAGGAACCGCAGGTCGGGCAGGCCGAACGCTCGATCGACTGAACGTCGCTGTCGGAAATCCGGTCGTCGGCGGCAGCGACCATGGCGTCGACCAGATCGAGCGCCTGTTCCTTGCCGTTGAGCACCACCTTGCCGGCCTCCATCGGGCCGCCGGAAACGAAGATCGTCGGAATATTGAGGCGCAGCGAGGCCATCAGCATGCCGGGGGTGATCTTGTCGCAGTTGGAAATGCAGACCATCGCATCGGCGCAATGGGCATTGACCATGTATTCAACGCTGTCGGCGATGATTTCGCGCGAGGGCAGCGAATAGAGCATGCCGTCATGGCCCATGGCGATGCCGTCATCGACGGCAATGGTGTTGAATTCCTTGGCAACGCCGCCGGCGCTTTCGATTTCGCGCGCGACAAGCTGGCCAAGGTCCTTCAAATGCACGTGACCGGGCACAAACTGGGTGAATGAATTGACCACGGCGATAATCGGCTTGCCGAAATCGCCTTCCTTCATGCCGGTTGCGCGCCACAGACCGCGCGCGCCGGCCATGTTACGTCCGTGTGTCGTCGTTCTGGAACGATAGGCTGGCATGGGGCTTCCTTTCTTAAAATCCGGGCGTCTGATGCCGGCCCGTTCAAGGGCCCTCCTCGTTAAGCACCGCTCGCATTTTTCGCGTTTATGCGCCTCGTTTGGCGTTTGGTAACGTAATTTGAGAGGCCTGTCACTATCGCTTGGCGGGAAAACGGTACTCTCCGGTACGGTTCGTTTCCCCTGCTTCTCCGGCTTTCTCACAACGCGAACACGAAAACGTGGTTCCGATGTTTATTGTGATCGGGCAAACTATAGGCAATCTTCATGCGTAGTTGTTCATAGCAGAATTCACAAGCCGTGAAGGAGGCATGCTGATGTCCGCCTACAAACCGCCGCACATTCCGGCTTCGGAAATTACGCCGGAGCATCTCTACATCAACCGGCGCACCCTGCTTGCCGGTCTGGCCGCAGGCGCCACCTTTGCCGCCGCGCCGGGCGCCTTTGCCGCGTCCCCGAAGCTGGCGCAGGGCGAGAGCCTGAAGACCGTTCCCGGCCCCTTTCCCAAACCGAAGCGCGCCGAGACCAGTTTCGAAGACATTACCCACTATAACAATTTCTACGAATTCGGCATCGGCAAGGCCGATCCGTTCAGAAATTCGGAGGATTTCAAGCCCTATCCCTGGACATTTGAAATCGGCGGCATGGTGCAAAAACCGCAGACGGTGGATATCGAAACCCTGCTGACGAAGTTTCCGCTGGAAGATCGCGTCTACCGGATGCGCTGTGTCGAAGCCTGGTCGATGGTCATTCCATGGGTCGGCATTCCGCTGAAATCCATCATCGATATGGCCGAGCCTACGGGTTCGGCGAAATATGTCGCCTTCGAAGGCGTGGTGCGGCCGAAGGAAATGCCCGGCCAGAGCGGTTTCGGCCAGCCCATGCCATGGCCCTATGTCGAAGGTCTGAGGCTGGACGAGGCCAACCACCCGCTGACCATCATTGCCGTCGGGCTTTACGGCAAGACGCTGCTCAACCAGTCCGGCGCGCCGATGCGCCTTGTCGTGCCGTGGAAATACGGTTTCAAGGGCATCAAGTCGATCACAAAGATCACGCTGACCGACACCCAGCCGCCCAACAGCTGGAACCTGCTGGCCCCGCATGAATATGGGTTTTACGCCAATGTGAACCCCAATGTGCCGCATCCGCGCTGGAGCCAGGCGAGCGAACGCGTCATCGGCGAAGGCGGTGGCCTTTTCGGCGGCGGCAAGCGCATCAATACGCAGATGTTCAACGGCTATGGCGATGAGGTTGCAAGCCTTTACGCCGGCATGGACCTGAAGAAGAACTACTGAGCCCGGAGATGAAAGCAACAAAACCGAAAAAGCGTAAGGGCCAGAGCCTGAAGCGCTCCGCCCCCGTCTGGGCGCTCTACGCGGCCGGCCTTCTGCCCGCGATCTGGTATTTCTGGCTTGGCGCCACCAACCGGCTCGGGGTCGACCCGGTCAAGACGTTTGAGCACCTGCTTGGCATTTGGGCCTTGCGGTTCATCCTGCTCACCCTCTGCGTCACGCCGCTGAAAGACCTTGCCGGCGTCAACCTGCTGCGCTTTCGCCGCGCGCTGGGCCTGCTCGGCTTTTATTACGTCTCGTTCCATTTTCTGGTCTATCTGGTGCTCGACCAGCAGATGAACCTTGCTGTGGTCGTTCAGGACGTCATCAAGCGTCCGTTCATCACCTTCGGCATGCTGGCGCTGATCCTGCTCGTGCCGCTGGCGCTGACCTCCAGCAATTACGCCATCCGCAAGCTGAAGCAGAACTGGATCCGCCTGCACAAGCTCGTCTATGTGATCGCGGCATTGGGCACGCTTCACTTTGCCATGAGCCGCAAGGTCATCGGCCCGGAAATCATGTTTTATATCGCCGCGGTGGTTCTGCTTCTGGGCTACCGGATCGTACGGCCCTGGCTGATGGAGCGCAGACGCGCACGCAAAAAAGCCGCCCGTATGGCGGCCTGACGGATATCCCTGAAGCCAACGGGCCGGTGCAAAAATGCCCGGCCCGTTCGCGCTGTTCTGCAGGTGGCAGTCAGAAGATCTTCTTCATCATATTGTCGAGTGCGAAATAGCGGCCGCCGAATGCCGCAAAGAGGAACGCACCGCCGGCCCAGAACCACGAATCCTGTTCCGCCTTTCCCTGCGCCAGTTCAAGGAAGGCATGGCCGCCATCGGCAAGCCGGCGCTGTGCGGCGCTGGTGAAAAACTCCGCATGCGTTGTCAAAGCCTCAATACCGGCCGGCGTCAGAAAGGCATGGCCATAGGGGTGGGTGTAGTGGAACACGATCGTGATCGACAGCATGACGGCGTTCGCCAGCGCGGCCGCACGGGTGAAAAGGCCCAGCACGATCAAAATGCCGCCGAAGAACTGGAGGGCGGCAAGTGTCGGCGACCACAGCCAGCCGGGATAGAAATGCAGGTTTTCGACAAACCCCACCTGCCCCATCGGATGGGTGATCTTCGGCCAGCCCTCGATGGCGAGAAGCCCGCCAATGGCAACGCGGAAAGCAACCCAGGCCAGCGGCTGGGCAACCCGGTCATAAAAACCGGCAAGGAACGGGAAATAAAGCCGCGCCGGTTCGTTTTTAAAAGTGATATCGCTCATTTTTCAGTCCCCATAAAGCAGGTGTTCGATGCCCACAAGATAGGCAGAACGCGCCTTGAAAAGTTGACCGGGATCAAATTCCGGACGGGGAAAACCTGAACAGACCGTTCACCTTTTGAAGGCTTGACTGACCAACCGAAAGGGCTGCGAAGCGCGCCCAAGATCGGCATCCAATTTTCGCACCGCGCTCCATGCTGCATGGAGGTCGGCGCCACACTCTCATGTGTCATCAACTCTGTTGTTGTTGATTGTCCCTTATCCTTGCGTTGATGGTTATGATGATTTTTCGCATTGTCGCGGCGATTGCGACGATGGGTGGTTTTCCATTTTGGATGAGGCGTTTGTAGAAGGGTGCGAATTGTCCCTTTCCCTGTGCGGCACACATGGCGGGCATGAACAGGGTTGTCTTGACCTGAGGCCTTCCGCCCCGTTGTCGTCGGCGTCCGTTTGCGTTGCCGCTTTCGCTGGGGTGGGGCGCTGTCCCTGCCAGAGCCGCCGCCTGTCGGCGCCC
>PVUG01000043.1 GCA_003001975.1 Martelella mediterranea
CTCAGCGCCGCCCCGTCGTTCGGTGAGGCGGCTTATAGACCCCATTTCCGCAAACCGTCAACTCCCAACCCCAAAAAAAATGACATTTTTGTTAAGTTATTGGTTTTGTTGTATATTCTCTCAAACCGTTAAAATCGCAAAGGTAAACGCCCGTTAAGATTTTCAAGACGCTTCTTAGCAAGACGCTTCTTAGGAAGGCAGATGTGGAGAAACCCGGACATGCCCTCAATATGCCTTTTTCCTCCCCAACAGGTCTGGAAGGCGGATATATCGCCGGTAGCTGCCTTGGTGCAGTCGCATAGGCGGGGGCGTTGATTGCGTTTGCGTTCAATGGTGATTTGACACCCGCGGCGATTTTCGGCACATGATTGATACCAATTTCGACGCGGGCAAAGCAGGTTTAAGACCACACGCATATGAAACAAAAGAAAAATCCTGCTCGTTGGTTCGGCAGAAGCACGCCGATTGTCGTGGACGGCAAGACGCCGCCCGCCCGCCGCGATGTGTCGATCCGCTGGCTTGCCGGCGCCTGCCTGACAGGCATTACCAGCACGGCATTGATGGCGATCGCGCTTTCGGCGGCCGTTGACGGCCGCGAGCGTCTGGCCACGCCGGCCTCCGCTTTTGCCAAGACGGCTGCCACAGGCACCGATGACGACGCGGTGAGAGGCAAACGTCTGGTGCCGACGACGGTCATCGCCAAGCCCTCCAACCGCCGCATTCTGCAAGTGCCGACGGCCGTGCGGCAGGGCGATCGCGACGTCATTCATTATGAACCGTTTTCCGAAGTGCGGATGGCACTGGCGGCAAATTACGGCAAGACGCCGGACTATCCGGCCTTCGACCCTTTCGAGGTGTTTTCGACCACTGAGCGCGCCGGACCGCCGTCACATGCCACCGATGTCATCTACGACACGGATGTGGAAGGCGAGGTGGAACTCAAATTCACCCCCTTCCCTGCGACAAGACCGGCGCTCCCTTTTGCCTCCGGACTGACCACCGCCGAGATCGAGGACACCATCCTCGCCAACGAAAACGTGCTGCATGACAGCGTCGGCGACCTGTCGATGTTGAGTTATGTCGACCCGGACCGCTTCGAACCGGAGCAGGTGATGCTGCCCCTGAAGCCGGCCATGGCCGCGCAGATCGTTGACGAAAATGTTTCGGTGAGCGCGCTTCAATCGGTGTTCACGCAGGATTTCAACGACGACATCCTGCCGGTGCGCCAGCAGGTGGGTGTCGAGACATTTCTGGTGGCGGCCGGTTATCCGGCGCCGCTTGCAACCGAACTCAGCCATCAGGTTGAAAAGGGCACCGACACGCCGATGCTGAAGGCCGGCGATATCCTGCGTATCGGCCTGATGCGTATGGGGCGCAACATGCGGGTTGTCCGTCTCAGCCTCTATCGTGACGGCGAGCATCTGATGACGATGGCGCTTAATGATGATGGCCAGTTCGTCGACGGTGTCGAACCGCCGATGAGCGACGCGGTCGCCAACGCCTCCGCCGACGATACCGATCTCCTGCTTGGAACGGCACAAAAGCCCGTGCGGGTCTATGACGGTATTTTCCGCGCCATGCTGACCTACGGACTGACCAACGACATGGCCAGCCAGTTGATCAATCTGCTTGCCAGCAAGGTCGATCTGCAGTCCATGGCTTCGCCGGATGATCAGCTTGAACTGTTCTTCTCCGATGCCGACCCGAACGGACGGGCAACGGCGACGTCGGAACTTTTCTACATCGACGCCAAGATCGGCGGTCAGGACATTCGTCTCTACCGTTTCGCCGATCAGGAGACCGGCGCCGTCGATTTCTACGATGCGAAGGGCCGCAGCATCCGCCGTTTCCTGCTGCGCAATCCGGTCCCCAACGGCAAGTTCACATCAGGTTTCGGCATGCGCCGCCACCCGGTCCTCAAATATTCTCGCATGCACAGCGGCGTCGACTGGGCAGCGCCCACAGGAACCCCGATCATCGCTGCCGGCGACGGCATTGTCGAAACGGCCGGCTGGTCGTCTTCCGGCTATGGCAACCAGACCATCATCCGCCACGCCAATGGCTATGAGACATCCTACAATCACCAGAGCAAGATCGCCCCGGATGTCAAGAAAGGCGCGCGGGTCAAACAGGGCCAGGTCATCGGCTATATCGGTGCCACCGGCCTCGTGACCGGACCGCATCTTCACTACGAGATGATCGTCAACGGCACCAAGGTCGATCCGATGAAGGTTCGCTTCCCGAATTCCGACGCGCTGGAGGGCGCCCAGCTTGCCCGTTTCGAATCCGAGCGCAAGCGCATCGATGCCCTGCTCGGCAATGAAGACACCACCAAGGTTGCCGCAAACAGCGGCAATTGAGCTGAGCACCGAAGACAATCATCCTCCGGCGCTGAGTACACCATATGCCGCCCCGGAAGGCGGCTTTCAGACTGCTGGCAAATCCGAAGACGTGCGGGTTATTGCCTCGGTCAGCCGTCCCCACAGGTGTCATGCTCGGACGTGATCCGAGCATCCATTCCATTCACCCCTTTGACAAGAAAGGGTTTCAAGCAAGCATACATCTGTGGCCCTGGATCCTCGGGTCAAGCCCGAGGATTGTTTGTTCAAAACGGTCTATTGTTA
>PVUG01000044.1 GCA_003001975.1 Martelella mediterranea
GGTGGTGTCCTTCAGGTTAGTCTTGAACAACCCGACCCTACCGGAAATCTCCGATGGCTATGAAATCCTGTTACACCACGCGCTGGGACACGATCCAGGCATCTTGGGATGTCGAGTTCGATATTTACTTCGCTGCGGATCTGACACCGCAGGCATGCGAGGCCCTCCTGGGGAGATGAGTTCTTTCTCTCTCGCTTCCCCGTGAGAACGGGACTTCGACTATAGATCCAAAACTGATCTGTTCGCGCGCTGTGACTGGCCGCTGACGTTCATCCACCTGCGATTCCAAGCTCAGCGGCTATTGCGACATAGAAAAGGCGGCGCTCTTCGGCAAACGCATAGGTTTCCGGTGGCGGCATAAACAGATCGGGTAGTTCGTCACTCTCGTGATGTGGTGAACGCACATCAGTTCGGTGGCGATGCTGAAGAGCAACCCATCAAGGCGCAGTTTTGACCATCAGGTCGATATCAATCCAGCCGCCTCGCTCAAGGCATACGAAGCGTGTCGACCCGATTTTTTGATCGCGCCTTTTGTGCCAGTGGCCGAAAACCCAGAACTCGGGTTAGTGACAGTCAAACATCGCCTGAAGCGCACGGGCCGTGCGGGATGGACCGGGCGAGAAATCAATGATTTGGAAGAGTTCCTGGCTGACACGCCACGGACAGTCATGCGAAACCATGACGCGCGGTTGCCTGTTGGACCAGGCTTCGAAAAGCAGGTCCAGATCTCTCTGACTATGCTCTTCGTCTGGCCACCAGTCCTTGTTCTCCTCGCGATCGTCCTGATCGATCGACCAAGCCCCGTTCACGAAAAACATGTCGCCTTCGGCGCCGCTTTCGATGAATTGCGGGTGATTTCGGCATACGGATGGGTTGTCATGGTTGCCGCGGATGAAGCGATGGCCGCTTCCAGGTTGGCAGGGCCATTTTCTGACGTCTTCCTCCCGAGCAATCCCAATTTCGAGATCACCGACCTGAATGCTCTCATCAACTCCGGCGACTGCGGATGCATAGGCTGCACCGTCTGCATGGATGTCACCGATGAATCGCACGAGCCCACCTGTATCTACCTTCGAATCTCGACGGCGGGACAATGAAGAATGTTTGGTGCTTTCGCAACCAGTGCAGGCTGCGATGCATTCGATGTGATCGAGAAAACGGGTGTAGGCTTAGCCCGGCACCCCGCTATCTCGGCCGGCGAAAACCCTGCGGAAGAACTGGGCAGACCAAGGTCTTTAGTCGAGTCCGTAGCCGAGTTGGATGACAGCTTTCAGCGGTTTCGACCTGTCGGAGAACCATATACATCATGTCGCCTTGCCGAGATGCAGCAACAACCATTCAAGTTATAGACAATTCCGCTTTTTTGTCTATAACGCGCTTCCGCTGAGCTTGTATGGAGCAGCGGACAGTCAGGAATGCCCCTCAAACCAGTCGTTCAGCCAGTCCTTATCCTCGCTGCGAGGCTGACACTACGTGCGACAACTGTAAACATCGCCAACACCCTCTCAAATCGACCGCTAGACTACCGTTCCCTCGAGAAAGCCTTCAGCACGGTTGGCTAATATGATGCCTATCCGAAGAGCTTGTTCCAGAGGGCGGACCAGAAACCCGGACGCACCACCGCAGCAGGCTTTTTGGCAAGCGCGTGCGCGGGCGGAGCAGAGCCGGCTCGTTGATTGCCCGTACCTCGTTTGGCGATCAGATCGCGCTGTCGGCCGGCAGAGATTTGTTCGTCGCTCCAATCGTCGGCCCAGCGAATGCCCCCGGACTGAATGATGTAATGTGATCGGCAAGGCAGGGACCAGTTGCCGATTGACGGATGGACGCTGACGTTCTCGCCATCATAGATGAACTTCCAGTCCTTCGGGCTCAATGGAGTGATCACTTCTCTTCCGCAACCGCAACAGCAAAGGTGCGACATGCTCGCGAATTCGATCGAGATATAGAGGATGCCGGGTTGAAGGCGGTCTGGGAATCCGGCGACAAAATGATGCCGCAACGTTGCGATCGGCATCAGGCAGCATCCTCGTTGAGTAAATGATTGGCATCGAGCGTAAAGAGACTGAAATGCTCGCCCTCGGTGTCGCGGTAGAAACCGCAAAGCTTCTTCCAGCGAATGACAGCGAGACAGGCATTGAGTGCATTGAGATCCGCAACCTGGATATTCTGCGCGTACAGATCATCCATCCCGGCGTCGGTCATGGGTATGCGTGCACGGTCATGCACATGCGCACGGAACTGCGGAGTGCTGGTCGTCGTGCGAAGCGTTCCGATAAGAGCGTTGTCTACCATATCAATGCCCATGCCGACATCGATAAACGGCACCTGAAAGGCCTCCAAGGCGCGGATGATTGGCAGTTTAATCTCCGATTTGTCGATGCACAGGAACACCATCGCCTGATCCTGCAAGAGATCGACATTAGCTGCAGTGATCGGCTCCGAATGCGGCACGACTCCCTTATGCATCTTCGAATAGATACCGGTGAAATATGTCAACGGCGGCGTAAAAACCGGCCATGGGGCGGAGTAAAAGTCGGCCACTTTGGACGCCGGTATGAGGCCCGCGGGAGGGCGTAGCCCGAGC
>PVUG01000045.1 GCA_003001975.1 Martelella mediterranea
CCCCACTATCAACTCCGCTTCGACATGCGCTGGGTTGGCTGGATCCTGACGGCTAACAGCCTCAACGGGGTGTCGGAACCGCTGTTAAGCCGGCTTGTCACCATCAACCTGACTGAGCTCAGCACGCCGGCTCTCATCGCCTTCGCCAGACAGGAAGGGCAGCGTCGTGGACTGTCGGAGAATTCGATCGAGATCATCACCGAAGTCATCGAGAGGTTTGCCGGCAGAAAACCGGCGCAGAGCCTCAGGTCAGTCATCCGAATGCTTGAGCGAGCGGATAGGCTGGAAAACCGACCGATGCTGCATTGATGGCGTACGACGGCAAAGGGGCCGTAAGCGGTCTGACGGCTTCTAGGCCGTAGATCTGTAATTTGCAGAGCTTGGCGGTGTTGTCCCTTGAGGGTTTCAAGGATCTGTCCGCACTGATAGCTGCAAGCAGCGATCGTGCTGTATCGGGTTTCACAAGGTTGAACGTTGCATTGACTCGAAGCGGGCTCTTTGGCTCATCCGGTAACCTTCGCAGATCGTTCGTCCCTGCGTTCCCTCTCGGGACACCGCCCTCGGATCAGCTATCCGGCTTCACCGCTGGCAAACAGATTTTACCTCATCTTATGTTTCGAACAAAGTGCCATCGCGCAGCATGGCATGCATGATGACGGCAAGACGACGCGCCAGCGCTACTCGTGCCTTCCGCAGTCCACGCCTCTTGGCGATCTTCATTGCCCAACCCTTGAGCGCAAAGCTCCCGCGACTGCGTGTGAGGATCGAGTTGGCCGCTTCGTAGAGAAGTTTTCGAACCATGCTGTCCCCTTGTTTGGTGATCCGCCCCGTCCAATCAATTTCTCCAGATTGATGGCGTCTTGGGACGAGGCCGAAGTAGGCACCGGCGGTGCGTGATTGTCGGAAGCGGCCGACTTCATCAACGGCAGCGACAAAAGCGGCAGACGTTTGCACACCAACACCGGGGATGGTCATGAGTTGCCGGCAGGATTGGGATCGATGCGCGAGCTCACGTAAAACACGGTCCATCTCCTTAATCTGCGCCGTCAGGCCTGTTCTCACTGCGAGTAGTGCGGTGATGCTCTGAGCCAAACCGGGTGTTTTAGCTGCCTCCATCACCCGGTCGATAAACGCCTTGCCTTGGCCAGGCCCAGGCTTGAAGCCGAAGGTCGCGCACAGACCACAGATCATGTTGTCGAGGCGAACTCGAGATTCGACCAGGTGGCTGCGTGTCGTAATGATGCTTCGCACGCCGTGCGCCGCGGGAGATTTGACGTGCACCTCCTTATAGAACCCGGTTCTGGCCAGTTGGGCCAGGCCGGCTGCGTCATGCGGATCGGTTTTGTTGGCCTTCAATACTTTTAGGCTTTGATGTGCCTGCCGGGCATCGATGCAGACAATCGGAATATCCAGAGCACGCAAACCATGGCATATCGCCGGCGACATCCGTCCGGTTTCTATGACAGCTCGTTCGACGCCGCCGACGCCGCGTAATGCATTTGCGATCATATCGGGACTGCTCTCGACCTTCATCGAGGCGACCTTCTTACCAGTTTCGTCCACAATGCAGACCTGCGTGGTTTCCATCGACAGGTCCAGTCCGGCATAATACGTCATGGCTGCGTCCTTCCTTCAGCTTTCGATAGCCAGAAGAGTGACCCATCTTTCAGGTCCGAGGGAGGCAGCCACAAATTACCCGATGACTCGTAACGCTTTAGCCATAATCGCACTGAGAAGAGCTTGATTGCCGCGAGATAGTTGTCGGCGCGTTTATCGTAACGCGTTGCAATTCCACG
>PVUG01000046.1 GCA_003001975.1 Martelella mediterranea
CGATCTGAAGAAGGAAAGACCATGGCGAGCACCCTTGAAAAGATGCGCATCTCCGATGCCGAGATGGAAAAGCGGCGCCGGCTGGTCAACAGCGCTGATCATTCCAATGCCATGGAAGGCCTGAAGCGCGATCCTGCCACCGATCACATTTTCGAGGCTTTCATTCGCGGCGAGATCGAGGCCTCCGACATCGTTCCGATGCTCAAAGAGTTCCGCGCCGCCAACGGATGACGAACTACGCTTACGAAAACGGTACGCTCAAGAACATCGATGGCTTAACCGATACCGACAAGCTCTCTGCCGTTGAGGCGGAACGGGTCGCGGGCCGGCTCATCGAACTACGTCTCGGGGGCGGGCCGGAGCCGACCTTCGATACCCGGCACCTGAAAGCGCTTCACCATCATCTTTTTCAGGACGTCTATGAGTGGGCCGGGCGCACCTGTCAACGGCGGCGTAAAAACCGGCCACGGGGCGGAGCAAAAGTCGGCCACTTTGGACCACTTTGGACGCCGGTATGGGGCCCGCGGGAGGGCGTAGCCCGAGCGGGGGGCTCATACCGGCGTTGCGATTTTCTGAAGGGTTTCAGCCGGCCTTTCGGGCGCGGCTTTGGGCGAGACGATAGCTGTCGCCATTCATTTCGAGAATGTTGACATGGTGCGTGACGCGGTCGAGCAGAGCGCCGGTCAGTCGCTCGGATCCTAGGATTTCGGTCCATTCGTCAAAGGGCAGATTGCTGGTGATCAGGGTGGCGCCCCGTTCATAGCGTTGCGAGATCAGTTCAAACAGCAGTTCCGCGCCGGTCTTTGACAACGGCACGAAGCCGAGTTCGTCGATGATCAGCAACTTGTACCCTGCCATCTGCTTCTGGAAACGCAAGAGGCGCCGCTCGTCACGGGCCTCCATCATCTCGCTGACCATGGCGGCGGCTGTGGTGAAGCCAACGGACAGGCCCTTCTGGCAGGCGGCCAGGCCAAGGGCGAGCGCGATGTGCGTCTTGCCGGTTCCGCTGGGGCCGAGAGCGATGACGTTCTCACGACGCTCGATCCATTCGCAGCGGGCCAGCTCCAAGACCTGCATCTTGTTGAGCTTCGGTATGGCAGCAAAATCGAAACTGTCGAGGCTTTTGACAACCGGGAATTTGGCTGCCTTGATACGGCGCTCGACCTTGCGACGATCCCGTTCGATCATCTCCCGCTCGGCAAGCCGGGTGAGGTATCCGATATGATCGACGCCCTCGGTGGCGCAAAGCCGGGCCAGTTTCTGATACTCCCGCTGGAAGGTCGGCAGCTTCAGGCTCTTGAGGTCGTGGGCAAGCAGGATCTCGGGCGCTTCGGTGCTCATGCCGCTTCTCCCTTCCCCGATGACAGGAGGCCCATATACGCCTTCGCCGATGTCGTCTCGACGGTTGCTCTCGGCAGGTAGGGATAAATCGACAGATCCAGTCGCGGCGGCCGGCGCTCCACCCGGCAAAGAATCAGATGTTTGACGGCGTC